>NZ_JBHRSZ010000015.1:0-1155 GCF_042646085.1 Litoribrevibacter euphylliae | reverse complement strand
TAAGGCGTCTGATGTTTGGTGTATGGCTCGTGAACGAGACTTGCTGGCTGTACCGTACTTTCACCTGGTATTTACGCTTCCTCACGAGCTGAATGGTTGGGTTAAGCTGCATCCTGACGTTCTATATCATGGATTATTTAAGAGTGTTTGGGATGTATTAAACCGCTTCGGTCATGATCCGAAGCGTTTAAATGGTGAATTAGGTATGACAGCAGTTCTTCATACCTGGGGACAAAAACTGGATCAGCATGTGCATCTGCATTGTTTGATTCCGGCGGGCGCTTGGTCTGAAGCTGAGCATCAATGGCACAAAGCACGTTCCAACTATCTATTCCCAGTAAGGGCGTTATCAAGATGCTTTCGAGGACGAATGATCAGCTATTTACGAATGGCGCATCAGCAGGGTGAGTTGGTCAGAATAAGTACGGTGAAAGAGGTCGATGAGCGACTGAGGGAGCTAATGATCAAAGATTGGGTTGTTTATACCAAAGCCTGCCATGGACGACCAGAAAAGGTGTTGGAATACCTCGCGAGGTATACCCACAGAATTGCGTTGAACGAATCCCGTTTAGTCGATGTGAGTGAAAATACGGTGCGCTTTCGTTGGAAAGACTATCGAGATGGACAGCATAAAATTATGAAGCTGGACGGTGTAGAGTTCCTTCGCCGATTTATGCAGCATGTGTTGCCTAAAGGTTTTATGCGTATCCGTCATTATGGCTTTCTCTCGAATAAGCAGAAGCAACACCGCTTATCCTTAATAAAAGCGGTACTGGACGAGCAGGTCTCAGAGCAAGAAAATGTTCAGGATGAAGGTGTTTCAGGCAAGGAAGTTCTGGAGACTTGTGTTTGTTGGTATTGCAGTAAATGTAGCTCAACACATGTTCAGATAGTAAAAGTGCTTCGACCACTGAAAGAGCGACCGAAGTGATAGAACTGAGCTAAACGTCTGAATAATAAAAACAGATTTGTTGGGTTTATAGGGGAACTATGGCTGTTACTCTCCAAGTGACCTGAACTAGGTTCAAGACGATGAATGAAAGAGAAGCGAGATTGAGATAGGTATCAAGTTCTAAGGTTAGTAGGTTAAGAAAAGGCATAAAGACTCTTGCATCGAAATGGATGCAGTTCATACAATCCCCTTAATAAGTAGAT
>NZ_JBHRSZ010000014.1:0-718 GCF_042646085.1 Litoribrevibacter euphylliae | reverse complement strand
GAAGTGCCCACCGATGTGGATGAGCATTTAGACTTTGATAAAGACGGCATTGGCGATGGTAAAGATCCAGATGACGATAACGATGGTCTGACCGATGCTTTTGAAGAAAGCTATGAAGGCTTCGATAAGTGGGCTTATAACGACCCAGATCATGATACCGACGGTGATGGCCTGACGGATCAGGAAGAGCAAGCGGCTGGCAGTAGCCCGTTGCTAACGGACACGGATGGTGATCAGATTCCTGATGACTATGAAGTAGCCAATGGCCTGGATGTTAATGCTGATGATAGCCAGATAGACCTGGATGGCGATGGTTACAACAACCAATGGGAATATTTGATCGGCACTAATCCATTAGAAAATGAGTTTGATGATCGTACCGAGATGAGCGTTTTAGGCTCTCTTAAAAACGGCGATGTAACCGCCAATGGCATGACCGTTGATGGCTTGGATTATATTCGTGAAGTTATTCCGCATGCATCCGGTAAATTTGTATACGTATTGTCTTCGCCTGATAGCTCGGTTCGTCGTATTCAGAATATCGTAATCTTTGCACGCGATGCTTTAACCGGTGAATTGAACTTCCTCTCGAATGAGCCTCTGGGAATGTCAGTGGTATCGGCGTTATTTACTCGGGATGGCACATCTCTGTACTTGATGGAAGACAGTACTACACCAAACTTGATTCATTACAACATTGATGAAGTAGCGGGTACGT
>NZ_JBHRSZ010000013.1:0-927 GCF_042646085.1 Litoribrevibacter euphylliae | reverse complement strand
GTTATGAGTCCCTTACGTCAAAAAATGATCGATCTGATGACGGTCAAACAGTTCTCTGAACGCACCCAAAATAGCTATTTATACAGCATGATGAGCTTGGTTAAATACTATCGAAAGTCACCGGATTTACTCAGCCAAGACGATCTTCAAAATTATTTTATTTATCTCATTAAAGATCGAAATCTCGCTGCGAACAGTTGCCGCTTGCAAGTGAATGCTATTCGTTTCTTTTATCGCTGGGTGCTCGGGCGTTCACTTGAATCAATCCGTTTGCATTACCCTAAACGCCCCCTAAAAATCCCAGAGCTATTGACGCGAGATGAAGCACGAAAGATCGTTAATCAACCGACCAATCTAATGCATCAGACCATGCTAAAGACCTGCTACGGATGTGGCCTTCGAGTCAGCGAGGTGTGCGCTCTTCAAGTGAAAGATATTGATGGCGAACGTTTACTGCTGAAAGTGAACGAAGGGAAAGGTAAAAAAGACCGCATGGTGCCGCTCCCTAAAACCGTATTGATGGCTTTAAGGCAGTACTGGTATCGTTATCGTCCTTATCTTTGGCTCTTTTATAGCAAACAGTTAGATAAGCCTTTTGATCTTCGAACCTTGCAGAAAGTGTATAAAAAGACAAAGGCAGAAGCTGGAGTGCAAAAAACAGGTGGCATTCACGGGTTACGTCATGCCTATGCGACTCATCAGCTAGAAGCGGGATTGCCAATTCATCTGCTGCAAAACTGGCTAGGGCATCAAAATGTGAACACCACCATGCGATATATTCATTGGATACCGAGTTACCATCCTGAGCGTGATGGCTTGTTGGATCTCTTATCTGAGGTGTAACAATGAATCGCTTAAGCATGGCGGAGGTAGTAAAGACCTTTGGGGACCGTTTTACTCAGACTTATCCATGTTCTTATGCAGATT
>NZ_JBHRSZ010000012.1:0-5621 GCF_042646085.1 Litoribrevibacter euphylliae | reverse complement strand
AAGCCCCGATGCGTTCGCATCAGGGCTTTTAGTATAAGGCGCTTGACGATGACCTACTCTCACATGGGGAGACCCCACACTACCATCGGCGCGGACCGGTTTCACTTCTGAGTTCGGAATGGGATCAGGTGGTTCACAGTCGCTATGGTCGTCAAGCAAAACTGGGACAGAGGAGATGAGTTCGAGCGTTGCTCTATTGTCATCATCACATTGAATACGGTGTCTGAATCAGGATGTTTACATCTGATGTTTTAATCAATCGGGCTGAACACTGATGTTCTAAACCACTTTGGTGTTATATAGCCAAGCCTCACGAGCAATTAGTACTGGTTAGCTCAACGCCTCACAACGCTTACACACCCAGCCTATCAACGTCCTGGTCTTGAACGGCTCTTAAGAGGTCTTAAAGACCTAGGGAAAACTCATCTTAAAGGGGGCTTCCCGCTTAGATGCTTTCAGCGGTTATCCTGTCCGAACGTAGCTACCGGGCAATGCCATTGGCATGACAACCCGAACACCAGAGGTTCGTCCACTCCGGTCCTCTCGTACTAGGAGCAGCTCTCTTCAATTTTCCAACGTCCACGGCAGATAGGGACCGAACTGTCTCACGACGTTCTAAACCCAGCTCGCGTACCACTTTAAATGGCGAACAGCCATACCCTTGGGACCGGCTTCAGCCCCAGGATGTGATGAGCCGACATCGAGGTGCCAAACTCCGCCGTCGATGTGAACTCTTGGGCGGAATCAGCCTGTTATCCCCGGAGTACCTTTTATCCGTTGAGCGATGGCCCTTCCATACAGAACCACCGGATCACTATGACCTACTTTCGTACCTGCTCGACGTGTCTGTCTCGCAGTTAAGCTGGCTTATGCCATTGCACTAACCGTATGATGTCCGACCATACTTAGCCAACCTTCGTGCTCCTCCGTTACTCTTTGGGAGGAGACCGCCCCAGTCAAACTACCCACCACACAGTGTCCTCGATCCCGATAAGGGACCTGAGTTAGAACCCCAAACATACCAGGGTGGTATTTCAAGGTTGGCTCCACCAGAACTGGCGTCCTGGTTTCAAAGCCTCCCACCTATCCTACACAAGTATGTTCAAAGTTCACTGTGAAGCTATAGTAAAGGTTCACGGGGTCTTTCCGTCTAGCCGCGGATACACAGCATCTTCACTGCGATTTCAATTTCACTGAGTCTCGGGTGGAGACAGCGTGGCCGTCGTTACGCCATTCGTGCAGGTCGGAACTTACCCGACAAGGAATTTCGCTACCTTAGGACCGTTATAGTTACGGCCGCCGTTTACCGGGGCTTCGATCAAGAGCTTCGCCGAAGCTAACCCCATCAATTAACCTTCCGGCACCGGGCAGGCGTCATACCCTATACGTCCACTTTCGTGTTTGCAGAGTACTGTGTTTTTAATAAACAGTCGCAGCCACCTGGTCACTTCGACCGACCTCAGCTTACGGAGCAAGTCCGATCACCAAAGTCGGCGTACCTTCTCCCGAAGTTACGGTACCATTTTGCCTAGTTCCTTCACCCGAGTTCTCTCAAGCGCCTTGGTATTCTCTACCTGACCACCTGTGTCGGTTTGGGGTACGGTCTCTTTATAGCTGAAGCTTAGAGGCTTTTCTTGGAAGCATGGCATCAATCACTTCGTTGCCGTAGCAACTCGTCATCAACTCTCAGCATTAAGGAACCGGATTTGCCTAATTCCTCTGCCTACAATCTTAAACCTGGATAACCAACACCAGGCTGACCTAGCCTACTCCGTCCCCCCATCGCACTATAAAGAGGTACAGGAATATTAACCTGTTTCCCATCGACTACGCATTTCTGCCTCGCCTTAGGGGCCGACTCACCCTGCGCCGATTAGCGTTGCGCAGGAACCCTTGGTCTTCCGGCGGGGAAGTTTTTCACTCCCCTTATCGTTACTCATGTCAGCATTCGCACTTCTGATACCTCCACGGAACTTCTCAATTCCGCTTCAACAGCCTACAGAACGCTCCTCTACCATGCGTGTAAACACGCATCCGCAGCTTCGGTACTATGTTTGAGCCCCGTTATATCTTCCGCGCAGGCCGACTCGACTAGTGAGCTATTACGCTTTCTTTAAAGGGTGGCTGCTTCTAAGCCAACCTCCTAGCTGTCTAAGCCTTCCCACATCGTTTCCCACTTAACATAGATTTTGGGACCTTAGCTGGCGGTCTGGGTTGTTTCCCTCTCCACGACGGACGTTAGCACCCGCCGTGTGTCTCCCATGATTGCACTCATCGGTATTCGGAGTTTGCAAAGGGTTGGTAAGCCGGGATGGCCCCCTAGCCTTAACAGTGCTCTACCCCCGATGGTGATACATGAGGCGCTACCTAAATAGCTTTCGAGGAGAACCAGCTATCTCCAGGCTTGATTAGCCTTTCACTCCTATCCACAAGTCATCCCCTGGCTTTTCAACGACAGTGGGTTCGGTCCTCCAGTGCGTGTTACCGCACCTTCAACCTGCTCATGGATAGATCGCCTGGTTTCGGGTCTAATCCCAGCAACTGAACGCCCTATTAAGACTCGGTTTCCCTACGCCTCCCCTAAACGGTTAAGCTTGCTACTGAAATTAAGTCGCTGACCCATTATACAAAAGGTACGCAGTCACAGAACAAGTCTGCTCCCACTGCTTGTACGCATACGGTTTCAGGTTCTATTTCACTCCCCTCACAGGGGTTCTTTTCGCCTTTCCCTCACGGTACTGGTTCACTATCGGTCAGTCAGGAGTATTTAGCCTTGGAGGATGGTCCCCCCATGTTCAGACAGGATACCACGTGTCCCGTCCTACTCGATTTCACTTAGGTTAGTTTTCGTGTACGGGGCTATCACCCTGTATCGCGGCACTTTCCAGAGCCTTCCACTAACGTCCCCTAAGCTTAAGGGCTGGTCCCCGTTCGCTCGCCGCTACTAAGGGAATCTCGGTTGATTTCTTTTCCTCGAGGTACTTAGATGTTTCAGTTCCCTCGGTTTGCCTCTTACACCTATGTATTCAGTGCAAGATACCCGACTTACATCGGGTGGGTTTCCCCATTCAGAGATCTCCGGATCAAAGTCTGTTTGCCGACTCCCCGAAGCTTATCGCAGGCTACAACGTCTTTCATCGCCTCTGACTGCCAAGGCATCCACCGTATGCGCTTAGTCACTTGACTATATAACCCAAAATAGTTTGGATTAGTTGTTCATTTGACTGATTAACGATCACCGGATGTAAATACGCTTGATTCAGTTTTACTCGTATTACAACTCAATAAATTACGTACTGTAATTTACTAATTTCTCTGTCCTAATTTTTAAAGAGCGGTTAACAAGTTGTGAACAACTTATTAACAATAGTGTTCTTTCGAACGACTAAAGGTGAAATACTCTTTAGAACAATGACTAATCATTATTCAAAAACATTTCCCTTTAGTTTGGGTACCACATATTCTTAGTTAAGAAGTGGTGGAGCTATGCGGGATCGAACCGCAGACCTCCTGCGTGCAAGGCAGGCGCTCTCCCAGCTGAGCTATAGCCCCAAATCATCTCTCGAGGAGATTTTGGTAGGCTTGGGCAGATTTGAACTGCCGACCTCACCCTTATCAGGGGTGCGCTCTAACCAACTGAGCTACAAGCCTAAATTGATAGTCTTGACTCAAGCTGGCCCTAGAAGACTCTCTTAAGCCTAAAACCGCTCTCTCTAATTCACTTGTTCAGATAATTCGTTGTGGACACTTTACTGAGCGCAAAAGCTCTTTTCGTTTAAGGAGGTGATCCAGCCCCAGGTTCCCCTAGGGCTACCTTGTTACGACTTCACCCCAGTCATGAATCACTCCGTGGTGACCGCTCTCCCGAAGGTTAAGCTAGCCACTTCTGGAGCAACCCACTCCCATGGTGTGACGGGCGGTGTGTACAAGGCCCGGGAACGTATTCACCGTGACATTCTGATTCACGATTACTAGCGATTCCGACTTCATGGAGTCGAGTTGCAGACTCCAATCCGGACTACGACCGGCTTTCTCAGATTAGCTCCCCCTCGCGGGTTGGCAACCGTCTGTACCGGCCATTGTAGCACGTGTGTAGCCCTACTCGTAAGGGCCATGATGACTTGACGTCGTCCCCACCTTCCTCCGGTTTATCACCGGCAGTCTCCTTATAGTTCCCGACCGAATCGCTGGCAAATAAGGATAAGGGTTGCGCTCGTTACGGGACTTAACCCAACATTTCACAACACGAGCTGACGACAGCCATGCAGCACCTGTCACAGAGTTCCCGAAGGCACTAAGCTATCTCTAGCAAATTCTCTGGATGTCAAGAGTAGGTAAGGTTCTTCGCGTTGCTTCGAATTAAACCACATGCTCCACCGCTTGTGCGGGCCCCCGTCAATTCATTTGAGTTTTAATCTTGCGACCGTACTCCCCAGGCGGTCTACTTATCGCGTTAGCTGCGCCACAAAGCTCTCAAGGAGCCCAACGGCTAGTAGACATCGTTTACGGCGTGGACTACCAGGGTATCTAATCCTGTTTGCTACCCACGCTTTCGCACCTCAGCGTCAATATCGGTCCAGTCAGTCGCCTTCGCCACTGGTGTTCCTTCCCATCTCTACGCATTTCACCGCTACACAGGAAATTCCACTAACCTCTACCGTATTCTAGCCTGCCAGTTCTAAATGCAGTTCCCAGGTTGAGCCCGGGGCTTTCACATCTAGCTTAACAAACCGCCTACGCGCGCTTTACGCCCAGTAATTCCGATTAACGCTTGCACCCTCCGTATTACCGCGGCTGCTGGCACGGAGTTAGCCGGTGCTTCTTCTGCGAGTAACGTCACAGTTAGCAGGTATTAACTACTAACCTTTCCTCCTCGCTGAAAGTGCTTTACAACCCGAAAGCCTTCTTCACACACGCGGCATGGCTGCATCAGGCTTGCGCCCATTGTGCAATATTCCCCACTGCTGCCTCCCGTAGGAGTCTGGGCCGTGTCTCAGTCCCAGTGTGGCTGATCATCCTCTCAGACCAGCTAAAGATCGTCGCCTTGGTAGGCCATTACCCCACCAACTAGCTAATCTTACGCAGGCTCATCTAATAGCGATAGGTCCGAAGATCCCCATCTTTCCCCCTCAGGGCGTATGCGGTATTAGCATGCGTTTCCACATGTTGTCCCCCACTACTAGGCAGATTCCTACGCGTTACTCACCCGTCCGCCGCTCGACGCCTGATAGCAAGCTATCATCGTTTCCGCTCGACTTGCATGTGTTAAGCCTGCCGCCAGCGTTCAATCTGAGCCATGATCAAACTCTTCAGTTCAAAATCTAAAAAGCATCATGACATCATAAAAATCACTGCATAAAACAAATGATATTCACGAGTCACTTATATATGTCCTTCGACACACAGTAAGTGCCCACACGAATTATCTGAACAAATTCTTAAAGAGCTTGAGATAACTTAAGTTTTTCAACCAAATCCAAGGCTTGCCGCCTTGCTGTTATCTCGAAAGAGGACGCACATTTTAACGATTCAAATCTCTGTGTCAACCTTTTTCTTTCACTTTCTGAAGAAGTTTTTTTGCTTTCTGAGTCTTCCAGATCAGGGGCAGACCCCTTTCCTTC
>NZ_JBHRSZ010000011.1:0-512 GCF_042646085.1 Litoribrevibacter euphylliae | reverse complement strand
GTGGGATAACAGCCAAGCGTACATTGGTTCGTCAGATGGTAGTGCGTCAGTGTATGGCCCTCTTGGGTTGGTGGCCAAGCTAATAGAAAGCCCTGACAGTAAGCAGGTCTATATTGGCACCTATAATACAGGGATTATTATCTTGGATCGTAATGTGAGTACGGGAGCTGTTAGCTATCGGACGCACTTCACGCCATCCGGTGAGGGCAATCATTGGACAGTCACTGATCTACAAGTCTCTCAACTAGGGGATGTGCTGTTAGCGAATAGCAGTAATAGGAGTAATGCACGATTAATCGGTCGTGATACAACCACCGGTGCATTGTTGTCAGCTCAGCAGGCTTCTGGGGTACCGTCCAGTAGTTGGGGGAATCTGCAGTTTACTAGTCTTGACGATGGTGTTGCGGCTCGAGTGGCGAATAACTTTACCGATGCCGATGGTAATACTCGTACCGAATATCTCATGAAGGTCTTTGCTTCAGACGGTTCTGTTCTGTTTGAAGCCGAATCCA
>NZ_JBHRSZ010000010.1:0-86524 GCF_042646085.1 Litoribrevibacter euphylliae | reverse complement strand
TCTGGAAAATATCCAACACCAAGACTTCGAGCGGAACAATACGGCTGAGGCTTGAAAAGACGCGGCTCTAACGTAATTATTTATACAAATTAGCCTCAATAAATGCTGGATCAAAGCCGTAGGCCATCTTTTTGTTGATGACGAACAGAGGCGTCCCCCGGCCGTTAATTTGCTTAAATACTTCAAGAGCTTTAGGGTTTGTCTCTATATCCAGTTCTATATAGTCTATGTTTTGCTCTTCCATATATTGCTTGGCATGAATACAGGCCGGGCAAAACGCCTGAGTAAAGATAATTACTTTGTTTTGCCTCTCGCTGTTTGCAGACACCGGAGTTATGCAGGTAGTGAATAAAATGCAGATAACAAGTTTGGAGATTTTATTAAGCATAAGTATTCCATCAGGACAAAACTTGATCATTAGTGATCGACTCATGGTTTTAGTTCCACAAAGTGTGGCGACTGCTTTATAATCACCTGTTATTTCGGCCTATTTGGCAAAGAGTTTTATTTTAGTCAACTTTTTATAACAACAGTGAGTTTCTGATGAGTAATGATCGTGTAATTATTTTCGATACGACTTTGCGTGATGGTGAGCAAAGCCCGGGTGCCTCAATGACTAAGTCTGAGAAACTCAGTATCGCGAAATCACTCGAAAAAATGAAAGTTGATGTGATTGAGGCCGGGTTTGCTATTGCTAGTCCTGGAGACTTTGAGTCAGTTAAAGCCATAGCCGACTCGGTCACAGACAGTACCATTTGTAGTTTATCGCGCGCGCTCGATAAAGACATTGATCGTGCGGCTGAAGCCTTGAAAGGTGCTAACTCGGGCCGAATACATACATTTATCGCAACCTCACCAATTCATATGGAACATAAGCTTCGAATGAAGCCTGAGCAGGTTATTGAACAAGCGGTTTATGCTGTTAAGCGTGCTCGAAGCCATGTTGCTGATGTTGAGTTTTCTTGTGAAGATGCGGGTCGCTCTGAAATTGATTTCTTGTGTCGAATTATTGAAGCGGCGATTGATGCTGGTGCTTCTACGATTAATATTCCTGATACCGTCGGTTATGCCATTCCTGAGCAGTTCGGACAAACTATTAAGACCCTGATCGAAAGGATTCCAAATTCGGATAAAGCCGTTTTTTCTGTTCACTGTCACAATGACTTAGGGTTAGCTGTCGCGAACTCTTTATCTGCGGTACAGAACGGGGCTCGCCAAGTTGAATGTACTATTAACGGTTTAGGAGAGCGTGCAGGGAACGCTTCTCTTGAAGAAATCGTTATGGCGATTCGGACGAGAAAAGATTTATTCGATATTGAAACTAATGTAGACCCTAAATTTATCGTTCCTACATCAAAACTGGTTTCTTCCGTCACAGGCTTTGCTGTACAACCGAATAAAGCGATTGTCGGTGCTAATGCGTTCGCGCATGAATCGGGCATTCACCAGGATGGCGTACTTAAGCATCGTGAAACGTATGAAATCATGTCTGCTGAAGATGTGGGTTGGAACACCAATCGTATGGTGCTTGGTAAGCACTCTGGTCGAAATGCTTTTAGAACTCGTTTGGAAGAGTTAGGGCACACTTTCGAAACCGAAACAGAGTTGAATCATGCATTCGCTAACTTTAAAGAACTGGCGGATAAGAAGCATGAAATCTACGATGAAGATCTACATTTGTTAGTTAGCGATAATGCAGCTAAAAGTTTTGAAGATAAATATGACTTGGTTAGTTTGAAAGTAACTTCATGTACCGGTGAAACACCAGAAGCTGAGATTACAATCTCAGTCGATGGTCAAGAAGCAAAGGGTACTGCGCAAGGCAGTGGTCCTGTGGATGCTGCGTTTAAAGCTATTGAGACAATCGTTAATTCTGGTACTGAGCTTCTTCTGTATTCTGTTAATGCCATCACTTCTGGAACGGATTCGCAAGGTGAAGTGACAGTGCGTTTGGATCACAGCGGGAAAATAGTGAACGGTTTGGGGGCGGATACAGACATTGTGATCGCTTCGGCAAAAGCTTACTTGCATGCCTTGAACTTATTGGGTGCGAAAGTAGTACGTGAACATCCACAAGCTACAGAGGGTGTGTAATCCTTGATAGAACATCAAGTTCAGGAAGCCTATTTAAGTGCAATGGGGGTATCGTTATGGTATCCCCGTTTTACCTTGCCTAACGCTCCTGATCTTGACTGGCCTGTTCAGCAAACGAGTTCTCAAGAGCAGCCTCTTTTAGAATCTGAAGTTGCACAAGAAAACCTAAAAGAACAAAGCGTTGTTACACCGTCTTCTCTGTCTCAGCTGAAGTCATTGATGGATGACAATGATCAGGTTAAGGAGGCAGCTCAAACCTCTACACGTTCCTCTGAAGGCATAAAGAGCGATACTGCTAGGACTTCGACGACAATCACTGATTCTCCAAAAAAGACAGAAATCGTTGATCCCTTTGGCTTTTTATTTTTTAGATATCCGCTCGGTCTTTCTGTTGTGGTGTCTGTTACTGATAGCGAGCCATTGTCGTCTGTAGAATTACGTTTCTTGGAAGCTGTTATAAGCTATCTGGGAGTGCCGACCACTTCGGAGTTTAATCATCGAGTCTCCTGGCCACTGGTCAAGCAATCTCCGCAGTTTAGTACTCGAGAGTTCTTTGAGGACAGTATGACGGCGTTGTTTCAAAAACAGGCCATCGGATTCGGTGTTAATTCATTTCTTTTGTTTGGTCAGCGTCTTTCTAATGAATTGTCGGATCTGCTTCTGCAATTAGCGCCGGAAGGACAAACAATAGAGGTTGTTCCTTCTCCTGAACTGCCTGAACTTCTTACCTCTTCTGATGCAAAGCGAAAGTTATGGAAACAGTTACTACCACTCAAGATGACGTAAGCACATTGGAAGTCCGGGCTGCAACATTAGAAGATATCCTTGGAGTTTTAGAGGTTGAAGGCAGTGGCTATGACTTTCCTTGGTCTGAAGGTGTTTTTAACGACTGTTTTAAAGACAACTATATTTTTTTAGTACTTTGCCATCAGGGTCATATAGTAGGCTATTCGGTCTTATCTGATATTGTTGGTGAAGCTCATCTACTTAATATTTGTATTCATAAAGCGCATCAAGGTAAAGGGCTTGGCAAGTATCTGCTTAATGCTGCGATCAAGGCTGCTCTATCAAAGGGATGTGATTCAATTCTCCTAGAAGTTCGTGTAAGCAACCAAACTGCTAAACTCATGTATGAAAGCTTTGGCTTTTCGATGATTGGTTGTCGTAAGAATTATTATCCTGCGAAAGAAGGGCGGGAAGATGCCCTAATGTATCAACTTTTATTATCTGATTTTCTCGTTGATGAAACTGTCTAGGGATTGATGATAGGAGGGTGTATTCATGTATCTGTCCGTTGATCTTTCTTTCTATATAAATCTCATATTGTCAGTCCTGATTTCAGTTCAGTTTCTATTGGCCATTCGAAGCATTGATTGGGCGGCTTTTCTTGTTTTTCGTCATCGTCAGCATTTGGTTTTAGGGGCACTGGTTATTACGTTTGGTCTCTGGCAATTGCGTGGCTGGTTTGATGAAAATGCCGCTATTTATATCTTGGGTATTAATTTGATAACTTTAATTTTAGGCTGGGCATTCTCGACCTTGATTGTAGTAATTAACACAGTGTTTTTGGCGTTAGTTGGTGTAAATGACTGGGCGTTCTGGGCTTTGAATACCTTCTTCTGGGGCTGTTTACCTGTAATTGTCTCATTACTATGCTATCGGCTTGTAGTCTATTGGTTGGAAAATCCGTTTGCTTACATTTACCTATGTGGTTTTTTTGCTGCAGTCGCCACCTTGGTGCTACCAGCGTTATTCCTCTGTCTGCTATTTTTTATTTTGGATCTTCCTGAAAGTGAGATAGTGCTTACTTACCTTGAATATGCTCCTGTTATTTGTATTCCGGAAGGTGTGTTGAATGGGATGCTATTGGTAAGCTTCGTTATCTTCCTGCCGGATTGGGTTAAGACCTATGATGAACTTAGATATGAGCGAAACTCTAAAACCCGCTATAAGTAATGATTTTATGCGACACTGCTTTCTAAGGTGTCGTATTTTATTAATGTTTCAGAATGTAACCTGAATATAATTGTCAATGAGCATTGGCGCTGAAGTGATCACTCACTTAGTGTCTGTCACATTGAACCTTAGTTTCCATCCTCGCTTAGGTTCCTTAAGCCGACGTTGTTTACGTCGGCTTTTTTTATGGGCATTCTGTCTATGTTCGAGCTGTAATCAATAAGAACAATAATAGCTACCGAATATCAATTAGCTTAGGAGAGAGCTAGATGAAACTTACGAGTGTACTACCGGGATTGGTTGTAATCTCATTGTTATCTGGGTGCAGTGACAATGATGATAGTAGTAATGTCTCAACTTTTGATGAACAGCTGTCCTCGCTGATTCAATCTAATGCATTAACCGGAGATCCATCTACGGGGCGTGATCTAGTATCCATCAATGAACCTATTGCTCAATTAGGAATGAAACTCTTTTATTCCAAGTCATTGGGTGGTGATCAAGATACGGCATGTGTAAGTTGTCATCATCCTGCGTTGGGTGGCGGTGATGATCTGTCTTTGCCTATTGGTGTGGGAGCGGATACCCACCAGTTACTGGGTCCTGGACGTACTCATGATTCCGGGGATGCCGAGCCTACAGTCCCTAGGAACGCGCCAACCACGTTTAACATTGCGTTATGGGATCAAGTACTGTTTCACGACGGTCGTGTAGAGAGTCTAGGAAAAACCGCCAAGATGAATGGTGCGGATGGTGTTGGAATCCGAACTCCGGACAGTCTATTTGGTTCGGCTGATCTCAATGCGGGGAGAAATTTGACTGAAGCCCAGGCACGATTCCCTGTGACGTCTGCTGCTGAAATGCGTTCGGACTATGAACTTGGTGGAACTAATGATGAGTTACGAGCTCGCCTGCAGGCTAGGTTACGAGATGAAGCTCCTAGTGCTGGTGAGCTTTCTGTGGATGATGACGGTGACGGTCAAAATAACTGGGTGACTGCGTTTGAAGTCGTATACGCGGCCACAATTCCAGAAATTAATATCATTACTTTTGATCGTGTAACTGAGGCTATCGCTGCTTACGAAAACTCTCAAGTGTTTGTGGATAACTCTTGGAAAGCTTATGTGGCAGGGGATAAGTCAGCACTCACCGACGGTCAGAAGCGCGGAGCGATTGCGTTTTTTACTTCTGTTACTGACGGCGGTGCAGGCTGTTCGGGCTGTCACTCTGGGGACTTCTTTACCGATGAAGGTTTCCATAACATAGCGATGCCGCAGATTGGTGAAGGCAAAGGAAATGGCCTTGATGGCCGGGACGACTTTGGTCGTATGCGGGAGACGTTGCTGCTTTCGGATCAATACGCATTTAGAACGCCGACGTTATTAAATGTTGAGCATACAGGGCCATACGGTCATGCCGGAGCTTATGACTCTTTGGAAGATGTGATTCGTCATCACCTCAATCCGACTATTGCCATCAATGATTACTTTGCTGTCGGCGGTACCTGCAGTAATTTATCTCAGTTAAGTGGGGTAAGTTGTGAAGATATCAGTGGTGATCGAGCTGAAGAAAATACGCGGCTAGCGCTGGATAAACTAGAGACAGATCAAGGTTCTGGTTTATCTTTATTGGTGAATGCAGAGCTTTCGGATCAGCAGGTTTCAGATCTGGTGAGCTTTATGATGGCGTTATCCGATTCATGTCTTGAGGACGTTTCGTGTTTAAGTCAGTGGATTCCAGAATCTTCATTAAATGTGATTGATGGTAATCAGCTGAATGGTGAAGATCTTAATGGCTCGCCATTAGTGGTGAATTAAGGTTTTTGGCCACTTATTAGTAGTTGGTGGCCTGCTCTTTTTTCTCATATCTTTTTCAGTTATCCAAAGCTCGGGCAAGATGCTATATAATTGCCCGAATTTTGAAATGGTTTGGATAATTTAGATGTCTAACTTTGCTGCTGAAGTGGATACTCGCAGAACGTTTGCGATTATCTCTCACCCGGATGCGGGTAAAACAACAATCACTGAAAAATTGCTCTTATTCGGAAATGCCATTCAGGTGGCAGGTACGGTAAAGGGTAAGAAGGGAACTCGTATGGCCACTTCCGATTGGATGGCGATGGAGCAGCAGCGGGGCATCTCGATTACCACCTCGGTGATGCAGTTTCCATACAATGGGCGCACTGTAAATTTACTGGATACACCAGGGCACGAAGATTTTTCCGAAGATACCTATCGCGTTTTAACGGCTGTTGATTCTGCATTGATGGTGATTGATGGCGCGAAAGGTGTAGAGGAACGAACCATTAAATTAATGGAAGTGTGTCGCCTACGTGATACCCCGATTTTCACTTTCGTAAACAAGATGGATCGTGAAGTTCGTGATCAAATTGAAGTCATGGACGAAGTTGAAGAGATTCTGAAAATTCAGTGTGCTCCTATTACTTGGCCTATTGGTATGGGTAAGGCCTTTAAAGGGATCTATAACCTGTATACCGATACGATACATGTATTCGAACCGGGGAAAGGGTTAACTATTCCGGACGATGTGCGTGTTGACGGCCTAGAGTCAGAAGAAGCCAAAACCTTATTAGGCGATCTTTATGATGACTTTGTGGAAGAAATTGAGTTGGTTCGTGGTGCGAGTCATGAGTTTGACCTCAAAGCGTATCACCAAGGAAAAATGACGCCTGTTTTCTTTGGTACTGCGTTATCAAACTTCGGCGTTCGTGAAATGTTGAATGATTTTGTAGAGTGGGCGCCAAATCCTCAGTCTAGAAATACCGAGACTCGCGAAGTTGAGCCTCATGAGGAAAAACTGTCAGGGTTCATCTTCAAAATTCAGGCAAACATGGATCCGAAGCACCGTGATAGAATTGCGTTTATGCGTATTTGTTCCGGGCGCTATACTCGTGGTATGAAGATGAAACACGTGCGTATAGGCAAAGATATCAAGATCGCCGATGCGGTGACTTTCCTTGCCGGTGACCGTTCAAACGTTGAAGAGGCGGTTTCTGGAGACATCATTGGGTTACATAACCACGGTACGATTCAGATTGGTGATACTTTCACTGAAGGTGAAGAGTTGAAGTTTTCCGGTATTCCTCACTTTGCGCCAGAGTTATTCCGTCGTGTTCGACTGGCTGATCCATTGAAGACTAAGCAGCTTCAAAAAGGGCTTCAGCAGTTGTGTGAAGAAGGAGCAACTCAGTTATTTATGCCAACGAAAAACAACGATTTGATCGTGGGTGCGGTCGGTGTGCTTCAGTTTGATGTAGTGGCACAGCGTTTAAAAGATGAATACAAAGTGGAATGCATTTATGAACCTGTGAATGTCTTTACCGCGCGTTGGATCGAATGTGATGACGCACGTAAGCTCGAAGACTTTAAGAAAAAAGCAGGTGAAAATCTGTCGATTGATGGCGGTGGGCATTTGACTTATTTGGCATCAACACGAGTTAATTTGTCTATGATGGAAGAACGTTGGCCTGATATTCAGTTCCGTGCGACTAGGGAGCATTAATCGTTGATTAGCTGAGGGTGTAATGAGACTCTTTGATACTCACTGTCATTTGGATTTCGACATTTTTGATCGAAATTTGGAATCCCTGATCTCTGAGTGTCGCTTATTGGGAGTGGATACTTTTCTTATTCCTGGAACCAGGGTTTCAGCTATCAGTAAAATTCTAACAATTCAGGCTCAGTATCGAGGGGTGTATGTCGCGTTTGGCATACACCCTTTTTTTATTGATGAAAACTCAATAGATAATTTAGCTGTTCTGGATGCAGAACTTTCAACACATCATGGAGCGGAAGGTTTGGTTGCACTGGGTGAAATCGGCTTGGATAAATTTAGTCATGTCGACTATGTCTTACAGAAAGAGGTTTTCGAAGCTCAGCTACGGCTGGCCGATGTTTATGATTTGCCTGTGGTTTTACACAATCGAAAGTCGGATCAAGTGATGCTTGATTTGCTTGATCGATACTCAATTCGGGCGGGAGTTGTGCATGCTTTTTCTGGCAGCGTTGAAATTGCCAGAGAGTTTATAAGTAGGGGACTTAAGCTCGGGATTGGTGGTGTTATTACCTGGTCGAGCGCGCATAAGGTTCGGTCTATGGTTGAGCAATTGCCAATGGAAGCCATTGTTCTGGAGACAGATTCTCCTGATATGTCGCCCCAATGGCTAAAAGGTGAGGCTAATACTCCGAAATCTGTTCCGAGGATTGCAGAAAACCTGGCTCAGTTAAAAGGTATTTCTGTAAGTGATGTTGCGGAGATAACCTACAGCAATGCTTGCGAGTTGTTTGGTATATGTGATGCCCAATCTTCTGAGAAATTGGGCAGTGATTGGCTCTAAATCTGGTCGGCTACATCAGATAATGTTGTGACAATAATGTCGCAATATTTGGTAACGAGGAACGGAACTGTTTTTTCATTGTAGTTCTTGAAAGAAGGTTCAATGAAGCGCCATTTTCTGTCGATGCTACGAATCATGCTTGAAAGCTCTTTATTGCCTTTGTGGGCTTGGCTAATAGCCTTTAACTGATCGCTGAATTTTTGTGCTAGCACATCCGGCGCATCCATATTTTCTTGGCCTTCAATGTATAAGCCTGCACCACCCGTAGAAACTGAACGGCGAACATAGTCTGACGTCATTTGCTGTAGTAGCGTAGCGGCTTTGTATAGATCATATTTTTTTGAGCTTCCAGAAACCTCTTTTTCTTTTTCGATGACTTTATTTAGTGTGGTTAACAGGCTGAATCTGGCTTCATGTAGGTCAGTAATTGCGTATCGTGATGTAAAGCCTTCGGTGGCTATTTCGTTCTTATTGGCAAAGTCAATGTAGTCTTTCGAAATGGCGAGTGATTCATTGATGGCTTCTGCACTTTCTGGTGCATTATCTTCTGATAGGGATTGGCGTAAACTGCTCAAAAATGAAATGTCTTGTTCCAACTTCTCTTGAATCAGAGAATCACCTTCATGAAGTGTTAGCTGGTGAAAGCGGGTGGAGACCTTATAGGCCGCAAGTTTCATTTGTGTGGAGGTAATTAGAGTTTGTTCGTCAGCGATCGCAAATGATGCGTTTGAAACGACAAAACTAAGCAGAAGACTTAATTTTGCAAAAAGTGAGATGTGTGAAGGGCGTTTTGTTGTTTTTCTCATCTCTTAACCTTTGGGTCTTTTATTATTAGAGTTCGGACTCGTACCTTTATATAGAAAGCTGAAGGTCGTGACAACCTTTGGGGCTTACATTAATTGTTTTTTGTTGTATACTCGCCGCCTCAGTTTCCCACACTGAAAGAGTCCGCTTTAAAGTTTGCAGATGTTATTCTATTTATATAGAATGCGCTGCTTTTATAGAAACTGCCCAATCTAGGCTGGTAAGAATGAAAACTTTTAGCGCAAAACCAGAAACAGTTAAACGCGACTGGTATGTCGTGGATGCTCAAGGCAAAACCTTGGGTCGCTTGGCCACTGAAGTAGCAAGTCGTCTTCGTGGTAAACATAAGCCTGAATATACACCTCACGTTGATACTGGTGACTATATTGTTATCGTAAACGCTGAGAAAGTTGCTGTAACAGGTAACAAGGCTGCAGATAAAATGTACTACCGTCATACTGGATATCCAGGTGGTATGCGTTCTGCTAACTTCAACGAAATGATCGAACGTAAGCCAGAAATGGTAATCGAGAAAGCGGTTAAAGGAATGCTTCCTAAAAATCCGCTTGGTCGTGCGATGTTTTCTAAGTTGAAAGTATACGCTGGTGCTGAACACCCACATGCTGCACAGCAGCCTCAAGAACTGGATATTTAACGGAAGTCTACTATGTCTGTAACACAATACTACGGCACAGGTCGTCGCAAAAGCTCTACTGCACGTGTCTTCCTAAGACCAGGTAGTGGTTCTATCACTGTAAACAGCCGCACTCTAGATGAGTACTTCGGTCGTGAAACGGCTCGCATGGTTGTTCGTCAGCCGCTTGAGTTGACTGAAAACCTAGAGAAGTTCGATGTGATCGTTACTGTAAAAGGCGGTGGTGGTTCTGGCCAAGCTGGTGCTATCCGTCACGGTATCACTCGTGCTCTTATGGCTTATGACGAAACTCTTCGTCCAGCACTTCGAGCAGCGGGTTATGTTACTCGTGATGCTCGTGTTGTTGAGCGTAAGAAAGTTGGTCTACGTAAGGCACGTAAGCGTCCACAATTCTCGAAGCGTTAATTCGTTTCTGTGTGGAAAAGGCACTTCTTCGGAAGTGCCTTTTTTTTGCCTGTTAATTGATGATTAGTTGTTTTATATCAAGCGCTATTCATCTTTAGTCGCTTGTATTGTAGGGGTATTTTCTATACTATTCCGCGACTAAAATGAGATGACCATTGTGTGTTGAATAGTTTGCTATTTATTAGTGAGTTATTTGGTATGTGGATTCAGAATACGGTTGGCTGATGGGAGATAACCTAGCATGAATCAAGACGGCGTAAATAAAGGGCGCCGACGCCTCCTGATAGGAGCAACATCTGCAGTTGGTGCAGTTGGTGCTGTGGGCGTTGCAACCCCGTTTGTGGCTTCTTGGAACCCGAGTGCGAAAGCAAAAGCTGCTGGCGCACCTGTCAAGGCAGATATTAGTAAACTTGAGCCGGGTCAACAAATGATTGTTGAATGGCGTGGTAAACCAGTTTGGATTATTCGTCGTACCGAAGAAGTGTTGAAAAACATTGAAAAGTTGAATAGCTCTGTTCGCGACCCTAATTCAGAGGTTCCTCAACAACCAGAATATGTTTCTGGCATTAATCGTTCTATCAAACCTGAAATTCTAGTGTTGGTTGGTATTTGTACTCACTTGGGTTGTTCGCCTAAATATCGTCCGGAAATTTCACCGGCTGATCTGGGTGACGACTGGTTAGGTGGTTTCTTCTGTCCGTGTCACGGTTCCCGCTTCGACCTTTCTGGTCGTGTGTATCAGGGTGTTCCGGCTCCAATTAACTTGGAAGTTCCGCCTCACTCATATCTGAGTGACAACGTGATTCTTGTCGGTGTTGATCAGGAGAGCGCATAATGAGTGATAAGAAAGGTTTGATGGCTTGGGTAGATGATCGTCTACCAGTAACAGAAGCCTATGAAAAACACATGAGCAAGTACTATGCGCCGAAGAACTTCAACGTATGGTATGTGTTTGGTGTTTTGTCAATGTTGGTGCTGGTTAATCAGCTGCTGACGGGTATTTGGTTGACCATGAGCTTTGTTCCTTCTCAAGAAGGTGCATTTGCTTCTGTTGAATATATTATGCGTGACGTGGAGTGGGGTTGGTTGCTCCGATACATGCATTCCACTGGTGCTTCGGCATTCTTCGTTGTTGTTTACCTTCATATGTTCCGTGGCATTATTTATGGTTCTTATCAGAAGCCACGTGAATTGATCTGGATCTTTGGTATGTGTATCTACCTAGCGCTGTGTGCAGAAGCATTCATGGGCTATGTATTGCCATGGGGTCAGATGTCATATTGGGGTGCACAGGTAATTATTTCTCTGTTTGGTGCAATTCCTTACGTTGGTGAAGATTTAACGACTTGGATTCGTGGTGATTACCTGATTTCTGAGATTACTTTGAACCGTTTCTTTGCGCTTCACGTAATTGCGCTTCCGTTGGTGATTGTTGCCTTGGTTGTAATGCACCTTCTAGCACTTCATGAAGTTGGTTCTAACAACCCAGATGGCGTTGATATCAAGAAGAATCTTGATGAAAATGGCGTACCAAAAGACGGTATTCCTTTCCATCCGTTCTATACTGTTCATGATCTGGTGGGTATTGTTGTCTTCCTATTCGTTTTCTGCGGTATCATCTTCTTTATGCCTGAAATGGGCGGTTACTTCTTAGAGCATGCCAACTTTGAAGAGGCAAATCCTTTGAAAACCCCTGAGCATATCGCGCCAGTGTGGTACTTCACTCCATTCTATGCTGTTCTTCGTGCTGTACCTGATAAGTTGTTGGGTGTAATTGCGATGGGTGCTGCAATTGCGATTCTGTTCGTGTTGCCTTGGTTGGATCGTAGCCCGGTTCGCTCAATCCGTTACAAGGGCATGTTAAGCAAGATTGCAATTGCCTTGTTCGTAGTTTCTTTTGTGATCCTAGGTATTTGTGGTGCGCTTCCGGCTTATGCTCAACCACCTTGGTTGGCGCCGCTGATGACCGTTGTTTACTTTGCGTTCTTTATCTTGATGCCTTGGTATACGAAGGCCGAGAAGACTAAACCAGTTCCAGAGAGGGTGACAGGCTAATGAAAAAACTTATTTCTGTATTTTTATTAAGCATTGTTGCTCCGTTGACTGCGGTAGCTGCTGGTAGCGGTTATCCTTTGGATGACATGAACGCTAACGTTTCTAACAAGGCTTCACTTCAGCGCGGTGCGCAAACCTTCATGAACTATTGCATGGGTTGTCATGCGATGCAGTATTCTCGTTACGAGCGTGTTGCGGATGATTTGCACATTCCTCATGAGTTAATGGTTGAGAACCTTATTTTTGATGATTCAAAAATTGGTCAGCTAATGCATAACTCAATGACGGTAGATTCTGCGAAGCGTTGGTTTGGTGCTGCGCCACCGGATCTAACTTTGGTTGCTCGTGTACGTGGTGAAGATTGGTTGTACACTTACCTTCGTACTTTCTATGAAGATCCTACTCGCCCATTGGGTGTGAATAACGAGGTGTTCCCGAATGTTGGTATGCCGCACGTTTTGATGGAGCTTCAGGGTCTTCAAAAGAAAGGTTGTGCACAAGTACCTGTAGATATTGATGTATTGACAGGTCAAGACATTACAGAAGAGCGTTGTGATGTTTTGTATTTGGCAGAAGAAGGCACACAATCTCCAGCAGAATATGAAGAGACTGTTTACGATCTTGTAAACTTCCTTGTATACACTGCAGAGCCAATGCAGGAAGAGCGTGTACGAATCGGTATTATCGTGATGTTGTTCCTAGTTGTGCTGTTTATCTGTGCTTACCTGCTAAATCGTGAATATTGGAAAGATATTCACTAATTATTAGTGGTATAGTTAGACTTATTGATGGGTGTGCGGGTTTTTCCTGCACACCCTGTTTTTGGTTTTAATTAGGGGTGTTTTATGGGCGTAGTTGCCAAACGATCTTCTATGACTTTTTATTCTGACGGTGAGAGTCATTACAGCCATCGAGTACGTATTGTCCTGGCTGAAAAAGGAGTTGCTGTCGACGTGTTGGATGTAAATCCTAACAACAAGCCAGAAGATTTAGCCTCTCTTAATCCTTATAACGAATTGCCTACTTTGGTGGATCGTGAGTTGGTGCTTTATCAGCCAGAGATCATGATGGAGTACTTAGATGAGCGTTTCCCTCATCCGCCATTGTTACCGGTGTATCCTGTAGCACGAGCTCAGAGTCGCTTATGGATGTACCGTATCGAGCGTGACTGGAGCCCTCTGGTTGATCAGATTCTTGCTGGTGAAGGTGATATTGATGCTGCGCGTAAAAGCTTGCAGGATAGTATTATGGCTGTTTCTCCGATCTTTGAAGAAAAGCCGTACTTCATGAGTGATGATTTTACCGTTGTAGATTGCTTGGTTGGTCCGATTCTATGGCGTGTTAAAGAGCTAGGGATTGAGATTCCTGAATCTGCGAAAGGCTTGAATCTCTACATGATGCGTATCTTTGAGCGCGAGTCGTTCCAGGCGAGCCTGTCTGAGGCTGAAAGAGAAATGCGTCTGTAACTCTTGGAGCTTTAGGATGACACCAAGTAGACCTTATCTGGTTCGAGGATTGCAGGAGTGGATGGTTGATAACAACTTCACTCCGTATATTGTAGTTGATGCTGGTGTTCAGGGTGTGCAGGTGCCACAGGACTTTGTTTCTGATGGTCAGATTATTCTGAATATTTCACCGTCGGCTGTTCGTGGACTAATCATAAGCAACGATGCAATTGATTTTAACGCGCGTTTCGGCGGAGTTCCTATGCGTGTTTATGTGCCAATTGTTGCCGTTCTGGCAATATATGCACGTGAAAACGGTCAGGGGATGGTCTTTGGTGCTGAGCCTGGTGCTCCGCAGCCAGATGATGATCCGCCGTTAAAGTCGGTAAAAGAGTTGGATGATAAGCCCGATGAGTCTTTGGCGAAACCAAAGCCGAGCTTGAAAGTGGTGAAATAAAAAAAGGGCCGATGGGCCCTTTTTTTATGTTCTTGTGGTTTGTTCTAAATATACTTTTCTTATTAAATCTAAATATATTCAAACAGCTTCACTATCTTTTCTACACCGTAGACTTGTTTGGTAATGTCGACTGCATATTCACCTTCGGTTTGACTTACGAGCCCCATTAGATAAACGGTTCCTTGTTCGGTAACTACTTTTATTCGGCTGCTGGGAAAGTTCTCTGCTAGCATCATCTGTGAAGATACTTTAGTGGTGATCCAGGCATCGTTATACCTTGATACCCAGGTGCTGACGCCAGCAATACTCAATTCGTTATAGACTTTTCTGACGGCACGGGTTTTCGATGCTACTTGGTCGGCCAGTGCCTTGCTTGCTTGATCGGGAACTTCACCGACTAAAAGTACAGTGCCATTAAAGCTGACAACATCGATGTTAGAATTTTTTAGGGTGTCGGAGGCTTTGCGTAAATTAACCGAGATCTTGGTTTCTATGTTTTCATCTTCAATAACGGTTCCCAGGGTTCGGGTTCCTTGATGCTCTTCAATGGGACCTTCCGAGGTTGCATCAAGCAAGCTGACGCAGCCTGTAGTGAGGCTCGCAAAAGCGCTTGAAATCAATAGGACTCTCAACAAACTCACAGGGCTTCCTCGAACAGCTGGTAATCAATTAAATCGCATAAGCAGTGGATGATGCTCATGTGTGCTTCGTGAATAATTGATTTGATGTCTGATGGTACTCTAAGTTCAATATCGTGTTCTGTAAGGAGTGTCGCTACGCCCCCGCCATCGCCACCGGTTAATGCAATAACCGCAACTTCTCTATCATGTGCGGCTTGTATTGCTTGGATGATGTTTGGGGAGTTTCCACCGGTACTGATGATGACAAGAATGTCTCCAGGTTGGCCAATGGCTTTGATTTGACGTGCAAAAATCTCTGAAAAACTGAAGGTGTTTGATATGCCGCTGGCAACGCAGCTATCGGCACCAATGGTGATGGCAGGAAGGCCTGGGCGCTCTTGTCCGTATTTGTTCATGAGCTTGGACGATAGGAGTTGTGCTAATGCAGAAGAGGCTCCATTACCGCAGCAAAGAATTTTACTGTCATTCACTAAACAGTTAATTAGCCATTGGCTAACCAGACAAATATCGTCTGTTAATAGCTCTGCGGTATGCATTTTAGTTTCGATTGCTTGTCCAAAATGCATTTGGATGCGGTCTGTCAGACTCATAAAGTTCCCGTATGTGCAGCGTTATTAAAACGCGTTTTTGATCCAGTTGATTGCGTGGTCCGTTTCAGAATAAGTAATGCTGATGACGTCAAATCTGCATAGGGTATTTCTATATTGTGTGTTTGTCTGTAAAAATTTGCTCGCAGTGCGACGAATGCGCTCTTGCTTTTTGTGTGTAATGGTTTCTTCTGGTAGGCCGTGCTGAATGTTGGAGCGCGCCCTAACCTCGAAAAAAATGAGAATGTTATCTTTTAAGCCGATGAGATCAATTTCACCGGCTTTTGAATGGTAATTGTGGCTAATAAAAGTCACATTCTCTTGGCTTAGGAAGTGTTGTGCAACCTGTTCGTATTTATCACCGATGGCTTTAGTTGATTTCAAGTTGTTGAGTAGTTTTCTCATAGGGCTTGCCGTTGCGAACTAGGCTTATGGGGAACTCTCTAATGAAGTTCGATTTGCCATCAAAGTGAACTTTCGAGCCAAACGCTTGAACTTGTTGGTTTTGCATAGTGATTAATTCAGGTAATTGGATGGCAATGCTGAACGCGTCGGCTCCCCAGCTGTAAAGCTTGCTTGATGGGTCGTTCTTGTTGGGTAGGCTGTGAGTATCATGCATCTCTGGTTGCCAACGGTAATCGCTAAAGGCAATGCCGTTAAGGTCTTTATCTCGTTTTCCAGAATAGAGTCGTGACACGACGTCTGAGTTGCTTAGCACCTGAATGTCGTTAGCAAAGAAAAATGCCATGAGGGGATTGGTTTGTCTTAAATCTTTGTACTTAAGGGGCGTATAGATAAACTCAATGTCATCTCTTTTTCTGGCGGTGTATTCGATTGGTGATCTAACAAGGCGACTGAGTTTGCGTGCTCTGTTATCACTTTTGTCAATTTCGAGCAGCTTTTTCAGGCTGGAAGCCCAGTTTTTTTCGAAGCTTTGCGTGTAGGCAATAGATCGCTGCTCATTAGTAAAGGCTGTTTCAAACGTATTGGCTAGTTTTTGGCCTTTTTTTGAATCATAGGTAAGAATGGCGCCTTTGCTGTAGCCTTGCTTGGTAGCATAGTTGGCCATGGTTCTGGCTTCGTCTTCTGCCTGTAGGTTCATTGAAAAGAGATTAACCGGAGGTTCGGTGAGTGAAAGCGAGTTTAAGGCAATTGTTGGTATCGGTAAGTTGGGTAAGCTTTCAAGTTGGTGAATATGGGCTGGACTGAGAGGCCCGATGATTAAATCGGCTTCAATGCTGTTGTAGGTGTTAAGGAAGCTGCCTTCTAAACTGTTGATGATTTGTATGTCTGGGCGGATATCCTCGTTAAGTTGATAGGCAGCCATTAAGAAGCCTTGGGTAATTGCTTTGCCTACGTTTGCGAATCTTCCATCGAGAGGTAAGAGGAGAGCAATACGATTGATGGATGTGTCATCAGTCGTAGCAAGTTGTCCTGCTTCTTCTGGTAATGGGGTGTTCGCTGGATGATTCGGGAAGTTGCTAAGCCATTGGTTTAGGGCCAGGCTTTTAAATCTGTCGGCTGTTTCTCCGTGAAGAACTAGGGCGAGTTTTAACCAGCCTTCGGTGACTTTGTCTGGAGATGTTTGAAGCGACTGAGCTAATGTTTTTATGTCCTGGCTGGAAAGGGTTTTCCAGAGAAAGTGGGTGAGCTCTTGCTGTTCTAGTTCTTCCAGTAGCGGTCTTTGATGCTCAAGCAGTGAAATGGCGTGATTGATATCGCCTTGGAGAATTAATGCAGCTGCATAATGGCGTTGCCATAACCATTGATCAGTCTGGTTTAGGAGTGCTAAATGGTCAGAACTCATTTGCTCCATCCAAACCATGGATTCTTCAAGTTCCAGTTGGGCTAGATTTGTTGATTTCAAGAATAGGTATTGTGCTTTATGGAGATCATTGGTGAGTTGTGCGGGTGTAATTTGATTGGTGATTCTCAAGCTCTCGTCATGACGCTTTTGATCCCATAGCTCTCGAGCGGCTTTTAATCGCAGTTCTGTGGCTTGTTCTGGTGTGCTCTGGTTGGCTTGATTGAGTAATTGCTCAATATAACTTTCAGATAATTGAGGTGTTGCGCCGGTTTTGGGGGGCGTAGATGAACAGGCAGACAGAAGGAGCACTAAGCAATATACTGGCGCTTTAAAAAATTGACGACTTACGAAGTCGAAGAAGGAATGTATCTTGGTTATGTCCACACAAACCTCAGCAGTACTTTATATTGTTCCAACACCTATAGGCAATTTAGACGATATGACGAATAGAAGTCTACAGGTGTTAAAGGATGTCGATTTGATTGCGTGTGAGGATACCAGACATAGTGCGAGATTGCTTGATCATTATTCGATAAAGACCTCGCTTACGGCGTTGCATGATCATAACGAGCGTGGGAAAGCGGATTGGTTGGTTCAGCAGCTGATTGAAGGTAAGAATATCGCGTTGATCAGTGATGCTGGAACGCCCTTGATTTCAGACCCAGGTTACCACTTGGTCAACAAGGTAAGGGATGCGGGTTATAGGGTCGTTCCGTTGCCTGGGGCATGTGCGGCGATTACTGCTTTGTCTGCCAGTGGTTTACCAACAGACGACTTTCGATTCATTGGTTTTCTCCCGGCGAAGTCGAGTCAACGAAAAAAAATGCTGCAATCGTTGAGCTCGGAAACGACAACATTAATCTTTTATGAATCACCGCACCGAATTCTTGATTGTTTGAAAGATGTGCTGGAGATCTTGTCTGATCGCCGTGTGGTGTTGGCGCGTGAGCTTACGAAAACGTTCGAAACCTTTTTATCTGATACTGTATCTGAACTTATTCGGTGTCTGGAGAACGACTCAAATCAGCAGCGTGGCGAGATGGTGTTGATGGTTAAAGGTGCTGAAAAGCAAGCGGTGACAACCGAGTTGGGTGATTTAGATTCGATGATTCAATCGAGTCTGAAATATCTGGGTGTAAAGCAGACGTCGGCGTTATTATCGGACATCACGGGTCTCAGGAAAAAAGAAATTTATCAACGGGCTTTGGAACTCTCAGAATAATCATTTTCATACTATGTGTTGAGTGTGAATGGCTTCGGCAGTATCATGCGCCTACCAAGTCAGCCGGATAATCGCTGCTCGTGTTTACGAGGGGAGGAAAGTCCGGGCTCCACAGGGCAGGGTGCCAGGTAACGCCTGGGCGGTGAAAACCGACGGCCAGTGCAACAGAGAGTATACCGCCTAAGTTCTTAATGAGTTCGCTCGTAAGAGCCGGTAAGGGTGAAAGGGTGCGGTAAGAGCGCACCGCGTAGCTGGTAACAGTTTACGGCATGGTAAACCCCACTCGGAGCAAGACCAAATAGGAATCCGTTTGCTGTGGCCCGCAGTGGATTCGGGTAGGTTGCTTGAGCTTTTTGGCGACGAAAAGCCTAGACGAATGATTATCCTCGACAGAACCCGGCTTACAGGCTGGCTTGGTATTTTCTTTTATTTCTCTCGAATTGATTGTTGCCTCTTCAATTATTTCTTTGTAGTATGGGTTTATATACAGTGCTTTCTGCATGTTTAACGCATAGCTCCTTACTTTCTATATATTCTTTTTCTCTTTTCTTCAAAATTCTAATGAGTCCTTATTCTTAAACTTAAAGTAATTTCTTAAGTTGCTGTGTTATTTTGTTGTTTTTCATGTGATAAATTGTAAATTCTTTCTCTTGAATCTCTTCTAACTGTTTGATTTTTCTTGTGTTTCTCTTTGTCTTATTTTTGATCTATTAGCTTGCAAAAAGGCTAGTCTCTTCTTATAGTGTCGAAATGTGGAATAAAGTGGCAAAAAGTGGTTCTTGGTGGATTTTTGGTGCTTGAGTTAGATTTTTGAACTCCTGGTAGAAAAGGCTCAGAGGTTTAAGCGTGTTTCAAGGCAGTCAGTCCATAAATTTGGATGCAAAAGGACGCTTTGCGATACCTAGTCGGTATCGTGATGTGCTTCTTGCTGTCTGTGAAGGCCGAATGGTTGTGACTGCTAACCCTTATGAGCGTTGTCTTAATGTCTATCCGGAGGCGCATTGGCAGGAAGTTAAGTCCAAAATTGAATCATTGCCGAATGGAAATAAAAAAGTACGTCGTTTACAGCGCTTGGTATTAGGTAATGCCTGTGAATTGGAAATGGATGGGAATGGCCGATTGCTGTTACCTCAGACTTTACGGGACTATGCAAGCTTAGATAAGAAGGCGATGTTAGTCGGCTTGGGTGATAAAGCCGAGTTATGGAGCGAGCAGAGTTGGAATGACATGCTGGATGAGGATGACGATGATCCGATGCCAGAAGAAATGATGAATCTATCACTTTAATGAATGAAAAAGGGTTTAAGCATAAAACTGTCTTGTTGGATGAGGCTGTTGATTTACTGATACAGCGCCAAGAAGGGGTTTATGTTGACGGTACATTTGGTCGAGGTGGTCACAGCAGATTGATCCTATCTCAGCTTGCGGAAGCGGGAAGATTAATAGGTTTTGACAAAGACCCGGAAGCGATCGCTGTAGCCAATCAGTTGGCTCAAGAAGATGATCGTTTCGAGATAGAACATAACAGTTTCGCCTCGTTGTCTGAGGTTATGAAACGCCGTGATTTGGTCGGTAAGGTGTCGGGAGTCCTGGTTGATTTGGGCGTATCTTCACCTCAGTTGGACGATGCGGAACGCGGTTTTAGCTTTTTAAAAAGTGGGCCATTGGATATGCGTATGAACCCGTCGGCCGGCCAATCGGCGGCCGACTGGGTGAATACTGCGGACGAAGCTGATATCGCTCGTGTGCTATGGGAGTACGGTGAAGAACGATTTTCCCGACGCATTGCACGAGCCATTGTTGCTCGTCGTCAAGAAAGTCCAATTACGGATACATTGGACTTAGCGAATTTAATAAGTCAGTCCGTACCGAAGAAAGATAAGTTTAAGCATCCAGCTACGCGTTCGTTTCAAGCGATTCGGATTCACGTTAATAATGAGCTGGGTGATTTAGAGGCTTTGTTAGAGCAAAGCCTGGAGGTGCTGGAGTCGGGAGGGAGTTTGGTTGTGATTAGTTTCCATTCTCTTGAAGATCGAATTGTTAAGCGCTTTATGAAAGATCAGGTTAAAGGCAAGTCATTACCTAAGGGACTTCCAATTACGGATGATCAAATCGCTAGGACAATGAAGCTGGCTTGTAAGGCGTCTAAGCCGGGTGAAGAAGAAGTAAAAGAAAATCCTCGTGCAAGGAGTGCTGTTTTACGAGCAGCCATTAAGCTGTAAGCGAGCGTTTATGTCCGGTAAAGATGAAGCTTCAGTGGGCTCAGGTGAAAGCCGTTTAAAGAAATTACAGCATAAGATAAAAGTTGTTTGGCAGATTGAGTTGGACTTTCCGAAGTCGGTATTCAATTTTCAAACCTTGGTTGTTCTTTTGTTGCTTGGTGTTTTGATCGGTTCGGCTCTTTCGGTTGTTTATTCTTCTCATTACAGCCGCGCATTATTTCATGAATTAAAGCTACAAAAGCAGTATCGGGATAATCTCGAAACAGAGTGGGGGCAGTTGTTATTAGAGCAGAGTGCGTTGTCGGCGCATACGCGTGTGGAGCGGTCAGCGCAGCAATATCTGAATATGTCTTCACCTGACTCGAAAAATATAAAATTGGTTATTTCAAATGGGCGCTAGCCTCAAGAAGACAGCACCGGAAGTTGAGCGGCGGGATTCGAATGAGTCCATGCCGCTTTGGCGTGTCAGGTTGGTTTTGATTGTCGTTTTGCTGTTCTTGTCTGGCCTGGGTTATCGCTTGGTCTACTTGCAGATTTCTGAACAAGAGTTTCTGAAAGCGCAAGGTGACATGCGGATGGTACGTACGGAGGTGGATCCATCTCATAGGGGGCTGATAAGTGATCGCAATGGTGAGCCGTTAGCTGTCAGTACGCCGGTGGAATCAATCTGGATTAATCCAAAGTACTTTCCGTCATTAGAGGAATTAGATCTTCCGGCACTTGCTAACTTACTGGATCTTCGAGAGGTTGCTCTTAAAAAGAAATTGAAGGCGGCAAAAGGTCGGCAGTTTGTTTATTTGAAACGTCAAATGCCGCCAGAACTGGCTGCCAAGGTACTTGAGCTAGGTATTAAAGGCTTATACAGCCAAAGGGAGTATAAGCGTTATTACCCCGCTGGCGAGGTGACGTCGCACTTAATAGGTTTTACCAACGTAAATGATGAAGGGCAGGAAGGTATTGAACTTGCCTTTAATGATTGGCTAACTGGCGAATCCGGTTCGCGAACAGTGATTAAAGATCTTCAAGGGCGTGTAATTCGCCATATTAAGCAGGATTCAGAATCTAAAGATGGTCGAGATTTGGTGTTGTCGATTGATTTGCGACTGCAGTACTTGGCTTATAAAGCGTTGAAAGAAGCGGTTATTAAACATCGAGCCGAATCCGGCAGTGCCGTGGTTATGGATGTTAAAACCGGTGAGGTGCTGGCCATGGTTAATCAGCCATCTTATAACCCGAATGACCGGTCTCGCTTGAAGGTAAACAGTTTGCGAAATCGGGCGGTGACCGATTCTTTTGAGCCGGGATCGACAATCAAGGCCTTTACTGTCGCCACTGCATTGACTTCCGGTCGCTATGCTGCGTCGACCAAAGTAAATACTTCCCCTGGTTTTATCCGGGTGGGGCGAAAAACCATTCGTGATCATGCTAACTATGGGAAGCTTGATTTGACCGGCATTATTAAAAAATCAAGCAATGTGGGTACAACAAAACTTGCCCAGGATTTAGGCAGCGATCTGATATGGAGTACATTGTTTCGAGCTGGTTTTGGGCAGGCGCCGGGCACAGGATTTCCTGGTGAGGGTAATGGCGTGTTGCCTATGCAGAGAGAATTTAGACCGATTGAGTTAGCCACACTCTCTTATGGTTATGGTTTATCGGCAACGCCGTTACAGCTGGCTAATGCTTATACCAGTTTTGGTAATAATGGGTATCGGCCTGAAGTGACATTGCTGGCTAGAAGTGAACAGGGGCTTGGTGATATTCGCAAAGAACAAGTAATGCCGGAAAGGGTTGCAGCTCAACTGCTTCAGATGCTTGAGACGGTCACCCAAAAAGGGGGAACCGCAAAACGAGCTGCAGTTCCTTTTTATCGAGTAGGTGGTAAAACAGGCACGGTGCATAAGGTCGGGCGTGATGGTTATCAGGACGATAAGTACGTGGCTTATTTTGCTGGCTTAGCACCGATCTCTGAACCGCAGTATTCTGTGGTTGTGACCATTAATGGACCTTCAGGTGATCGTTATTACGGTGGTGAGGTGGCAGCCCCGGTGTTTTCAGAAATTATTAGTGCGGCTATGAGATTGAATAACATAGCTCCGGATGCGCTTGATAGGATGTCCTTGATAGGAAAGCGTGATGGTTAACTTGTTTGTTGGTTTAGCGTCATGAATATGAATACGTCTAAAGATAAAAGTGTGCGTTTAGCTGATTGTTTGGAGTGGCTGGCTGAAACGGAAGTAGCAGAAGTTTGTGTGTCGGGAATCACTCTTGATAGCCGTGTTGTTCAGCCTGGTTTTCTGTTTATTGCAGTACAGGGCTTAGTGGTTGATGGTCGCGATTTTATTGACCAGGCTATTGAAAATGGAGCCAAGGTAGTACTTAAACAAGCTTCTCAACAGGCTGTTTATTCGTTGGCTAATTGCTGGGTAATAGAAGTTCCCGAGTTAGATAAACAAGTTAGTGTCATTGCTGCGAATTTTTATGGGCATCCCAGTCGTAAATTATTGACCGTTGGTGTTACTGGAACCAATGGTAAAACAACGGTTAGTCAGCTGATTGCTCAAGCCTTTTATGAATTAAGTCAGAACTCCGCTGTCTTGGGGACCGCAGGCAACGGGGTTTGGCCGGAATTAAACACAGCAACACATACAACCCCTGATGCGGTAAACCTGCAGGCATTTATGGCGGAGTATTTGGAGCTGGGTGCCCAAGTGTTAGCTATGGAAGTCTCTTCTCATGGTCTTGATCAAGGACGCACTGAAAATGTTGAATTCGATGTGGCTGTCTTCACGAATTTGACGCGAGATCACTTGGATTACCATGGTTCGATGGAGGAATATGGCCGAGCAAAGGCAAAGCTGTTTAACGTTCCTTCATTAAAAGCCTCTGTTATCAATTTAGATGATCCCTTTTCAAGCAGTTTGCTCAAGTTTGCAAAAGGTGTCGTTTGGACTTACAGCCAAAGTAATAAAGATGCGGATGTGTTTTGTGAAGACATTGAACTGACGTCTAAGGGAATGCAGTTAGCAGTATCGACACCTGAAGGTTCCGCATTGATGAAGACCCGTTTGGTCGGTCACTTCAACGTTTCGAATGTGTTATCTGTGGTTTGTGTTCTGCTTTCTCAAGGAATAGCACTTTCTCAAGTTGTTGAGTTGGTGTCTAAATTTCAGCCGATTTCTGGTCGAATGGAAACGTTTGGCGAAGAGAAGCAACCAAAGGTTGTGGTGGATTACGCTCATACAGGTGATGCGTTAGAAAAAGCTTTGATGGCAGTAAAAGAGCATTGCCGAGGCAAGCTTTACTGTGTATTTGGTTGTGGTGGTGATCGGGATCGAGGTAAACGCCCTGTTATGGCTTCCATTGCTGAGAAATTTTCTGACTTTGTGGTGCTGACAAACGATAACCCTCGTACAGAAGATCCTGAGCGCATTATCGATGACGTCATGTCTGGTTTTGCCTCGCCCTATTTGGTGTTGGTTGAAAAGGATCGAGAAAAGGCTATTCGATTGGCAGTGCATCAAGCAAAGCCTGGCGATTGGGTGCTAGTTGCAGGAAAAGGCCATGAAGATTACCAGGACATACAGGGTGTAAAACAGCCTTTCTCGGATGTTGAAAAAGTGAAGCAAGCGTTATTGGAGTATCAGCCGTGATGAAGTTGTCGGAATTAGCACATCGACTGAAGGGTGAGCTGATAGGGAAGGACGCTGAGTTTTCTGCTATTTCGACTGATTCTCGATCTATTTCGGACGGTCAGCTATTTATTGCGTTGGTGGGTGAGCGCTTCGATGCTCATGACTATTTAGAGCAAGTGAAAGAGCGGGGCGCTTGTGCCGCTGTTGTTTCAAAACAAGTGGATTGTGATCTTCCTCAGGTGCTTGTTGAGGATACCTTACTGGCGTTAGGCGAGATTGGGCGCATTTTAGCAGCCCAGTCTTCTGCACGTTTCATTGCGTTGACGGGCAGCTGCGGTAAGACCACTACCAAAGAAATGATTAAGCTGGCCTTGTCTAGTGCTGGTCAGGTTTATGCTACTCGCGGAAACCTTAATAATCATATCGGTGTACCTCTGACCTTATCCGAAGTGTCTCCTTCTGATGATTATGCAGTAATTGAAATGGGTGCAAGCGGCGTAGGCGAGATTCAATACACCGTTGGCATGACGCATCCAGACGTTGTTTTGATCACCAATGCGTCTGATGCACATATTGAAGGATTTGGTTCTTTAGAAAATATCGTGCAGGCCAAAGGTGAAATTGTTCGATATGCCCCTGATTCTGCGACTGTTGTGCTTAATGCCGATGATCCTCATTTTGGTGATTGGTTGGAGATGGCAGACACTCGTAGAGTGATTTGTTTTTCGCTGAGTCCTGACACTCAAAACCTCGGAGTGAAAACTGACGTTAGTTTAATCAGTAAGACGTTGAATGAACTTGGTGGTTACTCGTTGGTCGTTAGAGTCGGTAAGAAAGAACTGATATTGGCGCTTAATGTTGCTGGTGAACACATGATTCAGAATGCACTGGCTGCGTTGGCGGTGATTTATTCCTTGGATTGTGATGTCGACGTGGCAGCAAGTGAATTGGCTAAGTTCGAGCCCGTCAAAGGTCGATTCTATCCCGTTCAATGTGATGGTTTTAGGGTTTGGGATGATACTTACAATGCTAACCCTCAATCGGTAAAAGCAGCATTGGAAACGATTTCTAGCTATCACAAACCGGCATGGTTGGTTTTGGGGAATATGGCTGAACTGGGTGATGAGTCTCAGCAGGCACATTTTGAAATTGGGCAATTTGCGGCTCAACACGGGTTTAACAAAGTATTTGCTATTGGCGAGTCTGCGGATTCGGTGATAGCGGGCACGGGTTTTTCTGGCACTGCCTATAACAAAACTGACATGGACGTCCTTCTCTCAGATATAAAGCAGGAATTGGTGTCAGCGCAATCGTTGGGTGCGGAAGTACAAATATTAGTAAAAGGGTCTCGCAGTGCAGGTATGGAACGAGTTGTTCAAGCGCTGGTTGAGTGGGACATTTCAGAATAATTGAAACTAAAAAATAGGGACAAAACGTCATGTTGTTGTGGCTAACACAGTGGTTGTCGGAATTCGCAAGTGGCTTTGCGGTGTTCCAGTATTTAACCCTTAGAGCAATTTTAGGTGTGCTGACCGCTCTGGTTATTTCACTGGTGTTCGGTCCGGGCTTTATTAAAAAGCTGAGATACCACCAGATTGGCCAAGCCATTAGAACGGATGGGCCTCAATCGCACCTGAGTAAGGCGGGCACACCAACCATGGGCGGTGCATTGATCTTGGTTGCGATTTTGATCAGTACGCTGTTATGGGCTGATCTTTCTAACTTTTATGTATGGATCGTAATTTTAGTCACTGGTGTTTTTGGCGCTGTAGGTTGGGTTGATGATTACAGGAAAGTGGTAGAAAAAGACTCTCGAGGCCTGCCAGCTCGTTGGAAATATTTTTGGCAATCGGCAGCGGGCTTGCTGGCCGCAATTGCACTGTATGCTTATTCGGATACTCCAGCAGAGACTCAGTTAATTTTGCCATTCTTCAAAGATTTTGCGTTGGAGCTGGGAGCAGGTTTCATCATTCTGACCTATTTCGTAATCGTTGGTAGCAGTAATGCAGTTAATCTGACGGATGGGTTGGATGGTCTGGCTATTATGCCAACAGTGCTAGTGGCTGGGGCTTTGGCGATATTTGCTTATGTCGCAGGTCATGCGCACTTTGCTGATTACTTACACTTTCCGTACGTTGCTGGCAGTGGTGAACTGGTGGTTATTTGTGGAGCCATGGTTGGTGCTGGCTTAGGTTTCCTCTGGTTCAATACCTATCCTGCGCAAGTGTTTATGGGCGATGTAGGTGCCTTGGCTTTAGGTGCTGCGTTGGGCGTGATGGCTGTGATCGTTAGACAGGAAATAGTGTTGTTTATCATGGGCGGTGTCTTCGTCATGGAAACCTTGTCGGTGATCTTACAGGTGGCTTCGTTCAAGCTGACGGGCAAACGAATCTTTAGAATGGCGCCGATTCATCATCACTTTGAATTGAAAGGGTGGCCAGAACCTAAAGTGATTGTGCGCTTTTGGATCATTACCGTGATCTTAGTATTGGTAGGGCTGGCAACATTAAAAGTTCGATAACTTTTAACCCTGGTGCAATGTTAGTTGATGCAGTGTTAGTAGGTACAGTAGCGTGAGTTTAATAACATCTGAAACATATTCTGTAATTGTAGGTCTGGGAATCTCAGGCCTTTCTTGCGCTCGTCACCTAGCACGCCTTCAGGATCAAGGTAAAACAGGTCGTTTTGTCGTTGTCGATACCCGCGAAAATCCCCCTTTGGATAATCAGCTAAAAGAGAGCTGTCCGGGGGTACCTTTGATTTGTGGTGAGTTGGACTTGGAATTACTGGAAGGGGCGGCTGAGATTATTGTGAGCCCTGGGTTGGATACAAACCAATCGCCGTATTCCGAGCTCAAGAAGAAAGGCGTCAGCATCGTAGGTGATATTGAGCTGTTTGCGAGACAAGCAAAGGCACCTGTTGTTGCAATTACTGGTTCTAACGGTAAAAGCACGGTCACCACCTTGGTCGGCGAGATGGCTAAAACTGCTGGCTTGAATGTGAAAGTGGGTGGCAATATCGGCGTGGCAGCGTTGGATCTGCTTGGTCCGATCGAGCCTGACTTGTATGTGTTAGAGCTTTCCAGTTTCCAGTTAGAAACCACTGATTCTTTGTGTCCGGCTGTATCTACAGTATTGAACCTGCAGGCAGATCATTTGGATCGATACGGCAATATGGTGGCTTACCATACTGCTAAGCAGAAAATTTACCGGAATTGCCAGCAATCCGTTTGGAATAAGCAGGATATGTTAACGCAGCCGTTGCTTGGTAAAGAGTCCAAGACGGTTGCCTTCAGTACTGCGGAGCCAGATCTCAAAGAATTTGGATTACGTCAGTACGATGACGGTCTTTGGTTGTGTAAAGGACTGACTCAACTGATTGCTGCTTCGGATGTATTAATCAAAGGGCGTCATAATTTATCGAATGCATTAGCGGCATTGGCATTGGGGGATGCTGTAAGTATTCCTATGGATGCCATGTTGGAAACATTGAAGCACTTTAAAGGTTTGTCGCATCGTTGTGAGTGGGTCGCAGAGATTGAGGGTGTTCAGTTCATTAATGATTCGAAAGGAACCAATGTAGGTGCGACCCGAGCAGCCATTGAAGGGTTAGCTGGGGATGCTCCTAATATAGTGTTGATTGCTGGTGGCGTTGGCAAGGGTGCAAACTTTTCTGAATTAACCGCACCGATGACGGATCACTGTAAAGCGTTGGTGGTGTATGGCGAAGACAGAAATGCTATTGCAGACATTGCTTCGGAAGACATGATCATTAAAGTGACCGAATCTTTGGAGAGTGCCGTAAGTGAAGCAAAAGCGCTCGCGAACTCCGGAGATATTGTGTTGTTTTCACCTGCTTGTGCAAGCTTCGATATGTTCCGAAATTTTGAGCATCGAGGCGAGGTGTTTAGTCAGGTCGTGGCAGACCTTGAGAGGACTGCATGATTGCTTCTGAACACCAGAGGGGAGCGCCTTCTGTTGGTTACAGAGATGGATTGCTGCCATTTGATGCGACGTTGGTCACATGTGTGCTGTTGTTACTGACCATTGGCACTGTGTGTATGACGTCGGCTTCTACCGAGATTGCTGCGGGCAATTTTCGTAGTGAATTCTTTCATTTGAAGCGTCATGTGGTTTATCTGTCTGTTGGAATTGTTGCTGCGTTATTCACGTTGGCGATTCCTATTCGTCTGTATCGAGAGATGAGTTGGCTCGCCTTGGTTGTAGGCTTGGTGATGCTTGTTTTGGTTTTGATTCCTGGTATCGGGCGAGACGTGAACGGGAGTACTCGCTGGATCGGATTGGGTAGCTTTAATATTCAGGCATCAGAGATTGCTAAGGTCTGTATGGTTATTTATACCGCGTCGTATCTGGTTCGCCATTTAGATGAAGTTCGAGCCAGATATTCAGGCTTTTTACGGCCTGTTTTAGTGTTGGGTGTATTTGTCTTTCTGTTGTTGATGGAGCCTGACTTTGGTGCGGCGGTTGTGATGATGAGTGCATTTATGGCCATGATGTTTTTGGCAGGAGTGAGGGCGTCGCACTTTTTCTTATCCATCATCGTTTGCTTATTAGGCGCTGCAGCGCTTGCAGTGTCCCAGCCTTACAGAATGGCACGACTACAGGCGTTTCTTGATCCTTGGCAAGACCAGTTTGGTAGTGGTTATCAGTTGATTCAGGCATTGATCGCTATTGGGCGTGGGGATTGGTTTGGAGTTGGCCTAGGGAACAGTATGCAGAAGCTGTATTACCTACCGGAAGCCCATACAGATTTTGTGTTTGCAATCTTGGCGGAAGAGCTGGGAACTATTGGCGCCATAGGCGTTCTTATGCTGTTCGCAATATTTGCCTGGCGGGCATTAACCATAGGCAGAAAAGCTGAGCAGGCAGGCCAGCTGTTTAGTGCTTATATGGCATACGGTTTAGCTATTATTTTTTCGATGCAGGCAATTATTAACATAGGTGTAAATACCGGTACTTTGCCAACCAAGGGGTTAACCTTGCCTTTCCTTAGTTACGGTGGAAGTAGTTTGGTAATTAGTTGTATGGCGGTCGCAATGCTTTTGAGAATCGATTATGAAACTCGCTTAGCTCAATCATCAGCGTCTCAATCATCTACGCAGCAACAGTCTGGCTTGAAAGTCGAGGGCGCGTGAGTGAAGGGACAGCATAACAGTGAATGGTCAGGTAAAACCATGCTGGTGATGGCTGGTGGCACAGGTGGTCATATTTATCCGGCCATGGCTTGCGCTCATGAAGTGCTTGCTAAGGGAGGCCGGGTTGTATGGTTAGGAACTCGTGCAGGGCTTGAATCAGAACTCGTACCTAAGGCCGGAATCGATATTGAATATATCGATATTGCTGGTTTACGAGGTAATGGCTTGCTTGGATGGTTAAAAGCGCCGTTTAGAATTTTGAAGGCTATTGGTCAGGCGTTGAAGGTCATGTCCTCTGTGAAGCCCGATGTCGTACTCGGCATGGGCGGATTTGTGACAGGGCCTGGTGGTGTTGCTGCGAAAGCGAAGGGTGTTCCTCTGGTTATTCATGAGCAGAATGCCATTCCGGGGATGACCAATAAGTTATTGGCGAGAATTGCGGACAGAGTACTTGAAGCGTTTCCGAATACGTTTACACATGCGGATGACGCCACTGGTAATCCAGTAAGAGCCGATTTGAATGCCATATCATCTCCTGAAGAAAGGCATCTGGGGCAGAAAGAGACAAACCATATTTTAGTTGTGGGTGGCAGTTTAGGTGCGGTAGCTATCAATAATATGGTGCCTCAAGCGTTAGAACTGCTGCATCAACAGGGTGTGTCAGTGAAAGTGCTGCACCAGAGTGGTAAGAGAAACCTAGAAGAGACTCGAGGTTTGTATCAGAACACCTCGGTGGATGCTGAAGTGGTTCCTTTTATTGATGATATGGCTGCAGCTTATCAGCAAGCTGATTTGGTGATTTGCCGGTCTGGTGCGTTAACCGTTTCTGAACTAATGAATGTCGGAGTGCCCGCTATTCTTGTGCCGTTTCCATTTGCTGTGGACGATCATCAGACGGCGAATGCTGGATATTTGGAAAAGGTGAATGCGGGCATTATCTGTCAGCAGCGTGATATGAATTCAGAACAGTTAAGCCAAGTGATCTTGGATTTAATTAAAAGTAAAAAGTTGCCGGTAATGGCGAACAATGCGTGGCAAAACCGGAAAACGGATGCAACCCAACGGGTGCTAAGCCATTGCCAGGAGTTAGTAAATGTCTAGTGACAAGCAATCAATTAGTCCTCAAACAATCAAGGCGGCCAGTTGGGAAGTGCCTGAGATGCGCAGAATTCGCACAATTCATTTTGTTGGAATTGGTGGTGTTGGAATGTGCGGTATTGCAGAAGTCTTGATTAATCAGGGGTATCGGATTACCGGCTCTGATCTTAAAGTGTCCGCGAATACTCAGCGCTTGGAAGATCTGGGCGCCACTGTTTTTATTGAGCATGCCGCAGAACAAGTGATCGGCGCTGATGTGATTGTGGTATCCAGCGCGGTGGATACGACCAATCCTGAAGTGGCAGAAGCGTTAGCTCGTAGAATTCCTGTTGTTCCTCGGGCAGAAATGTTGGCTGAGTTGATGCGTTACCGTCACGGCATTGCTGTTGCAGGAACTCATGGTAAGACAACAACAACCAGTCTTGTTTCTTCTGTGTTGGCTGAAGGTGGTTTAGATCCAACCTTTGTGATTGGTGGTCGACTTAACAGTGCTGGCACTAACGCCAAGATGGGTGATAGTCGTTATCTGGTCGCAGAAGCAGATGAAAGTGATGCCTCTTTCCTTCATCTACAGCCGATGACAGCGATTGTGACCAATATCGACGCGGATCACATGGATACTTATGGTGGGGACTTTTCCAAGTTGGAACAGACCTTTATTGAGTTTCTTCACAATTTGCCATTCTACGGATTGGCGGTGGTTTGTGTGGATGACCCGGTTGTGGAAAGTTTGATTCCAAGAATTAGTCGTCAAACGGTGACTTACGGTATCGAGAATGAAAAAGCGGATTATCGCGCGACGAACATTCGTCAGGATCAGCAGACAGTGAAGTTCACCGCGATTCGTCCAGAAGGGCATATGCCGTTGGATATCGAGCTGAATATGCCTGGTAAGCATAATGTCCTAAATGCACTGGCGACCATTGCTGTTGCAACAGACGAAGGTTTGGATGATGACTCTATTGTTCAAGGACTGGCTAAGTTCAACGGTGTTGGTCGCCGCTTCCAGGTTTATGGTGAGTTTGAGACAGGCCAAGGGCAGGTCATGCTGGTGGATGATTATGGTCACCACCCACGAGAAGTCGCCGCAACGATTGCCGCTATTCGTGACGGTTGGCCAGAAAGGCGGTTGGTAACCTTGTATCAGCCGCACCGCTACACCCGAACTCGTGACCTCTATGAAGATTTCGTTCAGGTGCTTTCTGAGACCGACGGGTTGGTGTTGATGGAAGTATATCCAGCAGGTGAAAAGGTTATTCCTGGCGCTGATGGTCGTAGCCTATGTCGAAGCATCAGGCAGCGAGGTCAGGTGGAGCCTGTATTCATGGAGCGAGATGAAGATCCTTTTAAGGTTCTGTCTGGTGTACTTCAGGATGGCGATATTTTACTCACTCAAGGGGCTGGTGATATTGGTAGTTTGGCCTCTGGGTTAGCAGAACAGAAATTAGTATTGAGTAAGTAGGAACAAGTTAATGATGGGCTCGACAACCTCTTTTGGCAAAGTAGCAGTGCTGTATGGCGGCTCTTCAGCGGAACGTGACGTTTCTCTAAAAAGTGGCGGTGCCGTGTGTGAGGCGCTTAAGCAGGCTGGCGTTGATTTTGATGCCATTGATGCGGTTGATGATTGGATCGTGCGTCTAGTTCAAGGTAACTATGATCGTGTCTTTAATGCATTGCATGGTCGGGGTGGTGAAGACGGTAAGGTTCAGGGAGTGCTTGAATCTTTAGGCTTGCCTTACACCGGAAGTGGTGTCACAGCATCAGCAATTGCCATGGACAAAGAGCTGACCAAACATATTTGGGTGGGTAATGGTATTTCAACGCCTGAGTACATGGTGGTATCTGAGAATGTCTCGGCAGCGGAGATTGTAAGCCAGCTTGGATTACCTGTGATTGTGAAGCCTGCGCATGAAGGTTCCAGTATTGGTATGTCGAAAGCTCATTCTGAAGCGGAGCTGGTGGATGCCATTGAAAAGGCGAAAGCTTTGGATAGCAGTGTTTTGGTCGAGAAGTGGATTACAGGTAACGAATACACTATTGCGATTCTAAATGGCGAAGCTCTGCCTGTTATTAAATTGGAAACAGATCATAGCTTTTACGATTACGACGCTAAGTACCTTGCCAATGACACCCGTTATTTATTGCCATGCGGTTTAGAGCAGGCAGAGGAGCAGGCGCTTCAGGACATGGCATTGACGGCTTTTAAAGCAGTGGGCTGTGAAGGCTGGGGACGTGTAGATGCGATGCAGGATGCTGCAAGTGGGAAGTTTTACTTGCTTGAGGTAAATACGGTGCCAGGAATGACTGATCATAGCTTAGTGCCTATGGCCGCAAGTGCTCGTGGTATGGACTTTAAGGCGTTGGTGTTGGACGTTTTAGCTCAGGCGGCTCTAAAGGGGTAGTGGGTAATCAGGGTAGGTAATGAGGCGATGCGCGATAAAGCAAAGCCGACTGAACCTCGTCGAGGTGCCAGCCGGACGGTATCGGTAGAGTCTAAACCGGGCCGACGAAAGAGACCAAGTTTAGTTTGGTTAAAGCATATTCCGTGGCCCTTGATACTGGTAGTGATGGTGTTGTCAGGATTCATTTATGGATCAGCAAGCCTTACCAGAATGTTCATTAACTACTTAGATCAGCCTATTCAACGGGTTGTGATTTCGGGAGATACCAATCAGTTGGATGTTGCCCGGTTGAAGGAAACTTTACTTGCTATTGGACAAGCGGGGTTTGTATCAACGGATATGTCGGAATTGCGAGCTGAGGCTGAAACCTTTGGTTGGGTGGATACGGTCAAGATACATCGATTCTGGCCTTATGGTATTGAACTGACGGTTAATGAACATATTCCCGTGGCTCGTTGGGGAGAACATGCTCTGTTGAGTAGTGAAGGGGAAGTATTTCAAGTAGCTGATACAGCCGAGTTTGGAGTGCTACCCAAGTTGAATGCCGATGAAGGGCATGAATTGGAAATGATGGCGACCTATCGAGATTTGAGTCGACTATTAGCGCCAATTGATATGAGTATCGAATCATTGACTCGTTCCTCGCGTGGCGCTTGGCAGTTAGTGAGTCGTAATAAGATTCAGTTGAATCTTGGTCGAGATCGGGTGGGTCAGAAAGTAAGTAAATTTGTAACCGTCTATAAGCTGGCGTTGCAAGATAAAGTGGAACAGATTGAACGGGTTGATTTGCGGTATACCAATGGATTGGCGGTGGCTTGGAAAGCACAACAACAAAAAATATAGCGTATATCGTACTGAGAGAATTGAAAATAGGGACTACCGACATAGTGTTCGGTAAGAAAGAGGAAACACCTAGCTATGGTTGCACCAGGAACCATGATTGTTGGTTTAGATATAGGTACGTCTAAAGTTGTTGCGATTGTTGGCGCGACGGCGGAAGACGGCAATATTGAGATTGTTGGGATTGGTTCCCATCCGTCGAGAGGGATGAAAAAGGGAGTGGTCGTCAATATCGAGTCCACGGTCCAATCAATTCAGCGTGCGGTAGAAGAAGCAGAGTTAATGGCGGGTTGTGAGATCCACTCAGTGTTTGCGGGTATTGCTGGCAATCATATTCGTAGCATGAACTCTCATGGCATCGTAGCGATTAAAGATAAAGAAGTGCTGCAGGCGGATCTTGAGCGAGTTATTGAAGCGGCAAAAGCCGTTGCGATTCCTGCGGATCAAAAGATCTTACATATTCTTCCTCAGGAATACGTGATCGACAATCAAGAGGGTATTAAAGAGCCACTTGGGATGTCGGGAGTTCGTTTGGAAGCCAAGGTTCATTTGGTGACCTGTGCTGACAATGCTGCGCAGAATATTGAGAAGTGTGTTCGTCGATGCACTCTTGAAGTAGATGATGTGATTTTAGAACAGCTAGCATCAAGCTATGCGGTTCTCACTGAAGATGAAAAAGAGTTGGGCGTTTGCATGGTCGACATTGGTGGCGGTACTACTGATATCGCTGTCTTTACCGAAGGTGCTATTCGTCACACTGCTGTGATCCCAATTGCGGGCGATCAGGTGACTAACGACATCGCGATGGCATTGCGTACGCCGACGCAGCATGCGGAAGAAATCAAAATGAAGTATGCCTGTGCGTTGACGACCATCGCTGGTGCGGATGAAACGATCAAGGTGCCGAGTGTCGGTGATCGTCCTCCTCGTGATTTGTCGCGTCAGGCATTGGCGGAAGTAGTAGAGCCTCGTTATGAGGAGCTGTTTACTTTAATTCAGGCAGAGCTACGTCGTAGCGGCTTTGAAGATTTGGTACCCGCAGGAATCGTGTTGACCGGCGGTACTGCGAAAATGGAAGGGGTCGTCGAGCTAGCTGAAGAAATCTTCCATATGCCTGTTCGTTTGGCGGTTCCGCACTCAGTATCAGGGTTAACTGATGTAGTGCGTAACCCGATTTATTCAACGGCGGTAGGGCTGTTGCTCTATGGCCAAAAGACCCTTGAAGAAGGGCCTGCAAGTTCGGCAGAGGTTAATCGCGTTGCGGATGAAGAAAACGTGATGACCAAACTGAAGAAGTGGTTCCAAGGAAATTTTTAAAAATAAAGTATAAGAATTACGTTCGTTAAAGGAGAAACTAGAAATGTCTAATATGTTTGAGCTGGTTGATAACGTACCAAACCAGGCCACCATTAAGGTTGTTGGTGTCGGCGGCGGCGGTGGCAATGCTGTTTGCTACATGGTGGATAATCATATTGAAGGTGTGGATTTTATCTGTGCAAATACAGATGCTCAGGCGCTGAAGAAAAACGTTGCTAAGTCAATTTTGCAACTGGGGAATGAGCTAACTAAGGGTCTTGGCGCTGGTGCTAATCCAGAAGTCGGGCGTCAGGCTGCTATTGAAGATCGTGAGCGTATCATGGAAGTACTTCACGGTGCTGACATGGTATTTATTACTGCTGGCATGGGTGGCGGTACCGGTACTGGTGCCGCTCCTATTGTGGCTGAAGTTGCTCGTGAAATGGGTATTTTGACGGTTGCGGTTGTTACTAAACCTTTCCCGTTTGAAGGCCGTAAGCGTATGAAAATTGCTGATGAAGGGATCAAGGAACTATCTCAGCATGTTGATTCTCTAATCACTATTCCGAATGAGAAGCTATTGTCGGTGTTAGGTAAATCAACAAGCTTGATGGATGCGTTTAAAGCTGCAAACGATGTGTTGCTTGGTGCGGTTCAAGGTATTGCTGATCTTATTACTCATCCTGGTGTTATTAACGTGGACTTTGCAGACGTGAAAACTGTGATGTCTGAAATGGGTATGGCAATGATGGGAACTGGCGTTGCTACGGGTGAAGATCGTGCTACTGAAGCGGCTGAAAAAGCCATTCGTAGTCCATTATTGGATGATATCGATCTAACAGGAGCTCGCGGTATTTTGGTGAACATCACTGGTGGACCAGAGCTAGGTTTGGGTGAGTTTGCCCAAGTGGGTGAGATTGTTGAAGAGATTGCTTCTGAAACTGCAACCGTAGTTGTTGGTACATCGATCGACCCTGAGATGACTGACGAAATTAAAGTTACCGTTGTAGCTACTGGTATCGGTCGTGCGTTTGAGACTGAAAAGCCAGTAAAGGTTATTGATAATACTTCGGCCAAACAAGCGGATGGTCAGGTAGATTATCGTCAGCTAGATCGCCCAACAGTTATGCGTAACAAGCCAGTAGATGATGCTAAATCTGATGTGGCGGGTGTTGCCAAGAAAGCCGTTGGTGGTGAAGACAGCATTGAATATCTGGATATTCCGGCTTTCTTACGTCGACAAGCTGATTAGATTGTTGATTCTACCTAAGGTAGATACGGTATACGGAAAGGTCTCGGCCAAATCGTTTTAAGTGATAACTAGTCAGTGATTACTTAAATGCTTTTTGGTATAATCGCGCGCCTTTGCGTAGTAACTTGCATATAAATGGTGGTTGCCATGATTAAACAGCGCACCTTAAAAAACAGTATTCGTGCCACTGGTGTAGGGCTTCATTCAGGTGAGAAGGTGTATCTTTCCCTTAAGCCTGCTCCTGTGAATACCGGGATTATCTTCCGTCGATCTGACATGGAAGGTGCCAATGAAGTTGAGGCTAACTTTGATCAAGTAGGGGACACGACTATGTCCACGACTTTGATTAAAGATGGCGTTCGAGTGGATACTGTGGAGCACTTGCTTTCGGCAATGGCTGGCTTAGGTATTGATAATGCCTATGTAGAATTATCTGCGCCTGAAGTGCCTATTATGGATGGGAGTGCAGGACCGTTTGTGTTCTTGTTGCAGTCGGCGGGTATCGCTGAGCAGGATGCGCCGAAACAATTTATCCGTATCAAAAAGCCAGTGGAAGTGCGTCAAGACGACAAATACGCACGCTTTGAACCGTTCGATGGTTTCAAAGTTACTTTTACCATTGACTTTAATCATCCTGTGGTAGATGAAGGCAATCAACAAACATCGCTTGACTTCTCGAGTACTTCTTTTGTGAAGGAAGTGAGTCGAGCTCGAACCTTTGGGTTCATGAAGGATATTGAATTCCTTCGTTCTCAGAATCTAGCGTTAGGTGGCAGTCTGAACAATGCGATTGTTGTGGATGAATTCTCAATTCTTAACGAAGATGGTCTTCGTTATGAAGATGAATTTGTAAAGCACAAAGTATTGGATGCTGTCGGGGATTTATATCTCCTACGTAAAAGCTTGATAGGTGAGTACATTGGCTACAAGTCCGGGCACGGTCTCAATAATCTCTTGCTACGAGAGCTTATGGAGCAGAAGGATGCTTGGGAATTGGTGACTTATGAAAATGCTGATGAGTTACCTATTAACTATATGAAACCTGTTACCGCGTGATTGTGAGAAGTTGGTGCTTTGAGATTTCCAATCCTTAATCTGGGTGCCAAGTTAACGAACGTAAATTTACTGCCAGCTTTGCTGGCAGTTTTTTTATTTTAGTACGTTACATTTCATGCTTATTTAGGTTATATTTTTTTCTTAATATATACTGTAGTAGTCGAAGTTTTTTATATAAGCGCCTAATGAATATCGTTTTTATTAGTAAATCGCATGGTCAGTCCTCTACCTATTCAATGAACGGGAAACGTTTGTTGATGGCGCTTGTCGTATGCATTTTGTTGCTTGTTGCAACTTCGTATGGTGGATATCAATACGCGCAGAGTCGCCAGTCCAACGTTTTAACTCCGGAAATGATTTCCCGCTGGTCGGATGACTTAAGCGAGCAAAAAGAGTTAGTCGAAGCTCAAAAAGAGCTATCTACCCGTAAGATTGATGCTCTGTCTGTAAAGATGGGTGAATTGCAGGCTCGACTACTGAGAATTGAAGGTCTCGGTGAACGTCTTACTCAAATGGCAGAAATTGATCAAAGTGAATTTGATTTTGCTACCGGCCCTGGTATGGGTGGGCCTTCTGATATGCTTGATGAGAATTATCAAGCTCCTACCTTAAGTGATGCCCTGGATCAATTGACCGCTCGAATCACTGATCGACAGCAACAAATTGAAGTGCTTCATTCGTTGTTGAGTAACCGTGAATTCAAGAAAGATATTTTCCTCGCTGGTCGTCCTATTAAAAAGGGGTGGATGTCTTCTCGTTATGGTAAGCGTAGAGATCCTTTTCATGGCCGTATTGCTTGGCATGCCGGCGTTGATTTTGCGGGAAAAGATGGCAGTGAAATTATTTCTGTAGCCGCAGGTGTCGTAACTTGGGCGGCTAAGCGTTATGGCTATGGGTTACTGGTTGAAATTAATCATGGGAATGGCTATTCCACTCGTTATGCTCATTGTAAAGAAATTAGCGTGAAGGTTGGTGATGTTGTGGATAAAAATCAAGTGGTTGCGTTGATGGGAAGTACAGGCCGATCAACTGGGCCACACGTTCATTTTGAAGTGCTTAAAAACAACCGACAGGTTGATCCCGCTAGATTTATTCATCGTGCTAGCCGATAGTGCACATCAGCTATTGGTATTCTCTTCAAAATCCTTTTATTATCTGTTCCCTATTGTAACAAGATTCACGTATAAAGCGCTTATAGTTACTGGTTGTCTGACGTCGGGTCAAAGAAACGTTTGACGGATGTCTGAATCACCACAGCACTTGATAGATATATAACAAAAAGTGTTTAAGCACTTAATGGAAATACACAGAAGGCTTCTATGTTTGCACCCCTGGTAAGAAAACTGTTCGGCAGCAAAAATGATCGAGAAATAAAAAACCTCAAGAAGGTTGTCAATCATATCAATGAGATGGAAGCCGATCTGGTTGCATTATCAGATGAGCAATTAGTAGCTAAAACAGACGAATTTAAAAAGCGTATAGCTGATGGCGAGTCGCTGGATGCTATTTTACCTGAAGCCTTTGCAGTGGTTCGTGAAGCTGGTAAACGCGTTATGGGAATGCGCCACTTTGATGTTCAGTTAATCGGTGGTATGACATTGCATAACGGTAAAATTGCTGAGATGCGTACAGGTGAAGGTAAAACCCTGGTTGCAACCTTACCTGTTTATCTGAATGCTCTATCGGGCAAGGGTGTGCATGTTGTAACCGTCAACGACTATCTTGCTAAGCGTGACTCCGAGTGGATGGGACGCCTTTATCGTTTCCTTGGTTTAACGGTTGGCGTTGTATATTCAGGTCAAAGCCCTGAAGAAAAAGCCGCAGCTTACCAAGCCGATATTACGTACGGAACCAATAACGAGTTTGGTTTCGACTACTTGCGTGACAACATGGCATTCCGCAAGGAAGAACAGGTGTTACGTGGTCTGAACTTTGCTGTAGTCGATGAAGTTGACTCGATTCTTATTGATGAAGCTCGAACACCTCTTGTGATCTCAGGTCCTGTGGCTGATAGCTCAGAACTCTATAAGAAAATCAATACCTTGATTCCAAAGCTGAAACTTCATGAAGAAGCGATGGAAGGTCATTATACCTATGACGAGAAACAGCGTAATCTTGAACTGACTGAAGACGGTCATACCTATGTTGAAGAGCTGTTAGTTGAGATTGGCTTGCTGAACGAAGGTGACAGCCTTTATTCGCCTCAAAACCTGAATTTGCTGCATCATGTGTATGCTGGCTTAAAAGCCCATGTGATGTTCCATAAAAACGTCGAATACATCGTACAGAATAAGCAGATCGTCATTATTGATGAACACACTGGCCGTACTATGCCTGGTCGTCGTTGGGGTGAAGGCATTCACCAAGCGATTGAAGCGAAAGAAGGCGTTTCTATTCAGGCGGAAAGTCAGACTCTGGCATCGACTACCTTCCAGAACTTCTTCCGTTTGTATGACAAGCTTTCCGGTATGACTGGGACTGCCGACACCGAAGCCTTTGAGTTTCGTCAGATCTATGCCTTGGACGTGGTGGTTATTCCTGCAAACAAGACCCCAGAACGTAAAGACTTCAATGACTTAGTTTATCTGACGCGTGAAGAAAAATACGCAGCCATTATTGATGATGTTCGTGATTGTATTGCCGCAGGCCGTCCTGTGTTGGTGGGTACTGCCTCGATTGAAACATCAGAGTATCTTTCCAATGTCTTGAAGAAAGATAAGATTCCGCACAGTGTTTTGAATGCGAAACATCACGCTCAAGAAGCTGAAATTATTGCACAAGCCGGTATTCCTGGTGCCGTTACTATTGCAACCAACATGGCCGGTCGTGGTACCGATATTGTGTTGGGTGGTAACTGGGAAGCAGAAGTTGCTAAGTTGAAAGAGCCGACAGAAGAGCAGATCAATAAAATTCGAACTGAGTGGCAAACACGTCACGAAGCCGTACTAAATGCTGGCGGTCTTCATGTAATTGGCTCTGAACGTCACGAATCTCGTCGTATTGATAACCAGCTACGTGGTCGTTCTGGTCGTCAAGGGGATGCCGGTTCTACCCGTTTCTATTTGTCTCTTGAAGATGACTTAATGCGTATCTTCGCGTCGGATCGTGTTAAAAACTTTATGCAAGCGTTAGGCATGCAGAACGGTGAAGCGATTGAGCACCGCATGGTGACGAATGCGATTGAGAAAGCACAGCGTAAAGTGGAAGGTCGTAACTTCGATATTCGTAAGCAGTTGCTTGAATACGATGATGTGGCAAACGATCAACGTACTGTGATTTATCAGCAGCGTCAGGAGTTGATGGCGGGTGAAGATATTGCTGAAACTATTCAGGCAATTCGCGACGATGTGCTGTCTGATGCAATCAGCATGTTTATTCCGCCACAGAGCTTACCTGAGCAGTGGGATGTTCCTGGTCTGGAAGAGCATTTGAAGTCCGAGTTTGGTATCGAGTTACCTGTTCAACAGTGGTTAGATGAAGATCAGAAGCTGTACGAAGAAACACTTCGTCAGAAAATCTCAGATGAAATTATCTCTGTGTATCAAGCGAAAGAAGAGGCGGCCGGTGCTGAGACTTTACGTGGTTTCGAGAAGCAAGTAATGCTTCAGGTGCTTGATACTTTATGGAAAGAGCACTTGGCAACGATGGATCATCTGCGCCAAGGTATTCATTTGAGAGGTTATGCTCAGAAGAATCCTAAACAAGAATATAAGCGTGAAGCTTTCGAGTTATTCCAGCAGCTGTTAACCAATATTAAACAAGATGTGATTCGTATCATCAGTCATGTTCAGGTTCAGCGTCCGGAAGAAGTTGAAGAAATGGAGCGTCAGCGCCAGGCTCAAGCAGAGCAAGAGCAGGTTCAATATCGTCATGACGATGCGTCTGCATTGGGTAATGAGAATACTGCTGAAGAGCAGCCCGAAGAAGCACATGAACAGCCTTTTGTCCGAGAAGGCGCTAAGGTTGGTCGAAACGACCCTTGTCCATGTGGTTCAGGCAAAAAGTTCAAGCAATGTCATGGCAAGCTGTAAACTAAAGAAGCAAGTTTCTTAGTTTTGCACCCATACAAGAAAAGCCTGGAAGGGCTTTTTTTGTGTTTATCTAAAAAACGTTATGTATAAAGAGATCATTATGGCAACAGGAAATCCAAACCTTCCGACTCTACTTCCAATTGATGGCGTTAAGATTGCGACCGTCTCGGCTGGTATTAAGACTCCTGGACGACGAGATTTGGTAGTGTTCGAGTTAGCGGATGGTTGTAGTGTTGCAGGTGTATTCACCAAGAACCGTTTTTGTGCTGCGCCAGTGCTTGTATCCAAAGAGCATTTATCTAAAGAACAAACGAAATACTTAGTGGTCAATACCGGTAATGCGAATGCAGGGACTGGCGAACAAGGCATGAAAGATGCCCGTGCAACCTGTTCAGCAGTGGCTGAATGCTATGGTGTGACACCGGAAGCGGTGCTGCCGTTTTCTACCGGAGTGATTGGTGAAAATCTCCCCATGGATCGTCTGTTATCTGCGATTCCTGCAACAAAAGAAGCGTTGTCTGATGATGGCTGGGTAGCGGCGGCTTCCGGCATTATGACTACTGATACGCGCCCTAAAGGGGCTTCTGTCAGCTTTGAGTATCAGGGGCATACCATTAAATTAACGGGTATTTCTAAGGGCTCTGGTATGATTCAGCCAAACATGGCAACCATGCTGGGTTATGTCGCAACGGATGCCAATATTGATGCCTCTGTGTTGCAGACCTTGTTATCGGATACGACGACTAAGTCATTCAATCGAATCACCGTTGATAGTGATACTTCGACCAATGATTCGTGCGTTTTAGTAGCCACCGGGCGTTCTTCTGCCCCTAAAATTGAATCTAGCCAGGATAAGCTGTACCAGATCTTCAAAGAGAAGTTGCAGGATGTGATGCGAGCTCTGGCTCACGCCATTATTCGTGATGGTGAAGGTGCGACTAAGTTTGTGACGATTCAGGTGGATAGCGCATTGAGCAGCGAAGAGGCTTTGGAAGTGGCTTTTACTGTTGCTCACTCTCCGTTAGTGAAAACAGCCTTGTTTGCCAGTGATCCTAACTGGGGACGAATTTTGGCAGCGGTAGGACGCGCAAAGATCGAGCCTTTCGACTTGAATAAGCTGGAAATATACTTGGATGATGTTTGCATTGTTCGAAATGGCGGGCGTGCTGCGGAGTATACCGAAGAGGCCGGCCAAGCGGTTATGAATCAAGAAGATATTCTGATTCGAATTAATATGGCATCTGGAGACGCATCTGAAACGGTATGGACCAGTGATTTGTCGCATGACTATGTGACGATTAATGCCGAATACCGTACCTGATCGATGAACCTGTAGAGCATTTACCATCAAAAAGGCAGCTGAAACGCTGTCTTTTTTATTAGTAACTGCCTTTTTGAGTAATCGCTGCCTATTATAAGGTGCAGGGTTAATTAAATATTCTGATTTGAATTGTTTTTGAGGTTTGAATGAAAGTAGTGCACGTAGCCGTTGCTGTGATTGAACGGGAAAACGGTGATATCTGTATCGCTAAGCGAGCCGATCATCAACATCAAGGTGGGTTATGGGAGTTTCCCGGGGGCAAAGTTGAAGCGGGGGAAACCATCACCCAAGCACTTCAACGGGAAATCCATGAAGAGTTAGGCATTGATGTTTTGGCGCACTCACCTCTGATTTCCGTCAGATATCGTTATACTGATAAACATGTGCTGTTAGATGTCCATCGGATACATCAGTTTGAAGGCGAGCCTCATGGTAAGGAAGGTCAACCGGTCGTTTGGTGTCCTAAATCTCAGTTAAAGAATTATGAGTTTCCGGCAGCCAACAAGGGTATTCTGAATGCGCTCATTTTACCCAAGCAGGTGGCGATCCTGGATCCTATATCAAATGAGCAGGTTGAATATCTGACTCAGTCTTATGCCCCTGATGAGCTTGTCATCTATGTTCGAGACGAGAATAAGAGCGAGTTCTTAACCCAGCTCAGTGACTTGAAAGACAAAGGTTATCCGGTTCTTCAAAAGAATGACCCTTTGATGGCACATCTGACTTCTGCACAGTTGAATTCTTTGGAAGACCGTCCTGATGTGATTTGGTTGTCTGCGTCTTGTCATAATGAGGCTGAGATCGAAAAGGCGAATGCGTTGGAGGTCGATTTTATCTTTATCTCTCCGGTGCAAGTAACGCCATCGCATCCTGGTGGTGATGTTTTAGGGTGGGATAAATTTCAAGAGCTTGCCGAATTGGCACACATGCCTGCGTATGCGTTGGGTGGTGTCGATATGCAAGATATGGAACACGCCTTGGCATTAGGTGCTCAAGGCATTGCCGGGATCAGAGCCTTCAAAGCGGAGTAGCTTTGTTGTTTTGTTAGCGCTCGTAATTTATAGGGTGTCTTCTTCGGAAAAAATATCGTCGAAGCCTTCTTGATCACCTTCGATTTTATGCTCTTCTTTGGCCCAGGCACCCAGGTCGATCATTTTGCAGCGTTCACAGCAAAACGGGAAATGTGGATATTTTTTCGTATCGTATTGTATTGGGGCGCTGCAGGTTGGGCATTTAAATAGCTTGATGGGGGTCGACATGGATCTGTTAGGTTCCTTGGTTAAAAGGTGAAGGTCGTAAAATAACCGTTGCCATCTATAAGGCCAGTAACTCTTGATGGAGTTGCTCTACCTGTTGTTTGACGGCGCTCAATGATTGCGTATTGTCCAGAAGGTAATCTGCTTTGACTTGTTTTTCCTGACGCGGCATTTGAGCGGCAATGATTTTCTCAACTTGTAATCGGTCATTATTGTCTCGTTGACAGGTACGCTCAATCTGAACTTCCACTGGAACATCAACAAGAACGGTTTTTTGCGTCATTTGATGCTGATCGGTTTCAAATAATAAGGGGCTTTCAAGAATTGCGTAGTCTGATGTTGATGCGTTGAGATCTGCAATGATGGCTTCTTTAATCAGGGGATGAAGTAATGCTTCGAGCCAGCGTCGTTTTTCTTCTGAATTAAAAACAACACCTCTTAAGTAAGCACGATCCAAACGGCCATCTTCTTGTATCACTTCATGGCCAAAGTGTTCTGCAATGGCCGCTAATGCCGGCATTCCAGGTTCGACGACATCCCGAGACTTCTGATCGGCATCGACCACGTTAATACCTAGTTCTTTAAAAAATTGCGCGACGGTGCTTTTTCCGCTGCCAATGCCGCCAGTAAGGCCAATTATTTTCATGCGCGTCCTTATTCACAACTCGCTAAAATTAAAACAGAAGCATTATAAAAGACTGAGTGTCAGGTTTGAATTGGGTTGTTTTAGGATGTTCTTGGTATTTTGTTTGACTGTTCAAAAAATAAACTATACTACAAAGTTATTTGAATCATGAAGTTAAGCGTTTTTCTTTAGGGGTTACCTAAGAAAAGGGAGTTAATGTGAAGATTGGTCGAATGTTAAGCCTTAGCTGGTATGGCGGGGTGGATACCAAGGATGGCGTTGCTAAGCAGGTGGCAGGTATCCATTCGCAGGTGGATGATGGTCTTTGGCTATGTGTCGAGCGTGAGGGTGGCTCGCCTAACGCAAGAACCCAGCTGGTTGGGTTAAATATGGATCAGTGCGAAGAGCTGGAATTAAGCTTATTGTTCTTTGAAGAGTGCCTTTTGCCGTTATTCCATCAATTAAGGAAGGCATTCAGCTTCAATTATCATCACTATTCCGCTTATCGGAAATGGAATAAAGGCTTGGCGGAAGGGCTGGCATCTTTGTACCGAGATGGCGATGTGCTATGGCTGCATGATGCACATTGGATTCCACTGGCACGTTATTTAAAAGAGCTTCAACCTAACTTACCTATCGGTATTTCTTTTCCTTCTTCCTTTGCTGGGGCTGAAGTGTTGCAAACTCTGCCGGTTGCAGAGGAGTTATTGGACGATTTGTTTTATTTTGACCTGGTCACCTTCTCCAGAGAAGCGGATATTAAGAACATTTCGGAAGCCATGATTGATCTCAAAGGCGCGATTACCCTAGCTGATAAGCGCTTGAAGAAAGACAATCAAATTTTGAAGGTTGATGCATACCCACCGGCTTCTTTTACCGACAGCGAAGTCTTAGGGCGCCTGCCTGAAATTGATTGTTTTGGAATGTCGCCAGGGGATAAGTTAGTGCTCACGGTCGATACGCCTGCATGGTTCACCAACCGAACCAATCGAAACCAGGCCTATGAGCTGTTCCTAAAGGACAATCCTGCTGTCGCTAAAAATATCGTTTTTGGTTCTTTGGTGACGCCGTTTGCCATTAATGAAGAGCGGGTGCGGAGTACGATCCGGCGTTGGCGCACGGATTTAGAAGAGCTGAATGACCATTGGCGATCCTTCTCTCGAAAGCCGTTTCGGATGGCGCAATGCCAAAAGATGGAAGGTGAGATTGAGAGTTTATATCGTTCAGCAAAAGTGTTTGTGGATCTGAGTTTGGGCTGTTACAGCAGTTGCAATCACAGTGATTATTGGTGGTCACAAGACCCGGAGGATCCTGCGGTTTTAATTGTTTCAACCTTGGCGTTGGATGGTAATACCTTGCCGGGGGCGCTGGTGGTTCATCCGTTGGATGTTGTGGGTGTTTCACAGGCCGTTCGAGAGGCGCTGTTAATGCCTTTATCTGAGCGAAAGTTACGCCACGAACAACTGGGAATGAGCTTCAAGATGCTGAGCCCGGAACGACGTAAAGCCAAATTTACCCTTGATGTTATGGAACAGGCACGTAAGAATCGCTTGCAGAATCCTATTCGGATGAAGCGCGATGTGGTCAGGCCGGTTAGTCAACCCTAATTAATCCCTGCCTGACCAGGGGAGCGCCGTTGGAATGGGGTTAGTTGCCTTTAAAGCAACTGCAGCGGCGGTTCTTGCAGAGAGGCTAATTGTTCTTTCAGTGACAACAAATGCTCGGACCAATATCGCTCTTGCCCAAACCAAGGGAAATTATGTGGAAAAGCGGGGTCGTCCCAGCGCCTTGCCAACCACGCTGCGTAGTGAAGTTGGCGCAGTGTTCTCATGGTTTCAATGAGCCCGATTTGATCTTTGGGAAATTCACAAAACATTTCATAACCTTCGCGAATTTCGCACAGCTGCATTTCTTGCTGATGTCTGTCACCGGAGAGTAACATCCAGATATCCTGGATGGCTGGGCCACTTCGACAATCATCAAAGTCGACAAAGATTGATTGCTCGTCACGAATCAATATGTTGCCTGGGTGAAAGTCCCCTTGCAGGCGAATCGGCTGATGAGTTGATTCGCCCCAACGTTGCTCCATAATGCCCATCAGTTGATCAGCTAGGACTTTATAGGGTTCAAGCAAATAGTCAGGCAGTAAGTTGGATTCCAGTACCGTTTCAATGCTCTGACGACCAAAGGTCTCAAGATTAAGAGCAGGTCGATGAATGAAATCTTTGGCTTTCGCTGTTGAATGAATTCGACCGAGTTGGGTGCCTACTTCATAAAGTTGATCTAACTGATCTAGCTCTAGCGGGCGACCTGAGCGACGTTCAAACAGGCAAAACATGAAGCCTTTATCTTGATGCAGGGTTTGACCATTGATAATCATCGGTGGCACCACGTTGATGTCGGCCGCCTGCAGTTCCAGCATGAAATCGTGCTCTTCCTGAATTTGTTCTCTACTCCAACGGTTAGGACGATACACCTTAATGATGATGGGTGTTTCTTCCTCAATCCCAACTTGGTAGACGCGATTTTCAAAGCTATTGAGAGGGAAAACACGTCCGTCTGAGTAAAAACCTAAGGATTCAACTAGGTCGATTACGAGATCTTGAGTTAAGGATTGATAGGGATGAGAAAGGCTCGACACGTCATAGTCCTGAATGCTTAGGAAGGGTGTTCAGTCTAGTGTTTCAACGGCGTACGAGCAATGGTTAAGACATCCACTTGTTGAATTCCGGCGGCTTTTAAGTGACGTGCGATTTCATTGGCACTTTCACCTGTGGTCATAACATCATCTATTAACAGAATTCGTGATGTTTTTGGTAGTCTCTCTATTCGCTGCTGATGCGGTTTGAATTGCTGACTGTGTTTTCGAGACTGTTTGTTCCGGTTTTTTTGACTGGGCGTAAACCATCGTTTCGAAAATAAGTTTGTATGAATTGGTAATGACGTACGGTGGCTGAGTAATGAGGCCAGAGTTTGAGCTGGAACATGACCGCGTTTGATGATGCTCTTTATGCTGCTTGGGATGGGTATCAGCGCATCAATTTTCCGTTCATTAAACTTGTGGTAATAAGCGGAAAATAACCACATCTGTAACTGATTCAGATTTATGAGCTGGTTGGCTTTAAACTGATGGATGAGTGTTTGAATCTGTCCTGTGTATTCAAACAAACTGAACGCATTATCAAAGAAGTAAGGTGTTTTTTGGCAATGACCACAGGTTGTTAAAGGGGTGTTGGTTGGAAGAGCACAGCTTGAGCAATAGTTTGTGATAAAGGGGAGAGTGAAGGTGCATTCAGTACAAAAGTAGGCGTTTGCAGTGGTAAGAGGAAAATAGCATAATCGGCAGTGATTGTTTGCGATCATAAAATAATCAAATGTTAACTCGGTTGGTTGTGTATAGTTGACAGAGAGCGTTTGCGGATTACTATGTCTTCACGTTCTTAGTGGTTATTAAATTATCACTGGGCATTTTTATTTAACATCGGAAGAGAGCGGTATATGAATCTCACGCAGCTAGGTCAAGTTCGACACGATTGGGAATCACAAGAAGTTCAGGCACTATTTGATATGCCATTTAATGATTTGTTGTTTCATGCCCAAACGGTTCATCGTCAGAACTTCGATCCTAATGAGGTTCAAGTCAGTACTCTGCTTTCGATCAAAACTGGCGCATGCCCGGAAGACTGTAAATATTGCCCTCAAAGCGGTCACTACACCACTGAGCTGGAAAAAGAAAAGCTCATGAAGGTTGAGAAGGTGTTAGAGCAAGCTCGTAAAGCAAAAGAGATTGGCTCTACGCGTTTCTGTATGGGGGCTGCGTGGCGCTCACCGACTAAAAAAGACATGCCTTACGTTATTCAGATGATCCAGGGCGTTAAAGATATGGGCATGGAAACCTGTATGACCTTGGGGATGTTGGATGCGGATCAGTCTCAAGAATTGGCGGAAGCCGGTTTGGATTACTACAACCATAATCTGGACACTTCACCTGAATTCTACGGTAACATCATCACGACTCGTACTTTCCAGGATCGTCTAGATACGATTGATAATGTCCGTAAAGCCGGTATGAAAGTGTGTTCTGGCGGTATTTTGGGGATGGGTGAGACGGAGTTGGATCGTGCCGGTATGTTAATTCAACTTGCGAACATGCCTCAGCAACCGGAGAGTGTGCCCATCAATATGTTGGTGCGTGTCGAAGGTACGCCGTTCGCTGAAAACGAAGAACTTGATCCAATCGATTTTATCCGCACCATTGCTGTCGCTCGTATCATGATGCCTAAGTCGCATGTACGTTTGTCGGCAGGTCGTGAAGAAATGAATGACGAAATGCAGGCGTTGGCCTTCTTTGCCGGTGCAAACTCTATCTTCTACGGTGAGAAATTGCTGACCACAGCGAATCCGCGTGCTGAAAACGATCGCAAGCTATTTGAACGCCTGGGGATTAACCCTGAGCGCCGTTGTGAGAAGCACTCTGAGGAAGCTCAGGAAGCTGCTTTGATGAATGCTGTGGAATCTCAGCAACAAGATCAAATGTTCTATGACGCTTCGGTTTAAGAAGCGTCTTTACTCTATATTTATTCAATTCTGATCGCTCTCTTCGTTGCCTGGAGCCGTTATGGCAGATTTTGATGGCTTGAGTGAATCACTTAACGCCCGAAAAACACAACACCTCTATCGTTCTCGCCGTCTGCTTGGCAGTGCTCAGCAACCTGAGCAACAAGTGGATGGCAAGTCCGTACTTTCTTTTTGCAGTAATGATTATCTTGGTTTGGCTAATCATCCAGAGGTGAAAAAGGCCTTCATAGAAGCTGCCAGTGAATACGGTGTTGGTAGTGGTGCTTCGCATCTGGTGAATGGCCACAGTCAGCTTCATCATGAATTAGAGCTTAAGTTAGCTGAACTCACAGGCCGAGATCGGGCCGTCTTATTCTCTACAGGATTTATGGCTAATATAGGCACTATTTCCGCCTTGGTCGGGCGTGGTGATGCTGTGATCCAAGACAAGTGGAATCATGCGTCTTTGATCGATGCAGGTTTGGCTTCTGGAGCTAAATTCAAACGTTATCCTCACTGCGATCTCAACGGATTAGAGCGTCAACTTAATAGCTGTTCCGAAGCTCGTCGAAAACTCGTTGTTACGGATGGTGTGTTTAGTATGGACGGTGACATTGCACCTTTGGACCGCATCGCCGATATAGCCGATGCGCACAATGCCTGCTTGATGATTGATGATGCTCATGGCTTGGGCGTTCTCGGCGCAACAGGGGCTGGATCGGCTGAACTCTTCAACCTATCACAAGAGCGATTGCCGGTTTTGATGGGTACTTTAGGGAAGGCGTGTGGCTCTTTTGGTGCCTTTGTAGCGGGATCGGAAGAACTTGTTGAAACACTGATTCAGCAGGCACGAAGTTATATCTACACCACAGCACTGCCACCTGCCGTTGCTGCTGCGAGCTTAGCAAGTCTGAAATTAATCCAAACGGAAGCTTGGCGTCGGGATAAGTTACAGATTCTGATTGCTCAACTCAGGGGTGGTATTGAATCTATCGGTTTTCCTTTAATGCGTTCTGAAACGGCAATTCAGCCGATATTGGTTGGCGATGCCGCGTTGGCGTTAGACATCAGTCAGCAGTTAGAGCAAAGAGGTTTGTTGGTCACAGCCATTCGTCCGCCTACTGTGCCTGAAGGAACGTCACGATTACGCATCACCTTATCTGCAGATCATTCATCCGATCAGATCGAGTTATTACTGTCAGCGCTTCAAGATATTTATCAACAGCTTTCTGATGAGAAAAAAGCTCAACTCTCTGATGTTAAAGATAAGTTTGTAAGTGGTTGATTCGAAACCTATGACAACGAGCATTAATTGGCAGCCCGACGGTATTTTTTTGTTAGGTGGTTGGGGGTGTCCCAGTCATTGGTTGCTCCCTTTGCGGCGTGATCTAGCTCAGAGTTTTGAGTGCTCGGTTGAAATGATTGATCTTCCTGATGATCAGGAATCTTGGCAGCAAAATTGGTTGGATCAGTTGGCTAAATATCATCGGCCCTTATTGATTGGTTGGTCGTATGGCGGAATGTTGGCCGTCTCTCTGGCGCATAAGTTATTAGCGACCATCGAAACAGATTGTAAGGTGGTTACGTTAGGCGCACGTCCACAGTTTATTGACGACGACTGGACGGTTTTTGATGCTGAGGTGGCGGAGTCGTTTCGAAAACGGGTCGCTATGTCTGTGGTTAAGGGGCTGAGCTATTTCATTGCCTTGACCGCTCAAGGTGAACCCAAAGCTCAGATACACACTCTTAAAAAAGACGTGCAAACCGAAAATGTTTCAGGGGATCTGTTAGTTCGGTCATTAGAACACTTATATCAGTTAAATGTACGCGAAGCATGGAAGGGCTTGTTAGATAAGGACGCTCTATTTCCTGTCTATTTTCAGCACGATGCGTTGATACGGATTCCAGAGCATCTTAAGCAAGACGCTCTGGATGCAACTCATTTAGCACCGGTTACCAACAGCTCGTTGGTCTCTAGTGAAATTAAAAGGTTGTTCATTGGATAAGCAGCAAATTGCCAAGGCTTTTGGAAAAAAAGCGACGACATACGATGTGCATGCTCGGGTTCAGAAGTATGTGGGTCATAACCTGATTCGATTGTTGATACGCGATGCGTTTGCGGAATCAGACGTGGTTGATGGCCCTATATTAGATCTGGGTACGGGTTCAGGCTATTTTCTTCCGGCATTACGGAATATTGATACTCAACGCCCTTTGATGGCGGCTGATTTATCCGAAGGCATGATGCGGCATGTGCAGGCCAAATATTCTGATCAGCTGGATTATTGTTTTGTGGCCGACGCAGAACAACTTCCTTTGCCTGATGACTCGCTGGCGGTGGTGTTCTCCAGCATGGCCATTCAATGGTGTGAAGATTTAACTCAGTTGTTTAGCGAGTTATCACGAGTCGTCAAGCCGGGTGGCTTTATTGCATTTTCGACCTTGCTACCCGATACCTTATGTGAACTAAAAGATGCTTGGCATCAAGTCGACCAACGTGTTCATGTGAATCGCTTCCTAAGTGCGTCTCAAATAGAAACGGCAATGCAACCTTATGGTGCTGTTCACACATCACATCGTGAGCGAGTAGTCGCAGGATACCCCGATTTGAAACGGTTATTGCACAGTATCAAGGGGATTGGGGCAAACACTGTGGTTGATGGTTCTGGCAACATGACCAAAGGACAGTACGGGAAATTGATTAAGGCTTATGATTCCTTTCGGGATGCCTCTGGCATGCTGCCTGCCTCTTATGATGTGTTTTATGGCGTGTTGCAAGTCCCTGAAAGATAACCCTAGTTTGGATGAGAGAAGATGAAACGATTTACTGCCTTTATTACTGGAACGGACACGGAAGTGGGTAAAACCTTTGTGACTGCGGGCTTGCTCAAAGCGTTTGAGGCTGAAGGTTACTCAACGCTAGGGCTTAAACCGGTATCTGCTGGTTGTGACGTAACAGAAGACGGTTTACGAAATGAAGACGCTCTTGCATTGCAGCAAGCTGCTTCTGTCAAAGTGGCTTATGAAAGTGTTAATCCCGTAGCTTATGAACCGGCGATAGCACCTCATATTGCAGCTATGGAAAAAGGGAAGTTGTTAACCGCGAGTTCATTGGAAGGGTTTGTTCGGGGTGCGTTACTGAAGCCTGCTCAAGTCAAATTAATTGAAGGCGCTGGTGGTTGGTTTACACCTCTGAATTATCGGGAAACTTTGGCTGATTTAGTCAAAAAGCTCGATGTGCCAGTAATTCTAGTCGTGGGTATGCGATTGGGGTGCCTCAATCATGCTCTCTTAACCGTCGCCGCATTACAGTCAAGTGGCTTAAAGTTGGCTGGCTGGGTCGCCAATCGTGTGGATCCGGAAATGAGTCGCTATGAAGAGAATTTGGAAACGCTTAAACAGATGATTGATGCCCCCTGTTTGGGGGAAGTTCCCTTTTTGGAAAATAAATCTGCCGAGGCTGTGGCAGAGTATTTATCAATTTTAGAGGTGATTTCAGGCCGTTGATCGGGAAAATGCTCACATACTTCGGCATAAAATTGGTGGTTATAAGTGTTTTCTGGTTAAATTATAGTCAGGTTGGTCTGATTATATGAGGTGTCCATGGTATCTGCATTGTTAGGTTCAGGATTGGAAGGTATATCGAAAAGTCGCGATGGACTGACGCAAAGTGCTAAGACGATAGCCAGTGGCGGACAAACGCCTCCTGTTAACGATACATCCGCGGTAAAGTCGGAAGATGATGCCATGTTAACCGCAGTGGTGGACTTGAAATTGTATGAAGTACAATTTAAGGCGTCGGCAAAAGTGATTTCAACTGCCGATGAGGTTGCGGGTACCTTGATCGATGAAATGGCTTGATTTTAGACCTTATAAAATTTGAGTTTTCTTTGTGTGAACGACAGTAGGTGATCCAGACTATGCAAATCAGCACCGTATCTTATGTCAATTTGGCTGAGACCAGGGACGCTGTCAGTGTGGCTTCCTCAGGTGGGACTGAGTTAAAGTCCAAGGATTCGTCGTTAGCGGCTGTTAGTGAAGCCGCTGAAACAGAAAGCTCAGGTCGTGAATCAGAACAAAAGCCGTCAGACAATGCCTCTTCCGAGTCTTCATTAGCTACTGAATTAACAGAGCAAGAGCTACAGCAAGTAAGAAAACTTGCTGCTCGCGACCGAGAGGTCAGGGCGCATGAACAAGCGCATCAATCCGCTGGTGGGCAATATACAGGTGCTGCGAGCTTTACCTATCAACGTGGCCCGGATGGTCTGAATTATGCTATTGGTGGTGAGGTTTCCATCGACGCGAGTAAGGTGACGGGGGATCCTCAGGCAACCATTGAAAAAGCTGAAGTCGTACGACGCGCGGCCCTGGCTCCCGCTGAACCTTCTGCGCAAGACCGCCAAGTGGCGGCGCAAGCTTCCCAAGTTAAATTAGAAGCTCAGGCTGAATTGGCTGAGCTACGAGCCGAAGCATCCGAAGCAGCGACGGAAGAATCAGAAGAGTCGTCTAAAGAGTCAGATGAATCTTCCGAGGCGGTAAATACAACGGGCAGAGGAGATGCTACTCAAGCAGCTTCTACTGATGAGCAGGATGAGGCTGAATCGTCCGATGATGATACTGCTGAATCTGATGTTCAGGTGGATGATGGCTCGTTAACCCCTGAAGATTTTTCTTATCTTCTTGCTTCAGAAATAGCCCGTCGTAATGCAATGGCTGTTTTCGAAAATATCAATCGTGATCCTCCCAAAGGTAATCTGGATGAACTGGTTTGACCAGTGATCCAGATCTTCTATATTTCGTACCATTAGATTGAAACTAAGCTTTCAGCTTGTGTTGTTTATCGTATTTCCCGAGTCAACACTATCCATAATGGGGCGTTTCTAATTTTCTCTCCAGCATGCTGTGCTTTAGATTGGTGCGGATGTGACAGTAAGAAACGCATGATGAACTTTGTTTGGTCGAAAATTTAAAACATTTGTTTGAATTATCTTGACAATGTCAGGCATTAAACGTAAGTTTCAAACAACCGTTTGATAAGTTGGTCAAACATTGTACAGAATTAGGTTTGGCTTAAAAGTGGAACAGACGTTAGTAATCAAAAGATTCTTTCTGTTCATTTAACCTGAAATCATGCCGAGGAAGTTACTATGCCAGAATATAAGGCTCCTTTACGCGACATGAAGTTCGTCATGGACGAGCTACTAGACATGCAAACTCACTATCAGTCACTAGGTGCTGATGAATGTACAGAAGATATGGTTGATGCCATCCTTTCTGAAGGTGCAAAGTTCTGTGAGAACGTTCTTGCTCCTCTTAACCGTGTAGGTGATGAAGAAGGCTGTACTTGGAGTGAAGACGGCGTAAAAACACCAACTGGCTTTAAAGAAGCATATCAGCAGTACGTTGAGGGTGGTTGGCCTTCAATGACTTGTGACCCAGAGTATGGTGGTCAGGGTCTACCTGCATCTATCGGTATCGCAGTGAGCGAGATGGTAGGTTCTTCAAACTGGGCATGGGGTATGTACCCAGGTCTTTCTCACGGTGCTGTTGACACTGTCGAAATGCACGGTACTGAAGAGCAGAAACAAACTTACCTAACTAAGCTTATCTCTGGTGAGTGGACAGGTACTATGTGTCTGACTGAACCACACTGTGGTTCGGACCTTGGTCTACTAAAAACCAAAGCAGAGCCAAATGCTGACGGTTCTTATAACATCACTGGTACAAAGATCTTTATCTCTGCTGGTGAGCACGATATGGCAGAGAACATTGTTCACATCTGTCTTGCGCGTCTTCCTGATGCACCTCAAGGTACTAAAGGTATTTCTCTTTTCATCGTACCTAAGATGCTTCCAAACGAAGATGGTTCTGTAGGTGAGCGTAATGCGGTTGCTTGTGGTTCTATCGAACACAAAATGGGTATCCACGGTAACTCTACTTGTGTAATGAACTTCGACGGTGCAAAAGGCTGGTTGATCGGTCCTGAGAACAAAGGTCTGAACTGCATGTTCACGTTCATGAACTTTGCTCGTATCGGTACTGCACTACAAGGTAGCTCTGCAATGGAATCTTCATTCCAAGGCGCGCTTACTTACGCAAAAGATCGTTTGGCAATGCGCTCTCTTTCAGGACCTAAGGCTCCTGAAAAAGCCGCCGATCCAATTATCGTTCACCCAGACGTACGTCGTATGCTATTGACGATCAAGTCTCTAGGTGAAGGCGGTCGTGCTCTTGCTTATCTAACGGCTAAGCAAGCGGACATCGTTAAGTCTCCTAACTCTTCTGAAGAAGCGAAGAAAGAAGCAGACGAGCTTCTAGGTTTCTTAACGCCAATCGCCAAAGCATTCCTAACTGAAGTAGGCTTCGAGTGTACTTCTCACGGTATGCAAGTTTACGGTGGTCATGGTTTCATTGCCGAGTGGGGCATGGAGCAACTAATGCGTGACGTTCGTATCTCTATGATGTACGAAGGAACCACTGGTATTCAAGCGCTTGACCTACTAGGTCGTAAAGTTCTTATGACTCAAGGTGAATCTCTGAAGCGTTTCACTAAGATCGTTCATAAGTTCTGTAAAGATAACGAAGGTAACGAAGCGATCGCTCAATTTGTTGCGCCTCTTGCAGAGCACAACAAAGAGTGGGGCGACCTAACTATGAAGATTGGTATGGCTGCAATGAAGAACCGCGACGAAGTGGGCGCGTCTTCTGTAGACTATCTAATGTACTCTGGTTATGTATGTCTTGGTTACCTATGGGCTGAAATGGCTAAAGTTGCTCAAGAGAAACTTGATGCTGGTACTGAAGAAGAAGCATTCTACAAAGCTAAGCTTCAGACTGCTAAGTTCTACTTTGATCGTATTTTGCCACGTACTCGTGCTCATGCAGTAACTATGTTGTCTGGTGCTGAGAACTTGATGGATATGGAAGAAGAAAACTTCGCATTCCTATAAGTTTCTGAATGCTCTTATAGAAGAGCGCCAGATACGAAAAAACCGCGGCTTAGGCTGCGGTTTTTTTGTTTTGGTCATACTATCTTTGCACTCAACCTGCTAGGGTTAATTTTTACCCATTTAGGATGGAGTTGTTGGATTCGTACTATGGATAGTCGCCTGTTTCTGAAATGTACCTTAGGAGTCAGTCGTGCTCCGTTTTTAACATTGTCGCTAGTCACTCTGGTATTTTCTTGGTCGTTAGCTTTTTTTCAGTCGGGCTTTCCTTCGTTTATAGATAGTCTGCTGATTCTAATTGCCATGATGTCTGCTCACATCGGCGTGAATGCTCTGAATGAATACCAGGATTTTGTATCGGGATTGGATTTGACTACCGATAAGACGCTCTTCAGTGGCGGCAGTGGTACGTTAGTTGATCATCCTGAATTTGCTGATACTGCAAGATTGATTGCCTATCTATTTATTGGTTTGGCGCTTTGTATCGGACTTTGGTTTATTTTTTCTGTGGGTATCGAGCTTTTGCCAGTGGGGATTCTGGGGCTGTGGATTGTTATGAATTACACCATTACGATCAATCGCCACCCTTGGTTATGTTTGGTTGCTCCTGGCTTAGGAATCGGTGTGTTGGCAACTTTGGGGAGTGTCTACATCTTATCTGGAAGCCTTTCCGTTATGTCTGTCTTACTCGTGATAGGATTTTCTTTGTTACTCAATAATTTGTTGTTATTGAATCAGTTTCCGGATGCACAAGCAGATGCACAGGTAAACAGACAGCATCTTTGGATAACTCACAGCAGTGATTTTGTTTTGGCCGTATTTCGACTGCAATGGATCGCGGCTCTTATTCTTGTTTTGCTGTGTGCTGAATACGTCGGTGTGTTCCTATTTAGTTTGATTGTTCTTGGTGTGCTTTTGTTTGTGTATCCTCTTTGGAAATACACGAAATCAAAAGATGAGCTACAGGACAATTTGATCTCGGCGCTGGGTAAAAACGTCATGCTTTGCCATGCTTATCCGGCATTTCTGAGTGTTGTATTAATAATTTCCCGATGGCTGACTTGACCAAGCGTCCGCTCGTTATACAAATGTGTTTTAATCTTGTAAAATCCCCAGCCACTGTACAAGTTGGCAATCCATGCCAGGGCTGTATAAGCCTCTAATTAGATAAAGCGAATTACTAAGCTGGAGAGTAAAATGGCTGAATATAAAGCGCCTTTGCGTGATATGCAGTTCCTTCTGAAGGATGTGTTTGAAGCGGATAAATTATGGGCACGTTTGCCTGGTGTTGCAGATGTTGTTGACCCTGACACTGCGGATGCAATTTTGGAAGAAGCGGCAAAGATTGCTAACGAAGTTTTGGCTCCTCTAAACCGTGAAGCTGATGAGCAAGGTTCTAAGTGGGAAGACGGTAAGGTAACTCCTCCAGACGGTTTCGCTGAAGCGTATCAGACGTACATCGAAGGTGGCTGGAATGCTCTTGGTGGTAACCCAGAGTTTGGTGGTATGGGTATGCCTAAGACGCTTGTTGGTCAATTCGAAGAAATGATTCAAGGTTCTTGTATGTCATTTGGTCTTGCGCCAATGTTGACTGCAGGTTCATGTCTTTCAATCAATGCGCACGCTAGCCAAGAATTGAAAGAAAAATATCTTCCAAACATGTATTCAGGTGTTTGGTCTGGTGCGATGGATTTGACTGAGCCGCATTCAGGTACGGACTTGGGTATCATTCGTACCAAAGCCGAGCCAAATGGCGACGGTAGCTTCAACATCACAGGTACTAAGATCTTCATTACCTGGGGTGAGCATGACATGGCTGAGAACATCATTCACTTGGTGTTGGCTAAGCTTCCAGATGCACCGAAAGGTCCTAAAGGGATTTCTTTGTTCCTAGTACCTAAATTCCTTGTTAATGATGACGGTTCTTTAGGTGAGCGTAATGACTTCTCTTGTGGTTCTATCGAGAAGAAGATGGGTATTAAAGGTTCTGCTACCTGTGTAATGAACTACGATGGCGCGAAAGGCTGGTTAGTTGGTGAAGAAAATCAAGGTCTAGCCTGCATGTTCACTATGATGAACTATGAGCGTCTTGCAGTAGGTATCCAAGGTATTGGTGCTGCTGAAGCGTCTTACCAGAGTGCTGTTGAGTATGCGCGTGATCGTCTACAGAGCCGTTCACCAAAAGGTGCTCAGAGCCCAGATAAAGTGGCTGACCCTATCATTGTTCACCCAGACGTACGTCGTATGCTTCTGACTATGAAAGCTTACACCGAAGCGGGTCGTGCATTCTCTACTTACACTTCTACTTGGTTGGATCGTGCTAAGTTTACTGAAGATGCAGATGAGAAGAAGCTTGCTGATGCAATGGTTGCTCTTCTAACGCCTGTTGCTAAGGCATTTTTGTCTGATAAAGCGCTTGAGTCTGCAATCGCAGGTCAGCAAGTGTTTGGTGGTCATGGCTTCATCCGTGAGTGGGGTCAAGAGCAGCACGTTCGTGATATCCGTATTACTCAGATTTATGAAGGTGCAAACGGTATTCAGGCGCTTGACCTTATGGGTCGTAAAATCGCTATGAACGGTGGTTCTATCTACAAACTATTCTCGGACGAGATGAAAGCATTCGCTGCTGAAAACGAAGGTGATGCTGGTTTGGCTGAGTTCATTGCTCCTTTGAAAGCGGCTATCGAAAACCTTGATGGTCTGACTGCTCACGTTCTTGAAGCTGCTCAGGCTGACGTCCATGAAATTGGTTCAGCGTCTGTAGAATACCTACATGTATTCGGTTTGACTGCTTACGCTTACATGTGGGCTAAGATGGTTAAAGCTTCTCAAGCTAAGATTGCAGAAGGTGATACTTCTGGTTTCTACGATGCCAAACTATCTACTGCACGTTTCTACTTCAAGCGACTACTACCAACTTACGAAGGTCTAACGTCTTCTATTAAGAACGGTGCTGAAGTATTGTTTGAGCTGGACGAAGAAAAATTTGTTTTCTAAGTTAGTTTGAACTCAATAAAAAAGCTCGCCTCGGCGAGCTTTTTTAATGTCTGGAGGTTTTGAACCTAGACGTTGTAGAAAAAGAAGCGTCTACTTTGTAACAGTCATCTGTATGTCTTTGACTGCATGAGGGTTGTCTATAAAGCGATTACGATTTCCTTGGACTTTTTCTACTAAAATATTTCTCTCTCGTTCTGCGTCATCGACAGGGTCCTGTTCGTTCCATTCCATTAACATTTGAACACCGTCAAGAATGGGAAGGTTGTACGAGTCGTGCATATAGAAGATGATTCGCGCGATGTTGCCTTTAATCTCATCTGCAGGCTCTACCGTTTGGAAGTTCGACTTATAGGAGCACTCAAGGTTAGGAAACTGATCTTTGCTTTTTGGTAGTTCTGCATATCGGGAGTTCCGTCGGTTTAACTCCACACGGGGCGTTACTGGGTACATATTGTGAAGATCGGATGCCGCGTATTTGTAATTCGTATCTGAGCGACGACAACGGCTTTTGGTACCACAGTTGAAGTGATCAATCATGTGTTGGGTGTTATACACGTGTCCCGCAATAATTCGACGAGTCTTACCTTCAAATGGTTGATTACAGAAGAAGGATTGGCCGCCTTTGCTGTACAACTCATCCCAAAAGGTATCTTTAGCTGCCTTCTTAGGGTCATCTAATTTGGTCTGGCCGTCTGCTATTGCATTTAGCGACGTCAAGATACCTAAAGTGACAAGGCAGGCGTGTTTAAGGCCTAGATGTTTCATTGACTTCAATCCTAATCACATGTTTTTATTTTTTTGGATTGAGAACAGTGTAACAGTCTGGATTCAATTTTAAAGACGTGTCTAATAATTATTTGACACTAATATTAAATTATGTCAGACGTTTGTTTGAATGTGACAGAATATAGGAAAAATTTCGTAGGTGAAATGAAGGATCAAAGAAAGCAGGGTGCTTTCCTTGATCTTGGAGAGTAGGCGGTCGTTCTTACTTGCTGCGCTTTTTAGGTACCCAGGCCCAAATCATTTCACACTCTACCGGCTCTTTGTTGTCTTCGTCGGTTACTGTGATTTTAACGCTGACTTCACCTTTATCCTGATCTACCATCAGCTGACGCTCGGCTTCAGATAACTCTGCTACTGCGGTTAGATTGCCTTTTGCGCGACGAACATAGTTCAGGTTCATAGATTTAATCAGTAGCAGCTTATCATCAGGGCAGTTCATGCCACATAAAAAGCCAGTCGCTGACTCTGCAAGTAATGCCATTGCTGCTGCATGAACACCTTTAATATGGTTTTGTACGCGCTTCTTGTTTTTAAGAACCAAGACACTACGTTCTTGATTTAGCTCTTCAATCTGCACATTGGCGGTTCCTGCAAACGGAATCACGCGTCCAAAGAACATAGAAAGCGTTTTACCTTTCAGTGGTGAAGGTAATTTATTGATGTTCGAAACGATAGTTAGTAATTGGCTCATAGTATTTATCTCTTGAATTTAATGGACGCATTTTATACTGATTTTATTTACTGAAAAAAGTTGATATGTCATCAATTCTCTTAAAAGTATGATAATTCACACTAATTTCAGATCACAAAGGGTATATTGAATAGTGAAATTGCAATTTTTTAATAGATAAGTTGTGCTAAAGTATGTCTATGTAGTAACCACTTATTTCTAAGATAATAAAAACAATGCCCTGGGGCCGGAAACCAGAAGATGGATCTTAACGATTTTCTAATTTTCACTCGAGTTGTAGATTGTGGCAGTTTGACCGCGGCAGGCCGCGAGCTGAATATGCCAAAGTCCACCATCAGTCGTCGTATTACTCAACTAGAAGAACGCCTGGCCGTTCGTTTGTTGGATCGAACCACACGCCATCTTAAGCTGACGGAAATCGGTGAGCGTTATTATGGGCATTGTCAGCGAATTCTTCGTGAGATTGAAGAAGCTGAAGCCAGTCTCTCCGATCTTCAGCAGAAACCTCAGGGACGGCTAAATATTTCGACACCCGTTGAATTTGGTATGTATTACATGGGCGGACTTGTTTCGTCTTTTATGGACAAATATCCGGAAATTCAATGTCGTGTGGATTTGTCCGGACGTGCAACGGACTTGTTGGAAGATGATATTGATATTGCTTTGAAGATCGGTGATTTGCCGGATTCCAATTTTGTTGCAACGCGTCTTGGTGTCTTATCTCGTGGCATTTATGCAAGTCCAGAGTTTATTGAAAAACACGGACCTTTGGACACTCATGAGCAATTGCTTGAGTCTAATTGTATCGTCATGCAGCAGAGTCAACATTTACCTTGGAATATTCTGGATCCGCAAGGTATGCCGGTTCAGGCTCGAGTCAAAGGCAGTTTGGTTGCAAATAACATTACCTTTATTCGTGACGCAGTGATTGGTGGCCTGGGTATTGGGTTACTGCCGGTGGATATTACTGCTAAGGCGGTTCAGGATGGAAAATTGGTCAGTGTATTAACCGAGTACACTGTACCGCCATCAACATTGCATGCCGTGTATTTATCTCGCCGATATGTGCCGCCAAAGATCACGGCATTTATTAACCACTTGAAAGAGAACCTAGCAATGGCGGCCTTTGAGGCGATTGAGAATATTGTCTAGGTCTTGGTAGGGCTGTCGAGTAATTGTCAGTGGTTGATTAAAAAAACAGGCGCTTTTTTGGCGCCTTTTTTGTGCCTGTAACTTTTTGTTTCGATATATGGAACTGTCAGTTCGATTTTAGGAGCTTTCAAAAGATTTTGAGGTGGCTATAGTAGTTATTAGTCTGTTTCGAGATGCTCACGCATCCGGTTGATAGGCTAGGCTATTCAATCCTTTTGTTAGGCAGTACCAGACACGGAACATGTCTGTCGTTGTTGGCCCTAAACAGCAAGTTTAGGGCTTTTTTTTTGTCTGAAATTTCCTTTCCTAAATTAAATCCCGTTTCTTAGCCCAAGTTTATGAGGATAAGGCTGAAGATAGAGCTGTTGTTCGATGTACTCACAGCCTAGTTTGCGAGTGTAATGTTGAAGGAGCGTAATGGGTACGACCAAAGGAATAACGCCTGATCGGTAGTCATCGATCACTTGGCTTAATTCTTGTTGCTCAAGCTTCGATAACTTGCCTTTGAAGTAACCTCGGATGTGCAGGAGTGCATTGGTATGCGTCTTTCGCGTGGCTCGTTTTTCCAAATGGCCCATGAGCGCAGTAATGTATTCTTGCGCTATCTCTTCAATTATCTTTTCTTTTAAGTTGGATAACAGTTTACCGGTGTGTTTATAGCCTTCAATGGAATGCGCCATAAGTTGGTATTTGATGCTTTGGTGAAACTTGATCAGCTTTTTCGGTGTTAAGCCCTCTTCCATCAAGATGCGCCAGTGGTGGTAAACGACAACGCGCACCAAGAAGTTTTCTAATAATACAGGATCATGCAAGCGTCCCTCTTCTTCGACTGGAACTAAGGGATACTTTTCCTTGAAGGCTTTGGCAAAAATGCCTGGGCTGCTGTGTTGTGCGTAGCCATTGTCTGCATACACTTTTACTCTGAAAACTCCGCAACTAGGAGATTTCTGCATGAAGATGTAGCCACTGAGGTTCGCTAGCTCTTCAATGCGTCGAGTGCTGTAATCGGCAAGAAGGTCCGTTACGTCTATCTGATTATCGCGTGTTTCGACAACACGTTGAGATTGATCGTCACCTACCATTCTTAGTGTGCGTCTTGGTACGCCCAGCCCGGCTCCAAGCTCAGGGCAACTTGGAATGTAATCAAAGTATTGCCCCAGTTGTTGTGTGCATAACTTCGAATGTTTATGCCCGCCATCAAAGCGAACCTTTTCGCCTAAGAGGCATTGGCTGATGCCGATGGGGATTCTATGGGTTAGCTGGCCTTGATTAAAAATATTAGGGCTGAACATGGCTGCTCCTTAATTATTGATCTTCAAGTGAACCAAAATACTTTCGCTTGGGTATAACTGATGTCTAGTCTGTTGATATACGAGGCAAGATTAAAAGAGGATCACTTATGAAGATTTTAGTGACAGGCGGAACCGGCTTTATCGGCAGTGCGTTGGTGGATCTCTTGCTTGAACAAGGACATCAAGTCACCATCGTTTCCCGTCAAACACAGCGGAAAGGAGCCTTTGCGGGAAAAGAGTCTGCTCAGTTATCTTGGCTGTATTGGGATTTCTCGAAACGCCAAGATGAAACTGCGCCAGTAATTGAATCACACGATGCAGTGATTAATCTGGCTGGTGAAGGCATCGCCGATAAACGTTGGACGGCTCAGAGAAAACAATTACTTCGTCAGAGTCGCATTGATTTCACCCGTAATCTGATTCAATGGCTGAAAGGTCAGTCTTGGAAACCTGATCATTGGTTAAATGCTTCCGCTATCGGCTATTACGGAGCCGGAAAGGAACAAGTGACAGAAGAATCGTCTCAGGGAAATGATTTTGCAGCGTCTTTGTGTGGCGACTGGGAGCAATTGGTTGATGAACAGATTGATTGGCCTTGCCGAACAGTACTGATGCGCTTTGGTGTGGTGTTAGGTCATGGAGGCATGCTGAAGAAACTGAAACCTTCGTTTGCATTGGGCATGGGCGCCAAACTAGGTTCTGGCCGACAAGGGTTTTCCTGGGTTCACTTAGAGGATTTATTGGCTGCTGTAGTTTGGTTGTTCGATAACCCTGACATTGAGGGGGCTGTGAATATCACTGCGCCCAAGTTTGTGGATAACTCGGAATTTACACAAGTGTTTGCCTCGGTATTGCATCGACCGGCGTGGATGACGATGCCGCCTTTTTTATTAAAAATGATGTTTGGTGAAATGGCAGAAACACTTTTGTTGTCTGGTCAATGGGTTTATCCAAAAAGACTTGAGTTATCCGGCTTTACTTTCAAATACCCTGACATAAACACTGCGTTAGATGATTTATTCCGGTAATATTCCCCGATATTCTGGCACCTTAAGACAGCGATTTAATTAGGAAAAATAAGCGTATGAGTAAGAAAGTGGGCGTGTTGTTAATTAATCTTGGAACCCCAGAACAGCCTACCGCTCAATCCGTAAGACAGTTTCTTGCGGAGTTTTTATCAGATCGTCGTGTGGTTGATATTCCTAAAGTCCTTTGGATGATCATTCTTCATGGCGTGATTTTGCGTATTCGCCCCAAGAAGGTCGCCAAGCTGTATCAAAGTATTTGGTTTGATGATGGCTCACCTTTGATGCATTACAGCCGAAAACAACAACAGGCGTTACAGCAAGCATTGGCGGATCAAGATATTCCTGTGGAATTAGCCATGACGTATGGTAAACCATCCATGACTGACGCTGGCAAGTCGTTGGCTAAGCAAGGCGTTGAACACATCATAGTCTTACCTTTGTATCCTCAGAATTCGAGAACATCGACGGCGGCAGCGTTCGACAGCTTGGCTCGCAGTCTTGGGAAATGTCCGCATGTCCCTGGGCTTACCTGGGTCAGCGACTATCATGATCATCCTGGTTATATTGCAGCTCTGGCACAGTCGGTAGAGCAATATTGGCAACAGTATGGAAAAGGTGATCACTTATTAATGTCTTTCCATGGTATTCCTCAGCGTCTTGAACGCATTGGCGATCCGTACCCTAAGCAATGTCGAACAACGGCTAAATTACTGGCTGAAAAGCTGGGTCTTGAAGATCATCAATGGCAGAAGGCGTTTCAGTCTCGTTTTGGTCGTGAAGAGTGGGTGAAGCCCTACACCGATGAAACATTGGAAGATTGGGGTAAGAAAGGCATGGGACGGGTGGATGTGATTGCACCTAGCTTCTCTGTGGACTGTCTGGAAACCTTGGAAGAAATTCAGATTCAAAATCAGGAAATTTATTTAGAGGCGGGTGGAAAGGACTATCACTATATTCCTGCTCTCAATGCCGAACCTGATCATATTGAATTTCTTGCCTCTCTGGTAAAAGAATATCTACCGGCCAAGTGATTGCTATGACGCGCTTGTTGTCGATTAGAACAGGGTTGTCGATTGCGTCTCTGTTGATCAGTCAAATCCTTATGGGGAATTTCGCGCATGGGTTGGCTGGCGACTCTGATGTTACTGAGAGGTCGTGGCAAATGATTGGCACTGGCTATAAGCCAGGTACGCAAGAGGTGCTGTTCTACGAATACCACAACTTCATCCTCGATGGAGATGGCTATATTGTGGGTCGATATGTGGAATATCACTTACCGGATCACACCCTTAAAAGCGTGAAACAGCTGGATTACTCTAAAGCGGCTCCGTGGACGCCAAGCTTTTCCTATGACGATCAGGAAGTTGGTTACCAAGTGGGGGTTGAGGTGACGGCCACGTCGGCCCGTTTGTATCGTTATTCAGAAAAGACATCGTTAGAAGAAATTACTTTACCGCTGAGTACTAATACGGTTGTGGATGCTGGGTTTGATGCCTTTATTCAGCGGGCTTGGGCGAGATTAGAGGAAGACCAGGAAGTTAGCTTTGAGGTATTTGCGCCATTAAAACTCGACAGTTACCAATTCAGCCTCAAGATGAATAATCAATCCGAAGGAACATGCTATCTTCAGATGGCTTTGGATTGGTGGCCGGTAGACTTATTCATTTCACCCGTGAAATTAGAGTACGACTGTGCAACTCGTCGTATCTTGCGCTATCAGGGTATTACTAACTTGAGGGATAGGAATCACGACCAATACACGGCAGATATCCACTACCAATGGATGGGAGAATACCCACCGTTTCGATTTGCTTCTGAATAGGGCGTCGATCCGTGTTTAGCCGCTAGGCTTCGTCCATGATCGCAAAGGTTAAAAACAAGGATGCGAATCCGATTGCAATGACAGAGCCTAACGTTGGCACAGCCATCATGGCACCGGAGGCACATAGCCATAAGGCTCTCACCCGGCTTTCTTTTTTACGTTGAATAATTACTCTGTGATTGCCTAAAGCAATGGGCTCCCACTCACAATCAAGCAGATAATTGCGCATCATGTAAGTCAACATTAATAATGTTTTGCTCATGAAATCACCTGACTTATGCGTTTCTTGGTTGATGTTGAAAAGTTGATCTTGTAAAAGCGGCTGCGAAAGCGCTTTGGAACGTATTGGCAGTCTTTAAAATCTAGTTCTCCTGCGGGTTGCGTGCTATGTTAAAAGCCGTTGTCATTTGTTTTCACTGGGTTTTATGGGCCTAAGTGATTCTCATCTCTTGTATTTTTAATTGTACAAAAATTGGAAAACAGCATGTCAGAAGCTCAAGAAACCATTTTTACCAAGATTATCAATCGAGAAATTCCGGCAGAGGTCCTCTATGAGGATGAGTTGGCCTTGGCGTTTAAGGACATTAATCCTCAGGCACCCGTGCATTTCTTAGTGATTCCTAAAAAAATTATTCCAACGATCAATGATATTGCTGAAGAAGATCGCGAAATCGTCGGTCATTTGTATCGGGTAGCGGCGAAAGTGGCTCAGGATTTAGGGGTTGCAGCGGATGGCTATCGAGCCGTGATGAACTGTAATGAGCATGGCGGACAAACGGTTTACCATATCCATTTGCATGTCTTGGGCGGAAAGCCAATGGGCTGGCCACCGTATACTGAAAAATTGAAAGTCTAGTTCGTGTTGTTCAAATGGATCAAAGAGAAGGCCACAGCAATCGTGGCCTTTTTAATTTAGAGCTTTTTAACCAATTTCTACCCGGTTTCGACCGTTTTGCTTTGCTTGATACAGCAAGTCATCGGTACGCTTAAAGAGCGCTGTCAACGACTCCTTGGGCGCTCTGAGTGATGCGCCGATTGAGATGGTGATGCCGCCAGGAATTTTAGAATTAATCTCTTCAATTTTTGGTGCTAATTCCCGTAATCGATTGGCAAATTGTTTGAGCTGTTCAAGGGAATCTCCTTCGGTGATGATGAGAAACTCTTCACCGCCAAAACGGTAGAGGAGATCGGATTCACGACATTGTTCGGTGAGGTTTTTGGCTAACGCTTTCAGTACTAGATCGCCGACTGGGTGCCCATAGGTGTCATTTACATTTTTGAATTTGTCGACATCGATAACGAGCAGACCAAAGTTACTGACTTTTCCTCGGTCATGTAATTTTAAGCGCGGTGGCACAAAGAGATTGTAATGCTGACGATTGTTCAAGCCGGTTAATTCGTCGGTAAAAGTCAGCTCGCGGATTCTGAAGTGGAAAACGATGAACTTATGAAGAACTGCGCAGATAACCAAAATCACTAAGAAATTGGTGATGGTTTCGAACACTTCTCTGTAGAGCGTTTCGATCTCCTGGTCGATGGGGATCATAAACAGCATTGACCAGCGATCCGAAATTGGGGCTTCGCTGAGCAGCGCTTTTTTAACACCGATGCCTTCAAGCTGATAGTAAGAAATATTGAATTCTTCGTGAGGCTTGAACTTCAATGTTTTGTCAGGTTGGAATGACTTTAAGTTGTTCAATGGTTGACTGGATGGCGTTTCGAATAACTCTGTGTGCGTTAACTCCAAACGTATCTTTTCTGTTCTGTCATTGTGGAAATGAAAGCCGGCTAAATAATGTTTATTTACTAACAAGAGTTCAGTGTTTCTGATTCTCAATAACGGAAACCAGGTGATCTTATGTTCAATCACGACTTGTCCAATCGATGTATTCCCTGACTTCACCAAAATACTAGAGAGTAAGCTGGGTTGCTCACTCGCGATGTCGTAATAAATATCCCAGGCGAAGCCTTGGCTTTTGGTGCGGTTAAACAAGGGGCGATGAGACAAACTATTGTTTTGAATGAGGCTGAAACTCTTGGGGGAACGGTAGAGAATCTCGCCATCGATGGTTGTGATGACAGAGATACTGCTTTGAGTGGTGCTTAGTAGTGACGCGTAGTGGGCCAAGTCGTGGTCGGATAAGGCCGCCTGTTGCTCGATTAAGGCAACCAGGTCGCTTTGTTCTGCCAAGAGTCGACTGCTAAGTTCAATGCGATTGATGACTTCACGTGACTTATGCTCGGTCAGTTCCGAAAACGCCGAGAGGTTGTCGTAGAGGTCGAGTGTGGATTTGGCCTTGCTTTCCGAGAACTCTTGCAGCTCATCGTAGCCTTGGATTATTGCCAATGTGACACCAAGTGCCCAGAGCAGTAAAAGCCATGTGTTTTTTTGTAATTTCATTCAACTTCTTATTATGTACAAGCAAGAGCCCCGTTTAAGCGCAGGGTCTTGAAAGCCCTTTTAAGAGGGCTTTCCACGTTATTACTGTCCAGTATTAGTTAACTACTACAAGGGAACCCTTGGAGAAGTGCAACAGTGTGACTAGATCTTGGATACATGTCGATACTCGATACGATACAAGAGTGTATACAAGACCGGGATCACAATTAAGGTTAGAACGGTGGCAAAACCGAGTCCAAAAATAATCACCACCGCCATGCTTTCAAAGAACGCGTCGAACAGCAATGGGATCATCCCTAGCATGGTGGTGATTGCAGCCATACTGACCGGGCGGACACGGCTCACCGCCGACATAAACACCGCTTGGTAAGGCTCGGTGCCGCTGTTCAGTTCCATATTGATCTGATCAATCAGGACGATACCGTTTTTCACAATCATCCCAGACAAACTGAGCATGCCTAAAAGTGCCATAAATCCAAAGGCTTTGCCGGTCAGTAGGAAGCCGATAACGACCCCAATGACGGCCAGAGGAACACAGGCCCAGATCACCAACGGCGATCGAACGGCATTGAACAGCAAGATGGTTAGAATAAACATCAATAAATAGCCCATCGGAAGCGCGCCGAATAATGCCTGTTGGGCTTTGCCTGAGCTTTCAAATTCACCGCCCCAATGTAAGTGGTAGCCTTGAGGCAGTTCGATAGCTTCAATCTTTGGTCGTAAGCGATTGAATACTTGAGCTGCGGTTTCATTGCCTAATATGTTTGGATCGGCCTGGACGGTTAGCGTGCGTTTACGATCGAGTCGATGAATGACCTGATCTTCCCATTCAGTATCAAAGTCTAACACCACTTGAGATATGGCCACGTAGCTGTTGTTGGTCGGACTCCACACTTGCAAGTTAGGTAAGCTGTTGACGGTTTGGCGCTGGTGGTCAGGAAGACGCACTTCAATCGGAAGTAGATCAGTGCCATCACGGTAAAGCCCGATGGGCGAGCCAACAAAACTCATCAGCAATAACTGGTCGAGATCGGATTTACTGATGCCGAGCTTGCGTGCCCGGGCTTCAGAAAACTCCGGCCGGATCACCTTGGCGCGGTTACGCCAATCGTGTCGAATGTAAGAGGCGCCAGGGTCTTGATGCATGATGTCCTCGACTTCTACGGCCAGTTTTCGAAGTACGTCAGGATCTGGCCCTGTTAGTCTGGCTTCGATTTTGGCATCGTCGGACGGGCCTAACATCAAGCGTTTAAACTTCACTTTGGCGTCCGGGAAGTGATCTTCAAAATACTCCGACAGTTCAGCAATCAATGGCTGAATGTCTTCCAGCGTGTCTGTGCGAATAATCAGCTGGGCATAGTTGCTGTATTGTTTCTCCGGCGCATAGGTCAGGATAAAACGTTGAGCGCCCTGGCCAACAGTTGATGTGACATGCTCTACGATGTCTTTCTGTAGAATGTACTGCTCGGCTTGCTGAATATCGTAATGGGTGTCCCGAATGTCTGTCCCTTGCGGTTTCCAATAGTCGATTAGAAAGATGGGCGTTGTGGATGAAGGAAAGAAGGACTGTTTAATGCTGCCAAATCCGTAAATACTGGTACCTAAGGCAATGACCATGAGAATCATCGTTGGTACTCGGTGGCGCATGCAGAAATCCAGCACTGACTTGTAAACAGTGAAAAATGCGCCTTGATACGGATCGTGTTCTTGATCTTCTTCTGCTTCATTCGATTGATTCTTGAAGAGGATATCGGCGAGGAATGGAGTAATGGTGATGGCTGTAATCCAGCTTAAAAACAGCGAGATACACAGAACATAAAAGAGCGTCTGACAGAACTCGCCTGTGGCATCGCTGGATGTGCCTATCGGGGCAAACGCCAGAATGGCTATAACAGTGGCACCTAATAATGGCCAGATCGTTTGTTTAATAATCGCTTGTGCTGACTTAAGTGTGGATAAGCCTTTTTGACGCCCAATAAGAATTCCTTCGGTGACCACAATGGCGTTATCAACCAGCATCCCGAGAGCAATGATCAGGGCTCCCAGTGAAATCCGTTGCAGATCAATAACGAACACCTTCATGAAAATGAAGGTGCCGAGTACGGTCAGAAACAGCACTAAACCAATCAGTAATCCGCTTTTAAAGCCCATAAACAGCAGGAGTACCAAGATAACAATGACCACCGCTTCGGCCAGATTCAGTACGAAATCGCTAATGGATCGGGAGACTTCGTCTGGTTGGTAGTACATAGCATCGATTTCGATACCTATTGGGCGATACCCTTCTAGCTCTTCCAAGCGTTGTCGAACGGATTCGCCGACATTGACGACATTGACGCCGGATGCGAACGAGACTCCAATATTGATAGCGGGTTTACCATTAAAGCGTACAATGTTGCTGGGGATTTCATCGTAACCGCGTTCCACGGTGGCGACATCGCCAAGGTAAATCAGGTTCTGATCGCCTTGTTCACTGATCAACAGATTTTCCAGTTGTTCGACGGTTTCAAACTCGCCGGTGGGATGAAGGCGCACATTCTCCTGACCTACATGGATGGAGCCAGCATTCGATACTGTGTTTTGATTACCGACGATACTGTAAATCCGTTGCAGTGAAATACCGAGCGAAGCGAGCTTGTCTTTATCAATATTGATGAAGACTTTCTCGTGCTGAACGCCGGCCAAACTGACTTTTCCAACTCCGTCGATTAACACCAGTTCGCGCTTAATAAAGTCGACGTAATCGCTTAATTCTTTCTGGCTGTAACCATCGCCCGTGACGTTAAACATGATGCCGTAAACATCGCCAAAGTCGTCATTTACTAAGGGCGTTTTAACACCAGGCGGCAAGTTGCGACTGGCATCTTTCACTTTACGACGCAGCTCATCCCAGATCTGAGGCAGGTGATTTGAGTTATACTTGTCTTTAATCGTCACGGTGATTTGAGATAGCCCTGGTGTGGAGATGGAGGTAATTTCATCAACATAAGCCAATTGCTGAATAGCGTTTTCCAAAAGGTAGGTGACTTCCTCTTCCACCTGTTGTGGTGCAGCACCAGGATAATGGGTCACAACAATGGCGTCTTTGATGGTAAATTCGGGGTCTTCCAAGCGGCCCAATTCATCAAAGGAGAGAATGCCGCCAATAAGTAAGATCAAAGTCACCAACCAACTGGTGACTTTATTATTAATAAAATAACCTGCGGTATTCATCTACAGACCTCGCTCCCTTTCCCAAGGGCGCACTTTCATCCCTTCCCTGATGTTGGTGGTACCAGCTGTAATAATGATGTCGCCTGGCATTAAACCATCGAAGACTTCAATACCGGCACTGGTTAATTGACCGACTTTCACTTCGGCCAGGTGAGCTGTGTAGCTTTCAGGATCAATTTTCCAGACATTACGAACGTCACTATCGGTGTTTTGAGTATCAGAGGAAAAGACGGCGCTGGATGGAATCTGGTAGTCCGGGAGGATGGCTGTGGAAATGATGCGCATGTCCATGGCTACATTCGCCGTCATCCCAGGCAGTACATTGAAGTCGGCAGGCATATCCATTTCAAGTTTCACTTCATAACTCAAGGTTTTAGGATCGGCTTCGGTGCTGTGTTCTTTATAGCTGGCCAGATAGGTTTTGCCTGGGTTGGTGTCGAAGGTAATGGTTGGCTGATAATCTTCTGCATCGGTGTTTAAATGCGCAATCATAGATTCTGGTAGCTGGAAGCTGATGGTCAGTACGTTGTCTGATTGTAAGTGCAGGATAACTTGCTGAGCCTGAATGTTCTCGTGGTTTTCTACTAACACTTTTGACACCACTCCGGCGAAAGGTGCGGTTAGCTTGGTGTAAGCCAGATCCTGTTTGGCAAGGTCCAATGCCGACTTGGTGGAGAGGTACTGGGCCTTCTTTTGATCGACGGTAGAAATGGCCACCAGTTTCTTATCAAGCATCTTCTTAAAGCGCGTGTATTCCACTTTTGCTAAGTCAAAACTAGCCTGCCGGTCATCCATCTGAAGCTGGTAATCGGTGGGGTCGAGCTGTGCCAGTAATTGTCCTTTCTCTACCTTCTGACCGGCTTTTACCGGCAGTTTGTTCAGTTCGCCTGAGACACGGAAGGCTAAGGTCGATTGATCACTGGCTTCAACTTCACCGGGGAAATTGCGAATTGAGGCACTGTTGGCTTCCCCCAATAACATCAGTTTTGCAGGGCGAATCACTTCTTTCTTCACTGGAATTTCTTTTTCACATCCAGCTAAAAGTATGGATACTATCAGCCCTAAGAAAAGGTATGTTGTGCGTTTCATTGCGTGCCTCATAAGTAGATGAAAAGCATAAAAATATTGGATTTAACTATAGAGTAGGTTGGGGCATTGGGAAACTGAGTTAATTCATCAGTTTGGCCTATTCTTATTAAGGAAATTTTTCTGTTGATAGCCTGTAATGAGTGCTTTTAATCCGCTGTATTTGTTAAAGGCCTGATCCTGCAGGGCGATAAATTAAACAACTAAGCAAACAAGGACATAGGTTCAACGCATGAAGTCAGCAGTATTAATGCTTATCTTTTTACCCATCACCATGGTGTGGGGGCTGTGTTCTTTGTTGTTTATTTTTCTTCAGCCTCAAGTATGGGTGAGTTTGTTGTTAATGGGGATTGCGGTTGCAGTAACCTGGGGCATAATTTGGCGATCAGTCGGCAAACCATTATCGAGTTTATCTGACCTTTATGGCATTGCGTCGAGTAACGGTATTTTCAATTTTACGCAACAGATAGATTCAGATGTCATGTCGCCTGTGTATAAGTCTCTGATTGATCGGATCAATAGCAAAGCCTGTGACGCGGATGAGATGCTTGGTGAGATCAATCAATCGGTGGTTCGCTTAATTCCGATGTCTCAGGAACTCAGTGAAACCTACAGTAATCTTGCGCAGAAAGCAGTGATTCAGGCAAAGAATGGCCAATACATCAGTGAGGTGGTTCATCGCTTAACCGATATTAATGAGCAGGTCAGCCAGGATGTGGCCAGTATTATGGATGATCTGCAATCGGGTCAAACGATTGCTGAAACGGCTCAGGAATCAGTGGATTCATCCGTGAAGAGTATTCATCAACTTTCCTCCGTGATGGACGATGCCGGTCATCAAATTGCTCAGTTGAAGGAACATGGTGATGGCATTGTCGCCATTTTGGATGTGATTAATTCCATTGCAGAGCAAACCAACTTGCTGGCGCTGAACGCTGCTATTGAAGCGGCCCGTGCCGGTGAGGCCGGTCGTGGCTTCGCTGTCGTGGCGGATGAAGTGCGTGGTTTAGCCGTGCGCACCTATGCCTCAACGGTAGAGGTTAAAGAGATGATTGAATTGATTCAGTCGATCACTCAGAAAGTGGTGGTGAGTATGGAGCAAGGTCGGGTCATGACCAATGAGGCGGTGGAAAAGACCACTCATTCGAGAGAAGAGCTCTACAAGATTACTGGCATTGTTGAGCAGGTGAACGCTAATGCCGGAAATGTTCGTAGAGAGCTAGAGCAACAACAGAGCTCTTCAAAAGAAACCAATGCTTCCATTGATAGTTTGATTTCACTTAACTCGGATGCCTTGGAAAGTACTCGTATGCAGGCGGTGTCGTCGGATGACTTGTCGAACTTAAGTCATCGAGTGAAAAGCATGTTGGCGAGCTTTGAAGTGAGTGAGCGGGAATACAGTACCGCCAAGCGGCAGGGGCGTAAGCAAGATGTAGCTTCGGATGTGATCGACCAACCCAGTAATGATGACGATGATGTGGAGCTGTTTTGATGAGGAGCTATTTTAGGAATAGCTCCATTACTGTTCGTTCGGGGGACGGCTTATTTTGCTGGAATGGTGCGTTTCATGCGACGGGTTAAATCACTGATGTGCTTATCAATGTCTTTTTGTGAATCGTGCTGAATGTCATCGCTTTTGAACGATACATCATAAGCAGTGGTTTTCTTGTCTTCTTTGAATACCGTTAAGGTAAAACGTGCGGAATAGGAGATTTGGGAGGTTCCGACGTTTGCATTTTGTCTAGTGATGCCAGAATCTCGAGAGATGCTAATTGATGCTTCAGACACTTCTGGCTGTTCTGCTACGACCATCGGAGCAATCTTGTAACGATAGTCCAAATACAAGTCTGCATCCGACTCTACTAATTGGTAGCCTTTTTCTGACATGACATCGTTCACTGAGGTTCGGATTTTTTGATCTACCTTATAGGGTTTTGAATCACTGGACGAACTCTTCGGGATAGCCTTTGAGCGCCAAGCATACGTATTGGCTTGAACAAACGCGTCTTTATCTTTTAGCTCCGACTGAACTGAAAATAATGAGCAGGCACTTAGCGATGTTAGGATTGCTGCGAAGGCAGCGAAAGTAATAAGTTTTTTCATATATTCAGTCCATTGTCTTGTTTTCTAAAGGCTATTCTAGCGGCTGGAGCGGGAGACTGCCATCTCAGATCCAGCTAATTACTGATGACCTCTTCGGCTTCTGGCTTGCGATCGTCGCATCAGATGGGAGTGTAATACGACCAGCGACGTTCGCCTTGGCGTTCCAATTGTCCACTTTTATGCAATTTCTTTAACAGATAAGACGCACGACTGTGATCCACGTTTAACAGGGCTTGTGCTGTGGTGTTGTCGATTCGCCCATGTTGTTGCGCGTAACTCAGTAATAGTGACTCATCCTTGTGAACTGAATTAGCAGGCAGGTTTATTGGGGATGAGACTTCAAGAGGCTCGTCATGAAACAGAGGGTCGGAGAGGTGCAGGTGTGCCTTGGTAATGGTTTGCCCTTGACTGCGAATTAAGGCGTATTCAATAAGATTCTTTAACTCGCGAATATTGCCAGGGAAGGGATAGTCAGAGAGTGCATGTATGGCTTCGTCCGATATAGTTGGCGTATGTTTGCCCATCTGCTCTGCCAGTTGATGTAAAAAGTACTGGGCTAGTAATGGAATGTCTGATGCACGCTCTCTGAGTGCGGGCAGATGAATAATATAGCCGCAGAGACGGTAGTATAAGTCTTGGCGGAATTGCTTCTGTTGAATGCTGCGCGTGAGGTCGGCGTTGGTGGCTGTAACTACTCGAACGTCCACTCTTTGAGCGCGTTCACTGCCTAACGGAGTTACCTGGCCATCTTCTAACACCCTCAGCAATTTTGGTTGCAGGGCCAGTGGTAAGTCGCCTATTTCATCCAGGAACAGGGTGCCACCATCCGCCTGGACAAAGAAACCATGATGATCTCGATTGGCGCCGGTGAATGCCCCTTTGCTGTGACCAAAGAACTCTGAGTCAGCCAGTTCTGCTGGAATGGCGGAGCAATTGACGGCGATAAAAGGTTTGCTTTTACGAGAACTGCCGTAGTGAATTGCTCGTGAGATGAGCTCTTTTCCTGTGCCGCTTTCTCCCAACACCAGAATATGGGTTTGAGAAAACTGTTGGAGATTTTGCACTTCCTTAATGACGCTAAGTACGGTGTCGTGTTCGCCAATGAAGCCCTCCAAACCCAATGAAGAGGCTTGGTATTTTGACAGGGTTTCAAAGCGTTCATCGGCAATGCGAAGTTGTTCTTCGGCGCTTTCTCGTTTTTGGATTTGTTCCATCAATTGATAGTTCAGCGCCTGCAGTTGGGTATTTTTGGCTTCTAATTGCTGCTTTTGCGCATGAAGAGTTAGATGGGTATTGATGCGGGCGAGTACTTCTTCCCGTTGGAAGGGTTTGGTAATGTAATCCACGGCACCGAGCTCAAAGCCTCTGACTTTATTTTCGGTATCAGAAAGAGCGCTCATGAAGATGACCGGAATGTCCTGCGTAGCGTGTTGTATTTTGAGTCGCTCGCAGACCTCAAAACCATTTAAGCCTGGCATCATGATGTCTAATAAGATTAAATCCGGAGATTGCTCAGCCGCCAGTTCTAAGGCTTCTGCTCCATTGATGGAGACCGCCAGTCGAAAACCTGAATCTTTAAGGTGGTTTACCAGTATGTCCAGGTTGTCAGGTTGGTCGTCTACTATTAAGACCAAAGGAAGCTCTGTCATTGCCGTAATCTTATCGCCTATGATGAATTCTATAAGTGTTCTATAAGTTTTTTATAAGTGATTATAAGAAGGGTTGTAGACTTATAAGTAAATTTAGCTGGGTTTCTCTGAAAATCTCTTATAAATATTTAAACAATCTTTATGGTGTAAATCCAGAGGCCAGAGGTATTTATCCATATTATTTATATGGGAAATTATAACTTGTTGATATTAAATGAGTTTATTATTTAATGTGTTGATTTTCTCCGGTCATCCGCGGCTGAGGACGGCTAGAAACTATATTTTGTTGTAAGTTTGGTCAGAAAATTGCTTTATAGCGATTTCAAGTAATTGATAAGAAAAGTGTTCCGTTGTTATGTCTATGACTTACTCAGAGAGATAACTGCGTGGCAAGAGGTGTTGAATTGAATACTGAGTCCTTAAAAAACATGATGCCTGGGAGAACACCAACGGTTTTGGTGGTAGATGATATTCCAGAGAATCTGGATATTCTGATCGAGAATTTTCGTGATGAGGACATAGAAATTCTCGTGGCTTTGCATGGTAAAGATGCTCTGAGATTAGTGAAGGAGCATAAACCCGACTTAGTGCTGCTGGATATCATGATGCCAGGACTAAGTGGCTATGAAGTGTGTAAGCAGCTAAAGGCAAACCCTGAGTTGTCTGATATTCCGATTATTTTTATTACGGCCATGGATGAAATGGATGATGAAGCTTTTGGTTTATCGCTGGGAGCCATTGATTACATTACCAAGCCTTTCTCAGTGCCAATTTTAAAAGCTCGGGTTCGTAATCATCTTGAATTGAAAATGAAAACGGACTTGTTGGCGAAGCTGGCATGTTTGGATGGCCTAACTGGCATCCCCAATCGTCGACACTTTGATGAGATGCTTAAAAAAGAATGGTCACGAGGTATTCGCAATGGCAAACCAATGTCTTTGATCATGATTGATGTGGATTATTTCAAAAACTACAACGACACCTATGGCCACGGTCAGGGGGACGTGTGTTTGCAGAAGGTAGTCAGCGTCTTTCAAACCTTACTGAAGCGTTCTTCGGATGTGTTGGCGCGCTACGGTGGTGAAGAGTTTGTGGTGGTGTTGCCGGAAACCAATGGTGAACAAGCACTCAGTATTGCAGAACAACTGCGAATAGGAGTCGCGGAACAAGACATTCTTCACTCACACTCAGATGCTGCGCCATATCTTTCTGTCAGCATTGGCTGTGCAACTATGCAGCCGTCTTCAGAGAGTGAGTCAGCACATCTGCTGGAATTAGCAGATAAATACTTATATGAAGCAAAAAAACAGGGGCGAAATCGCGTTATATCAGAGAGTGCTATACCATAGCTGTTGTCTAAATATTTAGTACTAACAGGAAGGGTGCCGGGACGCCGGTAGATGCATAACGATGATAAAAAATATAACGATACTGGCAGGACTCGTTGCCAGTTCTATGGCTGGAGCTTCAACATCAGGTAAAGATGAGGGGGATGAACTTGCTGCTCTGATGTCTTTGTTGGAGCAGGAAACGGATCTGGCGACACACAGTAAAATGAACGCGGACTTTGTTCCTGGAATGGTAACGGTGCTACACAGTAGCGACTTGCAGCGGTTGGGGCTTGAGAACGTCGCTCAGGCGTTATCCATCGTTGCCGGATTCGATATTAATGAAAACAACGATGGTAGTACCATTAGTCTGGTGCGTGGTGTTGGCGCCTCATTGGACTCGAACAACCTTAAGATGATGTTAAATGGCGTTCCTGTGAATAACGCTATCACGGGGCTGGCTGAGCCGTTACTGTATTTGCCTGTGGAGCAAGTTGATCGTATTGAAGTGATTCGAGGCCCGGGAGCGTCCTTGTATGGTGAGTTTGCATTTTCCGGTGTAGTGAATGTAATTACCCGTAAGCAATCGAACGATGTGGCGGTCAAAGTTGGTGACAATAACTTGCGCCAAGCCAGTGTGAATCTCTTTGGCGCTTCGTCTGATCGACGTTTTCAGTGGAATCTAAGTTCGTCTGCCTGGATTGAAGACGATTCGGATCGAATCAGTAACACCGATAACTTTTGGAACAGTGGTAATGGTCATTCACCTGGACCAGTGTTTGATAATAATAAGGGCAGCACTTTTCTTTTGGGGCTGGATTATGACGGGTACCAGTTTCGAGCCCAGTATCTAAATTATCAAAAAGGCATAACGTTTGGTCGTACCGCCTATACACCTGAAGACTTCTCTCCCTTCAAACAATCCATGTTGAGTTTTGATGTTTCTAAAGAATGGAAATTCAATGAGCAATTGAGCCATAAACTGTCGTTGAATTATTTGCAAAATGATACAGAAGATCCTGTACATCTTACTCTCCCTGCAGGGGTCAGGGGGCCAGGTGGTAGGCCGCCGACGGTTACGGATAGCTATCGTCAGGATGAGCATGAAGACGCTTCCTTTGCTCTCAACTGGGAGGGGAGCTGGGACGTTTCGGATCACTCGTTGTTGTTGGGGCTGAGCCATAAAAAAGTGAAAGTGACAGATGTCGGCGGGAAGGTTTTCGATCTGGTTCAACCTGCAAGGTATTTTACTTCGGATGAAATGGTCGTTCTTGACGATACAGAACGTGAAATTAACAGTGTCTTTTTCCAGGATCAGTGGCATTTAACTTCGACCTTGGATATGACTTTCGGGGCGCGTTATGACGACTACGATGATCTTGGTGGCAATCTCTCGCCAAGAGTGGCTTTGGTGTGGCGGGCAACCGATAAGCATTTGTTCAAAGCTCAATACGCAGAAGCTTTCAGGCCTCCTACCTTACAGGAAAGTTATCCTGGTCCATTAACACCAGAAGGGCGTACATCTCAAGGGCGTGAACTTGATCCCGAAGAGTTGGCCTCTTATGAGCTGGCTTATATCTACCGGAGCAGTGGCAAAGTGCTACGTTTCACCGTGTTCAAGACGGACATCAAGAACATGATTGAATTTGTCATCGTTCCTGGCGAGCCACCGACTTACCTAAACAGAGGAGAGATCTCATCTTACGGCGCTGAACTGGAATGGCAACAGGCTATTGGTCGTTCTTGGGAAGTGCTAGCCAATGTTTCTTATGTGCTGACGGATGATGAAGTTACTAACGATGATGTGGTCGGGTCGATTGATTGGATGTCAAATGTCGCTGTGACTTGGCATACAACCCGTTCTGTTAGTCAAAGTGTTCTAGTGAAGTATCGTGGACAGCAGAAAGGCTATCCGAATATTCGACGTTTAGATCCCGAAAACAGCTTCCCCGAATATCAGACCCTCGATTATTCGGTGAGATGGGTTGAGCCGATGGGCATCGATGGGGTGTCTTTCTCTGGCACGGTTAAAAACGTGTTTGATGAAGATTATGCAATTCTTTCCGTTCGTCCGACTTACGAGGACGGCTTACCGCAAGAAGGGCGTACTTGGTGGGCTGAGGTTGGCTATGAGTTCTAAGTTTCAGGTTTTATTCTGTTTGACCCTTGATGTAGGTTTGCTCCTGCGGCGATGTATGGAGTAACTGAGTCGTGTCGGCAATCTTCCCGAGTAGCCACCAACAAAAAATAAGATACAGCTTTGTGTTGCAGCTGGTGCTGTGCTTAGTGTTGGTGTCGATACCGGGTCATGCAGTGATTGCCGACCGTTATGACGAGCGTCGTGCGCACGTCGGAATGAAACTCTTCAAAATGATGTTACTGGCAGACACTGATCGCCATAAAAAACGAGATGACGATGGCGCCTTGGGGATAGCCTTACTGTACATTACTCATTCCAGTGCAGTTCGTCGTTTGGAAAAGACCGCAGATGAACAGTTAGCGTCGATTACCAATCCCGAGGTTCATATCCGCAGCGTCAGTTTGGAAGATCTGTTAGCTGGGGATACTCCCCCTACCGCGGGCATTTTTATTACTCAAAAACTGGACGGTGATGAGCTCAAGGCGCTCATTGAATTTAGTATTGAGCATCAAGTGGTGTTGTTTTCTCCCTTTGAAGGTGATGTGGAAGCTGGGGTACTGGGTGGAATCTCGGTAGAAGCCCGAGTTCGGCCTGCGTTAAATATGGATACCCTGATGCGCGCTCAGATCAACATCAAGCCTTTCTTCGTGAAAGTGGCAAAGCAATATGCGGTGGCGGAGTAATGGCATGAAGAGATGGCTACCTCGAGTTCGTTTGCGTCAATCCAGTATCCTGATCACGCTGGTGTTTCTGGTTGTAGAAGTCACTATCATTGCTTCGCTGAATAGCTATTGGGAAGGCACTTTAGAACCACGCCTTCGTCAGGCGGCCGAAACGCACTCTCAGGTGCTGGCAAACTCTCAGGCCAACCTGCTCAGTGATGTGATTGTCTATAGCGAGCAGCAGGATACTAAAGCTCAACTTGTCCAAACGGTGCAGGAAATCCTGTTGATCACCGATCCTTCCATTGGTGAGCCCTTCATCCAAGGTGTATCGCTGTTTCTAGATTACGAGGCGGTGGCGGCGCTGGAAGGCAGCTTGGATCTGGCGGAAGGTAACTTGAGTTGCGACGAGTGTTTCTTGGCCGACCTACCGTTGGTGAGTCAACATCAGGAGATTCTTGGAGTAGCATCGTTTGTGGTTAGTGATGCTTACTATCGTTTTCTTAGTACTGATATGAAGAGCAAACTTTACAGTCAAACGGCCATTGCGTTGGGCTTGTTGGTACTGGTTTGGCTTGCCACTTTGGTTTTGTTTGAACGCCTCCACAAAGCCAAGAAACTGATTGAAGCCTCGGATAAAGCTAAAACCCGGTTTATGGCGAACGTCAGTCATGAGTTGAGAACTCCGTTGAATGCGATCTTGGGATACACGCAGCTCTATAAGAAAGATCGTGAATTAATGAAGCAATATCGGCAGGGTATTGAGACCATTGATCGAAGCGCTGACCACCTGTTGTTGATGATTAATGACATTCTTGATTTTTCGAAAGTAGAGTCTGAATCTATTCAGCTTTACCCTCGTGAGGTGCAGTTTAGACCTTTCCTGGACACCTTATGTGAGATGGCCGAGATTCGAGCTCGACTTAAAGACATCGACTTTATTAAAGACTTTGGTGACGATTTGCCTACGACGGTGCTTGCCGATGATAAGCGGATGCGGCAAGTGCTGTTAAATCTGTTGAATAACGCCATTAAGTTCACCTCGAAAGGTTCTGTGACGTTACGCATTAGCGTGATAAAGAACGAGCGGAAAGGTCACCGTGTGCTCAGTGATTTACTGTTTGAAGTGATCGATACCGGGCCGGGTATTCCGAGCGATAAACTTCAGGACATCTTTATTCCGTTTCATCAATTGGATAACGGTAAGCTTAGCAGTGAAGGTGCTGGCTTGGGTCTGGCAATCAGTCAAAACTTGCTCAAACTGGTTAGTTCTGAGATCCGTGTCGACAGTGTGCTCGGTGAAGGCAGTCGGTTCTACTTTGAAGTGCGTATGCACTCGGTGGTGCATTCAACGGTCAGTGAAGACCGGGACTACGATGCCATCGTCGGGTATAAAGGCGTACGTAAAACCATATTGTCGATTGATGATAATGCGCTTAACCGGGATGTGCTGCGACAGCGTTTGGAACAGTTGGGCTTTATTGTGGAAGAAGCATCGAACGGCGCGGATGGCTTAACTATGCTTTCGAAGGTGCAGCCGGATCTGGTGATGTTGGATTTATTAATGCCGGACTTAGACGGTTTTGCGGTGATTGAGAGGATTCGTGAAGATCATTCAGCTGACGAGCTTCCGGTTGTGGCTTTGACGGCCGCGATAGAGCCTGAAACCATCGATAAGGTCAGTTCTTGTGGGTTCAATGACTTGGTGCCCAAGCCGGTGTCGGATCGTGTGTTGATCGACAAGTTACAAGATCAGCTCAAGCTTGAATGGCTGTTGCACGGTAATTCGCCCGAAGGTGATTTGTCCGTTGAGCATCCGTTGGTTCTGCCAGAGTCGGATAAACTGGCTTCGCTGGTGGAAGCTGCCAAGAAACATAACATCCTGACATTAAAAGACGTATTGTCGGAGTTGGAATTGCAGGGCGATTATCAGGTGTTCGTAGAAAAAGTGGGGGGATTTGTTTCAACCTACCAATTCAGGAAGCTGGTGGATTACTTGGAATCCCTAGAGTAAGACGTTTTAGCTTTTATTATAGACAGTAAAAAGCCCGCGAGATGTTTGACCGTGTGTTAGCTATATCCGGCGGGCTTGTTAAATAGAGAGTTATTGATTAGATAGTGATTGAAGAGTGTTTATTGAATATTCTGCTCTTCAGCCGCCATGCTCATTAGAACTAACTGCATAACCTGTTCTAGCGGAATCTCTTGCTCATTGATCGTCAATACGCCATCAACCAGCTTAATTTCAGTCGAGACTTCAGTATCCGTTTGTTTGATTAAACCTTGTTGAACGTACTCGGCAATCATAGGTGCGGCCGGTGTCTTAAAGATGGCTTCGTTATCCGCACGAGCCACAAAGTTTGCTTTAATCGCTTTTGGAGCAAGCTCAGGGTTTGCCAGCGCATCTAATTCAACGCCTTCAATACCAGTAAATAGCACGTCTAAATCTGCGAATAATTTTCCGTCAAAAGCACTGATTTCAACTTCCTGATTTAATTCCAGGCCTGGTTGTAAAGTTGCGTTGATTAACTCACCAAAAATCGGATCTGCTTCTAACGCTGCCGTTTCAAATGCCTCAGCTTTATCATTCAGCTCTTCCAATAGTGTCATTGCTTCCTGACTTACACCGTTAAAGTCTATTTCATAACGGACTGCGTGAACCGGAAGCATGGACTCAATGCTTTCAATGCTAAAGGTCGCGTGGTTATTAAACTTGTTATCCACAACATCTACGTTGCTGGAAATATTCGCATTGGTTAACTTCAAAGGACCTGTTGGGGTCAGCGCGTTGATTTCATTAATATTGAATGCGCTCGAACCAACGGTTAATCCAGACTCATGCTTATCAAAAGAGGCGTCCAAGGTGGTGCCGTAGATGGAGAATTTGGCCTCAGGGCTTTCGAAGTTGGAGTTTTCAATGGATAACTGCAGAGTGCCGAATTCCTCTAGGAAGTTTCCTTCGATGGACAATGTAACAGGCGCTACTTGAGCATAAACTCCAGCTACTTCATCTTTATAGTCGATGGCCTGAGAACTCAGCGCTGTTGTACCCGTACCAAACAGATTGACGTGGCTGTAACCAGTAAACAACTTGCCGCCTAAGTATTGATCAATCGTTGCTTGTGCTTCTTTCGAGATGTTTTCGAGGTATACAGAATCTTCTGATGTAATTTCAAAGAAATAGGTGCCTGATTCATTGGTGGCAATCGGCGTATGCTGAACACTCGACTCAAAAACCAGAGCAAATGGTGGGATTTCATTGTCTGGGAAGCTGTAATTCAAAGTGAACTTTGCTTTTGATGTCGTATAACCGCGCTCAAAACTGCTTTCAGACAGCGTAACGATCTGGTTTTCTTGTGCTTTTAGTGCTTCGTAAGCCTGAGAGAACTGTTGTTCCGCAACTGATCCCATAATCCATGGGCTGGCGGCAGCTCCTGCTGAAACGATGATGGCAGAGGCTAATAGTGCTTTTTTCATGAGGACATCCTTTTGCTGTGAATCCTTTAATTAATAAGGGCGGTATTCTATCGAAGCGCTGGGGGATTGAAAGAATAATTGTATACCTACCCATAGTTTGGCCAAGATTTGGGATCATAGTGTGGCCTTTCTATAAGGTATGAATGGTCTTTACTTTAGTTTGCTTATTTTTGATATTGTGATTTAGTTCAAATAATGATTGTCCTATTGATAGGACTGTTAGTTCCAGCTTTTAGGACTATTCTTCTTTCTGTATAGTTTCTGCGAAAATCCGACAGCTTTGGCCGGAATATAAAAACAATAAACTTAAAGTTGGAGTCTGCCTGTGACATCTGGACGTCGCTCACTTGTTTTCAGTCTTTGTGTACGTGTTCTTTTATTGACAGTGTTCTTTATTTCATCTGTTAAAGCTTCCGTAACTGAGATCGCTTCTTTTGAAACAGGACAAAATCTCGGTTCTGGTGTTGCCCAAAATTATAGCGGTGACTTGTATTATGTTGGTGATGCGGATGGTCTACTTCATCAAGTTTCTTTTGATGGTACGCAGTACACACTTGATGACTCATCAAGTTGGCCCGTTGATTTAGGGGCTGAAATTGCCTCTACTCCAGCGATATCTATTGATGGCATTGTTTATGTTCCGACTCTGGATGGAGTCTTATTTGCGATTTCTCCTGAAGGTCAAGTTGAGTGGCAGTACACACTCATTGGAAGTAGCTTTACATCGCCTGCTATCAGTGCGGGTGGTGACATAGTTTTAGGCGCTGATTCTGGCTCCATTCTTTCTTTAAATAAAAATGGTGTGGTTAATTGGTCTTTTGATACGTTAGGTAAAGTCGGTGCGTCTCCGGTTATTACAGATCAGGGGATTATTGTTGTATCAAACTCTATTGGTGAGCTTTATGGGTTTGATGAACAGGGTTCGATAGTTTTTACGTATACAAGCCCCAATGGCAAAGGCTTTTCAACTCCTGCGTTAACTAAAGATGGTGAAATTTATCTAGGGGGGTTTGATAAATATGCCTATAAGTTGAACGCTTCAGGTCAACTATTATGGCGTAAACCTCTCTCAGGACTAGGAGCTGCAGCTCCTGTAATTGATGGCAGTGGTAATGTGTTTTTTGTTGCCTATGAAACAGGCCAGGTTTATAAGTATTCTTCAAATGGTTCATTAGTGAGTTCTGTAACACTAAATGAAATTACCTATTCCTCTCCTTTATTAACCACGTCCAATAAGCTAATTCTATCAACTCAGCAAGGTAATCTTTACTCCCTTAACAGCTCTCAATCACTGAGTTCTGAACAGCTGATTTCAGGTTTGCCTGAAATATATGCACCGCTTTTGTTGAGCTCAGCAGATCATTTGTGGGTTGCCCAATTAGACGGCCAAGTTAAATCTTTTGATATTAACCAATCAATAAATACTACTGATTGGGTTATGTTTGGTCAGAATACTTCTAATACTGGTTCATATATAGACAGAGATGGAGATGGTTATCAGGATCATTCAGATCTGTTTGCTTTAAATAGATTAGAGTGGGTAGATAGTGATGGTGATGGTGTTGGTGATAATGGAGACCTAGATGATGATAATGACCAGCTACCTGATCTATGGGAAGTAGCCAATGGTTATGATCCTTACACTTATAATAATCCGTCCTTAGACCCTGATAATGATGGCTTACCGGATTGGTACGAAGCTCAAGGTGGACTAGACCCAGGAAGGAATGATGCTTTAGAAGATACCGATGGCGATGGTTATAACAACCAGTGGGAATTTTTGCTTGGCTCAAATGCGGGGATTAATGAGTTTGATGATCGAACAGAAATTTCTGTCTTAGGTTCTCTTAAAAACGGGGATGTAACCGCCAATGGTATGACTGTTGAAGGGCTAGACTATATTCGTGAAGTTGTTTCGCATGTATCCGGTAAATTTGTATACGTACTGTCTTCACCAGATAGCTCGGTTCGTCGTATTCAAAATATAGTGATTTTTGCTCGAGATACACAAACCGGTGCTTTAAATTTTGTCTCTAATGAGTCGCTAAGTATGCCTGTCGTATCGGCATTATTTACTCGGGACGGCGAGTCTCTGTACTTGATGGAAGACAGTACTACACCAAACTTGATTCATTACAACATTGATGAAGTAGCGGGTACGTTTACGGCCTCGGGTGAGTATCAGAGCTTTGAGCGTTTGAGCTATACATATGTCTCAAACCCTACGTGGGATAACAGCCAAGCGTACATTGGTTCGTCAGATGGTAGTGCGTCAGTGTATGGCCCTCTTGGATTGGTGGCCGAGTTAATAGAAAGCCCTGACAGTAAACAGGTCTACATTGGCACCTATAATACAGGGATTATTATCTTGGATCGTAATGTGAGTACGGGAGCTATTAGCTATCGGACGCACTTTACGCCATCCGGTGAGGGCAATCATTGGACAGTCAAGGATCTACAAGTCTCTCAACTAGGTGATAATCTATTAGCGAACAGTAGTTCTAGGACTAGCGCACGGT
>NZ_JBHRSZ010000009.1:0-352682 GCF_042646085.1 Litoribrevibacter euphylliae | reverse complement strand
GAAGCGGCGCAGTCCAACAGAGGTTTATACGCTGTGCTCCGCGTGCGTATAAACACTAAACTGTTATGCAGAATAAAGCGAATGAAAATCGCACAAGATTCTGAAGAACTTGGAAAATAGGAATCGCAAGGTGCGGCCAATGAGGGTGCACTGATTCATGAATAGATGAAATAGGGTGGGGCACTAAAGGCTACTGAAGAAAAGTGCCAGCATTCATTATCAAAAAATCAGATTAAGCCCAACAAAAAGGTGGGAAACCCCAGGTTCGGGTAGTTTTGATTAAAGAAGCGGTGTAAAGCCAAGAAATCGCATAACAAGTGGTTTTAGGGTCGCCGCAAAAGACGCGGCTGGGACGGCCTACGCTACGCTCCGGTCGCCCCTAAACCAGGCGTTAGGCACTTAAGGGAAACTAAATGGTATTTCAACAAAAACGGATTGCGCTAAGTATTGAGTCAGAAATACTTCCAAATGGAGTTCGAATAAAAGAAAAGGATTTATTTAATACATACGAAACTGTCATACCTTATGAGCATATATCTGACCAGGTAATTAAATCCTTCAACCTATCGAAACTCTACCTGATTATTTGCGTGTTTTTTGGCGCATTATTTTTAATCAATATATATGACTTTTACTTTTATTCTGAAGGCGCTGGCCGACCACCAGCAACGTCTCGTGATATTTTGTTTTCGTTAGTTTGGTTTTTGCTAGCATCCTTCGGAACTTGGATGCGCAGTGTTAAGTATATTGGCATAGCATGCGCCGGTGGAAACTTGTTTTTTCTCGACGTAAAAGGAAAGCAAGATCCCGAGAAGTATTTGAATCAAATTTTGCACTCTAGAGATTTCTACTTTCAATCATTAGGTCATCCTGAAATCAGAGGACAAAATGAAAGTGCCGATACAGTACGTCATTAATAAATGCCTAACCAAGTGCTCTTGCGGACTCGCTTCGCTCGCGCGCAAAGCACGGCGTTATGTTTAAAAAATCATGAGCAAAACGATTCGGATACTTTCATGGGCTTACTTAGCAATTTATATGGCTTTGTTGCTGTTAATGGCATCCATGGAATTCTTCACTGAAATTAATTATGCCCATCTCGGTCGCGTAATCGGCCTGGTTCTAATACCTCCGTTTGCGTTAATCCTTTACCTCAAAAAACAGCCTGTACCACTCTCAGCAATACTATTTGGTATTCTTCTTATAATTTCGGCACTATCAGAAGCGCATATGTTCAGCCAGTTCGTGATGGTGTCCTTGTATTTGTGGCTTGGCCCAATGCTTCTATTCTTGGCTTATATAGGGGGGCAACGTGCAACAAATAAAACATAACCAGTTGCGCAATGTTCGCCCCGGAAAAACACCCGGGGCTGGACTCGCTTTGCTGCGCGTCGCTCGCCCATTCGCAAGGCGTTATGAATATGAGTAAACGACCCAACTTCATATTTATGGCCGGAATGATCCCCGTTCTCTTTGTGGTGGGCCTTCTGTTATTCCTTACGTTCGATAACCTGCTGTCTGGTAGGGCTGTGTATGGAGACAAGTTTGGGAATGCATTTGAGGTTGAGGGAGTTGCTGCAATTTTAGTGAACCTAGGCATATTTGGGGTTATTGGCTGGCTGGGCTCTTACTTGGCATTCCTTGTAAAGCGCAGCCCAAAGCTCATGCAGTTTCATAGAGCTGTCGGGGTCGTTAGCAGTGTTCTTATAGCAGTTGGTCTGTTCTATGGGCTTTCATAACAAGCGGCGGCAGCCGGATCAAATTTCCGCTCGTGCCTCGCTTCAATTTGCTCGCTGCGCCGGGCGTTATATTTTCTCAAGATTATGAGTCACTACTTAACATATGCAACAAAAGAGGAAAGCTACGATTACATAAAGGAAGTGGTAGCTGAAGCTCTGGGCGTAGATTTCGAAGATCATGAAAGTGGTTGGTGGGGTGAATATGCACAAGATCCTAAATGCGCTATTCGTATCTACCCAAACTTCGTAGAAGGTGAGGGTTATCATGAAAAGGCAGAAAAAGACTATGTCTATCTTCTTGAGCTCCCAAATCTAAATGAAGTAGAGCCAATGAAAAGAATTGTGTCGCAAATGCCAATTGATTTTAAGCTGGTGCGTGCCAGTGAAATATAACAAGTCAAAGCAGCGAGGCCCTTCGGGCGGGACGCACCACGTGCGCCCCTGTTTGAGGCGTTATGCACTAAAAGGAAGTTCCTAATTATGTCCTCAGATAAAGCAAAAATAACAAAACGAAAAATAAAGAATGTAAAAGCTAGAAGGGATGTTAAGCGAGCTAGGGCAAGAAAAATGAGAAACAAAAACGATTCTTCTTATGATTCATCTTTGCAAAAATGGAAGAAGGCTGTTGTCCATCTGGAATGCGCTACAGATAGTGAGCATTTCTATGATAGAAAAAAACGAATGGATGAGTTAAGGCAAAGCCTGGATAGTGGTGAAATAACACATGAAGATTTTGCTAAAGAGATTTCAGGCAGAAGTCGCGATCTGAGATATCATGGTACTGCACTTTTTATTATTCATAATGATCGGCGGTATTTACTAACGGCGCGGCATGTTCTTTTTGATCAGGTATCTTCAGATCGTGAGCTTAGAGAAGAACAAGAACGAGCATCAGAGTGGCCTGAACACTCACGAGAGTTCATTCTTCAACGAGCAAATGAAGCAGCATTAAATAACGTTTTTAATATTATTTTCAGAGTGCCATCTATTGATGAGGTTCAATCAGACGGAATTGATTGCAATCGAGAGTTTTTAATGAATTTAGGTGCTGGTACAACCAGTGGAGCACCATATACGTTTTCAAACCCCGACCTTGACTTAGCTCTTGTCTCGCTTGACCAAAGAGATAAAAGGTTTGCTGATCAATTGATTGAGCTAGGTTATAAACCAATACAGTCAAGCTTAATTGCTGACGCTCCGATATCTGAAGGTTCCGAAGTGTTCACTGTTGGCTTTCCTAGTGCCACGGCTGTTTTAGGGCAAGTAAGCCAACACCCTGCATCTGCTCATTGGTCATCGAGTCATTTTTCTTTACCTGTATTCTCATGGGGTAAGGTCTCAATGCTTCATGAAAACCTCCCGTTCTATTGGTGTGATATGAGCATTTATCCTGGGAATAGTGGTGGGCCAATAATAGAGGATGGAAAGTTGGTTGGTATTGTAAGCGCGCAGGCAACATTACCTATCGATGATGCGCCTCAGGTTAGAACTAGGATTCCATTTGGAAAAATAATAAAAACAAGCTTCGTTAAAGAGCTATTAGAAATTCAAGAACAAAAGGATCGTAATTAATGCATAACCAAGCGTTCAACCGGACTCGCCTTCGGCTCGCGCGGTTAACGCGGCGTTAAAATTTAAAACTAAGGAGTAGTTATGAAGCAAACAAAATTAATATCCGCAGCTTTTTTGTTACTGTGTTCAATGCAGGTATCAGCTTGGGTGGTAAACGGTAAGAATACAATTGAAAAGCTCGGTATTAATTCACTTCAAGTGAATATAATTCTGTCTAATGGTCAGGGATGTTTTTTGAAAGAAAATCATGTGCGCTATAAAGAGCTAGTTTCTCTTCTACATACGTTATATGCCTCTGGCAAATCTGGGCATTTTCGTTGTTCAGAAACTGTCCGCGATTATAGCCCTTGGGAACCGGAAGTTAAGGTGTATGAGCTTTTAGAGCTAACCGGATATAAATAGCCAATTTTAACCAGCGGCTGTTGCGGACTCGTATCACTCGCTCGCAAAGCCAGGCGTTAGGCAGAAGTAGCCATGAAGAAAATATTTTCACTGGAAATTAAGCATGAAGACGATCCTTCACGAGTTGAAAAGACGCAGAAGCTGTCCCTCGATGACAGTAAGCCTTTTTTAGGTTTGAAGGGTGTTTATGGTTTATATGGCTCACCTGAATGGTGGGAGAATATTTATAGTGGCAAAGTACCTAGCAAGACTTATGAGGGAATCATTGACGATATTCACTTCACAGGTATGCATAATGAGGCTGAAGGATTCACGTTAAAACTGGATAACGGAGGTACTTATTCGTACACCTGCGTCGCCAACCGGAGAAGAAATATGAAGCACTATCGAGTTGGCAGGAGAGCGAAAGTAACCACATTTATTGAAGTTCTAAAGAAAGGTACAGATCACGAATTTGTATGGCAAATAGAGGTCGAGAATGCCTAACAAGTCAAAGCACGCGGACTTGGTAAAGCTGTCACCTTTTTTGTTCCAAAAAAGCCGCCAACTTCACCAAGCCGGTGTTTGAGGCGTTAAGTGGCCACTATGTCCAGGCATCTCGGAAAGCAAGAAGAACAAAACCATGATGATGAGGAGTTGCCTTCAGAGTTCAGGCTATCTCGGTCAAAGATAATGTATATCGAAGACAAATCTGAAGGCCTAGAGGGTGAGGCTCGTATAGGTAGGGTCTACTTTTCCAAGTCTGGTAAAACGCTCTATTATAAAGGCATGAAGTTTCAGAGCCTCAAGGGTAGTGGGTTTAAGGCTAACTACTTTGAAACAGAGTCCGGAGATCATTTTTGGATATCCGGTCCTCGAAAAGATCAGAATGACCGTCTGTACGGCGGGAATTCCGGCGTGGAGATCGACAAGGATGTTCAAGAAGAGTACAGCGCGTACATCGCCACTTAACAAGGGCGGGCAATCCGCCCCTTCGGGGCCGGACGTCCAACCAGCCGCTTCGCGTCTGGATGGCCGCCGTTGCCGCCAGCGTTAAAGGTCACTAAGAATGGAAGCATATCTTCCAAGCAAATTGTTTCTATTGCTTATATTTCCACTAATAGCACTAATAAGTTGGGGGCTGTTTAAAGTTTTTCCTGCCGGCAAGCTTAAAGTTTTATTATTTAAAATTCGTGGTGTAAACGGGGGCAATGAGTCTAAAGAAGAAAAACGGCAGGTAGCCATAATTACTTGTGTGCTCATTTTTGGTTTTTATGCATTTTTATATTTTATGCTTAAGGCATACAGCTAATGTGTAAAGCAACCTTTAACAAGCTGGTGAAATTCGCTCGGGAAAGAAACTCCCTCGCTGGACTCGCTTGCGCTCGCCATTTACCAAAACGTTAAATGCCCTATGAATAACAAGCTCATTCTAACAATCGGTATGTTTTTACTCTCAGGTAAAAGCTTTGCTTGCGAAAACATCACTAGTAATTATTTTGCATGGGCTGGTCTCAAAACAGTGCCCGCTTCTGTTGGCGAACCACTAACGGAATTTGAAGCAAAGCAAAGGCATGAAAGTGGCGCGGCTTACTATAAGCAAACGATATGCGAATCAGGTCAAGTAAAGTCGCTTACTAAGTACTATGCAGGCAAGGTATTCTTTCACACTGAATATTCTCACGAAGTTGGTGGTATTTTGATTACAACCACCAACTCTGAGGGTAAGGTAGCCAAGCATCATGCCAAATAAAGAATTTAACAAGGCCAGCAAGCATCGCTCACTGCGTTCGCTGGACCTCGTTACACTCGGCCGCTTCTGGTGGCGTTAACTGTATGAATATGGTAATCAAAAACATAGCACTACTTGTTCTTTCATTGATGTTGGTGGGCTGTCCTGTTCCGATGTGGATGGTTCAACCTGATTTGAATTTAGTCGGTCCGCTCAATGAATCTTGTATCCGTGCTTTGATTGAAAGAGATGATGTCCTTGGGGTCGTAAAAATGGACTTGGGGCAACATAAACAACCAGAGTTTGATCGATACTTTATAGAAACGATATCAGGCGTTGTGCATCTAGACATAAAGCATCCTCAGTCAAAATCACAAAACATAAGCTTTTTCTACAGTGGTGCCGGTAATGACGTTCCTGATCAACAGCGCGTGACAGCAAAGATAATACTTAACAAATTGGCTGCTGCATTGGAGAGTTCGTGCCAAAAAAACAGTTAACAAGTGCAGCCTGCATCGCCCAAGGAAACCTTGGGCTGGACCTCGCTGCGCTCGGCCGCAGCTGCAGGCGTTAAAATCACATGGCCAAATTCAAAATTATAAAATCTACCAACGAAGAGAAAAATGGCCAAAGGTTTTCACGCTTCGAATATGAATTAGTAGAAGGAAAGCTTTTGCCTGGTGACGTATTCCGGCTCTATGAAACACACCATTATACAAATCACTCCATCGTACATTTGGAAGAAGATTTCTTTTACTCTACACCTTCCCTATTCATTGAGGGGAATTACGAAGGTGAAACTCTAGATACAGACAATCTTCTATCAGGCAGAAAAAGGGGGGATTCTGCGTGAGTAAAATTTTAACAAGTTTAGGCAGCATCGCCCCTGCGGGGCTGGACCTCCGTTTCGGCGCTTCGCGCCTACACTGCGGCCGCTGCTAAAGGCGTTGGTATGACTCCCCACGTCAAGTGGCACAGAGCTAGCCGAGGCACTTTTCTTTTAGTGCCTTAATCATTTCAATAAAGTCGAGCCAACGCATAGGATGAAGCCAGTAATTTCGACGGTTCTCATGGAGGTGCGCCTCCCCGGTAATATTCGTGGGTTACTGATTCGTAGAATCAGCCTATCCAACCTTACTTATTACGTCGTGGTGCCTTACTTCAGTCTATGCTCGCGGATCTATAAAGTTTTCACTTTATAGCCAACCTAACGCCGTCGGTGATTGCACCACACCCGTTGCCTGATCCAATGCGCTGACTCTAAACCGTTCATGCAGGTATTCTCGCTAACCGTGTTTTTGGGTCGATTCTAGGAAGAACCACTACTCGTGAGATTGATCAGCTTTCATTTAAACGAACGGCGCGATCATTTCGCGTGCGATGGCGGTAACCACCACGTTGTAATGTTTGCCTCGTTTCATGAGCCGCTGGTAACGCTTACATAATCGAAGTTGAGCCTGCCAAGCCATATCAATTACGCTTTTTGGTAAGCCTTCCTGCCGTATCTGGAGTTCCTTAGAGATATTGGCGGCATATCGATAACTGTGCGCCCCTTCGACTAAGAGTCGTCTGGCACGAGAGTTTCCACACTTGGTAATGCCTCCGAGTTTTCGGGTTCCCCCAGACGAATGTTCGGTCGGGGTTAAGCCCACATAACTCATTAACTTTCTTGGGTGGTCAAAACGAGAGAGGTCGCCGAGTTCGGCAACCACCCCCGTAGCCACTAACAGTCGTACGCCCCGTAGGGCTTGAATGGCTTTTACTACGGGATAGTAACGCCATTTCATCACTTGATGTGTGAGTTCATTATCTAACCGTTGAAGCCGATTCATGCGCTCGTTAATGGCTTGAATTAGCTCTTGAAGCACCACTTGCTGAGCAGGATGAGGAAGAATCATCTCTGTTAACCAACGCATGTGTTTCAAAGACCAGTTGGTTGTACCTCCGTACCTGATGTTGTTTCTTAATAAGAAGGCATGAAGTTGGTACTTGGTATCGTTTAAATCTCGCATGGCGGTTTCACGAGCACGTGATAGATCACGAACGGCTTCATCTTCAGGCTCAGGCACATAGATAGGATCAATGTCGCCATTCTTCAGAAGTTGAGTGAGCATTAGGGCGTCGCGTTTATCGGTTTTCACTCGTAGACCCGGTTTCTTAGGAATCATGGAAGGTGCAACGAGATAGCAGCAATGGCCTAGAGAAGTAAGTAAACGATAGATCTAGTAACCACATGGGCCAGTTTCATAGACGAAGTGCAGGGTAGCGTTTGGGTATTTATATTGGAGCTGTCGAGCCAGCTTTATGAAGGCTTGTTTGTTGGTCAGGACTTTACCGAAGTGCTGCGGTGAATTTTCTCTGCCATCAATGACATAGGCAACTTCGGTGTGGACTTTGTGAGTATCTAAGCCAACAAAAAGTATGCTATCGTTTTTCATGGTGCTGATCTCCATTTATAGTCGTCGAAAAACTATATTATGGCTCTGGCTTAGCTAACCCACGAATTGGAGGTCAGCACTCTTTCGTGGGGAATCATTATGTCTATGTGTAAGGAGAGAGAATGCGCTGGATTATGGTAATTCTACTTTCAATTTCAGCGGCAAAAGCAGATATGAAAGTAATCGAAAGTAGAGGCTATCCTTTAGCAAACGATAATAGCAATCGTGATGTCTTTGAGTGGTTAGAGAACAATGACCTAAGCATGGTCAATTTAAGTGATGGCACACCCTTGAAGTTATCGGATATCAATAACGAGACAATGATAATAATGGGTTCCGATTGGGAGCCCTCTACAGCATCGACTATAGGAAAGTCTAGAAATCGTAATCGTTCTCTAATAGTTATCTATGTAGAGCAAGCAAATGAAAATATTAAAGAAGCCAAAAAAGATTCATGGTTCTTTAAACTCATTTACGAACTTTCAGGCGATTCTATTAAATTGAAAAGTATGTTTCATGAGATACCGATTCAAATAATGGTTGATTCAAATGGAAAAATTACCTCAATCATTGATGGTGTGTAAACACATAACCAGTTGCTGTTGCGGAGCTTCGCTGCGCTCAGCCCGCAAAGCAAGGCGTTAGAGGCAAACATGGAAATCAGTGACGCACTAAAATTAATCGACAGAATTAATAATTTACCTGAAATATATGATCAGATAGAAAGAGCTGTAATAGCAACCATGCACAGCTACTACAGTGAAATACTCAATATCGAAATGGAGGAGGCCAAAATCATGGAAGGTGAAGACTACAACCATGATGAGCTAGCTCCTCTAATTGAAAACAAAAAATCCATTCACGAGAAGTACTGGTCAAATCCTGCAGGTTTTTACCAGCCTTGCAGCTCAAGCAGCAGTCCAGATCATATTTGGAACAATTTATCGAGCATCGAAATACTCCAAAATGGCGATGATGAACTGCCTTTGTTTTTGTTTAAAGCAAATTATACCGATCAAGATATCAATCTAACCACCAATAGAGCGTACCTATTGAAGCTACGTGGAACACAATTAAAAATCGAACACACCTTCTTCGGTTAAAGCCTCTAACAATGCGCTCAACTGTCGCTCACTTCGTTCGCTGGACGTCCAAAAGCTGCGCTTTTGGCCGCCCGTTAGCTTAATCGTTAGGCTTTAATCATGAACTTCCCACAAGCAGCCGGTCTTTACAAATTAGGGGTTTTACCCAGCGAGAAAATGGTTGATGTTGCCATGGCTGAGCTTGAGTCAGGTGCCGAAGAAGAGCAAATACTTATGCTCGCCATAGAAACCGATAAGACTCTTGGTAACCTGAAACCACTATTTGAAGCTTGTTTAAAGCTACTAAACTTGGACTCGTTAACAAATCAAAAAGCTTTAGAGCATGCTGCCGAGTACTACGCTTCGCTAGCAAAAGCAGGCAACATCAGTGAAATAGAATTTGGGTTTAAACTTGGCTTCTTCCATGAAGAGTACAAGCTTCACGGAGACCTATGGGACGCTTATCAAAATGCAATGTGGTTCGAAGAATCGCCTTATGAATGGGGCTATCCTAAAGACATCGAGTCACTCAAAGCATTGCGCGCAAAGTGCTCGTCAACGATTTGGGAAATTATCAATAAATATGCAGCCTAACAAGGCCAGCCATGCTCGCTTCGCTGGACCTCAACTGCTTCGCAGTTTCGGCCTGTGCTGGCGGCGTTGGTATGACTCCCCACGTCAAGTGGCACAGAGCTAGCCGAGGCACTTTTCTTTTAGTATGCCGTAATCATTTCAATAAAGTCGAGCCAACGCACAGGATGAAGCCAGTAATTTCGACGGTTCTCATGGAGGATCGCCTCCCCGGTAATATTCGTGGGTTGCCTCTTTCGAGGCCTATCCAACTTTATTAATTACGTCGTGGTGCCAGCTTCACTGCGACTATCTTCAGTCTATGTTCGCGGATCTATAAAGTTTGTACTTCATAGCCAACCTAACGCCGTTGGTGATTGCACCACACCCGTTGCTTGATCCAATGCGCTGACTCTAAACCGTTCATGCAGGTATTCTCGCTAAGCGTGTTTTCGGGGCGATTCTAGGAAGAACCACTTCTCGTGAGATTGATCAGCTTTCATTTAAACGAACGGCGCGATCATCTCTCGGGCTATTGCAGTAATGACCACACTGCGATTTTTCCCGCGCTGAATTAACTTTTGATAGCGTTTACACCGTCTGAGTTGCGCTTTCCATGCCGTATCAATGACCTGTTTGGGCAATCCTTCCTGTCGAATCTGGAGTTCCTTAGATATATTGGCGGCATACCGATAACTGTGTGCGCCTTCGACTAAGAGTCGTCGAGCACGGGAGTTTCCACACTTGGTAATGCCACCGAGTTTACGGGATCCACCAGAAGAATGTTCGGTCGGAGTTAATCCTACATAGCTCATTAACTTTATTGGATGGTCAAAACGAGAGAGATCGCCACGCCTGTCGCTACCAGTAGTCGTACGCCCCGTAGGGCTTGAATGGCTTTTACTACGGGATAGTAACGCCACTTTGTCACCTGATGAGTTAATTCGTTATCTAACCGCTGAAGGCGGTGCATCCGTTCGTTAATGGCTTGAACAAGCTCTTGAAGCACGACTTGCTGAGCAGGATGAGGAAGAATCATCTCGGTTAACCAACGCATGTACTTTAAAGACCTGTTAGTTGTACCTGCATATCTGATGTTGTTTCTTAATAAGAAGGCATGAAGTTGGTACTTAGTGTCGTTTAAATCTCGCATCGCGGTTTCACGTGCACGGGATAAATCGCGAACGGCTTTATCTTCAGGCTCCGGCACATAGATAGGATCGATGTCACCATTCTTCAGAAGTTGAGTGAGCATCAGGGCATCGCGCTTATCTGTTTTGACACGTTGTCCTGGCTTCTTAGGAACCAGAGATGGTGCAAAAAGATAACAGCAGTGACCAAGGGATGTGAGCAAACGGTAGATCCAATAACCACAAGGGCTCGCTTCATAGACAAAGTGCAGGGTGGCGTTTGGACTTGTTTGAATTAGGAAAGTGATTGGAGCTGTCGAGCCAGCTATATGAAGGCTTGCTTGTTGGTCAGTATTTTACCGAAGCGTTGAGGTGAATTCTCTCTGCCATCAATAACATAGGCGACTTCGGTATGCACTTTGTGAGTATCTAAGCCGACAAAAAGTATGCTATCGTTTTTCATGGTGCTGATCCCCATTTATCGTCGTCGAAAAACTATATTATGGCTCTGGCATAGCTAACCCACGAATTGGAGGTCAGCACTCTTTCGTGGGGAGTCATTATGTCTATGCATTAAAATGTAGGGGTTCGAGTTGATAAAAAATACAGGGAGTTATCAGCAATGAAAAAAATCAGTTTTTGGGGATCACTTGCTTCAATACTTGGTTTGGTAGTGGCATTTACTGCTACAGAAGCCACGTCTATTAATCAAAATACTAACGGCAATCAAAACAACGTGATTGGAGAAAATAACGGAACAATCAATATCAACCAAGGTGGTTCTTCCCAATCCGATCATGAATCGTATGTATTAAAGAATCCAAAATATGGCTCGGTCTTGGTCGTTTCTGAACCTAATCTTATGGCCGCGACCGATTCAAACAAGCATGTTTGTATGGCTATTTCTGGAGCATCCGTGACTTTGTCAGGTGAAAAGTCTGCTCATGCTGGGGTAGATATGTGGCGCAAAGTTAAAATTGAGAATGGTGAATGCGCAGGGAAGTCTGGCTGGGCGGCTATAGAAAATATCAGTTACGAATAGGGGCATAGCATCTATATGACCGGGGGTTGTATCTAAATTAGATTTAGATAAGATGCGTGCAGGGACACTTATGAGTCGAAGGCATGCATTGTTAGAATGTGAAGAGTCGTTTGAATTGTCGGATCAATATCGAGAGTCTTCATATAATGAAATAGAGTATAAAAACACTCAGCAATGGAAACAGGCTTATCAAGATATAAAAGAAGCCCTTTCCGATCGTGAAAATATTCCAAATAAACAAGAACGCAAAGCGTTGCGTCAAGAAAAGGCTAAGCAACGCAGGTAGGTGTTAAAACACCTAACAAAGGCTTTAACTGCAAAGGACGCAAAATAACAGGCTTGCGCTCCTTCGTCGCTAATTCTAGCCTGTTATTTTGCGCTGGTTAAGCGAGGCGTTAAGTTTCTCGGAGAGTTATGATCGAAGTCGTAGAAATAGTTGATTTAGGCTTTTCCGTCGCGGACGCCGAAGGCATCAAATTTAAATTTGATGGTGTAGATCTAGTGTTGGAGTTCACGGACTGGAGAGAGCAACATATTTCTATCAAATTCGAGAATACATTAGGATTCAAATTTCAAAATGCAGAGTACGAACTATCGGAAACCGAAAGGTTCGATTCTTGCCATATTGTTCACGACTCAGATTGGGTAAAGGAGCATATTCGGCAAGGAGAGGCTTGGAATGATGAGAGTTGGTATCATTACAAACTAAATTTTAATACGGCTGGCATAGTTGAGGTTTTATGTTCAAGGCTAGCCAAAACTTAACAAGTGCCGGTAACCGATCGCAAAAATCATGAACTTTAATCAAAGTGAAAAAGTTGGAATTGTAGTTGGAATAATTTTGGGCGTTGCTCAAGTACCAAGCTTGATAAACCAAGAGATGTTTCCTGTTTTCCCTGATCAATTGGTATTACAGGTCCTATTATTTGGTCTTTTAGCACCATTAGTTTTGGCTTTCATTACCAAACTCGTATTTAAACCTAGCTCACCTTTTATGAGTAAGGTTAGTTCCTACGTAAATGTATTTTTTCTAATGGTTGCCTTTGGTTTAAGCTGTGGTTTCACAGGTGTATGTTATCACCTTATTTTTGGCCTGCCAGATCATACTTTAATGCCAATCGTATTTTTCGGGGCTTCGGGTATTGGCTTCTTAGGTGCATATTTCATCAACCCTGAGCTAGCCTATAGGGTTTCGTCAAAAGCCTAACAAGTTGGTGAAATTCGCTCGGGAAAGAAACTCCTTCGCTGGGCTCGCTAGCGCTCGCCATTTACCAGAACGTTATACGAACTGAGATAGGAAATGAGCCGAAGATATTTAACAGTGCAGGAAGTAGAATCTTCACTGAATCGAGGTAAAGAAGTCGAAGCATTTCTTGGTGGTTTTCAGGCAGAGAAAATGTGTATCCGGTGGCTTTCTCTAAGTAAAACTGGAAACACTATTCAAATTCGTATATGGGAAGCAGTGGATGTCGGTGATGAAGACTACCTAGATATCTATAGCTTTCCACCAAGAAGCGGAGAATGGGACTTTCCAGCTCAAGAATTCACAATCGCTTCGATCCATGAGTTAAGAGATAGACTCGAAGTTGAAAGCCTAAGCTTCGTCAATAAGGGAATAGTCCAAGATGAATACAAGGACTATTTGGAACATGTCGTATAACAAAGCCAGCCAGTCTGAACGTACCTTGTGCGCCCTGCTGACAGGCGTTAGCATATAAAGGAGTTAATGTGGGCGACATAGTTTCAGGGTATATTCTTTCACATTCATTCGGTGGTAAAGAACGTGAAATTCATGTGAGTAATACTTTAGCTATAGAGGGGCTTCCAGAGTATGGGGCATATCTTCTTCGCTCAATGTTTACGTTACCCCCTCTGGATCATCGGCTTCATATAAATACATTTCAAGTTATTCATTTTGCAGCTTCGTATGATGAAATGTATGGACTAGATAAAGAGTGGTTTAAGGAATTTCAAAAATTCTTAGGCACTCTTTCTTGGTGGCAAGCAACAGTTTTTCATAGCTACACTGGCATGAGGATAGAATTAAAAGCAAAAGACCATGAAGTCGGTGTAGAGGCAATACCAACTAAAACATGGGAATCTAAATATTATGATTCGTATCATAATTTAAAGGAAATCACGGAAAGTAAGTTATTATGCTAACAAATTAATCAACTCGACCCCTGACGGGGCGCGTCATTAAGGCGTTAAGTGTATAAAGGGAACGGAAAACCTCGATGAAAGCTCTGTTCGAAAAATTACTTAGTAAAAGCAAAAATATAGAAAAGGTTTCGCTGCCCAAAGACGCGGAGAGTTACTATAAACCTATCGCGCAGGCTCTCGCAGATATGGCTCCAGAAAACTGGGCTACCATACGGGTAGGTTCAAAAATATTCGAAGATAGTGCTCATTTAACTTTTAGGTGTTTTGTTGGGGCGCCGCCACAACAGAAGTTTATAAATTATCCTCGTGCTCAAGTTCAAATTGTTGAGAACCTACTAAAAGAATTGAAGCAATATCACATTCAGTGCAACGAACCTTGGATTGGCTGTCTATTTGAAGTTAATAATACGGGTAAATACAAAGTTCATTATTTTTACGAGGATATCGAACTCAGTGCAATTGCTGACAGCAACACTTAACCAGTGCAGCCATGAACGCCTTGCGGGCTGGACTCGTCGCTGCGCTCCTCGCCCATGCTGCAGGCGTTAACTGCAAATTATGAAATTCGAACTTACATACCAAATTGAAGATCACGGTTGGGCAGACGCCGAAATCAAGTCAGCTGACGGGACTCATCATATTTACAACATATCTTACCTTTCAGATGCTTTCCTAGACCTGTCAGATTCCATACTTAGGCTATTAAGTGGCAGTAAAGAAGAAGGGTGTGCTTTCGAGCACGAACCTGGAAGAACTAAGATTCGATTTTTAAGAAATGATGAAGAAATTCAAGTTGTGGTTTATTCATTTGAACGCGAAATGGTTGATGAGCCATGGGAGAAAGGAGAGGTTGTTTTTCGAACATTAGTACCTTTGGTGAGATTGAAATCCCAATTCCTAAATCAAGCAGATAAGATACTAAATTCAATCGGTAGCTCTGAGTACAAGGAGTTATGGGGATCAGAGTTCCCAATTGAAAATTACAATGCAATCAAAAACAGTTAACGAACGTAGCTATGACCGCCCTTCGGGCTGGACTTGTCGCTGCGCTCCTCGCTCATGCTACGGGCGTTAAGATTAAATAATTTTCAACGGAAGTCTTAATGAAAATAATATTACTACTAGCTGTTATGGCTTACTTTGCTAACACATCCAAAGCTACTAATTCGGCTATAGTATGGGGAATCGGATCTTTTATCATAGGATTAATGAGTAGTGGCATAGGTGGGTATCTGTTCATATCTGCATTTTTTTCTCTTTTAGTCGCTTTTGCTGTATTTAAAGTTGTAGAGTATCTAGATGGAAAGGGAAGTTATTATTGGCTCGCCTACGCATCCTCAATACCTGTTTTGATTTTCTTTGGTTAGTATAAAACTTAACAAAGTGGTCAAATTCGCTCAGGAAAGAGACTCCCTCGCAGGTCTTGCTAAAGCTCGCCATTTACCAAAACGTTAGCCATCCTAAAGGAATTATTATGGGCGCAGGTGGTGAAGGTAATCACGAATTAGGAATTGGCCTTCGAGATATCGACAATTCAGGGAAGCGACTTTCATGCAAAGATCAGCATTCTAGTCATAGCAAGTGGTCGATAAAGTACTTGGACGAACGCATAATTGGCATGGGTTCTTCAGTTGTTTTTATTTTAATCTGTATTGTTTGGCTTATTGATGTATCGGATGCTTTTAGATATGCGGTAAGTGGTGTTTCAATTCTTTTGCTTATTGTAGTAATTGGCATCAAAGTCTTACGACACAAAAGATTAAATGGCATAAGAAATCAGCAGCTTAAAGAATACCGAAAGCAACAAAGGTCTAATGGCTAACAAGCTTGTGAAATACGCTCGGGAAAAGACCTCCTCGCTGGACTCACTAGCCTCGCCATCTACCAAAACGTTATAAATGAGTGCTATTAGATGGATTTTATAGCTCTGGGTATATTATTAGTTTTGATTCCTATTTCGATCTATGTGTTCGTATTAGGCTTTGCTGAGAACCGGACGGGAAGAGAAGATGCGTTGGTTTGGGCTGGGAAAGCAGCTCTTTGTTTGGTACTCATGGATGTGGTTTATCTAACAAGAGCGGTGTTCATCCCAACTACGCTAGTTTATATAGTCCTTTCAATAGTGTTTGTATATTGCAGTTACAAAGTTTGGTTGTTAAGGCATGCTATTAAAAATGGTAGTTAAGTGCGGTTTCATAATAAGGGCCGCCAGCATCGCTCACTATGAGACTGATACTTGCGTATCTATCTGCAGCTATTCTGCCAGCGATTATAATGACGTGATGGTTTCTTTTTGGATATTTTGTGATTTTTAATGCAAGTGATCCGCATGCCCGGTGGTGTGGGAGGAGGGGGATCGTGAGGTCTCTTCCTATCTCGATTAGGCACCCAATTGAATCGGAGAAAAAATGAAACTCTCAATGATCAGAATACCCTGTAAAAATCTGAAAGATGCGGAATTCTTCTATTCAAATAAACTTGGTATGAATAAAGTTTTTGGTTCCGAATCAGAAGGTTTTATCGGTTACCAATTAGATAATGTACAGGTTCTCCTAGAACCTGAGGAAATAGGAGAATTTGAGTGTGGTAAATACCTCGGATTCAGCCTCGAAGTAAGCGATATAAATAACTTCTATGGCTCAGCTAAAGAAAATGGTGTCATTTTTACAGGAGTCCCAGTAAAACAAGATTGGGGCGGCACAATGACTCATGTTGTGGATTGTAGTAGCAATACATTTTCAATAGTGCAGTACAATGCCTAACAAGTGCTAAGCACTACAGGGCTGTCAATTGCCTGCGCCTTTTGAAGTGGCTTCGCCATGTTATCGAAAAAGCCATAATCAGCCATCAGCCCGTGCTGGAAAATGTTATGCGTATGGGCTTAAGCATGTCGTGACTCAGGCTTAATTAGAATTGATATTGGATATCCTAAATGCAAAAAGGCGCATTATATTTACGGCGAACAGGCATTGTATTCGTGGCCATCGTTCTAACAATAATTGTTGGCTCGATCTCGCTTTGGAATTGGCCTGGTATAGTAGCCAAATCCATATCTCAACCGCTTGAGTACACTCCTGTTCCTATTTCCGGTTTGGAAATGAAGTGTTTTAGTAGTGACGCGCCTGTTTACTGGTCGTATTGCATTAATCGTATACCAAATAGCAAAAGTGATGACCTGATTTATTATTTTCATGGACGCAGAGGCAATGCCAAGTGGTGGAATGACGATACTTACTACACAGGTGATTTGTACCGACAATGGGCGAAGACAAAGTCGGAACCGCCGACGGTAATCAGCATTTCATTTGGTTCGCTTTGGTTGCTAGAAAAAGAGCAACTTCTTGAGTATTTTCAGAGTGAGCTTGTTCCACAGATAGAGTCAAAACTTAGTTTAAAAATTGATAAGAGGCTCGTTGTTGGTGAGTCTATGGGTGGTGTTAACGCAATTCTAGCATGGCTAAATACCAGCTCATTATTTGATGGGGCAGCTTCACTTTGCGCTCCACTTCCAACAGTTTCTCCAGAGGCATCATTCAATGAGATTGCAGAATATATGCATAACTCTAATACCTCATGGGAACGAGGTTTAATGATGTTGTTTATAGGGCGCTACCTATATCCTAATAAGGAGAGTTGGAATCAAAATAGCCCCTTGAAAGTGGCGCATAGTAAAGACTTAAGCTCAGCAGGTCCGTTGTATCTATCGTGTGGAAAAAAGGACGATTGGGGTTGCATGGCTGGTTCTAAGCAATTGATTGAACATGCCGAGAGCAATGGCGCTCATATTCTTTGGTATCCAATGGAGGGCGGGCATTGCGATATTGACAGTATGTCGCTTGCTAGCTTTTTAGGTGATTCGGATAGAGTGCATAACAAAAACAGTCAGCAGGACGCTCGCGAGCTTACGCCTCTACTGTAGGCGCTGTGCATCATGGAGAAATTAGTGAAGTTAACTGGTGAATGCTTTTGCGGTGAAATTAAATATGAAGTAAATGGTAAGCTTCGAGATGCTAGGTCATGCCATTGTTCTCGTTGTAGGAAAGCTTTTAGTTCTCAAGCATCGGCTTATGCTCTGGTCAATCCTTCTGAGTTTCAGTGGATTTGCGGGACAGAGCTTTTAACGTCATATATCGGTGAGAACGGCTTCGGCTTACAGTTTTGCAAGCAGTGCGGCTCTACTTTATGCGGCATTTACCAAGATGAGGTTCATGGGGTAACGCTAGGTTGCGTTAACGAAGATCCAGAAATCGAAATCGGTCGTCATATATTTGTTGGTTCTAAAGCTAGCTGGGAAGTCATTCCTCAAGATGTTCCACAGTATGAGGGGCATCCCCCAAAAATTGCATAATAAGCACATTACACATTACCCAAAAAACGTGGACTGGACTCGCTCATGCTCGCCACTTACCAAAAATGTTAGGCTTCCAATCATGCAGAGATGGATTATCGCGTTTCTTAGCACTCCTTTAATCGCAACAGCTTTCATGGGGGGGCACGATTTAGCACAGGGTGCTGGGTTTATACCTGTAAGTGCATACTTGTTCGTTACATATGCGCTGTCCGTTTTCCCTGGAATACTAATTGTTTTCGTCATGCACAAAACTTGCCTTAATAAGCTTTGGCACTTTGGGGGTGTAGGGCTTGTGCTGGCTGTCCTCGGTGTTGGTATTATCCTGGGAAAAATTCCAATTGTTCAGATAAATTTGGGAGTATGGCTTGGTTTTCTAGGACAATTTTGGGTAACACTCGTCACAGGCATACTGGCTGGCGTATATTTTGGGCTAGTGAGCGGTGTCACGACTAACTAATACAGCTAGGTTTCAAGGAGGATTTTAAATTGGAATTATTTTTTGCTTATTCAGGTGCGATTGCATCCGTTTGGATTGTCGCTGGTATTTACATCGCGTCACTCTTTTATCCCGGATACAATCATAAAACTCAATTTTGCAGTGAGTTGGGCGCTTTTAACAGTCCAACTCAAAGACTCTCTCCCGTAATAAACAATTATCCTCTTGGAGCGTTGTTCATTTTCTTTGGCATATTTGTACTCTCAGAGTCCCAATTTACAAGCGCATTCGTTATAGGATTGATGGTTATCGCTCACGGCCTAGGTACTTTGGTCGCTGGCTATTTTCCAATGGACAGTGATCCCTTTACACAAAACCCGTCAAACAGTTGCAAAATTCACTCGCTAGCCGGCGTCGTGATGTTATTGTCTTTGTTGGTTGCTCCTGCATTTGTTGTATTCGAAAACGCGTATCCTTCATGGTTGCGTATTTTTTCATTAGCTTGCATCTTTGGCTGCAGTTTTTTTTCATACACTCTCGCAAAATCATTTAAAAACAAGTCAAACCTCGGCGTTCACCAAAGGCTCAGTTATGGCTTTCAGATTTTGTGGTTGTTTGTGTTTTCGCTCTTCGTGGCATCAGAAGTCTTAAGTTAAGACGTCTTATATTGGAAAACAAAGCAGATTAAATCGCGCTAAGAAAAAGCAGCTTAATATTGAGAAGTCGGAAGCTACGGAAGAGAGTAATGAAACATTTTTCCTGGTATCCAAACCTTATTTAAGTAATGAGGGTTGGGATGAGTTCAATGAAGACATGTGGTCACAAGAAAGTGGTTTATGGGGATTGAAACTAAATTAAACAGGGACGTTCATATATCTCTATGACTAATTTTAATCTGGGATAGGAAATGGAAATTCGAAGCAGAGTTAGACCAATATTATTTTGGTTGTTGTTAGGCAATGTCAGTCTATCTGTATCTCAAGAGTTCAGCCTGGAACGGCCGGATGCATCAACACTTAATTACTATTTATTTCAGCAGCAAGTTCCCCTTTCTGAGAAGGTGCTATTGCTTATTCTTCAAGGCTCAGATTGCAATAGTGTTTTTAATAACGACGCCATTAAACGCGATTACTCGAAGGTCTGGCCTCAGGCAGATTTACTCTTCATTGAAAAATACGGCATCGATAGGGAATTAAGTTATCGCTCTGACTCTGAAAGGAACGATTGTCCTAAAGAGTATATTCAGAAGGATAGCCCTCACCAACGTGTAGTAGACATCAAAAATGTGCTAAAGGTTGTTCGTGAACAACATGATTACACCAAATTAATCGTTTTGGGGGGCAGTGAAGGCGCGGTTATTGCGAACCTTCTTGCAGCGGAAAGTGAGTATATCGATGCAACGATTTCATTTAATGGGGGCGGGCGTTGGTTTATAGATGATGTTATTCACAACATCCTTTCTACTCAAAAGACGCCTGAATTAGCGAGTGCAGATATTGAAGGGTTTAAAGGGTTCGCTAACCATATTTTATCAAGTCAGCCTTTTGAGCTTGAAGTCAGTGGGCATGGTTTTGATTGGTGGCAACAAATGCTATCAGTCGACCAACTGGGAACGCTGCAGAAAGTTAAATCACCCGTGTTAATTCTTCAGGGTGGAAGTGATGTATCGGTATCTACTAATAAGGTGAATGATATGATGTCGGTGCTTGCTAAGTCCGGGAAACACAACATTGAATACAAGTTTTATGATGGGCTTAATCATCAGTTGAAAAATAGTGCGGGTCAAAGTGAAATTAAAGCGGTCACCGCAGACATACATCTGTGGTTAGAGTCGGTTCTTAATCGCTCAAATTAACGTCTGAAATTTTCATATCGGAAGAACATATATGGATATAAGTTTTTTAGGAACCTCTTCTGGTACGCCAACCAAAGCAAGAAACGTGACTGCGATTGCCATTATTGAAAGCCAAGGCAGCGATTGGTATCTGATTGATTGCGGGGAAGGGACGCAACATCAGTTGTTGCATACGCGTTTGTCTCTGAATTCTCTTAAAGCCATTTTTATCACGCATATTCACGGGGATCATTGTTATGGTCTTCCTGGCGTGTTGGCCAGTGCGGGGATGAATGGGCGTACGAAACCATTGACCATTGTTGCTCCGAAAGGCATCAAGGAATGGTTTGAGGCGACTCAAGTTCATACGCAGCTGTATCTGCCTTATGAGCTGACATTTGTTGAGACTGAGCAGTTTACAGAGCAGGCATTCGGGCAGTTTGCTGTGGCTTCAACGAAGCTATCACATCGGGTTCCTTCCTACGCGTATAGTTTTACTGAAGTCAAAGTAGATGCCAGCTTGAACATAGAAAAGTTAAATGCACTAGGTATTCCGCAAGGGCCGATTTGGGGGAAACTTAAGTCAGGTCAGGATGTCGAGCATGAAGGGCAGATTCTTCGAAGTGCTGAGTTTATTCGTTACCTGAATAAGCCAAGAAAGGTTGTTGTGTGTGGGGATAATGACACGCCGGAGATTTTACGAGCCGAATGTGAGGGTTGTGATGTATTAGTGCATGAATCAACGTACACGGAAGCCTTGGCATCAAAGGCAAAGGAGGCAGGCCATAGCTATGCGAAGCTGGTGGCGTCGTTTGCGCAATCCTGCGAATTACCAAACTTAGTACTGACTCACTTCAGCCCTCGTTATCAATTGGATTCTGAAGCTGAGACCTCGATGAATGAGATACAAACAGAGGCTCAGGCTGAATACTCGGGCAATCTATTTTTAGCCTCGGATTTTGATACTTATCGTTTGAGCAAATTGGGTGAGCTATCACTTGTCTTAGAAAAATAGGCCACAGTGCTTATGTGCTTCCATTTGGATAAATGCCGTTATGACTCGCCAGCGCTATACTTTTTCACAGTAAAGTGCGTTCGTTATGTCGGGAGAGACTATGAGTTTTGAAATAGGTTTATTGGTTGTCTTACTTGTAGTTCTGGTGAGTTTGCATTCCAGGAGAAAGCGAAAAGCGCAGTTAGCTTTTATTGAAAGCTATCCGTTTAATCCGGCAATTGGGCAGAAGGTGAAGGCGAAGTATCCGCATCTTTCTGATGAGAATGTGGCGTTAGTTATGGACGCGCTAAGAGAGTACTTCTACTTTTGCCATCAAGCCAAACGCAGAGTTGTTTCTATGCCTTCTCAGGTGGTGGATGTGGCTTGGCATGAATTCATTTTATTTACCCGCGATTATCAGCAGTACTGTAAAAAGGCGCTTGGTCGCTTTCTTCATCACACACCGACGGAGGCTATGTCCTCACCGACGAAGGCTCAGATCGGGATCAAAAGAGCGTGGCGTCTCGCGTGTGCGAAAGAAGGCATCAACCCTAAAACCCCAGCGCAACTACCGCTTATTTTTGCTCTGGATGCTCAATTAGGAATTGATGATGGGTTTAAATACTCATTGAACTGTAAAGACAAATCATCGCCTTTATATGGCGACAGTTATTGTGCCGGTCATATTGGTTGTTCGTCGGGGTGTGCAGGCGATTCGGGCGGATCCTCTGACAGCTTCGGTGGTGATTCTAGTGGGTGCAGCAGTGGTTGCGGTGGCGGGGATTAATTCTTGGTTGTACTGACAATGGTGAATCCAAAAAATTAGTACAGAGTCGAAAAAGCGGTTTGACTTTTAATTGGTTGTCTTTATGATGGCGCCATTCTTTATTTCAATGAATTAAGTATTTCATTGAATCAAGCATTCCATTCAATCAACGTTCAGTAAGGAGGTCATTATGAATTATTCACATCAAGACACAGCACCTCGCGGATTGAGCGTTTCTGTTTCTTCTTTGTGAATCACACATAGATTCAATATTCGTTAACACTTCGGTTGTTACTCAAGTGATTGCTTGGGAATGACTTGTTGACGTTTATTCGCTCATTCTGCTTTCAATTTTTTAGTTTTTGAGAGTACGAATAATTATGGGCAATTCTATTCAATTCATCGAAAGCGGTGTTCGTCTTATTGCGTCTGAACGTAATTGGATCGAGGGCGACGCCATAGAACAGCTAAAACATGTATCACGCCTGGAAGGTATGAATCAGGTGGTAGGCTTGCCGGATCTTCATCCGGGAAGAGGGTACCCGATTGGGGCCGCATGTTGGAGCCAACAAAAAATTTATCCAGCCTTAGTCGGTAATGACATTGGCTGTGGTATGGCGCTGTATGAGACCTCAGCAGATGCCAACAAAGTAAAACAAGACAAATGGGAAAAAGCGTTAAGGAAAAACGCGTTTAAGGATCAAGAATCATGGTCGCAGGCAGGCGCGTCGCGTTTTTGTGAGCAGGCCAAGCGTGTTGGTCTTGATGAGCAATTACAGGCAAATACTGAACTGGTTGACGGTTTCCACCATAGCTATGGAACCATTGGCGGCGGAAATCACTTTGCGGAATTTCAGAAGGTGATCAAAGTACATAATGATACTTTGTTTACTGAGCTGGGGATCAATAAAAAGGCTTTGTTCTTGTTGGTCCACAGTGGGTCACGGGGCCTAGGCGAAGCCATATTACGTCAGCATGTCGATGCGTTCGGTCATCAAGGCTTGGATCAACAATCCGTTGATGCAGATAACTATCTCACCAAGCACAATCTGGCTTTGTGTTGGGCGGAAGTTAATCGTGAGTTAATCGCAGCACGGATGTGTGACTGTCTGGGGCTTGATCTAACCGAGATTCTGGATGTGAATCATAACTTGGTTTCTCCGGTATCAGTGAACGGTCAAACCGGCTGGTTACACAGAAAAGGTGTGACGCCTGCGGATCAAGGCGTGGTGATGATTCCGGGGTCTCGCGGTTCATCGAGTTATCTGGTGAAACCAATAGTCTCGGATGTGAGTTTGTCTTCCTTAGCGCATGGCGCCGGGCGCAAGTGGGTTCGCTCCGAATGTCAGGGGCGTTTGCGCAAGAAATATCGAATCTCAGAGCTGCAACGAACCAGCTTGGGGAGTCGAGTGATTTGCGATGATAAAAGCTTGATCTATGAGGAAGCGCCAGAAGCTTATAAGTCCATTGATATCGTGGTGGCGGACTTGGTAGCGGCGGGATTAGCTGAAATTATTGCGGAATTTGCGCCAGTGATTACCTACAAAAACGTTTACAAGGAGGCGTGCTGTAAATGAAACTAATACAATTTTCTGCAGGGCAAGGCCCGAGTGAATGTGCGTTGGCGGTTAAGTTGGGTGTTCGTCGTTTTATCGAAGACGCTGAAAAACTCGGCCTGCGGGTCGACATTGTTGAGCAGGAAGCAGGCGAGATAAAAGGCACCTTCAAGTCTGTGTTATTGATGTTGAAAACAGACGATGTGAACACTGCTCAACAGCAATGTCTTGAGCAGTGGCAGGGAAGCATTCAATGGATATGCCGAAGCCCTTATCGCCCTAAACACGGTCGTAAGAACTGGTTTTTCAATGTAGTGCTCTGGGAATCTGATGAGTCTCAGCCGTTGAACACTTCTGATGTGGAGATTAAAACTTGTCGATCCAGTGGGGCGGGCGGGCAGCACGTCAATACCACGGATTCTGCGGTGCAGCTTCTGCATAAACCAACAGGCTTGAGTGTTAAGGTTCAGACGGAACGCAGTCAGCATCAAAATAAACGTCTGGCGTTTGCTTTGTTGAATCATAAGATTAAGGCGCTTGAGAGTCAGCAAAGTGAGGCGCTCAAAGGTAATTTGAGATTGCAGCACCATCAAGTAGAACGCGGGCAAGCAGTACGCGTGTTTGAGGGGGAGCGTTTTAGAGAGCGGAGTTAGATTAGGCATTTCTATGCCTTATCTTTCCTTCATGTACCTGAAAATCTAACCTTGTCTTACATTATTTAGGCGATGACATCGGCCCTGGCAGTGTGTCTTCGCTTGTTTGTTAGGGGCTGGTGATTCTGGCTCCTCTCTGTCTATAATCTAGCTCTCTTCATGAGGTTTTTACCTCACATTCTCATAAGGAGCATGAGACGATGACTGATTCAGCGACATTAGATACAGAGTCAAAAATAGAACAAGTCGAGAATAAACTTGCGTCGTTACCTGACTGGCGTGGTACCACACTGACGCGCTTGAGAAAACTGATTAAAGAAGCCATTCCTGATGTTACTGAGGAGTGTAAGTGGTTTAAGCCGTCGAATCCGACAGGCGTTCCCGTGTGGTCTCATTTTGGAATCATTTGTACTGGCGAAGCTTATAAAGGAAAAGTAAAACTGACCTTTATGAAAGGCGCGTTCCTGGAAGATCCAAGCCAACTCTTTAATGCCAGTCTGGAAGGTAATCAGCGCCGAGCGATTGATATTGAGGAAGGCGAAGAAATTGATGCCAGTGCATTTAAAGCGCTTATTCTGGAAGCGGCCGCCTTGAATAAGGCATCGAAATCCAAAGCTAAATAATCTTTGGCGCTTACTATTGTAATGAGCAGATGAAAGTTACATGCGTGATATTGAAAAGTTATTAGAGATAGCAAGACGTAAGTCGGTGATCGATCAAACCAGTAGTTGGTATTCTGGCTCTGAAACCTACTTAACGGAACTTAAACATGAGATTGATGAGGTTATCGAAGAAATACCGCGAAACCGAGCGTGCTATCTTGAAGATGAGTTAGGCGATGTCCTCTGGGACTACTTAAATATTCTTCTGGCTTTAGAGCGTGAGTCGGGAATTGATATGGGCTCAGTCATTTCTCGAGCCTGCCGTAAGTACGAAGAGCGGATCTCGGGTATCGAAAATGGTCAGCTATGGAAAGACATCAAAGCACAACAAAAGCAGGCACTTGCGGAAGAGTTGAGTCGTTCATAGTGCATTCATCGCTGTCTTTCTTAGCAGATTAAGAATTCTGCCGTGCTGAGTTCTACCATAGCTTCGCTAGTGACGATATCGTAACCGTTTGTTTCTTGCTCTGGTTTGGTGCAACTTTTTAGTGATAAAATGGTCAACTCAATTACGGGCTTAATTTTCTGAGTAAGCCCAGTCATTTTCAATTCAATTTTAATGTTCAAGCTTTATCGTTCTTGCGACGCCTTTCTTAGATCAGTGCTCTTTTTTGAATCAATGATTACTTGTTCTTTAGGACGTGTTGGGGCTTGAAAGTGACCGTACTTAAAGGGATTTATGACTTCACATAACAGCCAAGTAACAGCCAACATCGCTGAGATTAACGCGCGTGTTGAGAAAGCAACTTCTCAGGACGAGTTGGTAACGCTTATTCGAGATGTAGAAAATCATTCAGGTCCGTTGGATTACGACGATACCCATTATCGTATCTACACTTGGGCGCATCTGATTTTAGGGATATTAATTCCCATCTGTATTTTCTTTTGGGGTTTCTTAGGCGCTGCAGTTACTCCAGTTTATTGGGTTATCCACTACAGTAGTTTTTGGCTGCCGTTGTGGTCGCTTTATATCTTGTGGGCTGTCTTAGACGACCGCAATAAGCGCCTACCGTTGCCTACCATATTTGATACGTCATGGGCACGAATTGCCGTACTCGGCGTTTTGGCTGTCGGGCTCTGGTTTTTATACGAATGGCACATTCTTTATTGGGAGTACTTTAACCTACTGTCTATGCTTCTAGGGTTTTATGAGAATTATGCTGGCCTCAGTGTGCATCTGTTGATCATCGGTGGTTTGTTGTGGTTCTGGTTGCGTGGCCGAGCAAAGTGGCGAGACCCGGTTTCTGAAAAGATTTTCTTGTTGGATGCGCTCTTCAATAATGATTTGAAGCCTGTTAAATGCGATGGTAAAGGGTTGGCTAAAACGTTAGGGGAAGAGTTTGCTGAGTTTATTCGAGGTAATGACATCCGGCAGATTAAAGATCTTTATCAAGGTAAGTTCGAAGGGGAAGAACACAGCTTTGAGTATCAGCTTTATTGTTTTCATTATGTCAAAAAGCGGACTGAAACCTATACCGATGCAAAGGGCAATACCCAAACTCGCACCGTACGAGATCACTTCTACCGGCATGGTTTTATCGTAGATTTTCCTTACGTGAAGAGCCTAAGCTTGGATGCTGATCGCAGTATCAGTTTCCGTGGTGAAAAATATCGCGGTACATCGAACGAATTTAATCGCATTTTCAAAGTCAAAGCGGCTGATCCAATATCTGCAGCGCGCTTGTTGTCTCCTGTATTGGAAGAACAATTAGTTACGTTTGCTAAGGCGTTTAAGTCCCCCACCTTGGAGATCAGTAGTCGAGGGCGCTTGTGTGTCGCGGTTCAGGATAACTTGCTGTCTCTTAAGCGTAAGCATGGGTTGGAGAATCCAGGCGCCTTTGCTGAGGAAATTGCAGGTCATACTGAGTTGAAAGAAGTTCAAAAGATCCTGGATCTTTTACATGAACTAATGCGCTATACAGATAACAATTTTACCGCTGAAACACCTCGTGTCAGTGCTTAAGGAATAGAAAAAAGGAGTTTTACAATGTCTGATTTAGTTATTTTATTGATTGGTGTAGCTGTTATCGCCGTTCCGGTTATCTGGATCTATAACGGCATTATTGGGAAGCATAATGCAGTAGACAGAGCATGGGCGTCGGTACTTACGCAAGAGCGTCAAAAAAACAAGATAATTCCGCAAGTCGAGAAGTTAGTAGAACAATATAAGCTGCATGAAAGCTCAGTTTTAACCTCGGTTACAGAATTACGTAGCGCACTTGCGAACATGAATGAAGGTGTGGATACCAAATCACTGGAAGCGGCCGAAAAGCACACCAAAGAGTTGATGAAAGGCTTACAGGTCACCGTGGAAGCGTATCCTGAATTAAAAGCCAGTGACGTCTATATGAAACTAATGGCCGAGATCAGCGAGCAGCAGGCTCAGATTGGTGCTGCGATTCGTATCTTTAACGGTAATGTTGAGGACTTTAACAACGCCATTGAAATGTTCCCAGGTTCGCTGGTGAACAGTATGTTGTGCCGTAAACAAAAGATTCAAAGTTTCCAGGACAGTGAAGCCCAGAGCGGATTCGAATATAAGCCGAACCTGTAATTACTTCATAAGATGGGTATCGCAACGGCTCCATGACGCATGGGGCCGTTTTTTGTTTTAGGTGTTGAAACTGTTTTACTCTTCGATTACCCACATATCGTCCAGCATCTCTTGATAACGTCCGGTTTCCCGGAGTTTGGCTAAGCCTTGGTTAAATTCAGAAATCAGGGATGCTGAGGTATTAAGAGACTTTGGAAACAACAAATGGCCTGTGGTTTCCATCAACGGTTTGGGATGGAAGTCGATCAAATGCACCAAGTGTGGCTTGAAATTTTTGTGCAAAATACTGAAGCCCAGATGCTTTTCGATGGGAAACACATCAATGCGCTGATGAAGTAACTTAGCAATGTTAGAAGAATCTTTAGTCGTGGTTTCTACCGTCAGCACACCAGAACGACTGAGACGCCAGAACTCGTCGGTATAGGTATAACCATCGGTGGCTCCTATGGTTAAGCCTTTTAGGTCTTCTAACGAATCCCAGTGATTGAGTGGTTTGGCTTTATGGTAGAACAAATGGGTGGATTCAATACTGAGCGGTTCACTGTAGAAGAAGTGCTCCTTACGTGATGCAGACTGATACCAATAGGCCGTTGCATCATAAAAGCCTGATCGGGTTTGATTATAGGCACGTTTCCAAGGGTAGAAGGTAAATTCAACCGAAAAGCCCTGGTGTTCAAAGCTTTGTCGTATCACTTTGGCGATAAAGCCATAGTCCTTTAGCTTCGCTCCAATCCAAGGCGGGTATTCTCCAGTAGCAATTTTTATCGGTGTTGATGTGGCTCGGACATCATCGCCTTGTGTGTTTTCATCGGGTGAAGAAGTGCTGGCTAAGCTAAATTGGCTCAGCAAGATAAGAACGCTTAGAAGAAAAAATTGACGAAGCCGAAAGAGTGTCATTTGCTTTAACTGCGTTAAGAGCGAAAATTGATTCTCTTAGTATAGAGCGCTATTTGTTAAGGATGAAAATTATGAAACCCTATCTTGTACTTGTTATGTGTTCTCTTGTTTTTCCTGTGTTCGGTGCAACGCTAACCACATCCAATTATGTGATTTCTGTAGAAACGCATTGCGAAGAAGGCATGGTGGTTTGTGATGATGTCAGCTACATAGGTACGTCCAAGAAATCCGGTAATAGCATTCGTTTAAAAGGTGAAACCTGGCACACCGTATGTGCCGATGGCGTAACACCATGCCGATTCATTGGCTATCGTTTTAAGAATGGCGATATCACCTATCAGGTTATGGACTCCGGTGTGCTGCAAGTAATTCAGGGCCAAGACAAGGTGTTATTGGAAGAGCAGGGCGAATGGCGCTATTGAAGGCTTTCTCTCTGCGAGGGCTTTCTTTCTGCTTGGGCTATAAACGCGGCCTGTTATACTTGCCCAACTTATTTTCAACACGCTAAGGACTGTACATGAATCACAATGCCAATGACCCTATGCATGGCATGACCCTAGAGAACATTCTGATTGAATTGGAAGATCGTTATGGCTGGGATGGTTTAGCCGAGCGAATCGATATCAATTGCTTCAAGAAAAACCCAAGCATCAAATCAAGTCTAAAGTTCTTGCGTCGAACACCTTGGGCGAGAGCCAAAGTCGAAGCGTTGTTCCTGGATATGAAGCGTGGTCCTTGGGGTGGGCGGTAGACTCAAGAGCCAGAATAACTTAATGATTTCTAATCTCTAAAGTATCAGAAAGGCGAATGGTTTGTACTACACAAGCCGTATAAATGTTGATAAAGGTCTGGAAACCTTGTTTGGTTAGGGATTAGAATATTCGGCTTCCAAAATGCATTCGATATCATCGGCTGGTGTGGTTATTCGGTCGATCAAGCATAGATCACAGTTAAGTAAGAGAATTTCAGATGGGTAGAGCGTTTCAAAACCGTAAAGAGTCAATGGCTAAAACAGCCGGTATGAAAACTAAACTGTATTCAAAATACGGTAAGGAAATTTACGTTTGTGCTAAGAACGGTGGTGTCGACCCGGACGGAAACCTTTCTTTACGTCGTATGATTGATAAGGCGAAGAAAGATCAAGTTCCTGGCCACGTGATTGATAAAGCCATTGAAAAGGCCAAAGGTGGCGGCGGTGAAGATTACGCTGCAGCGCGTTATGAAGGCTTTGGCCCAGGCAATACCATGGTAATCGTGGATTGCTTAACCGATAACAACAACCGTACTTACGGTGATGTGCGTACCTGTTTCAACAAAGCGAAATCAAAGATCGGTGCCCAAGGTGCGGTGTCTCACTTATTTGATCACGTAGGCGTATTCGCGTTTAAGTCGGAAGACGAAGACGGTGTTCTTGAAGCATTGATGATGGAAGACATTGATGTGTCTGAAATCGAAAATGAAGACGGTATGATCACGGTAATGGTGCCACCTAACGAGTTCCACCAAGCGAAAACAGCTTTGGAAAGCAACTTCGAAGGCATTGATTTCGAAATGGATGAAATTACCTTCTTACCTCAAATGACGACTGAAATCTCTGGCGATGAAAAAGAGATGTTCGAGAAGTTGGTTGAGATGTTGAACGATTGTGAAGACGTACAAAACGTGTATCACAACGCTGAGTTTGTTTAAGCGTTAGCATTCTCTAAATAGACGTTAAAAGCACAGCTAAGGCTGTGCTTTTTTGTGTCTTTGAAAATTACGAATCTGGTTAAATTTTTGTTTTATTTGGTAAAAGTGGGCGATTTGTAATAGTTGGGCTAGGATAAGTCGATATATTATTCAGAGTTTTCTGAAATACATAATTAATAAATAAGGATGGAGAAATTGATGAAACTACGTACCTTAGCACTAGGAACCTTTATGACACTGTCAGCAAGTGTTGCTATGGCAGGTGACACTTACGTGTGTGTAAATGGTGATGCAGAACGTAAAGTCAGCGTTGTATACACACAGCCAGGTTCAACGGTACCTTGTGAAGTTGTTTATGAGAAAGCGTCGGGTATGCAGACGTTATGGCGTGCTGAAAACGAAGAAGGTTATTGTGAAGAGAAAGCCAAAGCCTTTGCTGAAAAACAGGCAAGTTGGGGCTTTGAATGCAATATGATGTCTGATCAGACTGGGGCTGCTAATTAAGCTAGTTTAGGCGAATTAGTTGAATTAGTGCACCCGAATGGATGTAAATGAAAGGTTCGATCAATCCGATCGAACCTTTTTTGTTTCTGCGAGGGTGTTTAACGACCCTGTAAATGATTCTGTGCCAGCTGGTCTATTAACTTTTTGCTAACGTTAGGTGAGGGGCATTTTCTTCAGACTGAGTGAGTTGGGCTAGGTATTCTCTGAATTCTCCATTTAGTTCAGGGTGGCGTAAGCCGTATTCAATGTTTGCCTTCATGTAACCAATTTTACTGCCGCAGTCGTGGCTTTTTCCTTTGATTTGATAGGCTTCAACGGTTTCGATGTCCATCAGCATGGCAATGGCATCCGTAAGTTGAATCTCATCACCAGCACCAATCGGAGTTTTTCGTAACAGTGGCCAGATGAACTTGGATAGCACGTATCGACCGACTACGGCTTTATTGGACGGCGCGTCTTCGACCTTTGGCTTTTCAACGATGGAGTGCATCGGCTGGCTTTCTCCTGCGTTGAGCTCCGCGCCATCAATATTGACGACTCCGTATTTATGAACCAACTCTTGGGGCACTTCTTCCACCATGATTTGGCTGGATCGCGTTTCTTTAAAGCGCTTGATCATGGCAGCTAAGTTATCTTGTTTCAGATCTGACGCGGCGTTATCGATTAATACATCCGGCAGTAAGATCACTACATCGTCATCACCTAATACCGATTGTGCGCACATGATGGCATGACCTAAGCCTTTGGCTTCGTGTTGTCGAACAGAAATGATGGTGACATGTTCTGGACAGATGCCACGAACTTCTTCCAAGAGTTGACGTTTTACACGACGCTCTAACTGGGTTTCCAATTCAAAACTGGTATCGAAGTGATCTTCAATGGAGTTCTTACTGGAATGGGTGACCAGAACGATCTCATGAATACCGGCTGCAACGGCCTCTTGCACCACATATTGAATCAACGGCTTGTCGACCACAGGCAGCATCTCTTTGGGAATAGCCTTAGTAGCAGGCAGCATTCTTGTTCCTAAACCAGCGACAGGAATAACAGCTTTCATATCGGTTTCCTTACTCATTCTTATGTGCTTTTTGCTTCAGAGCTTCCCTAGGGTAAGAGCAGAAAAGGTGCCAATCGAAACATTTTCTTGAATATTGAGAGCTGAAGTATGGGTAAGAGATTGAAAGTATTATCTTTTCTCGATGAATGGTTTCGTAATTCACAATACGTCGAAGAGGGTGGTTTCTGTCGTTCGTGTTTTTATTTTCAATGAAAAATGAACCAGCCTGGTGCGTTCGCTGAGATTTTTCAATAGTACTTCCATCGTTTATAATGCCGCCCCTTCATTAGCAAACAGATGGCACAAGACTATGACTGAACAAGCGCCTCAGAAATATAACGTAGTGATTCCAAAGGAAGAGTATGCGGGCTTACGCTGGGAAGAGCATAAGATGCCAGCCATCTGTTCGGTCAATAAAGCGCTTGTGGATTTTCAGCCGAAGGAAGTGTTTGCGTGGCATTTGGCGATTGTGATTGAGAACAACGACACTCAAACTGATGGCTTGCCGACAGAACAGGAAAAAGCGGTAATCGATCAGTTCTGTGCTGAGATCGCTGCGTTAGTCACCGAAGACAAAAATGCGATGGTGTTGGCTAAGTCGTCATGGAACGGTTGTTGTCAGTTCTTCTTCCGTGTGTTTGATCCGGAAATAGCCGATGGAAAATTGCAGGCGTTAATCAATTCAGAATCCCAGCCTCGTGAGTTCCAATATCACATGGAACACGACAAGGACTGGAAATTTGCAGGCCATTATTTGAAGCCCTTTATGAACACTGACGGCCTGTAAGGCAAAACTCGTTATAAGACTTCAGTGATTTCCGATAAGGCTTCCGTTTTGGGAGCCTTTTTTGTGGCCGACGTTTGGGCTGCGTTATCCGAATCAATCACGACTTTTACCGTCACCGGTACACCGTTCAGAACTGCATTGCCACTGAGTTCATCAATCTGACTGTCGTCGGTTAGTGTGTTCATGCTTTGCCCTGCATGGCGTTCCGCTTCTGACCAGCGAGTTCCTTTCTTGGTATGTCCCCAGCCGTGAGGAATACTAATCACACCTGGCATGATGTGTTCAGTTACTTCCAACGGAAGTTGTACTGAGCCTACGGTCGAGCTGACGTCGATGATTTGATTGTCCGTCAGTTTCAAACGCTGAGCGTCCGTAGGGTTCATCATTACCGTGCAGCGTGATTTTCCTTTTACCAGCCGATGACTGTTGTGCAACCAAGAGTTATTACTACGGACATGACGTCGTCCGATCAATAGCAAAGGTGCTGTTTGATCGTACTTGGATTCTTCGCTAAAGAAAGTACGCTCGATTCGGTGCAGATCCTTCATGAAGAAATCTCGATGAAGTTCTACCGTTTTACTCTTGGTTTTAAGCGATTTCGGTAGCTGTGGTTTTAGAGGGCCTAAATCTATGCCGTGCGGGTTGTTCTGCAGTTTTCGTAAGGACAGCCCTTTGAACGGATTAAGCTTACTGCCATAGCGTCCGCTTCGAAGTAGCAGTTCCAGATGGCCTCTGGGGCCAAGAGTCTCTGCAAGTTTAAGTTGTAAGCGTTGTTTTAACGGGGCTTTTTTCAATAATCGTTCGGTGAGAGCACAATAGATTTCCCAATCTTGTTTTGTATGTTTAGGCGCTTTAAACAAAGCGGGGGAGAACTTAGCAACGTCACGAACGGCAATCATATTGAACACAAGATCATAGTGATCTCGTTCCAAAGGGCTCACTGGCGGCAAAATGAAGTCTGCATGTCGACTGGTTTCCGTTAGATAGAAGTCCACCGACACCATCAATTCCAGCTCGTTAAGTGCGGTGTCCAGTTGTTCGCCATTAGGGGTAGAGAGAACCGGGTTGCCACCGGCTACTAATAACGCTTTGATTTGTCCTTCACCTGGTGTCAGGATTTCTTCGGCCAAGGTTGAAACCGGGAATTCACTGTTGAAGTCCGGGAGGTTTCTGACCCGTGAACGATTACGGTCGAAGCCGCCACGGCCTGTTAATTTCATTAGATCGATGGCCGGTGAGGTAAACATCAAACCACCCACTTTATCGACTCGCCCAAGCAGTAAATTGAAAACGGTCATTAGGTATTGAGTGAGCGTACCAAAGGCTTGAACCGAGGTGCCCATTCGACCATAACACACTGGTCGCTTGGCCTGTGTGAACTGATAAGTTAAACGTCGAATCTCAACGGCATCAATACCCACAATGGGTGCTACCCGCTCTGGAGAGTATTTGATTATGTCTTCCTGAATGCCTTCGATCTCATTGGACATTAAGCCGGTCGCTTCTGCATCCAATAACGAACTGTCAAAGATCACATGCAGCATCGCCAACAGGAGTAGGGCATCTGTACCTGGCTTGATGAAGTAATGCTGGTCAGCAATTTCAGCCGTTTCAGTATGGCGAGGGTCGATAACAACCACTTTACCGCCTTTCTTTTGGATGTCTTTTAGGCGCTTTTTGACATCGGGAACGGTCATAACACTGCCATTCGATGCAACAGGGTTTGCACCAAGCATTAAGAAGAAATCGGTGCGATCAATATCCGGAATAGGCATTTTCAGCATGTGTCCAAAGAGTTTGGACGCTACAACGTGGTGAGGGAGCTGATCCACAGAAGTTGCTGAGTACATGTTCTTGGTATTAAGGGCATGAAGAAGGTGACGACCGTACAGCATCGCACCGAGGTTGTGTACGTTGGGGTTGCCCAAATAAGTGGCAACAGAGTCTTTGCCATACTTGGTTTGAATCTGTTGAATGCGGGCCGCGACTTTATCGAAAGCGTCTTCCCATTCTATGGTGGTCCAACCGTGTTCTGTCCGTTCAAGAGGCTTGGTCAGTCGTTCAGGATCTTCGTATAAATCTTGTAGCGCAGTGGCTTTAGGACAAATATGGCCTCGACTGAACGGGTCCTGTTTATCGCCTTTGATTGAAAGAATCTGCTTACCATCCGTTTCGATGGCAATACCACACATGGCTTCACATAAGTTACACGTGTGGTAACTGGTGTTTGAACTTCCCTTGTTTGTACTCATTTCCTATCCCTCTACATGTCTTTATTTGCTCTTGTGGTTGAGAGTTAACACTCTCTGGAGCTTATAGTTTTATTGGTCTTGCATATTGGTCTTGCATACTAGTCCTGCATTGGTCTTATATGGGCTAGGATTGATTAGCCCACATAAAGCTGGTCACTTTTGGCGGCCATAATGAAATCGTTTTTATGCAGTCCAGAGATCTTATGTGTCCACCAAAATACGGTGACTTTTCCCCATTCCGTTCGTATTTCTGGATGATGATTATACTCTTCAGCCAGAGCACCGAATTTGTTTGTAAAGGTCAATGCGTCTACAAAATTCTTGAAAGTATAAGTACGTTGTAACTGATTGACGCCATCCAAAGAGACCACTTCCCAACCGGATAATTGCTTTAGAAGTTCAGGGAAATCTTTCGGATCTACCAAAGGTGCGCCTGCTTGGCAAGCTTCACAGCTTTGTTGATGAAGTTCTGAGTCAGACACAAGGTTCTCCACTTCCTAGCAATAAATAGATTAAGTTTAGACAGGTTTTTGTTATTAAGTAGTGACTTGTTTGATGATCGTTGGGTGGATTTCAACATTTGCATCATCAAGGCTTAACCACAGTTGCTGGTCCTGAATGGTGGCTTGTAAGTTTAAGTTTCGGCCCAAAGCTTCGGATAGTGTCTCAATGGGTTCAGTAGGTAGCTGGCAGACTGTGAGGTTTGCTAGATGATCGACTTTTGGACCGACACCTTGCCACCAAGAATTAAAGGTCGAGTTGTCTAAGGAATAAATAATGACGTGCTCTGATTGGCTGCAGGCTTTGCGTAGCCGTTTCTCATCTGGCTGACCCAATTCTATCCATAAGTCGATGTCGCCTTGCAGTGATTTTTGCCAGAGATCAGGTTCTTCGCGAGTACTCAGACCTTTAGTGAACGTGAGTTCTGGATGGGCATTGAGTGCAAATGCGATCAACCTCGTCATCATTCGCTGATCAGTTTCAGAAGGGTGTCGAGCCAGCGTTAATTCATGCTCGTTGTAATAGTGTCGGTCCAAATCAGAGATCTGAACCTGCGCTTTGAAAATGGTTGCTTTCAATGCCATTAAAAATTTCCTGAAGAGTGTTTAAGTAATCCGACGTAGTTAACCGTACCAAAAGATATTTTCTCGATAAGCGGTTGTTAATATTTCGTTACCTATGCCGATTACTAAATATGGAGGTTTACGTTTATTGGCTTGGCCGCCAATAAGCACCAATGGCTGGAGGTTACTATGAGAATACTTGCATCTGATGTCCAGATGGAGGCGCTGTCTCGTCGTTCAGTTTTAAAGGAACTATCAAGAGAACAGCTCAATGTAAGACGTACTGAACAAGATCAAAATGCTCCCCCTGGTGGTCGTCCTGTAGGAATGGGGAATATCATCGGAGTCTCACAAGATACTCGGGTCGAATACGACCAACGATATCAGCAATACAGTTATCGTCATAGCGACGTGTATTCGTTTGATGAATTAATGAAGGCCGGATCATCGGCAGAAGCTCAGCGTAGCTTTACCGACTCCTCCTTTATAGAGCATGCTATTTCAGCGGTGTTTACTGGTAAAAGTGCTGCGCGCTTTCTAATTCCTTCTTCAGATTTAGGAAGCAGTGTGGCGGTCGCTGCGCGTTCGATAGATTCTGGTTCTTTAGCTCAGGGAGGCATTCAACTCACGGGTACAGTGATTGACGCGTCTCAACTATCGGTGTCGGGGACGGACGAACTTACTGCTGTGGGAACTGTTGATAGCAGTGCTATTAGCGTTTCAGGTACAGGTTTGATGCGATTTAACCAATACACCTTATCACAGGTAGATCAGACCCAATTATTTAACGGGCATGGTTCGGTTACTACTGCAGATGGTCGTGTCATAAATTTTGGTCTCTATCTGGCGATGGATCGCCATGAGCGCATTGAGACTCGGTCTGAGTTATTGGTTCAGTCCCGCCCGATGACCGATCCTCTGGTCATTAATTTCGGTGCGGAAAGCGCACAATTACGAGATCAATACTTTGATTTTGATGTCGATGGTGACGGTGTTACTGAAAAGATCGGCACCTTAGCGAAAGGAAGCGGTTATTTAGTTTTTGATCGAAACCAAAACGGTAAAGTGGACGACGGAACCGAGCTATTTGGCCCGCAATCAGGCAGTGGCTTTGGTGAACTCGCGCAATATGATTCCGATGGCAATCTTTGGATTGACGAAGGTGACCCCATCTTTCAGGAGTTACAAGTTTGGGTAACGTCAGAAACCGGTGAAGAGTCTTTGAAGAGTTTATCTGAGGTTGGTGTTGGTGCGATTTATTTGGGTTCTGCAGACGCAGACTTCGATTTAGTCAGCCCTGATGGTGTTGCACTCGGTCGGGTGAAAGCCAATGGTTTGTATCTGACGGAATCGGGTGAAGTTCGATCTGTTCAAGAAATTGATTTGGCTAATCAAGCCGCTAATGAATCCGCAGCGCCAGAAGTCATGACCTCGAGCGAGATGGATGAACAGATTAAGCAGGCGCAGTTGGGCATAACCGATGAGGATCAGGAAGATCAAGCCAGACCTGTTATTGCGGATATTTCCATGGCCATAGAACGTATGAATCAGTTACGTGAAGATCAAAAAGCCTTTGGTGAGTCTTTATCTGAAGATGAAAACAAATCGGTTTTGTCTCAATTGGTAGAAGCGCTTGAGAAAGCCTTGGCAGCGAATCGTGAGGCGATGGAGGATGATAGCGTTGGCGAAACTGAAGGTATGATACATAATCTGTAAATGAAAACGATTTGCAAGTAGAATAGATTAAATCCTGTCTATATGGATAGTCTATTCACTTTGCAAATTGAGGTTCTAAGTAATATGCAAGTTTCAAAGACATTGACGTCTTTCTGCCTTCTTTCTTCTCTTTTTTCTTTCAATGCGAATGCGCACTTTCAGGAAATTATCCCAAATTCAGATATCGTTGAATCTGCCGAGGAAGCATCGCTTTCATTGGATCTGACCTTTACACATCCAATGGAGCAAGGGCCTGTAATGGACATGGTCATGCCGAAGGTGCTGGATGTGATTACTGCAGATAAGCGTGTTAGCTTGTTGGATACTCTTGCTGTTACTTCTAAAGACGGTGAAGCACGCCGTTATAACGTGGATTACCAAGTTAAGAAACCGGGTGATCATATTTTCTATGTTGAACCTGCGCCATATTGGGAACCCGCCGAAGGCGTTATGATTGTGCATCACACTAAAGTAATTGTGGATGCGTTTAACGGTGAAGCTAACTGGGATAGTTTGGTCGGCGCGCCGGTTGAGATTGAGCCTTTAACTCGCCCTTACGGTTTGTGGACGGGGAATTTGTTCCAAGGCATCGTAAAAAAACACGGTAAGCCTGTGCCATTTGCCGAAGTCGAAGTAGAATGGCGCAACGATGGCTCAGTATCGGTTCCTTACGAAAGCTACATTACTCAGGTGATCAAAGCAGATGCTAATGGTGTGTTTAGTTATGTCATGCCTAAAGCAGGTTGGTGGGGCTTTGCTGCCTTGGTTGAAGCCGATGAACCGATGAAAAACCCTGAAGGTAAGATTGTACCTGTGGAAGAGGGTGGTTTGATTTGGGTTCGTACTCGCGACATGGGTGTCAAGATGGGTGCTAAAACGGGCGCCAAGTAAGAGACGCCTAGCATGTCACTCCTAGCAAAGAACACTCCTAGTAAAGAGCATGAAGCAGGTGCTCTTTAGGCAAACGAACTCTAATCTAAGGACATAGTGAGCCGAAGATTGATTAAGGATTTATAGTTTGGCTCATATACCTGATGGCATTTTGTCTATGCCTGTATTGGCGAGTGGGGCGGTTGCATCAGCCTCCTTACTTGCCATCGCTATCAAGAAATTGGATAGCGATAAAATTCCTCCGGCGGCGGTTTTGGCGGCTGCGTTTTTTGTGTCTTCTTTAGTCAGTGTTCCTGCTGGCCCCAGTAGTGTGCATTTAATACTTAACGGCGTAATGGGCATCTTGCTTGGCTGGACGGCCTTGCCTGCGATCTTAGTCGCCTTGTTAATGCAGTCTATTTTCTTTGGTCACGGTGGTTTACTCACTTTAGGGGTTAACACCTTCAATATTGCCTTTCCTGCGCTGATCGTAGGTGGGGTGTTTCGTCCGCTGATTTTAAAAGCTACGCCCAAACAGGTTGGTTTGTTAGGGAGTTGTGCGGGGGGATTATCTGTTTTGATGACTGCGATCTTGATTTATTCAAGCCTGATCCTGACTGGTCAGGAGTATCAGGTCTCAGGTAAGATCATAGCGGTTACATACCTGCCACTAATGCTGGTGGAAGCACTGATCTCTGGTGTTATTTTGTCATTTCTCATGAAAGTCTCGCCGAACTTAATTAAGCCCTGACATTGTGAAGGGTAGAGACATTAGGATAGGAATCCATGCTGTCGAGCGTTACACATTCATTTGCATTCTGTTTTACCTTGTTGTTCTCTGTATTTTTTTCGTCGATGAGTTTTGCTCACGCATTAAAGGTGTTTGCTTATCTTGAAGGCGACTTGATTAAAGGCTCGGTTTACTTTGTTGGTGGTGCTCCGGCCAAAGGTGCAGAGGTTCGTTTGGACACTCCGGACGGGCAACGCCTTCAAACCCTTGTAGCGGATCAAGAGGGGGAGTTCACCAGTGCGCCAGTCACTGCGCCCTTGATTCATGTAGTGGCTGATTCTCATGATGGTCATGTAGGTCAGTGGATTGTTAAAAATACCCGAGCTGAGATACCCGCTGAGTCATCAATAAAGAACCCTAATGCGCAACAGGGTAATGCTAGTCTAGTTAATGTGACCACTTCTGGAATCACATCTGATGAACTAGAAGCCGTGGTTGAACGTGCGGTCGCAGCGCAAGTCGCTCCGTTACGTGAGGAGCTGCATCGATATCAAAACAGTGCTCGATTGAGTGACATTCTTGGCGGTGTGGGTGTGATCTTTGGTTTGGCCGGAGCTGCGCTGTGGTATTCATCCAGAAAATCATCTAAGCACGTTAGTAACGAAAAGACCGCTGGCGAATGAGTGATTTGACGTCGCTGGCAAATGCTTCTAAAGCCCCCTGGTTGGACGCGTTAGACGCCCGAGGCCGTTTGATTGCCTGCTTGTTGTTTGCTTTGAGTGTTATTTGTATCCACCAAGTATCTCTTCTGATGTGGGCTTGTGGATTCTCTCTGTGTTTACTGTTTGCTTCACAACTGCCTGCGAAACAACTTCTTAAGCGATTATTGCCCTTCGAAGGTTTTATTCTGATTCTTACGGTGTTCATGCCGTTTAGCGTCTCAGGTGGAGAGGCAACCAAGGTGTTGGGGTTGCTGTATGCGTCGGAGGTTGGCATCGAACGAGCCCAACAAGTGTTTCTGCGTGCCAATGCTATCTTGATGTGTTCACTGGTGTTATTGGCAACCTTGTTGCCCGAAACGCTGGGGCATGCCATGGCGCGTTTGGGTATCCCTCATAAGTTGGTGCATTTGTTTTTGATGACCGTTCGCTATGTGTCTGTTTTAGGGCAAGAATATCAACGATTACGAACCGCTATGCGTGCCAGAGCGTTTACGCCAGGCAGTAATGTCCATACTTGGCGAAGTTATGGTTGGTTGATTGGCATGTTATTGGTTCGCAGTTTGGAACGTTCAGAACGGGTATTACAGGCTATGAAGTGCCGTGGCTATCAAGGACGCTTTGTGGTGATGGATGAAAAACGCTGGGCGCTAATGGACACGATATTCTTATCGTTTGTAGTTTCAGTGTGCGTGCTCTTGTTGATCGCAAATTATGGAGAAAAGATGCTATGAATCAGACATTGATTGAGTTGGATCGAGTTAGTTTCAATCGAGGTACAACTACCATTTTTTCTGATGTTTCCATGACGTTGAAAAAAGGCGATCGATTGGCGCTGTTAGGCAGTAATGGCACAGGAAAAACGACGCTCTTACAGCTCCTGGTGGGGTTGAATAAACCTACATCTGGGAATCTGGTGGCGTTTGATCAAGAGCGAACGATAGAGAAAGATTTCTTTTCTGTACGCCAAAAGGTTGGATTGTTATTTCAGGATTCCGATGACCAATTGTTTTGCCCAACCGTTATTGAAGACGTCGCTTTTGGACCGATCAACTTAGGTAAGTCGGAAGCCGAAGCGCGGGACATTGCGCTGGCAACGTTGGCGCATTTAGGGTTGTCGGATTTGGCCGATGCCATTACTCACCGATTGTCTGGTGGCCAGAAACGTTTGGTGGCGTTAGCGACGGTATTGGCTATGTCACCAGATGTTTTACTGTTGGATGAGCCGACCAATGCGTTGGATGATGTCTCTAGAGAGCGTTTGCTAACGCTGCTTGAGTCGTTGGATTTAACCATGATCATTGTGTCTCACGATCAATCGGTGATTGAGCGTTTGGCCAATCGGGCGATGATTATGAAAGACGGCACTTTGGTTGAGGCGGTGATGCATCGTCATCCGCATCAGCACAGCCACTCACATCTGCATATTCATGCGAAAAGTGATCTTGATCAGCATGATCCTTCCACTCATACCGATCATCACTTGGCGGATTAATCTTCCCTGACCGGAAATCTTTCAGTAAAAGACATTCGACCATCTAAAGGTTTTTAGCTATCTCAGGTAATTCATTATCTCAGAAATTCATTATCTCAAGAATGGATTAAGCATACGCCCAAAAAAGCCGGTCATTTTTAACGGCGCATCCATCACGGCAAAGCAAATACAGTCCTTATCTTTATGAGCATGTGGGGTATGGATTGTTTCTGTATCCGCCAAAATGAAGTCCCCAGCGTGGTAACTGCCAAGTTGATCCGAGAAGCTACCATCCAATACCAAGGTGAATTCGTTCCCTTTATGTGTGTGTTCCGGCAGTTCTTTCCCGGCTGCAATTTTATAGAACTTGGCGGTGAAGTGATCATCAGAGAAGGGTAAGGTGACTTCCTGAATACTGGATGTGAACCCTTTCCACTGCAATGCGTTGAGGTCGTTCTCTACAAATCGCCATAATGGTCTAGGAACACGAGGGTCTAGATTCTCCTGGATGTGTGGGGCAATGTTGTCATCGGTCGAATCAATGCGTTGTAATAACTGCTGACGCATGTCTTCGGATACAGGGGTAGGCTCAGTGGATTCGAGGATTTCGCCGCCTAGCTGATCATACATCAGAGCCTTAGAACGACAGATCTGACACCGTTCGATATGACACGCCACTAGAATCCCCAGGGCGTTGGTAAGTTGCCCTGCGGAAAAAGTCATTAAAAGTTCGTCACTAGGATGATAATTAGCCATGTAATTTGCTCTTGTGCTAAAGCGTCTAATTTCTTCATTGCCAGTCGAAGCCTGGATTTAATGGTTCCCAGCGGAAGATCCAGTTCGTTGGAAATCTCGGAATGGGTCTTTCCTTCGAAATAAACCATATAGACAATTTGTCGTTGCTCTTCTGGCAAAGAGGTAAGAAGGGTACGAACGATGTGGCCATTCAGATCTCTTTCAACATCTATATCCAGATCAACGGTGCCTTGTTCTGGATATAGATCGTCTGAAACTATCTGCACGTTTTTGCTTTTCCTAGCCATATCAATGCGTTTGTTACGCACTATGGTGTACAGCCAGGTGACTGCGGATGCGGCCTTGGGATTAAATTGTTCCGCCTTTCGCCAAACCGTTAGTAGACTTTCCTGGACGATTTCTTCTGCTTCCGAACTGTCAGCACCGCAACGCATGGCGTAAGCCTTAAGTCGTGATGACACATTCTCAAAGAGTTCCATAAAGGCTTGCTTGTCTTGATGCTGCGCAATGCGAAGCACTAATTCATCAAGAGTTGCTGAATCCTTAGGATTAGACGTAGTCACTAGATGCCCTTGTATCGAGGAGTTAAGGCTTTTTAATCTAGTGATTATCGTTTCCTGAGTAAAGTCGAGGGGCTGAAAATACAAAATATTTTTAAATGAGTGATCCAAAGGTCAGGGCACTGCGTAATTCTCAAAGTACATTTCAATAAGCCTAGATGAGTCGGAGAGAATTCTATGCATCAAGCGGAAGTCGTTGTCATTGGCGCTGGTATGGCAGGTCTGTCATTGGCTCGGGACTTAATGAAGTCCGGGATTGATGTCTTATGCATCGATAAATCACGAGGAACTGGTGGCCGATTGGCTTCGAAACGAGTGATGAATGAAGCATTTGGAGTGTTGGCGTTTGATTTAGGTGCGTCCAGTTTTCAAGCGACGAATCATTCATTCAAAAACTTTCTGGTTGAAGCCGGTGATAAGGTGCATCGTTTGTCAAATGGCGAGTATGTAGCGGCTTCCAGAAGCTCTGCGCTTACCCGTGAATTGGCAACAGGTATTCGTTTGGAGTGCGGACAACGAATTACGCGTATAGAGTATCTTGAGGATCAGGCGGAATATCCCTGGAAAACCTTTATTCAGAACAACGGTGAAGAATGTTTATTTTCTCAAAGTACATACTTGGTGTTAGCTACGCCTCCTGAGCAGGCGTATGCATTGGTGCCGCAAGATCATCCTTATAAGTCTGCCTTTGACTATGTAGAGACATTACCGCAGTGGGTATCGGTTTTTTATGTGGCAGACGATACCTTTAACACACTTGGTTTAGACCAGGTTCATGCCGTAAATACACCGGAATCATCCGTTATTAAACGTGTTTCTTTAGAGTCGGTAAAGGCAGATCGAACGCCGCCTGAACATGGTCAAGGTGTGTTAGTTAAGGTTGAAGCGCAACCGATGTGGAGCAAAGCACGTACAGACTATGATAAAGAAGACATTGCTCAAGCACTCTGGCGTGCCCTGTGGGAGATAAAACCAGTGCTGAAGAATGAGGTTGGATTAGACATCCTGGATCAACCTTTGTACTGCTACACTCATCGTTGGTTGTATTCTCTACCTCAACAGAACGTTTTAAGCCGAGCGGGGCAAGTGAAAGGGTTAAATCATTTAGGACCTCAAGAGAATTTGTGTTTGTGCGGTGACTATTTAGGGATGGGTCGAGGCTTACACGGTGTCGAAGCCGCGTACTTGAGTGGTACTTCTTTGGCGATGGCATTGATCCAAACGCGACAAGGTCTTTCCCAGAAGAGTGATGTGTCTAAGAATCAAGGGGCAAACAATCAAGGGATGGGAAATAAAGGGATGGGAAATAAAGGGATGGGAAATAAAGGGATGGGCAACCAATGAACGCAGTCTGGTTTAAGCGCGATTTAAGAGTCTACGATAATCCGGCGTTGCATCATGCGATGACGGCTTCCTTAAATGGTGAGCCTACCATTGGTGTTTTTTGCTTGTCTGAGTGGGAATGGGATAAACATCAGGTTTCTCCAGCGCAGCGGTCGCTGATTGTGAAACATCTCAGAACGCTTGCTGCGTCACTGAATCACCTTAATGTGCCTTTCGTTGTATTAAAAACCTCGACGTTCGAAAACACAGCTAACTCGTTAGAAGAGTTAGTGATATCCAACGGGATTACGCATGTGTATTTCAACCGTCAGTACGAGGTAAATGAGAGTACTTTAGAGACTCAGATCCAAAACAAACTCATTGCTCAAGGTGTGCAATGCTCTGGCTTTGATGATCAGTGTGTTGTTGCGCCTGGGCAAATCACTAATAAGCAGGGTGAGTGCTTTAAGGTTTATACCGCGTTTAAGCGTTCTTATTTCGAACGCTTTTATGATCTGGCCAGACCAATTGCGTCTCTACCACAGAGTCAAACCTTGCCTAATCTTCAAACCGATCTAAAGGCACTTGATGCCATCGAAGCGGGCTTACCTGAACACTCGAATCGAGACGCCTCATGGCCGATTGGTGAAGAAGCGGTTCACCAGATGTTAAACGACTTTGTTGATGACAAAGCGCGTCATTATCAAGAGAACCGTGATTACCCCAATTTGGCGGCAACCAGTGGTTTATCGCCGTATTTAGCTATTGGCGTGCTGACCACACGACAGTGTGTTCAGGTGGCCTTGAATGCCAATAATGGTCAATTGGACGCTGGTAATCCAGGGCTGGAGAGCTGGATAAATGAACTGATATGGCGTGATTTTTATCGTCATCTGATGTTCTTTTATCCTAAGTTATCGAAACATAAAGCCTTCAAAGACGAGACGGATCAGCTGCCTTGGCAGCACGATGAACGGGCTTTCAAACAATGGTGTGATGGTCAAACAGGGTTTCCTATTGTGGATGCGGCTATGCGCCAGTTGAACCAAACGGGCTGGATGCATAATCGTTTACGAATGATAGTCGCAATGTTCCTCACTAAAGATTTGTTCATCGATTGGCGTTGGGGTGAGGCTTATTTCATGTCCAAGCTGGTGGATGGCGATCTCGCATCAAATAACGGCGGCTGGCAGTGGAGTGCGTCCACAGGCGTTGATGCGGCACCGTATTTTCGGATTTTTAATCCAACCCGACAGTCAGAACGATTTGATCCGGATGGGGATTTCATCCGTCAGTACGTGCCTGAGTTGGCGTCGTTAAACGCAAAATCCATTCATAACCCGAGCTCGCAACAACGTCATAACCTGGGGTATGCCTATCCTATGGTGGACCATAAAACGGCGACCCAACGAACCAAAGCTTGGTTCAAAGGGGAATCAGTCCATGAGCAAGAACTGATGCCAATGATGCCCTCTAAATCTTATGAATTGCCGTTATGAACACTCGACTAAGCAAGGGGGTCGTGGTGACGAATAAGGCCGTTACGCGGTTTTGGGTCAATGTTCTTCAATGGTTTGATTCAGAGGCGGATTTGCATTCACAGGATGTCGAAACTGAAGCGTCCAGAAACGTAAATTGGTTACGATGCTTGCCATTTGTGTTGATTCATCTGGCCTGTTTGAGTGTGTTTCTGGTGGGGTACAGTCCGATCGCGGTTGGTGTGTGTTTGGCAATGTTCTGGCTGAGGATGTTTGCCATTACCGCTTTCTATCATCGTTATTTCGCACACAAGGCCTTTAAAACCAGCAGACGTTGGCAGTTCGTATTTGCCGTTCTGGGGAATTCTGCGGCACAACGAGGGCCGTTGTGGTGGGCCTCTCATCATAGGAAGCATCATAAGTCCTCGGATCGAGAGGACGACATTCACTCGCCGGTGGCCCATGGGTTTTGGTGGAGCCATCTTGGATGGTTCACCAGTGATGCAGGCTTTAAAACGGATTACTCGGTTATTAAGGATTTTGCAAAGTACCCGGAGCTTAAATTCATTAACCGTTATGACTCTTTGGTGCCAGTCTTATTTGCTTTATCGATGTTTGGCTTGGGTGAGTTACTTCTTTGGGTGTATCCAGAATCAGGTACGAGCGGCTGGCAAATGCTGGTTTGGGGATTCTTCATATCAACGGTTCTACTCTTTCACGGAACCTTCACCATTAATTCTTTGGGGCACGTGTGGGGGTCTCGTCGTTTCAAAACACCGGATCAAAGTCGCAATAACGCCTTGTTGGCTTTAGTTACTCTGGGCGAGGGCTGGCATAACAATCATCATCGGTTTGCCGTGTCTGCTCGGCAAGGGTTCTATTGGTGGGAAGTTGATATTTCCTATGGGCTTCTGAAGTGCCTGGCGTGGCTTGGTATTGTCTATGATCTGAATCCGGTTCCCGAGCGTATCTTGAAAGAAGGAAGAGCAAATCAAGCAGGCGCGCAGATTGAACATCCGATACCGAGGGCAGAGTAATGGAACAAACTGAAGCAGAAACCATGGCTGGAAAGGTTGTCGAACGCTTTAAAGATCTATTTCATCACCTAAATGCGGATAATGCTCAGGGGCCGTTGATTGATCAGGTCTATCAAGGTGACATGGTGTTTGAAGACAGTTTTCACCGAATTGAAGGATTATCTGCGTTTAAAGACTATTGTGAGTCTGTTTACGAAAATCTTGATTACTGCTGCTTCGATTTTCACCAAGCCTGGATCAATCAAGAAGACGCCATGCTGATCTGGTCGATGCGTTACGTGCATCCGCGTCTGAACCGAGGTAAAGAGATTACCATCGAAGGTTCAAGCCATATTCGTTTTGATCATAAGGTGTATTACCACAGAGATTATTTTGATGGTGGGAAATTATTGTACGAGCACATTCCGGTGTTGGGCTCAGTAATCCAGCAGCTTAAAAAACGAATGGTTTAGGCATTCACTAATGGAATTCACCGCAAGAGTTTACGCATAGGGTATTAACAAGATGAATATGGCTGCCTTTTCTAATATGACTCCATCTGCTGAAACACTTCCGCCGGGTCAACGGGTTGCGATCATAGGTTCTGGTATTGCGGGACTGACCGCAGGTTACCTATTAAGTCGTTCTCATCACGTCAGCATGTTTGAAGCAAATGATTATTTAGGCGGCCATACTCACACCAAGCATGTCACGCTTAAAGGGAAGTCTTATCCGGTAAACACGGGCTTTATCGTGTTTAATGATTGGACCTATCCTAACTTTATTAAGCTTATGGACGAGCTCGGGGTGAAGAGTGAAGCGTCTGACATGAGCTTTAGTGTCCGTTGTGAAAACACGGGGTTGGAGTACAACGGCACTTCGTTGAACAGCCTGTTTGCTCAGCGAATCAATATGGTTAGGCCTTCGTTTTTGAGAATGGTCTACGATATTTTGAAATTCAATAAACAAACCGTTATGGCTTTAGATTGCGATGGTATTTCAGAACATCAGACTCTGGGTGAGTTTCTGCAAGCGCATCGCTACTCGAACGCATTTCGGCATCATTACATCATTCCTATGGGGGCGGCGATTTGGTCTGCGTCTGAAGAAGTGATGATGGATTTCCCGTTAAAGTTCTTCCTTCGATTTTTTAATAATCATGGGATGCTCAGTGTTGATGAACGCCCGCAATGGCGAGTGCTGACGGGTGGTTCTGCCAGTTATATTGAGCCGATAACGCAGCCATTTAAAGACAATATTCATCTCAATACACCGATTGCCAGAGTCCATCGTTATGAGGATAAAGTAGTTCTGCAAACACAGTCGGGTCAGAGTCATGAGTTTGATCAAGTGATCTTTGCTTGCCACAGTGATCAGGCGTTAGCGCTGTTGGCGGAACCGACACCCGATGAGCATCGAATTTTATCGGCTATCCCTTATCAGATGAACGATGTGGTCTTACATACGGACACGCGTTTATTACCAAAACGTAAGCTGGCCTGGGCCAGTTGGAATTATCATATTCCACAACGTTGCAGTGACCGTGCATTAGTTACCTACAACATGAATATTTTGCAGAATTTTCATGATGCGCCGGAAACCTTTTTAGTCACTCTTAACCGTTCAACAGAGATTGATCCAAGTAAAATAATCGCGTCTTACCAGTACAGCCACCCGGTTTTTACTTTAGATGGCATTGCGGCACAGCAAGATCATCATCGAATTAATGCAAAACACCGAACTCATTATTGTGGTGCCTATTGGTTTAATGGTTTCCATGAAGATGGCGTTAATAGCGGTTTAAGAGTTGCCGAGCGTTTCGGGGTGACACTGTGAACGACATTGCAAAAGACAGTGTAAATGAATCGTTGCAGAGTCGGCTCTACACTGGGTGGGTTCGTCATCGGCGGTTTGTTCCCGTATCGCATGAGTTTCGCTATCCGATTTTTATGTTTTATTTGGATTTGGATGAGTTACCGTCGCTCTTTTCTTCTAAATGGTACACATCATTAGAACGCTTTAACCTAGTCAGTTTCCGCAGGAGAGATTACTTTCAACCTGAAACTGAATGTTTGAAACAGGCGGTCATTGAGGCAGCGGAAGGTTCACTGAAACAGCAACATATAACAGACGTATCTATTCGTTCTGTTCGTATGTTGACGCACCTAAGGTTGTTTAATTTCTTATTTAATCCTGTCACGTTTTACTACTGCTTTGATGAGCATGAGAATTTGGTCTGCATATTGTCAGAGATAACGAATACACCATGGGATGAACGCCATCACTATGTGCTGCCTGTTAATCCTCAAGGTAAAAACCGGGCTTACCCAGATTACAGCTATCAGCCCAAGGGGCGATGCAATCATCTCTTTGAGTTTGAAAAAGCGTTTCATGTCTCGCCATTCAATCCTATGAATATGGATTATCGCTGGATGTTCAGCCATCCGGATCAAGTACTTCACGTACACATGGAAAATCGTTTGTCAGTGTCAGATACATTGAATGCGGCAAATCAGGACATGACCGAAAAACATTTTGATGCGACGTTGAGACTCGAACAAAGATCCATTGAACGTGAATTGTCGAAGCAGCTGATCCGCCAGCCATTAATGACCGTAAAAGTGGTAACGGGCATTTATTGGCAAGCATTTAAGCTTTGGTGTAAACGTGCGCCTTTTTATGATCATCCCAAGCTAAGCCAAACCAATCATTCACAGCAATAGCACAAGACCTCTCGGGAGAAGAACATGGCACCATCTAAGTTTCAGTCGTCGAAAGAGTACAAATACGCCGGGGCTGTGGCGGAGTTAAAGTTATCGGATGAGGCGAAGCCGAAGGGCATGTTGTCGGGGTGGGTTATTCAGATCGCTCGTCGCTTGGTATTAGCGCAATTGAGTCAGATTCATACCGGAACGATTCTAATTCGTGAGTTAACTGGTGATTTGACTGGTGATTTGTCTGGTAAAAATGACGAGGAATATCGGTTTGGTCAGGCTGATTCGGAGCTTTCTGCGGAATTAGTGATTCACGATGCCAGTTGTTATCGAGATATTCTTACCGGAGGCAGTATTGGCGCCGCCGAAGCTTATATGACGGGTGATTGGTCGACGCCAGATTTAACGATGTTGGTTCGGGTGTTGGTTCGAAACATTGATGTGGTCGACAACATGGAAGGAGGGATCGCTAAGTTAAGCGCGCCTTTGCTCAAGTGGTTCCATTCCTTGAATCAGAATACCGAGAAAGGTTCACGCCGTAATATTGCGGCGCACTATGATTTGGGGAATGACTTTTTTCAGCTGTTTCTCGATCCGACCATGATGTATTCCGCAGGTATCTTTCCTACTGACGATGCCACGATGGAAGAAGCGTCTCTGAATAAGCTTCAAGTCATTTGTGAAAAGCTAAAACTTTGTGAAGATGATCATTTACTTGAAGTAGGTACGGGGTGGGGAAGTTTGGCAATCTACGCTGCCAAGCATTATGGTTGTAAAGTAACGACCACCACCATTTCTGAAGAACAGTACAAGTTTGCGCAAACGCAGATTTCGGCGGAAGGGCTGACGGATCGAATCACCTTACTCAAATCGGACTATCGTTATCTTGAAGGGCAGTTCGATAAGCTGGTTTCTGTCGAAATGATTGAAGCCGTCGGCTGGAAGTATTATCCAACCTTTTTTAAGAAGTGCTCATCATTATTGAAAGCTGACGGCATGATGCTTCTTCAAGCCATTACCATCGTAGACCAACGGTATGAAAACGCTCGTAAACAGGTAGATTTCATACAACGCTATATTTTCCCCGGCAGTTGTATTCCTTCCATTCACGCATTAAATACCGCAGCAATGAATCACTCTGATTTAAGAATGGTTTATATGGCGGACTTTGCTGAACATTACGCTCGAACTCTGAACGCTTGGCAACATGGGTTTATGTCTCGCTTAGAAGAGGTTCGTGGATTGGGCTACAGCGAAGAGTTTATCCGGATGTGGCAATTCTATTTGAGTTACTGCGAAGGTGGCTTTTCTGAGCGACAAATCGGTGTTGCTCACGTGATGTATGCCAAACCGGAGAATAAGCAAACGTCACACTAAATTAGTCGAAAGTGCACTACACTGATCAGATCAACTCTTCACTGACAAGCGGACATGGATCATGGTAAGTGTATGCGGCCTCTTTTTGATCGGACTCTTAGTAGTTTGAATGTGCGCGCAAGTCTCTTTCTCAAGCTTATTCAAGCGTTGAGTTTGTGCCTATTATCGGTAAACGCCTATTCGTTTCAGTTGAAGGTAATCGCTGATTCGCTGGACTATCCGTGGGGCTTTGCCTTTCTTGATGAGCATTCTGTTCTTGTGACGGAAAAGTCCGGCCATTTAAAGCAGCTTCACTTGTCTTCAGGAACATCGCAGATTATTGCTAACTCCCCGAAAGTGGTTTATGACGGACAAGGAGGGTTGTTGGATGTCATTTTGCATCCAAATTTTGATGACACATCTTGGGTGTATTTGAGCTATTCCAAAAAAGTGGCGAATGGTTATACCACAGCAGTGGCCAGAGGCCGGTTGCAAGGAACGACATTGCAGGAGTTAGAGGATGTGCTGGTCACACAGGCTGTGAACCATAACACACACCATTACGGCTCTCGTTTAGCGTTTGATGAACAAGGCTTTCTGTATGTCAGTGTCGGTGATCGAGGCAATCGGGATCGAGCTCAAGATCTTTCAACGCACATGGGCAAGATTCTGCGAATTCATGAGGACGGTCGAATTCCCGATGATAATCCGTTTGTAGATCAAGCCTATGCGCTGCCGGAAATTTACAGTTATGGTCACCGTAATCCCCAAGGCATGGTCTATGACGTTCAAAATAAAGCACTTTGGATTCATGAGCATGGACCGAGAGGCGGCGATGAGCTGAATCTCATTCAAGCGGGAGCCAATTATGGTTGGCCTGTAATTACTTATGGTCGGGAATACAGCGGGTTCAAGATCACAGATGAAACGCACAGAGAAGGAATGCTGCAACCTGTGTGGCATTGGACACCTTCCATCGCCCCGTCTGGTTTAACGATTTATCGTGGAGAGGTCTATCCCCAATTTAACGGGCACTTTTTTATTGGTGCGTTGAAGTATCGTTTATTGGCACAGTTGGAAGTAACTAACTTGTCTGAACTGACTCGAATGGTTCGAGAGCAGGGTATTTCGCCAGTGACAGCACTGAAGGAATATCGTCATTTATCAAATTATGGTGAGCGTATACGGGATGTGGAAGTGAGCTCGGACGGTTTTCTGTATTTGTTGACCGATAAGAGCGGTGGTTCGATCGTTAAGTTACTGCCGTGATGGCCGCGGTTCGCTTTTCAGCAGAACAAAAAAAAGGCCACCCTTTCTGGGTGACCCAAGGAAGTCACTATGGCACGTACTCCCTTTGAACTAATAGCCTTAGTTCTGAATTAGCACTTAGCAATTAAATAGGGGGATAACAAATAACTACTTCTCCATCGCTTCTCCTTGCTCTTCAATCTATGAACCCAGTGTATGTTTTCATGAGTGACCTAAAGATTGAGAGAAGGTTAAAAAAAATTAATTAAGTTATGGATAAAGTCTAGGAACTTTCGGAGCACTGCTACACTGAATAGAAAATAATAATTATGGGGTAGATCATGGGAACCTATCCAAAACCAGAGAATGAAGGGGATCGACTTAACTCGCTTAGGTCTTTAAAGATTCTGGATACTGATCCGGAAGAACGCTTTGATCGTTATACGCGACTTTGTACTAAATTATTTAACGTTCCTATTGCGTTGGTAAGTTTGGTCGATAGTGAGCGACAATGGTTTAAATCTCGGCAAGGGCTTGCATCGCAAGAGACTGAACGCCGAAGCTCATTTTGCACCCGAGTTGTTTTAGATGGTGCTCCTTTAGTCATTGACGATACCTTTGAAGATTCTCGCTTTTCCGAGTGTCCTTTGGTAGCTCAGCCTCCTAATGTTCGCTTCTATGCTGGCTATCCGCTGTTTCACAATGATGGCGCTTGTTTAGGGACACTATGTTTGATGGATCATCAACCTAGAGCCTTTACTGATCCTGACTTGGAAGCGCTGCATGACATGGCGACTATGGTAGAGCGAGAACTATCTGCCATTCATTTGGCCACCACATGTGAGTTGACTCATATGTCCAATCGACGAGGCTTTATTTCGCTGGCGTATCAAGCATTCAGCGTCTGTGTGAGGGAACAAATTCCGTTGTCGATCGTTTTCTTTGATCTAAATAAGTTTAAAGCCATTAATGATACCTATGGTCATGCCGAAGGGGATTTAGCGCTAAAGGCGTTCTCTGAGTTACTCAAAGACAGTTTCAGAGATTCTGACTTGGTGGCCAGACTGGGCGGTGATGAGTTTGTTGCGTTGCTAACGAGTACCAACGCCTCTCAAGCTCAAGACGCGGTAGATCGCTTTCAAATATCTGTCTCTGAATACAATGCCTCGTCAGGCAAGGACTATGATCTTGAGTTTTCGGAAGGTGCGGTGTCGGTTATTCCAGATTCTGAGGATCAGCTGGAAGAGTTATTGGCTCGTGCAGATGACTTGATGTATCAGAATAAGAAAGCGAAAGCCTAGGGTGCTCCTGAATAAGTTCCCTAGATTTTGAAGCACCCGCTTGGCGAATGTGCTAAAGTTCGCCTTCTTTTCTATCCCCCTTCTTATTTGTTTGGAATCGCTAAAAATGCAAACGGAATCTACCTCTTTTTCTGATTTTGAATTGGCTTCAGAACTTCTCGAATCACTCAATACAATGACGCTGGAACAAGCGACGGAAGTTCAACAGAAGGCGATTCCTGCGATTTTGGAAGGGCAGGACATTGTTATCACTGCCTCCACGGGTTCCGGTAAGACATTGGCTTATTTGATTCCTTTGGCTCAAAAGATTCTCGACGATTACGAATGGCTGGAGCAACCAAAGAAAGGTCAGCGCGTCCAGTCTTTGATCGTGGCGCCAACACGAGAGTTGGCGTCTCAAATCGCTCAAGTGTGTGATCAGTTGTTGGAAAATACAGAGCTGACAGTTTGTGCTTTGATTGGCGGTGAAGATTTTAAAGTTCAACAGAAAGCGTTGAATCGTTTTCCTGATATTGTGGTTGCAACGCCGGGGCGCTTGATTGAGCACATTGACGCGCGCTCGTTGAGTTTGATCGAAGTGTCCAAAGTGGTGTTGGATGAGTCAGATCAACTGTGTGATTTAGGCTTTGCAGAAGACGTTCAAACCATTCTTGGTTATGTCGATGAAGCACGTTCTCAGAATGAAGAACAAACAGAAGATGACGACTCTTCTTGCCAGACCATCATGGTGTCTGCGACCACCACAGGTCGCACGCGCAAACTGGCTCAAGACATTCTTGATGAACCTCAGATTCTAACCGTCAACGCCCGTCGCGCACAGAATGACAACATTCGTCAGCAAATTCTTACGGCGGATGATGAACGCCACAAGTTGCAGCTCTTACTTTGGTTATTGGATCATGAATCGTTTGGACGTGCGTTTATATTCGTCAATACCAAAGCGCAAGCAGACAATCTGTGCGGTAAGTTACGTTATCACAAGCAGAGAGCGGCGGTATTGCACAGCGATATGAAGCAGAGCGTTCGTGAAGGCACTTTGAAGGCTTTTAAGGAAGGCCGCGCAAATATTCTGGTGGCAACTGACTTGGCCGCACGGGGCTTGGATATCGAAAATGTCGATTTGGTGGTTAACTTCGACATGGCACGAAAAGGCGATGAATACATGCATCGTATTGGTCGAACCGGTCGTGGTGGGGCGCAAGGTCAATCTTTTGTGTTGATCATGCCGAATGAATGGAATTTGAAGGCGTCCATTGAACGCTACCTTAAAGTGACGTTCGAGCGTAAGTTCATTCCTGAATTACGAGGCAGTTTCAATGGCCCTAAAAAGGTAAAAGCGTCAGGCAAAGCGGCGGGTACAAAGAAAAAGAAAGTCAAAGTGAAAGCGGCTCCTAAATCCAAGAAGGGCAAAGCTACAGGTCGTGGTAAAAAGAAATAAGGTCGTTTCATGACAAAGGAAACTCTTAAAACGCTGGTGGCACTACTAAGTCTGGTTTGGTTCAGTTTAGTGAGCTGGCAAGTATCAGCTGCGTCACCGGTTTGGAAAGTCACCAAGGGCGATAACGTCCTCTATCTGGCGGGTACTATTCACGTGCTCAGTCGTTCAGATTATCCTTTGCCAAGTGCTTTTCACTTTGCCTATCAAGCTTCAGAAAGTTTGGTGTTTGAGACGGACATTGGACAGATCCAGAATCCTGAAATCCAACAGTATTTCTTGAGTAAAATGGCGTACAGCGATGGCAGCCGTTTGAATCAGTTCTTATCTGAGGAAACCTACCGTGAGTTGGAATCCCAGTTAACTGCCGCAGGAATGCCTGTTCAACACATGATGGGCTTCAAACCCGGCTTCGTTGGAACCACGTTGACCATGTTGGAATTACAACGCCTTGGAATGGCCGAAGACGGCGTCGACAGCTTTTATTTTCAGAAAGCCACATCCGATGGGAAGGCAAAAGGCGAGTTAGAAAGCGTCCAATCTCAAATCGACTTCATTGCTAATATGGGTGTTGGTAATGAAGATGCCCTGATTCGTCACATGCTGGATGAAATCAAGTTGATTCCAGAGCTAATGGCCGATATGAAACAGTCATGGCGTACGGGTGATACTGCTGGTTTGGAAACGCTTTTGTTAGATCCTTTGATGAAGGATTATCCTGAGGTATATCAATCTCTGTTGGCTGATCGGAACTATATGTGGCTGCCTCAAATCTACGACATGTTAAACAACTCAGAGACTGAGTTTGTGTTGGTAGGGGCCTTGCATCTGATTGGTAAGGACGGTTTATTACATCAACTGAAACAGAAGGGCTATCAGTTGGAGCAAATGCCGTAGAATCGGATGCTTGCATCTTTAATGGAATTCGCAATTTCATGGAGTCCCAAATTTAATGGAATGCCAAGGACGATAGGGAAATCAAAGGTATGACAGACACACATTCCTGGTATCAACCGTTTGATAACAGTCTGAAATCCATCAAGGTGATGATTCGCAGTCAGCTATGGGCTCAAATCATTCTGGCGTTGATTCTAGGCATTGCTGTTGGGCTTGTGTTATCGCCACAAGGCGGTGGTTTACTGGCAGCTGAAACTGCTGATGTAGTAGCGGAATGGGTGAAATTACCTGGCAGTGTTTTCCTCGCCATGATTCAAATGGTGGTGATTCCTCTGGTGATGAGTTCGATCATGCTGGGCGTTGCAACAGCGGGCGATCCTGAATATCTGAAGCGTATTGGTTTACGTATTTTTCCGTACTTTGTATTAACTACCTGTGTGGCTGTAACCATAGGCGCAGCCTTGGCAACCTGGATAGAGCCTGGCCGCTTTATCGATGGTTCTTTGCTCTCCAGCGTCGATCCGGCTAAAGCACCAGCAACGGAAGCTCTCAATATTTCTGTGCCCGAACGATTGGTGTCTTTGTTCCCGGAAAGCATGACTCAAGCGGCTCTAGACCAGAGTATGCTGCAATTGGTGGTCTATGCCGTGATCATGGGCGTTGCCTTGATTGCGTTGCCGAAACGCAAAGCCAAGTTAATGCTTCAGGTGTTGGACAGTGTACAGTCGATCACAATGAAAGTGGTTAGTTGGGCGATGATGCTGGCACCTTATGCTGTATTTGGGTTGCTGTGCGACATCACCATTAAGATTGGACTCGATGCCCTGTTAGGGATGTCCGTCTATGTTCTTACGGTGTTATTGGGGCTTATAGTGCTCTTATGCTTTTACTTATTGGTAGTGAAAGTCATTGCCGGACGTTCGCCCATTCAATTCTTAAAAGAAATTCGTTCGGTTCAGCTTTTGGCGTTTTCTACATCCAGTTCGGCAGCGGTTATGCCTTTGTCTTTGAAGACGTCCGAAGAAAACCTCAAGGTAAACCCATCAATTGGTCAGTTTGTGGTGCCTCTGGGCGCGACCATTAATATGGACGGAACTGCGCTTTATCAAACCATAGCAGCTATTTTCCTTGTCCAAGCCTTCGGTATTGAACTCAGCACCAGCGCGATGATTCTGCTGATGCTGACCACGGTTGGCGCTTCCATCGGTGCACCGAGTACACCGGGGGTTGGTATCGTCATCTTGGCTACCTTACTTGAAAGTGTCGGTGTGCCAGGAGCGGGGATTGCCTTGATCCTAGGTGTCGACCGTATCTTGGATATGAGTCGAACTGCACTCAATGTCTCTGGTGATATGACCGCTTGCTGCGTCATGGATAAGTGGCTACCGGTGTCTGATGCACAAAAACCGATGGATTATTGGGAAAGTTAGCTCTTCAACAACCTAAGCGTAATTTTCTGCGCAATAGGCCCTACAAAAAATGCAATAACGGCTGCTGCCGGCCAAGCCAGTGAGAAGGCATGAATCCACTGAGCGATGAAGTTGGGTGTGATGCCCAAGTTCAAGTAAGTCACCCACAGACTCATCAATGACGATAAGAAAAATGACATGATGGCAGTAAAGACGAGTCGGTGTTTCATTGGTTTCCTCCTAAATTTCAGTGTTGATAAGATAGTTAATTACGAATTTGAAATCTATGTATTAAAATGAAAGCTTTAATTTCATTTATGGAATCTAGTTGTGCTTGATGATATTTCTCTGTTTGTGGTGATTGTTCGCTCTGGAAGCTTGAAAGAGGCCAGTCGGGTTTTAGGTTTGCCTGCTGCGACCGTCAGTCGTCGCTTGAAAGCGCTAGAACAATCTCTTATGTGTCGGTTAGTCCATCGAAGCAGCCATCAGTTCACTTTGACGAATGAAGGACAGGAGCTTTATCAGCAAAGTGCTTATTTGGTGGAGTCGTTAAATTCGTTGTTGGATAACTTCAGTCGCGATGTTTCCGGTCAAAAGGGAAAGGTGAAAGTGTTAGCGCCTTTGACGATTGTGGCCAGCACCTTGCAGCCGATGTTTTCACGGTTTATGGCAGAGCACCAAGAGATTCAAGTCGAACTGGAAATGCGTAATGAATTAACCAGCTTTCTGGCGTCTGGTGCGGACTTTGGTATTCGTATAGGGCCTCAACACGACTCTGAACTAAGTCATCGTAAATTAGGTGAGAGTAGGGCATTGGTTGTGGCGGCACCTGATTATGCCGCTAAGATTGGAACTTTGAATTCGCTGGATGCATTGTCGCAATGTCATGTAATCATGAGTAATCCGTTAACGAGATGGAAATTGGAACAACTTGATGACCACGGAACGTCATTAGGCATTCATGACTTTCTTCCTCCCACAGCGAGAGTGACTTCCAATGAGATGAGGGTGTCCAAGTTATTTGTCTTGGATGGTTTGGGCGTTAGTCTATTGCCGATCAATGAAATCATTGAAGAGTTGAAACAAGGGCGTTTGGTTAATGTAATGCCGAACTGGTTTGGAGCACCACGAGAAATATTTGCCGTTTGGTATCGTCGACAGTTATTGACCAATCGTGCTTCTATGCTGATGGATTTTATTCAAGATGAGTGTCAGGAAATATTTGAGCCTGGCTCAGACGTCAGACGTTTCCAACAAGTGGGTTTTTCTCCTAATCTGAGCGGCAATTATTAAACGGGGTATCTCGTTCGACGTTTAATGCTAATCTCTTACTGTGTTTTCCTTGCTAACTAGGTAGCATCTTTGAGTGCTGTACCGGTTCTGTTGTACGGGTTTTCGAGCCATTTTTCTTCGTCACCTACCCAAGTTCAAGGAGCAACTCATGACTGACGAAACCGCAGAAGCAGTATCAGAATCACCCAAAGAAACCTCCAAGCTTAATCCCAATATCGCGAAAGTCTTTAATACTGAATTGAAGGTGAACTCAGTCAAAGAGCCCAATGACTACGAGGTTCTCACTAAAGTCGCATTAGAGGCGCTGAAGTTTTTCCCTCCTTTGTATTTCAATTCTATTTTTGGCTCGGTTAAAAGCTGGTTGCCACCACATCGAGACCTTTCGGAGTACACAGTACTCAGTCCTTGGCGTCCGCTTCGGGCCATAGATTATTTGATTGATACGTCTGTACCCGCCTTTGCCCATGCGCCGGGGCCTTGGGCCAGCACCTTGTTACCACCGCTAATGCGAGAGCTATTCTGGCGGCCAAGCAACTACTTTCAACAAGCCGATCCCTTTGACTGTGTGACCAGTTATTCGGATGAACATTGGTTCTTCTTAAATGGGATTGCGACGAATCAAGCCGTCGCTGAAATGAATTCGGCGTTGATCAGCGAGCTGTTCTTGCGTCCGGTGACTGTGATTCATAATCAAACGGATTCTGTGGCATTGGATTTACTGCAGTGTGCGATTGGTAAATCCTTCAAGACCGATCCGTCGTTAGATGAATCTCAAACCATGACAGAGCCAGCAATCAAGGCGACGGTTGCCATTTTGGAGGCGCTGAAAGATCCTGCTCGTTCGAAAGTTGTCCTGTTGTGCCACTCTCAGGGGACGATTATTGCGGCGAATGTGTTACGAGCTTTGCAGCGGTGCTTAAGCAACATCAAACGCTTGACGAAAGAGCCAGATGCCAAACCGAAATTGCTGTTGGATGTAATTGATGAGTTGGCGTTGAATATTTTGTATACCGACTATCTGAAACAATGCGATTGTGCGGCAGTCGATCAGAACCTAACGGAGCTCCTGAGAAAGCTAGAAGTTTATACCTTTGCAAATTGTGCGGATAAAATGAATTACATCACTCAAGTCCACGATGCATCTGGCAAGCTTATTGGGCTTCCCTACATTGAAAATTTTGCCAATGAGTTTGATTTGGTGGCTCGCTTAGGTGTGTTATCTCCATTAAAAGGACAAGAAGATTATGTCGAAATCGATGGGCCGATTTATGAGAAAAAAGGGTTGTTGGCTTGGGGGCATTTACTGAATCAGCATTACCTATTCGGTATTGATGGCTATTTAGAAGGGGAGACTCGTAACCCGTATGTTCTTACGGATAACGAAGAACAGTCGTTGAGCGAACTGCCTCGGCTTTATGAATACGCTGCTGGTAAACGACCGGCTGAGTATTATTAAATTTTCCTTTTCAGAGGAGTTTTAAGTCAACCGACGGGAGATTTGTTTTACCGCCGGTTTGACTATCGTTAAAAGTCTGATTATTGACTATAGGAAGTCTTCTTCATTGATGGCGTCTATTTGTTTGGTTTCGAGGAAGCGCTTAGCGTACGTCAGATAGGTTCCTGATTTGATGAAGAGCTTAAATAGATCCGGATCAATATGACCTTCGTTGGCCATATTCTTCATGATTTTTAGAGCCACACTGAGAGGCTTTGCTTCTTTGTACGGACGATCACAAGCGGTTAAAGCTTCGAAAATGTCCGCGATGGCCATGACTTTGGATTGCACTGACATCTCTTCGCCCGTTTTTTGCCTTGGATACCCCTTTCCGTCTATGCGCTCATGATGATTGCCTGCAATGTCAGGAACGTCTTGCAGGTGTTTCGGGAAGGGCAGTTCGTTAAGCATGATGATGGTTTGAATGATGTGATCGTTGATGATGAAGCGCTCTTCGTCCGTTAATGTGCCTGTTCGAGCCGATAGATTATGCAGCTCGCCTCGATTGAATTTCAGTTTGGGTGGTGTCATTTTGAAACCCAATGGATTGTTTTCATCCAGCGTGTTGTTATCGCTTCTGGGAATTAAGTGATCCACTCGATCATCCAACAACTTTTCGGTGATAGGGAGCTTGGTTTCAGGCTCTGCATCTTTGAGATTTCGTTCAATCCAGGAGATACCTAGGCGATCACTGATGGTTCGCTGCCAAGTACGATTAGCTATCTGGTGAAGTTTGTCGATGGCTTCCTGATCCATAAATTTATCACCGGAGTTACATTCGGCGATAAAAGCAAATTCTTCGTCCAAGGCTGATAAAGTCTTCGACAGCGCTTGAGATAATTGTGCTTCCTTGTCTTCAGTCAATACGCCTTGTTGAGCTAATTCGACGCGTTGTTGATGGTGCTCAATCAAGGCGTCGCGTTTAAGGACTTCTACTCTCGTGCGAATCTCGTGGATTCGGTTGTAAATGGTTTCCAGACGAGTAGCTTTGTCGACCACGTATTCAGGTGTTGTAACTTTACCGCAGTCATGGAGCCAACTCGCAATATGCAGCGCTTCCCATTCTTCTTCGTTCATGGTGAAGTCGTTAAAGACATCCGAGTCGTCACAGGCTGCTTGAGTGAGTAGTTTGGCTAATTCGGGGACACGCTGGCAGTGACCGCCAGTATAAGGCGACTTGGCGTCAATCGCGCCTGCCATTAGCTTAATGAAGGACTCAAGCAGTTGCTTTTGATCGTTATATAACTGGTTTTTCTCTAAGGATTCTGCACAGAAACCGGCGAGAGCCTGAGCGAAACTGATCTTACTTTGACTGATAGAGGCTTTATTGGCCTCCCGTTCAAACACCATCACCATAATGCCAATCAATTCTTGTTTTCGGTCCAGAAGTGGAATGGACACAATGTCTGAAGAGGTGAGCTCGGTGGAGAGAATGATGTCGTCAACAAGATTTGGGGTGTGGGTATCTGCAAGGGTGTAATTATTGGTTTGTAGACTGCGCTGTTCAATGCATCGGCTGATGACGGCCGGTTGGTCGTCGATGGCATAATTTCTTGAAATCGTATGTCCATCCTTTGTATGGCTATTTTTGTAATTGATGCAAGCTTGAGTGAGTGTACTTTGTTTTTCATTACACAAGTAAATGGCGACCGACTTGGCTTGCCCGGCTTTACGTGTTTCCTGTGCAACTGTATTTAAAATCTTAGTGTGTTCTTGTTCACTGGTAACGGTATTTACGAGTTTGATGAATTGGTTGATGGTACCTCGCATGCTGTTCATGGATTTCGACAACTCATCAATCTCAGACACAAAAGAACGGGCGGCGGGTCTTTGCTGGAAGTCCAGATCTTTGATGCGTTCAGATTCAGAGGTGAGTTCCGTCAGAGGTTTCGCCACTCGTATTGCCAGTAGCCAGGTTAATGGCAACGCAAACATCAGAATGACTGCGGTAATGATGGTTGAGGAGTTTCGTATATTAGTCGCTTCGGTTAAAAGTTCATGCTCTGGTGACAAGACAATAAGTGACATGTGGTTGTCGCTCATAGGAATGGATGTCATGGCACCAAACCAGTTTGTGCCATTTAGAGAAAAAGAATGTTCTTTGTAGGCGGCATTTTTACTGGTGAGATCCATATCTGAGAGAGAAAGAAATTCTCTAATTTCTGGTGCATAAAGATCGGCTACGGTGGATTGCTTCAGATGTCCTGATGTATCAAATTTCAAGACCTTATCAATATCCTGATAGGCGACAAGGTTTTTCTCTGCATCGATTAACAGAATTTGCGAGCTGGGTGTGAGATAGGTGCTTGCCAGTTGTTTACTGAGCTCGTCCAGCGTCAGGTCCGCCGCAATAACGGCTCCCGTCTTCTTATCTTCATAGGAGATGGTGATGCCCAGTTTCCCAATGAAATAGAAAAGATACGGCTCGGTGGTGACAGGCTTGTCTGTTTTTGTTGCCAGTGTGAACCAAGGTCTGACCGTTGGATTGTATTCCGTATCCAGGTAGATGATTTCGTTAATGAGTTCTTTGGATTGAGAGAGAAATTTACGACGAATCTTTCTGGGCGATTCGTCTGATTCTATGTGATCCACCATGAAGTGGGCGAGCTCTGGTGCATTAAACTGCTTTTTCATGTGCTCACTTACGATGGCTCGAATGATGAAATAATCCCCATCGGCATACCCTAATGAGATAGCTGCGATTCTTGGGCTGTTATCGAGTAACGCAATCATTGCAGCTTCATATTGCGACCGTTCCATGTAGGTTTCCCGAGAAGGAAGATCGGTTTCTGCCAGCATCTTGATATTACTAATCACACTGAAGTAATCGTTTTCTATGGCGTCCGTTACTTCATCGGCAAGGTGATCAAAGAGGCGATTACTTGTGCTAATGAGAATTTCTGAGACTTTAAGGTAGTTGAACCAGGCAAGAACACCGCCGAGGGTAAATATGAGGGTGAGAAACAGGGTGGTGATGTGTATTTTTATCGAAAAACGGAGCTTAGGCATGTTCAATCCATTGAAACATTTCTTGATCTGATAATAGATAAGCTTAGTCGAAGATAATGTCTTTGAGATTAAAACAATTGTTTTGATGAGAATATGAGGTGTGTCGCAAGAAATGTGACACACCGAAACTAAAAAAGCCCCAAAAATTGGGGCGGGTCATCATTAAGATAACAAGAAAACGTATTCTATCGACGAACTTTAAACAGTCTCTTAAGAGCCCTCTAAGCGATCAATGCAAAATCGTCTTTTGAGGCAGAGCAATCAGGGCACGTCCATTCTTCTGGAACGTCTTCCCATCTGGTACCAGGCGGAATGCCTTCATCCGGCCATCCTTCCGCTTCGTCGTAGTACAAGTCGCAGCATTGGCACTGATACTTCCTGAATTCCATAATCATCCTCGCTATTCAATTTTTTTCTAAACGTGTTTCCGTTTTTAGTAATTCAGTCAATTTCGACAAAGTCCGGTTTATCCCTTACGAAGCACTCAGGGCAAGGGAAATCGTCTGGAATGTCCTGCCACTCAGTTCCTGCGGCATAACCTTCTTCTTCGCAGCCAACCTCTTCATCGTAGATATAGCCACAATCCGGGCATTTAAATTTGCTCATCTAGTTACCTCGTATACTGCGTTAACGTGAGCTCTCAAGTGGTAGCGCACTAAGTGTTAGTTAGGAAGCTATGGCATGTTGAGGCTTGTGATATTTTTGGAACATCCGGCTCTTACTCGCCGAATCCATGTTGACCAATGACATATCACCCTTTGCCCATTCCACGACACGAGGGTCCATCACCATTTTCCAGAGTGGTGGCACCATCGATAAAGCCATCATTGCAGGGTAACCATGGGGCAACTGAGGTGCTTCTGGATAGTCTCTAAGAATTTGATATGCACGGGTGGGGTGTGCATGGTGGTCTGAGTGACGTTGTAGATGCAGCGTAATCAGGTTGGTTGCTTTGAAGTTGTTATTCCAAGAGTGTTTTGGTTGGCAACGCTCATAGCGACCATCTTCATTTTTCTGACGAAGTAAGCCGTAGTGCTCGATATAGTTTGCCATGGTGAGCTGGAACCAGCCGTAGGCGGCGGTCAGTAGCAAGAAAGGTAGAGCCATCCAGCCGAACGCGGCTGTCATAAGACCATAGGCAACAAACGTGATTGCCAGAGTTTGTAGCAGCTCATTGTCTTTCGAGAAGAATGACTTGTTCAGACGCTTCAACCGATCGGCTTCCAGTTTCCAGCCGCGCTGTGCCGCGCCTGGAATTTCGCGAAGTGCAAACTTATACAGAGATTCGCCCATGCGGGAAGAGGCGGGGTCTTCAGGTGTTGCAACGTGTTTGTGATGACCTTTGTTGTGTTCAATATTGAAATGGGCATAGCCACTGCACGCTGAGCAAATCTTGGCTGCTAGCGTTTGGTGTTTGTCTCTGACCTTGTGACCTAACTCATGACTGATGGTTAAGCCAACCGCATGTAATGCTCCGACACTTAATACCGCCCCTAGAATGTCGTACCAGGCCCAACTGTATTGAGTGACTACATAGGTCATTGTGATAAGGCCTGCCCATTGAGCTGCTGTCGCTAGGTAGAGGATATTTTTGTAGTAGTTGTCGTTGGTGCTAAGTTCAGTTTCTTCTTCCTTGGAAGGGTTGTATGGGTCTTCGCCAACAATCGTATCAACGATAGGAATGATGACAAAGAAAATAGCCGTGAAGCCCCACAACCAAGCACCTTGACCGGTTATTGCGGCTAATAGCGCAGTCACTAAAAGAGCAGCTGGTGCAACAAAAGTCACCAAGTACCAATACTTTTTCACTGTGGCCCAGTAGCTTTTGTCTTTGGGGTTATTGTCTGCGTTGTTTTTTTCTGTGTTATTTATCTCTGACATCTTTTCCTCCTATGGATCATTATTAGATCTTGATGTTGGATTGTCTGACAATTTATCAAAATGAACGAAAAGAGGTAATCCCAACTTTAGTTAGGTATTTCATTGCGTTTTATAGGGATGTAAAGAAAGTGTACGTCTAGGAACAAAGGTGACTCATAAAGACATCTTTTAAGATAATTGTCTTTATGAGTTGTGTAGAAGAATAGGTAGAACGTGTTGGGGAGACTAGTTACCGATTCTTTGGAAACGGGGTTTTGTTTCACCATCAATCGTTACAGTTTCTGTAAACATGTCGAGAGGTCTCACCCAAAAACCTTGTTCGCCATACAAGGCTTGATAAACAACGACCCATTCTTCCGTTTCACTGTGCTGAGCGGTTCCGAAAACTCGATACTGAGGGCCTTTGTAGTGTTGATAAAGTCCTGGTGAAACTTGATGGTGGCCTTCAGGAAGTGGTAATTCATTCATTTGGAGATCCCGTCTATAAGAAGCTGATTTGGAATTTTTGGCTATTGTAGCCTTCTATGAAAGCAGAACCTACGAATTCAGCTATGACTTCCTTATAATGCGAGCTCTTGTATGGCGGTATTAAATTGTCAGCTGGGCTGGCGAGTGGATTCTGGTTTTTAGTAGTAACAGTTAGGTTAAGGATATGACCCCAGCAATTAATGCAGCAAAGAAAGCAAAAATTTCGTTTCAGACTCACCAATATGAGCATGACAGCACTGCTGAATCTTATGGTGAGGAAGCCGCAGAGAAACTCGGTATATCTTCAAATCGTGTTTTTAAAACGTTGTTAGCGGAAGTTGATAAAGAATTGGTTGTGGCTGTGTTACCAGTAAGCCATTTGTTGAATTTGAAACGATGTGCTGCTGCCTTCAAAGGCAAGAAAGCGGTGATGGCTAATCCTCAGGATGCGGAAAGAGCAACAGGCTATGTAGTTGGCGGCATCAGTCCGTTAGGTCAGAAGAAACGTCTGAAGATGGTTATCGATGAATCTGCCCAGACGTTCGAAAGTATTTACGTGAGTGCCGGACGCCGAGGATTAGAAATTGAACTGTCTGCGGGCGATCTGGCTAAGCTAACCGGTGCCATTTTTTCCAGTGTCTGTGCTTAACTTTAAATGTTCCTAGTTAGAGAATAGGTTTGATCATTACAGCAGTTTTTGTAATGCCTTTTTATTGATGGAGTTTACATGGACGTTTTTACTAATTATTTTGAGATCGCGCGTGACTTCCTACCGATGTTATTCGGAATTGCGTTGGTCTTTCTTTTGCTCTCTTTAGCGAACTGGTTTTTCTTGGGCAAACGCTTAAGGTTGGGGGCTGAAGCTAAATTACCTCGTCAGTTATTGATGATGCTGCTTAGCATAAGTGCTGTATTAGCCATCATCTTATTGCTGCCTATGTCTGATTCTACTCGCGGTCAGGTGTTAAGCTTGTTAGGGGTGGTGTTCACGGGTGTAATCGCACTGTCTTCGACTACCTTTGTGGCTAATGCCATGTCTGGTTTGTTACTTCGTCTGGTTAATAGCTATAAACCGGGCGATTTTATTCGAATCAATGGCAGCTTTGGTCGAGTGACTGAGCGTGGTTTATTCCATACAGAAATTCAAACAGAAGATCGTGACTTAACGACGTTCCCAAATCTCTATCTGATTTCTAATCCGGTCACGGTTGTCCATAGCTCGGGTACCATTATTACCGTTGAACTGTCTCTAGGTTACGATGTGGCAACCTCGAAAATTGAACCGCTATTACAGGAAGCGGCCATTGATACTGGGCTAACCGATCCGTTTGTATTGGTTACCAATCTTGGTGACTTTTCTGTGGGCTACAAAGTGGCGGGCTTTTTAACGGATGTGGGCCAGCTGGTGACGGTACGTTCATTACTTCGAAAAAATGTAATGTCGATTCTTCACCGTAATGGAGTCGAAATTGTTTCGCCGGGCTTTATGAATCAACGAGCGTTAGATCCTAAACAAAAAGTGATGCCCAAAGGTCGAAGCAAATCAGAGTCGCGTGAAGAGTTGGATGCAACGCCGGAAAGTTTGATGTTTGAGAAGGCTGAAGGTGTCTCGGAGCTTGAACGACTTCGACAGCATCGTCAGGAACTTACCGACCAGCTGAATGCATTGGAAGAAATTAAGTCAAAGCTTACTGATGCAGAAGCAATTGAAAAACTGGATAATCAGCTAAGTACGATCAAGCTGGAAACCAATCGTACGCAACAAGCGATCGATCTAATCAAATCTAAGTCAAAAGAGGCGTCTTAATGGCACGACAGAAAAACTCCAAGCTGGTTTTTTCAACAGAATTTGGACGAGCTTGTCCCGAATGTGGTCAACCGGTAGAACAGTGCATTTGCGGACAGGACGATGGTATACCAGAAGGCGATGGTATTGTTCGTGTTAGCCGGGAAACTAAAGGGCGTAAAGGAAAAGGTGTGACTTTGGTGACGGGCGTGCCGGTTGCAAAAGATGAGCTTAAAAAGCTGGCTAAAGAACTTAAACAGAAGTGCGGCACGGGTGGTGCCTTGAAAGATTGTGTAATTGAAATTCAAGGTGATCAGCGCGATCTATTGGTTGAGCTTCTCAAAGCGAAAGGTTTTCAGGTTAAAAAAGCAGGAGGCTGATAATCTCGCCTCCTTGTCTTTCAATGGTTAGAATTTTTTCTTTATCAGGCCGCTGATGGTAAAACGGCTAGGGTTGAGAGCATCCACTAAATCTTGTGTTAGCGGCAGTGGTGCACTCTCAATCAAAGCACACAACATCTCAGAGCAAAGAGGAATGGTTGTCAGTCCTTTTGAGCCATGTCCGAGATTCACGTACAGCCCTTGATGATAACGTCCTGATTCCTGATAGGGCCATTTCCGGTCTTTTCTTAATTGCTGATATTGTTCAATCATGGCGTGGTGATCATTGAGCATACCCACAACCGGTAGGCGGTCGTTGGTAATACATCGAACAGACGCTCTCCCCGAAACCTCAGACTCATCCAGCTCATGCAGTGATTCAAACTCGTTAGAGATACTTGCAAGCTTGGAAAGGTTGGTTTGTACATCTTCTGAGCGATAATCCATTGCTGAATCTTTCAGGTCAAACGTAGCACCGAAGTTGAGCATGTTTTGGTCGCAAGGCGTCACATAAGAGTCAGAGCAAATAACCGTGTTGGGTGTTTTAACGGATGGTATTGATGCGGTCTTAACTTGGCTCACTTGACCGCGAATCGGAGTTAACGGCAGGTGTTCTGCTTGAGTAAACTGATTGCTTTCCCAGGCACTGGCAAGAACAACGATGTCTGCTGAAAGTGGAGAGTTTGTAGGCTCACCTTGGGTGTGAACGATCCATTTTTGATCGGTTTCTTCCAAAGAGCTGACTTTGGTATTACAGATGACATCAATGTTCGGGTGATCGAGTAATGCCCGGCAGGCTGCTGCTGGATTGACCCAGCCAGAATCTGGATAGAATAGGGCTGAGTAATCTGTGTTTAGTTTAACGCCGGTAATTTGATGGGCTTCTTCCAAAGGCAGTGCTTTATTAAATCCAGTACCTTGGTATTTTTGCTCGACTCGGCTTAACTTTTCGGACTCTTTCTCTGATTGTGCAAGCTGAAGTAAGCCCGCTTGTTGCCAGATATTCGTATCAGAAAACGCTTGCTTATAGTGCTGAACGGCATACTGAAAAGAGGCCAGATAAAAGCTGTCTTCCTTCGTTTCCTGAACCGAAGGCTTTGTGTATAAAACCCCTTGGTAATTGCCTGAAGCACCAGAGGCAACGGTTTTGCCTTGCTCCAGAACGGTTACCTTCCAGCCGCGCTTTGCTAATCCATTTGCTGTATGAGCTCCGGATAATCCCGCTCCAATAATTAGGGCTGTTTTCTGGGATTTGTTTGAAAGTCCTTCTGTTGGGTATTGAAACCACACGTCCGTATTGGCTGGGGTATTATTAGTTATGGCGGCTTCAATTCCAGAAGAGAACTGCCCTTGCAACATGTCCCGTTTGCGACCAAACCCTTTTGCTTTTTTGTAGTTAAAACCGTGATTTGTTAATAGGTCTTTAACCAGGCGTGCAGCGGTAAAGGTAGCAAAGGTTGTATTGGTGCCACTGAGTCGTTGAATTTGCTCGAATAAGTGATCAGACCACATTTCCGGGTTCTTTGATGGAGCAAACCCATCCAGAAACCATGCATCCACCTGTGCATTGATTTTGGAAAAGGAGTCTGCTGCATCGCCAAAGGCAATGATTAAGCGAATTCTAGGTGTGATCATCAGGGTTTGAAGCCCTGTACAGACTTTGGGATAGGCTTCCAGTAGAGGCTCTGACCACTCTTTTAATTCGGGCCAAACGTCTAACGCTTTCTTTAGGTCGTGAGGTGTAAGAGGGAATTTCTCGGTTGAGATAAATACCAGCTCGTGTTCGCTGTTCGATAAATACTGTTGCCAGAGCTGGCAACAGGCTAAGAAGTTTAAACCCGTACCGAAGCCGGTTTCAGCCACTACAAAGCTGGTGTGAGTTTTCTCTTGTGCCAGTGCTTCAAAGCGTTCAGGCAGCTGATTGTGTTGTAAGAAAACATGCCTTGTTTCATCCAGCCCGCCAACTTTGGAAAAGTAAACGTCATCAAATTGAGTGGAGCAGGGAGTTCCTGATTCGTCCCAGATTAAATCAGCATGTTGCATAAGGCACTTCTTAACTATCGAATGGAAGCGCGATTATAAGACTGGACGCCGTGAAAGAAAATGAGAGTTAAAAGGCGGCGGGTAAAGGAAGCGCAATACTATGGCCGTGACACTTGAGAGTAGCGAAGAGCGAGTGGGGGTTGAAGATTCAGGCCCCACTCATTTTTCGAGACTGACCTTAAGAGTCTGCTGGTGCAGACGCGTCTACTGTAGCTGCTTCTTCGATGACTTGATAAGCACGCTCAATCACGATGTCCGAAACAGGTACGTTTTGATGACCTGATTTAGAAGTGGTTGGCTGTTGTGAGATTTGGTCAACCACTGACAGGCTATCATCCGTTACTTTCCCGAAAACAGCGTAGCCGTAGGTGCGGGTGCTCTTGCCTTTATGATCTAAAAATAGGTTATCAACGCTATTGATAAAGAACTGTGATGTTGCGCTGTTGATGGCTTGTGTACGAGCCATTGCAATGGTGCCACGAGTGTTGCTAAGGCCGTTGGTAGCTTCATTTTCAATCGGTTGATTCGTCGCTTTGCGAGACATGGATTGAGTAAAGCCACCCGTTTGAATCATAAAGTTAGGGATAACACGGTGGAAAATTACGCCGTTATAGAAACCGTCGTTAACGTACTTTAAGAAGTTCTCAACGGTTTTCGGTGCTTTGTCTGAGTACAGCTCGATGGTGATGTCACCCTTGTTGGTTTCAAGGACAACCGTTGGCATGGTGTCTGAGTAAGTTACGAAAGATGCTGCCGTAAGAGCAAGTGCTGTAATAAAACGAGATGCGTGTTGTTTGAATAGTTTCATACCAATTCCAATCTTAATAAATAACGAACAGTAAAAAGCCGAACGAGAAGTTCGGCTAATAATAAAAAGTTAAGGTTAGAGGCCTGAGTTACCCCAGCCTGAGTCTTTACGCTTACGAGTGGCAATGATCCAGCCTAAACAGGTAAATACAAACGCAATGGACGCACCTGTTAACCACATGCTTTTCGTTCTGTCGTTTTGAAGGCGTAGGTTATCCGCTTCTAGAAGATCAATTTTGTTTTTTAAGAGCTGAGTGCTTTCAGTCAGCTTGCGATTGTCTTCATTGAGCTTGATGGCGTTCGCTGAAATTTCAGTGATGCGCTTCAATTCAGACGATAATTCAGCGTTTTCATTTTCCAGAATCACAACAGACTTTTGCAATTCACTCTTACTACCAGACAGCTCACTGCGTCGGGTGTTCAGCTCTTTGTTCTCGGCGGCTAATTTGGCCAGCTGTGCTTCTGCAGCTGCAAGTTTAATACTTGCCACTGGCTCATAACTCAGATATTGGCTCTGAATCCAGCCCTCAATGCCTCTGGACGTAACGACTTTGGTGTACTTTTCGTCTTCTGAGACCTCAAGAACATTGAGTTTTGATCCCGTTTTCAGCCCCTTGTGAACAATTCGAAAGCTTGTGCCTTGACCACTGCGCAGAGGGACATACAGGGTATCTCTAATGTAGGCTGTTTGTGCTGCTGCAAAATCCATAGCCAACATTGAGCCAGCTAGGGTTAGAATTTTTATAAGTTGTTTCATTGCTTTTGTGCCTTTTCCATATGCCAGGTGATCACTAAAACGATCAACTTTGAGTTTCCATTAAGGCAGTACTTTCTTAAAAGGTTTAACCATTACTGATTGATATACACCCGCAGATACATAAGGATCTGCATCAGCCCAAGTCTGAGCTGCTTCCAAACTGTCAAATTCAGCAATTACCAAACTGCCTGAAAAACCGTTTTCACCTGGATCTTCAGAATCAATGGCAGGATGTGGCCCTGCAACTAAAAGTCGGCCTTGCGCTTTCAACTCTTCTAAACGTGCAAGGTGGGCTGGTCTGGCTTCCTTACGAAGAGGAAGACTATTTTCAATATCCTGACTAATAATTGCGTAATACATATAACAAGCTTTCCTTAAAAATTAAAGTTTTGCGCCAAAAAAACGAGATGGATCATAAAAGTAGGCGATAGATTATTAATCTAGTTTGTCTGCATTGGCTTCTTTGCTAGGTAGTTCTTTAAGGTCTTTCATGTGTCGAGTCATATAGATACCTTGAAGAATTACAAATATGAAGGTCATTCCAAGCAGACCGAACAGTTTGAAATTAACCCAAGTGTCTTCGCTGAAGTTATAAGCAACGTATAAATTTACTGCACCAGCAATGATGAAGAATGCTACCCAAGAGAGGTTAAGGTTTTTCCAGACAGGCTTTGGTAATTCAACATTGCCGGACATCATCATTTCGATAATGGTACGTTTTCCTATGAATTGGCTGCCAAGGAAGGCTAGAGCGAACAACCAGTTAACCAGAGTAGGTTTCCATTGAATGAAGGTCTTATCATTTAACGCGATGGTTAATCCCCCCAAAACCAGTACAAGAACCAATGTCACGATGTGCATTTTTTCAACGGTTTTGGTCTTAATCCAGGTATACAAAATTTGAAGGGCAGTTGCTGGAATCAGTATGGCCGTCGCAAGGATAATATCGTTGGTATACTTATAGACAGCAAAGAAAATTACAATAGGGAAGAAGTCGATCAGAAATTTCATAGTAACGGCACACAGCTTTATTAAAGTATGGATGATGAAACAGTTAGCCTGAAAATCAGGTTGATGGCAAAATGATAAAGGTTTTTAACTGGAAGTGAAGGGGTTAACCGCTGAAATGCAGCAGTTTCGACATAATATTGATTTGCATTGCCATACGAATGTCTCCGATGGTGCACTATCTCCAGCGGAACTGATTGATTTGGCTAAGCAAAATAGCATTGAGGTGTTGGCCGTTTCTGATCATGACACGCTGAATGGTTATCGCAAATGCAAACCGTTAGCAGATGAGGCAGGAATTACGTTAATTCCTGCCGCAGAGTTTTCTGCTCGAATTGATAAAATAAATGTTCACTTGGTGGCTCTAGGTGTCGATGTTGAGCATCCAGCGATGATAAAGGCGGAAGCCTTTCAGGATGCAATTCGAGCGCAGCGGGCTGAAACGATTTCTGCCAAGTTAGAAAAACACCTTGGCTTAACGGATGTTCTTCAGCGAGTGCAAGACATTGCAAATGGAAGTGTGATAGGTCGTCCTCATTTTGCCAAGTTGTTAGTTGATAGTGGTGTAGTTCCTGATTTCGAAAAGGCGTTCGGCAAATACCTTGGCGCTGGAAAAATTGGCGATATAAAACTGATTTGGCCAAACGTTGGTGATGTCATTGAATGCATCCATGAAGCCGGAGGTAAAGCCGTTTTGGCTCATCCAATGAAGTATAAAATGACCAAAACGAAATTATCTCGTTTGATGGATGATTTTTGGGACATGGATGGTGATGCCATTGAAGTGGTGAGTAGTCGTCAAACCAAAGACGATACGGGATGGTTGTTGAGACAAATCCAGAAGCGAGATATGCAGGCCTCTTTTGGCAGTGACTTCCATGCTGCCGCCAGTTGGTCTGATTTGGGAATGTTCAGTCATATACCTGAGGTTGGGCTAGACTTTGTTCATAACAGTTTACTGAAAGAGCCAAAAGCGCTTTCTCAAATTCAGCCGATGGCAGAAACGCAATAATAAGTCTGTCCAATAAGGCATACATCAATATAACTAACTAATTTTAATGTATATTCTGTTTGTACATGTTATTTCTTTTGAATAATCCAGATGTTGTTATGTGATTGTTGATTCCAAAAGATAACGGTATTGAACATTAATGTACTTCACGAGTAGACAGAATGACCCAGTTCTTTCAGATTCACCCCGATAATCCTCAGAAGCGTTTAATTACGCAGACGGCTGAAATTTTGAAAAAAGGCGGGGTGGTGGTGTATCCCACTGAATCCGGCTATGCATTAGGTTGTCACTTAGGGGATAAAAAGGCGCTTGATCGTATCCGCATGATTCGTCGTCTCGATGATAAGCATAACTTTACACTCATGTGTAAAGACTTATCTGATATCGCGACTTATGCTCGTGTTGATAATGATATGTATCGAGTACTAAAAGCTCATACGCCAGGGCCTTATACTTTCATCTTGCGAGCCACTCGTGACGTCCCGAGGCGAGTGCTTCACCCTAAGCGTAAAACCATCGGTATCCGTGTTTCTCAAAACCTGATTTGTCATGAGATGTTGATGGCCTTTGATGAACCTTTGATCTCGACCACGCTGATTCTCCCCAATGAAGATATGCCAATGACTGATCCCTATGATATTCGAGACACCATTGGCAATCAGGTGGACTTAATTATTGATGGCGGTTTTTGTGGCTTTGAAGCGACTTCCGTGGTCGATATGTCAGACGATGAAGTTCAAATTATTCGGGAAGGCGCCGGAGATCTAAGTTCATTTCAATAGGCTTATGAAAAAGCCGTAATAAATTCTAATGTATTCCCCAGAAAACTCATGATTCCAAATAGATAATCGCGCTATAATGCGCGCTTTATTTATTTTGGTACCAAAATTTTGAGTTGTTTTAGTCATGATTTTGGCATTATTAGAAGAGTGAAAAACTCTACGATTAGCTGTTAAAGGAGTTAAACACGGTGGACTCGCAACGCCGCATCTTGTCAGGTATGAGACCTACGGGTCGTCTGCATTTAGGTCATTACCATGGTGTATTGAAAAATTGGGTAAACCTGCAGCACAACTACGACTGCTTTTTCTTTGTCGCCGATTGGCATGCATTAACTACGCACTATGCAGATCCTAGCGACATTGAGCATCATACTTGGGATATGGTTATTGACTGGTTGGCTGCGGGAGTAAATCCTGGTTCATCCACTATGTTTATCCAATCGAAGGTTCCAGAGCATGCAGAGCTGCATTTGTTGTTGTCTATGATGACACCATTAAGCTGGTTGGAACGTGTTCCTAGTTATAAGGATCAGCAAGAGAAACTTAAAGACAGAGATCTGTCTACCTATGGTTTCCTTGGCTATCCATTGCTGCAGAGCGCTGACATTTTGATGTATCGCGCCGGTCAGGTACCGGTGGGTGAAGATCAGGTGTCACACATCGAATTGACGCGTGAGCTAGCTCGTCGTTTCAATCATATCTATGGTCGTGAACCTGGCTTTGAAGATATGGCGGAAGCTGCCATTAAAAAGATGGGCAAAAAGGCGGCTAAGCTATACAAGTCCATGAGAAAGAGTTTCATGGAGCAAGGTGATACGGAAGCACTTGCTAAAGGCCGTGCATTACTGGACGATCAGCAAAACATCACCTTGGGTGATAAAGAACGCTTACTTGGTTATTTGGAAGGCAGCGGCAAGGTTATTTTACCTGAACCGCAAGCTCTGCTTACCCCGGAGTCTAAAATGCCTGGTTTGGACGGACAGAAAATGTCCAAGTCGTATAACAATACGATTGCTCTGCGTGAAGAGTCTTCAGTGGTTGAAGAAAAGATCAAACGCATGATGACCGATCCTCAGCGAGTTCGTTTGACTGATCCGGGCGATCCTGAGAAGTGTCCTGTTTGGCAGCTTCATGAAGTCTATTCTGATGAAGATGTAAAAGATTGGGTACAGAAAGGGTGTCGTTCTGCTGGCATTGGTTGTTTGGATTGTAAGAAACCGATCATTGAATCAGTACTAAAAGAGCAAGCGCCAATTCATGAGCGTGCAATGGAATATGAAAACAACCCTCAATTAGTGAAAAACATCATTAAAGAGGGCAGTGAGAAGGCTCGCGAAGAAGCGCGTGCGACTTTGATTGAAGTGCGCGATGCAATGGCGCTTTCATACCGTAGTTAATCAATTTATTGAACCTAAAGCACTCTAGGTCGGCAGTTATTGCTTTCTAGGGTGTTTTTCTTTTTTAAAATTGTATTCAATTGATGTATTGATCAATGATTGTTGGGAAACAATAGGAATACTATGTCCGACCTACCTGAATCTATCGAGCAAGTAGAAGAGCTATCAGAGACCGAATTAGTCTCTGAGACTTCTGCAGGTCAGTCAGTTGCGGCTGATTCTGCTCAATCTGATGTGCCAAGTCAGCAACAGCTGCCTTTAGCGAAGGTAGGTGGACAGCCTGTTACTGAACTTCCTCAAGATCTATATATCCCGCCTGAAGCTCTCGAAGTGTTTCTTGACGCGTTCGAAGGGCCACTTGATCTTCTGCTTTATCTGATTCGCAAACAGAATATCGATATTCTGGACATCAATATTAGTCAAATCACGGCCCAATACATGGAATATGTGGAGCTGATGAAGGTGACCCGTTTTGAGTTGGCGGCTGAATATTTGGTGATGGCGGCGATGTTAGCGGAAATTAAATCCCGTAGTTTATTGCCGAGACACAATGAAGATATAGAAGAAGAGGAAGACCCTAGAGCTGAATTGATTCGTCGCTTGCAGGAGTATGAGCGTTTCAAAGTGGCTGCAGAAAATCTGGATGATATTCCAAGAGTGGGTCGAGAGGTGATTACGGCCCCGGTTCGGGATGACGAATTTGAACATGTAAAACAACATCCGGATGTTGATTTACGTGAAGTCTTACTTGCGATGTCGGATGTATTGAAACGGGCGGAAATGTTTGAACATCACCATATTTCTCGTGAGGTTTTGTCGACGCGTGAACGGATGTCTCAGGTGTTAAATCAGCTGAAATTTGGTCAATTGGTTTCTTTTAAGGCCTTATTCAGTGCTGACGAAGGGAAGATGGGAGTTGTGGTGACTTTCCTTGCGATCATGGAGTTGGTTAAAGAATCGTTAGTAGAGTTGTCGCAAGCCAATGTGTTTGGAGAGATTCATGTTCGTGCCAAGCAAAATGTAATGGAAGACGAGTCTTCTTTGGATGTGGATTCTGGCGCAGAAATGGAAGCGGTGACTGAAGTCTATGATTCTGATAGCGATATTTCAGAAGATGGCGATGTTGCATTGGAAAGACAGGACGATATCGATGACGAATAAAATCACGGCGAAGCTATTGGAGCAGATTATCGAGGGTGCACTTTTAGTCTCAGGTAAGGCCATTACGATATCTGATGTGAAAGGCTATTTTGGTGAGGATGATATTGTTCCTCATACGACGGATATTCGTGCGGCTTTTCAAAAACTGGCGAAACGTTATAAGTCACGTGGTATAGAATTAAAAGAAGTCGCTTCTGGTTATCGTTTTCAAGTGGCGGAGCAAGTGGCTCCGTATGTTATTAAGCAGTGGGAAGAAAAGCCTCAGAAATATTCTCGTGCGTTATTAGAAACCTTGGCTCTGATCGCTTACCGGCAGCCAATCACACGTGGTGATATTGAAGATATTCGTGGAGTCTCGGTAAGCAGTAATATTGTTCGGACGTTACTTGAGCGCGAATGGGTTCGAGTGGTAGGGCATAAAGATGTGCCTGGTCGACCGGCGCTTTATGCTACTACCAGTAAGTTCCTGGATTACTTTAATCTGAAATCTCTCACTGAGTTGCCTGAGCTTTCTGAGGTTCGGGATCTTGAATCGATTAATCCTGAATTCGACTTTGGTGATGATTATCAGCCACCGATAGCGTCTGACTCAAAAGATGAGGGTGCGGAGTTTGATGGTGAGTCTGCGGATTTGATTCCGGAAACTGAAGAGCCAATTGATGCTTCGATTGAAGAAGTCTCAGAGGCGGATAAAGAAGAAATTCGTTTAGCTAAAGAGGCCGCTCAGAAAGAGAAAGAGCTTCAGCAAGAACTGGCGGCGAGAGAAGAGTTGAAAGACATTGATCGCTTTAATACAGCGTTTGAAAAAATGATTCGTAACCCAGAGGCTCAAAAAGGCAGCGAAGCATCGGATGAGCCTCAATTCCAAAATAGGGGCTTACAAAATGAAAATCTACAGGGTGAGGAATTAGAAGGTCAAGAATCACAAGGTTCTGATATGCCAGGTTGGTGGCTCCAAGCTCAGCAGGCAGAGACGGAAGCGCCTTCTGATGAGTTGAGTGTTGAGTCGTCTCGTTCCGAAGGTGATCTAATAAAAGAATATGAGAATGAGGCTGCTGCTCGTGATAAAGCTCTGGCTGATAAGGGTGAGAGCTTTAAGTCCCGTTTTGCCCAGTGGGCCGATAAGTTAGAAGCTTCTGTCGAGGAACTAGAGCAACAAGAGTTGTTGGCTGATCAAGAATCAATAGACGAAGAGGCTTTAGAGCCACCTGAATTTATATCCGTAGGCGATGACGAAGTAAATCCGGAAGTAGATCAGCAGTTCGGTGCCGAGGTTGATCGAGAAGAGGAAGCTCAGGAGCCGATTGATAACTCGGCAGCAGAGAGTCAATTGACAGAGCGGGCATTTGGTCAGCAGATTTCAGGCGATCAAATGTCTGAAGCAGATATTCAGGCGCTTATTCAGCAGAAATTAGCTGAGCAGGCTGCTATTTTGAATGAGCGTCCTTCAGAAGAGGATTCTGAAGAAAATAACTAGTTTTATAGAAAATTCATATCTGCACGTTGGATAAAGCAGGTATCTAGAGGTTGAGTAATGAAAGAAAGAATACAAAAGGTGTTGAGCCAAATTGGTGTTGGTTCTCGCCGTGAGATAGAGCGATGGATCACTGAAGGGCGTATTAAGGTGGGTGACCAGGTGGCCCAGCTTGGGGATCGTATTGATTCCAGGGATCAGGTATTTGTTGATGATCGTCGCGTCGATTTAAAAGCTTTGGAAGAAGGTCAGTGTCGAGTTCTGATTTATAACAAGCCTGAAGGTGAAGTGTGTACGCGAGATGATCCTGAAGGTCGTCCGACTGTGTTCCAGCGATTACCTAAGATTAAAGGGCAGCGTTGGATCAGTGTTGGTCGTTTGGATGTGAATACGACAGGTTTGTTGCTGTTCACGACGGATGGCGAGCTGGCCAACAAGTTAATGCATCCGTCTACTGGTATTGATCGTGAGTACTTATGCCGTATTCATGGTGAGGTGGATGAGCCAATGGTGAAGCGCTTATTAGAAGGCGTGTTGCTGGATGATGGTAAGGCTCAATTTACCGATGTGGTTCATGGTGGCGGTGAAGGGCGAAACCAATGGTTTTATGTGTGCTTGATGGAAGGTCGTAACCGTGAAGTTCGTCGTTTGTGGGAATCTCAAGGCGTAGAGGTTAATCGCCTGAAGCGTGTTCGTTACGGCTCTGTGTTTATGCCATCGGAATGTAAAGTGGGCACCTGGGTAGAAATGCCAAATAAAGAAGTAAACGAACTTCGTGCTCGTTTGGGGATGTCAAAAATAGCCTTTACGCGTCGAACGCAGCAAGAGAAGCTGGAAATGGGCAGGCGTAAGCGTCAACAGAAACAGGCTCAACGTCGAACGCCAAAGAGAAAACGGTTTTAATTAGTCGTTTTTTCTGGGATAAAAACAAAAAAAGAGTGGCGATGACCACTCTTTTTTTTGTTCTGGATTATTGCTGTGAATTAGCTGTTGCCAGTTAATTCTCCAGATTGGGTTTGGTTTCGCCCTGCAATTTTAGCTTGGTAAAGCGCTTTGTCAGCTCGACCAACCAAGTCTTCCGTCGAATCTGTGCTTCGGCAGCTGGCAACACCTATGCTTGAAGTGACCGTGATCTCAGATTCGCCACATTTTACGGCATGAGCTTCAAGTGCTTGGCGGATGCGTTCTGCAATAATGGTGGCGCCGTTATGATCTGTTTTATTCAGGACTAATAAGAATTCTTCACCGCCATAACGGAACAGTAAATCTGTTTGGCGGCTTGCGTGGTTAATGATCTTCGCTGTTTCCTGAAGGATGATGTCACCTGCACTGTGGCCGTATCGATCATTAACTGCTTTAAAGTGGTCAATATCCAGCATCAGGATCGACATAGGTTGATTGTGGCGCTTAGAGAGTTCTACCTCACGCGCTAGAGTTTCATCCATAGCCGCGCGGTTCCAAGTATTCGTTAGTGGGTCTTTTCGGGCTGCCATAATGGCTGCGCGGTAAGCTAAAGAATTCTTGAGAGGGAAGTACAGTGTGCTGAATAAGCCTTCCAGAATAGTTAACTCTTCTTCGATAAAGCGTTTGGAGCGAGATAGGGTGATTTCGCCCATTGCTTCTGTTTCTGAAGAGAGCTGATAAGTACAGCGGTGCGTGTGCTGCTGACCTAAGCTGACTGTTAAATTGTCTTGATCGCTAATTTGATAAACGATGCCGCCTACCTGAACAACCTGCTGAACTTCTTTATAGAAGATAGTTAGAAGTTTCTCGACATCCAGAGTGGTCTGTAATTGTGCTGTTAGTCTCTGGCGAACTTCCTTTTGGCGCTCTTGTGTTTTTACAAGGTTCGTAAACGCAGAAAAAGATTTTGCATCTTTCAAGGAAACTCGTTGTCTTGGTTGAACTGTTGTAACCATAACTACCTCTGGCTCTTAACAATCTGGTCTAAATCGACGGTCATGAATTTTAGTTAAGGAGGTAACAGCTAAAGATGTGCCAGAATATTTAATGTTAATTAAATCAATAGGTTATTATCATTTTTGGTTGTAGGTGTCGGCTTTGTGATGTTTTGTTGACGCTGAATCAATCGGGCGGCAAATTTTTGCCGTCATGGTTCTGACGCTGAAGGTGGTGTGTTTTTGTAGTGATGGCTTTTTGACTTTTTAGTGTTGGTTATGGGTTAAGTGTTTTTGGATAAGGTGTTCTAGCTGTTTGCTGGTTTTTAATGCAGAGAGTTCTTGATTGAATTTATTTAGGAGTTCTTTGTTGTATGGGCTTTTTTTGGAGATGGCAATAAAGGTTTGTTCTTGTTTAAGTGCAGGATAGGTTGGTTTTAATTCTTGGCTGAGAAGCTTGTGTTCGTGTTTGTTTAGCAGGTATTCGATGACTAGTTGATCTCCGATCATAAAATCAAGACGGTCGAGTCGTAACATCTCTAAACCTTGGAGATAGTGATTGATAAAGAATAGTCGTATGTTTGGGTTGTTAGATAAGCTTAAACGAGTGGAGGTGCTTCGAATTAGTCCTATTCTTTGGTCTGATAGGCTGTCTAGTGAGTCATAAGTTAGATTTCTGGTGGAATGTTGGTATAGCAGGATGTCGGAGGTAATGAGATTGTCTGTGTAGATAAGGTGTTTTTCTCGTTCTTTGGTCTGATAGAGAGCTGAAATAATGTCGGCTTTTCCTTCTTTGGCTTCGGACAGGGCTCTGGCAAAAGGTTTGATTTTGAATGTAGGTAAAAAGTCGCTGTCTTTAAGTGCTAATTGAATAATCTCTCCGGTAATGCCATACAGCGGTGGCTGATTGGTGAAATAGGGTGGAAATTGAGCACCTACGACTGTGATTTCAATCTTTTCTGCAAAACAGAGGGAGGGTGCAAAAACTAAAAAGCATGATAGAAGTAGATGCTTGGTCATATAGAAGTTTAGCCATATTCAATTTAGACGGCTTCTATTGAAGCCTTTGGTTCAGTCTAGAAGAATATGGCTTTTCTATCTGCTTCAATAGCTTGAATTAATGCTATTGAGAGCTGTTTCTCTTATTGTGCGTTCAGTTGTTGGCCTGTGGTGCCAATGCTGTCGTCGCTCATTAGATAGAGGTATACGTTCATGATGTCTTCAGGGGATGGGTTGTCATTTGGGTTTTCACCAGGATATGCCCAAGCTCTCATTTGTGTTTTGGTTGCGCCAGGGTTGATTGAGTTAACGCGAACTTGTGACATTCCTGAAAGCTCGTCAGCAAGGGTTTCCATAAGTCCTTCGGTAGCAAATTTTGATGCCGCATAGGCGCCCCAGTGTGCTCTGCCTTTTCGCCCTACACTTGATGAGGTGAGGGCAATTGATGCAGGTTTGTCGTGTTGCATAAGTGGCAACATGGCTTGAGTCATCATGAAAGAGCCATTAACGTTGATATGCATTACTTTCATCCATACGGAAGGGTCATATGACTGAATCGGTGATCGCACGCCAAGAATGCTTGCGTTGTTCAGTAGGCCGTCGATGGTGCCAAATTCTTGTTCAACAAGGGCAGCCAGTTCTTCGTATTGTTCCGGTTGGGCGAATTCCAGATCAAGTGGGCATATTGCGGGTTCAGGATAGCCGGCCTTTACGATTTCATCGTAAACAGGGTTGAGCGTTTTCTCTTTGCGTCCATGAAGAAGTACGGTAGCGCCGTGCTTTGCGTATGTTAAGGCAGCTGCGCGGCCTATGCCTGCTGCTGAGCCAGTAACTAAGATCTTTTTGCCTGATAAGCAATTTTCTGGGGCGGTGTAGTCAAACATAGGGTTATTAAATCTCAATCAAATTGTTGGCGCATTATAGCTAAGATTAGAGGCTCTATCTAAGGGGTTCTTAGAGTAGTGTTAATAGATCACTTGGTGTGTTGAGTATGTGAGTGGCGTTCCATTGTTGGGGGTTATCTCCTGGTTGCAGGTAGCCCCAATTTGCAACAGCGCTCGGCATCTTGGCGTTATGGGCGGCCTCAATGTCTCTTTGGTGATCTCCAATATAAAGGCATTCTTCGTTTGCAATTGATAGTGTATTGCTGCAAATGTTGAGTCCTTCAGGGTTTGGCTTGATTTCAGATACGTCATCCCGAGTGATGCCAATAGCAATCTGTGCAATAGGATTGATCTGAGGTTCAATGTGTTGGTAGAAGCGTCGCCCTTTATTGGTAATGATTCCAATCGGGATTTGTTTGTTGGATAGCTCTCTGAGCAATGTTTCTACTTCATGAAATAGCGGACAGCTTTTGTGAACTTCGATGTCGTAAAGTTCTAGAAATCGATTGCACAGTATCTGATGCTTGTCTGAATTTGCTGGGACTTTCAGGCACTTTTCAATCATAACTGCGGCGCCATTAGAGGCCCAGCTTCGAACGTGCTCAAGACTGGGTGCTGGAAGGTTGGTTTCGCTTGCTAGTTGAGCAAGGATTGAATGGAAATGGACGGCTGAGTCCAGTAGGGTGCCGTCCAGATCGAATAATATGGCTTTATACGTCATCGAGAAGAGTCTAATTATCCAGCGTTGTATGAACCATGTAGTTTACATCGACATCGCTCGAAAGCTTGTAGTCTTTGGTTAATGGGTTGTAGGTTAATCCAACTGATTCGTGGGCTTTTAGTTGGGCTTGGCGTGTCCATCGAATTAATTCTGATGGCTTTATGAATTTCTTAAATTCATGTGTGCCTTTAGGCAGCATCTGTAATATGTATTCTGCGCCAACGATGGCAAATAAGAAGGATTTAGGGTTGCGATTTAGTGTCGAAAAGAAGACGTGTCCGCCGGGCTTAACAAGTCTGGCGCAAGCTTGAATAACTGAAGATGGATCTGGAACGTGCTCCAGCATCTCCATACAGGTAACGATGTCGAAACTCTGAGGTTGCTCTTCTGCTAACTGTTCAACAGGAACCTGCTTATAATTTACGTTATCTACGCCCATTTCCAGAGCATGAAGCTGAGCTACCGAAAGCGGTGCTTCGCCCATATCAATGCCGGTAACGTCTGCACCGCGTCTTGCCATGGATTCGGCTAGAATTCCGCCACCACAGCCAACATCAAGCACTCGTTTACCATTAAGAGGTGCTTTTTCGTCGATGAAATTCAAACGAAGTGGGTTGATTTCGTGTAGAGGTTTGAATTCGCTGTTTGGATCCCACCAACGGCTTGCGAGGGCTTCAAACTTTGCGATTTCTTCTCTATCTACATTTAATGGTGTCTGTTGGCTCATTCTACTTCCTGAGGCATGTATTTAAATTGTTTTCTTCGCTGGCAGATTTGATCAGGATGCTGATCGAGACGCCTGTATTTGTTCTTTCCAATTATTTGCTTTTTGAAGGATTTCGCGCGTATCCATTCGAGTCAGTTGGCGATCTCGGACTAATAAATTGCCTTCAGACCACACGTTAGTGATTTGATCGCTTCGGGCGGTGTATACAATTTGTGAAATTGGATCATAAACGGGCTGGCAGTGTAAGTGAGACAAATCAATGGCGATGATGTCTGCGAGTTTACCTTGTTCTAAACTGCCGGTTCTAGAATCAATATTGAGTGCTTTGGCGCCGTTAATGGTTGCGGCTTTCAAGGCTTCAATTGCGCTTAATGCAGTGGCGTCTGAATCGACGGCTTTCGCAAGCATGGCTGCAGTTCTTAGTTCACTGAGCATGTCTAGGTCGTTGTTACTGGCTGCGCCGTCTGTGCCTAATGAGATGTTGATGTTCTTTGCTTGAGCTTTGTTGATGGGGGCAAAGCCGCTGGCCAGTTTAAGGTTGGACTCAGGGCAGTGAACAATGTGAGCTCCGCTTTCAGCAACCATCTTAATGTCGTCGTCATTCAGAGCGGTCATATGGACGCATTGAGTGTTATGGTTTAGTGCTCCAAGCTGGTTTAGGCGTGCAACAGGCCGTGAGTTGTGTTCTTTTTCTGCTTCATCAACTTCAAACTGTGTTTCATGAAGATGAACTTGGATCGCGCAGCCTGTTTCTTGTTGTAGCTTGATGCACTCTTTAAACGTGTTGTCTGACACGGTATAAGGGGCGTGTGGGCCTGCTGCAATAGTGATTCTTGGATGCTCTGAGTATTGAGCGAGTAGCTTTCGGGTCTTTTCTATGTATTCTTCCGGACCACTTCCCCAGTTGGTTGGGAATTCCAGGATTGGTGTACAAAGTTGCGCCTTGATACCGGATGTTTCAATCACTTCCGCAGCGGCTTCAGGGAAAAAATACATATCACTGAAGGTGGTGGTGCCGGATAGCAGCATCTCGGCAATAGCTAGTTCGGTTCCGTCTTTAACAAAAGCGTGACTTACCCATTGGCCTTCGGCTGGCCAAATGTGCTCATTTAGCCATGTCATTAAAGGAAGGTCATCGGCCATGCCTCTGAATAAGGTCATGGCTGCGTGATTATGGGTGTTAATGAAGCCAGGAATTAGTGCGTGTTGATCGAGTGTGATTCGTTCTATGTCTGGATATTTCTCTCGAGCAGATTCGGTGGGAAGAATATCATGAATTGTCTCGCCTGCTATGATGAGGCTGTGGTTTTCAAGAGCATATGGGGCGGTATATTGAATTATCCATTGTGCTTCAAGCGCTTGTAGTGTGCTTGTCATGATATTTGATTCCTTGACTCGTAAGTCTTTTGGCTACTGACTTTGTTCTTTCTTTATTCAAAAAGAATCGCTGCGATATTGTCTACCATTAAGTGATGTTTTTCTATAAAAAACAGCTTGCTTGGTGTATGATTTCGATCTTATTTTCAGACAGTTAACTTCCCATTTTATGGAAACTTCTGATCAGGCGTTGCGGATTGCGCATGTCCTAGCTGTTGTTATTGAGTTTTCAGAGCCCGATATTTAAAAGAATGAATAGTGGTTCTGAATTCAACATGATTTTAGTCGCTGACACATAAAGTGCGCATACTGTGTGACGACAAGGGAATTAGGTTATATGGTTGAATTTGCCAAACAAGTAAGCAATATCAATATTGAGGAAGAGTTGCAGCAGTCGTATTTAGACTATGCAATGAGTGTTATCGTTGGTCGAGCTTTGCCCGACGTACGAGATGGTTTGAAGCCAGTGCATCGTCGAGTGCTATTCGCGATGAATGTGCTTGGTAACGATTGGAATAAACCTTATAAAAAATCTGCACGTGTTGTAGGTGATGTGATCGGTAAATATCACCCGCATGGTGATTCTGCTGTATACGACACTATTGTGCGGATGGCGCAGCCTTTCTCAATGCGCTACATGCTTGTCGATGGGCAAGGAAACTTCGGTTCGATTGATGGCGACGCAGCTGCTGCGATGCGTTATACCGAAGTTCGAATGAATAAGATTGCACATGCAATTCAGGCAGATCTTGAGAAAGAGACTGTCGATTATGTACCAAACTATGATGGTACAGAACAAATTCCAGAGGTGATGCCAACTCGCATACCAAACTTGTTGGTTAACGGCTCTTCAGGTATCGCGGTTGGTATGGCAACGAACATTCCTCCGCACAACCTAACAGAAGTAATTAGTGGTTGTTTGGCGTTAATTGAAAATCCAGAGCTTGATGTAGATGCCTTAATGGAATACATCCCTGGTCCTGATTTTCCTACGGGTGCTTATATTAATGGCCGTGCAGGGATTATTCAGGCATACCGCACTGGCCGTGGCCGCATTTATATGCGCGCGCGTCATCATGTTGAAGAAGATTCTAAAACAGGTCGTGAGACCATTGTTTTCACCGAAATCCCTTACATGGTTAACAAAGCTCGCTTGATTGAAAAAATCGCCGAGCTTGTAAAAGATAAGAAGATTGAAGGTATTTCTGAACTTCGTGATGAATCAGATAAAGACGGTCTTCGTATTGCGGTTGATCTTAAGCGTGGTGAGAATGCGGATGTTGTTGTAAATAACTTATTCTCTCAGACACCGCTTGAAAATGTGTTTGGTATCAATACCGTTGCACTGGTAGATGGTCAGCCAAAAACACTAAATCTTAAAGAGTTGCTTGAAGCCTTTATTCAGCATAGGCGTGAAGTAGTCACTCGTCGAACTATCTATGAGCTACGTAAAGCGCGTGAGCGTGGTCATGTCTTAGAGGGCTTGGCTGTAGCGCTTGCGAACATTGATCCGGTCATCGAAACCATTAAGAAATCCGACACAGCTGCCGTGGCTAAAGAGCGTTTGATTGAGACGCCTTGGTTACCTGGCAATGTTTTGGATATGTTAGAGCGTGCTGGATCGGATGCGTGTCGCCCAGAAGAACTTCCGGAAAAATACGGTTTGAGAGATGGTAAATATCATCTTTCACCAGAGCAGGCTCAAGCAATTCTTGAATTGCGTCTACATCGCTTGACTGGTCTAGAGCACGAAAAACTGATCAATGAGTACAAAGAGAAAATTGATCTGATTGCTGAGTTGTTGGAAATTCTTGGCAGTCGCGAACGTTTGATGGAAGTAATTCGCGAAGAGCTTGAAGCCATCGTCGAAGAGTACGGAGATGAGCGTCGCTCTGAAATTATCGCTTCTCGTCAGGATTTGACCGTCGCTGACCTTATTCCTGAAGAAGAGATGGTGGTGACCATTTCTCATGGTGGTTACGCGAAAACTCAACCGCTGGATTCTTATCAGGCTCAGAGGCGTGGTGGTAAAGGTAAGTCTGCCACGGATATGAAGGATGAAGACTATATCGAGCACTTATTGGTGGTTAACTCTCATGAAACCATCATGCTCTTTACTGATAAGGGTAAGGTGTACTGGTTGACCGTCTTCGAAATTCCTTCTGGAAGTCGACAAGCCAAAGGGCGTCCAATCGTCAACCTATTGCCTTTGGATGAAGATGAAAAGGTTTCTACGATTCTTCCTGTACGTGAATATGTTGAGGGGCACTATGTATTCATGGCTACCCAACGCGGTATTGTTAAAAAGGTAGATTTGACAGCATTTGCTCGTCAGCGTAGTTCAGGTCTGATCGCGGTTGAACTTCAGGATGATGATCGTCTGATTGGTGCGGCGATTACTGATGGTGAACGTGACATTATGTTGTCGGCGAACACGGGTAAAGTGGTGCGTTTCAGTGAGTCTGATGTTCGTGCTATGGGCCGTACTGCACGTGGTGTTCGTGGTATTAAGATGCCAGAAGATGCCCGTGTGATTTCACTTATTATTCCTGATGAGGAAGGTTATGTTTTAACCGCCAGTGAGCGTGGTTATGGTAAGCGTACGCGTGTTGATGACTTCCCAACGTACAACCGTGGCAGTCAGGGCGTAATTGGGATGCAGACTACGGAACGTAATGGTGAGATGGTTGGTGCAACCCTTATCCATGACAGTGATGAGATGATGTTAATCAGCGATCAAGGGACTCTTGTACGTACTCGTATCGATGAAGTTTCAGTATTGGGTCGTAATACTCAAGGTGTTCGCCTGATTAACCTGTCTGAAGGTGAGCGTTTGGTGCGTGTTGAGCGTATTGCAGAACCTGAAGAGCAAGAGGGTGATCTTGAGGACGAAGCTGTTGATGGTGAATCTTTGCCTGCAACTGATAGTTCTGTAGAAGGATCCACTGATCAAGGCGATGCTCCTCAGGAGTAATTGTTTGAGCCTGTCGAATTTCGGCAGGCTTTTCTCTCCTTTATACGAACCTCTTTTTAGTAACTCGTTTTAAATTATTTGCTGGAATTCTAATGGCTAGAGCATTTAACTTTTGTGCAGGCCCGGCAGCGTTGCCGGAAGAAGTGCTATTTCAAGCGCAAGAAGAAATCGCGAACTGGAAAGGTGTGGGTTGTTCCGTAATGGAAATGAGCCACCGAAGTAAAGAGTTTGTATCTATTGCAGAAGAAGCAACTCAGGACTTTAGAGATTTGCTTGCCATCAGTGATGACTATGAAGTCTTGTTCTTACAGGGTGGGGCAAGTTCACAGTTCAGCATGGTGCCGCTAAACTTATTGGGTGATAAAACCTCTGCGGATTATGTAAATACAGGGCAGTGGTCGAAGAAAGCTATTGCTGAAGCCAAGCGTTACTGTGATGTGAATGTGGTCGCTAGCAGTGAAGAGCAAAACTTTTCAACGGTACCTGATTTCGGTCAGTGGAATTTGTCGAAAGATGCGGCTTACCTGCATTACACACCGAATGAAACCATCGGTGGTGTTGAGTTTGATTATATTCCTGAGGTGGATGTGCCTCTGGTTGCGGATTACTCGTCGAGCATTTTGTCAGAGCCTTTGGATGTTAATAAATTTGGTTTGATATATGCCGGAGCTCAAAAGAACATCGGTCCTGCTGGTTTAACCATTGTTGTCGTGCGTAAAGATCTGCTTGGTAAAGCTAAGAGCTTTGCACCTGCAATGTTTGACTATCAAGTGCATGCGAAAGCGGGGTCTATGAATAATACTCCACCTACCTACGCATGGTATTTATCTGGCTTAGTCTTTAAGTGGCTGAAGCGCCAGGGTGGATTGAAAGCCGTAGCAGAGATTAATCAGCGTAAAGCAGAAAAATTATACGGCTATATTGATGCCAGTGATTTCTATTCAAATCCTGTGGAGCCAAGATATCGTTCTCGTATGAATGTGCCTTTTGTTTTGGCCAACAGTGATCTTGATGCTAAATTCCTTCAAAAAGCAGATGAGGCGCGTTTGCTTAATTTGGCTGGTCACCGTTCTGTGGGTGGAATGCGTGCAAGTATTTACAACGCTGTTCCTGAGCGTGCAGTGGATGCGCTAATTGAGTTTATGAAGTCCTTCGAAAAAGAGTATGCATAACAGCAAGGGTTAGCTTCTGAAGCATTCTGTCTGAATTAGACGGGGTTTTATTATTGGGAGCTAAACTGGGAAGTGAATAGATAGCTTCCGTTAATGATAAAGACAAGGTATTTAAGGTGTCTACAGAAAAAGAATTACTCTCACTTAGAGATCAGATTGATTCACTGGATAAGCAGATTCTTAAGTTGATCAGCGATCGTGCAGGGTGTGCGCAGCGGGTGGCTGAAGTTAAGACGGCTGCTGGGGCAGATTCTACTCAGTTCTACCGTCCTGAGCGTGAAGCGCAAGTATTGCGTAAAATTATGGATTTGAATGAAGGGCCGCTTGACGATGAAGAAATGGCTCGTTTGTTCCGTGAAATCATGTCTGCTTGTCTTGCCTTGGAAGACCCTGTCAAAGTTGCTTTTCTAGGGCCTGAAGGCACCTTTACTCAAGAAGCCGCATTGAAGCATTTTGGTCATTCGGCGGTTACCGTTCCTATGTCTGCGATTGATGAAGTTTTCCGTGAAGTGGCTGCAGGTTCGGTTGCTTATGGTGTAGTTCCGGTTGAGAACAGCACAGAAGGCGTTATTAATCATACGCTTGATAACTTTATGGACAGCAATATCCATATTTGTGGTGAGGTGGTTCTTCGTATCCATCATCACCTTCTAATGAGTGATGTAACCAAAGAAGATAAGATTTCTCGCATTTATTCGCACGCTCAGTCGTTGGCTCAGTGTCGTAAATGGTTAGATGCAAATTACCCTCATGCTGAGCGAGTGGCCGTAAGTAGTAATGCTGAGGCAGCTAAACACGTTCGTGGTGAGTGGAATGCGGCTGCTATTGCCGGCGAAACGGCGGCAAATTTATATGGCCTCAAAAAACTGTCTGAAAAAATCGAAGATCAGCCAGATAACTCGACTCGTTTCTTGATTATTGGTAGTCATCCAGTGCCTGAAAGTGGCGACGATAAGACGTCGATTCTGGTTTCAATGCGTAATAAGCCGGGTGCTTTGCATGATTTACTTGAGCCGTTCCATCGTTTAGGTATCGACTTGACTCGAGTTGAGACGAGACCGTCTAAGTCTGGTGCTTGGAATTATGTATTCTTCATTGATTTCAAAGGGCATGCTACTGATGAGTTGATTCAGACAGCGCTTAAAGATGTTGGTGAGCGAGCAACTGATCTGAAGATTCTAGGCTCTTATCCATGCGGTGTGCTTTAGTCGTTTGATTCTGCTCAGGTAATAAAAGTAAGGGAATTTGAATGTCATCTGGCTTAACTAAACTAATAAATAATGCTGTTCCTGGTGTGGCTAAATTGCATCCCTACCTTCCAGGGAAGCCGGTGGATGAATTAGCAAGAGAGCTAGGGCTGGACCCAAAAGATATTGTTAAGCTGGCCAGTAATGAAAATCCATTAGGGCCATCAAAAGCTGTTTTGACGGCAATTGAAGCTGAGTTATCAGAGCTGACTCGATACCCTGATGGTAATGGTTTTGAGTTGAAGTCAGCACTGTCTGAGCATTTTGCCCTGACGGCAGAACAAATTACTTTAGGTAATGGTTCAAACGATGTGCTTGATCTAATTGCTCGAACCTTTCTTCAGTCAGGTACGAATGCAGTTTTTTCTCAATACGCGTTTGCTGTTTATCCTATTTCAACTCAGGCGGTTGGCGCTGACCTCAATATTGTTCCTGCACGGGATTATGCTCATAACCTAGATGCAATGGCTGCGGCGATTAATGCTCAAACACGAGTGGTATTTCTAGCCAATCCAAATAACCCGACGGGTACTATGTTTGATGTGGCTGAGTTTAAGTCGTTCATGAGCAAAGTGCCTGAGGATGTCGTCGTTGTGCTTGATGAGGCCTATTCTGAGTATGTTTCTGATGAAAATTACCCAGATGGTATTGAGCTCTTGCCTCTGTATCCAAATTTGATCGTAACCCGAACTTTTTCTAAAGCCTATGGCTTGGCTTCGTTGCGGGTTGGTTGGGCGGCGTCTGCACCTGAGATCGCAGATTTGCTTAATAGAGTTCGTCAGCCTTTTAATGTTGATTCATTAGCACTAGCAGCAGCTAAAGCTGCTTTGCAGGATGAAGAGTATTTGGCTGCTAGTAAAGAACTAAATAGTAAGGGGATGGCACAGATAATTCAGGCGCTTGAGGCAAGGGGCCTGGGGTATATTCCAAGTAAAGGTAATTTTATTACCGTTGATTTTGCACGAGAGACTTCAGAAATTAACCAATCTTTCTTAAAGCAAGGGGTAATATTAAGGCCTGTTGCTAATTACGGGATGCCGAATCATCTTAGGGTGAGTATTGGTACTCAGGAAGAAAATCAGCGCTTTATTGATGTTTTGAACGAGATGGAACTTGATGGCTAGCCCGGAAAAAATCATTCAAACATTGCCTGTTGAGAATATTTTTGTTGTTGGTTTGGGGTTGATCGGCGGGTCATTTGCTAAAGCGGTTAAAAAAGCCAATCCTGACCTTCATATCATTGGATTTGATCGTAATCCAGATGAGATGGAAGCAGCACTTAGGTTGGGGGTGATTGATGAAATTGCTCAGGATCTGCCTAGTGGTGCTCAGCGCGCTCATGTGATTATGTTGTCTGTACCGGTAAAAGCTATGAATCCGGTATTGCGTGAAATGCGGGATTTTGTGGCAGATCAAACCATAATTACCGACGTTGGTAGTGTTAAGGGAACAGTGATTGACTCTGTTGCTGATGCGTTTGGTTACTTGCCGCGTTGCTTTGTTCCTGGCCATCCTATTGCTGGGTCTGAAAAGAGTGGGGTGGCATCGGCGGATGCCTCTCTTTTTGTAAAGCATAAAATTATTATTACGCCTCCTCCGGGGGTGTCTTCCAAGGCCGTGAATTCCATAAGGAAACTGTGGGCGTCTACTGGCGCTGAAGTCTTGGCGATGTCTCCTGCGTATCATGATCAGGTGCTTGCTTCCACGAGTCACTTGCCTCATTTGTTGGCTTTTTCGTTAGTAGATACCTTAGCTCGTGAAGATCAGAGCTTGGATATTTTTCGTTATGCGGCGGGTGGTTTTAGGGACTTTACGCGTATTGCAGCCAGCGATCCGACCATGTGGCATGATATCTTTTTAACCAATACGCGCGCAGTGATGCGTTCTCTGGAGCACTTTGAACAGGGTGTGCAGCGGGTTAAAGAAGCTATTTTGAATCAGAATAGCCAGGAAATGCTTGGGATATTTACCCGAGCAAAAGCGGCTAGAGAACATTTTAATCGAATATTAGACGGTACTCCGTACTTAAAACCTATGACTACAAAAAATCTTGAATACCACGTAAAACCGGGTGGGACTGCTCAGGGCTCGATTCGTGTGCCTGGAGATAAGTCCGTTTCTCATCGCTCTATCATGCTAGGTGCGCTAGCGAAGGGCATTACTGAAGTGGAAGGGTTTCTTGAGGGAGAGGATGCATTGTCCACTCTTCAGGCATTCCGCGATATGGGTGTTGTTATCGAAGGCCCTTACGACGGTAAAGTAAAGATTTATGGTGCTGGGTTGCATGGGCTTCAGGCGCCTCCAGGGCCTCTGTATATGGGGAACTCTGGAACCTCTATGCGTTTATTGTGCGGTTTGTTGGCAGGTCAGGATTTTGATGTGACTCTGACGGGTGATGAGTCACTTTCAAAGCGGCCTATGGAGCGAGTCGCCAAGCCTTTGCGTGATATGGGTGCGGTGATAGAGACAGGTGAAGGTGGTCGTCCTCCTGTTAAAATTAAAGGCGGTCAGTCACTCAAAGGTATTCATTATGATTTACCGATGGCGTCTGCTCAGGTTAAATCCTGTGTATTGCTTGCAGGCTTGTACGCGGAAGGTCAAACCAGCACTACTGAGCCTGCGCCGACACGTGATCATACCGAGCGAATGCTAAATGGCTTTGGTTATGAAGTTAAAATAGAAGGTGCGACGGCAACATTACAGTCGGGTGGGTCTTTAACCGCGACCAAGATTGATGTGCCTTCGGATATTTCGTCGGCTGCGTTCTTTATGGTTGCAGCGTCGATAGCACCGGATGCTGATCTTACCATTCGTCATGTTGGAATGAATCCGACTCGTATTGGCGTGATTAATATCTTGAAAGCCATGGGAGCTAATATTGAGCTTCTTAATGAAAAAGAAGTGGGTGGCGAGCCGGTAGCTGACATCCGTGTTCAATCCGCTCAGCTAAAAGGCATTCACATTCCGGAAGATCAGGTTCCATTGGCAATTGATGAATTCCCTGTGCTGTTTATTGCAGCTGCGTGTGCAGAAGGTGAAACGATTTTAACTGGGGCGGAAGAGCTTCGAGTTAAAGAAAGCGATCGTATTCAAGTGATGGCGGATGGCCTGATAGATCTTGGGATTGACGCAAAACCAACGCCAGACGGTATGGTCATTAAAGGTGGTGAGATGGGCTCGGCAACAGTTGTCAGTCACGGTGACCATCGAATTGCTATGTCGTTCACAGTGGCTGGTTTGCGTGCCAAGGGTGATATTGTTATCAAAGGTGCGGAGCATGTCGCTACTTCGTTCCCGAATTTTGTTGAGCTGGCTCAGCAGGTGGGGATGAATATTACGGCTCAGGAAGTCTAAAATTCCGTTATTTAAGAGGCCTCTTAGGAGGTCTTTTTTATAGGTAAATTAGGGAAAGTTAAGAAAGATGTTGAAAGTTCTGACAATTGATGGGCCAAGTGGCAGCGGGAAAGGAACAGTGGCAAAAATTCTGTCCCAGAAGCTGGGCTGGGAGTTGCTGGATAGTGGTGCTTTGTATCGTTTGGTTGCCTTTGGGGCATTGAAGCATGGCATTGAGCTTGATGATGTAGATAAGCTTGCTGAGCTTGCATTAACTCTGGATGTTGAGTTTAAGCTGGAAGAGGGTAATGAGCTTCTTGTTCCTGTATTTGAAGGGGAAAATGTTGCCTCTCAAATTCGCACTGAAAAGTGTGGGGATGCAGCCTCCAAAGTTGCTGCACTAACACCAGTTCGCGATGCTTTACTGGATCGTCAGCGAGCCTTTGCTACTGAGCAAGGTTTGATCGCTGATGGACGAGATATGGGGACGGTTGTTTTCCCTTCGGCGCCAGTCAAAGTCTATTTGTCAGCTTCTGCGGAGGAACGGGCTGAACGGCGCTATAATCAGTTGAAGGCAAGTGGTGAATCTGTTAGTATTGCCGCCATTTTAGACGAGATCAAAGCGCGCGACGACCGGGATATGAACCGCTCTGTGGCGCCATTAAAGCCGGCGAATGATGCTATTGAAATAGACAGTACGCATCTTTCTATCGATGAAGTTGTCAGTCAAATTTCTGATGCGCTCTCTGAAGTAGGCTTGATCTGAACTTCCTGAATATGCCAGAAATTCCAGTCAAGGCATGTATCGGGATTACATAAGCAGACCCATGTAGACTGGTGCATGGTGAGTGGTATGACCGGTTTAGGCTGGGAGTAACCACACTTAAACATTAGGTATAAACATGAGCGAAAGCTTTGCTGAATTATTTGAAGAAAGCCTTAAGTCCGTAGACATGAAACCGGGTTCAATCGTAACCGGTATCATCGTAGACATCACTGGTGACTGGGTAACAGTTCACGCTGGTCTTAAGTCTGAAGGCGTTATTCCTCGTTCTCAATTCGTTAGCGAGAACGGTGACTTCGAACTGAACATTGGTGACGAAGTTCAGGTTGCTCTTGAAGCAGTTGAAGATGGTTGGGGTGAAACTCGTCTATCTCGTGAAAAAGCTAAGCGTGCTGAGTCTTGGATTGAGCTTGAAAAAGCTTACGACGCTGGTGAAATCGTTAAAGGTATCATCAACGGTAAAGTTAAAGGCGGCTTCACAGTTGACGTTAACAGCATCCGTGCATTCCTACCTGGTTCTTTGGTTGATGTTCGTCCAGTTCGCGATACTGCGCACTTGGAAGGCAAAGAGCTAGACTTCAAAGTAATTAAGCTAGATCAGAAGCGTAACAACGTTGTTGTTTCTCGCCGTGCAGTTCTTGAAGCTGAAAACAGTGCAGAGCGTGATGCTCTATTGGCTGAATTGGCTGAAGGTGCAGAAGTTAAAGGTATCGTTAAGAACCTTACTGATTACGGTGCGTTCGTTGATCTTGGTGGTGTTGACGGTCTTCTTCACATCACTGATATGGCTTGGAAGCGTATCAAGCACCCAAGCGAGATCGTAAACGTTGGTGACGAAATCAATGTTAAAGTTCTTAAGTTCGACCGCGATCGTAACCGTGTTTCTCTAGGTCTTAAGCAGCTAGGTGAAGATCCATGGCAAGCAATCACTGACCGTTACCCAGAAGGTGCGAAAGTGACTGCGCGCGTAACTAACCTAACTGACTACGGTTGTTTCGCTGAGCTTGAAGAAGGCGTTGAAGGTCTTGTTCACGTTTCTGAAATGGATTGGACTAACAAGAACATCCACCCATCTAAAGTTGTTCAGGTTGGTGACGAAGTAGATGTTATGGTTCTAGACATCGACGAAGAGCGTCGTCGTATTTCTCTAGGTATCAAGCAGTGTCACACTAACCCATGGGAAAACTTCTCTGGCAACTTCAACAAGGGCGACAAAGTTACTGGTAAGATCAAGTCTATCACTGACTTCGGTATCTTCATTGGCCTTGACGGTGGCATCGACGGTCTAGTTCACCTTTCTGACATCAGCTGGAACGAAGCTGGTGAAGAAGCAGTTCGTGCTTATAAGAAAGGCGACGAAATCGAAACTGTTATCTTGTCTATCGACCCAGAGCGTGAGCGTATCTCTCTAGGTGTTAAGCAGCTAGAAAGCGATCCGTTCGTTGAGTTCGTAGCTGAGAACGACAAAGGTGCAATCGTTAACGGTACTGTTAAAGAAGTTGACGCGAAAGGCGCTGTAGTTGAGCTAGCTGCAGACGTTGAAGCGACTCTTAAAGCTTCTGAGATCAGCAACGATCGCGTTGAAGATGCTCGTAACGTACTGAACGAAGGTGACGCGGTTGAAGCTAAGATCGTAGCTGTAGATCGTAAGAACCGTACTATCAGCCTTTCTATCAAGTCGAAAGACACTGATGATGAAAAAGCAGCGATGAAGAAGATCCGTGATCAGGAGCAAGAGCAATCTGGTCCTACCACTATTGGTGATCTTATCAAGCAGCAGCTTGCTGATCAGTAATAGTTACAAGAGTAGCTGTTACTTAGCAATCGAGAGATTGCAGAAAAAACCCGCGCATGTCGCGGGTTTTTTTATGTCATAAATAACATGCTCTTCAGTACCCCTGGTCACTCTAATGACATAAAGCCTAGCTAGTCTGGTATATGACTTCTATGGGTTTTCTGAGTGAAGCTATATGGATATGCCATCTAATATCCGAACAAGCCAGGGTGACATTCGACGGGTTGGTGTTGAGTTGGAGTTTGTTGGGATTGATTTATTAAGCGCTGCTGAAGCGGTTCGAGATGTATGTGGTGGTGCCATCAACCGGCGTTCTGATTATGAAGTTGCCGTTGATTGCAGTAGTTATGGTTCATTCCGGGTTGAATATGATTCAAACTATTTGAAGCAAGTTCAGAAAGGTACGTCCTTTGAATCAGACGGCATAGTTTCTCGTTTGTTTGGTAATAAGCCTGAAGTTCTTCTGTCGATGGATCGTGATGAACAGATAGAGCCGGGAATCATAGAGAAGCTTCTACGTTCTTTAGCATCATTAGAAGTCGTGTCGCCACCAATTAAAATAACCGAACTCTACACTTTGAATCAGTTAATTACTGGATTACACCGACGAGGTGCCAAAGGAACGCGTAATCAGCCGCTTAGGGCACTAGGGCTGCACTTTAATCCTGAGGTAGTATCAAAGGATGTTAGCAATATTTTACCTGTTCTAAAGGCCTTCTTGTGTCTTTATGATCGTTTATTGGTGTTAGAGAGCGTTGATATTGTTCGAAAGATATATCCATACATACAGCCGTTTCCGCTGGATTATGTGAAACTGGTGATTAATCCCCGATATAATCCGCCGCTGGATATTGTGATTATGGACTATCTCGAATTTAATCCGACACGAAATCGGCCATTGGATTTGTTACCGTTGTTTATGACGATTCTTCCTGACTTGGTGCAACGAAAAGTGGACTCTTCTTTGGTGTCTTCCAGGCCGACCTTTCACTATCGTTTGCCTAATTCAGAGGTGGATGATCCTGCATGGTCTTTGACGGGAGCATGGAATAACTGGGTTATGGTAGAAAAGTTAGCGTATGATGCATCGCTATTGGATAAGTTATGCCGCGCTTACTCTGATCATTTGGAGCGAACTCAGCAATTATCGTCTGCAGGATGGATTCACATACTGGATGCATTAGTGACTCCTTCTGGAGCTATTTCTAATTTTTTACCTATTGGTTCATAAGTTTTATCGAGATGTTTTGGGATTATTTGCTTCTGTTTCTTTCGGCGTTCGGTGCGGCGACTATTTTGCCTTTCTATTCTGAGGTGGTTTTGGTTGGTTTGTTGATTAAATCGCCGGATCAATGGGTAACTTTGTGGTTCGTGGCTTCGCTGGGAAATACCTTGGGTGCCTGGGTTAATTGGTATATTGGTTTGTATTTGCTGCATTATAAAGACTCAAAGTACTTTCCTTTTAAGGGGAGGGCGTTGGATACCGCACAGGCGTGGTTTCAGAAATATGGCGTGTGGTCGTTGTTGATGGCCTGGGCGCCAATCGGCGGTGATGCCATAACTTTTATTGCCGGAGTAATGCGGGTTAAGCTTGGGGTTTTCTTAACTCTGACATTTATTGGTAAGGCGCTTCGATATCTGATTTTGGTGGCAGCAACCCTAGAATTAGGGCTGCTTGAATTGTTGAGTGAATAGCTCTTAAGTCGGATCTATAACTGATGCTTTTCCAGGAACTGTTTGATGGTGTTGGCAGTGAGTTCTGGTGCTTCAAGCATGGGGGCGTGACCCATATTAGACATCATCACTGTATCTGTTTGAGGGCGTTGCTCTTTGATTACTCTTAGGCCATCAGCTGCAAGAATACGATCATCATCACCCCAAACGACCAATAGTGGATTTGGATAGGCTGTCAGTGACTTTTCTATCGGATGGCTAAAAGCTATTTTCCCGTCTTTTACTTTATGAATCTCAAAAGCAATTCTTGAATTAGATTCATAGTGTCGTTGAAAGTCTTCATTTAACGCTCGAATTGCAAAATCAGGCGTTAATGGTTGTTCGAAGAATACTTTCGACATCAGGAGTCTAAACTCCTTTTCGTTCCTCGGTAGAACATATGGATGATGCCCTTGAGCAAACATCTTAAACATTTCGCTGGGTTCAGCTGATTCAATACCTAGTGGGTTCAGTAGCCAAGCAGATAGAGTGTTTTCAGGGTATGTGCTGGCAAAGTGAGCCGCGATGTAACCGCCCATGGAATTTCCTGTGATGTGTAGTTGTTCCACGCCTAATGCTTCCATCATCGACTTAAGTCGCTTTGTTTGATGGTCTACATCGTATTTTGCTGTTTCTAAAATAGTTGATTCACCAAAACCAGGTAAGTCAGGGATGATCAAGCGGTAGTCATTAGAGAAATACTTAGCCATTCTGATCCAGTTATCTTTATTGGCGCCAAAGCCGTGAATCATAAGAATGACAGGGCCGCTACCTGCTTCAAGATATTCAATTTTGTGATCGTTAATTTGAATGCTTTTCTGTTCTAAGCCGGCAATGGCTCGCTCAGCTGAAACTGCCAACGAGAGCTTTGTTTCATCCTTGATACTATAGCTGAGCCCTACTAACACTAACATGAGGGCTATGAGAGAGATAAAGAGAGGTTGCTTTTTCATAATTCGATCTTCTTAAAGGTAAGTTCAGCTCAGGCAAAAAATACGAGAAAAGTATTGAATAATTATACAGTACTGTATATAAATGCAATATTGTTGGCTTTATACAGTGGTGATTCAAATGAGTGTTTCTCTTTCTGGTGATGTAGTTTGTGTTAAGTATCCTTCTGATGCGGGTGAATTTACTTATTTTTACAAGCTGATTGATAACCAGCTTGTAAAATATAAGCGTTTATATCACGCTGTTTCTGCTATTTGATTTTGTTGAGTCCTGAAGAAATCTGAGATTTTAGGACTTTTGCTAATCCCGTTCCTAACAATGGAATAGGCAATTTCATGTCAAAATCAATGGTATATCTCAGTAGAGTTTTATCATGAGTACTGCTGAAGGTTAGCTTCCCAATATGATTTTTGATTGGGCTACCTTTAGTAATTTTGTATTCAAAATACTGGTTTTCTTGGTAATTCGTTACCGTCTCTTCGAAAGAGGGCAGAGGGCTGGCTACAATTTTTCGAATTGAGCCAAGTCCGTTAGTAATGCCATCTTCTCCATCCTTTGTTCTGACGATTTTTGCGCCGATTAACTTGCCAAAATTTTCATGGTCGCAAATGGCTTGGAATACTTCCGGTAAGCTGGATTCAAACTCTTTCTCAATAAGTATGTGATGTTTTGGCATTTTCCGTTACCTAATTGTTTTTATTGTCATTACCCGAACGATGCCAAAATGTGAGCAATATCTCAATGTTTTAAAAGACAACACGGGTTTAATTTTCTGAGAAAAGATAAAGCAGTGGGAACGAATGATAAAGAAAGTCGCTGAGAGAACTCAGCGACTTAGGTTTGATTACAGTTTTACGTCTTCAATTTCAAAGTCAAAGCTGAAGGTTTCATCGGATGCTGCCGGTGCTGTTTCTTTTGGTGCTGGCGCAGGTGCTTTTTGTACTTCAGGCGCAGAGGCTACGGAATTACGCTTTGGAGCTGATGTTGTACTTGCTGCTAATTGTTTCGGCTCTTGTTGGTTGGTTTTAGTTGGTTGAGCTTTTTCAGTAGCTGCCGTCTTAAGCTCTTGATCTTTAAGCTGAAGTTGCTCTTGAGCTAGCCGATGAGCTTCACGAAGTTTAGTCAATTCCAAAGAGGCTTTCTCTAGATCCATTTGAAGCTTGTTGCGTTCAGCAAGGGCTGTATCTAGCTTTTGTTTGTGAGTTGCGGCCAATTGTTTTTTCTCTTCCTCAAAGCGTAATTGCTCTTCTTGTTTGGCCTTGGCAACAGCTTCGTTGGTGGCTGTTGCATTTTCTTGAAGCGCTTTGTTGTGCGTGCCTTCAAGTTTCTTTTTTAGCTCCGCTGACTGCTGGTCAGCAATTTTCTGTGCTTCAGCTTTGATAGTGGCTTCATCTAAAGAACTTACTTCTTTTTGAAGACTGCTTTTTAAGGTGGTTACAAGATATGAATACTTACTTACCTGATCCTCGAATACCAATTCGGAGTGATCTTCTTTTAGGATATTCGGGAACGCACGGTCCATAGGTTTATGATAGCGAAGCACCACATGTTCCAGGCCTTTGTTGGTATTTTCGTCAATCCAGTTGATCTCTTTCAGTGTGTTCTGGGCACGAGCTAATGCTTTTAATGCCTCTTTCTGGCGGAGTTCAATGGTTTCCATTGCCCGAGGTGTTGACTGAATGGTGTTTGATAGGGTTGTCAGGCGCTTTTGAGCTTCTTTGTATGTGACAGGAAGGGTGTCTTCTGGCAACTCATCGAGTTCTTTTTGAGGATGGCTATAGTATTTTTCTCTGATGACGGAGACTTCAAAGGCTCGTAGGTCATTAAGAACTTTAAGCTTGTCATCTTCAAGACCCTGAAATTGTCCTGTTGTTTCCAGATCTTTAAAGAGTCGTTTTACATCAGACTGCAGTCCTTTGTATTCAGGTTCGAATTTGCTCAAATCCAGACCTTCGATATATTGCTGGTTGTCCAGAATCTCTTTTAGATGCGTGATAATAAGCTGCTTGGTTTTAACGGCTTTTTGAGTGTTGTTATTTGCTTCGGTGGCCTGTTCTTGAATGTCTTTCAAGCTGTAACCTGAATCAAATAAACCTGATTTCTCAGGGTTAAACTCTTTCTGCATTTCCTTTAGCTTAGCGATGTCTTTTTCCGCTTTTTGAAAGAAAAGTTGAGAGTATATAGCAACCTGATCCTGTTCGGCGGCTTTAAACTTTCCTATGGAGCTATCAATGATGGAGCCAACTTGGTCCTGAGCTTGGGCAAGTTGGGCTTTTTCAGCAGCTGACATTGCAGATACAGGTTTAGTTTGTTGGCTACCACAACCCGTAACAGCCAGACCTATGCATACTGACAGAGCAAGTGTTCGAAAATTAGTCGTGCTTAAGTTCATGTTCAATCCTATGAGTTATGGTGCTGGAATGTCGAATGAAACGGTTTGGGCATCTTGGTTTCCACCGAACGGTGAGGTGACTGAGCCGGGTGTGGTTGACTCCCGTTTCATGGCAGCAATTTCCTGGTTTAGATCAAATGTAGGCAGCTGAATGCTAGGGCGTGCTAGATATGCAAAGGTACTGGCTTCTTGGGCCGCTTTTACTTCGATGTCACTTAGGGTGTAGCTTTGTTTTGCAAAGCTTTGGTAACTCTTGTTTGAACCGTACTTAGCAATCATGTCCGGAGTGAAGCCCATGTAGTCCTGAATGGCTTTGTTGGCGGCAATAATTTCTTTGCTGTTTCCTGAGGACTTAGGGGCCAAGGCAACACATTGCGAGAATGCATCGGCAGAGGCATGAACCAGTTTTTTCTTGGCTAAAGCTTCACCTTGATAACAGAAGCGTTTCCAGTTGTGATTCTCTAGGAATATGGCCATCTGAGCTCGAACGTGTTTGAAGGTTGATTGCTCTTTCTTCTGAACTTCGTCTTCAATGACTGGTACGTTCTTTTCACCATTCTTGAGGCCATTTACATCATCGTGTTTGACGTTTTTAAGAATAGTCCCACTTTTGTTGATGGATAATTTGATCGGTTCAAGTTTTATCTTTTTATTGTTGCGGCGGTCATAAGCATAAAGATCAGCAACTAACTCGCCTTTTACAGAAACAGTGTACTCATCATAGCGATAACGTGAAATTTCTTTTTTCTCAATTTTGCGAGGTGTGTTGTGATATTGATCTCTGGCATCGTTTAGACCAGTCAGTGCTGCTGTCAGTTCGTTGGTACCTATCCGACAGCCAGCGCCTGCAAGCATGCCACCCAGAGGTCCAGCTTGTGCTAGAAGGCGTTCTGCCTCACGCTTACAGGCTCTGTATAGATCTTCGGCAGCGACTTTTGCATCTTCGTGTGCTTCTTTAGCGCGTTCATAACTTTCTTTAGCGCGATCCCATTGCGGGTTATGAACCATGTAGCGTTTAGATACATATTTAGAAGACTTACGTTTCGGGCGATCGCGTCCCTTTTCCTGGAAGTTGTAGCGTTTTACATCCAGCAAGAAGAGAACTTCTGTATGGTCGAATGGGATCACGGTGTCGTTAAATGCAAGGCTCTGATTAATATTCTTGCCTTGATTCGGAAGGTCATACGCATCTGCGGCTTTTACGTTCTGGATACCCAGTTTAGGGATGCTAGAGAAAATTTCTTCGTTCATCCAGTCTTTGAAATCTGGGTTGCGCGTGGCATCTCGACCTTCGGTAGCGAACAGTACGGGAAGCGCTAGTTTCTCTTGAGAGATTTGATTTGCACGGTAGGCCATTTGTTTGAATGGAATGGCAGCTTTTTCAGAGAAGCCATGCGCGCTGCTCAGTAAGCTTGAAATGTTTGATGAATAGGCAAAAGCGTTTTTCGCATTGAGGACAATAGCGCGCTCAGTTAGGTTGCGTGCTACTTGATCCTGAAGTTGGCCAATCGCTATGTTGACTTTTGCAGTCAGTGGCTTGCTCGGCTGGGCGATAGGTAATAGTTCGTGGTAGATGTTGAATGCGTCGGCTTTGTCATTGATAGAGCTTGATAGAGTGAGTTTTTTAGCACGAACTAACCCACGATCGATAACTTGCGTTCGTACTGTATCAATGTGCTTTTTATAGAACTTACTATCTGTATGGGTTTTGTTGATTTGTTCTAACGACGTAAAGGCGTTTTCGTATTCACTTTTGTTGATTTGCTGTTTGGCTGTAACGGCAAGTAATCCGGCAGTGGCTTGATGTGATGTGTTATTAATTTTTTGCGCGGCTTTGAAATCTTTTGAGGCCATTGCAAAGGCGTTTTTGGAAACATAATACAGGCCGCGAGCTTCGTAAAAATTGACTGCTGTCTTTTCTACCGCGTTCTTAGCCTTTTTGGCTTTGGCCATGTATTTCGAATATTTGTCGTAGGGTTTGTAGGCTTCATACGCCTGAATAGGGCCGTCTGGCTTTTTCTTCATTAAAGCGATGGCGTCTTTTAGACCCTGAACAACCTTAGCTTGGTTGTTCTCTTCTTCCATTAAGGCTTCAGCGGTATAGGCTTTCAGTTTGGTTAGTGTCTTTTGGTATAGCTTGATCTGAGCCGTATATTCCATTTCATCGCCATTGGGCGGCAGGAGTAATTGGCCAGGGCGAGAACTTGGTGCTTTGACCTCAGGGTTTAATGGCTCAAGAACAACGATTTTTGCTAACACTTGTTTAGCATTGGCATTCGCTGTTTGTGCTTTCTTATAGAGATCGATTTTATTATCGATGTCTTCAGTAGGACGAGATTGTGCATCTTCATAAAGAGCAACCGCTTTATGAGAGTAGGCCTTAATTAAGCCTTGTTTGATATGAACGTTATCAGGAGACTCACGGTCTGCAGAAAGATAAGCGTTTACAGCCCTATCGTATTGCTTTGCAGTGAAATGGGTTTCGGCTTCGTCATATTGTTTGGGAAGCAAGAGTTTACAGCCTGTCACTAGCGTTGCTAGAAATAGGCAAAGCAAGACATGTCGGGTTATCTGCACCGATGTTCTCCTTCGTTAGTTTCTTCTTTGCTCGCTTATTTTTTATGCACTCATAGGTGCGATGCGAGTTCTCGATCCATAGTTTTGATTGGAATTTATCCAAAAACGTAAGTTTATCATGCTATCAGTAAACTTGTGTATGTTAAAAATTTGTGTTGTGTAAGTTACTGTGCTGTCTAAAAAACAACCATTCAAGTTAGATGTTTTCATCATTAAATGAGCAAATTTGCATTCAAATGTGAAAAGAATGAGCAAGTTCACGTTTTATTCTCGCTTATCCGATGAAATTAATCATAATTGCTTTAATGAATTGTTATTATATATGCAACATATTGTCCAGCTTTTGCGTACGATAAGGTCTGTTTTGTATGTAGGAAATTTGGCTGGATGAATCAAATATACAAGTAGGGATCGAGATGGCTGAACTATTGTTTTATAAAAAACCTGTGGCACTTAACCGCGAAGAGCATAAGAATTTTAAATTTTTGCCTGTTAAGGATTTTTCTTTTACCAATGGTATTAACTCAGTTCCTTTAACGGGTATCGAGTTTTTCGAAGCCAGTCGTGAATTACCCGTTTTGTTTAGCAAAGACGGTCAGGACAACTTTTTCCCATTAGCATTACTGTCTTTAATGAATAATGGCCATAAACTGATTTCTGATGAAGGCGAGTGGCAAGGTAGCTATGTCCCGGCTTTTATTCGTCGTTATCCATTTGCGCTGACAGAAGAAGGCACTGTGTGCTTTGATTCTGAATATGCGCAAATCAATGCCGATCAAGAAGAGGGTAAGCCGCTATTCAACGAGGAAGGCGAAAACAGTGAATCACTGGCTAATATCGTTAACTTCCTTCAGCAATTTGATCAATCGACTAAAGCCACGGCTGAATTCACTAAGAAGCTGGCTGAACTGGATCTGTTCAAACCTTTCACAATTCAAATCATGACACCAGAGAAAAAGCCTCTACGTATGGAAGGCTTGTACGTTATTGATGAAGCCAAAGTGGCTAAGTTGGATGACGAGATTGTGTTGTCGTTATTTAAAACCGGCCAACTAGCTTGGGTGTATGCACACCTTCACTCGTTAGGTGCACTTAGACATTTATCTAAGAAACAACAGGAAGCATAGGTTGTTGTGAGCAGGCGTTTAGCCTGCTTTTCCTATTCCAAGGCAGACGTTTTTTAAGCAAACCGACAACGACTTAATCAAAATCAGGGATTAACGATGAAGCCATTTCGCCGACAACTTTTGGCTAACGCAATCAGTCATGTTACTCGTAACGCTTACGGTAAATCTGATCATCAACGATTAAAGAAAACATTGGGAGGCTTGGTATCGCTCAGTGCAGTTGATGCGATGGCTGCAGATGTTCATAACATTACGCCCGATGCAGACTTTACGACGATAACCACCTCGGGATCATCCCACTTGGTGCAGAGCACAAAAACCTCTGGCTCTGTTTCAGTTAACGTCTTTGATGATTTTGTTGTTGGTTCGGGTAATACCGTTAACCTTGAAGTGCCTACGACGTCTGATCAGTTGGTTAATATTGTTCGTTCATCCAAACCTGAGATTCACGGGACTTTGAATAGCTATGTCGGCAGCTATCAAGGTAATTCGTCGGATCAGTTAGGTGGTGATGTTCTTTTTGCCAGTTCACACGGTTTCCTTGTCGGCCCAACCGGTATTGTGAATGTAGGCAAACTGACTGTTCGTACGCCAACCAGCTCTGAAATTTCTGGCCTGATTGATGGCTCGTCAGTTGATGCTTCTAAGTTAGCGGATCTAAGAGACGGAAGTATTTCTATTTCCGACTCCGGCTTGGTTCAAATTCAAGGCAAGATCAATGCCTCTGAAGGTGTTGAAGTCCAAGCCGATGCCATTGAGGTTAGTTCAACCGGTACCATCATTGTCGGTAACGCTTATCAAGGCGTTTATGGTGATTTGGCTGCAGTAAACACAGGTGATTTTTCTGCGGTTACGGATCTTAAAACGGATGGTGGTACCATCGTTTTATCGGCTTCGGAAGAGGATGATTCAAATAACAATGCCTACATTACCATTGATGGGGACTTGTTAGCGGACGGCGGGATTACCATTACCGCAGAAGAAGTAACTGTCGGCTCAACAGGGCTGTTGGATACTCGTGATGCTGATACTACTGCTGCCAGTGGAGATGTGACCATTACCGTTTCCGAATCTGAGTCTGTGTATTACGGCGAAGCGGAAGCAAATACCACGATCAGTATTTCTGGTGACGTTTATGCCAACGATGTAACGGCGACTGCAACCAGTAAAACGGTGAGCTCCTATTATGAAGACATTGGCGCAACCATAGGTTTGAAATCAGTCGCTCAGTTGGGCGGTGTGGATTTTAACTACATGGATGCCGATTCTGATGCAACGGTTGAAGTCCTTAGTGGTGCCTCGATTACGGCTTCAGGTAATGTGACTTTAACTACCGAATCGCACGCAATGACTGAAGCCATGGCCGTTGCTGCTTTGGGTGATGCGACTACCATCTCTATGGCGGGGATTTATAACCACAGTGCCGCCGATTCAACTACTAAAGTTCATGATGGCGCGTCTATTGATGCAGAAGGGGACTTGACCGTTTCTGCGCATAATGAAGCGTATGTATCCGCATCGGCCTTCGTGCTTAATGCCGAAAAAGCGAATAACGCGGTATTAGCGGGTGCCGTGGGTGAAGCAGATGTTAATGCCACGGCTATCGTCGAGACAGGTGCCACCATTGATGGTGACAATGTTGTTGTCGCTGCAGAAAACCAGGGCCGTTATTATGTTTCTGCAACCACCTATGGTTTGAAAGATACCCGCTACGGTATGGCTGTTGCGGTGGGCGATTTTGATACCAATGCTACGGCTGAGTTTGGCGCGGATTTGGGTGAAAGTGCCTCGGACGGTGATAAAGCTACTAATCTGGTGGTCGCGGCAATTGATCGTACCGTAGAGCAGCGTGTTCACTCTGGTGTAACCGTAGGTAGTAACCTAATCGCACGTACTTTGGGGTCTCAATTGATTTCGGGTCTGAGTGCAGTTCAAGGCGGTGTAACGTCGTTATTGAATCGTTACAACGCCAGTGGTGAATCCCCAGCATCTGTTGATTTTAAAGGCGGTTTGTCTTTCTCTCTAAACCTGTCTGATCATGAAGCTTACGCAACTATCGGAACGAATGTCGACGGTAAAACCGATGCGCCTAAAATCTACGCTACAGGCAATGTTGTTGTTGCAGCATCGACAGCATTAGGAACGGACAACGAAGCCGTTGCGAACGGTAGCGATTCCGGTGCTGTGGGTGGCGATCAAGGGGGTTATCGTACCAGTGCAGAAACCTCTGTTGTTGCCCCAAGTGAAAACACCAGTGGTGGTAACCAAACCCCTCGTTCAGAAACCTCTTTAGCTATCGCATTGAATCTTGCGGTGAATGAAAGCGATGCGGTGGCCGAGATTGGTGATTACGTTACCATTGAGGCGGAAAATGTGGGTGTATTGGCTGAACAAACGCTGCCGATTGTTTCTACCTATGACCGCTGGGAAAGTTTCAGTGATGCTGTCAGTAAATTTAATGGTGTCGGCGGCATTCAAAACAATATTCTAACGTCGTTCGCCAATGCCGGTGCGGCTGCAGACAAAGAAGCCTATGGTGGTTCTTTGAATGTAGTAGTAAACGACATGGATACCAAAGCCTGGATAGGTGATGGCGCTTATATCAAAACCACAGGCTCTGGTGCCTGGTCAGTAGATCATGAAGTTGAAGGCAACAGTAAAACGCCTGGGTTATTGAGCGACTTCAGCCCGTTTAAAGACATTGACTACTCTTTCAGCTTTGATGATTCGCTGGAAGTTCAAGCCTATAACCTTATCGAAAGCGCACACGTTGCCGGTAATATTGGCTCGCTTGGTTTGCTCCCCAACGGTAATGGTACCAATGAACAGGGTAAATCCGTCGGTGCCAGTATCAGTTTCATTCAGCAGACTGGCTCTGTGGTTGCAGGTGTCGGTGATGCAAGCTTGATCGCCGCAGGTGATATCAATATTACAGCTCAAACCGATGAACGCCATTTCTTGGTGACGCCATCTTCAGGCATGGGCAGTGGCTTTGGTTTCAATGGCGTTGCCGCCATCCTGAATTCTGAAACCCTGACTCACGCGTCACTAAGCAACGATGCTTATGTAAATACCGACGGTTTGAACGTACTTGCCCAACATGAGATGGGCAACTGGGCGGCATCCGGTGCAGTGAACTGGTCGGACGAAGAGTCCGTAGGCATTGCCATTGCGATTAACTTAACGCAGGGCGATACCAAAGCCTTCATCGGTGATAACGAAGACGAATACGACAAGGTCGACTTTAAATCAGATCACCTTCCATCACCGTCTGCACCAACAACACCTGCGCCTCAGGAAGCTTCTATTACCGCCCGGAATGTCACTGTACGCAGTAAAGCGTCTGGTACGAATGGCGCATTAGCCGTTGCTGGTGCGCTTACGACAGAACCATCAGACGAACCAGGTTTTGGTGACAAGTTTGAAAACTCCTGGAATGGTCTATCAAGCAAATTAGCGGCGAATTACACCGCGTCTTCTTCTGGTTCGAGCGATACCTCGGCCAGCGGTGCATCCAGCGCTGGAAGTAATGATGACAGCGATGACGATGATTCAAGCAGTGATAGCGTTGCTGAAGTAAATACGACGGATTGGTCTGCGGCTGGTAGCTTCAATGTTGCCTTCAGCAATATCGATGCAAAAGCGCTTATTGATGGTGCGACCATCAAAGCCCATACGGATACGGTTGATACTGATGAAGAAGTGAATGTCACGGTTCAATCGCTTGAAAAAATTGTTGCCATCAGTGCCTCTGGTTCTGCAGCCTTAACTCTTTCAGGTGGTCAATCTGCACCGAGCAGTAACACCGTTGCAGGTGCAATCGCTTATCAAATCAGCTACAACGATTCTTTAGCCTGGCTTCAGAATTCCACCATTGAAGAAGCCGGTGCTGTCAATGTTCAAGCGTTGCATGGGGGTGAACTAACCTCTATTGGTTTGGCACTGGCGGCCACCAAACAAGACGGAACAACGCTTAACAGCAATACTGCGGCATTGTCTGTTTCCGGTACTACGGTTAGAGACGGTACGTCAGCACGAATCGATAGCAGTTCGATCACTGGTAATGGCGATGGCTCAGATTCTTTGGATGTCTCTGCTTATAACAACACCGATATCGGTGCCGGTGGTGGTTCTTTGTATGCGGGTGGTAAACAAGGGTATGGCTTGGCCATTACCTTTGCAGACATCGACGATCCGGAAGATATGGAGGGGTATTTAAACCCGGATGATAACAATACTTTGAGTACGGGCTACGGAGAAGACGTTTATTCTGGTAAAGCTGTTGAAGCAGTAATCTCTGGTGACAGTAGTACTCGCAGTGATATTGAAGATATAGATGCCATTACCGTCAGTGGTGTAAGCCTGAATCGTATTGGTATTGGTGCTGCAGGTATTGGTGTGACTGATGCTGGTGGTGCGACTGATTTCTCAATCAGCTTCCTGGGCAGTTTTGCCATTGGTGAGATCAGTAGCGAAAACAACGCCATCATCAAAAAAACGGATATCGATGGTGTTGATACCCTATTAGTGAACGCCTCGGGTACTAAAAACGGTTCCCTGGATTCTGATCTTGATGGTTTAGGTTCGAGCAGTCTCGACAGTGGCATTGATTTCTCTGGTGGCGATGTTATCGACAACACCGAAGTTCATACCACGGATGACGGCACCGGCGCTACTTACGGTTATTCCAGTGAAGGTGAGCGTATCATCGCCGTTGCAGGTGTTGTGCAGGTGGGCAAGAAAAACCTTGGAATGTCTTACGCCCATGCCAAAGTTCAAACTGAGAAGAAAGCTCAAATCGTTGACGCCAATATCAACAGCACAACCAATCCAACCGACAGCTCAGTGACCGTTAATGCTCGCAGTGAAGCCTTGCTTTATTCCGTAGCGATTGGTGTCAGTGTTAGTACCGGCAGTTTGTCGGGTATCGGTTCGGTTGCCGTTAATGAATTGGATAATAAAGTTACTGCGCTAATTGGTGATTGGGGTGCTGGCTCTAAATCTGGTTCAGTGACGTCTGACAGTGTTGCGGTACTGGCAGAAAATGAAATGGACATGATTAACGTGTCTGGTGCTGTGGCGGTTGCTACGGGTGGTTCAGAAGGTTCTGCTAATGCCGGTGGCCTTGCGGTAGCACTTAACCTGGTGGGAACGGCCGAACATTCCACAACAGCACGTATCGCAAATACTGATTTGTCTTCGGATGGCGATGTCACGGTTAAAGCCGGTAGTGGTTTATCGAACGATCACAATTTATTAGTGGGTAATGCCATTGCCGTAGGTGCCTCTACGGGGAATACCGGATTGGCATTTGCCGGTGCCATTGGCGTCAATAATGTGGATCAATCCATTGATGCGGGCATTAAAAATGTAGGTACGGTAGACAGCGCTACGGCAACTTCAGGCAGTGGTGATATCACTGTGATGGGGTGGGATTACACCGACAGCGTTGCAACGGCTTGGATGGGCACTTTGTCTACGAATGGTTCCGGCGGTGGTATTGCCACGGCAACTAACCGCGTGGATTCTGATGTAACGGCTGAAGTTTTAGGTGATGACTCAACCCGTGGCAGCACCACCATCAATGCCAATGATGTTGTAGTTGATGCGGCTCGTGATAATTGGCTACTGACTATCAATGCCGGTATTGCGGCATCTAAGCAAGTGGGTATTGCTGGTTCTGTAGGAACGGGTGTTGTAGACGGTAATGTTACGGCCCGTATCTCTGATGATGCGACAGTAAATGCTTATAACAATATTCTGGTGAATGCAGACGCCAAAACAGTCAATGAAGTGGGTGGTGGTTCAATTGGTGTAGGCCTGGATGCTGGTGCAGGTGCCATCGCAATTTCTACTTCTTTGGAGTACGGCGAGACGATTGCCTACATTGATGACTCAACCGTTTCTGCGCTTGGTAAAGGTTCTCAGATGTCTGTGGATTCAGGCGATTTGAGTAACTATGGCGACTTGCCGGATCTTTCTACCTCGGGTCAAAGCGAAGACGATGGTGATGATAGTAATGCCGATTCCGTGAGCATGGACGATCTAACCACCGGGTTTGACTTGCTTGATATCGCCAAAACTTCAGAGAAGGTTGATGGCTTGGCGGTGAATGCAACCAGCCGTTCCAAGATGTTGGCGATTACAGTAGGTGGTTCAGGTGGTAAATACGGTGCGGTTACTGCCAACGTTGCAACCAACGTTACCTTCAATGACACCAAAGCCTATATCCAGAACGCCACCATCAATAGTGGTGTTTCGGGTGAAAACGGTGCCGATGTTCTGGTTCGAGCAAACTCTCATGAAGCTGGATTAGCCATTTCAGCGGGTGTTGCTTTGTCTGGCGGTGGTGAAAGTGGTAATGCGGGTATCGGTGGTTTCTCTACCAACAGTCAAAAACGTGGTGCTTACGCAACCATTGAAGATTCTACTGTTAATGCCAACGAAGTGACCATTGATTCCAACAGTTCTAAAGTGGCTCAAGCGGTTTCAGCGGGTGTGGCTGCCGGTTTAGGTGCTACCAGTGGTATTGGTGGTGCTGCTTCGGTAGTCATTACTGAACAATTTGGTACCACGCGTTCTTGGTTACGTGGTGGTACTGTGACGGCTGACGACCTAGTGGTTGTTTCTGATCGCCGTCAAGAAGCAAATGTAGCAGCGGGTGCTGCGGGTATCGGTACGACTGTGGGTATTGGTGCCGGTATTGCGGTCAATATCATTGGCGGTAACAGTCAGGCGTTGATAGGTAATGACCTGTCTGACAATAGTGATACGGACGACACACTCGTTTATGTGGATGACGTAACCGTAGATGCAGATCGTGTGTCCAGCGCTAAAAGCTATGCCTTTGGTGCCGGTCTATCGGCTGGTTACGGCATTGCGGCCATGATCAATACTACGGAATTCCGTGGTGAAACACGTGCAGCGATTCACGGCAGATTAGATAACTCAGATCTTACTACCGACATCCGTAACAAAGACGGTTCTTCTGCTGCGTCAAATGTCATTGTTGATGCGCAAGAAATCATTGGTGGAGAGCAGTGGGCTACCGGTATCGGTGCCGGTGCTTCAGTGGGTGTTGGTGCCGTTGCCAACGTTGCATTGGGTAGAAGTCAGGTCTACGCCGAAGTGGTTGGTTCAGACGTTAAAGCGGATCTTTTAGACGTTGATGCTGCGGCGCAACGCGAAGCAGAACTAATCAGTGTGGCTGGTGCGGCAAGTACCAACGCAGGCATTGCGGTGAGTATCGGCGTGGCTATGTTCGGTCAGGGTGATAGTACTGCTGATGATGGTACCAATGCTGAAGACGAATTCGATCCATCACGTTCAGAGGTGAACAACGTACTCGCTGAAGATACGGCAAGCTACAACTCTCATTTATCCGATGATGATATTGCTGCGATTGAAGCTGAATCTGGTACTACCATTGAACGTGGTGATACACCAACCACAACAACGACGACCGAATCGGGCGAGTCTCTGTCTATCTCGGGTGAAAGTGTTACTGCCGCGCGTATCTCTGGTGGTCTGATTGATGTCGATACCTTGGAAGTCGATGCCAAGACACTTCAACATACTTACCAAGGCCTTGGTGCTGCTCAAATTTCTTCTGTTGGTATTGCCGGTGTGATCGGTATTACTCGTTTGTACGATATGAACATTGCCACAGTGGATAGCAATGTCAGCGCAGATACTATGACTGTTGCTTCATCTGTAGCAGATGTGAGTGATGACGCTGCCGCTGGCGAAATGTTGTCCTTCATCGTAGGTTTAGGTGGGACTACGGTTGTTGTTAATTACAACGACGTGCGCAGTGAGCATCGTGTTGTTGCCGGGGTAACGTCTGCGAGCGGTTCTGATACCGGTGACCTGACGGTTAAGGCGATTGACTCTTCAGAATTGCGTATCGGTGATGTCGATTCAGGTACGCCAGATTCAGATACGGATGGTGCATTAAATCTGAATATTGGTGCGGCAGCGATTGGTGTCAGCATCGGTTATGTTGAGAAAAATGCAGATGTTGATGCCTGGTTGGGTGAAACAGGCAAGCTTGTTGATGGCTATGACAACATTACTGTCGATGCCCAGAGCTACGGAATGACCAAATCAACAGCCTTTGCGTTAGCGGGTGGTTTGTTAGCGGGTGTTCAGGGCGTTATCACTGAAGTTCATGACGACTCCAATGCTAATGCAACGGTCTATGGCACCATTGATGCGAGTGCTAATGGCACCGTAAACATTAATGCTCAGTCTACACCGGAAATGTATTCGAATTCTTATGGGGTTACTTTGGGCGGCGGCGCTTCTATGGGTGGCTCGTTTGCTTATACCATTACTGACACAGAAGCCAAGGCTGAGGTGGCTGATGGTGTGATCTTTACTGGTTCTGGTACTGTGATTGTCCGTTCACAAACGGGTAGTAGCGATAGTGACTATGTGACGGGAAGTGCCAATGCGTTTGCTGCTTCTGGTGGTTTATTAGCAGGGCTTGCCGGTAGTGAAGCACGTTCAACCAACAATGCACAATCCACTGCACAAATCGGTGATGGTGTATGGATTCCTGATGGCGATTTTGAGGTTTATGCTCGAAACACGGGTATTCAGATTGCTGATGCTGATGGGTATTTTGTTGGTTTGGTAGCGGGTGGTTATCAGACAGGCTTGGCTCAGTCTTTTACCTCTACGCGAGTACTGTTTGGTTCAGATCCTAATGCCACACTTGAAAGAACCGGTAGCTTTATTCTTGATGCCAGCAGCTACAACCAGAACCAAAGTTTCACAACTGCTGGTGGTGGCGGTTACTACGCAGGCAGTGCAGCTGAATCAGTTGTAGAAGCCGGGGACTATAATGACAGCAAATACGCGGCGGCTGTTGAGTTTGACGATTGGTCGTCTAATTATGCGGTGCTTCCAGTAGACGCAAGCACGGTACAAATTTCTGCAACCAACGAGACAGAATTCTTTGCAGCGGTTGATTCTACCGTTGTATCCGTTGTTGGTGGCTCTGGTGCTGAATCAGACGTTGAAATTGATAACAATGCCAAAGTTATCATGGGCGATAACGTTAGCTTTAGTGCTTACAACATCGATATTGATGCGCAAAATATTGCGTCTCAAATTCAATCACCTTTCTATAGCAGCTTTGAATCCAGTGTCTTTGGTGGTGCGGGTGGTGCGGCGAATGGCAGTGCGGCATTGTCTTATCAGAACATTAAACATCTAGCCGCTGAAGTTCATATCGGTTCGGGTTCAGTATTGAAGATTACTGATTTGGCATGGCTGGATACGACCTACGATCACATGATCGAAATCGACGCCAATACCGAGTTCTATGTTTACGACGAATCCAAATTGGAAGTGGGTGGTGCCTTGCAAGGTGCCGGTGCTGAATCCGATGTCGATGTAAACGCACGCAACAAAGTCTATATTGGCGACGATGCGAGTATTGAAAACTCGGTGGGTGAAATTGCCATTGGTACCTTCTCAAAAGGTAGTGCAAGGGCACAAGCAAATGTCAGTGTCTGGGCAGTGGCCGGTGTAGCTGGTGGTGTTTCTGATGTGTATGTTGATGTTGATAACCTGATTGATCTGGGTGAAGACGTTACGATCAATGCTTTTGGTGAGATTGGCATTTATGCCGGTCGTGGTTCGAACTACATCTCTGAAAATCAGCTGGTTTCCCAAGCCAATACCAATGTTTATAACTGGACAGTTGTTCCAATTCCTGCGGGTAACAAGGCAAAAGCAGATGTAGAGTTGGATAACACCATTATCTTTGGTGATGACTTCAATATCGGCAGTGACAGCCACATCAACATAGAAGCTAATGAAGGCTCTGTGTACGCTGATGGCGATGGGGTAGAGAAGAACCCGTACTTAGAACTCTTCAACAGTGAAACCACGTTTGGGTCCGGCGATACAGATACAAGTAATGTTCTAACATTTGAAGGCTCAGGTCAGGTAACGGCAGGACAATATGCCTATCAGTGGGTGAGCATTGATGAAGACGGTTCCATCAGCAGTCAATTATATCGTTATGCGACTGCTGCTCAGTTAAGTGATAAGTACTCTTCTCAACAAAGCTTGATAGATTACATTGCCGACTTACAGGCACTGGTTAATACGTTAGAAGCCTATGATGGTTCAGAGACAGTCACGGACGGTACTGAACTAAGTGATGGTGCAGATGAGGACTCTGCGGGCTCAAGTTCAGGTACAGAAACGACGACAACAACTTCGTCGGGCACTAATCCGTATCAAGATGAAATTGATGATTTAAAGACAGAAATCGTTGCATTGTCTGCGATTCTTGATGATCTTTCGTCTGAAGAAAATTTTGTTATAGAAGTAGCGGACATTCGGGCTTCCGCCGGTAATGTAAACCTCGTAGCGGATACCATCAATCTGGATGGTTCTTCCAATAATCGTCCGACCTTCACCGCTAAAGGTGATGCCTACATCAGTGTTGAAAACAAAACCGACAACCACTTGATGATTGATAATTTTGAGATCGTGAATCAATCCGGCGGTAACGTGTTTGTGACCGGTGGAGCAAGCCTGTCGGACACTTATATTGATGAACAAACCAGTAATAACTCTGGTGTCCATATTTCTCATGCACCGACCGGAACAAATTACCTAGATTCAGACGTTATCATCAACGGTGACATCACTAACTTGCTGTCGAGTGTGAACATTGATGTGGCTGAAGGGGACTTAATCCAACAAGCAACCATCGAAGCAAACGCCATCAATTTGAACGTTGAAAACGGCAGTTTGTTGTTGAATACCGATGGTGATCAAACTTATGGCAGAGACCCTGATGCTTTGGTGAACTTTACGGATAAGTGGAAGCCATCCAGTGCCATTAATTTTGTTCACTATTACATCAGTGATAAATACAACACCGCCATTGATGATACAGGAATAGATGCCTTCAATAACTGGTTCTATGGTCGAGCAATTCGCCATACGGGGGATCAGATTGATTACTACACCAATTCATCCAGCTGTAAGTCTTGTGATTATGGTTACGATGAGATGAACATCTATTTCAACTGGGGCTTTAGCGACAGTGAAGAATACACGGGTTCTGGTTACATTGACTTTGAGATGAAGACAGGTAGCGATTCTCGTGGTGGTCGGCATTGGAAGTTTCGTCCAGTCGATGATAAGACGGGTTCTCTTAAACAGACTGCATCATACAGCGATGTGAAGAGTGATTTGGGCACCACCGGTACGTCAATTATCGGTGAGAAAGTGGTTATCAATGCTGATCGCTTAGACATCAATAGTCATATTATTGTTGGCAGTGATAATTCTTACTCGGTGGACGTTGGATCTGACTTTGATTCTATAATTCAGCAGTACATTGAAGATGCAGGCCTGTCTTCAGGAGATACCATTAGTATTTCTCCGGGTGAAGTACTGACACTAACAGTAGATAATCCTGACTATTACAATAATCCGTTTGCTAGTTTTCAGGGCATTAGCCGAACCATCACCAAGACTTATGACTTAGATGTTTCAAAAATCTCAGGCTATACCGATATTGATCTCACTTACGATGTAGGTTCTGGCCAGTTGTATGTAGAGGATATTCCTGTGAGTGGTGGGGGATACGTTTCTATTACAGCGAAAATATCATCCACCGGTGAAGACGGTATGATTACCGTGAAAGATGGTCTTGGCCAAATTTCAATTAACAATGATTCGAACACGTCATTAGTGATCAATTCGTTGAGTGCGGGCGATGATGCGACCGGTGTGATTCGTATTACTGATCTCAACTACTCTGACGATGTATCTCAATGGTATGTCCATTCTCCTGGCAGCAAAATCAAGCAATACACTACCGATGCATGGGCTGTGAGCTATACCGATTCTGATTATGTTGGTAGTCATGGTGGTACTGGCACGACTTCGACCATGACTTACTCACCAGAAGCCGGACAACTCTATTACATCCGTGAAGGCGCAACCATTGAGCGTTCTTTTGATTCGCCTGATGATGGTTATTTTGCCAAGTATCCAAACACAGTAGGGGATTGGTACTACACCAAAGATTGGACTACAGAGACCAGTTACTTTACGTCTTGTGCTTCAGTGAGCTCAGTATGTACTAATGGTACAGCCACAAACTATCTGGTTCATGAGTATGACTATGACAGTTATTCAGGTTGGGGTACTACCTGGGGATTAAGTTATAACAAATACTATGGCAGCAGCATGACGGATACCGATCCGTATGTATATGTTGCCAAAAAACTTGATATGGATACTCATACCTATATCAAGGCTGATAATAATATTACTTTCAATTTTACTGGTCTTTCAGAAGGTAACATTGATCTGTCATCTAATGGCACCATTCAATTAACCGGTAATATTTATAACCCGAATGGTACGACGGATATTTATACGGGCAATAACTTCATCACTTCAACAGAAAGTTCGATCACTTCTGATATCTTGTCTATTGAAGCTAAGGGTGACATTGGTACGGAAACCGATGCACTGGCAATCAGCACCGACCAATTGTCGTTGGTCTCTAATAATGGTTCTTTGTACTTCAATGTCACTGGCACTGATGGTGATGTAGAAATTGGTGAGTTGTCTGCTAAATACGACATTGTTGGTGTCGTTGATAAGAGTATTAAAGCACTTAACAGCAGTACTTTGATCAGTGCCGACACGCTTGATTTAACCAGTAGCACTGGCAGTATCGGTTCGGTAGGTACGTTCGGAAATACTGCGACTTACGACTATGTAAACATCTCGACAACAGGGTTGGTTACGCTAAGTGCCGCTGGTGATATTGCGGTGAATCAAGCCAATGGTGACCTTGAGTTAAATACCATTACCTCGGCCGGTGATGTGGTTATTAAGTTGGGTAATGGTTCTCTAACCAATGGTATTAATCAGTTTGAGAAGACTGATGAAGAATTGGCGTATCAGGCGTCTGTTTGGGACTCTCTGCATCTTCAGGATGATAACGCGGGTGAAATTACCGTTAACGCTTATGAGAACCAATTTACCAACAAATACCATACCTATTGGTTGATCAAGCAGCGTTTGGACGATGATTCAGACGCAGGCTTCACTATCAGTGCAGATTTTATCGAAGCACTTAAAGTTCGTTATGGTGAAGATGATGAAGCCGCATTAACTGAGTTGGTGAAAGCGGATTATCAAGAACTTAAATCTTGGTTTGCTGATCAAATTGCTGAACCAGATACCTATGCAAATGAAGCTGACGCCATAGGTGTTGAACAGAAAGGTACGCTCTACGGCTACGACTACGCTGATCTATTAACCAGTAGTTACGATGATTCTTATCAGTTAAGCATTGATGAGAACTCAAGCTGGTATGCGGATATGGTGGACGGTGCTAGATGGTCTGATAGCCAGCTGGAAATCACCATTGCAGCGACCGAAGTTGAAAGTAACTCCACTGACCGCCCAGCGTTGAGTACGCGTGAATCAAACATCACGGCTTCTAATCTGGATTTGATCATCAGTGGTGGCATTGGTGAGAACCTGGATGATCTTGAAATCGTGGTGGCTTTGGATGGTTCTACATCACTTAGCGATGCTGAAAAAGCTGCGTTACTGGAAGCTGGCTCTGGTGACATTGAAACGATAACAAGCAACGATTCCATTACGCTTTATGTGAATCAGGTCGATCCAGTGAAATTTGATGTGTCAGGTATCGTGGACTTGTCTGCGACCAGTGACGTGTTTATTGAATCTGCATCAGATTTAACCATTGGTGAATTCACGACGACCAATGACAACATTCGAGTGAATGTGAATGGTCAGATTCAGGGCGAGGCGAATACCACCAATATTACGGCTAAGAACCTTGATTTGTTCAATAGTCAGGGCGATGTTGGCTCGCTTTCTAATAAGCTTGATATTCAGCTTAGTGGCCAGTTATTGGCTTCTGTTGCGAATGACATGTATCTATCACACACGGGTGGTGATCTGTACATTGATCAGGTCGCTGCGGGTGGCTTGTTGTACATTTACAACAACAATGACATTTATGGCAGTGCTTCTGACAGTTTCTTATCTGCGGGTACATTTAATCTTGATGTTAATGCCAATAACTTGGGAAGCACCTCTAACTACTTGAACTTGGTGGGTGGTGCTGACGGTGTAACACTGGATGCTTCCAATGCTTATCTAAACGTTTCAGGTACAACCACCTTTACCTTGGATCAAGCAGCAATTGATAACACCTTTAATGTGCTTTCAACGGGCGGTATTGATCTGGCAGGAAATGTTTCTGCAACGAACTTAATGTTTGATTTAGACGGTGCCTTTACGTCTTCTACTACGAACACATTAAGTGTGTCTAATCTTGCTGATATTGATGCATCGAGCATGGATATTCGCAGCACTACGATCAATGCAAAAGAAGCCGATCTATTGGCAGAAACTGGCGCGATGTCGGTAGGGGATATCACCATTTCGACGGGTGATTTAACCTTACTGGCAACGGGCGACTTGAACATCGACGGTACGATCAAGGTTCAGAACTCTGGCCTGCTTGCAGATGCTCAGTCCATCATCATGACCTCTGACAGTGCGATTCAATCAGCGGCAGATATCGACATGACGGCTGCCGATCACATGGCTCTTTACGCGTTGACGGCTAACTCTGGCACTATTGATTTGGCGGCAACCAACGCCTTCGACTCAAGTTTAGGTAGTATTACAGCCTCTGGTCTCTACGCAACAACCTTAGACTTGGATGCACAAACTGATATCGATGTAGCTCTGGTTGATATTGCTCAGTCCGCAACGTTGGATGCTGACACAGTAACCTTCAGCGGTCTGACTCAGGTTGATAATCAACTGACCGTTAACGCAAGCAGTGGTATCACTCAATCCTCGACGGTTGAAGCTGCGTCAGCAATGTTTGATGCTGGCAGTGGTACCTATCTTGTAGATGGTGATTTAACGGTTTCTGGCAACATGAGTTTACTTGGTGCTTCTTTGATGGATGTGAAGGCGGGTACTTCGATCCAGGCCGCAAATGCGACGTTTGCTACCGATGCTTATCAAGCCGATGCTTCATCGACGCTCTCTGTTACTAATACTCTAGATATTTCGTCAGCGGTTGGTGATGTTGATCTTGGAAGAACGACAGCGGGCACGCTGAATGTAAACAGTGCTCAAGATGTGTCTTTCTCTTCACAAGTCATTGCCGGTGATGACAGCTCAGATGCAGGTGATACCTTCAATATCACAGCGGTAGGCGATGTTAACGTTAACGATGCCGTGACGCATGTTGCGTATGACAACCTGAATATCACCGCAGCCGGCTTGACTATGGTTGCAGGCAGCCAGTTCAGCGTAGATGACAATCTGGATCTCAAGACTTCATTGGATCAGCAGTTGGCCGCACTAGTTGTGGGTGGTCAATTCACCACTGAGTCGGCAGACATCAGTTTCATTGATGATGTAAGTGTTAGTGATTTGGTATCTGTAACGGCTGATGCCGTTTCCTTAGCCAATGCCAAGACCATTTCTTCTGGCAGCACCTTCACTTTGGATGCAGCAAGCTTCGAAATGGCGGATCAATCCAGTTTGGATGTGGAAGACGCTATTTCACTATCGACCGATGGTGCATTAACCATTGAGGCTATTGATGCGGAAAGCTCCATCTCTGCTAATTCCGGTGCTGAATTAACGATTAATGGAGTAGTGGATTCCGAAAGTTTCATCGACTTCAACAGTGTTGCCTCTACGACCATCAATGGTTCTGTGAATGCGGCGGGTGATGTGGACATCGACTCCACCACCAATACCGAAATCAACGGCACGGTTAATTCTGACGCCAACCTCACCATCAATGCCAAGACCGGCTTGGTATCTAACGCGGCCTTGTCTTCCACTGAAGCCATGGTATTGAGCGCAGCGAACGGTGTGGTTACGACTAACAGCACTTTGACATCGAACGGCTTGTTGAGTGTTACAGCTCAGTCTGACATCGAACTGAATGACGAAGTGACGGTGGCCGGTACAACGATCTTAGATGGCGACAACATCACCATCAACGATGTGCTGAACAGCACGGGTGTTACGCAATTGTTGGCGGACGCCGATGTTGAAATCAACGCGAATGTTGAAACTGCGGATGACCTAACCATTGCCAACGGCAACGACCTGTCCATCAACGGCAACGTGACCGTGGCAGGGTTGTTGGATATCGACACCACCAACGCAGTTGTGGTGACTGACGGTCAGTTGATCAAAGTCGGTAACACGACCAACCTGGATGCCACGACCTTGGCGATGGCGTCTAACTCAACGCTCGAGTCTCAAGGTGCCATCGTACTGAATACGTCTGACGACATGACGTTGTTCAATATCGATGCAGCTAACACTCTAACGGCCAACGCTGGTAACAGTTTGGTTGTGAACGGTGTAGTGGATTCCGAACGCTTCATCGATTTCGACAGTGTTGCATCTACGACCGTGAATGGTTCGGTGGATGCGGCGGGCGATGTGGACATCGACTCCACCACCAATACCGAAATCAACGGCACGGTTAATTCTGACGCCAACCTCACCATCAATGCCAAGACCGGCTTGGTATCTAACGCGGCCTTGTCTTCCACTGAAGCGATGGTATTGAGCGCAGCGAATGGTGCGGTTACAGCTAACAGCACTTTGACATCGAACGGTTTGTTGAACATTGCTACTCTGAACGACATCGAATTGAATGACGATGTGATGGTCGCAGGTACAACGACGCTTGAGTCGGACAGCAACATCACCATCAACGACGTGCTGAATAGCACAGGTGCTACGCAACTGTTGGCGGACAACGATGTTGCAATCAATGCCGATGTTGAAACTGCGGATGACCTAACCATTGCCAACGGCAACGACCTAACAGTGAACGGCAACGTGACCGTGGCAGGTCTGCTGGACATCGATACCACTAACGCGATCGTGGTAACTGACGGTCAGTTGATCAAAGTCGGTAACACGACCAACTTGGATGCCACTACCTTGGCGATGGCGTCTAACTCGACGCTTGAGTCGCAAGGTGCCATCGTACTGAACACGTCTGATGACATGACACTGTTTAATGTGGACGGTGAAAACAGTCTAACGGCCAACGCTGGTAACAACCTGGTTGTGAACGGTGTAGTGGATTCCGAACGCTTCATCGACTTTGACAGCGTTGCCTCTACGACCATCAATGGTTCTGTGGATGCGGCGGGTGATGTCGATATTGACTCAACCTCCAATACCGAAATCAACGGCACGGTTAATTCTGACGCCAACCTTACCATCAATGCCAAGACTGGCTTGGTATCTAACGCGGCCTTGTCTTCCACTGAAGCCATGGTGTTGAGCGCAGCTAACGGTGCGGTTACAGCTAACAGCACTTTGACATCGAACGGTTTGTTGAACATTGCTGCTCTGAACGACATCGACTTGAATGACGATGTGATGGTCGCAGGTACAACGACGCTTGAGTCGGACAGCAACATCACCATCAACGACGTGCTGAATAGCACAGGTGCTACGCAACTGTTGGCGGACAACGATGTTGCAATCAACGCCGATGTTGAAACTGCGGATGACCTAACCATTGCCAACGGCAACGATCTGACCATCAATGGTAACGTGACTGTGGCAGGGTTGTTGGATATCGACACCACCAACGCAGTTGTGGTGACTGATGATCAGTTGATCAAAGTCGGTAACACGACCAACCTGGATGCCACTACCTTGGCGATGGCGTCTAACTCGACGCTTGAGTCGCAAGGTGCGATCGTACTGAACACGTCTGATGACATGACACTGTTTAATGTGGACGGTGAAAACAGCCTAACGGCTAACGCTGGCAACAACTTGGTTGTGAACGGTGTAGTGGATTCCGAAAGCTTCATTGACTTCGATAGCGTTGCCTCTACGACCATCAATGGTTCTGTGGATGCGGCGGGCGATGTGGACATCGACTCAACCACCAACACAGAAATCAATGGCACGGTGAATTCTGACGCCAACCTCACCATCAATGCGAAGACTGGCTTGGTCTCTAACGCGGCCTTGTCTTCCACTGAAGACATGGTGTTGAGCGCAGCGAACGGTGCGATTACGACTAATAGCACTTTGACATCGAACGGCTTGTTGAACGTTGCTGCTCTGAACGACATCGTATTGAACGACGATGTTAACGTAGCTGGCACTACCACATTGAACGGTGACAACATTCTGATCCGTTCTAGAGTGAATAGCCTTGGTACGACTCAGCTTGTATCTGATAACGATATAGCGATTAATTTCGATGTAAATGTTGGTGATGATCAGAATGAATCTGATCTAATCATTACATCAGGTTCTGATTTTACTTCGGAGTCACTGGTCGATGTGTCTGGTGATGTAGTTATTAATGCAGTTGGTGAAGTTAGTTTAGATTGGAGTTTCTTAGGCACTTTATTAATTCCTGCAATTGAGAATGACCAGCTAATTCCTGGTAATTTGTCCTATGACCCAACACATTACGTTGGCAGATTAGCCGCTGAAGGTAACGTCTCTATTTCAGCCAACAGTGTTGATATGGGTGACTACACCTATATCAATGCAGGTGAGGATTTAACGGTCACAACTACAAATAGCCAATTCCTGGCAACGTTGAATGTTGGAAATACTCTAATCAGTGATGCTGGTAACTTAACGCTGAATGAAGAAGTGTCGGTCGCAGGTACAACGAAGCTTGAGTCGGACAGCAACATCACCATCAACGACATGTTGAACAGCACAGGTTCTACACAGGTAATCGCGGACAACGACGTTGTAATCAACGCCGATCTTGAAACTGCGGATGATCTAGTCATTGCTAACGGCAACGACCTGACAGTGAACGGAAACGTGACTGTGGAGGGTCTGCTGGACATCGACACCACCAACGCGGTTGTAGTAACTGACGGTCAGTTGATCAAAGTCGGTAACACTACCAACCTGGATGCCACTACCTTGGCGATGGCGTCTAACTCGACGCTTGAGTCGCAAGGTGCGATCGTACTGAACACGTCTGATGACATGACACTGTTTAATGTGGACGGTGAAAACAGCCTAACGGCTAACGCTGGCAACAACTTGGTTGTGAACGGTGTAGTGGATTCCGAAAGCTTCATCGACTTTGACAGCGTTGCGTCTGCGACCATCAATGGTTCTGTGGATGCGGCAGGTGATGTGGACATCGACTCCACCACTAATACTGAAATCAATGGCACGGTTAATTCTGACGCCAACCTTACCATCAATGCGAAGACTGGCTTGGTAGCAAACGCGGCCTTGTCTTCCATTGAAGCGATGGTGTTGAGCGCAGCGAACGGCGCGATCACATCTAACAGCATTTTGAATGCCGGTGAACTGCTGAATGTTACTGCTCAGTCTGATGTTGAAATCAATGGTGAAGTGACTGCCGAAGACTTTGAGTTAGAAACGGCTTCTGACTTGAATGTGAATAGCTTTGTAACCATCGCTAATGATCTTTCATTTAATGTGGCAGGCCATACCAGTACTACTGAAAGTCTCTTAACTCTAAGTGATCAGGAAGTCGGGGCTAACGGTGAGTCTGATTTCTACGGAAATATTAATGATCAATATTTTGCATACTCTCGCAATTTGATCTCAGCAGGGAATGATATTTCGATCTTCTCTGGCTCAGCTGAATTGTTGTCTGATATGCAGAGCGGTGGTGAGACCAATATCGAAACCACAGGTCTGTTGAGTGCCAAGTCTATTGAAGCAGTTGGTGCTATTTCTCTGATCTCCAATGATATCGTTGCGGTGAACGGCAGAGTGTCTTCCAATGCTGATGTGATCTTGCAGTCTGGCAATCACATGAGTGTTCAAGGTTGGGTGACCAGTGGGGCAGATATTCAACTGACTTCAGGTAATGACTTGCTTCTTGAAGCTGGGTTATCAGCGGAGCAAAGCATCTTGCTATCTGCTATGTCTGATCTGACCGCTTCTAAGCAAGCACATTATCAGGAGTCTTACGAAGGGTTTGAGACTACAGACTACATTGTCGATGCCAGCCTAAGTTTTGCTAATGAAGCTGTACTGAATGCGGGTGATAGTTTCGTCGCAACGGCAAATGCGATGGTAATTGATTCTGCAGTTACGGCTGGCGGGGATGTCACCCTAACATCCGTTGAAGATACTGAAATCCGAGATGTGAGCGCTGATTTAAATATCCTTGTCGATGCAGGATCGGACATCTTGGCAACCGGTGTTATTCAGGCTGGTAATGACATCACTTTCAACAGTGGTAGCAACTCTACTATTCAAGGTACTTTGGATGCGGGTAATGATGTTGCGATTGCAGCGGGTGACAATATCCTGATTAGCTACCAACCAGACTCTTCTGGTGCTGTAGAGTTGAGTGATGGTACTTCGGTTAATGTGGATATTCAGCAAGAGATGGATAGCCTAAACATCGTTGTTACTGATGCCGGTCTTTCCCTAACTCAAAGTTATGATCTGGATAACAGTGTTGTTGCTAGTCCAGACGGAACAACCATCACGAGCGGTAATGTATCCAATATTGATGCTGGCTCTGTGGTGACTACTGGTGATGTTGTCATTATCGGGTCGGTGGATCAAATCTCGACAGATTTGGATCTGTCAAACATCCAAGAGACAGTAAGTGCAGGCAATAACCTTTCACTGGCTTCTAACCAAAATATTACCTTGGATCAGAAGACTGTTGCTCAACATAGCTTGCAGGTTAATGCACAGGGCGATTTAGAGTTGAATGGCGCGCTAGTGTCTGGTACCGATACCGTTATCAATGCAAATGATATTGTGTTTAACGGTTTCGTTGATGCTGATTCAACGTTGACTGTCTCAGGCGATGAGATTCAAATCACAAGTGATAAGAGTCTGGTTGCTGATGGTGATCTGGGTATTACAGCAACGACGTTGAACATGGCTGATGCTTCTAACCTTGTCACTTTGGCGGATCTTTCAATCGCTACGGCAGAGTCCTCAGTTCTTGAAAATCTGTCGGCTTCGAGTGATATCACTGTGAATGCCGGTGATACATTGACCACCAACGGCGCAGTTGTGGCGTTAGGCAATGTGTCGCTCGACAGCAACTCAACCACCACCATCAATGGCATTGTGTCTTCGGGTGCCGACACCACAATGAATTCAATGGCGAACCTTGTTGTTAATGGTTCATTGAATTCCGATGCCAATATAAACATCACGTCTGCACAAGAGACAGAGATCAATGGTCTTATCTCAGCCGCAGCAGATGTTGTATTCAATAGTGGTATGGACATCGTCTTTAATGCCAATGTAAGCGCTGGTGATGATCTGCTTGCTACGGCAAACGACGACATTACCAACAATGCAACCTTGTCTTCTGGTGATGAGCTATCTCTGAATGCAGTAAGTGGTGCTTTGATTGTTAACGGCTCTTTGGTAGCCGGTGGCGATCTAACCTTGGATGTAGCTGAGACCTTTAGCATCACTGAAGGTAATCAAGTTGAGTCGCAAGCGTCTTTAAGCTTGTCTGCAACTCAAGTTGAGATGGCAGATAATGCGGTGATTTCTGCTGACGAAGATTTGTCGATTGCGACGACTCAAGATCAGATCTTGGCAACCATTGTTGTTGGCAATGATGCATCCTTCACCACAGACGGTAACGTTGATTTTAATGAAAACGTGAACATCGGCCACGATCTTGCTATCACCACTGCTGGCGATTCAGTGTTGAGTTCTGCTCAAATCATCACGGTGGGTAATGATGTTGCGATCTCTTCGAATGAATGGGAGATGGAGCCAGCGTCGCAATTGATCGCAGGTGGTGATGTCAGCATTGATACTGTTGCCAATATGACCATGGCTCAGTTAAGCGCGTCTGGTGATGTTGCTCTGAACAGCGGCGCGAATATCTACTTCAACGAAGATGTTGCAGTTGGCGGCTCGATGGACATTGCAGCAACCGAGAATGTGGTGCTAGCAAACGGCCAAACCATTGCAACGGAAGGTGCCTTGAAAGCACTGGCGCGACGTTTCGAAATGAACAGCTCTGATGCTGCTTCTGGAGACGCACAAGCTTCGGAAGGCTCTGGCGAAAGTTCAGTATCGGCTGGGACGAACCTTGAACTTGAAACTGCAGAAGACATGGAGCTTTACCTAGTGTCTTCAGGGGAAGAAATGCTTCTGAACAGTGGCGGCGACTTGGCTCTTAATGGTGACATTGATGTTGGCCAAGTATTGGATGCCTTTGCTGCAGAGCAGGCAACGCTTGCGGATGGTCGTGTTATTTCAACCGACGAAGCAATTCGTCTTGAAGTTGGCACTCTGGAAATGGGTGAGGGCTCAAGCCTGACTTCCCTTGGCGACGTATCCGTTATTGCAACTAACGATGTGGACATGGGCAAAGATGCTCAGTTGATTGCTGATGGTGCGGTATCGATTCTAACCAATGCTGCGTTGACTATGGGTCAAGATACTTTGATTCGTTCAGCGGATTCGGTATTTGTCGATGCTCAACAGGATGTAACTGTCTCAACCATCGAAAGTACATTGGACGGTGATGATGCGCTGATCATTACCACAGCCGGTGAGTTAATTGCTCGGGAAGATTCTGAACTTCACCTGAAAGCGACTCAACCGAATTCACGTACCTATCTGAATGCTGCGACAGGCATTGGTGATCCATTAGTGACCGAGTTGCCATGGGTAGAAGCGGTGACGGCAGATGGTGACGTTAACATTATTTCTAACTCTGACTTGTACGCTTCTTTGGTGTCAGCTGAGAACGGCAAGGTTACCTTAACGACTATCGGTGATTTGACGATCGAGCAGATCATCGGCGATGCCTGGATCTATGTGGACGGCTACTTGGCGGCTCAGGAAATGTCGTACACCCAGGGTACGTTGGTAGCACGCGACGGTGTTAGTGTGGATCAAGTGAACCTAAGCGGTGATGCAGAAATTTCTGTATTAGCTCCAAGCATTGATATGTCGGTGGTATTGACCGAAGGCGATGAAGCGACCTTCTCAATCATGGGCTACAACGGTGAAAGTGCTGAACTTCTGGATCTGGACGTAACTAATGCGGAGTTCACAACCATCGACACCATGCTGATTGATCAAGGTCGAATCTCTGTGAGCGGTGATCTTTCTGTTGAGAGAGGTCTGGTTAACGATGATCTAGACATCACCACCGAGAAGATGACGCTTGCGTTTGATAACAACGATCCTTCTGCACAAGACGTATCAGCTCAGATGATGACGCCGTACGGGGAGTTCTGGCTGAATACTGATGGCAATAAGCTATCTACCGATGCCATGGTGACGCGTTATCAGTTCCCAACCATCCTGACCTACAGTGGTGAAGGGAATGATGAGAACGAGCAAGAGAAGTTTGATCGCTTGAGTGTGGAACAACAGAAACAAGCCACCTCGCAACTTCAAGAAATCGAGCCTCGTATCGCTAAGTCGAACTGGTTTAATAGCCTGCTTAACTTTGTTGGTATTGAGACTGATACTGCAATCGGTGGCAGTGTGAATATTAATCCTGGTAAGGGGCCTGAGCAGAACCAAAATGCCAAGGACGAAGAAGAAATCAGCATTGATTTATTAAGCGATGCGGACACGGATCATCAGGAAAACGGGAAATCATAAGTGCAATTTGTTAAATCTAACCTACTGCCGCTGGCAGTAGGGACATTCATCTCGGCTGTTTCTTTTATTCCTGTAAGTTCGGTGGCGGCGGATTTGCCGAATGCGTTGCCACAAAGCATTGATCCCGGGGCGAGAGACAGAGAACTCCAGCGTCGTGAAGAGCGTTTAGAGCAGAAGCAGCGTCAGGATAATTCTCCGGTGATTGACGATGGCAGTGAATCTTCTGAAGAGGCAAGCTCAGATACCGCTGAAACCACCTTTAAGCTCAACAGCATTCGCTTCACTAAGTCTGAGTTATTAACGCGCGATGAGCTAACTGCCATTGTGAAACCTTGGCTGGGGAAAGACGTCAGCTTGTCTGATCTCAATAAAATCGTTGATCAGGTGAATAAGCTCTATCGTGCAAAAAGTATCTTCACTGCCACGGCCTTGCTTCCGAAGCAAGAAATCAAAGACGGTGTCGTGATTATCCGCATTGTCGAAGGCAAGTTAGGCAAAGTGGGTGTTGAAGGTAATGGGTATTTAAGTGAAGACTATGTTCAGTCTTGGTTGGAAGATCAAAAGAACAACACCAACATCGACATCAAGTTCCTTGAGAAAGACATTCAACGCTTTAACCGAGTTAATGATCAGCGTTTGGTGGCGGAACTAAGAGCCGGGGAAACCTTCGGTCTAACGGACATCGTGGTGAATGTTCAGGAACCGGAACGCAATACCTTCCAGCTGTTTGCCGATAACTACGGGTATGAAAGCTCTGGTGAGAATGAAGTCGGTTTCTACTACCAGCGTCAAAAGCTGTGGTTGGATGGTGATCGCTCGTTGTTTTATACCACTCGCACCAAAGGCGCATCGTCGTACAGTGTCTCTTACAACGCTCCGGTAAAGAACACCGGCTTGCGTTTGGGGATGAGCGGTTCGTACTCGGACACTGAGGTGGTCGAGGGGGATTTCGCGGATGTTGAAGTAAAAGGGGATTCCCAAGCTCTAAACTTTGATGCCAGCTGGCTGGCGTTTTCTAGCAGTAACTTCTGGCTAAATCTGGTTGCGACGGCAGGCCATACTTGGTCTGAAACGGAAGTAGAAGAAGTAGACCTAAGTAAATACAAGCTGGTACAAACTCAAGGTGGTGTTCAACTGACGTGGTTTGGCCCAAGTTGGCAGGTATCGGCAAGACAGACTATTGGTTTCTCTGAGAACCAAGATCAGCTGTTGGATAAGTCTCGTCAATTCATGCTGTTGAAAGGAAACCTAACCGCGATCAGCCGTCCATTACCAATCAACGTCTATGGTCTCTTTCAGTCGGACTGGCAGTTTGTGGATGAAGAAGGCCTTCCGGGGTCGGTATCCTATTCGTTAGGTGGTCCGGCATCTGTTCGCGCCTATGACCCTGGTTTTGTCAGTGGTGACGAAGGTTACTATATTGAATCGGAACTGCACTACGATGGCTTCACGTTGGCTCAAGGAACATTTGATACCTATTTATTCTACGATTGGGGGCAAGTGAAATCACTGAACCCAACCGAAACGTTAGCGGCGTTAGGTGCGGGCGTAGCGTGGCAAAGTCAGGGTTGGGCCTTTGACTTTACGGTAGCTCGAGCCATGAAAGAGGTTGTGCCAGGACAGGATGATTGGGCTTCCTTTGGTCGTGTGAGTGTGAGTTTCTAGTCTCATTCCTTATCAAAAATAGCCTCGCTTGTGAGGCTATTTTTTTGCCTTCGATTTGCCGCTCTAAAGGCGTGGTGTTGCTTTGACTAATACCCCTAAATCCCAAATGGTGATTAAAGATTAATCGGCTGAAAGTTAACGGTTTTTTCGTTTCTGGTCTTTTTTATGCTGATAAGTATCGCTGAATGGAATCTTGGCAAGCTCTTGATATAGATCAATTAATTTCGGCAACTCTTGCCGATAGAGCTTTCAAGACAAACATAAAGTCAAACAGAATTCAGCGCCGAAGGTAATCATCATGAGTGTTACAGCAGAACAAATATTATACGGAAATGACTCGCCAAATATCATCGCAAAAGACTCCACCTGCCGAGTGAAACCTAACTCCAAAATTGACCGCAAGATCACCAATAAAATCGACAGCATTACTGGCATTCGTGAAGAGCAAAAGCAAATTGCGCCACCTTGTCCTAAGTCGGTAAAGATTGAGCTAACAGCACGTTGTAATTTTAACTGTGCCTTCTGTGCGACGGGTTACAAATTGCGTGATAAACGCGATATGGATTGGGATTTCTACGTGAACCTGCTTGATCAGTGTAAAGAAGCAGGCGTAGAAGAAGTGGGCATGTTTTATTTAGGCGAGTCTTTTATGTTGCCGTGGTTGCCTAAAGCTATTGCTGCCGCCCGTGATAAAGAGTTTCCTTACATCTTTCTGACTACTAATGGTTCGCTTAGCACACCGAAGAAAGTGAAAGAGTGTATGGATGCTGGCTTAAATTCGTTGAAGTTCTCTTTGAACTACGCGGACGAAACTCAATTCATGGAAGTGGCACGCGTGAAAGGCAGCTTGTATCAGAAGATGCTGGATAACATCAAAGCGGCGTATGAAATTCGTGAAGAGGGTGGTTACGATTGTGGTCTGTATGCATCTTATATCCGTTACGACGGTGAGCAAGGCGAGCGTATGATGGATGTGTTGGAAGACGTTAAGCCGTATTTGGATGAGGTCTACGCATTGCCTTTGTACTCTCAAGCGGATCTGACTGGTCAAGAAAATCAGGATCGTGGTTGGGATGTGAAAGCAGGGAACCCGGGCCGTGCGGATAACATGCGTGCGCCACTGCCATGTTGGGCGGTATTTACGGAAGCACGTGTTACTCACGATGGTTTCTTGAGTGCGTGTTGTTTCGATCACTCTCGTGATTTCAATATGGCCAACTTAAATGAGGTAAGTTTTATGGAAGGCTGGCACAGTCAGGCATTCCAAGGCTTACGGGATGCGCATTTGAGAATGGATGTACGTGGTACGGCGTGTGAGTCCTGTGCGGCGTATAACTAAGTACTCCTAATTAACTTTTTAGTAATGAGAGACTGAAAAAGCCCGAAAACTCGGGCTTTTCTTTTTTCGGTTCTTTATTTGGCTCTTTATAAGAGAAGTTGTTAGATCTTTGGACTGCTGACTTCTCTAAACCAGTTCAACATGCCTTCCCAATATGGAAGACACTCCTCTCTAAAGTACCCCATGTGACCTATGGTCTGGTTTCGAGTAGGGCTAATATCGAGGTAGCCGATATTAGAATTAACGTAGTGTTTGCAGAAGGCATCTCTCGATTTAGGTGGAATCCAGGCGTCATCCGTTGAGGTTGCCGCAATGTAAGGGACTGTGACCTGGGCAAATGCGGATCGAATATCGGAGGACAGTTCTGGGTCATCAAAGAAATAGTATGGATATTGGCACCAACGCTTCCAATCTTTGTAGATACCGATGGGCAGATCTTCGCCCATGCCCAGTTTGCTCCACGCCATATAGCCTTTCCACTTAACGAGGGCTGGAAGCACCAAATTCCAAAGTGCTTTTACTTTCAGCGCTTCGACCTTAGACATCCAACCGCCCCAACCAGCACCAGAACCAAAGCTGTAGGCAGCCGTTAACAGGTGATGGTTGGGTATCAAGCCTAATGCTTGTCCTCCAAAGGAATGCCCAACCAGAAACAGAGGGACATCGTCTTGATGCATTGCATCGACGGCGGCGGCAACATCGTATTTCCCCCAATCAAGGAAGGTGGTTGTTAGGCTTTTCAGGCTTCCATGTTTTGATTGTCCAATACCGCGATAATCAAATGTCAGAACATTGAACCCTTGATCGGATGCATACACGGCAAACCGACGATAAAACCCTTGATGAACCCCTGTGGCTGCTGCAACCACAATATTACCTTTGACCTCTCCTTGGGCTGGGTAGCGTGTTGCTCCTAAGGCATAGCCATCAAGCGTTGTTAAAGAGATTGCCTGGGGGGTGGCTACCTGCTTTACGGGTTGAGAGGTGAGGGAAATACGCATTCTTTAACTCTCCAAACGTAGAATGGTGCTTAGCAACCTTTAAATACCGGCTCACGTTTTTGCATCATAGCCATGACGCCTTCTTGAACATCTTTGGATTTTAATAGCCCAAACAGATGGTCATTTAGGGACGCCAATGCGGTTTCTTCGTTGTCACTTGCTGCTTGTCTTGCTGAAGCCAGAGTAGCTTTAATTGCCAGCGGAGCAGCTTTTGCGATTTTTTCTGCAAGCTCGATCGCTCGCTCACGAAGCGCTTCCGGTGCTACCACTTCACTGATGAGCTTCATGTTCAACGCTTCTTCTGCATTGAATTCTTCGCCTGTCAGCATGTACTTCATAGCATCCGACCAACCCGCCGCTTTAGGGAATCGAACCGTAGAGCCTGCTGATGGCGGAATGCCTCGTAACACTTCGACATGAGCATAACGTGTATCATTGGCAGCCAGTGCAATATCCGCCGTTAGCATAAGCTCGATGCCTGCTGTCCAGCACATACCTTGCACTGCCACAATCAGTGGCTTGGTTACTCGACTGGTGGTAGCCCAAGGATCTATGCCTTCTTCCGGGTATTGAAAACTACCACTCATCAGCTTGGGTGTTAATTCCATAAGATCCAAACCAGAAGTGAAATGTTCACCTTCGGCAAAGATAACCGCACATCGCAGATCATCATTACGTTCGTATTCGCCCAGTGCAAGAGACAGATCCAGCATCATGTGGCTATCAAAGGCGTTTCGCTTACCTGCGCGATCCAAACCAATTAGAAAAACATGATCTTTGATTTCACGTGTTACTCGTCCAGCACCAGCATTTACTTCTTTCATACACATTTCTCCAAAATTTCTAACTATAACGAGTGTTATAATTTGAAGATAGGTTAAACTATAACGAGTGTTATAGTAAAGTGCTTTTCGTCGCAAGAATTTCAAAGTTTGTGTTCAGCAGTAACTTGTAGATACGTTTTAAGTACGTTTTTGATGCGCGAGTTCTGAGGATTAAACCGTTAAAAATTCGCGTATTAATAAAGGATTAAGACACTTGTTATAGCGCTTGATGTATTATTCCGTCACTTGGCTCGGCGACAGCAAAAGAGGGGCAACATGGCTCGAACTAATCCAGAAACCAGAATTCGATTGGTATCCACCGCAGCGGATATGCTGAGGCGAAGAGGTTTGAATGCGACCAGTATCCGCGAATTAGCAAAGGCGGCGGAAGCACCTCTTGGTTCAACGTACCATTACTTTCCTGATGGGAAGAAACAGGTGGTGCTTGAAGCACTTGAGTTTGTCGGGCAGAAAGTCTCTGCAATGCTTCAGGATGCAATTCAGAAAGATGCCGTTGATGGTGTTCAGACGTTCTTAGGCTTGTGGAGTGGCATTCTTCAGGAGACTGAGTTTCGTGCTGGGTGTCCAGTTATTTCCGTGGCGATGGAAGAGGCAACGACAGAAGATATAGAACTCATGCACAGAGAAGCCTCGAACATATTTAATCGTTGGCAGGCAATTCTTCGAGATGGCTTTGTTGATGATGGCATTGAAGCTACACAAGCTGAACAGTTGGCGACTATGGTGGTTGCTGCCTCAGAAGGCGCGCTGGCGATGTGTCGTGCAGAAAAATCGCTTAAGCCTCTTGAGAACGTAACTGCTCAACTGCTTGTGTTGATTCGCAACGCTAAAGGGCAATGAGTTGAGAGTCTTAACTGACGCCTAAATAACAGAGTTAGAAAGCCCGAAAGAATCGGGCTTTTCTGTATTTGTAGTTCAGTAAATCTAAGGCACTAGAGTTCCAGAGCTAACTGCTTCTCTGGCGCTTTGTATGGCTGCAGCATGACCTTGAAGGCAATGACCATAAAAGCCCATTTGATCACAGGCGCAAGAAACGTCACAACAATGAATATCCAAACGTTATAGAAGTAAACTTCTAAATAAAGCCAGCTAATTAAAGCTGATATTAGTGAGGGTACAATCACTAAAAACAGCATCCAAGGGAGGGGGGACCAGCCTAGGTTCCTTAATCGTTTTACTGCATACCAAAGGCTTAGAATCATTGCGCCGACACTGATGATCAGGTTAAGAATCATCATAGGTTCTTGGCTCGCATGACTTCCAAAGATTGCGAAAAGGATGTTAATAAGCAACATGACTACCATCACGCCCACATTAAGAATCAGCATTTTATGTAGGAATGCTACAGGGGTAAGTTGCATATCGGGGGCAAGATTCGGGTTCTGTGTAAATAAGTTGTGTTCGGGGTGATTCTCTCTTAATCCCGGGCTGAAAAGCATAAAGAGTACTGGAATTAGCCAAATGCCACTGACGATCGCTAATGCAAGTACTATTTCATCAGGAAAACTGTATCCATAAAACTCTTGGATGCTCATTAGGAGTATTCGTAAGCTGCCAATGGTTGCGATGAAAGAAATTAGACCCAGAGGAACACCCAACCAACGACCAAACGCCCGCGCAGCTAATAAAACATGGAGAGCCAGAAAGATAGGATCTATAAAAATGTCCATTCGAATCAAGGCCCAATACACACTGATGATGGGACCATCTCCTTCATCGAAGAAAAGGGAGTCAGGTGGTGGCATCAGTAAGCTGTTATCCAATAGCAAACAAGTTTGAAAGTAAATCAGTGCCATTAGACCCAGTAGGTATCTGTCTCGATCCAGTAAGACGGCATCTCGCTTGAATGCACCTTCCCAGAATATTTCCTTTAACAATGTGAACATGCTTTTCCTTGTCTCCTAGTCAACTATTTGCAAGTTTCAAAGGCGGCGAGTATATAGCGCGACACCAATCAAAAACAGTAGACCGAACTATTTATATTGTTAAAAGACGTAAAAAGCTGACCGGTTGGGCGTATATATGAATATACTATTCACTTTGCTTAAATTGATAAATTAAAGGGATTTTTGAATTTCCCGCACTTGTTAGTATAGCGATCCGATATGTATGCAAAAAATTTGGGAACCTCTGAATAAGTCCCTCTCTGCTCAGGCCTTTAAGAGAAATGTCTATTTGAGGCGCGGTTTTGAAGGCATAACGGGTTACGTCAAAAAGCCGCAACAAAAAAGAGACATTTCTCTTAAGGCCCCGCAGGGCGGGGCTTTAAAAATGTTATAACATCGTTGAACTTCTTGAAAAGGTCTCGGACTGAAGGTCTAGACATTCTCTACGAAGCTCGCCTTGTTCTAACATTTTTCTAGCGCCCGCTGAGCTAGAGCGTACTTGTTCAGAGGTTCCCAGGCCTTATTTAATATTCGACCTTTAAAAATTTACGTTGGCTTGACGTGGTTTTTTGCAGTTCTTGTTGTTTCTAAAAAAGGACTTTTCATCTATGAATCAAACGATTGGCACCCACTTTATTTCAGTTAATCCTCATGACTCGGCCAGCATCAAAGCCGCGTTGGAGCAATATATAGCGTTGATTCGCAGCGGCGACGCGTTTCGTCATACCTACTGCAAATACTATTTTAAATTTACTCAACCCGTGGATTGGGCAAAATACCCGAATCAACCTTTGATTAAAGTCTTGATGGAAGAGGGCATACTCGAATACCCATACAAAGAGGAAACCCTAGCCAACATAGAGGATGTATTTACCTCTGAAACCTTATTGGTGCTACAAGCGATCCGACATGAAGAGCTCTTCGATACTTTAGTGGCGTTGGCGGAAGCGATGCGTGATCGCGGTCGTTTGATGAATAATTGGTACAACTTGTTCATTGCGGAAAGTGAATTCTTTGGCCTATACAGCTTGTTTATTATTGCCTTGAAATATCCTAAGTTGGGCTATTTATTTACTGGGTTTATGCCAAGTGCCGATGAATACTTCCCTCCGAGTGTCCCTATGTTAGCAAATATTTGGGCGGCTCAAGTGGGGATCTGTGAAGACAGCATTAAGGCCTGGTGTTACTGCGATCACCCGGTGGTTCGCAACCTCATTTTTGCGTCGGGCATTGATGTTCATGATGAAGACTTACACGACGAGCCTATTAACGGTTTGTATGCTTATCTTGCCAAAGATGAATCAGCGATCCATGAATTAAAAGCTGCCTTAAATGAACGCTTTGTCAATCAAGGCTTTTTGCCCTTTGAAGAGCACCTTGACCCGTATGATAATTGGGGTAAAGACATTCAACCTCAGACACAAGCGATCAAGCCACTTCATTACTTCTACTACAGTCTGGTTGCTCGTGGTATTCGTGAATTTGATGGCTCGGCTTATTCTTTTGATTTTCCATTTCTCAAAACATCCGTTTCAGAGTTTGCAGATCAGCATCAGCAGCAGTTAGAACATTATCTGGGTGAGCCTTTGTCGTCTCGCATTGACCCTTGGGCTGAACAACGCAAAAAGATTGTTTACCTTGCAAGTTATACCGGGTCTTACTGCTGGAGCGAACTGCTGGAACGAGGCCTCAGTAACGGTGACGCGGTTTGGAAATATGTGATCAATGGTGAAACCCCTGAACTTCTTAATTCCATTCCCTCGGTTAATCTCTATAAGTTCAGTGAAGACAATTATGGCTTAGGTGAGTTGACGGACTTGGCTGGCATTGAGTCTGCTGAAGACATGGATGCCAAACGCTTTGAGTTAGTCGAAGACTTAATCGACGACTATATGGATTACCAGATACAGGAAGAACGAAGACCCGACACTGTATTGCGCTTCTTTGATGTGTATTTCCGTCTGTGTGGTGGTGAGCCATTATCCGATGACATTAAGACTCGATTGGTTGATGACTATGGCGTGATTGATTCCGATGGCTTCGATGAACGTTTCCGTTGTGAAATTGAAGTTAATGAAGCTATGTCCTCACTCCACGATTTACAGGAGCTGTTTGACGAACCGAATCAACTGAAACTCGATAAGGCTTATGAGCTGATATGTGAGCATCGAAGAGGGGCGCTGGATTGGTTTGAAGACCTGGACGATGACAGAGTGCGTTATGCCTTTAGCTGCCTGGTGATTGGCCGTGAAGGGGTAGACCCAGAGGATGCCGATGTACTTCACGAAGAGTGCTTGGACTTTGTTGAAAATGATGTTGTCGATGCTTTGTTGGAGGAAATGAAAGGCAGAATTTCCACCAACTACCTCAGAGGCGAGAACGAGACCTTGTGTTATCAGCGTTGGGAAGACCTGAAGTCCTTTGTGTATGGTAGAAATACTGCACTTACCGCTCAGCAAACAGAAGCACAAATGAAACCTTTCTATTCGCCTGAACGCGAATTTATCTGGGACCTTCAGCTGCGTTTTGAAGGGGCGTTCCAGTTCGATGACTATTATTACTTGCTGACTGCATTCTGGCAGCTTCTGGACTTACCTCTGAAATGCGCGCCTGCCTTGCGACGTGTGCTTGATTGTTTGATCGAGACAGAAGCACCTCATTTGGTCGAAGCGTTGAATGATTTTTATCTGGCCAAACCCGTTGTTGAGAGTGAAGACGAAGAGGACGACGATGATCTCGAAGAGCCTTTCGATATCGCGCTTCATCAAGACAATGAAAAGCAGTTGTTGGCAATCATGGCTCGTCTGAATATTCCTTCCGCCAACTACTACGCTTGGGTGCTTGATAAGCGAAGAGACTGTTGGGCCTACTTTGCTGGACACTATGGTTTACCAGGGTATGAGGCCTTATCCAACGGCATCGACGAAAGTATGCACATTCTTGATCAGTACGATCGCGTCCGATTCTTACGAGAATCTGAAGCATACGCTGAAGAGCGTGTAGAAGAGCAAGGGGCTACGGAAGCTTCGTCCGGCCAACAGCAGCTTCAAAACGTACGTCAACGTTTGCAGGAAGAATGTTTCTGGGCGCTGAAACGTTGGTTGGAACGCAGCTTGGCCACACCAGAGAAGCGTTTGTATCAGCGTCTGACGAAAGAACAGCAGATTGAAACTAAACATCAGGCCAGTGATATTACCGAGAATGCCAAGGCGTATCATAATTTCTTGTATTCGTTGACGTTTGACTCGTCGCTAGCGGACTTTTCACTCGAAGGCATGCATAAACACCTTTTGGACGAGCGTGTGTTTCTGACTCATCACTACTTCATGGTTCAGAGATTGGCTGCAGATGGGCAAGACTATCAAGTATTAACGAAACCCTGGTTGGTAGAAGCGATGAGAACCAGCTCGCCTTTGATCAACACGTATGAAGGTTTTTATCCAGGCCTTTATGCCATTGATGAGACGGTTGATCCGCAAGCCATTCAACAAATGCAGCAAGAGGTCGAAACCGGCGTATTCAAACAACAGGTCGCAGATGTTTTAGCCTTTCTTCGTGGTGAAAAAACAGAAGCTGAAATTAAGCCGGCTCTTGAGCACGCTACATTCATGCCTTTAAATTATTTGCCTGAGGGTGGTGAAAATTATTCCGTTGAAAAGCTGATGGAATATCTGAGTGACGAGCAAATGAAGCGATTGGAATGTTTGCTGCAACAGGGCGCTCATCCTAGCCTTATAACGCGCTTTAAGCGCTTGTTCCGTCGTTAGTTTTTCTCAATCGGTTAGCCCTGTGTCATCCTGGCCATGACATGAACTAAATTTCATGTTGTGGTTCAGGAACCTCTTTTGCTGTTTCAGCATCGAATTGTCTTTCATTCTGTGGGTCAAATGACCCACCTTCATGCTAATAGCGAAAGACATCATGGCAAAGACGGAAAAAGAGAAAATGCTCGCAGGGCAATATTATGACCCCAGCGATGCAGAACTTGTCGAGCTTAGGCTGAAAGCCCGGTTGGCCACTGAACGGCTCAATCAAACTAGTATGGTCGATTTAGAAAAAAGAACGGCGCTCTTGAAGTCTTTGTTCGGCTCCACGGGTGAGTCGATTTATATCGAGTCCTGCTTTCAGTGTGATTATGGCGAGAATATTCATGTAGGGGAGAACTTCTACGCGAATTTTGGTTGCGTGATTCTGGACGTTGCAGACGTTCGCATTGGTGATAATTGTTTTATTGCGCCTCAAGTGGGTATCTATACCGCGACACATCCGATAGATCCGGTTGAACGGGCCAAAGGCATTGAGTTCGCCAAGCCCATCACTATTGGCAATAATTGTTGGATTGGTGGTCATGCCACGATCAATCCAGGGGTGACCTTGGGTGATAATGTGGTGGTTGCCTCCGGAGCGGTAGTGACCAAGAGCTTTGGCGACAATGTGGTGATCGGTGGTGTGCCTGCTAAGATATTGCAGTCAGTTCCTTAATTGATTCCTTTATTGAGAATGTCATGAAAGTCTATTTCGCACACGGTAAGGAAAGCGGCCCTTGGGGGGCGAAAATCAAGCTTCTGGCGAGCCGGGCTGAAGAGCAAGGCTATTCTGTTGAGAGCATTGATTATTCGGATCTCATGAACCCGGAGCAACGAGTGCAGCGGTTGGTGGATGCTCTGAAAACTGAATCAGAGAAAGTTTTGCTGGTGGGTTCCAGTATGGGGGGTTATGTGTCTTTAGTGGCGTCTGAGAAAGCGTCAACAGAGGGTGTGTTTTTGTTGGCACCGGCTTTGTACTTAGAGGGGTATCAGGTACAAAACTATCAGAATAATACGAACGTCACCATTGTACATGGTTGGTCAGATGAGGTTATTCCATTCGAGAATTCAGTGAAATATGCGCGGCAAGCGGATTGTACGCTGCATCTAATTTCCGGAGATCATCGTCTTAATGATTCTCTGGATCAGATTACGATTTTGTTTTCTCAGTTTCTGGAGGCTCATCATGATGGTCGGTAGTATTTCCAACTGAGCAAGATCGGGCTTCAGTTGAAGTTATGGTGAGTCGGCTTAAAGGCTTAAGGGATGAATTACTGAGGAAATTGCATAACATCCTGATCAGAAGAAAAAGCCCATCGACAAGGAAATTGTGAATGGGCTTTTTACTATCTATGGTTGTCGACGGACTCTTTACTATCTAAGTAAATTAATCAGGATTTCATATCCTTCAGTTCTCGCACCATTTGCTTTAATTCAGCAATGTCTTTGCCGAGCTCTGCACGACTTGGTTCGCCTTGCTCGTGTTCTTGCGCAGCGTTCTCTTTCTCAATCACACTGACCACGATACCAATCACCATATTCAGGAAGGCGAAGGCGGTTAAGAAAATAAAGGTGAGATAGTAAATCCAGCTTAACGGATACACCGTCATGGTTTCGTACATTACGTCAGTCCAGTCTTCGAAGGTCATGACCCGGAAGAGCGTTAATAATGCAATCGATATGTCACCCCACAGCACTTCGTTGATGTGAGCAAACAGGGTCGCGCCGATGGCCGCATATATGTAGAAGATGATAAACATCAACAGCATCACATAACCCAACTGAGGCAGCGCTTTTAGCAATGAGTTCAGCAGCAACCTCAGTTCCGGAATAATAGAAACCATCCGTAGTACCCGGAAGATACGCAACAGACGACCAATAAAGGCCATATCGCTTTCTTCTACTGGCACCAAACTGGCAATGACAATGATGGTGTCAAAGATGTTCCAGCCTTGCTTGAAGAAGTCTCGTTTCCTTTCTTCGCCTGTAAATCGAATAAGAATTTCAGCCAGGAAGATGGCGGTAATCAAATTATCTAACCATCCTACGACCGTCAGAAAGCCCGTAGGAAGTTCATACGTTTTAATACCGACAACAATGGCGGAAAAGACGATAACGCCAATCACAAAGAGCTCAAAGGCTTTGTTGCTTCTTAGCTTCATGAACGACTGTTGTAAGCTGGCCGTTTCCATAGATGTTTGTTACTCCAAATAGAAAACCGTGAGGTAAAAGTGATTAAGTCAAAAGACTGAAGCGAGATTATAAAGAAGGGTGTGCTACCAGACTATGAAAAATAGTTAATTGAAGCATTAAGATTGTTCAAAGCGTTCAGAGTTTTGTTTACTCTTAGCCTAACCTTTTTTAAGACGAGCATAGTTGGAGGATATGGTTGCCACCCATGATTGATATTCGATTCATCCCTTCCGTCACAGACATTTCATCTGCCGAGTTGAATTGCCTAGTCGGAAATTACCCGTTTTTATCTTATGAATTTTTGTCATTACTGGAATCGTCCGGCGTAGTTGGGAAGGGAACCGGATGGCATGTTAGCCATTGTGTATGTTTTCAAGGCGATCGTTTAATTGCTTTTCTGCCATTGTTCTTCAAATACCACAGTTATGGCGAATACGTGTTCGATCAGACGTGGGCAGAAGCTTACTATCGGTATGGCTTTGATTATTATCCCAAACTGGTGTCGTCGGTTCCTTTTACACCAATCACTGGCCCTCGATTTTGTTGCGCATTACCTGAAGATCAGTGGCAATCCTTGCATTACGAGGTCGTTCAGGCGATTAAATCGTTAGCCGTTCAGAATGAAGCGTCGTCTTATCATTTGCTGTTTCCAACTCAGAGTGAGATGGAGAAGAGCATCTCCACGTTCGACTTTTCTCGGCGTGCCGTACATTTTCAGTGGTTTAATCGGGATTACCAAAGCTTTGATGACTTTCTTGCTCAATTCAGTTCTCGTAAGCGCAAGAATGTAAAGAAAGAGCGCAAGGCACTAGTAGATAAACAGATTGAATTTGAGCTATTGAGTGGGGATCAAGTCCAGCCCGGACATTGGGATGCGTTCTATAAGTTTTATGTCATTACCTACGCCAAACGCAGTGGTCATGGTGGCTATCTCAATAAAGCATTCTTTACATCACTCTCCGAAACCATGGCGAATCAAATTGTTTTGGTGATGGCGAAACGAGACGGTAAGTACATTGCGGGGGCGCTAAATTTCAAAGACGGTGAGAAACTCTACGGCCGTTACTGGGGCGCGATAGAACATCATGAGTTTTTGCATTTCGAAACTTGTTACTACCAGGGCATTGAATACTGCATAGAACATGGGCTGGAAGGTTTTGATCCGGGTGTTCAGGGCGAACATAAAATCCAGCGAGGCTTTGAACCTGTGTTCACCTATTCAGGCCATTGGATCAGAGACGAAGCCTTTCGAATCGCCATTGAAAAAGCCGTGGTGGAAGAAGGGTCGTATATTCAGGCGTATTTTGATGAAACAAGTGATGCAGTGCCGTTTAAGAAGCCACAAGGCTAGTTAAGAACATTCGCGAGCATTTTCAATACCCGGTGAATTATCGAGTGGTATGTCGTCTCAGCCCTACAGGGTTGAAGTGTGACTTATCTGGTAGTGTGTTCGAAAATTCAATCCATCGACCATTATCTTCAATCAGCGATTGTACAAAGTAGCTCTTGCTGTGAAGATCATGAAAGACATCGGCAACCTTCATAACGCCAGGCAATTCCGGCATGTACTGAGAGTGAGAGATGCTTACTCGCCAGAGTGAATCGGTATGATCATACTGTTCAGCTATTAGCGCTATCCAACTGTCTTCATCCAAATAGAGCTTTCGTTGAGTATAGATATGATGTTGATCTTGTTTGATGGTCGCTTCTAACTCCCAGACTCTGTGTAGCTCATAACGTGTAGGCTCTGTTTTGAGATGATGAGGCGTAAGAAGAGATTCGAAGTCTTTGGTCGATTGAGCCAAGACCTTGGAGTTGTAAGGAATATAGACGTTTTTTTTCCCTTTTAACTCCCAGTTATATCGGTCTGGTGAACCGTTAAATAGATTGACTTCATCCACAACTCTAATGTCATCTGAGTTCATGTTTGGCGTGTCGTAACCTAAGAAGGGTAAGCGGCGTACTCTTCGCTGAGAGACGTTATAAATCCAAGATTGTCTTTGGCCCATCTTAGGGTTCATAGAGTCATGAACCAGTGTTGCTCCTCCTGCAATACGTGACGGTGAGAGAATGCGTGTCAGATAATAGGTCAAAATAATATTGTCGGTAACCGCTGCACGGTCAGGTTGATAATAGGGCATTGCAATCTCGACATTGGTCTTAATTACGTAAAACGGTTGTTCTGGATGAATAGTGGCTTCAACAAAGGTGCCTTTTGCAGAGATGCTGCGCCAGGCAATCAAATGGTTCCAAAGCACTTCTAAGGCAGTGTCTGGAGTCGGAAATGGAATGCCAGGCCAGACGTTGGTGATGCCATTGCCATCGTCAATTAACTTTGCGTCAGTGTCATTTTTAATTGTTGCTTCTTTAAGCCATTCAGGAATGCGGTGAAGACGCTTACTTTGGTAAATGGGCATTTCAAAGGTGCTTGGGTACTGTTCAAATAGGGCTATTTGCCCTTGGGTTAGATGTTGCTGGTGCTCTTTGTAGTTACTTCCGTTTATAGTAAAAAGAGGTACGTCTTGCTCAAGGGTTTGCTGACGTTTGTCTGCTTCTTCTTTGCTTGAAATCCAAGCGGGAATTTTACCATCTGATGAACCGTTTGCATTGGCGCCGGTGGGGGTGAGTGATGTCCCTAACGGGCTGCTAATAGTATAAGAGCTAACGCTAAGTAACAAAGCTAGAAGGCAGCTAGAGTGTGCTTTCGGAATCATTTTATACAAGACGGTGATTTTTCTAATCATGACTGCTGACCCAACGATTTCTCCCTGCTTCCTTAGCCAGGTACAAGGCATTGTCTGCTTTGGTGACTAGCAGGTCATCGGTACAGTCTGGTATTAAGTTGGATGAGGCAATACCTATACTGATGGTCACTGGGATTGTTTGCTGGTCATAAACAATAGAGAGGTTTTGGATTTTGGAGCATAAGGTTTGCGCTAGTTTTTTGGCACCATCAAGGTCAGTCGCTGGAAGCAGCACAGCAAACTCTTCGCCACCATAACGGGCAACTTCGTCATTGGGACGAGATAAACTGTTTTTCAACGTTTGAGCGACTTCAATCAAACATTGATCTCCGGCCTGATGCCCATAGTTGTCATTTATTTTCTTAAAGAAGTCGATGTCTATGAGCAACAGACTAATCGGTTGATCGATTCTTTCTGAAAGGGATAGGTTTTTAGTCAGTGTTTCGTTGAAATACTTTCGATTTCGGATTTTGGTTAAGCCATCAGTAATGGTGATTTCAATCAGTTCTTGCTCTCGCTCCTTTAATTGATTGCGCATTGAATCAAAAAGCATGGCTAAGCGACCGATTTCATCGTTCGATGTGATCTCAATGGTTTCATCTAATTGACCGTCAGCAACGTGTTTGGCAGCAATGGATAGATTATGTATGGAGCTGCGAAATGCCATAACAAATGCGAAGAATAGGTATCCAAACAGTAAAACAAGAAATCCGATTCCGGCAGTATAAGAAAAATTCTGTTGTTGTAGTTGTTGTTTCCTAACAAGGTAGTAGCCCTCTAAAAACTGCCCCACGCTCAGACGAAAGTTATTAAGTTGTTGTATTTCAGTCGATGTTTCCAGATAGAAGTCTTTCCAATTGGTAAGAAAGTCTGGATCAAGCATGATTTTATCTTCTACTAAAAAGGCTAAGTTGCCTAAGCTGTTAATGTTCTCGGACAGAATCAGGGAGTCTTGTTTTAACTCAGGATAGGTAGATACCAGAACGATGAGACGTTGCTGTAATCGCTCTTGATGGCTGAAGAGTTTATGGATCGTGTCTTCAAGTAAGTTAATCCCAATGGATGTCAGGTTTGATAAGGTCAGGAAGTAGCTTCCGAATGAACGGGCACGACCCGCAGAATCGAAAATAGGCTGTATTTCTTTATTTAATAACGAGATTAATTGTGTACTCAGAAGGTTCGAGTCGGAATAGAGTCCAAATTCATTCATTAGGATGGATTGCAGGGTATAGGCACTGTCTACCAGACGGTTGCTGTTTTCATACAGGTTATTAACGATGTCGCCTTCGGAGCCGGTACTGACTCGTGTTTGTAGAAGCTTGTCATGAAGGTTTTTAGCGGTCAGTACAAGTAGTTGATCGTTTTGAATTGCCGCATGTTCGCTAAATTCTACAAGGAGCTTTAGTGTTTTATCTCTTTGTTGAGTGTAGTTAGTAATGCCTTTATTTCTTTGTTCAGAGCGCGAGAGTACGGTCATATCTCGCAGCTGTTCTAACTCGATGATGACGTACATGAATTGATTGATAAGCTCAATGCCTAGATGTTTCTCTTTAATGGCATTCATTTCTTGTTGTTGATACCTCATTGTATCAAACAAGTTCAGGGATAATGGCACTGCAAAAAGGGCAGAAACGAGAGTGAGTTTAGATGGGTAACTTAGATTGTTCATCAGCGCTAAGGCTGGGCCGAAAAGTATCTTGAGCATAAATACGTCTTAGCCAAATTTATTATTAGTTTTGGCTAAGTGTAGCAGTTAACTCATGGAACGTAGGGTAAAATTCGATTTACTTGATACTCTAAGTAATTGATTTAACGCTTCGAATTCCCAAAAAAATCTAACATTCAGTACAGGAAAGTTTGGCTAGATTTAGGATATCTTTGGCTACTTTGTCGTTTCGTTTCTCACCAAATCCCAGCTTTTTCGACCAGTCATGCCCAATGATAAAACACATCAACATGTAACCCACATGATCGGGTTGAGTGATGCCAGCACACTCTAGGTAGTTAGTAATTTCTTGGTGGAAGTGTTTATAAACGGATGACAGCTTTTGGAAGGTTTGGTCGTCATGACCGCCTTGGCCAATCATTGAAAAGAAGACTTCATTTTGACGACTGATTTTGTGGAATTCTTCTGAACACACGAATTGAATGACATTTTCCAAGCTGGGAGTATCTGACGCTTTAACAAATTGCTCCAAAGCATCGTTGTATCGTTGAATGATGCGATTAAGAAACGCATCCAGAAGCTCATTGCTGCCTGCAAAGTAGTGGTGAATCATCGGCTGATTAAGGTTTGCTTCTTCAGCTATTTTTCGTTGCGATGCTTTGGCAAAGCCTTCTCTTAGAATGATGCGCTCGAAAGCATCTAAGATCTGTTCGCGTCGTTCTTCACTCTTACTTGGGCGTCCCATGACTGTTAAATATTCCGTCTCTCAGCGTGTGCTGTCATTCATGTGTTAAAGCTGCGGTATTGTCTTTAAAAAGTAATGATAAATATAGATCTAATTTAAAAAATAGTTGATTTATCATTTGATAAGTTTATATTGATTTATCAAGTGATAAATATAAAAAACAACTTTTGGGGGTAGATATGGCTAAAGTCATCAAACTCAGTGCGTCTCTTTTAGGACTGCTATCGGCTGTGGTGTTAATACTGGCTGCATTCAATTGGGGGAAGGTCACTCAACTGTATAACGTGGTTACTTTGTTCGAAGAGGATGTGATTGTAGAAAACTTTGTTCAGATGGATCAGCTGTTCGATACCAAAGAAATTAAGGGCGAATTAGCGCCGTTCTCTTTCCCTAAGAACGAGAAACCGCTGCCATTGAACTATGTCTACAATGGCGAAAAAATCTCTCTGGATAGCTTTCTGGATCGCACCAGTACAACGGCGTTGTTAGTTCTGCAAGGCGATAAGATTACTCATGAATCTTACTATCAGGGAACTAACGCTGAAGACAAACGCATTTCCTGGTCTGTGGCGAAATCGTTTCTATCTGCAATGTTTGGGATTGCGTTAGAAAAAGGTGAGATTAAGAGTCTGGATCAAGCCGTTACTGACTATGTGCCAGAGCTGAAGGGCAGTGGTTACGATGGGGTAAGCATCAAGAACGTACTGCAGATGTCCAGTGGTGTGCATTTCAACGAAGACTATCAAGACTTCAATTCCGACATTAACCGCTTTGGTCGTCTAATGGCACTGGGTGGTTCGTTTGATGAGTTTGCCGCAAGCCTACATAACGAGCGTGAGCCGGGAACTTACATGCATTATGTGAGCATGGATACACATGTTCTTGGCATGGTGCTCAGAAGTGCGACAGGGCAGTCCATCGAAGAATACTTCAATACCAACCTATGGACGCCATTACGCCCTGAAGCCAGCACTCATTACATTGTTGACTCGGCAGGCGAGCCTATGGTTTTAGGTGGCTTGAACATGCGTACTCGTGACTTTGCTAAGTTCGGCAAACTGTATCTGGATAACGGTAAGTGGTTGGGTAAGCAGTTGGTGCCTTACGACTGGGTTCGTGCCTCTGTGACACCGGATGCACCACATTTGATGCCTGGAAAGCGTGATACCGCAGATCTTGTACTTGGTTATGGGTATCAGTGGTGGTTGCCCGTGAATGCAGACCAAGAGTTTATGGCGATAGGGGTCTACGATCAGTTCATCTACGTTAACCAAAAGGCCAATGTGGTGATCGTGAAAAACTCAGCGAATACCCATTTTATGGATAATAACTTCGAGTCGGCGTTGGAAACGGTTGAAGCCTTTAGAGCCATTGCTAATTCGTTGATGGCAGAGCAAGCGAGTGAAACAGTGTCTGTTTCAGATCGTGTTGAATCGAGTGAGTCTGAGATTTAAGGGCAGTTGCTTGAGCGTTTCCCGAACGCCATCATTTCTTTGGCGTTCGGGCTTTTTCTAGGTCTACTGAAAACCTGTTACAAAGTCCCTTTCTTATAGGCTTCATATCTGGAGCTGACGCGTTCCAAATAATCCTTCGTTTCTTTGTGCGGTAGATTTCTCAATAAGTGGTTGTACACCTGGAATGGCGTCATGCTGTTGATCTTACGTGCCGCTTTGGTCACAGAGGTTGTGCCAGTAAACGCCCGAGCCACATTACCAGCACCTGTGTTATACGCTGCGATCATGCAGTAAAGACGGGATTCCGGGTTTTCAATTTTGCGTAAATAACGGCTGTTTAGGATATGTAAGTAAGCCGCACCAACGTTGATGTTTTTAGCGGGGGTATACAAATAGTTGGCTGTCAGCATACGTGCATTACCGTATATGAGCGCTGATGCATCTTGCCCGGCAGAACGTGGCACGATTTGCATAAGACCATAGGCGGGAATATGTGAACGCGCCATTGGGTTAAAGCTACTCTCGGTATGAATGACTGCAGTCACCAAGGCGTCGTCTATCTTCCACTTGGATGCTGAATTGGTGATTGGTTGCTTAAAGCGTTCAGCCTTAGAGGATATTGCCGTTTTAGACATTGGAACTGTGATGACAATGCGATGCTTGTTCTTTGTCGTTTTTGTCTGCTTGGCTTTTGGTTTAGTTGTCTGTACTGGGGTAGGCGCAGGCTTAATTTCGACTTTTGCGGTCTGCACTAACTTTTCGATTTCTTTCTTACCGTCTCGAGTATTTACGGGCTTTTCGATGATTTGAATAACCGGTTTCAGATCCGGTTTGTACTCTGGCGGTAGTTTCGGGGTTAAAGCTTTTGGTTCAACAATTTTTTGTACACGTTGCGATATTGGGTCTTCCAGCTGGGCTTGGTTTACCGAAGTGTCGGCAATCTTGGTCAACTCTTCGGTGAGTTTTACTTTGATTTTGTCATCGGGTAGATCTGCATCGACGACTAGAGTGACTCGAATCTCTTCTTGTTCAAAGTCCACTTCGTTTCGTGTCGTCAGATCGTCCGAGTGGGTTACCCAAGTGGTTTCGTCACTGACTGCAATGTCGTTACCCCAAACTTCAGCAAGCTCTTTCTTATATTCGCTAAATGCTTGGCGATAAGCTTTCAGGTAGGCTTTGAACTCATCTTCCTGAGCTTGTTGATATTGAGCAGCTTCACCAAGATGTTGCTGCTTGAATTGTTCAAATTCGTCGGTTGCGTAACTGACGCTTGTGGCGCTTGTAAGGCCTAGAAGCGCAAAGGGCACAAGGTGCTTTAGTGAAACAATGGCCATAGCTTTATCATCCTGATTTTATGTTCACCCTCTAACTATTGTGGGTAGAGGGTCGGTCCTTGATTGGGTTGTGAATGCTTGTCAAAAAACTGTTTCAACTGCTGACGTAATTCTTCTCGATCATTAGCTGTGAATGATGCATCTGATTTAGATGAACCATAGTGCGTTGCGCGGAATCGATCAATCAAAGATTGAATAGCTTCTGGCAAAGACTCGCGGGATAACTGATGGTCTTGCAGGGCTTTCTGTATCAGTCTGAAGCTACTGACAAAGTCTTCCGGTAAAGCTTCGTCCCAGTTCTGTGATGCAATGACCTGATGTTCATCTTCTTCGATATTTGGTGTTCTCTGATAAAGACGCCAGATAACACCCGTTTGGAGTACCACGATGCCGCACACTAGCCCAAAGATAAGAAGGAACCAAGTTGGAATGGATTCTTTAGTGTCTATCGGTGATGAGCCCGTCATGCTCTCAGACGATTGATTGTTGAACTCATCACTAGCTGATTGGTTTGCGAAAGGAGGTGGGGTTTGATCTATCGCTACTTGAGGCGCGGCTGAAGTACTGGATGTTGTATCAGGCAGCTGACCATTGGCACCCAAAATCTTAATGGTACGAGCGGGAAGCGTCGCCACTTCGGTTTTACCTGTGGTTGTGTTGAACCAAGGGACTTGAATTTCAGGTAATACCAGTTGGCCTGGTTTCTTTGAAATTAACGCGATGTTGTCCATTCTGACGCCGGTGACGCCTTCCGGAGAGATTTGATCATTGAGCTCCGGTGCATCGGTATAAACACTGATAATGTCAGAATCTATTTCTGGCATGTTTGGAATGACGGCGGCTTCCTGGCCGTAAACCGAAACCACCAGATTACGGTTTAGGGAATCCCCAAGTTCCAGTTCAACAGTGTCAGCAAGATCGTCCGAGATTTGTAAGTCTCTGGCCGGAATCCAGGTTGCGGAAGGGTAGTCCTTCGGTACGTCTTTTACTGTGACGGTAATGGCCTCTGATCGTGCTTCTAAACGCTTGCCATAACGAGACGCGCGGGTTGGCATTTGGCCTTCAAAGATAAATTCAGGCAATTTAAAGGTGCCTGGGGTATCGGCAAAGAGTACGTAGTTAAGCTCAGTAACATGATAAGTCACGTTTTTGCGCTTGGCCTGGTAGGTTTTGTTTTCACCAATCTTTTCAACGGTCAGCCCCATTTGTTGAAGCTCTTTCACGCCCAGTAATTCGAGATTATAAAGTTCGACGGACTGGAAGAGTTTTATCTTGAGCAACATCTGAGCCTGAACCCAGGTGTCTGGATTATCCAGCGTAACTTCAATGTCGACAGGTGATGCCTGATTAGGATCGGCTGAAATGGAGTTGTTGGCTTTGGTGACTTTTAGCTCAATGGCTTTGCTGCTTTCGCCTTCTATGCTGATTGACGGAATCGTTAGGATACCCGCACGTTTAGGTTCGAGTGTTACCGTTAGCGTGGTTTGAGCAGTGAAGCTGCCGTTGATGTATTGCATGTTAGTGCTGCGACGGTTATCGAGCACTCGGAAGTCTTTTTCCAGTGGCGATAAATCAATGCTGAGATTAAATGCACTGAAGCTTCCTGAGAGTTCCAATTGAAGCGTTTCGTTCAAAGGTAGGGTGGTTCTGTCGACCCGCGCTTCAAGTGCTGAAGCAAGAGAGCTGAGCATCAGCAGGCATAAGGATGCCATCAGCAGGACTGCTCGATGGAAGACGCTTGCTGTTTGTTGTGGCGTTTTTTTTAGTTTGAGCGTTTTCATAGCCTTGTTATACCTATCCATAGTTCATTACCAGACCTGGGCTTCGTTTTCAGGTTTATTCCGCTGGTAATGCTGAATTCTGAACTTGTTTTCCAAAAGGATGGAAGGGTCTGTTTGAACCTTCCTTAGAATCTGTTGGTACTTCTGTTCTTCAACGTCTTCAGGGCTTGGTTCCATCGTGGGGGAAATGGCTTGTGTCTTGCCGAAATCCTCAACCCCTTGTTGATCGTCGTCCTGCATTGCTTGAGTGGCTTGACCAGAAACGTCTTCGTCTTCTGATGCTTGCGCGTCGGATTGCGATTGGCTCATGGCGTCCTGGTTTTGTTCCGCTTTCTCAGCAGCGCTTTGGGCTTGTTGCTCATTCAAGTTTGCATCACTTTGCCCAGATTGAGATTCTTGATCTGACGCACCCTGATTTTGCTGTGAAGACTGAGATTGCTGTTCTGAGCTTTGATTTTGTTCAGAGTCGTTTTGCGAGCCTTGTTGAGAATTTGGTTGAGAGTTTTCTTGAGAGCTCTGCTGATTCTCTGAGTTATTGCTATTCTGCTCCGAAGCATCAGACTGATCTTGATTTGAGCCTTGGTTGTTCTGGCTCTGATCACCTTCTTGGCCGTTTTGATTTTCACCACTTTGCTGATCTTTGTTCTGATTATCTTGGCCGTCCTGACCATTTTGTTGCTGATTATTTTGAGCTTGCTGTTGCTGCTTCATTTGTTCAATGATGCTTTTATCCTTCTGAGCTCGCTCTAGGATATCTTGACGATTTTCTGCTTTAGCCGCTTCAATGGCTTGGTCATAGCTCTTTTCGGCGTCTTCCCACTTCTGTTGCTTTGCCTGGACGTTTGCCAAATTGTATTTGGCGGTCGCCGAAGGTAAGCCTTGGTAGGCGGATTCTGCGTCCTGCCATTGTTTGTTTTTGGCATAGGCATCGGCTTTTTTGATGGGATCATCAAACAACTTCGCTGCAGTAGCGTAGTTTTTCATGTCATAGGCTTTCTGAGCTTGCTGAGATTCATTTAACCAGAGCTGATCCCAAACTGAACTTTCGTATTTTGGACTTGAGACACTTGGTTCTGTTGTCGAAGTATTGGCTTGCGCTGCGTAAGTATCGACGGGTTGCAGGATGATTAAGCCTAATGCCAGCAGCCAGCCTTTACGGAAGGAAAGCAACATCATAAAGAATGCCGGGATCAGCAGGAGATAGCCGTAATCTTTAACAGCCGCCAGTTTTTGTAAATCTTCCTGAGATTCTTTGCGATCCGGTTTGAATGATAAGGCGTCGGAGATATCTGAGTCATCCACGGACAACATATTGAAGCTACCGCCGGTTTCTTTTGCCAGCGTTTTAGGCTGCTCTTCAATGAACTTGGTGACAACGATGTTTTGTTTATTGTCTTTCAGTAGTTTTCCATCCGGCAGGGGAATCGGCGCGCCAGACGGTGTACCCACGCCAATCACGTACGTTGGGTACTTTGCAATGGACAGGGTCTTGTCGAGCTGTTGCTCAGAAATCTCGTCCGTAAAAAGCAAAATACGGCTGTTGCTGCCAGGGTAGGCTTGGAGCAGATTGTTTGCTTCTTCCATCGCTCGATGTAGTCGACTGCCCTTGGATGGCACCATCCACGGCGAGAGGGATTTGGCTAAATGCTGAATGGTGTCAGAATCTTTCGTCAGAGGGACAACCACATGGGCATCACCAGAATAAACGACCAGAGCGGTGTAGCCGGTTTGGCGTTTTTCTAACAAGTCTTGAAGCTTGAATTTCATGCGCTGTAAACGAGAAGGTGCTACGTCTTCTGCCATCATGGATAGCGATAAGTCCATGATGATAACGAGCGTATCATCCGTTTGCAGGGTTTGAACGTTCTCGGATTTCATCGACGGGCCAGCGAGGGCAACAATAAGCAGTAACAGTAGCGCAGACATTAAACCGGCAAACATTAATGACTTGCCTGTGCCGGTTTGCTTGTCCGTCAATTGGCTCAGTAGCTCAGGAGAAATGTGTTTGCTCCAAAGCTGAGCACTTCTGACCTGATTAATGAAGTAATAAAGCGCAAGTGCTGCAGGGATAATGGCTAGGAACCAAAGTGGTCGTGCAAAATGGAATGAATCGAATAGCGTATCCATCACTGATTTCCTCCGTCTCTACTGGCTTGCGGAGAAGTGAATCGGTTGAAGCGTTCGGCGATCTGATCAAAATATTTGATGCTGAAGGCCAATAAATAGAGTGCAAAACACACGGCCAATGGCCAATAGAACCATTCTTTAACGGGATGAATAAACTGTTCGTCCTGATCAATAGGTTCTAGCTCATTGATCTTTTGATAAATACTTTCCAATTGCTCGGGGTTCTTTGCTCGGAAATACAAACCTGATGTGGTCTTTGCGATGGCTTTCAGCGTTTTTTCGTCCAAATCTTTGGACGGGTTAACCGTGTTATTAAATAAACCAAACAGACTGCTTCGGGTCATGCTGTCTGCGCCGATACCAATGGTATAAATTTTAATGCCGTTCTTGGCGGCAATTTCAGCGGCAGGCAGGGGTTGGATTTCACCTGCAGTATTGGCACCGTCGGTGAGAAGCACCATGATACGAGCTTCTTCAGGCTGATCACGCAAGACATCGGTGGATTTAATAATGGCGTCACCGATGGCGGTGTTTGGCCCGGCCATTTCAACTTGCGCTTCCATCAATAGCTTACTGACAGATTCTAAATCGCGTGTCACTGGGGTATGGATAAAGGCAGCATCGCCAAACACCACCAGTCCAACCCGGTCACCTTGACGCTCTTTCAGGAAGTCACGAACCACCAGTTTTACTGTGTTTAGTCGATTTAGACGCTTGTTCTGATAGACCATGTCTTCCAGGTCCATACTACCGGAAAGGTCGACGGCTAGCAGTAGATCGTGTCCTTGCGCGGGAAGAGGAATAGGGTCGCCAACCCACTGTGGTCTTGCTAATGCAACAATGAAGCAAATCCAGCTGGCAATCATAAAGATCATGATCCATTTGGCTTGAGCTGCCGAAGACACTCTGCCAGAGACTTGGGCATTACCGAGTTGCCATTGGCTGGCGCCAGGCACATAAATAGGTGCTTGGGTGTTGTCTTCGACCGTTTTTTGATAACGCCAAAACAGCAGCGGAAGAGGTAATAACAGAAGGGCGAGAGGCCATGCAAATGTCATTGGCAAACCTCCTTACACCAAAGAATACAGACTTCTTTTAGATGGGTTAGATCGGGGGATTTCGGACGTTCTTTTTGATATAACCCTTGGCCGAATACTTTACCTGCACCGTTTTTAAAGTGATTGCAGTTGCCACTGCGATCCAGGAAGGTTAGCCAACTTTCGCCAGACAATGGCGCTACTTGGGAGTGACCGTATTTTTCGATGGCAATGGCTTTTAAGGCTCGATTCAGTTGCTTAATAAATTCCGTTTTGTCGGTTTCAGGCGCAGAGTCACTAGGAACCGTTAACGAGTCTATCGCAGAACTTAGATAGTGATATTCTGCTCGTTTCCTAAGAACCTGTTTGGTTTTCTTAGCCACAAAAAAGATTGCAACCAGCAAACAGGCTGCTATTAGCCACCAGCCCAGCGCAGGTGGCCAAACGAAAGGGCTGGAATCGATAGCAGGGGATTCAATAATTTCACCGAAAACTTCAGTTAGATCGGGTGTACCGGGTTGCGCGGTGTTAAACCCTTGAGGCATTGAGGCAAGTGAGCTCATTATCGATTGCCTCCTGATGTGTTCGTGGATGTGCCTGCAGAGGATTGAGTGTTAGAAGCGCCCTTGGATTGGCCGCGATGTTTGCTGGCCCTGGCGTTAAATAAATCCACTGGATTATCCGTCGTACTTACCTGAATCAATGGAATATTCCAATTGTTTAAGTAGCTCACTACCTGCTGATAGTGTTCCTGATAATGATCGAGAATGCGTTCTTGCTGATGTTTTGATAGAACGACTGAGAGTACCTGGCCACCTAAGCTGATACGTGTTTGCCCAGTGCAGGGCGGCTCTATTTCTAACGGATCATTAATTGCAAATAGAGTAATTTCCGTATGCGCTGAGATCTGACCTAAGGCTTTCAAGGCATTTGGAGTGAAAGCGTAAATATCCGATAAAATATACAACCGCGTGCCTGGGGTGATCATGTATCTTAGCTGATGAAGCTTTTCAGCCAGCGTCGTGTAATTGGCTGAGCAGTGGTTATTGAGCTTCTGATTCATCTCTGTGGTTTTTTCAAGAAACTGCAACAGACGAGAACGGTTTCTTGATAATTTGAAAAGCTCGGACTGGCCAGACTCGCCTAAGATCTCCCCACCAAATCGGTCGCCTTGTTTTAAGCTGCTCCATGCAATCAGGCTTGCAAGGTTAGCGGCTTGAACGCTCTTGAATCGCACTTGACTGCCAAAGAACATGTAAGGGCTTTGATCACAAAGCACAAAAACCGGTTGCTCACGTTCTTCTGCGAACACTTTTGTGTGGGTTTTACCAGTACGCGCGGTGACTCGCCAATCAATGCTGCGAATGTCATCGCCAGGCTGATAATGACGAGACTCCAGAAACTCCATACCACGACCACGTTGATTGGAGTGGTGTGTGCCTGAGTTCCGGCTCAACGCATAGGTGGCTTTGGCAAGATTGATCTTGCTGCCCACGGTGGCAAGTCTCAGCAGGGTTTCCTTAGTGACATAAGGGCCTTTGGCCGACAGGTCTTCGGCTTCGCCTTGTTTATGGCTAGGAGTGTAGCCAGAAGAATAACCCACAGTCGAAGCATGTTTGGCGCTCGATTCCGCTGAAACCGACGAATCTACCGATTTATGCTTGTTAAAAATGTCGAATAACATACGCACATTCAGCTACTAAGCGACTGGTACAGAATCAATGATCTTATCAATCACCATGTCCGTGACTATGTGCTCGGCTTGGGCACCATAGGTCAGCAGCAATCTATGTCTGAATACATCCGGTAGAACACTGATGACGTTATCCGGAGCCACAAAGTCCTGGCCGTTCAACCATGCGTGTGCACGAGACACCTGATCCAAAGCAATAGTGGCACGAGGGCTGACGCCGTATTCGATCCAATGAGCCAGATCTGAATCGTATTTCTCTGGCGTTCGGGTCGCCATGGTGAGATGCACAATGTAATCCTCAACGGCATCTGACATGTGCAGTTCTGCAATGTCTTTACGTGCAGTGAAGATTGCCTCTTTGGTCAGCAGTACCTCCGGTTTTGGAAATTCTGCCGTTTGTTCGCCTCGAACCAAACGTAAAATTTGTTTCTCGTGTTCGGCATTGGGGTAATCCACATTACAGTGCAACAGAAAGCGGTCTAACTGAGCCTCTGGCAGAGGATATGTGCCTTCCTGCTCAATCGGGTTTTGTGTTGCCATCACCATGAACAATTCATCAAGCGGGTAGGTTTTGCTGCCCACACTCACTTGTTTTTCGGCCATCGCTTCAAGCAATGCCGCCTGAACTTTTGCTGGTGCGCGGTTGATTTCATCAGCCAGAACCAGATTGTGAAAAATCGGGCCTTTCTGGAATTCGAACGTAGAGGTTTGTGAACGGTAGATTTCCGTGCCTGTGATATCAGACGGTAATAAATCAGGGGTAAATTGAATTCTTTGGAAATCGCCTTCGAGTAAATCTGAAAGGGTTTTGATGGCTTTGGTTTTTGCCAGGCCGGGAGCACCTTCAACCAAAAGATGACCACCGCAGATCAGGCAGATAAGAAGACGATTGACGAGTTGTTCCTGACCTAGAATTTGATTGCTTAAATAATTTTGAGCGTCTTTAAAGTTAGCTTGAGCCATAGGGATTCTTTGTATTTTTTATCAACGAATGATCGACTGAATAATTATTTAGGTTTACTCAGCCAAGAAAGATTCTACTTTATTGTCCTAATGTAAGGACTGTGACCAAGATTACAACCGTTTAGTTCATAACAATTTTCTTTTAAATCAGTGTATTTGGTCTAACCTTTAGAAATTGGTTGAACGTTGGACAGTTGGCCTTGTAGGAGACTGGATCAAGGGTTCCGTCGAACAGTCGTAATTGAAATTTGCGTGTATTGGAGCAAGATTCGTGGAAAGAACATTGGATAAGTTTGCTGAAATTGTTCAGGAACGACTTCAAGGGAAAAAGTGCCAAGAGGTTGAGGCATTTGGCAGACACTTTATTCGAAGTGCACCAAGGGAAGATATAGAAGTACTTAAACCCTCTGATTTATACGGTTTGGTGTTAGATACTTGGCAATTTATCCAGGATTTTGAGGATAATCACTTCAAAATCCGAGTGTTTAATCCAGATTACGAACAGAACGCTTGGCAGTCGACGCACACGATTATCCAAGTGTTGGGTCAGAATATGCCGTTCATGATTGATTCCATGCGAATGGAGTTAAACCGTCGGCACATTACGATTCACTCAATCTATTACAACCTGATTGCAACACAACGGGATGACAACAAGCTGCTGAAATCCTGGAATCCACCAGAAAATGACAATATAGATAAAGAAGTCATTATTCATCTGGAAGTGGATCGCCACACCGCTAAAAAACAACTGACTGAGCTTCAGAAGTCGCTGTCTAAGATTCTTAACGACGTTGAGTCGTGTGTGCATGACTACAAGAGCATGCGTGACAAGGTCACCGATATTTCTGAAGAGATTAATCAGTCTGTCAAAGGTTTGACCAAGAAAGATCAAAAAGAAGCGTGTGAGTTTTTGTCGTGGTTGGATAACAATCATTTCACCTACTTAGGTTATGACGAATACGGCTACGATGAAAAAACCAACACGCTAAAGCGTCAGAGAGCGAATCAGTTAGGCTTGTTGAAACACTATCGTCGTGATGAGCAGGAAATTGAATTCTGCTTAGGAAAAGATCTAAAAGAGGTTTATGGCAGTCCGATTCTGCAATTCCTTAAATCCGGTGTGCGTTCGCATGTACATCGTCCGGCGTATCCAGACTACATTATCGTTAAGCGCTTTGATGAGAAAGGAAAGCTGATTGGGTTAGCTCGGATTTTGGGGGTGTATACGTCGGAAGTCTATACGGCCGATCCGTCGACCATACCTATTGTACGCAACAAAGTAGAAAGCATTTGCGATAGCTTTGTCGAACACGGCAACATGCAAGAACGCAATATGCTGTTGCGTATTCTGGCGGTCTATCCTCGTGATGAACTCTTCCAGTCCAGCGTAAAAGAACTGGGAGAAATTGCAGTGGGTGTACTGCAAATCCGTGAACGTCGTAAGATTCGTCTGTTCGTTCGTCAGGGCCGATTCGGCATGTTCTCGAACTGTTTGCTCTATATGCCTCGGGATTTGTATTCCACTGAATTGCGAGAGCGCATTCAGAATATTTTGGTGGAAGAGCACAATGCCACTGATATTGAGTTTACGACTTATTTCTCCGAATCCATTCTGGCAAGAACACACTTCATTGTCCGTTTGGATTCTTCCAAAAAAGCTGCACCGAATGCGAAAGAGCTGGAACAGAAAGTCATCCGGGCCTGTTCCGATTGGGAAGATGATCTCGACCACGCCTTGATCGACCAGTTTGGTGAAGAAAAGGGCAGTGCACTTGCGCTTCGTTTCGGAGAGGCGTTCAGAGCCGGCTATAAATCGGATTTCCACCCTAGAACCGCAGTGGCCGATATTGAGCATATCCGCGAGTTGGACAAAGGCAAACCACTGGCAATCAGCTTCTATCGTTCGCCTGAAGATGAAGATCATCAGCTGAGATTACGTTTGTTCAAACGCAACAGCCCGTTACCACTTTCGGATGTGATGCCGATGTTGGAACAAATGGGCTTGCATGTGCTAGGCGAGCATCCCTATAAGGTCCATCCGAAAGATGAAGAAATCGTTTGGTTGCATGATTTCCGTATGCGTACCAAAGAAGATTATGAGCTGGATGTTCCACAGGTTCGCGAAAACTTCGAAGAAACCATTTATCGCGTGTGGGAAGGGGAAATCACCAGCGATACCTTTAACGAACTGGTGCTGAAAGGTGGATTAAATACCTTCCAGGTGAATGTGCTGCGTGCGTATGCCGCGTACATGAAGCAGATTCGTTTTGGCTTCTCTCAAACTTACATCAGTACGACGTTAGCTAACCATCAGGGCCTCACTCAAAAGCTGGTTAAGCTGTTTGATCTTAAGTTCAACCCTAAGCTAACCAACAAAGACAAAGCAGAGGCTCTGAAAGAAGAAATTCTTAAAGAACTGGAAGACGTATCGAACCTAAATGAAGATCGTATTTTAAGACGCTATATCGATCTAATTTCGGCAACCTTACGTACCAATGCCTTCATTCGCAATGGCGATGGTTTGGCACGCCCGTATTTGTCGTTCAAGTTCCTACCTGCATCGATTCCGGACATGCCGTTACCGCGACCAATGTTTGAAATCTTCGTTTACTCGCCACGAGTCGAAGGGGTGCACTTGCGTGGTGGCCGTGTTGCACGGGGTGGTTTGCGTTGGTCAGATCGTCCTGAAGACTATCGAACAGAAGTTTTAGGCTTAGTAAAAGCGCAGCAAGTTAAAAATGCGGTGATTGTGCCTGCGGGCGCGAAAGGTGGCTTTATTGCTAAGAAGCTGTCTTCTGCAATGACTCGAGATGAATTCCAGAACGAAGGCATTGCTTGTTATCAGCACTTCATTAGCGGTTTGCTAGACATCACTGACAACCTTGTGGAAGGAGAAGTGAAACCACCTGCGGATGTTGTTCGTTGGGACGAAGATGATACCTATCTTGTTGTTGCCGCCGACAAGGGGACGGCGACCTTTTCGGATATCGCCAATAAGATTGCCATCAGTTATGGCTTCTGGTTAGGGGATGCCTTTGCTTCCGGTGGTTCCGACGGTTACGACCATAAGAAAATGGGAATTACCGCCCGTGGTGCTTGGGTTTCGGTTCAGCGTCACTTCCGTGAACAGGGGATTGATGTTCAGAAAGATAACATCACCGTTGTAGGCATTGGTGATATGGGCGGCGATGTATTCGGTAATGGCATGTTGCGTTCGCGGGCAATCAAGCTGGTGGCTGCGTTCAACCATATGCACATCTTTATCGACCCACACCCGGACCCGGAAAAGAGCTTTGTTGAACGTGAACGCATGTTCTATCTACCGCGTTCTACCTGGGAAGACTTCGATGCGAATTTGATCTCCCAAGGCGGTGGTATCTATTCCCGTTCTGCTAAATGGATCAAGATCACACCGGAGATGAAAGACGTCTTTGGTATTAAAGCAGATCGTCTGTCACCGAACGATATGATTCAGCATTTGTTGAAAGCCGAAGTCGATCTTCTCTGGAACGGCGGTATCGGAACGTACGTGAAATCGTCCGAAGAGACTAATGTGAAGGTCGGGGATCGAGCCAATGATTCCGTTCGTATCAATGGTAAGTCGCTACGAGCTAAAGTCATTGGTGAAGGCGGTAACCTTGGCTTCACTCAAAAAGGTCGTATTGAGTACGCCTTGAATGGCGGCGCATGTTACACCGACTCTATCGACAATGCTGGTGGTGTGGACTGTTCTGACCATGAGGTCAATATCAAGATCCTGCTTCAACACTTGATGGAGCAAGGCGAGCTGACCTTAAAACAGCGCAATGACATGCTGGTGGACATGACGGATGAAGTGGCGCATTTGGTGCTGAAAAACAACTACCGTCAGGCCACGTCTATTTCTAATGCATCTCAACGTAATTTCGCTAAGGTTAACGAGTACATGCGCTTTATGGCTCATCTGGAAGACAGTGGTCGTTTGGATCGTGATCTTGAATCCTTACCGAATAACGAAGTTATGGACGAACGCCGTAAGCAGGAACTAGGGTTAACTCGACCAGAACTCTCTGTGGTGATCTCCTATGCGAAAAATGAACTCAAAGACACCTTAGCTGATGCTGAAGGTTTTGATGATCCGTACGTGTTAAAAGAAGCGCTTCAGGAGTTCCCTGAGCGCTTACAAGAGAAATACTACGAGCAAATCATGTCGTTGCGCTTGAATCGTGAAATCGTTGCGACGCAATTGGCGAATGAAATCGTTAACCTGATGGGCGATTTGTTTGTTCACCGCATGCGTAATTCAACGGGATTACCAGACGGTCAAATTGCCAAAGCCTTCATTGTGGCGCGTGATGTTTTCCGTTTACGTGAATGGTGGCAAGCCATTGATGATTTGGATCACACGGTCAACAGCAAAATGCAGTTTGTTTGCCATGAGCGATTGATGCGTTTGATTCGTCGTGCAACCCGCTGGTTCTTACGTAACACCAATCTGGATCTGCCGTTGGAGCAGGTAGTTAGTACCTATCGTCCTGTGATGGATTCCTTGTTTGATCACTTGGACGATCACCTCAGTGATACCGTTCGTGATGAATGGATGAGCCAGAAACAAGAGTTCATCGAATCCGGTGTGCCTGAAGCACTTGCTCGATTTGTCACTGGCACGCCATCGCTTTACGGTGCGCTTACTATTTGTGATGCAGCCAGAGAAACAAACACCGATGTGGATACTACCGCAGGGTTGTTCTTCAAGCTTCGCGAGAAGTTGGGGCTGCACTGGTTTATCCAGCAAATCAATGGCCTTGAAGTGGGTAACCATTGGCAAGGGCTGGCGCGCGAAGCTCTGATGGATGATATGGATTGGCAGCAAAAAGCCTTGCTGATTCATATTATGAATTGCGAAGCGCCTGAAGGTGCCGAAAGTGATGTGAAAATGTGCTTGGTGAATTGGTTTGATGAATCAAGCCCACTGGTTCAGCGTTGGTTGTCCTTACTGGATGAAGTGAATAATGCCGACAAACCTGAACTGGCTATGTTTACCGTAGCCATGCGGGAGTTAAGTAATTTGGCTCACGTTTAGATTACCTATTTGAAATAGTTAAATTTTTTAAATTTCTATAGTAATCTTTAGCCCCATGAAAGGGGCTAATCACATCATCGTTAAATTGAACATCTCGCCGGAAGAGTATACCTATTGGTATACGGGAACGGCGCGCACCGTTTTGGCGACCAGTATCGATGGTCGCTCGGTTCGTTTTCCGGCGAGTATCCTTCAACCTTTCGTAACTCGTACAGGTATTCAGGGTACGTTCTGCATCTTCTTTAAGCCGGATGGCAAGTTCGATCGAATAGAAAGGCTTTAAGCGTCATAAGCGATTTTGAGTAAAGGCCATGTCTTTTAAATAACAACAGCACTTTTGAATAAATATGCGTTCTGTCCTTGATGTAACGTGTAAAAGCCTGAAGAAATGGCTAAAATAACGCCCAATTTCCAAATCACACACTAGGAAAACCGTTAATGATTTATCCTGCCTTGCGTTCTCTGCTGTTTAAACTGTCTCCGGAAACCGCTCACGAATTGTCCTTAGAAGGTTTACAAGCGATGAGCCGAATGGGGATTGCTGGTTTGATGGACCAAAATATTCCGTTTAATCCGGTAGAAGCGATGGGTATCGAATTTCCGAATCCGGTGGGTCTAGCGGCTGGCTTGGATAAAAACGGTGACTGCATTGACGGCTTAGCCGCGCTTGGTTTCGGCTTTATCGAAATTGGTACAGTGACTCCAAGACCGCAACCGGGTAACCCTAAGCCTCGTATGTTCCGACTGCCAGAAGCGCAAGGCATCATCAACCGCATGGGTTTCAATAACAAAGGCGTTGATTACTTGGTTGAACGAGTTAAGAAAACCAAGTTTGAAGGTGTGTTGGGCATCAATATCGGTAAGAACTTCGATACTGCTGTAGAAGACGCGAACAGTGATTACGTGAAGTGCTTGCAGAAAGTCTATGATCACGCCTCCTACGTGACTGTAAATATCTCTTCCCCAAACACTCCAGGGCTACGTGACCTGCAAATGGGCGATTCTCTTGAATCTCTAATCGTTGCAGTCAAAGAAGAGCAAACCAAACTTGCAGGTAAAGCCAATCGTTATGTACCGATTGCAGTAAAAATCGCGCCAGACATGGACGACGCTGGTGTTGAGTGGGTTGCCGAAACGCTTGTGAAGCACGAAATCGACGGTGTGATCGCAACCAACACGACCATTGCTCGCGACAAAGTTGAAAACCTTCAATACGGCAATGAGCAGGGCGGTTTGAGTGGTGCACCTGTGTTTGAATCTTCCACAGAAGTGACACAGAAACTATCAAAAGTGTTGGATGGTAAGCTGCCAATCATTGGTGTAGGCGGCATCACCAACAAAGAAACCGCAGCGGCGAAAATCGAAGCCGGTGCCAGCTTGGTTCAAATCTACAGCGGCTTCATCTATGAAGGCCCTGCGTTAATCAAACAAGCTGCAGAAGGCGTAAACGAAGCAAGGCGTGCGTTGATACAAGCCAAAGGCTAAGATCGTAACTGATCTGAGTGTTCTGAAAGCCAGTACTGAGTGCTGGCTTTTTTGTACTCTTTATCTGTAAAGAATTATGAATATCACAATAATTTTTCTTGAAGACTCTATGTTGATCTCTAAAGTAGAGTATAAGTCTTGGCGGGAAATACAGGATGAATATGAAGGCTACAAGGCATCACTTGGGCCTTGGGATGCTGATGACGTAGTTGAATATTTAGAAGATGAATACACTGACCTGAATCCTGAAGCGAAAATTCAAGTTGAGAATTTACTAAGTGCTTCTGAAAAAACACGAAGGCTAACTTTCAATGCTTAGAATTAGCCGAATGAACTATTTGTATTCAATGAGTTAGACCTCTTAAACGGAATTTAAACTGTGGAAGTTGATTGCATTAAAAGGATCATTCCATATGTCCAAAAAGTGTTATGGAGATAATGATGAAAATCCAAAAATTTGGTGCAGGGGTTTTCACAATAGAAAACTTCTTATCAAAGAAAGAGTGTGATGCGTACATTCATGATAGTGAAAGCAGAGGGTATGAAGTTGCTACAATAAACGCTATTTCAGGCCCAGAGATCAATAAAGAAATTCGAAATAATGATCGTGTGATATTCGATGATACAGAATTAGCTAATGCTCTTTTTCAGAGGGCTAAAGGCTTTTTACCTGCTTCTTTACATGGCTGGTGACTCACCGGTTTTAATGAACGCTTTCGTTTTTACCGATATCGAGACAATCACTACTTTAAGTGGCATCAAGATGGCTCATATATTCGTAATGCAACAGAAGAAAGTATGCTCTCTTTCCTCATTTACTTAAGTGATGATTTCGAGCTTGGTTATACCGAATTTGCGTGGGAAAAGATTTACCCCAAATTAGGTATGGCGCTTGTGTTTCCTCATAAGTTGCGTCACAGGACGGTTAACGTAGAGAATGGAACCAAATACGTTTTACGTACTGACGTAATGTATCGAGAAAGTCCATAACTGTTATTTGATCGGAGGCTATTAGGCTTAAAAGCTATAGTTTCCGACATCACCACCACACACTGCTACAGTTAGTAGTACGCCGTTCAGGCTTATTTTCAGAGTGTGTAACTATGAAAAAAGTGTTGTGTGTGGTTCTTCTATTCTTTGCCTCTTTCCTCGCCAATGCTAATTCCATTGTTGATCAATGGAAGTCAGGGTTGGCAGGTTCTCGGCTAACGTCTTATTCCGGTTCAGCCATAAGCTCAAACAGTACACTGACGATTATCAATTTTTGTCGAAACGGTCGTTATTCCTATTACAAAGAGGGAAGTTGGTCTGTGCCGGGGACAGCGGGAGGCGCATCCAATAACACGGTGACAGGCATTTGGGACGTTCAATCCTTAAATTCAATCACCTATTTAACCTACAAAACGGACAGAGGGGAGCAAGGCGCATTCCCCATTTATCTTCAAGCTAATGGACGGGTCAATATTGGTGGGGCTGCCTATGCGGTTGAACGAGGTAAGTCCGGTTGTTAATCATACCCATTAAGTAAAACGGAATTCATTCAATGAAAGGTCACTTTCACGGTAGCCACGTTTTCTTTATTGCTTGTTTGCTTAGTGGTTTCCTGCTTTTATCTGACTCAGTAGCCGCAGAAGAATCCGTTTCGATTGCTTCTGATATCTGGTGCCCCTTTATTTGTGGCGACGATCAAGAGATAGATGGTGGGCTTTTGGTTGACGTGGCGGATGAGATATTCGAAAACGTGGGTATGCGTCTAGAGTCGCCTTTGATACCACTCAATAGAGTGATGATGTTGGTAAGTAAGAGTCAGGTCGATGGCATCTATGCGCCTGCCATCACTGATCAGTTAATGATGAGTGAGGTCATTGTGTCATCTCGGGCTTGTCTTTATACCCACATTAATGATGACTGGAAGCTTGAAGGTATTGAATCACTATCAGCGGTGACAGTTACTGTGATTGATAGTTACGGTTATGCCAATGGTGAGTTTGATCAGTATCTTGCTCAGACTAAGAGACAAGGTTCAACAGCTATTGATGTTCGTGTAGGGGATACAGCTGGAATAACCAACGTAAATATGCTGCTTGCTAAACGGATCAAGGTTCTCGTTGAGCATGAATCGGTTATGGCGTATTTGATGGATCAAGTTGCTGGTAATGCCTGGAAGAAGGTGCGTAAGGCAGGTTGTTTGAAAACGCCGTTGCCTTTGAATATCGGTTTTGGGGTGAATAATCCATCTGCTGAAAAACTGGTAGGGATTGTTAATCAAGGCATTACTCAGCTCAAGGTCTCTGGTCGATTAGATGAGATCAAGGCTCGTTATGGGTTAGGTATGAACAACAAGAAATAACTGCATTTATCGAGTTGATAAGTTAATTTCTTATTTAGTGTTGAACATATTGGAAGACCATGATTCAGGGAGAGAAAGAAAATGGATGATTTATTTGCATTCGGAAAGTCGATTTTAGCGGCTCAACCGTTTAGTCAGTTGATTGGGGCAGAGTTAACCTTATTTGAACCTGAAAGAGCTGAAATAAGTGTGTTGGTCAGGGATGATCTCAAGCAGCAACATGGTTTTGTTCATGGTGGGGTTGTCAGTTATTTAGCGGATAATTGTCTGACCTATGCCGGAGGTTCGGTACTGGGTGACAGTGTGACCTCTGAATACAAAATAAATTATGTTCGCCCGGCCATCGGTGAAAAACTGGTAGCGAAGGCCATGGTAATTTCATCAGGAAAGACGCAGGCCGTATGTGATTGTAAGGTATTCGCTATCAAAGATGATAATGAAGTTTTGGTTGCTGTTGCTCAGGGGACGATTAGCAAAGCGAATAAAACTAGCTGATTCAGTGTTTTGCTATATAGTATCCAGGCTCAATAGTATCGGGGCTCAGCAATCGTTGCTGTTTAGAGCTTCGATCGTTGTATAAAGACATGTACTACACATTTTAGAGACTTAAATGATCGATTTCTTAGCAACCTTCATCGTATTTTTTGCTGTTATTGACCCGGTGGGAACGGTTCCGGTATTTATTGCTGCAACCAGAGGGTATGACACAAAAGCGAAAAGAAAAATTGCCTTAATCTCGACTGGGGTGGCGGCGATTGTATTACTGTTTTTTGTGGCCGCGGGCGAGTTAATTCTATCGGCTATGTCGATTCCGTTATCGGCATTCCAAATAGCCGGTGGCATTGTGCTGTTTTTGTTTGCGCTGTCCATGATATTTGGTGAGAGTAAGCCAGAAGAGGAAACTCGTTTGGCTGAAAGTCATCATGAAACTGCTATTTTTCCTCTTGCGGTTCCTTCCATTGCAGGCCCGGGTGCTATGCTCGCTGCGGTTTTGATGACTGAAAATACCAAGGTAGGCCTTTGGCAACAGGTCCAGATTTCTGCTGTTATGATGTCGGTGGTATTTCTTACTCTGATTCTGATGCTTATGGCGAGCAGTATTCATCGGTTTATTGGTAATGCTGGCGCGAGTGTAGTGAGCCGGGTGATGGGGCTTATTCTTGCGGCTGTGGCGACTACCAATACCCTTGCGGGGATTAGCAATTACTTTAAGTTGTAACGTTTCTTGTTAAGTAGTGATGCGTGTTAAGCAGTGGTGTGTGTTTAGTGCGAGATGGTGGAACGGCCATAAGTGGCACTCAATAAAACCAAATAGGCACAAAGGTCACTATTAAGAGACTGCTTCCTAACACCAATATTGGAAGAAGTACTCGTTCATGTTTTAGGTAGAAACTTCGTATTCCTGATGCCGTTGTCTCTGATTCCATGGTATCTGATTCTATGGTATCTAACTGGAACCATTCGGATTCTGACACTTGTTGTCGTGTTAGTAAGTGATTCATTGCCACTGGTGGTGTGACATAGGCCAGTTCGAAAGCGACCAATGTGATCATCCAAAAATGAATGGGGTTGATGCCTTGTTCATAGGCAAAGGGTGCCAGTGTCATGCTGACCAGAATCAGTGCCCCAAACGGGTCTAGGATCATTCCGATCACAATCAACAGGATAAGCAACATGCTCAGTGTGCTGAACAGCGATACACCATTCAACGCTAGACTATCGAGCCAGCCAGGATTAAAAGACGTATTCCCCAGAGAGTAAGAGCAGAACATCACGAGCAAAATAGCACCGCTGTGTTCGAAACTTTCTGCAATCGCCTTTCTTACCTTGGTGAAGGTTGTATTGGTGTATGTTGTATTAGTGAACGTTGTTTTAGTAAATCTGATTTCATGTGAACTGATTGGCTTGTGCCGGGTGTGTTTTCGATCACTGAAGCTTTCCATCACTAATAAGCCAAGCAGTAAGAGAATCAAAAAATAGGGCGCAGTGAACTCGTTGAACGAAAGCCCAAACAAAAACTGCAAAGCGAGAGTAATTGTTGTGCCTGTTAGTAGGTAGGGAAGGCATGCTCTAAAGACAGCTGATGTTTTAGTAGCGGTTTTAGTGATGTTTGTATTAGTAGGGTCTGTATTGGCTCTGTTTGTATTAGCGCAATCAGTAACCGTTCGTGTTTGATTAATGGTAGGCGCGGGCAGCAGTTTTACTATGAGGATCAAGAGACTCAGTGTTAGGCCAAATACAAAACTGCCCCAATAGAACAGTTCTCCCGTGGTGACTTCTTTATTTAGAAAGGCGATGGCAACAATCAACAAGCTGGGAGCAAGAACTACCCCAGTGCTACCGGTCATGGCGGTAATGGCTAAGATAAATTGCCGTCTCAATGGTAGCTTCTTAAGGCTTTGATACACCAAGCCGCCCATGGCCAGAATGATGATGCCGGATGCACCCGTGAAGGCCGTTGGTATTGCCATGAACGCCACTAAACAGATGGCAATGGTTTGTGGTTTCCGGGCCAGGCATACAACCAAATCTATGACGGTCTCACCCAACTTACTGTGTTTGATCAACATGCCTAACCAGATGTACAAGCCAATTTGTAAATACACCAATGGCATCTCATAGATCTGTCCGATTAGGAGCGCCAGTTCGTGATCGGTTCGTTCCTTATCCAATGCGACCGATAGAAGAATCATCCAGCTGTAGATGGGGATGGATTTTAGTGTTCGTATGACTCGTTTGGATCGAACTGGGGTTTTATCTAAGGGTTGAGCAATGGCTAGATAGTAACAGCACAACAAAGCGTTTAAGCCAAATGCGAGGGCCAGAAGTAAATAGGCGTAGGCGTTGTCGCTCAGATAGTTTCTATTTAACAGGTGCAGGGCATATTCAAAACAATCGTGTGTGATCAGTAAGCTACTCAGGATTTGAGCGATCAGCGATGTTTTAGATCTTTGTTCGTCTGGAGCAAGGCATAAGTGTTTTTTATGTCGAGTAGCTGAGAGCAAGCTAACCAGAATGAAGACAGATAGGATGAGTGATTGATGCCCGGTTAGCCATAAATTGAGTGATTGCAGATTTTGTTCTAAGCCTTTCAGCCAGTGTGCGTTTGATTGTTCTGGATAGGCTGGATCCTCATAGGAGTTTGTCTGATGGCTGGCAACGGAGGGCTCAACGCAGTGCTGGGGAGTTGAGGTGGAGAGCGGCTCTGTTTCAGTGGCGCCGAGCAAGTCATCCAGAAGAAGTTGATCTTCCTCACTGGTTAACGCGGATGGATTACATGAAGGATGATCCGTCGCGTCAGACCTTGTTGTCGATAGCTCAGCATAGTTTGGCCACAAGTAACTGCCGAGACTGAAGAGGCGTTCTTGCAAGCCGCTGGAAATGCCGATTAAGAGGACACAGCTTAGTGCTAGCCCTCCCAAAAACTGCAAGGTATTAGAGGAGAGGTGTGTATGGTTCATTCTTTATTATTGGCGGAGCATTCGGTTAACGATGGGGTTAATTTGCAACGTACTTTTCTGAACAACGTCAGTGCCGTTGGGTGATAAATGCCTTGGTTTCTAAGGTGTAGGCGGGATGCGCGATGCTTCTCGCTCCATTTCTCCTTGATATCTGAGTTCACCGCAATCCAATATTTAGCCGGGATGTTCTGTTCGAAGGTATTCAGTAACTCAAAGCTGTGTTCAAGTTGCTGTTGTACGTAGCTTCTGGACAGTTGCCCGAAAGATTCAGGGAGTTTGGATTTTCGAATGACCAACTGCATGGTGCTTTGGTGAAGTGGCCAATTGATGATGCCGCCATCGGGTTCTAGCCCACGATGCATTTCCAATAATTCAAAGGCCACAGCCGGAGCGCCTGTAATATCGACCAAGTGGTTGTTGAACTTTTGAATGGCGTTGTTGATGGTGGAAGGTACGGGTATAAGTCCGGTTTGTTCAATTAAATACTTGGTTTCCGGGGTGTTGTCTAAGACGGTAATCTTCTTGCCGGAGAGCTTATCTGGGTGGCTAAGTTCTTTGTCTATCACAAACCCGAAGAGCGCTCCGGTTGGAACAATCGCGGCGATCTCATACTCGTCTTGCTGCATGAACTTAGCGGCCTTGGGTGACGATAAGGTATTTAAAATGAGTTTAAGGTGTTGGTAGTCAGGAATGGCGCCAATGGCATTCAGTGTGCCGGTGAAATGATTAAAGCTGCGTGCTCGAATACCGGGTAGGTTTACCAAGTCACAATGGCCGGACTGAAAGTCTTCCAACGCCAAGCGATCACTGGCGTAATGTTTAAACTCAATATGAACGCCCCAGTTCAGCGCTTGCGTTTGGTAATCCTTCATAACAGACGTCATTGGGCCATTCTGACCAATCAGATCATACAGGCACATGTTAGTGCTTTGGATCGGCTGGTCTTGCGCTCTTGATTCTATGGCGGCTGATGAAGGGAATGAAATTAAGAGTGCCGCACTCGAAATCAGCAGGGTTGCCAGAAGCCAAGATTGTCGAAAGTAGCCTGTGGGGTTGCGCCTAGAATTGGTACGAAAGTAACCTGTAAAACACTTAGAAAAGTACCCAAAGAAATATCCCGCAGAGAACAGTTGTTGATTTGTCATGATCGGCTCTTTATATCGTTCGGTTTATAGTTGTTGTTATGGTTTAGAGCCTAACGGGTTGAAGAGAGTATCACGTCCTTCTTTCGGTTGATTTAGGGGATGAGAAACCGTTTTCCGCAGATCTGAAAACGTGCTGAATAACACAAAAAAAGCGCCTTTTGCCTTTAAGAAAACTCTTGAAGAGAAAAGGCGCATTTAGTTGATTATGAACGTCTTGTATCGGTTAATTCACAATCGTTTCTTTGATTTCAGCGACAACACGACGGTTTTCTGTACGGCCAGCCGCTGTGCTGTTATCCGCAATCGGTTGTTCTTCACCATAACCCACAGCGTTTACTCGATTGCTTTCAACCCCATAAGTGCCTGTCAAAATTGCCATCACTGAATTGGCACGGCGCTGAGACAAGGATTTGTTGTACGCTGCGCTGCCGCGATCATCGGTGTGACCTTCAATGGTTACTTTGGTAGTTGAGTGTTTCTTCATGAAATCAGCTACGCGTTTGATTTCGCCATAAGAAGATTGAGGCACTTCTGCCGAGTTATTGGCGAAGTTGATGGCCAGATTAATCGAGACCGTTTGTTGAAGTGGAATACGACAGCCTTTTTCGTCCACTTGCACGCCTGACGCTGTGGTTGGGCATTGGTCTTTGTAGTCTGGTACCCCATCGTTATCTGTATCCAGAGGGCAGCCTTTGCCGTCAACGGGTGCGCCTGCTGGAGTGGTCGGGCACTTGTCCATTTCATCTGAAACGCCATCGTTATCGGAGTCCACCACCATCGGGGCAACGGCCATGGTTTCTTTAGGCGCGGGCTCTGTTTTCATCGGTTCGGCCGCCATAGGTTCGGCCATTAAAGGTTCCGATTTCTTCGGAGCAGAACCACCAAAGGCATAGCTTAGACCGATGCTGACGAGCGCATCCCAATCTTCTTCGTCCAAACTATTGATGGCACGGGCTTCAAGACGGGCAGACCAATCGTCATTAAACGAATAACGCGCACCGCCACCCAATTGCAGCTGGGTTTCGACATGATCTGAGTTGTCGTACTCGAACTGAGCTTCACCAATCGCCGCACCAAGGAAAGGCTTCCAATTACCAGATTCAGGCAGGTAGTAAAGGGCACCTAAGCGAACTTGGTCGAGATCAGCATCTTCGTTTCCGTCGTCACCATCAGGGGAGGACATCATATAGGTGGCTTCAACGCCCCAATCACGAGTCAAAACATACTCACCACCGAGAATCGCCGTAATGGTATCGTCGTGGTTACGTTCACTATCAAACATTTGATAGCCAACGGCCGGGTTGATGTAAAAGGTGCCAGGCTCTTCAGCGAGGGCTTGGGTCGAAGTACAGGTAATGGAGGAGATGAGTAGAAGGCGTGAAAGCCGTGAGAAATGTGATGGCTGTGAAAATTGCGCAAATTGCAAAAAGTGCGAGCGTTTCATAGGGACTCCCATGTCTTAAATGAACGTCAATTTTATGTTTCCAGATCAAATATTTATCAGAATAGACTACATAGGTTAGAGCTCCATGACAAAGTTCTGATAAAGCGTTGGAGATACGCAAGATACCTCTTATCCGCTGAAAGCATATAAGAGGCATCTAGAATGAACGATCAAACACTTGGGAATACGAAGAAGTTATTACTTTGCTCGCCAGCTTTGTGTTTTGCTGATGATCAGTTGGCTGACCAAGCTATACAGAAGTTTCACGCCAAGGGCGCTCACAAAAATTAGCATTGCCATCGCTGCGGCTGGAGCCGTATCACCGGCATCGTCCATGTTCAGTACTGCTACTGAGGCCAACATGGTGTCCACACTGTACAAGAACACCACCGCAGAAACTGTGGTCATCGCGTTTACGAACAGATAAATCCCCACTTCCAGAATGGCTGGTATCGTCATGGGTAAGGTCACTCGACCCAAGGTTACATAGAAAGGCACTTTCAATGATTCGGATACCGACTCAATCTCTCCCGGCAGTTGTTTGAACGCCGTCACCATGGTGAGGTGGCCCACCGTTAGGAAGTGAACGACAGATGAAATCATCAGAATCAGGAAGGTGCCGTAAATTACATTCAATGGGTTATTGACCTGATTGAAGAAGAATATGTAACTCAAACCAAGCACAAGGCCAGGCACCGCTGCCGGAATTACCGACAGCATGTGAATGACTTTTCGAACGCTCGGCCACAGCTCAATCTTTTGACAGGCATACGCTGATAGGAAGATAAAGGCTGTTCCAAGAATCATAGTGCCAGTAGCCATGATCAGGGAGTTTTGATAGGCCGCCCAACCGCCGCCGTCCATGAGTTCAAATTGGTAATTGCTGAAGGATAGGGAGAGATCATAAGGCCAGAAGGTCACCAGTGATGAATAACCGGCCATACCTATGATGCTCAAGATAATGATGGCTAGGAATGAGCAGAAGATGAATGCAACGCTGTCTCGATATTTTGACGGTACGGGTTGGAAGGTCACAGACTTACTGTCGAACATGTTTTGTTGTTTACGCTGAACCCATTGATCGACGAAGAAGGTAATCAAGGCCGGGATCAACAACATAATGCTCACCACCGCTCCCATTGAGAAATTCTGTTGCCCAATTACTTGCTTGTAGATGTCGGTCGCCAAGACGTTGTACTGACCACCAATGACCTTTGCCACACCAAAGTCGGTTACGACCAAAGTAAAAACAACAGCCGTCGCTGAAATCAAACCGTATTTACAGCCCGGAAGCGTGACGGTAAAGAACGTTTTAATTGGGCCAGCCCCCAATACTTCGCTGGCTTCATATAAGCGTGCGTCTTGTTGTCGTAGTGCCGTAGTCAAAATGATCAAGGCATGAGGAAAGGCCCAGAACGAAATACCAAAGACGATGCCGGGTAATCCGTAGATACTTTCGAACGGCCAGAAGTCTTTTAGGACGCCTTGATTGCCAAACCAGTAAATCAAGCTGATGGCAGAAAGAAGAGACGGTGTTAGCAGCGGAATGTAGGCGATACCTTTAAACAAGGTTTTACCCGGCATGTGAGAACGGGTGAAACACCATGCGGTAGTAAAGGCTAAACTGATCACGATCACGGTAGAAACCAAACCGAGATACAAGGTGTTAGTGATGGAGTAGGTCAATGCCGGATTGCTGAGGTAACTGATGAAGTTTTGTAATCCGACAAAGCTACCGTCTTTATCTTCCACACTGTGAATCAGCAAGGAGTAGAGAGGGAAAATCAAACAGGTCAGTAACGTTGCAAGCAGTAAGAGCAACCAGACTCGCTTGATGATGGACTCTTTATCCAGCGTAAGAGAAACAAAGAGGCCGGATTTATTGGGTAAGGTATTTGAACTTAGCATGGCTATAAATCTTTGTTCCTTAATGCTGCGGAGTACACAAGTCTTCGTGAACGATTTCAAACCACACCGCTTGGTTCAGTTCAAAGCCTGTTTTCTTGCAGCCAGCTGTCGGGACATCCACTTCAATGGCGTCTTGAGAAATGTCTTTATCGACCATGCCTAAAGTCAGGCGAGTAGTAGCGCCACGATATTCCATGCTCTCAATAACGGCTGACATACGGTTTTCATCTGGCGTATTAAAGACTTCAATCCACTCTGGGCGAACGATTAACGGCTCATTGCTGTTAGGTAACTTGATGCGATTGATTGTACCGACAAACTCGGCCACAAATTCCGTGGCAGGCGTTGAGTAGATTTCATCAGGTGTACCGATTTGTTCGATTCGGCCGTGGTTTAATACTGCAATACGATCTGAGATGGCCAGGGCTTCTTCCTGATCGTGCGTCACCATGATGGTGGTGATTCCGGTTTTTTTCTGAAGATCTTTTAATTCTTGTCGCAGGTTGTGACGAACTTTAGCATCCAGCGCGGAAAGCGGTTCATCCAGTAACAACAATTGAGGGTTCGGTGCCAAGGCGCGGGCTAACGCCACTCGCTGTTGTTGACCGCCAGAGAGTTGGGCAGGGAAGCGATCAGCTAGATCATTCAAGCCAACAAGTTCAATCAGTTCTTGAACGCGAGCCTGAATATCTGCTTTTGATGTGCCGCGGGATTTCAGTGCATAACCAATGTTTTCTGACACCGTAAGATTCGGGAACAGCGCGTAAGATTGAAATACGATGCCGAAATCGCGCTGACGTGCTGGCTTCTGCGTTACGTCTTTGCCTGAAAGTAGGATGGTGCCTTGGTTGCATGTTTCCAACCCGGCGATGGTTCTTAACAGTGTGGTCTTGCCACAGCCAGAAGGCCCTAAAAAGCTAATGAACTCACCGTCTTCAATCGTGAGATTGATGTCTTTCAATGCGTGAAAATCATCGTAGTACTTGTTTAGCTCGGTAAGTTCAACGCTCTTAACTGAACTGCTTAACGAAGTATTGTTTATTTGGGAGAAAGATCTGTTTGTTTTGGAAGAAGATCTGCTTGTTTTGGAAGAAGATCTGCTTGTTTTGGAAAAAGAGCTGTTTGCAGCTTGATTCCCATTCGATGCATTTGGTGACGTGTGTTTTGTTTTGGAAAAAGCGGGGGCCGAAACAGACACGTTTGACGTTGCAATCGTGCTTTGTGTACGTTGTACCAGCTTGTTCAAAGATGAAAATAGGTTCAAACGTGTTAATAAATTGCCCATCGTTCAAACTCCTAATGCGAGATAAATTTAAAAAAGGGCAGAGTAACCATTACTACCCAATGGACTCTGCCGAACTCATGCTAGGCCAAGAGGCGTTAGCACTTGCGATAACTGTGCGGTGTAACCTTAATTCTTATAATATTTAGTACCCAAAGTTAGCCTTTAGGCTCAGACTTAGAGTCGTAACGCTTCTGCCACTCAGATAGGATTTCGTCGCGGTTTTTAGCCGCCCACTCAAAGTCATTCTTGATCATCTTCTCACCTACTTCAGCAGGGAAGTGCTCAACCGGTTTTGCAACACCTGGGTAAGCAACAACGGCATAACCTTGGTTGTAAAGTTCGTTAGCCGTTTTGGTGATTGACCAATCAACGAGCTTCTTAGCTGCGTCCATTTTCTTAGTGGTATTCAAGATTGCAGTTGCTTCGATTTCCCAACCGATGCCTTCCGTAGGAATAACCAGCTCAAGCGGTGCACCTTTGTTAATGAGTTTGGCGCCACGATATGCGAATGAAATACCTACCGCTGTTTCACCTGCTGCAGCCAACTTACATGGCTTAGAACCAGAGTGCGTATAACGGCTGATGTTTTGGTGTAGACCGTCCATGAACTTCCAACCGTCTTCTTCACCGAAGGTTTGCAACCAGCTTGATACATCTAGGAAACCAGTACCTGACGAGTTCGGGTTCGGCATGATGACGTGGCCCTTGTACTCTGGCTTAGTCAGATCTTGCCAAGAGCTTGGTTTCGTCAGGCCGTGTTTTTCAGCTTCAACCGTGTTGAAACAGATGGCTGCAACCCAGGCATCCATACCCACCCATGATGGTGTGCTGCTGTTGTCGCGGAATTTTTCATCAAGCTTTTCAACTTGTACTGGAGAATACGATTGAAGCATGCCTTCGTTTTTCATTTTAAGAAGGCTGGTGCCCGCAAGACCCCAAACAACGTCTGCGCGTGGGTTTTCTTTCTCCGCTAATAGTTTTGCAGTGATCGTACCGGTAGAGTCACGAACCCAATTGATCTTGATGTCCGGGTGCGCTTCGTTAAATGCTTTACCATAAGTATCTAGCAAGTCTGCTTCCAATGCTGTGTAAACGGTTAGCTCAGTTGGCTCGTTTGCTGCCTGAGTTGTTTCGGCGGAATCGTTACCACATGCCGTTAGCAATAGTGCAGAACTTGCCAGCGCAGCGCCGCAAAGGGCTTTAAGTTGTGTGCTTATGCTCATTGTCTTCCTCGTCCTGAATCGTTATTTGAGACTGATTTCGTAAATTCTTGCTCTTTATAGGTGGTCTGGTTTGTACCAGATATCTATAAGCTATCAGCAGAATAAGACAGAAATATTTCAAAATTATTAATCTGGTTTATACCAGATTTGTACGCGAAAAATATGCCAGTGAAGGGAGGTGAATGAAGAAGGCTTGCCAAAGTGCATGGCTACGCCGTTTAGAGCAGATGGAAGGGGCTTATTAGTGCTCTTATGATTGAACCATTAAAAGAAAAAGTGGGCGTTCTTTGTGCAAAGATTAAAAAAGTTTAATCGAGTTGGGGCAACAGACATATTTAAGTAGTGATCATTTTAACCTGCTTCTTCGCATTAAGGAGGAGGATGCTTGTGGTGGAATTGGAGCGCTTAGGCGTGGGATCAGTACCTTTCTGACAGGTGGAGCCATCAAAAAATTTACTATCTAATTAATTCTCACTAGTATTGCGTCCCGGTGAAAAGTCACCCAATTTAATCTGTCGTTGATTCAACGATTTAGGTTCATTACAGATATCATTCCAGGGTTTTACATGAAGTATTTGGTCGTTTCTCTTGCTCTCTTAATTTTAAGTGGGTGCTCAAACATATACACAAAACCGCATGAAGGTGTTGAAAATGCGAAGCTAAGATTAGCTTCTATTCCTAGTAATAATAACTTTGTACACGAGCCGAAAGCTAAGTCTTGTATTTATGGGAATGGTGATGCGCAAATTACCATTCTAGGATCAAAAGCAAATTTGTTCAGAAGTTTGGATCGGAATGGGGTTCCTTTATATAACTCCGAGATAAGTGATTCTCATCAGAATGAGGTGTATGTTCCTGCTGGAACGGAGTTTTCATTTCAGTTCAATAGTGTCGGGTTTGCTGGATTTTCGCCGGGTGTTTATGACCCTAAATATGGTGCCATGTATGCGTGGTGTAGAAAAATTGTTACCTTTACACCAGAACCTAACGGCAACTACGAAGCACTTTTTGATTTCGTAGAGTTACCTTCTGGTAAAGAAACTTGCGATGTTACTTTGTTTGAAATTACTAAAAACAATCAAGGTGATTATGTTAAGTCAGAATCACAAGACTACAATGTTGTTGATAGATACTGTGGCTCATAAATAAAGTTTCAAAAAGCTATACTGTTCAAGGCCTGCTTTCTTGCAGGTCTTTCCCCCTCTTAAATTAGGAATCGCCATAGGTTTGAACTAGCTTTGTATTAAAGCAAAACTGATTTGCCTTGGAGCTAACAGCGTGTTCAAACCATCTATCTTTTCACTCGCTAAGATTATTTCGTTTCACATCCTCTTTTCAGCTCAAGTGAACGCATCCGAACACGATAAATTGATCGTTCTTACTGAGGAGTGGGCTCCCTACAATTATATGGAAGATGGGCAGTTGACGGGGTTCTCTGTAGAAATCGTCGAACACCTTATTCGGGATTTAGGTGCGAATGCAACGCTGGAGCTTTACCCCAGCATGAGAGCGTCTTACATGCTCAATCATGAACCAAGACGTTTGTTCATCTCCATGTTCAAAACCAAAGAACGTGAAGATCAATATCAGTGGGTTGGGCCGCTGGTGGATTCTTCCATCTACTTCTATAAGAAGAAAGGGAACCCGTTAGTCATTGAAACACTGGAAGACGCAAAGCAAGTTGAAATGATCTCAACTCGCCATGCAGGGCTTGTTTTCGACACGCTTAAAAAGGCAGGATTTACCAACTTAGATAACGTTTCAGTTCACGCCAAGACTGTGTATGAGAAGTTACTGCACGGCCGAACGGATTTGGGAATCAGCGAGTCACCTCTAGGAACTAAACACATTTTGAGAGAAATGGATTATCCGGTCGACGCCTTGGTTCAAACAAAAGTCAAAGTCGTCGATTCCGCATTGTACATTGCTGCGAGTAAGGATATTCCTGATACCGAAATTGCCTTGTGGCAGGCGTCTTTAGATAAGCTGAAGACTTCGGGTGTCTATGATCAGGTGTTGCGGAAGTATCATGAGTAGGTAGAGATAAATAGCCAAGCAACCACTTTCTATCTAATAGTGATCGACCCATCTCTTTTTCTTTTCCTCTAATTTGTAAGAAATTGCTTACAGAAAAATAATCTCAAGTTTCAGAGAAATCACCTTTTTATTGGTCAAGACTATAAAGTCTTGTGTCGATAAGAATATAACAGCTCTTTTATTTACCGTATTGATTTTTAGCTAATAGGCAAAGGAAAGCCCCTTATGATGGATGACTATTTTGGCGTATTTAGTAGGGTTTCACCCTATGGTTCAAAAAGTGTTTTGTTGGATAGACGTTTGTTAGCAAACGATCAGCAGTCTCTGCTTAATCTTAGTGGTGCTGAACGAGAGGGCATTCTAGAACGGTTTCGATCTGGTAATTCTAGCCTCAATGGTGTTAATACGGTAGGGAGGATGCCAGCGCGTTCACAGCCTGACGATGCTTTGGTTCAGGTAACTCTAACAGAGATTGATATAAATACTTTGCCAAGCTATTTCTCTAATATGGCTGATGCGACTTACTTTCCGAGTGAGGGCATCATTGTTGAAAAGAGTACTCCCTACCTCAGTGATCACCCGGATATTCATCAACAAATTACGATGGCTGAAATCTCTAATAATCTCTCTAAACCAGACTCTGAATCATTAGAGAATATTGCTAGCTTATCTCGCCAGAAAAATATTCAACTCAGTTCGATGTTGGAAATGTCAGGTGTTTTTGAAACAGGGATAACGGAGGCTAACATTCATACCAAAGTCGAAGTGGGCAATTATCGAGGGCTGGATGATCCTTCTCGATTAAAGGTAATTAAAGGGTATACGGATTTCAAAGCATGGGATCCAAAAGATCATAGTGGTGCACAGTACATAAGCGCGCCTGCACTTGAACTTACTTTGCAGACCAAGGAAGGGAACAGTATCCATCTGAGTGTGCAAGTTGAAGAACGAACGAATAAAGACACTTATAAAGGCTTTTCCAGAGAATTAAATGTTCAGTTTTCGGCTAGTGAGGAATTGACGCAAGAAGAGGCCATGGTAATTCAAGAGTACACAACTACCCTGGATGGTCTTTTAAATTCGTTTAGCAAAGATCATTCTGTGTTAGCAACGGATTTAACCGAACTACAACAAACTCTGGCAAGTAACAGTGATGCCATTGTTCAAACTCATTTATCACTGAAGCATGAGGTTGGGGCGATCGAGCGTAATATCGATATTACGTTTGATAACGATATTGGGTTTGAGGTATCCGTCGAGGAAGAAAACATGGCACTGCAATACAAGCTCGATATTGCAAGGGCTGTAGATGTGCAAAAAAGCCAAGATGGACTTGATGTACTGAACTCAGACTATTACGGATTTGCTAAGTTTGATGGGGGGATGAACTCAGCACAATTCTATATTCCCGCGATTGTGGACTCGATCGAACATAAATACATCCCTTTGAATCATTACAGCCGATCTTATTTGGTGTGATTCAAACTCATCCTCAACTCGACCGCATCGTGTCGCCAATACTCAATATCGTATTCCAGCACCCGACCTTCATCAGTAAAACGGCAGCGTTTGATTTCTAAACAGGGGCTGCCCGTCGAGACTTGCAGTTCTTGAGCGGTTTGTTCGTCCAGTGAGGTAGCGAACATGTGAACGTCGGTTTGGGTGACTTCTTTTTGGTAGTGAGTTGCGAAGATTTCAGTCAGTGATTGGCTGAAGTCATGTTTGAGCAGGCCAGGGCAGAGGTTGGCATCCACATAGATTTGCTCGATGAGAATCGGTCTGTGTTCGACGCTTCTTAGGCGTTTGATCAGGTACACCGGTGAGCCTTCCGACAATTCCATAACTTCGGCAATGGCTTTGGGGGCTTCGGTCAGTTCACAGCTGATCGGCGTGGTTTCCCCAATGCGATTCTGGCTTGCCAGCATTTGATTGAAGGTGGCAGGTGAGGTCGGATCATAGACTAATCGCGTTGGACTAACAAACCAGCCTCGGCGGTTTAAGCGGTAAATAACGCCTTCTTTTTCCAGTTGCAGTAAGGCTTCACGAGCGGTGATACGAGACGCGTTGAATCGATCACTGAGTTGGCGTTCAGAGGGAAGCTTGTCTTGTGTCGAAAGCTTTCCGGCTGCGATTTGGCTCTTCAGGTGATCTACGATGGTTTTGTATTGGGGTAAGGACATACTGCTCGGCTACTTGTCTGGCGTGTTTGTCTAGAATCGATGTTTAGGTTCTAAGTCTGGATGCGTTTTAGCTATGTATTATATTGCAGCGTGGGCTTGAGAGAACGTCTAGGCGTTCTCTAAAAACCATTCTTCGGCAATGGCGAAACTGGTGCTCATGCCGGTACCACCTAAACCAGTGACTAAAAATACATGATCTTGCGGTTGAGTCCAATAGACATGGTCGTCTTGGGCTTTGCTATAAACGCCCATCCATTGTTCTTTGATTTCCCAACTTGGCAACTGCATCACTTTCTTGGCGTATTGAGTGATCAGGTAATTTACTTCCTGATCAATGAACGGATCAGGATCATCACCGTAATGATGGGAGTCGCCCAAGGTGATTTCACCTAACTGGTTTTGCGCAGCCAAGATATGAATACCATGCTCTATGAGTTCCGGGTAGTCGTAACTAACCCGTTCTTTCACCGCTTCCAGGCTCTTCACTTTATCGAAGGCCGGATAGTGCAACATCGACAACCCCGTCGAAAACATAGAGCCAAACGCCCAGTTTTGCTTTTGCTTGATGGTACGCATCATTTGCAGTTTGCAGGTGATGGGCTTGGATTGTTCCGGGGTGGAGAAGAGGTCGCTAAATTCATGACCAGGGCAGCACACAATTTTCTTGCCGTGGAACAGCCCTTGGTTGGTGTGAACGTCTACACCGCTGTCTTTGGTGTGAATTTGGATGACGCGGGTTGAAAAGATCAGATCTGCATCGTCTTGCTTGTCTAAATAGTGAGTAAGCTGCTTGATGGCTTGTTGCGGATTGATCTGCACTTCGGTTTGGCTCAGTAATCCACCAATTAAACCCTTTGGATTCACGCCTGGGCAAATAACTTCTGCCTGGTCTGGGTCTAATAATCGCGTGCGGTAGGGCGTCAGGCTGTGATGGTTATGGAATTCTTCCATAGCGGTCATTTCATCATCATGGTGAGCCGCCATCATCATGCCGCAAGGGTTCGCCCAGAAGTTGGCCTTCTTCGAGTAATCCAGCCATTTCTCTCTGCTTTTGATAGCTCGGTTTAACGCATTTCCGGTTGGCATGCCCAGTGGCAACACCATACCAAAGTTACGAATGGAAGCGCCTAGGGCTGCCTTGTTTTTTTCGATAACTAAAACACTTTGCCCTTGTTCAATGGCGGTAAGCGCAAACGCCAAACCAGCGATTCCAGCACCTACAACAATAAGATCGTACATGTTCATATTCCTACTAATTTGTTTGCTCTGGGCATCAAAGTCGGCACAGAGGATTTTTTTATTATTGGTATATACCAAAATATATTTCGTTTGTGTTTCAGTTTGATGAATCTTTTCTGGTCGCTATTGACCTCTTGAATGCCTTCTCATAGTATCCAAAATAAATTGGTATATACCAGATCTGTGATTGAAAACGATTTGGTATCAAAATGAGAATTAGAGGGAATCATCCATGGATTACGTTACAAACGATCCATCACTAGAAAATAACGCAATTGAGAACCCATACTTGTTGCTCACGCCTGGGCCTCTTTCAACCAGTCCGACGGTACGTCAGGCGATGATGAAAGACTGGTGTACCTGGGATAAAGATTACAACGACTTAGTTCAGGGCATTCGTAGTCGCTTGGTGTCTTTGGCGTTGCCTAAACATCCTGAACGTCAGGCCGAGTTTACTTCTGTGCTGATGCAGGGCAGTGGCTCTGCTTCCGTCGAAAGCGTAATAGGTTCGGTGATTGGCGACGATGACAAACTCTTGGTGCTTGCCAACGGCGCTTACGGAAAACGGATTGGTCAGATCGCTTCCGTGCTAAGAATTGAACATAAACTTTGGGACTTTGGCGAAGCCGATGCCATTGACCTTGATGCGTTAAAAACGCTGCTTGAAGAAGACCGTTTATTGAATGGAGATAAGCCTTTCACGCACGTTGCCGTTGTGCATTGCGAAACCACTACGGGGCGCTTGAACCCAATCGAAGCCATTGCGCCAATCGTACAGGCGGCCAACTGTTCGTTTATTGTCGATGCTATGAGCAGCTTTGGCGGTATCCCGATGGATGTGGCGGAGTTAAACATCGACTTCTTAATCAGCAGCGCCAATAAGTGCATTCAAGGCGTGCCAGGCTTTGGATTCGTCATTGCGAATCGTCAAAAGCTAGAAGCCTCTGCGGGCACGGCACGTTCATTGTCTCTGGATTTGTATGATCAGTGGAAAGGCATGGAAGACGGTGGCGGTAAATGGCGTTTCACTTCGCCTACGCATACGGTGCGTGCGTTTGATCAAGCCTTGTCAGAATTGGAAGAAGAGGGCGGCATTCCTGCCCGTTACGCTCGTTACCAAGAAAATCATGATGTCTTGGTGGCTGGTATGAGAAAGCTGGGCTTCCAAACTTTACTGGAAGACGCAGTGCAATCGCCATTCATCACCACTTTCTTTAACCCGGAAGAAGCCTGTTATCACTTCAACGAGTTCTATGCGCGTTTGAAAGCCAACGGCTTTGTGATTTATCCGGGTAAAGTATCGGACGCGGATTGTTTCCGTATCGGTAATATCGGCCATGTGTTTCCAGAGGATATGGCCCGTTTAATTGATGTAATTGAGCATCAAAGATATTGGTTAGAAGACAACACAACAGCGACCCCGTCACTAGAACAAACCGCGACAGCCTAAGGAATAGACTCATGAATACCATCAACAAAGCGCCTTATACTTTTCAACGACGTTATGCCGGTCAAGTTAAAGCGGTGATCTGTGATTGGGCGGGCACGACTGTCGACTTTGGCTCTCGCGCACCGATCATGGCGTTTATGAAATTGTTTCAGAATCATGGTATTGAAGTGACCGAAGCGCAATCTCGTGAACCTATGGGCACAGAGAAAAGCGTTCACATTCGCATGATGTTAGCCATGCCTGAAATTCAAGAGAAGTGGCAAGCGGTGAAAGGCCAAGCATCAACAGAAGAAGATGTTATGGCGCTGTACCATGAGTTTCTTCCCATTCAGTTGGAAACCATTCGCTTAACCGGCGAGTTGATTCCTGGCTGGAAAGAAGTCGCCAATGACCTAAGAGATCAAGGCATCAAATTGGGTGGAAACACCGGCTACAACGAACAAATGTATGCAGTGGTTGCTGAAGTTGCCAAAGAAGCAGGCTATGAAGCGGATGTTAACGTATGCGCGACTGAGGTGTCCAAAGGGCGCCCATACCCGTACATGGCGCAAGCGGTGATGGAAAAGCTGGAAATTCTTGAAGCGCAGGCATGTATCAAGATCGACGACACCGAAACCGGCATTGAAGAAGGCTTGAATGCGGGGATGTGGACGGTGGCTGTGGCCGTCAGTGGCAATGCCAATGGCCTTAGCCTTGAGCAATGGCAAGCCTTGTCTGGTGAGGAGCAAGAAGCCATTGCGATTAAAGCCCGTAAGAAAATGGCCTTGAGTGGCGCCCATTATGTGATTGATTCTGTGGCTGAACTGCCTGTGGTGATCGACGACATCAATCGCAAGCTGGCTGCGGGAGAGCGCCCTTAATGGACACGTGCATCGCTCAGGCTGGCTTCGTTTATCAAACGTTAGTCAGCTTGTTTAACCGCTTTGGTGATGAGCAATACGGCGAAGCCGTTACCCAAAAACAGCACATGTTGCAGTGCGCGTTTTTGGCAGAGCAGGAAGGCGAAACAGATGACATAATCATTGCCAGTTTGCTTCATGACGTTGGTCATTTCATTGGCCCTCAAGATGCCGGCTTGATTGCAGACGGGACGCCTGAAGAGGACTTTAAACACGAAGTGCTCGGCGCACGTTTCTTAACAAAGTATTTTGGTAAAGAAATTACCGTACCCATTCAACTGCATGTGGCTGCGAAGCGTTACCTTTGTGCGGTGAAAGACGATTACTACGATGGCCTCAGTGATGCGTCCAAACACAGCTTAGCCTTACAAGGTGGGCCGATGACTGCTGAACAGGTGGCTAAGTTTGAGCAAGGGGCGTTTTTCCGCCAAGCATTGAGAGTTCGGTACTTTGATGATTACGGCAAACAAGTGGGCTTGGAGATTCCTGATCTAGACTATTATCGGGATCGGATCATAAAGCTAGGGAACCTCTGAACAAGTCCCTCTCTGCTCAGGCCTATAAGAGAAATGTCTATTTGAGGCGCGGTTTTGAAGGCTAACGGGTTCGACCCGAAGGGTTACGTCAAAAAGCCGCAACAAAAAAGAGATATTTCTCTTAAGGCCCCGTAGGGCGGGGCTTTAAAAACGTTATAACTGTGTTGAACTTCTTGAAAAGGTCTAGACATTCTCTACGAAGCTCGCCTTGTTCTAACATTTTTCTAGCGCCCGCTGAGCTAGAGCGGACTTATTTAGAGGTTCCCTAGTAAATCCCTCGTAAACTATTTGTATCTATAAAGCCTCGATGTATCGGGGCTTTATTTTTTCTTAACTTTAAAAGGGTTGTACTGAATGACTTGGCTGCCGTTTTTACTGGTTGTTGTGTCTGCGTTTTGTCATGCGGCTTGGAACTTTATTGGCAAAAAGTCCGTGCCTTACATGTCCTTTTTCACCGTGGTAAGCAGCTTTGCCGCGTTAATGCTGTTGCCGTTCGCACTCTATTTTCATCAAGTTTCCACCACAATCGTGACGGATCATTTTGGAATGCTGGTACTGACGGGGTGCTTCCAAGCCTTCTATCTTTTTGGCTTAAGCCTGGGGTATCGAGGGTATGAACTGTCTGTGGTGTATCCGCTAGCCAGAGCCTTACCCGTCGCCCTGGTGCCCATTGCTGTGAGCGTGTTCAGTCATAAGCACTACAACCTGATCCAATATGTGGGTGTGTTCCTGATCATCATTGGCTGTTTACTGATTCCCTTTAAAGGTAAGGATGTCTTTTGGTCTTCCCTAAAAAGCCCCGGTGTCTTTTTTGCTGTGGTGGCGGCGTTGGCGACTACCGGTTACAGCTATGTGGACCAGGCGGTACTCACAGGGTTATCTCAGACTTTGCCTGATCACCAAGGCTGGCAACGTTCCTTGGTGTATATGTTCTGGTTATCTTTATCCTCGGCCATCTGGTGTTTAGGCTTCTCCTTCATGAGCCAGTCTTCCGCAGAACAATGGCGCAGCACAGTCACCCAACAAATGCTCAGCACTGCTTCCACCGCCTTTGTGATGACACTGACCTACAGCTTGGTACTGATTGCCATGAACTACACAGAACATGTAGGGCAGGTGGTCGCACTTCGGCAAGTAAGCATTCCCATTGGCGTCGCGATGGGCGTGTGGCTGCTCAATGAAGAATTCAATCGTTTGAAATTACTGGGGCTGGTGAGTTTGATGGTGGGGATTTACTTGGTGTTGTGATGGGGGCGTTTTTTTAGAGCTCTGGCCGGAAATCAAAGTCGCATTTTGGGGATGTAATATCTGCATTAATGGGTTAAGTTGTTGTTTTAATAGATTATGCGCCAGAGTGTGTGACGCAAAATAGGAAAAACTGATCTGTGACACGTGTCGGAGAATTCGTTGTTCAATGAGATTGAGAATTTCCGGCATTTGCATCATGAATCCCACAGATCAAGTCTCATGTTAGGAGTAGTAGTGAAGAAGTACCTTGTTTTATTGGTTTTGATTCTCCAAGGTTGTGCTATGGGGCCTATATATAAGGACGCGCCACCGGTTGATAACGAAAAAGCGCTAATCTACCTGATGCGCGGAGATATTCATTATGGAGGCGGATATGCAACAAGCTTTCGAATAAATGATTCGAAGGTTGTTGAGTTATATGACAACGGCTATTCATGGATACATTTGACACCAGGCACCTACAAATTTTCAGCAGGTGGTGAGCGCTTGTCAGTAAAAATAGAACCGGGTGAAACTTACTACATAGAGCTTCACCAAGAAGTAAAATCCGTTTCTTCAGGGGTGATATCACAGAAAAATATACTTCAATCGTATGATAAACAGAAGATTTATGAGTAACTTTCGAAATCTAGGTACTCAGAGTCAGAATCAATGAGTACCGCTCAAAAATCAAGTTATCGCGATTTTGTGAATTCTGAAATATCCAACAGTGCAAGAGTAAGATTTGTTAGAAATGTCGATGAAAAACGGATGTATCCTAGGTTCAATTCACACCTCTATGACAACTTTGCGGAGTGTCGTGGAGGACAGCAAAACTTTACTAAAGAGCTGGTAGATGAGTCATATTTCAATATACCCACTGGGGAACTAGTTTCATTCTCTATTGGTATTGGACGAACTATGTCTTTTATACGTTTGACATGTAGTGGAATCGTTACCTTTAATCCAGAGGCAGGACACGAGTATTCGATCAGAATTGATGTTGTAAGAAGTAATGACCAGAAAACTCTCGATCATTGCACCATTAATGTAGTTGATGATAAATCAGGAGAGAATGTCAGAATAATTCCTAGGACAAAGCCATTTGCATTTACGGGGCTAGCGCCAAACTGTGATCCTAAAGAAGTTGATAATCCAAAGTGGCTAAATGAAGATACGAAACAATTTCAGTGTATTATCCAAAAAACGGGTGGTTCAGAGAGTTGCTAATACATTGAATAAACGGTTGCATTTGACGGTTTTAAGCTCCGGCTTTGCCTCCACTTAAAACCGCAAATGCAACCGGGCGTTATGTTTTTTTGATAGATCGAGAAATTTAGATGGATAATATTTTAAGCAATATCCCCTTATTGATTTTCTTTGGGTTTATGGGATTTGTTCTTTGGTCAATGTTTTCCAAAACTGGCAAAGGGCGAATGCTCGGTGGAAAGATTGTGCATACAGCAAATGACGAAATTATCCAAACTCAAGGAATGAATAAAACCGCAATTCGTGCGCATTTAATCGAGACAAAGAGTGGCAGTAAGCACGTTGGTATAGAGCTTTCTGATAATGCAAAGCTAGCAGCGAGTATGAGACCGATAAAACTCACAAAACAAGAAGCAGAATCTTTGATCAACATGATTCAAGAGGTGGCAGACAAAACATAATATCTATATGACCGGGGGGCGAACTAGTTTTCCGATGAACTCCATGCCAGCCGCAAATGCGAGCCTTACATTTCTAAGGAGGGGATATGTCATTCGAAGATCCTGAACAGTTTGAGCTAACTACTTTAGAGGAATTGCTCAAATATATAAATCAGCCAGAATCTTATAACGCTGGAAAATGGTGTGCAGTGTTTGGTGTGCTTGGTGTATTTCTGCTTGTGGCAGTTTACCTTCTACATATGGGTAGTGGGCTTTCATCCTATTGGCTCTATTTTCTTTGTGTCTTGGGTGGAATCTCCTTGGGGGGGAGTGCGATTATAAATCGACTCAGTAATCAGTCTAAGCTTTTAGTCCAGTACTTCGATAAAGAAGCAATAAATAAGCGTATTACCGAGCTCAAAATGTAACAAGTCGCGTCGCAAGGGGCTTGCATTGTTTCGTGGGGAGTCATTATGTCTATGTACTTAAGAGGATATCGTGGATTCTAAAAAGAGGAATTGTTACTGCGATTTATGGGCTAAAGACCCTGAATCATTACTTAAGCAGGGATTAGATCAAGGGTATTGTGGTATTTGCGATATATGCTCAAGTCAAGGTCACCTGCGTCATGCTCCAGGATGCCACCCTTACTCTGCTTCGTGGTGCGATAAGTGTTATAAAATTCAAGTAATAGTAAATTTCCTACAGTGTTTATCTTTGCCTCTTCTTCTAGCTTCATTAATACTAGGTTTTTTCCTTTTGGCGGGCATTGCCTTTATATTTTTCGTTGGTGCTGTCCTAATAAATAAACGAGGCCAGAGATTTATAAGAAAGCTCGCAGGCACATAACAAGGCCTGCCAACATTGCTCCCGATGGAGGCTGGATTTCGTTACACTCGGCCGCTGCTGGCATTGTTATACCCAATGAGTAAAGAGAACATGAATAGATTCAAGGAAGATAGAGAAAACCGTGGGAGCTTTAGTTTTCCTACAAGAGAAAATCCTATTCTTATTGTCTGTCCTAAATGCAGTGGAAAAGCGAGCATTGTTCCTTACTCAGAAAATGAGGTAAAAGCTACATGTTTCCACTGCGGGTTTAGTGAATCAAAATCAACGAGTGAAAGGGCATGTTATTGGTATGAAGATAATCCAACTGATGGATTTTTTGAGTTCGATTTATGGCTCACTTCTCAATGCAACGGCCATCCATTATGGGCTTTCAATTTAAGGCATCTCGAATATCTTGAAGATTATATAAGCGCTGAATTGAGAGAAAGAAGTAGAGATGAAAAGCTGGGTTGGAGTAACTCATCGTTATCAAGTAGGCTCCCCAAATGGATGAAATCAGCTAAAAATCGCGACGATCTATTAAAGGCGATTGCACAGTTAAAGGCAAAGGCATAACAAGTGACAGTTTTTGCGGTGGCTAAGCCAATCGTTGGTTTCTATGAAGAATAAAAATCGAGCTTTCGTTGGCATAGCTACTTTATTTCTAATTATTGTCGTTACTACTGTCGCTAGCGATCGGCATTATCGTTGGCTCGTTATAAACGGCATTCCTGCATATCAGTATGCAAACGAGTTGTTGGCCGGCAAAGCTAGTAAAACGCCTGATTCGTTAATCGATAAAATAATCATAAAACCAGCTACAAATGATATCGTAGTTTTCTCTGATCACTTGGGCTTTTACCTGTACGCTTATAGCCCTCAAAAAGTACCAAGTGTTATGGGTGTCTCATGGTCAAAATTGATTGGTTCGTGGTATGTTGGAAAGCTAAAAACTTAGTAAGTTTAGCCTTCCTCGCCTAAGGAAACCTTATGTTGGACTTGCTAGATCTCGTCATTTATTGAAACGTTAATTCCTCCCATGAATAAACTACTTTTCTTGATCCTTTTTCTATCTCCGCTAGCTCATAGTTGTGAATTAACTAAGGAATATCGTGAAGCAAGGAGTCAAGCGGTAAAGGATTCCCGATATGCATATGAAGCTTGTACTAGCTCGGTAGATGCTTTTCATTATTGGAAGGACGTAGCTCGATGTGAAAAAGAAGGCCGTGGTAAAGACGTTGGTGGAGGTTGCCAACACATAGTAGCTAATCGTTTTTCTTCTGTTCAGCGAAACTACGATCATTGCCAAGATTTTAAGGTCAGCACAGATGACGTGAAAAGATATTTTGAAGAATACGTGAAGTCAAAAAATATAATAAAGTGTTTAACTTCGCAGCCTATGAATATCGGACAGTCCAAAGCTTTACTTCGGCCTCAGCAGGACTCTCCGCAGCGTTGCTGTTACATGTACCTTTGAAAGGCGTGTGCCAAGCATTTTTAATTAGAGCGCTTGATCTGAGTGCATGAATACTGAGTACTAAAAAGGGAGTTAGATGAAAAATTTAAAAGGATTAGTTTTGGGATTTGTATGGGGAGTAGGGTTTAGCTTCGCCTGTTTACTTGTTTTGACTGTGTATATGATACATGTTGAACCAGAAGCTAAGTTAGCAGCTTACGAAGAGCTTGGTGTCTTTACTGGATCTTATCATCAAAAATATTATGCTGCTCTTGATCCAAAGTTAGAAAGACTAGAAATAAAAGATCAGGATGTCCTTACATCAGTATCATTAAATCCGATACCAATAAACTTGATTGAAAACATAAGGTTATCCATTTCGGTGTTCGGTACTGAAGGGCAATTTCTTGCAGTATGCGATGAAGTATTGGGGAATGTCGTTACAAACAATGAACGATATTACTTAATGAATAAATGCCCCGTATATACATCTGATGTTACTGCGAAAACAGTCAAGTTTGCTTTGAAAGTAGACAGGTACACATTGCCATAAAGTTACTTAATAAGGCTCCTCTCGGAGCCCATCATCAATTACTCACCGTATTAGACGAAGCGGTCGAAGTCGTTTCTTTTTCCTCCCGCCCATAGGTTTTCTCTACCCAGTTTGGGCCTTTCCAAAGTATGCGTGGGTCTTTGTGGCGAATGATGTCTTTCACCATGCAAACAAATTCATCGGTACATAAGCGGATCGGGTTTAAGGTCGTTGGTTGACGAGTGGTTAAGCCGTATTTGATGACGCCCGCGTCTTTTTCATCCACAAAGGTGCCGAAGATTTTGTCCCAGATGATGAGTACGCCGCCGAAGTTGGTGTCGATTTGTTCCGGGTTGCTGCCGTGATGAACTCGGTGGTGCGATGGTGTATTGAAGAACTTTTCCCACCAACCCAGCTTGTTCACAGTTTCAGTATGGATGAAGAATTGATAAGCGAGGTTCAGTTCAATGGCGATGATGGCCCAGTCTTTGTCGAAGCCGATGAGGGCAATAGGCATCCACCAGATTAACCAGCCGAAGTTCAGGTCATACAAAAAGTTTTGACGCAGCGCTGTTGAGAAGTTCATGCGGGTGGAGGAGTGGTGCGTTACGTGGCCTGTCCATAACCAGCGAATGTTATGCATGGCTCTGTGATACCAATAGAACACGAAGTCGACCGCGAAAAAGATCAGCAGAATGCTCCAAATGCCATCGTTCGGTACGTACTGCAAACCAAACTGATAGACGTAGTCGTACAAGCCGGTAATCACAACCGCGATGAGGATACCATCGGAAATTTTGTACATGGCGCCTGTGGTGATGCTGGCGATGGTTTCTTTAAAATCATAAATGTCGGTACGGCCTTTACGGTGCCAGTAGTAGGCTTCCGCAATGATAATCCCCACAAAAAACACCCCGAAGGTGATGATAAAGCCAATGGCATGCAGTAAATCTTGCATTCTACGCCTCACTAATTTTGTCGATCTGTTAAGCGATCTTTGTAGTTATAGTTGTGTTGAACGACTCATGCGTTAACTGTTTTCTCAGGTTTTAATAATAGGGTTGAAGCGCAAGCGATAATTGACCAACTGAGTCGTATTTTTGACAATCTGGGCCAATGTGGCCTTTAATAGAGTTTTGGTTTGCCAGATAGACAATCTCTTCATGCTTAATAATTTGTTGATTACGTCCGATGCGTCCAACCTGATTTCAGACTTCGTTAAAACTTACCTATCTGATCATGTGTCGTCTGATATTGAGTTCAGTGCCTTAGAAGCGCAATTGCACCAGGTAACCAATGCTCAGCATCTTTCGTTCGAGCAATGGTGGGTGTTGTTGGAAACCTTACAAGCTACGTTCAATTTTCCGGCGCTTGGTTTGAAGATCGGTGAGTTTGTTAAGGTCGAGTATTTTGGCTGTTTGGGGTATTTACTCAAAACCAGTCAGGATTTGGAGCAGGCGCTGCGTTGTTTCGAGCGGTTTCAGCGATTGCTCTACGACGGCAACCGTGCGGCGCTGACTTTTGAAAGTGATTCCCAAGAGCGCTTTTTAGCTAAGTTAATTTGGGAGGCGGATTACGGGTATTCGAATCAGCTGTCCGACGAACTCTTGATTTCAGCCTTGGTGAGTCTGGCCAGAGAAATGTTAGCGGACGACACCATCAAACCCATTCAAATTGATTTCACCAATCAAGTGCCTTCAGAGAATGAAACAATTTACCGTGCGTATTTTGATTGTGAAGTGAACTTCGGGCAGCCGAATCTTTGTGTCACCTTTCCAGCTTCTTATTTCAGCTTGCCGATTCAGGGGAGCGACCAGCAACTTCATCAACTGATGAATACTCAAGCGGAGAACTTGTTAGAGCAAGCGCCAAATGCGGATCAAGACGAAGACAACTTTCTAATCAAAGTTCGTAAAGTCTTGGTTCGCGCGCTTCAGGAAGGGGAGCCAACAGTAGAAGCGGTAGCTAAGCAGTTCTTTATGTCGCCGAGAAGTTTGCATCGTCGGTTGAATGACGAAGGTGTAGTGTTCCGCGACTTACTTAAAGAGACTCGAATGCTGTTGGCGAAACAGTATTTGAAAGATAAGAAGATGTCGTTGCCGGAAGTAGCGTTGATGCTCGGATATTCCGAACAAAGTGCCTTTAGTCGTGCGTTTAAGTTGTGGTTTGGAGAAACGCCCTTGCAGTATCAAAAGCGTTTACTTTGATATTACGCGCGATCGCTCATTCAAGAGCGCAAGAATCGGGTCGCCCTTATTAACTCAAGACGGTTAGACTCATCATATAAACAGTGACCGAACCTATGAATACTGACGTTAGACCAAACTTATGATCCTTGAATCGCCAATACCTAAGAACAAAAGCTTATCCCAAGCAAAAAACTATCAGCGCATCGAACAGGCCATTGCCTTCCTACGCGCGAACTTTAAGTCTCAACCAAGCTTGGAAGAGGTGGCGGCTCATGTGCATCTCAGCGAATACCATTTCCAAAAAATGTTTAAAGAGTGGGCGGGCATTTCGCCTAAACAATTCAATAAGCATCTGACGTTAGAATTTGCTAAGCAACAACTGGCTGCTAAACAGTCGGTGGTGGATACGGCGTTTGAATCAGGCTTATCGGGCAGCGGTCGATTGCATGATTTGTTCGTGACATTAGAAGCGGTCACGCCTGGGGAATTTGCCAAGATTGGTGAGGGTATTGAGATCCGATATGGTATCCATCCAACGCCTTTTGGTTTTCTGTTTATGGCCGTGACGGAACGAGGTGTCTGTCAGTTAACTTTTATTGACAGTGAAGACGATGATTCTGCCTTTGAACTGCTTAAAAGTACATGGAAACACGCCGTTTTAGTGGAAGATCAGTCTGCGACATTCGGTGTGGCTGAGTGCTTGTTTCAAAATACAAGCTCGTTGGATTCGGGCTCAGAAGCTCATCCAATAGGTGCTTCTATTCATCTATTAGCAAAAGGTACGAACTTTCAGGTTCAGGTTTGGAAGGCATTGTTAAATCTTCCTTATGGCAGCGTGACCAGCTATCAGCGTGTGGCGGATGCATTGGGTAAGCCGAAAGCGGTGAGGGCGGTGGCTTCTGCCATCGGTGCGAACCCCTTGGCGTATTTGATTCCGTGTCATCGGGTGTTACGTGGCACAGGCGAGTTGGGTGGGTATCGCTGGGGATTAGATCGTAAATCGGCGTTGTTGATGTGGGAGGCGGCAGGCTAATTATCGGGCCGTTGTGAAAAAGACTTTATTTGACTACTTGATCAACATATAATCGCCGGCCTTGTTTTTAAACGACCGTTTGATTGACTGCTCTGGGTCATTGTAGAGCTCTCATTTGCTGCTAGACTTTTTTGCGTTTAATGTTTCGTTAGCGCTGGTGAGTCGGCGCCACTTACTAACTAGGCAAGGCAATAGTAGCCTAGGCAATAAGCAGCAGTTCAATGGGCATTTGATAAGGTGAGATCGCCTTCAAATTAGAGGTTTTTCATGGATAAAGTTTATATCAGTGCACAGCAGCTTCTTGAAGATTCAACGCAAATGGCTTTGCAAATATACGAGAGTGGCTTCCGTCCGAACTACATTGTGGGCGTATGGCGTGGTGGTGCACCTGTTGGGATTGCAGTTCAAGAAGTGATGGATTGTTTGGGTGTGGATTCTGATCACATTGCCATTCGTACATCGTCTTACACCGGGATTGGTGAGCGTAGTCGTCATGTTAAAGTACACGGCTTAACCTATTTGATTAAACGTCTTGAGTCTGAAGATTCTCTGTTGATTGTGGATGATGTTCATGATTCTGGCCTGAGCATTCAACAAACAGTGTTCGACATCAAAAAAGCCTGTAAGAAGAATGCCCCTGAAATTCGTATCGCAACACCGTACTTTAAGCCTGCGAATAACAAGACTGAAAATATCCCTGACTATTATGTGCATGAAACCAACGAGTGGTTGGTGTTCCCTCATGAACTGGAAGGGTTGACCAAGCAAGAGATTCTGGAAAACAAACCAGAATTCAAGGCTATAGCCGACAAGATGGAAGAGCTGGGTCGTTTTAAGTAAGCGCTCATTCCATTCATAAAAGATTCGGAGTAACCTTGCTGCTCATGCTTGCAGTTGGTGCTCCGAATAATGTCTTCTGATTTATCTTCGTCTGTTCATTCCGCTTCTTTCCATTCCATCCCTGTCAACATCATCACCGGATTTTTAGGCGTTGGAAAAACCACTGCCATACTTCATCTGTTAAAAAACAAACCCGAAAACGAACGCTGGGCTGTGCTGGTGAATGAGTTTGGTGAGATCGGTATTGATGGCGCTATTCTTAAAACTCAGCAAACTCTGGGTCAGTCATTGAAAGACTGTCAGGATCTTTTAATTAAGGAAATTCCTGGCGGCTGCATGTGTTGTGTGAATGGCTTGCCAACCAAAGTCGGATTGAATGCCTTGCTTGCCCAAAAGCCCGATCGACTCCTGGTCGAACCTACTGGGCTGGGCCATCCTAACGAGGTCATCGAACTATTAACGGGTGAGAATTATCGTGATGTGGTCGAACTGTACAGTACCATCACACTGATTGACCCAAGCAAGATTCGTATTGAGAAATACCAAGAACACGACATCTATCGCACTCAACTAAAGGTGGCGGATTACTTGGTTGCCACTAAAGGTGACTTGTACGATGGCTCGTATCAGGATGACTTCGATGAGTGGTTCAATGGTCTAAAAGCAGAAGGGCGGATCAAATCAACGTGCCAATCAAAGTGGATCAGCCAAGGTCGTGTAGATTCTGATTGGCTTGAACAAAAGCCAGCGCATGGGCATGCTTGCCACGATCACGATCACGATCACGATCACGATCACGATCACGATCACGATCATCGAGTATTGGATGATACGTCTTTAACGGTGCCGGAGGATCAGCTCTGTATCCGTAAAGAAAACAAAGGAGACGGGCACTACAGCTGCGGCTGGATCTTCCGCTCAGAACTCATCTTCGATGCCATGAAACTGCAAGCTCTGGTGTTCAACCTACAAGCAGAACGAGTCAAAGGCATCTTCAACATCGCTGAAAACCAATCGCTTATTATCAATGCTGAACAAGGCATGGTGACACTGAAAGAAACTGACGTAAGCCATGATAGTCGGGTAGAAGTGATTACCTCGGGTGCGATGAACTGGGATCAGATTGAGAGTGAATTGGTGCTGGCGGTTGGGGAATAACTTGTATACCTCGTAAGTTGTATAGTCCGAAAATTGAATCTAAGTTTGAAAATTATCAGTTATACATTATGGAAATGGAAAAACTAATTAAGCTAAGCTCAGAAGATAGATACATCGAGCTCTTAGGTATTCAGGAAGACATAAATCGAAATTTGAAACAGCACTTTATTGATTCTAGATACAGTGGTCGCGAATATTTGGCCAGTACTCTACTCAAAAAGATAAATGAAATAGTAGATGAATTTAAGTCTAAAGGCTTTGAGCTATATAGTATTGATTATTGTGGTTCTACAGAATATGAAAGCAGTGAGCAGTGGTTTGGTCCTGGATATACTCAAACGGGAATGTTTCTTCATTTCTGGGGCTATAGTGTTCAGGTAATTTGGGAAGATTCAAAGTAGGAAGTGGCTATTGTGAATCGTTATTTGCTTAAAGGCTTGTAATGAAAAGTTTCATTATTTTTATATTCAGTGTTCTAGTTGTGGCGTGTTCTGATGTTAAACAACAACTAAGTGCTACAGACATTCAGCTGTTACTCGATTACAACAGCAAAGCGGATAATTTACCTTCGCTTAATAATATGGGAGTTGTAGAGGTTCGACGAGATGAGTTAGGAATCTATTTTGTTGTTGATCGTTCCTTTGCAGATGAAGAAGGCTATTTCGTTTCAACGTCTGAAGATCTGCCTGAAATTACTGGAGATTTCAGACAAATAAAAGGCTCAGTCTATACGTATGTAATCAAGGGGTAATCCAAATCTCGGGTCTTTCTGTAGAGCGTAAGACCCATTTAGCAAACCTCATTTACAGATCTGTTTCCTGTCCAACTGGACAAAATTAAAATTCTTTAAAGTATGCTTTTGTGGTTTAATGACACCTTTATCAATAGGTATCAGTGAGACAGCAATGGATCAGCCGTTAATTCAAGTTAATTTGCACGATAAAGAATCACTCAAGGACGCAATCATAACCTTCTCATCCCAACTGCGGGATGCCTACCAAGCCGGCGAACTTATCGACAACGTCGGTGGTTTTATTACCCACAATAAAGAGGCCTTTGAAGCTTGCCATCTGCTAAATCAGGATCAGTTTAAGGCGATTTTTATGATCAGCCCTGATCATGAATTGAAATCCGATGCGGTAGAGCCTCTGTCTGATGAGCTGTTAGAGCGCGTAAGTAATGATGCTGTGTATCTGCGCTTTTCTCACATGGTGGTGTTTCAGCACGCATTAGAACATGAAGAATTGAAGCCTTTAATTGTGACCTTCTGTGAGGAACTGGTTGAGTTCAGCATGCGGGTAAACTCCTCTAATGAACTGTTCTTTTCAAGCGAAATGTTGTTCGGTATTTACCTGTTGATATTGGTGGCGGAGAAATACCCTGAATATGCCTATTTAATTGGCGAGTATTATCCGGAAGACAGCGATTACAATCAGATCATGTATCACGGCGCGGATTACATGGCATACCTGTTCCAACAACACGGTTACAGTGATCTGTACCTAGATGCACTGGCCAATTGTCGTTTTAAAAATATTCTGGGTTGTATTTTGACCCGTTACGTTTTCGAAGAGAGGGAACGGTTTGTTCCTAACTTGTTGCAATGTTTTTTAAAGGATGAAAACAAGTATCTTTATTACAAAAAGGCTTTGATTCAGTCGTTCAAGCGTCGTCCGAAGGACGTTACGGACTATGATCCGCTTGAAATACTGGAAGATGATTTCGACGCTATCCGTGATCTGTACTACGACGATGAAGACTACCGTCACGAATCGATTTCAAGCGATGAAGCGGAGGAAGATTTTGATGACCTGATGTTTCATGGCCGTACCATCCACGACACACGCGATGCACTGAAAAATGAGCTGTTTGATGTGGTTAAAGATGTGCCACTGAAAGACCTTTGTTACTACTCGCAACCGGTTTACGACGAAACAACAACGCTGGCGGATATTCAGGACGACCCTTTTTATCAGGAGTACGATGAGCATAACGAGTATGAAACCAACAAGAGCTTCTTCTTGGAATGCTTCGAGAACGGTGAGCAAATTTTTGCTTATATCGAAGAAAATAAGTACCCGGAAATTCTTGATCAGTTAGAACCCATCAATTTCCGAAAACTTGCCTTTGAGAATAAGCATTATATCTACAAGCGTTTCGAGTACTTCGGCTCAGGCAGTATGCAGCTCTCACCAGATCTGGACCAGGATATTACTCTGGAAGACATCATTGAACGTTTCCTGGTGACTTATCAAAATCCGGACAGTTTTTATATTGAAGACGATGGTGAAAAGGCACAGAACGAGAAGTGTTTAAGAACCTTGGATGTGCTGGTGCGCCTGTTTGGTAAAAAAGAGCTGACAGGCGATGAGATTAAAATCATCAGTAAAGACTATGAACTGTGTAGTAAAAAAGAAGCCGTTGAGCGTTTTACTGTTAAGGCGTTGACTAAGGATGACATCAGACGACGGGTGTTTCATCTGATCAACGAACCTATGGTGGATCACTTCGGTTTGGTTCGGCTGAATGAAATTCATGAGCTTTATCAGCGCGAGAAAGCCGATTTCGCTGACATGCTGCAAGACATCATCAAACTTGCTCATCATTTCACGCCGGACGACCTCCTTGGCGTATTACCTGCGTTGAATCAGACCGAGTATGCCTGGGGCGCTCAGCTGTTGTCGGTGGCGTATATCTTGTCTAAAGAAGCGGATAGCTTCTTTCCTGATCAAGATTTGGAGCCTCTGTGGGCGTTCTATTTCGAGCATATATTTAAACGCGTTTATTTTGAGTTTAAAGGCTTGAATGCGTTCTCGGATGCGTTTGAAGAGGAAGAGCGGGCAAAAGCCCCTGTGCTGATCGATCAAATCAAGGCGTATGTTGATGCTCAGGCGAAGAGCTCTGGTGGCTTATTTGCTCGCTTTATGAAGAAGACGAGTACAGAACCTGATGACAGTGATGCCATTACAAAAGAGCAGGCGCTGGCGTTAGCTCATGAATTACTTGTTCGAGATGAAGATCAGGACGAGGAAGATGATCGCACGCCTCTGTTTATTTCTGATGATATAGGCATGGTTCTGGCGTCTATGCTGTATGCGGCTAAGGTGGCAAAAGTCCCACAGAAGAAACAGCTTCTGAGCTTATATGAATTGGTTCTGGAATTGTTCCCATCAACTACCTTAATGGCCAGTTTTTTGGAATTTTCAGAAGGTGGAAAGTTCTGCCGTCAGTCGACGAATGAAGAAGTCGAAGCCTTCTGCGATCTTCTGTCAGACCTGAAAATTGATGAAAAGTATGCTTTTCTGACCCGTATTGCTGTTGTGCATGAAGTCAACGAGTACGAGGATGATCTGGATGATTTTGATGAAGAACATGGTCTGAAGCGATTGTATGAAAACGTGCTGAACATTTATCGTAATAAGGATGACGTTGATCCCGATGATACGGGCATGATGGCCGCGCGGGAGAAAAAGATTGCAGCCGCGATAACGGGTGCCGTTGAAATGTTAACTGAGGAAAACCGGGAGAAATTCCTGAGTTTTGTTTAGCTCTCGAATCAGTCGTTGTTGAACACATTAGTTAGAGCAAAGGGCTGTTAAAACAAATAGCTGTTAGAACAAACGGTTGTTAGTTAAAGAAAGCCCCGTATAAAACCGGGGCTTTTATATTAAGGGATAAGTACATAGGAGTGCGGATGGATCTCAACAAGGTATTTCCGCTCGAGACATGGTTTTAAGATAGGAGATACGGGGTCTGCAAGGTTGGCTTACGAAATCATTGCAGAATACCGATGGAGCGAGCGTGTTGTTAGGTGACGCTCTAAGATCTGACCTGAACTAATTCATCTTACCCACTGTATTTTTTCTAATACGTGATCGAATTAATTTATCGTTCAAGTTACTAATCTTGGGGAAAGGTCAAACAGTCTTTAAACTCAACGGAGGATATTATGATTCAAGGAAGCTGTCTGTGTGGTTCAATTAAATATGAAATCTCAGGTGAAGTAGGGGGCATCGTACATTGTCACTGCCCAACCTGCCGAAAAGCCCATGCCAGTGCTTTTTCCAGTGTGGTTGCGGTGCAGGATGAGGATTTCACGCTGCTTGATGGAGACACATTGAAGTTTTATGAGTCCTCTCCTGGTAAACAGCGCTTTTTCTGTTCAAATTGTGGTTCCCAGATTTATGCTAAAAGAGAAGGCACACCACATATCGTGCTTCGTTTAGGGTGCCTGGACAGTGATATAAACGCTCAAGAGAAAGAGCATATATGGGTGTCTCAAAAAGCAAGCTGGTACGATATTGATTCGGACTTGCCTAAGCGAAATGAGTTTTCGTAATTCACGAGCGGTATTCACCAGAGAAAAGATCAGTATAGTTAATGAACCTATGCGCATGTCTGCTCTGTACAGGTCTATACTGATCATCAACCTTTGAGCCCATAATGAGCTTATGAAATTTCTTCGACTTACATCCGTTTTTATCTCTTTTCTCATTGTTTCGATGGCTATCTCGGCAGAGCCTTCTGAGCGTCAGGCGTTTGTGACGGCTCTGGTAAAAGCGGCCATTGCGCGAACAGAGCAAAACGTTACGTACGACGGTTCGTATTTTTCCATTCCTTACCCAAATGGTGATGTTCCTGAACATATTGGCGTATGTACCGATGTAGTGATTCGTGCTTATCGAGCGTTAGGTGTTGATTTACAGGTGCGAGTGCATGAAGACATGAGGCGGAGTTTTAATGCCTATCCGTCAAAGAGGATATGGGGATTAACGACGACAGATAAGAACATTGATCATCGTCGAGTACCTAATCTACAGACTTTCTTTGCTCGGCACGGTGAAACGTTAGCTGTCTCGTCAAACCCTAAAGAGTATTCTCCAGGAGATTTGGTCACTTGGATGCTACCAGGCAATCTCCCGCATATTGGTATTGTCTCCGACAAGGTATCCGCAATCACGGGCAATCCGCTCATCGTTCATAATATCGGTGCTGGCCCGAGTCTCGACGACATGTTGTTTTCTTATAAGATTACAGGGCATTACCGTTATAGACCCCAAAACTAGTTGTGCTTTACTCAATATCACTTTGCCCTTGTTATCGCCTTTCTTGTGACAGATCCCTGATATTCCAAAGAAAAGTACTTTTTGGTTTACATAAGAAATTAAAAAGCTTTATATACAGTGCTTGTCTCCATCTAGAACGTCATTTATAAAAAATAAGGAATGACGGTTTGCTGTGTAAGAGGTTGTCTTTAGGGAATGTCTGAAACGAATACGTATGAGCATTTGGTACATATCAAGTCACATAATGAGTTGGGTTTGTATGAGTTGATTCCTAATGTGGTTTGGATCTTCGATTTGGACAAACATGGTTGGTGGTGGGGCAATCCATCGGCCGTTGAATTCTGGGGGTTAAACTCGTTACAGGAGTTGATCGATAAAGATCTCTCTGAAGATACCCAAGGTGCTCGAGATCGAATTCTTCAAACCTTTGAGTTAGCGGCAAAAGATGGATTAACCGTCGATCCGTGGACTACGTATCCAAACGGCAAGCCTAAAACGTTATTGATGATGCACCGCGCTGTCTTATTGGGCCCGAAGAAGCATCGAGGGATCATTGCTTACATTAACGATCAGGTGAACTTAGGTGAGCAGCCTGAGAACTTGCTGTTGATGGAAGCCATGCGTTATACGCGAGTACCTGCTACGACTTTTGCTTTGGACGGAACACCGATCGTTGAAAACCCTGCCGCTACGGAAGCTTATAATCATTTATTGAATCAACCATTACCCGAAGGTATTCCTCCTTTTGTGGCTCGTTTTGCGGATGTCGAGGAGGGTGAGGCATGTTTTGAAAAAGTCCAAGCCGGTGAAGAAGGGCGTTGGGATTTCATCATGCAAACCAGTGCAGGCCCACGACGTCATAGCTTGGATATTCGACGGACTCGACATCCACTGAACGGTGAGTTTTTGTTTCTTATGGTGGAGTACGATTTCACCGAATTGTATGACGCACTTGAAGAGGTAAAAGCGTCGAGAGCTCGGTTGCATGATATTGCGATGAAGGACACGCTTACCGGTGTTTATAGTCTCCATTACATGCAAGAAGCGGCAAAGACTGAAATAGCCCATGCTTTGAGACACAATCACACGCTGCGACTCATGTTTATTGATCTTGATGGCTTTAAGTCCGTAAACGACTCTTTAGGCCATGATGCAGGGGATGAAGTACTTCGCGAAGTGGCTCGTCGGGTTCAGACGCAGATTCGTAATGAAGATCTGTTAGCCCGCATCGGCGGCGATGAGTTTGTGGTGCTGTTATCTCAAGACAGCAGCGATGAGGAAAGTGCGGCTGTAGCCACTAGAATATTAGAAGCGCTAAAAGCATCCATCTGTGTTTCTGATAAAGAAGCGACAGTGACGGCGAGTATTGGGATTGCCAGTTGCCCTGATCAGGGGAAGGATCTGGAAGCCTTACTCAAAGCAGCGGATGATGCTATGTATTCAGTGAAGAAGAGAGGCAAGAATGGCTTTGCTTTTTCGGACAAGATTTAAGGGCAAGGGATAAATGAATAAAGCACGCATAAAGTGGATCGCTTTCCGGTCTTTAGTTTGTTGCTCTTTGATGGCAATTGCTTCCATCAACTTCGCTGATGAAGATCATTTACGCATGATGGTGCTAGGGAACTATTTGCTTATAGGCAAATCCCCGGATTCGACTCAAACCTATTATGGTAAGATTCAAATCCATTCTGAGGGTGATGCAATGGCCGTTGTGCGAGATATAGATGGTGTGATTACAAAGGGAACAGCAGCCATTGAACCAGCGTTAGCAGGTGACGCCAGAGTGTTACGAATTCGATTTACAGAAAGCGGTGTTTATTATGAAGAAACCTGCTTGATCTCAAGTGATTTGGATAATTATGCCAGGATTAGCTGTTATTTGTATCAACCGTATATACAGACCGACAATCCGGGTTTAGAGGCTCTTTTTTACGATCATAATGCAAACTGAACCTCTTACTTTCTTTCATCCTATAACGACTGGCTGTATTTGAATCGGAAGTCGTTGTTGAAACCCTAAGTGAATAGCGAATATAATGAGAATTGTTCTCACTTGATCCTTATTTGCTGTTACAGGGTTATCTATGTCCTCTGCTATTTTGGCCTCAGACCAAGAGCGCATCCAATTACAAATTCATGAACTTTATAACGAACATGCCGGTTGGCTGTTTAGTTGGTTGCGTGGAAAACTCGGGTGCTCCTATCAAGCCCAGGATTTAAGCCATGATACGTTTGAGCGCTTACTCAAAAAACAACAGTTATTAGATCTTTGTGAACCTAAAGCGTTTTTGACAGTGGTAGCAAAACGAGTATTGTCCAACCATTGGCGACGAGAACAGTTGGAACGAGTCTATCTGGACGTGTTGGCAGAAATGCCGGAGTCTTTTGCGCCGTCTGAAGAAGAACGCGGTATTCTGCTAGAAACCCTCACAGAAATTGATCGATTGTTGGATGGTCTGCCGGTGCCAGTAAAACAGGCATTTCTCTATGCTCAGTTGGACGGCATGACCCATCAGCAAATCGCTGAAACGCTTAATGTCTCTGTGTCTACAGTGAAGCGATATCTCGTTCGTGCAGGTGCACATTGTTATTTTGCGATTCAATTTGATTTTGAATAAGACCGTATGACAATCGAGCGCAATACTGCTGAATCCAGCCGGGCGTTGGACAATGATACGTCGGATATCCCGCATGCTATTGCTATTCAAGCTGTGGAGTGGAGTGTGGAACTCCAGGGTAGCCCGAAAAACTCACGGACTGTTATTCAACAGATTTCACAATGGCGGGCAGAACATCCGGATCATGAGCGGGCATGGCAGCACATCCAATCGGTGAATAAGCAGTTTGCCTTTATGCGAAGTTCAACGGGTAAGCGGCTAGCTCATACCTCTGTCGTTCATCCTGCAATGCATTCTCGTCGTGAAATGATAAAAGCCTTATCTGTTTTATTTTTTGCTGGTGGTGCCGGATGGGTTGCGAAACAAGAGTTACCTTGGCAAGCCTGGGTGGCAGATGTTTCTACTGGAATTGGTGAGCGTACGGAGTTAAAGCTTGCATCCGGAGGCTCGGTTCAACTCAATACGAATACATCTCTTAATGTTCAGGTAAATGCAGTTGAAGAATTGCTTACCTTGCTGCAAGGGGAGATCATGGTGCGTATGATTCCCGATAACGTGTCGATGCATACAGGTCGGCTGCGGATTGAAACTGACCAAGGTTCTTTGCTTCCTGACGATGCGGAGTTTTTGGTCCGACATCAACGGAATTTCTGTGATCTGTCGGTTTATTCCGGTGCGGTGGATGTGATTCCATCGGACAATCATCTTGCGAAACAGCGCATCATTGCCGGAGAACAAACCCGCTTTGATCGTGCTTCTGTGTCTACGGCTTTAAAGCTCGATCCAAATGCCAAGGCCTGGACTCAAGGCATGATTGTAGCGAAGGGTATGCGATTTGAGGATTTTCTCAATGAAGTGGCTCGCTATCGAACTGGCTATGTACGCTGCTCGCCGGACATTGCTAACCTGCGGGTTTCTGGTACCTATCCGCTTGGGCATAGTTTAAAAGCGGATACAGATCGAATTTTCAGAGCGGTTGAGCAATCCTTGGGCGTAAAAGCACATTATTTGACCCGATATTTTGTGTCGTTTCAGGCTGCAGCTTAATAGCTCCTGAATTCAAATATACGTGAATCACTCACTTTTAAAAAAATTGAAATTTTTTGACCTCTTTTGAAATCTCGCGGGACATAGAGAGTAAATCCCATTTATTTTCTTTGCACACCTAAGGATTAAATCTCTATGTTGATCTCCCAATCAGGCTGTTTGAAGGCCAGAGGCCTCCTCAAAAAACCAAGCAGAACTTTGTTGAATCAGGCTCTAACTATAGCGTTAGGTGCGGCCGTGCCAGTATTGGCTTTACCAGAGATGGTTCGAGCTGATGCATCCAATTTGGCCGGCACGTCACTATCACAGTTAAAAATGCAATTTAATATTCCTGCAGGTTCATTAGAGACGGCATTGAACACTTTAGGGCGTGATACAGGGATTTTACTGTCTTATTCGACTGCGTTGACCACTGGTAAAGTAAGCCAGGGATTGGAAGGGCTGTATACGGTTGAAGATGCTTTGAACTTGCTACTATCAGACTCAGGCCTTAGAGCTACTCGTTTGGACGACGGAAGTTACGCTCTGGAGATAGCGGAGTTGTCTGTGTTTTCTGAACAAGAAGTGCAAGTAATCTATGGCACGGTATTAAGTCGCTATGAATTTGATGAGGCGGAGTCGGCTACCGGATTTGTTACCGACGTTGATAGCTTGCCTCGTTCGGTGCAGGTGTTGCCAGAGCAGTTAATCCTTGATCAAAATGCTACTCGTTTAACCGACGTACTTCTAAACGCAGCAGGCGTCACTCGTACCGATGGTTTTGGTGGTTCTCAGGATGATGTCATCATTCGAGGGATGGATAATAATCACTTGTTTGTGGATGGAGCCCCAGTCAGTAGCCGAACCAGAATGGATGTTGCCAACATTGAGCGTGTGGAAGTGGTAAATGGGCCAGCTTCTGTTCTGCACGGACAAGTCAGTCCTGGCGGGTTAATTAATATCATTACTAAGAAACCTCAGAAAGACAGTGCGCACTCAGTTCAGGCCGACTGGGATGAGCATGGTCGTCAGAAGTTAGCTATTGACAGTACAGGCAGTCTTTCTGATAAGTTTCAGTATAGAGTGATTATCGCGAGAGAAGATTCAGAATCTTTCAGAGAAGTAAAAACGGAAGAGGGAGCCACTCCTGCAAACACCGAAATTTACAGCATCTCCCCATCCATCAGCTTCACACCGGACGATCAGAATACCTTTACTCTTCGCTTAGGCTACAGCGATCAAAACGTACCGATCGACCGTGGAACTGTAGCGGTGGATGATGGTAACGGTAATATCTCCGTTGCCAGACTTCCGATTGAGCGTCGACTAGGCAGTGAATTCAGTGAGCGAGACGGTGTAGAAAAGCGTGTTCAGTTCGACTTTGATCACGAGTTTGATAATGGCTGGAAGAACCAATTCAAAGCTGGATATTACGAAAAAAGCTTCGATGAGTATCAGGCTCGTCCGACCTATGGACTGAATGGTGTACCAGCAAATTTCCTACAAATTTTGGGGTTGATTAATTCTGGTAGCGTCCAGTCGAATGGCTTGTTATTGCGCACGGCGGATTCGAATTTGAATACCCAGGAAGACGATTTGTTCATCTCCAACAGCATAAGCGGTGATTTCTTTACTGGTGATGTTGAACACCGTTTATACGTTGGTGCGAACTATACTGTGCGAGGCGCTCAGCGTGATAACGGCTTTGCTTTACAAGACATTACGGGTGTTTTCTCACCCGCGCCATTGTATTCGCTGGATCTTGATATAGTTGACATATATGAATCGACTCGGCCTACCTACAACAAACGAGCGCAGACGGTAGTTCATGATATTGATGACACCTACACCGAGTACGGTGTATCTATTCAGAATATCAGTTACCTGACGGATCGATTGAATCTGCTTGCCGGTCTGAGATACGACCACTTTGAATTGGAAAGTGAAACTAACATCTTTTATGGCGATGGTCCTTTCGGTGGGACTTTCGTGCCTCTGGCCACACCAGAACATCGTGAAATTGACAGTTCTAACGACAATATCAGTGCACAACTGGGGGCTTTGTATGAACTTACCGATGGTATTTCTTTATATGGCTCTTTCTCGGAATCGTTCTTACCTAACTATCCAGATGTGACGTCAAGCTCTCAGGTTAGTGACAGAGACTTTGATCCTGAAGAAGCTTCGCAATTTGAAATCGGTATTAAGTCGAGCTTTATGGACGATAAGTTGCGAGTTACCGCCTCAGTGTATGAGCTTACTCGAGAGAATGTTTTGACTGTCGATAATAACTTTGTTGCTCGACTCAATGGTGAAGAAAAGTCGAAAGGGCTTGAATTGAGCGCAACCATGCAGTTCATTCCGGGATTGAACGTGTTAGCCAGTTATACCCATATAGACGCTGAAATCGTCGATGATAATGACGACAACAAAGACAATGAAGGTAATGCACCAAAGAGCGTACCGGATAATAAAGCACGCGTTTGGGGATCGTATGAAGTTCAACAAGGGAAGTTGGCGGGATTAGGTGTTGGGTTTGGATTGGAGTATGCCGATGAGCGTCAGGGCGATGATGAGAATCGATTTACTTTACCAAGCTATACCATTTATGACACCGCAGCTTGGTACTACGTTCCTTTCATTGCAGATAGTAAATTAAGACTGCAGGCTGGTGTTAAGAATCTGTTTGATAAAGAGTATTACCCTGCGTCCATTAATGCTTTCCGAATTAATGTAGGTGAACCTCGCACTGCCTATATGACTGCACGACTGGATTTCTAGAAATCACGTTCTTTTTCTTACGTTTCAGCGATACCCGAGTGCCAGGGTATCGCTGATTTTTGATGCTCTACATTGACTGCAATGAATCTAAGCTTCAATCATGGTTGCGTTGTAGCTCTGTGCCAGCTTTACATTGATAGATCGAATAGATTTCGTGCTCATTTAGCACTAAACCAGACAACAAAATCATCTGTTTTACAAATCACTACAGACTTATTTTTGATTGATGATGCGTGTTCGTTTTTAATGCCCTCTGGAATTCGAATGAGGAGTGGGCGGTGTTAAACGCGTTTCGTGCAGTAAGTTTGTTAGAAGGTTTGTCTTACCTACTGATTTTAAGTGTGACTTTGGGCTTTATCAGTCGTGACCTAGTATTTTATCTGGGCATGACGCATGGAGTCTTGTTTCTTCTATATCTCGTGATTTCCTTGGCGGTTGCACAGAAACAGCAATGGTCTGTTTTTGTTTGGCTCGGAGCCTTTATCGCTTCCGTTATACCGTTTGGTTTCATTCCTTTGGAAATGTATTTGCGTAAGTCTCAAAGCGTTGAGGCTGAAGCTGAGCTTGTTTGAATTAAGCCAAGCTCTCCTGACATCTGCTGTCAGTACCCGCCTTTATGATTGTTCTTCTTTAAATAGAGGAATGACTCATGCTATTACACGAAACTATGACTGATCTTGGCGGATTGGAGTTTGCTACCTTCAAACTTAAACCTGGTGTGTCAGAGGACAAGTTGATCGAGCTGTCGAAATGCGTTGAAGAGCGCTTTCTTAGTCAGCAAGATGAATTGATTTTGCATTGCTTGGTTCGTGGTAAAGACGGCGTCTATGCAGACATTGCCATGGCGACTTCGCAACAGAAAGCCGAAGAGTATTGCCAACAGTGGCTGCAAGACGCAACGGCGCTAGAATATCTGGAACTGATTGATCATGAAACGGTGGATATGACCTTTTGGTCGAGAATCAACTAGTTCATTATCCTGCAAAGACTTCAAACTAAGGTTTGTCCATGCCCTAACCAATGGTATGTTAGAGGGAATGTTTAAGAGATTCCTGCATTGGAGAAAGGGTATGCTGATTAAGGATAATGACACTCGCTACGGAACGGTTAGCCGTATTTTGCACTGGGGGATGGCGTTGTTGATGCTGGTTCAGCTCCTTAGTGCGACTGCACACATGTTGTTTGATGAAACGCCCTTTGAAGAGCTCCTTTGGCCCACCCATAAACCGGTAGGTTTCCTGCTTCTTGTTCTCATTGCTATTCGTATCTGTTGGGCCTTAACGAATCGTTATCATCGTCCATCGTCTGTGAGTTTATCCGCCAAACTAGGTCATATTGCTTTGTACGGTTTATTAGCTGTCGTCCCTGCATTAGGTTTGCTTCGCCAATACGGTTCCGGTCGAACCTTTGAGCCTTTCGGGTTTCCTTTGTTCAGTGGTTTTGAAGGCGACAAAATCGCGTGGATGGTGCAGCCTGGGAACTTACTTCATGGTTGGCTTGGTTGGATTCTTTTCATGATGATAATTGGCCATATTTTTATGGTGATTTGGCATAAGCGAAGTTCAACGGATGAAGATGTGCTACCAAGAATGTGGCGCTAGTGGTTCTCAGTCTTCAATGTACCGGTTCTCGAAGTATTAACTCTTAATCAATTGATTCTTAAAAATATTCATCCAAGGAATGGATTTCTTCTATGAACAAAGTTGTTTCATCCAATAGAACGCGTCTAAAAACCCTTATTGGCAGCTTGGTAACGCTTGTTATTGTTGTGGCATTTTCGCTATCCAGCGATAGCGTGAATCGTTACTTGCAACAGATCAGTGCCTATCAATGGGATAAAGTGACAGCGGAGTTGATCAACCCTGAGGGCGACCCACTAAAAAGCTTTAAGCTGGTAGATCAGCGATATCATCTGAATTTCCGCTACCAATATCAATCAACAGAGTACCGTGGTCATCTGGTTTCCTTGGCCGTTCAAAATGATATGTCTTATAAAGAATGGCGACGCATTGCCCATCGGGTTCGGTTTTGGCATGAAAAGGGAACGCTAAAGGCTTATGTGAACCCTCGGAATCCAAGTGAAGCCGTGTTAGATCCCGGTTTAAATATCAGTGATGCTGCTGTGGTTTTAGTCATGCTTCTGGTTTTTGCCTTTTCATCGCTTTGGGGGGTTTACAGTTCATTACGTGGATATTCGTCAAACAGTGCCAGATCTCATCAAAAGGATGGCGTTTCAGACAACTCATTAACCATGGTTTTTCTTTGTTGTATTTTGGGTGTTGCTTTAATGGTGTTGCCTGTTGGTGGCGCGTTTGACTGGGATAGCGATATTTCTCTCAGCGGCATAATAAACTTAGCGATGGTGACACCATTCGTTTTGTTTGGTGCGACGCTGATGTACTTTTCATACAAGATGTATCTTGATTACCGAATTCTGGGGCCGGTTAAACTTAATATTGTCGATGATGCTTTACTTAAACAGATGGGGGTTCTTGAAGAAGGGCTCGCACTTGCACAGAGAATTGTAGGCGGCCACTTTCATCTTGATGTAAATGCTGTAGAGCCCTTGGAAGTTGAACTCGAATGCGTTCATGTTTACTCAAGCGATGATAGTAATTCGGTGCACAAAGACGTGATCTGGAAAGAACGTCGACGGTGTCGTGTTGAGTTTATTAATGACTTCAATCAACAAGGCTATAAGGTCTCGTTTCTATTTGCTCTTTCTGATGATTTACCGGGTACAGGGCGGTATTCAGGCTATCGAGGTCGAATAGAGTGGAGTGCCTCATGCTCGGGGAAGGTAACGCCGAGATATTCATCAACAAGTATTCCTTTTGCTCGTTCATGGATGATTCCTGTTGAAGTAACGTCGGATGAAAGTTCAGAGTCTCGGTCTGAAATAACTCAAGAGTCTTCTCGTAAACAGACAGCGTTATCTGATTTACAAAGAGATATGCCAGTGGTTGCTGACCCTGAAATTCCAGTGGTTGGTGCTAAGCAAACTCTGGATGTAGTGCAAGATAGGAAGGGAGTTCATGTGGTTAGCTCTGGGAGGTATGCTCTCTGGGTGAGAGTTCTTTCTCTGTTACCGGGTGTGGGAATCATTGCATTCAGTGCCTTTGTTGCTTTTGTAGGGTGGTTACTCCCTGAGATTGGATTGATGATTGCGGCGGGTGTTGGTGGAGTGATTGGCTTAGTGGTTATGTTGTTCGGGGCTATGTTTACAGGAATGACGCTTAAAACCACAGCAGCTCCTAATGAGCTCAAGAAAAGGCACTGTATTTTTGGCATCCCTGTTAAGCAAAAAAAGGTGGTCACGGAAACAGCGGATCAATTGACGCTGGAGTATCGGCCTCTTATGAACAGTGACCCTGAGGGTTTTGGCGTTGTTCGCTATTTGGTTCATATCAACAATAAGGTAGAAATAGTAGCTCAAGGTTTTAGTACAAAGTGTATGGCGGAAACTATGCTTCATCAGTTACGAGCGCGCTTATAGTGTGGTCAGAGATACACCCTGTTTTACTATCGTTACCACGGCTTTTGTAAGTTATTGTCTTAAGTACATGTATGAATCATTTGAACGAACTCTTCAGTTAGTTGGAACTGATGGTCACAGAGTTGTTTTTTCTGAATTCTCTTAACAAATTCTGTCATCGCTGAGCTTATGCATAAGTTGTTTTCGTGTTGAGCTTTTTACTTAGCTTTCGATTTTGCTTAAAAGAGACGAATTGTTAGTTCGGGTGTAGGTAATTAGCTTACTGTGACTTGGTCTAATTACCTACATTTAATTTTAAACTTAATTGTCTTTTATTCTGATTTATATAAATAAATCTATTTATAGATAAAATTGTTTATAAATAGATTTGTTTTCTAATTGTTATTCAAATGTTGAGATTATATTTCCACCAATTTGGGGCATTGGATTAATTATATTTGAGTATTTGTCTTCCAATAAAATGGTCGATTGGCTATTAGTAAACTTAATATTATGTATCTTGCTCCAATATAGTGCGCTTCCGGAAAAATTATTTTGTGGAATGCTATTTAAGTGTGCAAATCTAGATGGTGTCAATGTAAAAGCTGAAGTGAATTCAGATAGTTGAGTTAGCTTTTGGTGCTGCTCTTGATGCAATGTATATCCCTTGTCTGGAAGTGTTGATGCCAACATAACAATGGGTGTCAATGCAAAGTGACTATAAAAAGAACTAAGTTGACCTCTTCCTATCTCATTTGGAAAGTAAGCAGTATCTGTGGTTGGGTCTTTCTCAGCTTGATCTAAGCTAAATACCAGTACTGAGTAAGCCCAGTCTGTTAGATCTCTGTCTGATGTAACTAATCCTGTGGCCGCGGCTGCCCAAGCTGCCCAGTAGTCGTGATTGTTCACTTTTTCCTGTGAGGTGAATGTTCTTGGGTAATAGTAGCTAATGTTGTCGTACATAAGCTGCCTGATCCAGCCTTGAGCGTTTGCGCTGGGTTCCCATGAGTGATCTGATTGTTGCTGTGTTTTGAAGATTGAACTGGCAATCGTCGATATGAACCAGCTTCGTACAGCATAGCCTGTGTGGCTGATGTCTGATGTTTCCAGCGCATTTCTACTTGCCCATAGCTCAAGCCATATGTCCATACAATTCAATGCTATCTGTTGTTTGCGAGTGTCGGAACTCGAAACATAGTAGTCGCTGATTCTGCTTATATAGAAAGCAAACTTATTCAAGTGTTCTTGGATTAATTCTGATTCAGGGTCGGGAGTTGAGGGTTGAGAACGCGTTGGATCGTTCGGGTCATATTTACTCATGATGCTTAAATGACCTTGATAAGCATCAGTTGGCGTGTGCGGACATACAGTATTTGCATAGGTATATCCAGCTAATAGGGAATAAATTACGAAAAATAGGATTTTAATTTTCATCTTACTCGCCTTGTTTTAATGAATTTAAAATAAGAGGTTTGTCAATAAGGCGGTAATTTAATAGTTGGGGGGGGATTTCAGTAGTTAGAAATTGATTATTTATTGAAATAAATGTGAATTAAATGAGTAATTTTGTAAAAAGAGCACTTACTTCGAAGAAAATAATTGCATGTCAAATATTTTTTTGGTTGGTATGAGGTTTTGTGAGTTATTTTTAGAATTTGAATTCTAAAAATAATAATAAATTCGTATGGGATTTTAAAAATCGTGCCGGATAATTTAAATAATTGTTCCATATATGAAATGGATTGTTTTAAATTTAAATTGAGGCAGGTTTAAGAATGGATATCAGTATATTTGGTCTCGGTTATGTCGGGACCGTTTGCGGCGTTTGTCTTGCTAACAATGGTCATAACATAATTGGCATTGATGTTAGTGATCATAAAATAAATCTCATCAACCAAGGACTCCCTCCAATTGTAGAAGCTGGTTTGGCTTCTTTAATCTCTGACGTTGTTTCCAACAAAAAGTTCACTGCTTCAAAAGATCATGAACAAGCTGTTTTAAATTCAGAAATTTCAATCGTTTGTGTAGGTACACCTAGCCGTGTTGATGGCAGTTTAGATACACGCTACCTAGAAGAAGTCTGTCAGCAAATAGGTAATGCCTTAAAACTTAAGAATAATTATCACTTAGTCGTTATTCGCAGTACAGTGCTGCCGGGTACTGTTATGGGTCAGTTGTTGCCCATTCTGGAAGAATTCTCTGGGAAAAAAGTCGGAGAAGACTTTGGCTTAGCAATGAATCCTGAATTTCTACGTGAAAGTACCGCGATAGAGGATTTTTACGAGCCTGAGATGACGGTCATTGGTGAATATGATCAGCGTTCAGGAGACATTCTTGAGTCAATCTATGAAGGGATTGATTCGCCTGTCATTCGAAACACTATCGAAGTTGCAGAGATGATCAAGTACACCTGCAATGTTTGGCATGCTACAAAAGTTGCCTTTGGTAATGAGATTGGAACCATCGCCAAAAACGTAGGTGTTGATGGTCGAGAAGTGATGAAGATCGTCTGTGAAGATAAGAAGCTCAATATCTCTTCGTACTACATGCGACCTGGCTTTGCTTTTGGTGGCTCTTGCTTGCCAAAAGATGTGCGTGCATTGAATCACTTAAGCCGTCAGAAAGGTATCAAAACCCCGCTCATTAACAACCTCATGCACAGTAATGAAATGCACGTGGATAACGGTTTCCGAATGATTACCGGATTAGGTAAGAAAAAAATCGGTTTCCTTGGAATTAGCTTCAAAGCAGGGACTGATGATCTGCGTGAAAGCCCATTAGTTGAACTGGTTGAGCGTTTGTACGGTAAAGGCTACGACCTCAAAATTTACGATAAAAATGTGGATTACGCCCGTTTGCATGGTGCGAATAAAGAATACATAGAACATGTTATTCCTCATGTCGCGAACTTGTTAGATCAGGACATTGATTCGGTTATTGACCATTCAGATGTCATCATTCTTGGTAATGCTTCGAAGGAGTTTGAGGCTGTTTTAGAAAAAGCCAATGGTTCAAAGAAAGTCGTAGACCTGGTTGGGTTTATGAATGATCCATCCTGCGAAAATCGTCTTGGAATTTGCTGGTAATCCCAGCATTCGAGAAGAGATGACTATGGCTTCTTCTTTGTTTGAACGCAGGTTGAGTTTGGACGCAATCCAAGGGATTGCTTCCAAGTTCTTTGGCTGGATGTGTCTTTTTGGGCTGATTGCCATCTTAGCCAGCTCTGTTGATCTCATCTATTTGGACCCAGACCACACCAAGTTCATCTTCCTAATTGGTGCGGTTGGACTGTGGCGATACAGCAATGCTGTGATGCATTACCTACGAGGCATGTACTTTCTGCATTGGCGATTTCCCAAGATGCGGGCTGAAGTAGATGCTTCAGGCGATGAATTTCTGCCTTCTCATATTTACATGGTCGTGACGAGCTTTCGTATTCCTCCAGAAACCACTTACAAGGTTTACCGTTCAGTCTTTCAGGAATGCCAACGGTTATCTGTTCCTGTGACCGTAATTGTGTCTATCGTGGAAAAAGCGGATGAGCGATTGATTCAAGAGATTATGGAAGCAGAAGTCTCTGACCCTGAACAGGTAAAACTCATTGTCGTTCGAGCCAGAGGAACGGGGAAACGAGATGGCCTTGCACATGCTTTTCGTGCTCTATCGCGGCAAATGCCGGATAGAAACTCTGTGGTTGGTGTAGTTGATGGTGATACACAATTACTTCCTGGTTGTGTTGAAAATGCAGTGAAGTTTTTCGGCTATCTGCCAACTGTGGGTGGGATTACGACGAACGAATTTTGTGAAGTGGAAGGTGGCAAGTTCATTCGTGAATGGCACACCATGCGCTTTGTTCAGCGTCATATCAATATGTGTTCGATGGCCTTATCTAAACGCGTTATGACTATGACAGGGCGGTTATCTTTCTTTAGAGCTGAAGCCATTGTTGATGCTGATTTCATTAAAGATGTTCAAGCTGACTTTTTGAATCACTGGCGACTAGGTCGCTTTCAGTTTTTAACCGGGGATGACAAGTCGTCTTGGTTCAGTTTGATGTCGCAAGGCTGGGACACCTTCTATGTGCCAGATAGTGACACCTTGACGATCGAGCATCCACCCGACAGCAACTTCTTCCGAGCAACGCGGCAGTTAATGTATCGCTGGTATGGAAACTCTTTAAGGCAAAATTTCAGGTCTGTGAAGTTGTTAGGTTGGCGCCGACTTGGGCTGTTCACCACCTACGTTCTATACGACCAACGAATTTCAATGTGGACGTGCCTATTAGGACTGGTAACAACCTTTATTGCAGCAATGCTCTACAGCGTAGATTTCTTACTGGTTTATCTTTTATGGATTGCCATCTCTAGAACCATAGTAACGCTGCTGTTTTTGTTTTCCGGTCATAAGGTAGATCCCATGTATCCACTGGCTCTGTATTACAACCAGATCGTCGGCTCGGTTATGAAAGTTTACTCGATGTTTCATATGGATCAACAGAGCTGGACTCGTCAGAAAACTAAGTTGGACAGCGGCTCAGGAAATATCGACAAACTACTGAATTGGTGGTCATCAAAAGTAATGCTGTTCTCATCAATATCTATTTTCTTGGGTGTTGTGGCTTTGATTTTAGATTTCTCAAATATTAGTTAAGAAGGAATGTCTTTATGGCAACGGAAAGTGCTGTTAATTCAGTAGTTCATGAAGCAATTGATGAACGTCAGCATATACGAGTAAAGGTGCCTGCATTAGTTACCTTTACCGCCAATAACAAACTCGTTGAATCTCAGCTGGAAGATATCTCTTTGGGCGGAGCTGCGTTTATAACTGAGGTTAAACTGACTCAGAACCAGCTCCTAGATATCACCATTGAGTTCAAATTGGCCGAATTCAATCTCGATTTACCATTGAAGGCAAAGGTGATCTCCCAGCAACGTGAAACCAAGATCAGCTTTGTTGATGTGGAGCCTAAGCAACTTGATACGCTCAGATACATTATTTCATCTTATATCTCAGGTGATCTTGTTTCTGCGAATGGTGTTCTGAATGTTGTTCAACGTGAGAACCTGATCAAGCAGAGAAAAGTCAAAGCGGATACTTCACGGGGCTTTGCCGACCGATTCAAAGCACTGTCAGGCACTCTCGCGTACTTTGCTGTCGGTTTGACCATTGCTTCTTTGTTGTTAACTAAGCTCTATGCCTATTTCTTTGAAATTAAAGCAACGACAGCAAGTGTATCTTCTGATGCCTTTATTATCTCCATGCCGAGTAATGGTTATGTCGATTTTATGGTCGAAGGTGATAAAACCAAAACAGGCGATCCAATTGCGACCATCTCTAGCCAGCTAACTACAAGCTTTAATACGCCTGAAGATTTGAAAGCCCTATCGGATATTTCGGATCAGGATCTTCAGCTGATCTTGGGCAAAGCTCTATTAGAGACGGTCATTGCTTCCCCTTGCGATTGCTTTGTTTATTACCCAAAGCAGAGCGTAGATAAGTACGCTTACAAAGAGCAAGAATTGATGCATTTATTACCTCTCGATTCTCCTTTGTATGTCAAAGCAACGGTTCCATTTGTTCGTATTGATGACTTGAGCTCCATCCATGGGGTTTATCTCAGAAAGTTCGGTGATGAAGAGAGCGTTCCAGGAAAAATTCTTAAGTCGGAAGTTGATGAAGAAACCGGTTCTTTGATTTTGTCGATTGAACCGTCATTGCCATATTCACCAGCTGATTATCTGAAACCCGCAGAAGTCATTATTGATACAGGGTTTGGCCTAGGTCACATGAATTGGTCTCAAGCTCAGTAGTTTTTGAGGATGATGTTTCAGGATGATTAAGAAAAACACCCGTCGATTACTTCTATTGTTGATCAGCGTTGCACTGAGTTCAGCGGCATATTCTGATGTCATGGGAATGACGGATATCCGCTATCAGTTACATCAAGACGATCAGGCTAACTTAGAAGCGGATATTCGAATTCTTGCCGAAGCTGGTTCTTCGTCTGCCCAAGTAATGTTGGCCGATGTGTTGGCAGAAAACTCTAATGTTGAGTCATTAAAAGAGGCGAGTTACTGGTATCAACAGAGTTATCAAAAAGGTCGAGGTGTCATTCGATCCATCACTTCTTTAGCGCGACTTTCGGATCAGTACGATTGGCTAACGGATCTTAACCAGCAATTTTACAGCAACCTCAATGAGTCCTTTTTCTTTGAAAAAAATGCTCAAACTGTCATTGCTGGTTTAGAGATCTTTGTTACTTATCCTGAACTCTTTTCTGAAACTCGGATAGATCAGCTAATTTCATTACATGACGGTGTTTGTATTGAGGATTGTCAGGGTAAACTCTATAAAGCTGTCTCATTGGCTTTCTTTGAAAGCATGGACGCTGCTGAACCTTTCTTTGTTGATGCATCCAAAGACAGCACCCGTGCAATCCGCATTTATTTTGATTCTCTTCCCGAAGAAGGGAAATTCACTCGATTTTCCCAGTTTGCTAATCAACTGAAAAAAGACATTGATTCAGTTGATACCGCTTCGAAGCTATCTATTGCCAATCGTTTACGCAGTTTATCTGAAGAGTTCAACCAGGAAGTGATCTTTTGGCTGGATCAAGCCATCGACGGTGGTTATCAGGAGGCATATTCGGTGCGTGCTGAATACATGTTGTCTTTTCCTCTTAATTTTTCTTATCCAGAAACTCAAAAGATTATTCAGCAGGTTTCTGCCACTGAACCTCAAAAAGGACAGCTACTTGAAGCGTCTCTTTATATTGTTAGGGAGTGGAAGAAACTACAGCCTGATAAAGCGTATGGCATTCTGGCGAAATTGGACTCTGAAGGTGTACTTGAAGCGACCATAGGGTTGGGTGACTTGTATAGCATGGGTGGATTGGATCAAGTTGATCAACCACAAGCCATTAAAACCTATTTAAGAGCCGCTGAACGCGGTAGTCCGGTTGGTTATCAAAAGATTGCCAACATTTATCGCGGTGGACGGGGCATTGTGAACGATAAGTCCAAAGCCTTTGGTTACAGCAAACTTGCGTCGTATTTGGGCAATGACGCTTCTGATGTGTTCTTGGAAAGTTTGACAAAAGAGATGCAGCTGGAAGAGTTGAATGCCGGTGAAGAGGCATATCAGAAGTACCTCTCACTGTATGTATTGAGAGAGGGGGCGAGTTTATGAAGTTCTCTCTAATCGCTATCTATTTCTTATTTTGGGCGTCCAGTTTTGTACGGGCTGAAACTGAGTTTGAAAATTTTGTTCTACAAGATACGCATAAGGTTGTACTTCAAGGGAACTACTTCGAGCAAGACACTCTGAATGAAGAAGAGTCCTTCAACTATAGCTTCAAATACGATGGTTCTTACTTATTTTCGATTCCAGGTTTGGATTGGCCTACGTGGGATGTTTTCTTCCGTCCTTGGTTTGTAGCCAGTTCGTCAGAAGAAATCTCAGATTCATTTTCCTCTGGGCAACAATTCGAAGGTGTTTATCTTGAGGCGCGTGAGTTCTATGTAAGAAAGAACCGTTTGTTTGATTTACCTTCTGTGAGCTTAACAGTAGGGCGCCAACAGTATTCTGATTATTACGGTATTTGGTGGGATGACAGTATTGAGTCAGTCAAGTTTGAATTTGATAAAACGCTGTATGGAGGCTTTCTGGCTCTAGGTCAACAATTCTATAACTACAACACCGATACTAATGAACTCAATAATGATCAGAAAGATGTGACTTATCTGTTTGGTGAGTTGTGGTTCTTAACTGGTCCTTCTATTCGTAGTGGTATCAGGGCATTTGGGCAGTATGACCATTCTTATGACCATGATTTGGAAGTCTCTGATTTTGAAGGCGTGAAACTTGGCTATTTCTTTGATGCTCATTCGCAAATAAACGATGAGCACGAGCTTTTCTTTTACAGCGACTTTTCCTTAATTAATGGTGAATACCAGCATATCAATTCAGGTTCATCCTTCATTAATGCAGACCAAAGTGTACAAGGCTGGGCTTTTGTTTCTGAGATCTATGACCAATTTAGACTAGATCGCCATCGTTTCAAAGTGGGTGTTCGAGTCGGGATGACAGACAGTCCTGAGAACCCATTTTCAGGGCATGCCTTATCTCCAGTACAAACTGATCGAGTGAGTAAAACCGGACAATACAGTACCGGCCTATCGGGCACTATGGTGAATAACAATTTATCCAATATTCGTTTTTTGGGTGTCATGGCTGAGTATCAGTTAGATGACAGAAGTCATATCGAGTTTTTAGCCTTTGATATGGAAAAACGAAACGCTGAACTTGATTTAGCGGTAAGTATTGGTGATGCCTATGCCAACGGGGATGGAAAATCCATAGGCCAGTCGTACGAAGTGTTCTATTTCACGGAGTTGTTTCCTAAGCGAGTTCGTGGAAGGGAGTTAGGAATTGATCTGCTGCTATCAGCAGGTTTCTTTAATGGTGGCGATGCTATTCAAGGATCACCAGATGATTACCGAGTTTCTGTCGGATTGAATGCGACGTTCTAGGGAGTGATTAGGCCGTGATTTTTACATCAAATATATTCCTGTTCTTGTTTTTACCCTTTTATCTATTGATGTATTTTGCATCAAAAGCCTCTTGGCGTTCTTTTATTATTGTGCTGGGAAGCTATAGCTTCTACGCATGGTGGCGTCCTGATTTTTTGCTGTTATTCATTGGAATAACCTATTGGAATTACGTCTTTGGCCTAAAAATCCATAAGTTAAGGGATGAAAATAAAAAAGCCGCGTTTCGTTGGTTAACGGTAGGAGTGATCGGTAACCTGGCAACGCTAGGTTACTTCAAATACGCCAACTTCGGGGCAGAGGTATTAGCTAATGCGCTCGGTCAATTTGGTATCAATACCTTCACGCTTGAACATATCATTCTACCGCTTGGGATTTCGTTCTATGTCTTCCAGGCACTAAGTTATATTGTCGATATTTACCGTAAAGATGCTGAACCTACTCATCGATTTGTAGATTTTGCGGCCTTTATATCCCTGTTTCCTCAGTTAATTGCTGGCCCCATTCTTCGTTATCGGTTGATTGAAAAGCAGCTTAGAGAGCGAACCCATTCGTGGGAATTGTTCTCTCTGGGAGCTTGCCGTTTCATGCTCGGTTTCACTAAGAAAGTTCTTATTGCTGATTCTATTGCGCCTCTCAATTCTTACATTATGAGTGCCTCAGAGCCGACCATGATGGACGCATGGATTGGCTGTTTAGCGTCAATCGTTCAACTGTATTTTGACTTCTCCGGATACAGCGATATGGCTATTGGCCTGGGAATGATGATGGGCTTTAGATTCGCAGAGAACTTCAATCAACCCTTCTTGGCGATGAGCCTTACTGAGTTCTGGCGTCGTTGGCACCTGACTTTATCCGAATTTCTTCGCGATTATGTCTATATACCGATCATTAATACTGGTCTTGTAACTGCGCTGTTGGCTTCTTTCTTAACCATGCTGCTATCGGGCCTTTGGCATGGAGCCAGCTTTTCGTTCATTTTCTTTGGTGTCTATTACGGCTTCTTTATGGTGATGGAGAAGGTGTTAGGGATTACAACCAACATTACCTCGCCGTATAGCTTGTGGCGTAACTTGCTGGCAGTAGCCATGGTGGTGATGTCGATGCCGTTGTTTATCACCGGAGACACCTCGCATTCATTAGAGATCTATGCCGGAGCATTTGGCTTAAATGGAATAGGGTCTTTGAGCCCAATCATTCTTGGTACGTCTCAGATGACCTTAGCCTTCCTGGTTGCAGGCCTGATTTGGGTCGTCATCACTGGTTTTATGAATCGTCGTTTTTACGCTCTTAAACAAGACGTGTATTTCATGAGCCATGTATCAGGACTGCAGGCCGTATTTTTATGGGGCGCTTTTCTGTTGGCAATTACCAAGCTTTCAGCAAGCAGCTTTTCACCTTTTCTGTACTTCCAGTTCTAGGAGCACGTTATGTTTCCGGTCATGAAAGAAGCACACAAAATTAACGGTTACTTATTTGTGATCATGTTGGTTCTTATGGTGATTTACTCATTACCTAAGATTGTAACCTATGTTCAAAAAGACATTGATGCTCTAACTCTGTTCTTTGATGGTCAACTGGCTCGTGATTTTGAACAGGATTATGACGAAAGCTTATTTCTGAGAGCTGTTTCCATCGAAGGGTGGGCGAACTTCAGGTACTTCTTATTCAATGAAGGCTTGGACGGCGTCGTTATCGGCAAAGATGACTGGCTATTTACAAAAGAGGAATTTGGCAGCCTTGAGGCAGCAAGCAATCATATTCCATCACTTGTCGGTCAAATAAAGAAGGTTGAGCAGATATTAGAAGAAAACGGCAAGAAATTGGTACTTCTTCCTGTGCCAATGAAAGCGACGATTTATTCTGAGTATACGCCGTATTTTGTTCCTGAACCTTCGATCGATATTTACCAGTTATTTGTTGAACAGTTGGTGAAAGAGAATGTTGCTCATTCTGCCATTAAAGATGTGTTTGTTTCTAACAAACCAGCAACGCAGTTATTTCTGAAAAAAGACACGCATTGGACTCCGGCAGGGGCTCAACTCGCAGCACAAACCTTTGTTGCTGACTTTCCTGAACTGACTGGCGAGATCAGTTACGTTACTCAAAAATCCACTGATAAGGATTTTTCTGGCGATTTACTTAATTTCGTCAAAGTCAGTGCTTGGGCTGCGCCCGACTTAACCCGTGGTGAAGCGCTTCCAGCTTTACAAACCCTTAAAGCAAGTAATGAACAGGACGAAGCATCTTCGCTCTTTGGTGATGAAGCGGTGTCTGTTGCACTTGTCGGTACCAGTTACACGGCCATTGATGATTGGAATTTTCCTGGCTATATGCGTGAAGCATTGCAGCAGGACTTGATTTCAGTGGCGGTAAAAGAAAAAGGACCATTAGTCGCAATGGATCAGTTTCTTGATGGGGCGTTATTACAAGACCCTGATATTGAATGGGTGATTTGGGAGTTCCCGGTTCGCTCACTTATTCAAAAAAATAACGATAAAAATTCATGGCAAGCCATGATGGATTCAGTTTTTTAGGAGCTCTGAAATGAAACACCTACTTTTACTTCTTGTTTGTTCATTGTTATCGCTGAACTCGGCAATGGCCGAGGACGGCAATGCAGCCTTATACGATGTTACTGCACCTGCTGATTCGGCTTTTGTTCGAGTGTTTAACGGCAGTTCAAAAAGTGTATCCGTTCAGTTAAGTGCTAAGTCGGCAGCTCAACAACTTTCTGCTTACAAGCTGGGTGAGTATTTGTTCACTGCAGCAGGCGCTGCAAAGTTAACCGTTGATAGTGTGGTTCTGGATTTGCCACTAGAAAAAAATCAAGTGCTGACTTTTTTCTATGACGGCTCATCCCTCAAGCCTATACAAGATGAACGCTATCAAGGTGCTAAAAAAGCACATGTCACTTTTTACAATTTCACTGCGAAACCTCTTTCATTAAAAACGGTAAATGGCAAACACGCGGTGGTTAAAAAAGTGTCTGCGTTTGAGAACGGCACTCGCCTAATTAATGAAATCAAGATGGCATTTTCAGCCTATGAGGACAAAAACAAATTGGCTGATTTTGATGAAAGCTTTCTTAAAAAAGGGCGTTCGTACAGTTATGTGATTTTGGCTGAAGGCGACAGCTATCAGACGTTGGTCCAGCCAGATTTAATTTCGACGATTGAGTAATTGGATTGTATTTCGGGGAAGGTCAGCGACAGCGATGAAATATTTTTTAAGATTCGTCCTATTGCCTCTTTTATGTCTTTCGAACTCGGTATTTAGCGCCGAGTGCGAAGGAGAGCATTGTCTTATATGTGATGAACTTGCATCAGAGGAACATTACAAAGAAGGCATCATGAAGGCTATGCGTTTCATTGCGCCAGGTAAGGAAACATGGTTATTCCGCTCGGACTTTGATTTAAGCAACTCCTTTGGAATTGCATCAGAGTTTGAGCCGGATATGAAACGTTTGGTGGAGGCATTCAGGCGTATCGGTACTGAGCTTGTTGTTGTCGTTCAACCAACTCGTGGGTTGATGAACCCTCAGCGTGTTGACGATGACTATCGCTACAACTTTGATTTCGAAGTCGCTCGCCACAACCTTAAAAACTATCTCAATCAGCTTCAGCAGGCAGGAGCGCATGTCCCAGATGTTGTGACCTTAATTGATAGCTCGCTAGAGGAAGATTATTTCTTCCGTAGAGATCACCACTGGACACCTTATGGGGCAAAGGTCACGGCTCAATTGGCTGCTGATTACATTAAACAGCTTCCCTTGTATGAAGACCTTGAAACAAAGGAGTACATTACCGAAGCAAGTACCTATCTCCCCAAAGACGGCACAATGAATCGGGCGTTACGCCGAATTTGCGGGAATAATTTTGGTTCTCAATATGTAAAAGGGTATCAGACTGTGCCGGTCAGTTCGGGGGAAGATGCGTTATTTGGTGATGTATCTGATCCGAGTGTTGTTCTGGTGGGAACCAGTAACAGTGCCGAACGGGATGATGACTATAAGAACTACAACTTCGGTGGCTTCTTAAAAGAGTTTTTAATGCTCGATATCCTTAATTATGCAATGCCTGGTGCAGGGGATATTGGTTCTCTTGTCCAGTATTTGCAGTCCGATGATTTCGATTACAGCAATCCACCAAAACTGATTATTTGGGAGTTGCCTGCCAGCTATCCTCTCAGTGAGGACAAAATTTACCGTCAACTTATACCAGCAGTACAAGGTGCGTGTAATAGCGCAGATGAGATCTTGGTGAATGAACTTCAGCTACCCAGTATGGCGCCTGCAGAGCGCATTGAGATTCTCTCGAACGCAGGGCGATCTCGCAAACGTCTCTCTAATTCTAATGGCTTTCTTCAACTGGACTTCAGCAATAAGAACATAAAAGACTTTTATGTCATTACCTATTACGACAATGGTGAACGGGACAAAATTTGGTTCCGTAGAGCGAATATTGTTGATGGTGGTCGGTATCTCTTGGAGTTATCCAAAGATGAAAAATTTCAAAATGCCAACTTAATGTCCGTGTTTCTTGAACCTTCGGAACCTATCTCTGATACATCAACGTTAAAGGCCAGGTTATGTCGATAACTATCATGCTAACAAGAAAAGAGCGTGCAAAAGCGCTGCTGGATAAAAAGGCAGGGTTAATTCGTCTTTGTCGGTCTGTTGTTCTGATTCTCGGAGTGATATTCATGAACGCGTGTTCTAACAAAACGGTAGCTCAGGCGGCCAATGAATGCCCTAAAGACGTTCCGCAGCCATACACTGATGCGCTTATTATCGAGAGTAAATACGACCAATCAGATTCAACGAAATCCAAGTTAAAAGCGAAACAAGATCCAAAGGCCAAAGAAATTAAGCAGCGTATTGATGGCTATACCAAAGGCTTGGTTAAGTTTTCAGAGTATTTATTAAGTGACTCAGAGAAGAAACAACAACTAGCCGTTATTTGTATCCATTCTTGGCTAACGGCTTGGGCATCAGAAGATGCGTTACTCACTGACGAGGTTTCGAAAACCGGTAGAGCAGTTCGTAAATGGGCGCTGGCTTCTATTAATTCTATGATCATCAAATCCTCTGTAATGAGCCAGAACCAATTTAAGCTGACTCAGACAGAAACGGATTGGATTGCCAAGCTGGCGGCCAAGGTTGTTGAAGATTATGACGTTCGTCTCAAGACGGATTTTAAATACTTCAATAATCACGATCACTGGGCTGCCTGGGCCGTGTTCTCGTCGGGGTATATCACTAAAAATCGTGAGTTTACGGATTGGGCGTTTGAAAGTTTCAACAAATCACTTTCTTTAGCGAAAACGAACTATCGTGGTCAATATGCTTATTTTCCTATAGAGGTAGCTCGCAGCAAGTTAGCTGTGAACTATAGCCATTTCTCTTTAACGCCTTTGGTCTTGCTTGAGCATTACCTTCCTAAAGCGGGCTACAAGGTGGCGCCAGAGCAATCAGAAATCTTATCGCAGCTAGTTAGTTTCGCAGTGGTTTCAACCTTGTCACCAGAAACGTTCAGTGAACTTTTGTCTGCTAAACAGGCCAAGGTTGAGCGATATAAATTGGCCTGGTTAATCCCTTATCTATCCAACCATAAAGACCATGTCCTGGCTCGTAAGCTTTATCAGAAGTACGAAGGGAAGGTCGATGGTTACAGCTTGATTGGCGGTCGAGTGCAACCGCTGTATGAAGGGTGAAATTATGTTGATTGATAAACAAAATCATAAGTCATCTCTCTCTAGAGTGAGCGTTTTTGTAGCCTCAGCAATTACAGTTTCATTCTGCGCCTTGTTGATGATTAGTACTGGAATCCATGCTGCGGTATTTCCAGACATTAATATCGAACAGTATCAGGACTTGGAATGGCTGTCTGAGGTGAGTAAACCTGCCACTAAAGCTGATGACTGTTGTGCTAAGCCTTCTTTCGATATGCCGAAAGGTATCGCAAAGGTTGAGCAGCAGATTCTGTTCTCGAGGCAAGACGGAAGTTGGATGTTCCAATCTCTAGTGAATAATGGTTTGTTTGAAATTGCTGCTGGCTATCAACCACAACACCCGAGAGCTTTACTCATCAAAAGTGGTTCTCTAACGCTGGATCAGCTTTACACTCGTGTTGCAAATAAAGCGATTCTAGCCAAGAAAGAAGTGGGGTATCAGCTTTTTTACCCGATTATTATTGAGCCGTCAGCGGCATTGATTATTGATAACCCGTTGGAACTGACAAGCGAAGCCGGGGTAGCGATCATTAATCGTGGGCAACTTTATATCCGAAATGGCTCGGTCAGTGCTTCCGTTGATATATCGAACCGCTTTAGATCTTTCATTCTTAGTTGGAATGGTTCTTATACATCGATCATTGATTCTCAGCTAAAGAATCTTGGCTACGATGATTTTCTATCCAAAGGTTTGACGTTAACCGCTCATGAACAATCGCAAGCTTCAAAACCTGGTGTTCTTATGGTTGAAAGTTCGGTATTTGAAGGTGCATTTGTTGGTGTAAGAAGCAATGCTGGCAACGTACTTCTGACCAATAATGAGTTTAAACATAGCCGCTCTGAAGCCATTGATCTAAGGAATTCAAGTGTTCAAGTGCTTAAGAATAAGGTTCAGGGTACTAAAACAGGTCATGGCATTCGTCTGATAAGCAATCGTTCTCAGGTCGTAACTAAAAACTCAGTATCAGGTTCGGCCAAATCAGGCTTAGTTATTTCTGACACTCCGGTCCTTAATGAAATCACTGGAAATAAGTTACAAGAGAATGGTGAGAATGGACTTTGGATTGATTTAATCAAACCAAAGAACGCTGAGACCTTAATCATCAAGGGGAATATTGCGGCGAATAACCAATTATCTGGCATCAAAACAAACTGTATCGAGTTATGCCTTTTTCAATCCAATCTACTGATTGGAAACAAAAGCTATGGGTTTACTCTCGAAAATCCGTCGGTACATACACACCACCTAATCCTTCAAAAAAACTATTTCAAACTAAATGGCCTTGCCAGTGTGCAGGCTTCTGGTTTCGATGAGCTAACTCTGTCAGATAACAAATTCTACTTCGATGCAATTCAGTCAAAGGTATTCGTAGGTGACTTGGAACCTTATCAATCTCTCATCCAAAAGTCCTTATCGGAACAAAATCAGGGTATTCGTATTAAAAAGGAGATGATTCAGTGATGTGTAATTTTTCTGAATTAAAACATCAGCAGGGATTATGTATTTTGATCGCCATGCTATTTAGCGCATTCTTATCTGGTTGTTCTTCAAGCTCTGAAGACAGTGACAGCCCGGTAATTAGCGATCCTGCTTCTAGCACTGTTTCTGAATCAGGGGTAATTGATTTGGATCTGGCTTATGACCCGGATGGCAGTATTGTCAGAACCGATATCGTTCAAGTTGCGGGTAGTGCAGCGCAATTGCAGGATCAAAGTTCGTTAACTTTCTTAGCGCCTTCGGTATCTGAAAATGAAACGTTGGTATTTGAAGTTAGCGCAACGGACAACTCAGGAAAAACCACCACGAAAAGGGTAAGTATTACCGTAGTGGCTAATCCTTCTCTTGATTCTGCTGAATTTTCTGACGCGCAATTAACCGCGTGTTTCGATGAAAATCGAACTGAAAACAGCAGTTCTTCAGAACCTTGGGAGGACCTCTACGATGTTCAGATATTAGACTGTATCGGTTATACGGTAGCAGACTTAGATGGCGTTGAAGATTTGTCCGGCCTTCAAAACCTCTATTTAGGGGATGAAGACAACGCTACTACGCTTTCAGATCTTCAACCACTGGCTAATCTAACTAACCTTAAGTCTCTATATCTATACAACAACCAAGTTACGGATATTTCTCTGCTATCAGGCTTGGGAAATCTTAATACGCTGCATTTACTGAATGTTCCTTTAGATTCTTATGACCCCATTGCAGGCATTCAAGAGCTAGCCTTCTTGCATATTGTCGATATGCCAATTGAAAACCTGGATTTTCTGGCTGGTCAAACCCAGTTGAAATCTTTGTTCCTAGACAATAACGATTTGGATGATATTTCCGTGCTAGCCAATCTGACAGAACTTGAAGGGTTAAGGTTACATAGGAACTCAGTAACTGACCTTAATGCATTACTCGGGTTAAGTAAGCTTGAGACGTTAAAAATCACCGAAGTGCCGCTTACTGATATATCCGCGGTATCCAGCCTCGATGCATTAATACTACTTAAGTTAGAAAGGACAAATGTCGTTGATCTTTCAGCGTTATCTGATTTGGAGAACTTAGCTCAATTGTCGCTGGGTAGAAGTCCCATAACAGATCTATCGTCTTTACGCGCAATACATTCTTTGAATGATTTGGTCTATATCGAATTAGATGTCACAGACTTTTCAACACTTCCTTTATTAACTCAACTCTCAACGCTTTCATTTGCTGAAGATGAAATTACAGATTTTAGTGTCCTCGATGAGTTGGGCTATTTAGATTCATTAGAACTCAAACTACCGGCGTCTTTTGATTGCGCTGATTTGACTGCTCTTCGCAGCCGTTTGGCTCAAACAACGGTTATTGCTGATTTTGATTGTTAATTAACTTTGGTACTTTTTATTTATTGAGGGAATTAATTATGGACAATATTGTTCCTGTAGTAATGGCAGGTGGTTCAGGTACACGTCTTTGGCCACTTTCCAGAAAGAGTTACCCAAAACAGTTTCTTAAACTTCATGGCGATAAAACCATGTTGCAAGAAACCATCGAACGTTTAAACGGCTTGCAGACCTTACCTTCAGTAATCATTGCGAATGAAGGGCACCGCTTTTTGGCTGCAGAGCAACTCTTGGCTGAAGGCTTTCACCATTCTGGAATTATTCTTGAGCCAATGGGCAAGAATACTGCGCCAGCTGTTGCGCTCGCAGCGTTTCATATTCTTAAGTGTCATGGTGATCAATTAATGTTGGTGTTAGCCGCAGATCACTTGATTGAAGATCGAGATGCTTTTACTAAAAGCGTAAATTCGGCCGTGGAGTATGCGAAACAAGGCAGTTTAGTGACCTTTGGTATTGTTCCGAATCAACCTGAAACAGGTTATGGCTACATTAAACGAGGTAAAGCATGTGAGAATGCTTATGAGATAGATGAGTTTGTTGAAAAGCCTTACCTGAGTTTGGCCGAACAGTACTTAGAAAGTGGTGAGTACTACTGGAACAGCGGCATGTTCATGTTTAAAGCATCTAAATTTCTCGAAGAGCTAAAGGTCTATCAGCCTGAGATCTATGAGACTTGTAAAAAAGCTTATGAAAACTCAGAACAAGATCTCGACTTTATCAGGATTTCTGACAGTGATTTTGCTCCTTGTCCTGAGGACTCCATTGATTATGCAGTAATGGAAAACACATCCGATGGTAAAGTGGTTCCTATGGATGCAGGCTGGAATGATATTGGTGCATGGTCATCTTTGTGGGAAGTCGCTGAGAAATGCGAAAATGGAAACCATATCAAAGGTGATGTGATCAGCCATAATACGAAAGATTCTCTGCTTCATTCTTCAAGTCGTTTAATAGCCACAGTCGGTGTTAAAGACTTAGTTGTTATTGAAAGCAGTGATGCGGTGTTAATTGCAGATAAGTCTGAAGTTCAGAATGTAAAGGCCATAGTTGATCAGTTGAAAAAGGAAAAACGGTCGGAATTTAATTTTCATCGTCATGTTTATCGGCCATGGGGTATCTATGATTCCATTGGTAATGGTCACCGATACCAAGTTAAGAGCATTACAGTTAAACCTGGCGCCAAGTTGAGTGTTCAAATGCATCATCACAGAGCAGAGCATTGGATTGTTGTAAAAGGCACTGCCAAGGTCACTGTTAATAATGAAACCTTTCTTGTCTCTGAAAATGAGTCGACTTACATACCGATTGGCGCTGTTCATGCGCTGGAGAATCCAGGTAAAGTACCTCTTGAGTTAATTGAAGTTCAGTCTGGCGCCTATCTGGGTGAAGATGACATTGTTCGTTTTGAAGATAGGTACGGGCGGGTTCCTGCATGAGAGCTATAAATTGTTTTAAAGCCTATGACATTCGTGGCCAGCTAGGTGAAGACCTCAATGAAGAGGTCGCCTACAGAATCGGATATGCTTATGCGACGTTCCTAAAAGCCAACAAAGTAGTTGTTGGTGGCGATGTCAGAGAAACCTCTGAGCCCCTTAAATTGGCTTTAGCTAATGGTATTCAGGATGCAGGGTGTGATGTTGTTGATATCGGTATGGTTGGTACTGAGGAAGTCTACTTTGCGACACGTTTTCTCAAAGTAGATGGCGGCATTGAAGTGACCGCATCACATAACCCCATTGACTACAACGGACTTAAACTGGTTCGTGAAGACAGCAAACCTATCTCTGGTGATAGTGGCTTATTTGAGATTAAGCGGCTGGCTGAATCCTTGGACTCAGTTCCTCAAAGTTCACATACCAAAGGAAGGTATTCAAAACTTAATACTTTGAATGATTATGTTGAACATCTTCTATCTTATGTTGATGTCAGTAATATTAAGTCTTTAACGCTGGTTGTGAATGCCGGAAATGGCGCGGCGGGTCATGTCATTGATCACCTAGAATCTAAATTTGATACGTTGGGTGTGCCTGTAACTTTTATAAAAGTGAATCATGACCCTGACCCCTCATTCCCGAATGGTATTCCCAATCCTCTCTTACCAGAAAACAGATCAGCAACTGCCGATGCTGTGGTAGCGCATAAAGCTGATATGGGGATAGCCTGGGATGGAGACTTTGATCGGTGTTTCTTATTTGATGAAAAGGGCTCTTTTATTGAAGGTTATTACATCGTTGGGTTATTGGCGGAAGCGTTCTTGGAAAAACATCCGGGTGAGAAAATCATCCATGATCCAAGGTTAACCTGGAATACGGTAGAAGTTGTCGAGCAATCGGGTGGCCAAGCGATAATGTCTAAGACAGGCCATGCCTTCATTAAAGAAAGAATGCGAGAAGAAGATGCCATCTATGGTGGTGAGATGAGTGCTCACCATTATTTCAGGGACTTCGCCTACTGTGATTCTGGAATGATTCCGTGGTTGCTGGTCGCGGAACTTTTGTCAGTGAAGGGCATGACGCTTTCAGAAGCGGTTAATCAACGAATGACAGCGTATCCTTCATCTGGCGAAATTAATTCTAAATTGGCTGATCCCAACGCTTCTATAGAGCGAGTAAAGTCAGCCTTTAAAGATCAGGCAATATCTGAAGACGATACCGACGGTTTAAGCTATAGCTTTGGAGATTGGCGGTTTAATCTTAGGTCTTCAAATACAGAACCTGTTGTTCGCTTGAATGTAGAATCAAAAGGTGATGTTGCTTTGATGGAAGAGAAGACGAAACAGGTTCTTACCGTCCTTCGGGATAAGGTAGAACAAGTTTGAACTACTGCACCCAACCTTGGTCGGGTTGGGTGATGGCAAACAGCTAGGCAACGTTGATCAAGTGTATGACGTGTAGGTGGCGTTGGAACAAAAGGTCAATGGTTCGGTTCGCTTTATGACCGCAAATGACAGTGAAATTAGCCAATGGTATCTGCATATTAATCATCAAAGGCAGGGAATTAATTATCTTACATTCAAGATTACAAGGAGTTATTTCATGAAAAAAATTCTAATATTTGGAAACTCTGGTTCAGGAAAAAGCACCTTAGCAAAGCAACTTTGTGAAACACATCGTTTGTCCCATCTTGATCTGGACGAACTGGCCTGGAAGCCAACTACGCCGCCAGAACGTATGCCATTGGAGGAATCTGCTACTGCTATTCAGGCCTTTGTTGCGTCAAACGATGCTTGGGTTATTGAAGGGTGTTATACCGATTTAATGGAAATTGCTGGGCCGCACTCAGATGAAATTATTTATCTCAATTTACCAATTGATCAATGCATAGAGAACGCAAAACGTCGTCCATGGGAGCCTCATAAGTACGAGTCGAAAGAAGCTCAAGACAACAATCTTGAAATGCTGCTTGATTGGATCAGACACTATGAAACCCGGAATGATACCTTCTCTCAACGTGCGCATTTGGGGTTCTTTGAGCAGTTTGATGGGCAAAAGAATATGCTGACGTCTAACGGGCATGTAAGAGATCTGTAATAAAAGCTGTTTTTCTAGTCAACTTCTCTTGAAATTATTCATAACGTCCCAACCTTATTGAACTCAGAAGTTTTCTTAACTCAATAGTAGGGACGCTCTAATGGATTACATATATGCGGTGATTCTCTTCGCCATATCTTCTTCAGTAACGCCAGGCCCCAATAACATCATGGTGATGACCTCCGGGGTAAACTTTGGTGTTAAGAAGAGTGTTCCTCTGCTCAGTGGTATTTGTGTCGGCTTTGCCTTGATGCTGTTGCTGGTGGGCCTTGGTTTTGGGCAGTTGTTTGAGTTATTTCCATCCCTTCACTTGATCATTAAATGTTTAGGCACGGCTTATTTGTTGTATCTGGCCTGGTTGATTGCGCGCTCCAGTGAAATTTCAAAAGGTGAAGAGCAGGGTGAACCTTTGGGCTTTATGAAAGGGGCCTTGTTTCAGTGGGTCAATGCTAAAGCCTGGGTAGTAGCGACTGGTGCGATTGCCGCATTCACAACACTAGGTGCAAGCTACTACAGCCAGAACTTAACCATAGCGTTGACTTTCTTGGTGGTGTCATTTCCATGTGTGGGTGTGTGGCTGATGTTTGGCTCCATGCTCAAGAAAGTTCTGAAATCAGACGCGCATCGTAAATGGTTCAACTACACCATGTCGTTGCTGTTGGTGCTGTCGGTAGTGCCCGTGGTTCAAGAGATCTATCAACAGATATGTGATTGATTACAATCTGTCATGCTTCAAACTATGGAAATTGAGAACGGATGATATACATTATTCGTATCCAACTTCTGTGTATGCAGGGATAAAACAACAATAACAAGGAGAGGTCTAATATGACTCAGCAATTGACTGCAAAGTCATCACAGAAAGTTCAGATGTTTCTATCACAACATGGTAAATCGTTTGTTGTGAAAGAAATGCCAGAATCTACTCGCACTGCTCAAGAAGCCGCGCAAGCCATTGGTTGTCAGCAGGCTCAGATTGCTAAATCTCTGATTTTTAAAGACGCCAATTCGGGTGACCCAATACTGCTGATTGTTTCAGGCACTAATCAGGTGTGCACTGATAAGGTGGAAGAAGCAACCGGGCTAAAGTTGGCTAAAGCAGATGCCAAGTTCGTTCGTGATCGAATTGGTTATGCCATCGGCGGTGTTCCACCAATTGCTCATAATGAAGACGTTAAGACGATTCTTGATCCTGACTTGAAACAATATCCGTCGATTTGGGCTGCCGCAGGGACACCCAACGCGGTGTTTGAACTGGAAGCGGCTGATTTACCTCAGCTGACACAAGGTAAGTGGGTCGAATTGGCAAAATAGCTATGACCAACAAAGAACCCCTTTCAACAAGTGATGCAGTGCAAGCAACGCTGGATGACTTGTATCGAAATGAAGCTCGCAAGGTTTATGCGAGCCTGATTCGTTTGCTGGGGGACTTCGACCTTGCCGAAGAGGCCATGCATGATGCGTTCAGTACAGCGCTGGTTCAATGGTCGCAATCGGGAATTCCTACTAATCCAAGTGCCTGGCTGATTTCAACCGGGCGCTTCAAAGCCATTGATCAAATCCGCCGTCGTAAGCGTCATGATGAGATTCTTTCAGAAGAATCAGGTGTTGATTTCAATGAAACAGAAAGTGCTTTTTTTCCTTTTGAGATTGAAGATCAAGTTGAAGACGTGATTGAAGATGACTCGTTACGTTTGATCTTTGCCTGCTGTCATCCGGCTATTGACCCGAAAATCCAGGTGGCACTGACGCTTCGTGAAGTGTGCGGCTTAACTACCGAGGAAGTGGCGAGTGCGTTTCTTACTTCGGCGTCGACCATGGCTCAGCGCATTGTTCGTGGTAAAGGCAAGATTCGCGAAGCCAAGATTCCGTTTCAAATCCCCTTCGAATCAGAGCTTCCTGACAGACTGGAATCTGTCTTGTCGGTAATTTATTTGGTTTATAACGAAGGCTATTCCGCATCGGCTGGCGATCATGTGATGCGTTCGGAGCTTACGGCAGAAGCCATTCGTTTGGCACGTTTAGTAATGTCATTACTGCCGGATGCGGAAGTATTCGGTTTATTGGCTCTTATGTTATTGAATGAGTCGCGACGAGCTACACGTGCTGATGCTAATGGCGACATCGTGTTGTTGGAAGATCAGGATCGTACCTTATGGAATCGTTCTTTGATTGCAGAAGGTGTTGAGCTTGTTCAGCGTGCGTTGGCAACGCGTGATTATGGTTTTTACACTTTGCAGGCCGCAATTGCTGCTGTACATGCTCAAGCTCCGAGTTCTGACCTGACGGATTGGAATCAAATCGTTGCTTTGTATTCTTCATTACTGCTGGTGTCGCCATCACCTATTATCGAACTAAATCGTGCCGTTGCTGTGGCGATGCGGGATGGTCCACAAGCTGGTATCGAAATCGTAGAACAACTGCTTAATAAGAAAGAACTCAAAAACTACCATCTAACGTTCGCGACCTATGGCGAATTTCTTAGTCGTGCGGGTCGAGTCGATGACGCAATCGCAGCCTTCGAACACGCCTTAAGTCTGGCGAAACAAGCGCCGGAACAGCGAATTCTCAAGCGTAAACTCGCTTCTCTCTAAGCTTTGGCAGATATGCCTTGCAATTAATCTCCTTACTACCGAAGAAAAAATTAAATATTTTTTCAAAAAATGTCGATTTGTCTAAAGCCCATTCGACTACTGTGTAGAGAGCGCATTTAGGAGAGTCTAAACCGCTCTTGATTCCATCTGCATACAGCTACAAAAGAGCTAAATTCAGGAAACATACGAAAAGGAGAATGCACAATGAAAGTCATGGTGATGGTGAAAGCAACAAAAGATTCAGAAGCCGGTGTATTACCGAGCCAGGAATTATTGACAGCAATGGGCGAGTTTAATGAAGCGCTGGTAGATGCCGGGATAATGGAAGCAGGAGAAGGATTAAAGCCGAGCAGAGAAGGTGCGCGTGTTCACGTCAATGGTAAAGATCGTACTGTAACGAAAGGGCCGTTTATTGAAACCAATGAGCTCGTTGCAGGTTATTGGATCTGGAAGGTGAGTTCCCTTGAAGAGGCCATTGAGTGGGTGAAGAAGTGCCCGAATCCAATGGATGAGGCCTCCGACATCGATATCCGCCCGATCTATGACATGGAAGATTTTAAAGACGTTGATACGGACGGGAAGTGCCAGGATCAAGAAGAGGCGCTTCGTCACACCATTGCCATGAGACAGGCCCAGGTAAATAACTATCTCTTTTTCTCAGGTTGTTGCGATGACGCATTGGCGTTTTATCAAACGCATTTGGGTGCAAGAGTCGACATGTTACTGCGTTTCAATGAAAGCCCAGAGCCTATGCCTGAAGGCATGTTGCCACCGGGTTATGAAGAGAAGGTCATGCACTGCGAATTTACCATTGGCGATATGACGATCTATGCGTCAGACGGTTGTGGGGATGAAGGGGAGTTTGCTGGGTTTAATTTGGCATTGACGATAGATTCCGAAGAGCAAGCACGTCAGGTTTTTGATGCTTTGGCGGATGGCGGCACAGTACGCATGCCATTAGAGAAGACCTTCTGGTCGCCACTCTATGGTCAGGTAATTGATAAGTTTGGCATGGGCTGGATGGTGATGTTGCCGCCTGTAGAGTAAAAGCAGGAAATCAAAACGGTAAAGGAGTCTTCCTATGAAGTATGTGGCGTTGGTTTACTACGACGAATCCAAGATGAAAGCGCTCACTCAAGACGAGTGGGATGCTTTAAATCGTGAATGCATTGATTGCGGTGAGTCATTACGTTCCCGTAATTATATGATCGGCGGCGAAGCCTTACTGGCAACTCAAGCCGCAACGACGTTACGAGTTCGCAATGGCAAAGTGGACATTACTGATGGCCCGTTTGCTGAAACCAAGGAGCAATTGGCTGGGTTTTATCTTTTAGATGTTCGGGATCTAAATGAAGCCATTCAAGCGGCTAGTAAGATTCCGCCCGCTCGGTACGGCAGTGTCGAGATTCGCCCGGTTCGTGAACTTCAAGACGACAACAATGAGGGGGATTAGCCCTCGTTTTGGGGCAGTAATTTTAAGACTTAGATCTACAAATTAGGAACTAGAGGAGAGTGATCATGGGTTATGTTGATGGTTTTGTCTGTGCCGTACCAACCGACAAGCGAGAAGAATATAAAGGGCATTGTGAAGAAGCTGCACATGTGTTCAAGAAGTACGGTGCCGAGCGTGTGGTTGAAACTTGGGGCGATGACGTACCGGATGGGGAAGTGACATCTTTTCCTATGGCCGTTAAGTGCAAGGAAAATGAAACCGTGGTGTTCTCATGGATTATGTGGCCTTCAAAACAAGTACGTGATGAAGGCATGGCTAAATTCATGAAAGATCCCATCTGTGACCCGAATCAGAACCCCATGCCATTCGATGGTAAGCGTTTGATCTTTGGCGGATTTAACGTCCTTGTAGACATTTAGTGTCTTATATCAGGCTCCTACGTAAGGCATCAGAAACGGCTCAAGCGCGTTAGCTCGGCAAGTGGTTCAGGGTAGAGCCAGACGAGTAACGCAACTAACGGGAAGATGTAAAAGTAGGCGTTCATCAGATAATAGATGTAGGGGGACGCCTCTTTTAACTCCATAAAGTAGTCGATTACCAGACGCGCTTTGATCACGATCATCCCGCAAATTAGAACTGCAATTGCCGCGCTGGGTTTGGCCTGTTCCGCGATTAAAGCATTGGTTAAAGTGATAGCAATCATTACCAGCCAAAGGCGATCCAAATGCTTAGTGGAATGTTTGATGGAATGCGTGGCTGGTTTGTTCTTGTTAGCTTCATTTTTTACTTCTGTGTTCATGGCCAACTCCTTCTTAACGCAACACGTAAAGCAATGGGAAAATTAGAATCCAGGCTAAATCAATCATGTGCCAATAGCAGGCGGCGGCGATTAATCCTGTATGGTTGTTGGCATCAAAAGCACCGGTCTTGATTTGATATATGGCCCAGACAATTCCGCCGCTGCCCCAGCCAACATGCAGCATGTGGTTAAAGGTGGTGTAGTAATAGATCGCGAAGAAGTTATTGGTGTTCGTTTCAATGCCTCGATCCATATTCCATTGGTATTCCCAATACTTCACGGCTAAATAAATCAGCCCACAACCGACGGTCATCCAGAGCCAGCGCATAGAGGCGTGTGGATTTCCATTTCTTAATGCAAAAATACCTTTAACCGCGAAGTAACTGCTGCTGATCAAAACCAAGGTATTTATTGTACCTGCGGTGGTGTGCAGTTCTAACGGCCCGTTGAGAAACTCCTCCGGGTAATGTGCTCGAGCAATAAAGTAGATCACGAAGAAAATCGCGAACTCTGTCATTTCTGAAAATATTCCAACCCAGATGGCGGGGTTCCCTGGAATACGTTTAGGGTCAAAGGTTGGTGGAGCCTCATAAGCTTCTTCGGCCTCATTATTCGAGGGTATGGTGGCGAGTGTGCTTGCTTGTGTGTTCATTGTTTTTTACACCTGCGTCCTTATGCGGTACTGAGTAACAATCGATCATTAGATCCAATCGCATTGCTGCCTATCGGTTTACCTATTCTTCATACCTAATGAATGGCAGAATCCGTGCCATCAGTGATTCTTCTATAGTTGACTAAAATACTCAGAAATATATTTAATGAAGATGAGCTATATCAATGCAAACGCTATATTAAGAATAAGGACTGGTTTCTTGATGTCTTATTTGGTGACGCTATTTCGTGGTTGCGAAATATCGAGGCTCGTAGAGGTGTAATATGCCTTGGTGGTTAATTTGGTTAGGTGTTTTAGGCTTTGGATATCTGACAGATCTGAATTCAGAGCAAACGTTTTATAACCTAATTTCGCCCATCGTATGCGTAGTGTTCGTGTTCATCGGGCTAGGAAAGTTACTGGGTACGGATGGTGGCCCCGGTGGTCATGGTGGTTCCGGCGATGGTGGTGGCTTCTGGGGTGGAGGCGGAGACTGCGGGGGTGGCGGTGATTGTTGAAAGAGGGAGGTAGGAACATGCCTCCCGTTTCTGTTATTAAGTATCTATCTGGTTCGCTTTCATCAACCTTTTATTTGCAGCGATTCCCGATACTGAATTGCTTCCGCCAAATCTTGCCCCCAGGTTTGAACCTGAGCAACTTTTGGCATTAGGTTATTCATTAGCCATTGGGCGAGCTTGGGAAGTGAATCATGTTCAATCGCGTCCAGGGTGTTTTTAACTTCGTGCCCTAAATCCATATCTCCAAGAATCACTAAACGTCGTTGGAAAAAGAGGGTGTCCGGGTCCACTTGTTTGGTCAGAATCTTGATGATGGCATCGCTGTCCAGTTTGATCTCTGTATCAGGTTCTAGAGTCAAATGATGAGCCGTTGAAACCTGAAGTTCCTGCCTGGCATTTAAACCAATACAAAATTGATAGTTGGCATCCACTACATTGATTTTTACCTTGCGATTAATCAGGCAATCAAAATCACCGTCTTCAATGGTGGTTTTGAGGGCATCACTCATCAATTTTTGAATGACTTTTTGTTGAACAAGTTCTGGGCTTTTTCGAACCGGCAGTGCTGCGTAATAGGCAGGGCGACGAACGATATCTAATGGAGTCGGAAGACGACTGATCAGGCTTTTGGTAAGTAATGTTTTGACCGTAAGCATCTTAGTAAAACTCCTGTAGGGTTCCTTATAAATCGTGACTATTAGACCGCATCTGTTCTTGGCCTGTGTTGATATACATCAAGGCTAAATTTGCTGCTCAGAGTAGAGTGCGCCTGTTATCCGATAAAAATAGTCGGGTTTTTGGGGTGTTCAAAATCCCCTGGCCGGGCTTCTGAGGAGTAAAAAAATATGGACGCAGAATCCATGGAATTAGTGTGCCCAGCCGGGAACTTGCCCACCTTTCAATTAGCCGTCGATAAAGGGGCGGATGCCGTTTTTATCGGCTTCAAAGACAACACCAATGCCCGCCATTTTTCAGGGTTGAACTTCGACGACAAGAAAGCCTTAAAAGCTATCAAGTACGCTCAAGATAAAGGCACCAAACTATATGTCGCCATCAATACCTATGCCCAGCAAGAGAACAAACAGTTGTGGCGAGATGCAGTAGACCGTGTTGCAGATATCGGAGCTAATGCTTTGATCGCGGCCGATCTTAGTGTGATGGATTACGCTACCTCTAAGTATCCGCATATTCCGATTCATCTTTCAGTTCAGGGGTCAGCCACAAACTATGCGGCGTTGGAATTCTATGTAGATCGTTTCAATATCCGTCGCGCCATTCTGCCAAGAGTTCTGTCGCTCAAACAAGTGAAACAAGTGGCGGAAGCCAACAAGGTGGATTTAGAAGTGTTCGGTTTTGGTAGCTTGTGCATCATGGCGGAAGGTCGATGCTATCTCTCTTCCTACATGACGGGCGAATCACCGAACACCCAAGGCGTATGTTCACCAGCCAAGTTTGTGGAATGGAAAGAAGACGGTGATGTATTGGAATCACGGCTAAACGATGTGGTGATTGATCGTTATGGTCCGGGCGAGAAAGCTGGTTATCCAACCCTATGCAAAGGTCGCTTTGAGGCTGAAGGTAAGACCTATCATGTGTTGGAAGAACCCACCAGTTTGAACACGCTCAACATCCTTCCTGAACTTCATAAGACCGGCGTTAAGGCCATTAAAATCGAAGGGCGTCAGCGAAGCCCTGCCTATGTCGGGCAGGTGGTTGGTATCTGGCGAGAGGCCATTGATCGTCTAATGGCAAACCCGGAAGACTTCAAAACCGAAGCCCAATGGTTCAGCACCTTGCAGACCTTATCTGAAGGGGCACAAACCACACTTGGCGCTTATTCACGACCATGGCAATAAGGAGGAAAACGACAATGACACAGACTCAACCAATAAAGATTTCACTTGCTCCCTTGCCTTATTTTTGGCCGAAAGAGCGAGTCCAAGCCTTCTATAAAGACGTCGCAACGTCCGATGTGGATGTGGTCTATCTCGGCGAAACCGTTTGCTCCAAACGCCGTGAATTAAGGCTGGATAATTGGTTTGAAATCGCAGCTCACCTTGTTGAACATGGCAAAGAAGTAGTGCTCTCAACCTTGGCATTAATCGAAGCAGAGTCCGAATTGCATTCACTCAAACAGCTTTGCACACGCGCGGCGGAAGAAGGTTATCTGGTAGAAGCCAATGACATGGCCGCAGTGAAGTACCTCTCCGATCTCAATGCGTTCTTCGTGATTGGCTCAGCAATGAACATCTACAACGCAGACTCCCTTCAAGTGCTGGTGGAAGCGGGGGCAATCCGGTGGTTGCCACAACTGGAAATGGCCGGTGATCAAGTGGCACAAATCGTCAGCGACTACAAAGCCACTCAGGTGAAAGACATCGACACTGAGATCATGGCCTATGGTCACATGACCCTCGCGTACTCAGCTCGATGCTACACCGCGCGGCATTACGACTACCCGAAAGACCAATGCAAGTTCATCTGCCTTGAACACCCGCAAGGCATCAAAGCCAAAAGTCAGGACGGGCTGGAAATCTTCACTCTTAATGGCATTCAAACTCAATCGGGTAAATGCTTAAATCTACTCAACCAATGGCAAGATCTTGTTGCCAAAGGCGCAACGCATCTTAGAATCGTGCCGGAGCACGACCAAGTGTTGGGGATAGTAGCGGATTTAAAACAAGCCATGGAAGCAGGGGAGAACCAAGTGCTGCCGCTCAATGAACAACACTGTAATGGCTACTGGAACAGGATTGCCGGTATGGCGGTGGTGTAGTTTTTTCTTTGGTTGTTTTTTATTGAATGGAATCATAAGGGAAGGGCTTTTCCGGAAAAGTGAGTGCTGCATCTTTACGTGGAATTCACTTTAATCTTTATGAATTTGTTTTTACTCAAGCAACTGGATACTATGCCGCCCAATTTTTTAGAAACAATTTCTATTTAATTGCCCTTTCTTTTCATTCTATGAGTTGTACATGAACACAGAAAAACATAATTCAAAAGGCTTCAGCGGTGATGCTACTGAAGGATTAAAGCCTAAAAGTGTCTTTAAAGCGTTACTAATGATCTTTGGAGGGATCTTCATTGTTTTATTGATTTTTTTTGGTTATCTCAGATTCGATTTTAAACAAAAAGAAGAGATCTTTTTTTCCAAAGTGGGTGAGTTCACAAATCAGTTTGTTCGTGATCTGTCTAGTTGGGAGGCGTCATCTGTAGAACCTTATTTGAGTGAGAAATTCCTGAATCATACGCCGATTGCTAAGTTCGAACCTATCTTAAAACAGTTATCGCAGCTTGGTGTCTATCAAAGTCACTCAGAACCAGAGTTACTTGGTTGTTATAGTCAATCAATGGGTACACCGAGTTTGATCTGTAAATTTAAGACATCAGTCATTTGGTCAAATCACGGAAAAGTAATTGAGTTATCTATCATTCAATATGAAGATCATGACGGGTATGCTGTAGAGACAATTAAGTTTCTTTAATCCCATAACTCTGTCTCAAAAGTCTAAGGTATTCGGTGTTAGTTCTGCCATTGACAGACGTAAGGAGGCAGCGATGGGCCCAGCAACCAGAATACTTTTGAAAGAAATACTCTCAGACGCTGAAAAGTCAGATGTGATAGTTCGAATACAAGAACTCTCTGATGTAGTTAGATCTAATGATTTCTGGATTAAGGGTTCACCGTTTGCTTATTCCTTTGGTTGGGAGTATGAACAGGAGAAAGAGGAGTACGTAGGGTTAGATAGCTTGATTGGCTGGGCGCCGAAATATCAACTGGTTTTTTCTGCTATGTCTAATCAAAAAGAAGACTATTTCTATCTGGGTGATTTATGTGTGGAGTTTTCGAAACGGCTTAATGGTTTTGTTGATTTGGGATTACCATTGGCGGACTTTACATCGGACGAGTTCATACTAAATGATCCAGAGCATGTACTATATGACGGCGCTAGTTTGTTAGGTCCTTCATTAGTGAAGTTATGGCGAGACCATAAAGACTTTTGGTTGGTGAAGTAAGAAGTTATTTCTTGTCCTTATAGTTAAAAAATGAATGCGTCAAGGTATGGCCTTGTGTTCTAATTACTTCCTTTCTTAATAAATGTCTGCAGACAGCAATGGATTTGCGTTTGAGCATAACTGCCAAGCCAACATAACAAGGAGGTTTTATGTTCCCACTTGAAGTATTCATCACCTACACACTTGCCTGTTTATTGTTGGTTATCTCTCCAGGGCCGGACAACTTACTTGCGGTAGGGCGAGGGTTAAGCCAAGGTCGATTGGCTGCGACTGTTTCTGGCCTTTCGTCAGGTGCTGGCATTCTGTTTCACGTAATGGCAGCCACCTTTGGATTAACTCTGTTGATCCAAACGTCTGAAATAGCCTTTTACGTGGTGAAGATTATTGGCGCTGCGTATCTCATCTGGTTGGGGGTTAAAGTCCTTCGCTCGAAGAACTTGTTCTCATTGGAGCCTGCGAAAAAACAGCCGCTGAAAACCATCTTCTCAACAGGCTTTCTTTCGGCTGCACTGAATCCAAAACCAGGGATGTTCGTGCTTGCCTTTGTTCCTCAATTTGTTGATCCGAGCTTAGGTTCCGTAACAGGCCAGATGATTGGCTATGGGGTTTGGTTTGCTCTGTTAACAGCCATCGGTTTCAGCTTGATGGGCGTGTTTTCTTTTCAATTATCAGATTGGTTGAGAAACCGACCTAAGTTGGTGTCTGGCTTAAATGTTGGAGCTGGGGTGACCTTTGTTTCTTCCGGTTTGGCCGTGGCCTTTATGAAACAGCGATAGGAGTAGTCATCATGGCTTTAAGCGATCATACGTCTGAACAACTGAATAAATTGATGCATTCCGGTGAGTTGTCATCACACCAAAAAGAAGAGGAGATAGAGGTTTTAATCAGTAGAGGCGATTTCCAGCAAAGTGAGGCGTCAGCTTCCAAGCCTGAGCGTTCTAAGAAGGGCTTTATCGCTTCTATGGGGCGGTTTCCTCTCGGTCGCGTTATAGTCCTGTTTTTTATACTTCCATTTCTTCTTTTATTGGTGGAAGCGAAGATATTTTTTGCGGAAAAAATACCACTAGATGGCGTAGTTGCGACTTCATTAATGACGTTTATGGCTGTGTATACCACAGTGGGGGCGGTAATTGTTTATTCGACGTTACAACGGTTTAAACACATTAAAATGCACCCGAGACGATCTATTGCCATTTTCCAAATGTATTCGATAGTGTTTTTGATGGTGGCTGCCAGCTGGATGCTTTTGATTGAGCGTTAAGAGGATGGTTTAGAATCACCTTTTTTTATTTAAATTAACCAACAGGTTAACATTTTAAAACATTAAATCTGCCTCAGATCATTTTTGTCGTATTTACATTGTTCATCAGTTTCATACAATTCCGTACCTTAAGGTTTATCAAGGACGATGTTGTATGCCTACCCAATGCACAATGTTCCGTGCTGCTAAATTTCCCTTCCTATTTTTTCTTCGACAGTGCCCTTGCAGAGCAACGTATCTGAGTGCTCGCATCTATGTTTTTTACGTTAAATGGATCGTGCGTCCTTGAGTCGCATAAGGAATAAGAGAGTTGTAATGAAAAAGTTTTTATTGATGTCGGCATTGCTGTTTAGCGGCAGTGTCTTTGCAGATTCATCCTGTTCGGATAATGCCTTTCGGGCTTGGGAGAAAGATTCTAACCAGTTTCGTAACAGCCTTTTTTGGACGTGTGATTCTTATCCGGCAGATGACTCGTTAGAGGTGATGTTGTATCACACATGGGTTGACGGAGAAGACGGTGAGCGTCATTTAATGTTACGGGTGTTGTTGGTCAAAACAGAAACCCCGGAGGTGGTTGCTTCGGGCAATTTACATATTTGGGAAGGGCCAAACATTAAGGTGCGTGAGGGAGATTATGACCCAGAAGCGTTCATTATTGACAGCACCAATTACCCGTTAAACGATACAATCAATGCCTTTGCTATTCGAGCGGATATTACGGGTGATAATTATTGTAGCGACATTGTTCGTGATCAGTTTGTTACCTTATTTGTGCGTGAAGGTAAGGCGTTGAAACCTGTGCTAAAACACCTGCCATTGCAGCAAAGATACGTGGTAGAGGGAACTGCTTGTGATCGTTATGGCGATAAGAAAACATTACATGGTCAAGGGCAATTAAGTTTGGCGGACACCAAGACTAATGGATATCGGGATTTGATACTTAGTACCGAAACTGTAACTGATGTGTACGATCAGTCCAGCATGGAAGAGCTAAGTGAGGCGGAAATGTTGGAAGAAGAATCGTCAGGGATTGAAACCAAGATCTATAAAACGACATTGAAATTTGATGGTCATAGGTATCCCGTGAAGTGGGAAGAGCTTCCGGCTAAGGAATGGTGGCAGTTATGAGATCTTTATATAACACCTTGAAGTTAATGGCAGTAGGCACTCTGTTTTCTGCTTCCGCAGTGATGGCTGCTCAAACCTGTTCACCTGAGCAATTGGAATCGTTAGAAGAGAGCAAGCACCTGTTTGGTCCGCTTTCTTGGCCGGTATGTAAAGCACTGCCTAATCGCCCGGAGCTGACACTGGCGTCTTACTTTGTCTGGACGGATGGTGCAAAGCCGGGTGAACGCACATATCAGTGGAATACGGTGATTCTCGACAGTAAGCGCCATAAGGTACAGGCGGTCCATCGTGAATTCATTCATGAAGGGAAACAGGCAAAAATTCGTCCGGACAGTATCTGGTTGGATACGGCCAATTATGCCTTGAATGATCAGGTCAGAGCATTCGGTGTTCGGCTCAATACAGGCGCTGACCTTGGCTGTGAACGAGAGTCTCGTGGACAGTTCTTGAATTTATTTGTCTATCAAAACCACATTCTGACTCGGTTGGTTGAAAACTTGCCAACGGAATACTCACGAGTTCATGAAGGGTCTATGTGTGACAATAGTGTTGAGTGGGAAAAAGAAGTTGCCAAGTCTCATCTGCAGATATTGCCAACCAAGCATTACGGGTTTGCGGACATCAAACTGAAGTCGAAGGGTGTTTTTGAAAGTAAGTCAGGCTACAGAAAAGGGTTTGAGAAATCTCGAGGCCATACCTATATCTTCAAATACGATGGAGAAAAATACAGTATCGACCGATCTGAGCTGCCAAGTTACCGCTGGTCTGATCCAGAAAATTTGTAATTGCATGATGATGAACGATGCCGGGCCGACTCTAATAATGGGTCACTCTAATAGTGGGTGGCCTGGCTATAGAATACGCCAGCGTGTTGATTGGTGGTCAGATATAGAATGATACGTCAGCGTAGTCTGAAGGACCGGCCTAACCTAAGTAATCGCGCAAAGCATCGGTTGTTGTATACCAAGCGTCAGCCAAAATCCCGTTTTGAAGGCTGGATCTTACGTGCGGTCGATCGGCCCATGTATTACCGCTTAACCATCTTGCCTTATATGCCTGCATTGTGTGCTCTGATCAGTTGGGGGTCTATGGAGAAGGCAGGGCTTTATGCTGCTTTTGTAATGCTGACATTGGTTATAGGTATATGTATCTGGCGTTCCGGGAGCCTACCTGATCGTCTTAAGTATGTTCGTGAAGATCCTCCTCAAGATGTGTCTTGGGTGTTTTGGCGTTACGTCCATGAAGGTCTTATGTGCAGTGTGGGGGTTGTTGTTCTGACGCTGTTAATGCTTTGGTTGCACTTCTCTTAGGCTCTGTCTTACTTGGATTTCAATAAGCAGGTGATGATGAAATTCTTTAGAATCTCGCAAGTTTCGTACTTTATTTGGTTCATGTTCTCTTTGTTTTTGCTCAGTGTACTGGTGTCTGGTTATGCACTGTGGCGAGCTCATGCTTCTTTTGATTGGCCAACTGCCAAGGGCATGGTCGTTAATACCTGGATAGAAGAAATTCATACACAAGGGAGCAGTGCCGACCCTCATTACGAAGTAGGGATAGAGTACGTCTATGCCGTGGGTGAAGACTTTTATCACAAAGAAAATAAACGAGACATTACCGGTGCCATCCCAGGTTACTCTAAGGAAGAAGCGCAAGCCTTAGTGGCAGAGTTTCCGAGAACAAAAGTCATTCAAGTTCATTATGACCCGGACGATCCAGAGAGTGCGGTGATCATCCCTACAATGCATCCCTTTATGATTGTTGGGTTTGTTCTATTCAGTCTTATATTCTTGGCGGTGCTTTACGTTATGTTCCGACAGATGAGCAGCGAACCAGACAGCTTTATTGTGACTGAGGTTTAGATATGAATAGTGATTTTTCCAGCGGGTAATTATTAATTCGAAGTGATAGAGGCAAAGAATTTTATCCATACTGGCTAAGAGCGTATTCACTTAGACGTTTAAAATTGATGATGAATTTCAGTACACTTGCCGGACTATTTTTATCGAGAGTTATTTCACTTGTCTAACTTAGAAGAAAACCAAGTCGATTTTCCCAACCCAGAAACAACTGAATTATTGAGCCTGGAGCTAATAGGCAAACCATTACGATTGACCACTGACAACGAAGCAGTGCAACGTCTTTACTGGGGCGAGCAATTGGTGAGCTGCGCAGAACTGGCAGACGTACAAACTAATGAAGTTGTGCACCGTTTTCAATTACAGGTCAGGGCTCCAGAGCAGCCCGATAAGACCTTATCTATCAGCTTGAATTTACAAGCGCAAGACAACAATCTCAGCTATCAATTATGGGTAGGGGAACGACAACAAGAAAGCGGTCAGTGCCCGCTACCCAGCGACGGGCACCTTGTAAAAGCGAAAAAGCACACCAGTCTGATAGGGCTAGCAGCGCTGGCGTTTAAACTATTAAAAAGTGCCAAGGTGGTAAAAGCTGCATTGGCTGGAGCTTCGGTTGCAGGCTATGCGTGGTTATTTTCCCTAGAGTTTGCGCTGGTTTTAATTGCTTGTTTAGTCGCTCATGAATACGGCCATGTTAGAGCGATGAAATATTTTGGTATCAAGACCAAAGGCATTTATTTGATCCCGTTTGTGGGTGGCTTGGCGGTCTCAGACGATAAAATTAATACCCGATGGCAGGATGTAGTAATATCCATCATGGGCCCGTGTTTTGGCTTATTTATGTCACTGGGGTGTTGGTTGTTATTTGCTATTACCGGTCTGGAATTGTTTGCAGGCGCTGCAGTGCTTGGTTCTCTGTTAAATCTATTTAACCTGTTGCCTATTTTGCCTCTGGATGGCGGTCATATATTAAAAAGTATCAGCTTTTCCATGCGCTCGTGGGTAGGTCTTTCTGTATGTTTGGCAGGCATTGGTTTGGGCTTATGGTTATCTTACACCTTTGGATTGGCGCTGTTGGTTTTCTTCTTGATTGTGGGATCACTGGAAATTGTCTTTGAATGGCGACAACGACAGTTTTCGCATCTGGTTCCTCTTGATACCTATGGACAGCTGTTCTCGGCGGTTTGGTATTTTCTTGTTTCGGCAGGGCACATTTTAGTGATCTATAGCTTTGCTGACTCGCAAAACCCAATCCTGAGCTTGCCCATGAAAATACTGGGGAGTTAAGAAGTTTAATGTGCTTATAACAAAGGTATGCTGATTACACTGTATTTGATACAGCTAATGTGGATTGAATAAATGGAGAAGTAAATGAGCAAGGAAGACAATCTGGTATCACTGTCTGGAGCCCCAATTTATAGATATACGGATGGTGAAAAAGAATGGGAGTCACCACATGGAGAAGAGTGTATTGAGGAAATTTCTAATCACATTGAGACGCACATTGGTGAGGTCGAGTTAGTTCTTCATGAACTGATCTCAGATACCGTTCATATTGATATTCACTATGTGAAACCAACTAAAGAACAACCCTTCCACATACTGATTACATCAGGTATGAGTGATCTTCCTATGAACGTACCAGAAGAAGCTGCTATGACTAAATATATGGAATTGATGATTACTCTGCCTGAATCCTGGCATGTTGATGAGGAGTCATTTAAGGATGAGCGATGGTACTGGCCTATTCGTCAGCTGAAATACCTAGCTCGTTTTCCTCACAAATATGATACATGGTTGGGCTTTGGGCACACGATTCCAAATGGTGATCCAGCAGAGAGTTTTGCAGAAAATACAAAGCTCAGCGGTGTCATCCTGCTTCCACCCTTGTATGTACCTGATGAGTTTACTCGTCTCCATATCTCCCAAGACAAAATTATTGAGTTCTTTAGTATCGTCCCTTTATATAGCGAAGAAATGAACTTGAAGTTAGCTAAAGGAAGTGATGCGCTGTTGGATAAATTAGACGAGATTAATGCTTGGGAATTGATTGATGTTAATCGTAAAAACGTTGCGAAAAAGCGGTTTGGTGTGTTTTGAATTTAAAGTGGAGATAGATTATTAGTCAGTGCTTTACGTTATGTTCCGACAGATGACCTGTGAACCAGACAGTTTGATTGTGGCTGAGGTTTAAATCAATTTAATTGTTGGTTCGTTTGTACTCCCTCCTTATTTATGAATAAATACACTCGGCGTTAAACGGAAGTACGGCAAAAAAATATCTCTATTTCTCAAGGAGGAGTCATGTATCCAGCTGCGTATCCGCACGATGAATTGAAAGCGTTGTATCCTGGCGTCTACTTACTGCATGGCAGTATTAAAATGGGGCCGGGTATGCGAATGAATAGGAATATGGTCGTTCTTAAGGAAGGTGAGGATTTGACGTTAATTAATCCTGTTCGAATGAGCGAGCAAGGGTTGGCCTCCCTTGATGATCTTGGGAAGGTCAGGCGTGTCATCCGTTTAGGCGATTTTCATGGCCTGGATGACTCGTTTTATCTAGATCGCTATCAATGTGAATTCTGGGCTCAAAGTGGTCAAGATCCTATCCAGAACTCAACGCTACACACACAATTTCTTCGGACACTCAAAGCCCTTTTCCAAACTCTTTGTTCTTTATTTTTGAAACTGCTCAATATCCTGAGGCTGCATTGCTGCTTAATGATCATAAACTTCTGATTACTACCGACAGTGTTCAATATCATGTAGATTGGAGCTATTTTACTCGATTTACCAAGTTCGCATTCAAATTACTCGGATTCAAAACGGGGATTAACATTGGGCCTCCTTGGTTGAAACGAGTGACGCCGAAAGGTGGCTCTATGAGATCTGATTTCGAAAAGTTACTTGCTCTTGATTTTGAGGCTTTGGTCGCGGCCCACGGAATGTGTTTAGAGTCTGGCGCAAAAGACGCGCTTAGACGCGAAGTTCAGAATACGTTTAAAGAGTGATTGTAAGCTTGTTGGTTGAGCTATAGCTGATGTGATTAAGAGCAATATAGGTAGTTATGAGAGAAAGCCTTAGACATAAAATTATCGAAATCTGTGATAAGAAAATTGCCAGCAAAGGGGAAAGTGTGGGGCTTTCATTTTATGCCTTTTTTGCAAACAAAAATGATGACCCTGAACTATTGATGGAAGCAGCTGAGTGGTGGATTAAAACTCATCAGCTTGATCACTTTGAAAAGGCTGTGAAAATTAAACAGCTGGTTCAGATGTTTCCTAAAAGTTAAGGGCACTATGAAAAAACTACTAGGCCTTTTTATAGTAATCGTTCTTCTCGTGCCCATCCTTTTGTATTGTCTAACATATAAAGGAGAGCGTGAATTTACGGAGTTAAATGGCTTACCTGAAGTGAGTGCAGTGATTGAAAATTCACGCAATCTTTTCGGGACTCCCTATGACCCACTTATGGGCATGTATGACAATATTGGTGGTCGTATCGGCTTTATCGTATGCAGTGATGTTCCGAACATCGCTTATGGGAAGGCAGGATATTCCTTCAAAACTTTATTAGAGAAAAGCTTTAATCAACGCCCTGAGCTCTATGATTCAAGGAATGGAAATAACCCGAGTAATCCATTCTTTCATCGACGGGCAAGAAATCTCTTCTCGTACTTCCAATCCATTGGTTCACTTCAATCAGTTTCATATTCACCCCAGATCGGAGATCTGGTTTTCTATCGTAAATCCAAGAATGGCTACATTGCTCATGTTGCCTTGGTGACGGAAGTATTTGATGGTGGTTATAGGGTTATGGAATCAGCACCTAAAACGCTTTTTGCTCAAGAAGTGGATATGGAATCACCTATCGAAAGAGGTTGGATTTTGGCTGGCTTTGGAAAGGTTTATTGATGTATTCAGTCGTAATCGTAGCTACGTTTTTTCTGAAACCGGTCTAAACCACCCTCTGTCGGGTAACTGTCGGGTGCTTTTCGTACCTGACAGTGCAAAATAACAATAAATATTCTGGTTCAGAAGCAAAGGAGAATACGCATGATTCTGAAACAGTTAAGGATAAGCCGCCATTTATCACAAGAGCAGTTGGCAGAAATGTCTGGCTTAAGTGTGAGGACAATTCAACGAATCGAAAGTGGTCAAAAGGCGAGTTTAGAGTCCCAGAAATGTTTAGCCGCAGCGCTTGATATCGACCTTGATACCTTGAATCAACCGGCTCTTAAAATTGATAAAAGCTCCGAAAATTGGAAAAAGCTGCCTATCTTTGTGAAGTTGTGGTTTGTGATCAACTTTCTGCAAGTACGACCTCAGCGAAACACGGCCATCAGGGTTGAACTGGTTTCTCATCTGACTGGTTTTCTGTTCTGTGGTTTGGGGCTTGTCAGTGAGGCGGCGCTAGTCGGCGGCTTAATTATGCTAGCAACGGCCTACTTGTTTCTTTTGCTGAGATGGCAGGGTGACCAATATGGTATTTGGTACGAGACAACGTCGTAGATATGGTTGAGTTATATAAGGAGGAATTTGTGATCAGGGAAATGACCAAAGCGGACTTTGAGGTGTTCTGGCCGACATTCGAATCAGTTATAAACGCACAAGAAACCTATGCGTTTGATCCTGAGATGAGTTTTCAGCAGGCGTATGACTTATGGTGTGAGTCACCCTTGAAGGCATTTGTTTTTGTGGAAGGTGATCAGGTTCTTGGTTCCTATTACATAAAAGCCAATGGCATGGGGCCAAGCAATCACATTTGTAACTGTGGTTACATGGTAGCCGAAGCGGCAAGGGGAAAGGGCATTGCTCGACAACTCTGTGAACATTCTCAGCAGGTGGCTATTGAGCTTGGTTTTAAGGCCATGCAATTTAACTCTGTAGTATCTGCTAATGACGTGGCGGTAGCTTTGTGGCAAAAGCTTGGTTTCAACATTGTGGGTACGATTCCGTCTGCGTATAAACACAGTAAGCTTGGCTATGTTGATAGCTATGTCATGCATAAACAGTTAGGACATTAAGTGCGCTATATTCTGGTATCAGACATTTTCGGAAGAACGGATTCGCTCGAATGTTTAGCTTCACGAATCTCTGGAAATGCAGATATCGTAGATCCCTACCAATCCAAGCATATGGGCTTTGCGGATGAAGCCGAGGCCTATAGCGTTTTCACACAAGAAGTCGGTCTGCAACGCTATAGCGAAATGTTGTTGGATCATCTGAAATCTGTTTCGACCGATATACGTTTAATCGGTTTCAGTGTCGGAGGATCGGCAATATGGAACTGTTCAGAGAGTAGGCTGCTGACCAATGTAGTCGATGCCCAGTGTTTTTACAGTTCTCAAATTCGACATGCCGTTGAGACCAATCCTCGTTTTCCCACTAAGCTTGTTTTACCTGCGCATGAAGCGCATTTCTCTGTGTCGGATTTAATGGTTGAGCTTGAAAACAAGAGTAATGTGACGATTGAACAAACCCATTACCTGCATGGTTTTATGAACCGTTATTCCAAAAACTATGATCAGGAAGGGTACGAAGAGTTTTGCCAACGCCTGTGTAACGATTAAGTCATTTTCCCAAGTTCTTGTTTCATCCAATCACTGAAATGTTCAACCGCTGAAATACCTTCTCGTTCGGGATTGATGCGAAGCCAGTAACTGTAGCCATCGAAGGCTGGGATTGTTTGGTCTTCACTAATCCAACCTTGTGACAGTGCCGTTGCGCTGAGCACGTTACTCAATAGGCCATAGCCTTGGCCTGTCATGATGGCTTGCAGAACAAAATACTCTTGCTCAAAGGTTTTTACGTCAAACTCGCTTGAATCAACAAAGCGTTGCCAATCCAGGTTTTTGAGTAGGCCATTCTCCGGCCAGTGTGTGACAAAGAGGGTAGCCTTTTGGTTCTTTGGTGGCTGGTAGTGCGGGCTGCGATACAGCGCGATTTTCTCCGTAGTTAGAAATACTTCGTCTGTTGCTTCCTCGTCCAGACCATATCGTAAGGCCAGATCAATGTGTTTCTCTCTCCTTAAATCCACCAAACTATCGCTGGCGCAAATTTTCAGAGTGTTGCTTGGGAAGTGTTGATTTATCTGAGCGCTCCTTGGGGTTAGCCAAAGTGCGGCGAAGGAGTTACAGCAAGAGATGGAAATATCATTTTTATCCTGTCGAATATCATCCAGTGCATGATCCAACTGCGTTAATAAATCTTGGCATGAGTGGGCAAGTTTTGCGCCGGAGTTAGTCAGACTGATGGCGCGAGTATGACGTTCAAACAGCTGAACTCGTAGCTGAGTTTCTAGGCTTTTAATCTGATGGGAAACCGCTGTTGGGGTGATATTAAGCACCTTGGCTGCGTCTTTAAAGCTGAGATGCTTGGCGACAATGGCGAAGGTTTTTAAATAATTCAAAGAGGAGATTTGATCAAGCATGTCGATGTTATAGATGATTATGAATAAGTTTAAGTTATTTATAGAATGGAATAACTCAATTGTCAGGATTGATCAAGGCTAGGCAAAATGAACCCTGTAACGACAATGGAGTAGAACATGAAAACTATCTTATATATTAGCTGTAGCGCAAGACAATACCACCCCGATCAATCAGAACATATTTCTATCAGTAGGGAATTAGGAGAAGTGTTTCTTAAGGAATTTAAATCAGGATATGGTCAATTAGAGGTTATTCATCGGGATCTGTCGGTGCAACCGCCATCATTTATCACGACGGACTTTCTTGCGGCCACTTTTAGTGATGATGTCAGCGAAGAGCAACAGAAAGTATTGGCTGAATCCGATGCATTAATTCAGGAAGTGGTGGATGCCGATGTGATCGTCATTTCCAGCCCTATGTACAACTACGGCATGCCTGCGGTGTTGAAAGCCTGGTTTGACCAAGTGATTCGAATTGGTAAAACCTTCACCTTCGATTTGGCGAGAGGTGATAAGCCGTTAGAACCGATACTCAGTGGCAAGCAATTAGTACTTCTGGCTTCTTGGGGCGAGTTTAACTTTAAAAAAGGTGACCCGTTGTATTCGATGAATCACTTAACCAGTCACATTGAGCAGTTATGCCCGTATCTTGGTGCAGAGCAGTTCTTTGAAATCGCCTCTGAATACCAAGAGTTTGGGGATGAGCGTCATGTGCAATCGAAAGCGCAGGCTTTTGATGAGGCTAAGGCATTGGCGAGGAAACTTGCTGGAAACGAATAACAAATCTAACTAGGGTGGCGATTTAAAAAGTTTTTAGGTAAAAATTGAAGGAGTAGGGGTTGTTGAGTGGTTGAAAGTATATTCAAAGGAGTAATATTGATTAATTATTAATGATGTATATCAAAGGCTTAGTCCTTACTGTTGTCATTTGTTTTTATCTTGTATTGTGGTGCTTCTTTTGATTTCTATTTTCAAAATTCAATTTCAGACTCTTATAAAATTCACTTTTTTTTCTGTTACTTTGTTGATTGCTGGTTGTTCTTTTTTTGAAGATCCAGAAAAAGAAAGGATTGAATATGAATTTTGGTCTTTCATGCACAATGTTTGTACTCGTTCGCATAATAATGATTATTGTGATTGTTGGGCCAATACTTTAGAGAAACAAACCTCTTACCAGCGCAAGAAAAGTATTGCTTTAGGTGATCCGATGGCTAGCTTCGATTTTTCTGAAATCTTGATTGAAAATGAAGAGGAGCTAAGGCGTTGTGATGTTCTTAAATTGCCACAAACGTTGGAGAAGAACAGTGATGATTCCAATCAGACCGTTACTGGTGCTTCAATAAAAAGTTGTCCCGAGTTTAATGATCAAAAGCCATTAGAAGCGAAGACTGAAGCTGAGCGATTCATGGGATTAAGCGAAAAGGCCACGGTTCGAATTAAGAGCGTCGATGCGTCAATATCGCAAGGTATGTTAACCGATCAGTATTTTTCAGAACTTAAAGAAAGGATGGTCAGATTTGGAAAAATATTAGAAAGTAGGCTTCCGCGCGATTCTGAAAGGGACATAGTGCAAGAATATACCAATCAAGCAGAGAGTGCCGTAGCGTGTGCGAAGGCTGTAATGGCCTCGTTCTACGCAGAATATGAACTTGATAACCTTTACCGACTTTACCATACATCTTCTGATAGAAATGCAGACTTGACCAGTATCTTTAATGCAAGAATTGAGAGACTAGAGATTCCTAAAGATCAGTATTGGACTTACAGAAATGCTTTCGAAGCGAGTCTAAGTTGTAAATATGACAAATGCGTAATATCGAATTGATACTTGTAATTTCTATCTAACGAATGAGGGTATCAAAGAAGAGTATCGAAAGCTGGATCCGTCGACGGCGACTGCTGAATGTAGGTGGAAGTGCTCAGTGCTATACTTTTTGTTTCATAAGGCTTATGTAAAGCGTATCTGAAATGAAGCAAAGTTAGAGCCCTGAACGTGTCGTGTATTTACTCTGCCAATGCTGTTTACTTTATTGTGTGCGCAGAGACACACTGTTGGTGGGGTCTCCAGGTATCTTAGGATATGAAAGAGCACGGTATTTATCGGATAGAGGAATCCGGTGACATTATTCATGTCTACCCGGTCGGTGGTTTCAATGAGTATGGAATTAAATCTCTGCATCAGGAAATACGGTCAATTGCGCCTAAAGACCGGGCTTGGGTCTTGATTGAACACCCTAAAGATGAAGCCGGTTTGACGCCTGAGGCTGCAAAAGAGCTCTGCAAAAATTACTGCTTACTAAGTAAATATGGTTGCAAAGCCGTTGGTTTGGAAATTAGCAGGATATGGGCGTTCTCGATCCAAAAAACGCTAAAAGATCAGGTCGACATTCCTGTCTATTTCAGTGAAAGTTCTGAAGAGGTGGAGAAGTTTGTTGTCCAGCATTTGTGAATAGCTTCTTCACCTCGGCAATATAAAAATCATCACCAAACAAAAAATACTCACCAATATCACCACGGTTCTAAAGTCCATTCCCATCCAGACGCCTCTGGCGTCACGTTCCGGCGGGCAGGGAATGCCGCATTTCAGGCACAGTCTAGCTTCTTTACTGAGTGCGGTACCACAGTTGTTACAGGTTCGATTGCTGGATTTAGCGTTCACATGGTTGTTTGTTTCAGTGGTTTCGTTCGTTTTATTGTTCACAATCGTACCTCCAATTTTCATGTTTCCAGATTAATTGAATAAGCGAACCAAATACTGACTTTGATCAATTAGAGAGAAACTTGAGTGATCTAGTATGGTTTTAATAGAAAGAAAAACTCAAAAGTATCTTTAACCCGATTTCAGTCTTTAAAGGGGAAGCCTGATGACAGTGGAAATTGCGATTAATAATGAGAAGCCGACTCAGGCGCTGTCGGATGATTTGTATTATGAACCTCAGGGAAATGAGATTCAGATGTTTGAGCATGCATATCGTCACCAATTGCCTGTGCTGATTAAAGGGCCAACAGGGTGCGGTAAAACGCGTTTTATTGCGGCAATGGCAGAGCGTTTAGGTCGTCCTTTGTATACGGTGTCGTGCCATGATGATTTAACGGCGTCGGATCTGGTAGGGCGACATTTGATTGGTCCGGATGGAACCTACTGGCAGGATGGCCCATTAACACGCGCCGTGCGTGAAGGCGGGATTTGCTATCTGGATGAGGTCGTCGAAGCACGTAAAGACACGACGGTGGTGTTGCACCCATTGGCGGATGATCGTCGGATTCTTCCGATTGAGCGTACAGGTGAATACCTGGAAGCCGCGCCCGGATTTATGTTAGTGGTGTCCTATAATCCAGGCTATCAAAATCTGATCAAAGGGATGAAGCCGAGTACTCGTCAGCGCTTTATGGCAATGAGCTTTGATTATCCGAAACCGGAAGTTGAGGCTAAAATTGTTCGTCGTGAAAGTCAGTGTTCGGATGATGTTGCCCAACAATTGGTGACTTTGGCTACAGCGCTTCGGAATCTTAAAGATCATGATTTAGAGGAAGCCGCATCGACGCGTTTGCTGATTTACGCAGCAAAGTTAATCACGGGTGGCATTGGTAAACGTCAGGCGTGTTATGCAGCGATGGCGGAACCGCTTTCAGATGATGACGCGACAGTTGTAGCCTTGAAGAATGTGATCGATGCTTGCGTGAAATAACGTCTTCTTATCGTTCGTAACGTTTTAAATGTTGGCTTTCACTTCTAAAAAGTGAGTGCAGAAAGGGGATTAAGGTGTCCAAAGCGGTTCAAGCACAGGCATGGTATCTAGCGAACCTATTGGCGTTGCCTGGCTTGTCGTTTTTGGTGCTTTTGTATCTCTATCTAAAATATGTGCGGCCGTATCAAGGTGTGATTCGGGATCAGAGGGATCTTGAGTTGTCTGATGATCAGCCGCTTGCAACGTCTCTGACGATTACACAAGCTGAGCTTGATGCTTCGCACATTCGATCTGCGTTTTGGTTATCTGTGATCGGTGGTAGTACTGTGATCGGTGGTTGTGGTTTGTTGTTTTTCTTAACAGGCAATAACGCCAAAGCCTGGGTGATGATTGTTCTTTACTTCACCGTGTTGCATACGTCTTTTGTGCTTTGGGGGATGTTTAATCTTGCTAAAGCCTGGTCGTCAAAATTACCTTTCTTTAAGCTTATTTAGTTCGCTGTTTCTTCGAATTAAAATAGGCGTTCTTAAAATATCTCTCTTGTCTTTTCATTGAGTTAAATCAGTAAATAATAACTTACTAAAGTGAGTGGTTATTTTTGTAACTTATTGAATTAAATCAGGTAAATCTATTAACCCTACTATTTTTGTCAAATAATTGATGTGAATCAGGATAGCGCCAGTTGAGCGTTAAACATCCGTTTTTTGCGTTTTATACTCTTTTCCAAGGTTGAAAAAGAGAGGACAGGAGTAGGGCATGAAAAACAGAGATGATGTTCAAGTGAACGTCCGTTCTCCGGGATGTTCTTCAAAATGCAATGCCAGTGTGGGGTTCAAAAAGAAGAGCCGCAAGAAAGTGGCGCTTGTTGGTTCTGCCTGTTCTCTTATTTTTTCTGGAATGTTGTTGGCGCAAACCATCGACTCGGATCGTCAACAGCAATTAGATCATTTACTAAAACAAGATTGTGGTTCATGTCATGGCATGACCTTAAAGGGTGGTCTAGGCCCGGCGCTTACTGAAGAGGCCATGGCGGAGAAACCTAAACAGTATTTGTTCGACACCATTTTCTTTGGCCGTGAAGCTTTGGCTATGCCTCCATGGGAAGGTTTGCTGAGTGAAGACGAAATATGGTGGATTGTGGATCGACTCAAGAATGGAGACAGCGAACAATGAAAACATTCAGTCCAATCAGAAGCGCGTTGAGCGTAATGCTTGTTTCAAGCGTGATCTCAGGTTGCTCACTTATGACTCCAGATGCACAGCATTTAGTTGCCAAGCACTCAGAGCCTCAGGCTACGGGGGATTTAGGGGTAATCATTGAACGTGCCACAGGTTCGGTTCAAATCGTCGATACCAGTGATCAAAGAAAAGTCGCGTCTGTGTCCGAGTTAGGTGATTTGTCTCATGCCTCCATCGTGTTTTCCCGTGATGAACGCTTTGCCTATGTGTTTGGCCGTGATGGTGGCTTAACCAAAGTCGATATTCTTGAGCAAAAAATTGATAAGCGCGTGGTGCAGTCCGGCAACAGTATCGGCGGTGCCATTTCGCAAGACGGCAAGCTCGTGGCGGTTTCTAATTATACGCCCGGTGGTGTGAAAATTTTTAACAGTGACACCTTGGAACTGGTGTTGGATCTGCCTGCAATCGGTCGAGATGGTAAACAATCCAAAACCGTGGGTTTAGTCGACGCGCCGGATCAAAAGTTTGTGTTCAGCTTGTTCGACTCCAATGAAATCTGGTTGGTTGATATGTCAGGCGAGGAACCAAAGATTCAGAAGTTCTTTGATATTGGTTCCAAGCCTTACGATGCGCTGATTTCCCCGAACGGTCGTTATTATATCGCCGGTTTATACGGTGAAGATGGCATGGCGTTGCTGGACCTTTGGTATCCGGAAAAGGGCGTTCGCAAGATTCTTCCCAATTACGGCAAAGGCGAGCAACGCTTGCCCGTATACAAAATGCCGCATCTAGAAGGTTGGGCCGTTGCCGGAAATCGTGCCTTTGTACCGGCGGTAGGGCGCCATGAAGTGATCGTGGTGGATATGAATACCTGGGAACAGGTGGGCGCTATCCCTGTGCACGGTCAACCGATCTTTGTGATGGCTCGCCCTGATGGCCGTCACGTTTGGGTGAACTTTGCTTTTCCAAGAAACAATGTCTTGGAAGTGATCGACACCGAAACGCTCGAAGTGATACACCACAAAGAGCCGGGTAAAACCGTACTCCACATGGAGTTTAACCCGAGAGGTGAGAAGCTTTGGGCCTCCGTTCGGGATGAAAATAAAGTCTGTATCTACAACACTCGCGACTTTAAAGAAGTGGAATGTTTAGCCGCAGAAAGCCCAAGTGGCATCTTCTTTACCAATCGTGCTCATACCATTGGGTTGTAAGTTGTCGGATTGAGATGTGAGGCGAGTGGCATGAATGAGTTGGATCGCAAATTGATTGATGAATACCAAAAGGGTTTACCCATCTCGTCTCGTCCCTATCTTGAAATGGCGGAGAACCTGGGTGTTTCAGAATCTGAAGTCATTGAGTCTTTAGAACGTTTGCAAGAAAGCGGTGTTTTGTCTCGAGTCGGTCCGGTTTTTAATCATAAAAAAGCGGGGGCCAGTGTTTTAGCAGCCATGGCCGTACCTGATGCGGAACTAAAAACCGTGGCGGAGCAGGTAAATGCCTTCGACGGCGTGAATCACAACTACGCACGTGAGCATAAGTACAACTTGTGGTTCGTAGTCACAGCGCCAGACCAAGAACAGCTGAATCAAGTATTAGAAGATATTGAAGCGGTTTGTGGCTACACAGTGATGCCGCTACCTATGGTCAAAAGTTATTACATCGATTTGGGATTCAAGATTCATTGGGATGCATGACGGGTATGCCAAACGAGGAGATCAACATGGGGTCATCATTGCAGTTAAACGCATCGCAGTTAAATGCATCGCAGTTAAATGCAGCACCGCTTACTGGTACTCAGCAACAATTGTTAAGACAGGCGATTCAGGATGGCTTGCCCTTAACGCCTCAGCCTTATCAAACCTTGGCAACGGCGTTGGGCGTATCTGAGCTAGCGGTGATGAAAACGTTGCAAGACTGGACAACGAACGGTCTGATTAAGCGCTTTGGATTAGTGGTTAAACATCATGCGTTGGGCTATCGCGCCAATGCCATGGTGGTGTGGGATGTGCCTGATCACCAAGTGGATGCGATAGGTGATGTGTTGAGCAAGGCCGACCCTGTAACTCTCTGCTATCAACGGCCAAGACGATTACCTGAGTGGCGCTACAACCTCTTTACTATGATCCACGGTAAGAGTCGTTCTATGGTGTTGGAACAGCTGGCTGAGTTAATTGAGGCGCATGAATTGGATGCGATCCCAAGAGACGTTTTGTTCAGTTATCGCCTGTTCAAACAATGCGGTGGCCACTATTCATCGTGTCAGCCTAATCCACACTCTCAAAGCGAAACAAACAGCGCCGCCTGTGAGTATGTAGCTCAACAGGAACGTCTGAAGACCTCAGCCTTGGCTGAGCATTCATCTTCAACTCGGCAGGTGGCCTATGGATAACATCGACAAGCAGCTGGTGAATCGTCTACAGGATGGTTTCCCGGTGACTGAACGACCTTTCCTAGCCATCGCGGAAGAGTTTGAGCTTGAAGAATCAGACGTTATGCAACGAGTTCAAACGCTGTTGGATGACGGCATTTTCAGTCGGTTTGGCCCCATGTTTCAGGCGGAACGCTTGGGGGGCGGTTTAACCTTGGCGGCAATGAAGGTAGCGCCTGAAGATTATGAGAAAGTCACTGAGCTAGTGAATGCTTTTCCTGAAGTTGCTCACAACTATCAGCGTGAGCACGAGTTGAATATGTGGTTTGTGCTGGCGACGGAAACGCCGGAAGGTATTGAAGAAACCATTCAACGGATGGAAGCCATCACGGGCTACCAAGTGTACAACATGCCAAAACAGGAGGAGTTCTATGTCGGTCTTAGATTTGAACTCTGATCCAAGCGATACGAATAAAACAGACGTCCCGAGCTTTTCTCAAAAGACGCCTGAAGCACCCGCTGAAAGAGCCAAGGATTACATCTTCACTCAGATTGATCGCGATTTGGTGATCGCAACACAAGAAGGTTTACCGATAGTAGAACGACCTTATAAAACCATCGCAGAACAACTGGGTATCTCTGAAGACGAGGTGATGTTCCGGCTTGAGAAGATGAAAGAGTGCGGTGTCATTCGTCGAATCGCCGGCGTGCCTAACCACTATCGCATCGGCTTTAAAGCCAACGGCATGACGGTGTGGAATGTAGCGGATGATCAGATCAAAGAGTTAGGGCGCAAAGTCGGACAATTACCGTTCGTGAGTCACTGTTATCAACGCCCGCGTCATCAGCCGTATTGGAATTACAACCTGTTTGCCATGGTGCACGGTTCTGAACGGGCGCAAGTGGAAGAGCGTACCCAATTAGTGAAAGAACTGCTGGGCGATGCCTGTACCGAACACGAGATTTTATACAGCTCGAAAATACTAAAAAAGACCGGTTTACGATTAGCAAATTAGCCTGTCAGCAATGAATATGTCAGCAATGAATAGCCAGGTTTGCTGACTGAGGAGCGAGAGATGTTTCGAATCACTCAATACATGAAGACCTTGCAAGAACCTACCCCTGTTGGCCCCGCCAGAAAGCCGCCAGGCCCTGTGGTGATTTGGAACCTGATTCGCCGCTGTAACCTGACCTGCAAACATTGCTATTCGATTTCGGCGGACATTGATTTCAAAGGGGAATTGTCTACCGACGAAGTGTTCACCGTGATGGATGATTTGAAAGGCTTTCGAGTGCCGGTGTTGATTTTGTCGGGTGGTGAACCGCTGCTAAGGCCGGATATTTTTGAGATTTCCAAACGCGCCAAAGACATGGGTTTTTACGTGGGGTTATCCAGTAACGGGACGTTGATCACTGAAGAAAACATCGATCAGATTGCCGAAGTGGGCTACGACTATGTAGGCGTCAGTATTGATGGCTTGAAAGAAACGCACGATGTATTTCGTCAGCGTAAAGGTGCGTTTGAAGAGTCGATGCACGGCATTCAGCTCTGTCGGGAGAAGGGCATCAAGGTGGGAATTCGCACCACGCTCACGCAGGACAATGCCAAAGAATTACCCGAGTTATTGAACTTGATGGATGAATACGACATCGACAAGTTCTACCTTTCGCATTTGAATTATGCCGGGCGTGGCAATCGTAACCGCAAGCGCGATGCCTTCCATCAAATGACGCGCGACGCTTTAGAATTGATTTTTGATCGTTGCTGGAACGAATTAAAGCAAGGTATTCATCGGGAATACGTGACCGGTAATAACGATGCCGATGGCCCGTTCTTGTTGCAATGGGCTGAGCGGAATGTGCCTGATCAAGTAGAGGCTTTGCGTCAGCGTTTAGTGAACTGGGGTGGGAATTCTTCCGGCGTTAATATTTCCAATATCGACAATCTGGGTAATGTCCACCCGGATACTTTCTGGTGGGATTACCATCTCGGTAATGTACGTGAAAAACCGTTTTCCGAGATTTGGCGTGATCCACAAGATGAGTTAATGAAAGGCTTCCGACAAACCCCAAGACCGGTTCACGGCCGTTGTGGTGATTGCAAGTATTTATCCATTTGTGGCGGCAACACTCGTGTGCGTGCTTACCAGTTAACCGATGACCCTTGGGCGGAAGATCCTGCGTGTTATCTCTCCAATGAAGAGATTGGCGTCGACGCTCAGGATGAAGATCGTTTGGAAATGCCCAACAAGTATCCTAACCGTCGCTTCAGTGATCCGCTTCCAAAGACGAAAACCACCCAAAAAGCGCGTGAAAATAACGACATAACCCGACCTAAATCAACGGATGAGGCCATTCAATACGTCAACATATAGGTCATTAGAAAGCTGGCAAAGCTTATCGTTTGATGAGAGCAAATTAGAGCCTGAAAAAGGCCTCGAGGAGAGCAGTATGCTTGATCATTCTACAGGAGTTTCATCCGACTCTTCGGTTACCGGTTTAGGTTTATCGCGAGTCATTCCTGCACTATTGGCCGATCGAATTCCCGTTTTACAACAAGGGCAGGTGGCCTTGGTTGGGGCTGGCCCTGGTGATCCAGGATTATTGACCGTGAATGCCTTGATGTTGATTCAGCAAGCGGATGTGGTGGTCTGTGATCGCTTGGTGTCACCTGAAATTGTGGCGCTGAAACCCGCGAATGCCGAACTCATCAACGCAGGTAAAAGCTGTAAAGAGCATGTGCTCACGCAAGACCAAACCAATCAATTATTGGTGGACTTGGCAAAAGCGGGTAAGCGCGTCGTGCGTTTGAAGGGCGGTGATCCGTACATTTTCGGGCGCGGCGGTGAAGAAGTGGAAGTCTTGATGGCGAATCAGATTGAATCCATCGTCGTGCCAGGCATTACCTCAGCTTCAGGCTGCTCTGCGTATGCGGGCTTCCCATTAACGCATCGCGATTATGCTCAATCCGTTACCTTTATCACCGGCCACAGAAAACAAGACGGTAGCCTGGATTTGGACTGGCAAACGCTGGCCAGCGATCAGCGCACCGTTGTTTTTTACATGGGGTTGTCCAATGCCGATTTGATTTCCAAACAACTGCAAGCCCATGGTCGAGCAGCAGAAACACCCGTTGGTTTGATTGAACGCGGCACAACGACGCGTCAACGTGTGGCCTTTACCACCTTGGATAAGCTGGTAAGCACCATTCAGGAAGAGGGTCTAAAACCACCCACCATGATGATTGTTGGTGAAGTGGTCAGCCTCGCTCATAAGAATCATGCACGCTTTAATCAAGAGTGTTTGGATCAAGAGCATTTCGATCAAGAGCGCTTGGATCAAAACAATGTGACTCAAAGCTATAACGTGGGGTGAGGTATGATGTTTCGAACCCTTTTTTCAAAAACCATTTTAGGGGCAGCGTTGGCGGGTTTAGCGATCACCAGTTACGGTGGTTCAAAATCTGTGACCTTATCTGACAGCGATTTAAAGCAAACCGAGAGTTTGTACAAAGCCCAATGCGCTTCATGCCATGGGACGGAACGCTTGGGCGGCATGGGGCCAGCGTTGTTGCCGGATAACCTATCTCGTCTTCGTAAGAACAAGGCATTGAAGGTCATTGCCAATGGTCGTGCGGCCACACAAATGCCAGCGTTTGGTTCAGTGCTTACTCCCGAACAACAAGCTCTACTCGGTAATTACATTTATACCGTGCCTAAAGCCATTCCTGTATGGGAAGAAGAGAGCATTCAAGCATCACAAATCATTAATCATCAACCAAGCGAATTACCGGCGAAGCCAAAGTTTGAAGCGGATTTGATGAACCTGTTTTTGGTGGTTGAGCTGGGCGATCATCATGTGACCTTGTTGAATGGTGATACTTTTGAGCCGATTCACCGCTTCAAAAGTCGCTTTGCTTTACACGGCGGGCCTAAATATTCACCGGACGGCCGTTTCGTTTACTTTGCTTCTCGTGATGGCTGGATCACCAAATACGACATCTACAACCTAACCGTAGTAGCGGAGATTCGAGCCGGGATCAATACCCGGAATCTGGCTGTCTCGTCGGATGGAAAGTCCGTCATGGTGGCGAACTATCTGCCAAATAACTTGGTGCTGCTGGATGCCGAAACGCTGGATTTAATGAAGGTCTATCCGGTACAAAATGCCGAAGGCAAAACCTCTCGCGTCAGCGCGGTTTACAATGCGCCGCCACGCAATACCTTTATCGCAGCGTTGAAAGACTTAAAAGAAGTGTGGGAGATTCCATATCCATCCTCTGATAAGTCAAAGTTCAATGAAGAACGTGCGCCTAAAGTCAGAACCATTGCAGTGAATGACTACCTGGACGACTTCTTCTTTGATCCGGATTACAAACTGCTGATCGGTGCATCCCGTGATGCCGCTGGCGGACAAGTGGTGGACTTGGACTTGGGCAAAGTTACTTCATCAATCCCATTACCAGGAATGCCGCACTTGGGTTCCGGCATCACTTGGGATTACCAAGGAAAACAAGTACTGGCAACGCCTAACTTGAAAGAAGGCAAAGTCTCAGTCATCGACATGACCACCTGGGAAGTGATCAAAGACATTAAAACCGAAGGGCCAGGCTTCTTCATGCGCAGTCATGAAAAATCGCCGTACGCCTGGGTAGATGTGTTCTTCGGCCCGAACAAAGAAGCGGTTCATGTCATCGACAAGAAAACGCTGGAAATCGTCAAAACTCTACGGCCTGCACCGGGCAAAACCGCTGCCCATGTGGAGTTCAACAAAGACGGCTCCAAACTGCTTCTGAGTATTTGGGATATGGACGGCGAAGTCATCGTCTATGACGCCAATACCCTGGAAGAAGAAAAACGTCTGCCTATGGTTAAACCCTCCGGCAAATACAACGTCTGGAACAAGACACAGTATGAGCGGGGAACCAGTCACTAAGGTGTTCATTGTTTGTTGGCAAAAGCTGAGCTAGAAGAAGCCGAGTGTTCGAAAGGACGCTCGGTTTTTTGGTTTCTAACCCTAGGAGGAAACTATGGCCTCTTGATTCATCAATTCATCCATAGGGCTTTGAACTGCATTACCTCCGCGATTTAATACAAGAGTATAAAAATTGTCTGTGTTTTTATACAGTTATATCAAGATGCGAATAGGTGTTAATACGGAAAATATCCGACCTTTTGGCGCTTTTGGGGTATGGTGTAATTATAAGGTTATGAAAATAAATGGAAATTTAATTTTTTTGAACGCTTTTTGGGAATGCACTAATTGCATACTGAAGACGCACTTTGGGGATGAAGCATTTATATATATGTATTAAGTTGATGTTTCGCTGGGAAATGCGTTAGAGAATGAGACACAAAATTGGAAAAGCGGATCTGCGTCCATAGGGACGCAGAATTCGCTGTTATACGATCAGAATATTAAGGAGAATGTATTGAATGGCTAAGCCTAGAATTTTTGTTAGCTCTACATACTATGATTTGAAGCATATTAGAAAATCGATTGAATCATTTATCGATGATATGGGATACGAAACAGTTCTCTTTGAAAATGGTGATATTCCTTTTGATCATCATGAGCCTTTAGATGAATCTTGTTATAAGGAGTTGGAAAGTTGTCACATACTGGTTCTTGTGGTTGGAGGTAGATATGGCTCAAGCGTGTCCGAAGAGCAAGTAGATATATCAGATGATGAATTGGAAAAGCACTACGAGCACTTCAACTCAATAACGAAAAAAGAATACGAAACGGCAAAAGAAAGAGATATACCAATATATATCTTTGTAGAAAAAGGGGTTGCGGCAGAATATCAAACGTATAAAGAAAACAGAGAAAACGACACCATAAAATATGCGCATGTCGATAGTGTAAACGTGTTCAGACTTCTTGATGTTGTTTACGCTCAAAAGCGTAACAACTTGGTTAAAGAGTTTGAGAATGTTGAAGATATTACCAAGTGGCTTAAAGATCAGTGGGCCGGCTTGTTTACGCAATTTCTGATTAAAAAATCTAATGATGCTCCAATCGCATCACTTGAAAAGCAATTATCTAATTTGAGTATTGTTGCTGAGACATTGAAGGATTACTCAACGAGCATTATTCGCGGGCTATCTCCAAATGAATTTGATGAGATTGTTAGCAATATTGATCAAAAGGAAAAGCATAGATCTGAAATGAGTCTTTTTCTTCGTCACCATATAATTGATCACTTAATTGAAGATCATTCAGCTGACCCTGAGAGTCTTTTCGAAGGTTTTATTAATTCGAAAAATTCAGATGAATTCGTGGCTAAAGCTAATAGCGCTATGAAGGATGATGATTATTGTGGACTCATGGAAGATTCTGAGTTTCTCTTTAGTAATCTGAATGAATTACGGGAAGACCTAGGTTTAGGTTCATGGCCTCGTATAACAAAGCAATCCAAAGGACGCAAAAAGCCGCGCCTTTGATTGCGGCGTTATGTGCAAAGGATGGTTGAATTTTGGATAAAACTCGAGTGTTAGCGTTGATTCGAGACGGCAGAACTATTGCTGCAATTAAATATGTAAGAGAGGCGACTGGTAAGGACTTAAAAGAAAGTAAGTTATATGTCGAATCTCTTCGTGGTAGTGAATTCAACCGACCTCGTCTTTCACTTGAATTTCAAGAAGCTGCTGAAGAACTATATAGATTAATTCCGAGTGCAAAAGAATGTGGGAGTCTTTTTAGAGTTGAGCGAATTCTCGAATGTGCAGAAGCAGAAAATAAGAATATAGAATTTGTGAGTTTTGCTAAGTGGGATCAGAATTATGAATTCAATGCCTATGATGACGACGAGTTATTGCATGAAATATTAGGTAAAAACGTTTCAGGCAGGCTTTTAGTAATCTGCGATGATTTTGAGCACCCCTATACTATAGAGCTATCGAATCTTAGTTCAGAAGTTGGCAAATTTTCGAGATGCTTAGCAAATACTGACTTCATACTTATTGAGTTAGATCGAGATATAGTTACCATAGTTGGTCATTGGGGGTTGTGCGCTCGTATAGCGAATAAAAGCACATAACATCTATATGACCGGGGGGTGTCAAGGCGCAAAAACCTGAAGGCCCCTCCAAGGTCAGAGCTCGATTCCCAATAATCTGTTCCTGCTCTCTTGTTGGCACAGCTGCCGATTCTTTCATTACTGTTGTCAGTTCATAAGAACTGTCGGGGTGCCGCACCATCACAAACATCTATCGAGGTTCTACTGGAGATGGGTCTCCAGCATGTGTCTATCCTCAAAAAGCCGTAAGGTGACACCCTAGAAATCAATCGGTTACCCTCGCATCCGGCGCTTCAAGAGTCGGGCTCGCGTTACTTCATGCGTCCAGTTATAAGTCACTCGGACGAGGTGCAGTTCCAAAGCGAAACAGGCGGACAATTCATTGTCTATTCAAGGCGGAGGTGGTTGGCGTATTGTCCATTAAGAGGCATCAAGCCCCAGGCTTAGGTCTATCTCATGTCGTTCAAATCTACGGTTCCGACAACATCAGGTTGATATGTTCTTTAAACGCTTGCAGCTTCTTGGTTTGCCACTGAGTTTTCTTTGAAAGAAGGTAGAGGCGTTTTCTGGGAAGGTTTCGCTCGGATAACTCAGATACAATCTGCCAATTCTTTCCCCTCCCACACTACCAAAAAAGCCTAATGTTTTAGTGATGAACTAAACTGAGCCTTGGTCGACTAAGTGTTAACCAACGCATTCACCTAGCAAGGAAAGACTATGTCAATTATCAGAGTTAACCCTGAAACTATGCCGAATAGCGCGGAAATTGGTTATTCGCAAATTTCAATTGTTGAGCCTGGTCGGATGGCCTATGTGTCGGGGCAGGTGGCTACCCGGCCGAATGAAGAATTAATTCCCGATAGCTTAGCTGAACAAATGCAGATTGTTTCTGAAAATGCACAGGCAGCTTTGTCTGCTGTTGGTGCAGAGCCAAAAGATATTGTACTGGCAAGAGTGTATGTTGTAGACCTCACACCAGAAAAGCTTGAGGAATTAATGCCTGCGTTTTTATCTACCTTTGACGGTGCAAAGCCATGTGTAACAGGCATCGGTGTGCAAGCGTTAGCTTCCCCTGAGTTTTTGGTTGAAATGGAGTTAGTTGTTAGATTGCCTGATTAATTGCAGTGTGATCGTGACCGAATATGTTAGATCATGCTGTTCACATATTCGGTTCCGACAACATCAGGTTGATATGTTCTTTAAACGCCTTGAGCTTCTTGGTCTGCCACTGCGTTTTCTTTGAAAGAAGGTAGAGGCGTTTTCTGGGAAGGTTACGCTTAGATAACACAGAGACAAACCGTCCTTCGTCCAGCTCTTTTTGTATAGAAATATTTAGCATCATTCCAATCCCCATATTCCCGTTAATTAGCTGATAGACTCCTTCGACATCGTTCGTTGTATGAGATACGGATTGGTCAAAGTCGAATTTCTCTTTGTTTAAGAATGCTTTCAGTTCACCCGCCGGATTTAATGACGACATCAGGATGAATTTTGCGTTGCCAGGAGAAGCCAAGCTTTCCGGCATGCCGACACTTTCAATGTAGGCTGGTGTTGCACAGGCAACGAGTTGAGTTTCGATCAAAGGCATAGCCACCATTGTGCTGCTGTCGTTGAGTCGGCCTAGGCGGAAGGCAAAGTCGATGTCTTTATCGTATAGGTCTTCCAACTCATCGCTGAATTGAATATCAAATTTGATGCGGGGATGAATGCTGGTAAAGCTGGATAATATATCGATGATCTTTGAGCGGCATAAGGCTTTGGAAAGGGTGATGGCAATCGTGCCGCTTATACTTTCTTGCTCAGAAAGTAATGCTTCTTCTGCATGATCTATGGATGAAAGAATCTCTTTGCACTTGGGGTAAAACTGCTTGCCGGATTCTGTGATGTCTAATCGTTTATGAGATCGGTGGAAGAGTTGTACCTGCAAACTTTCTTCCAGCTGAACCAGTTGTTTGCTGAGCGCTGGCACTGATAGGTTCAGTAATGCGGCTGCCTTGGTGATGCTTCCTTGTTCAACGATGGTGATAAATGTTTGATATTGATCCAGCTTTGACATAGTACTTTTCGAGTCTGTTTTGGTTTCTTTTTAGTTAATCTAGGTCTTTAAATAATTCAATTTATTCTAATTAGGTCTGCTCATATAGTCACTTTTGTTCTGTTTCAACACACTAATTAGGGATCAAAAATGATTGAACTGGCAAAAGTAAGTACTACGATTTCTGCACCTGTCGCCGCTGTATTCGACTATGTCACTAATATGGAGAATTATGGGGAGTGGTTTCCTGGGGTGGTGGCTATTAAATCAGGTAATAACTTACCTCATGCAAGGGTTGGGAAAACTTACCTTGAAACCTTGCAGCTTCCCGGCGGGGAGCACGAGCTTTCTATAGACGTTGTCCAGAGTGAAGCTCTGAGTCTCTTTCTCACTCAAGGCGATTTAGAAGGTATCTTGCCTCAAATGACCATGAGATTCTCTGAAGAACAAGAAGGGGTTTGCACATTTGATTTGCAATACCACAGTCGAAATTCGAGTCTTTCGGAAGAATCAGAGATCATAACTGCGTTAAGGAAAGACTTAGTAGAACGGGCGGCTGTGGCCTTGGTGAATCTCAAAAATAAATTCTAAACATTGATTGGTTAAGAATGCTAGGTCTCAGAATTTGCTTGTTCTGAGGCCTATTAAGTAAGGAATCTTTTCTGTTTAGATTCCTCTCACCCAAACCTCTTTCACCTGCTGCTTCAGTACATCGATAACACTCTGGTGAATGAAGACCAGCCCAAAGTCTTCTTCGAGTTTAAAGATCAATCGTTCTTCCAACGGTATAGTTTCCAATTTGGAAAAATCGAAATCGATATTGGTTACGTCAATCCAGTTAAGTTTTCCATAGCGTTTTTCCTGGTTCGTAAGCGCATAAGTTTGGTGTAGGTAGGGCATTCGATAGTCGTCGAGTACTGCAATTTCATCCTCTGCTGGTTGGCTGGGGGAGCAGTCGACTCGTGCATCCAGCCATTCAACTCCTTCAATCACTAATTGTTCTAATTGATTTGCGATTTCCTTGCGAATAAAGAGCTTTGGAGAAAAGGTCATCTCAAGTAAAAGATCGGGTTTCGCCGATGTTTCCGTTTGCTGAAAAGGAAATTGACCAAAGACTTGTTTTGAAAAGATTACATATTCTTCTTTCATGGGGGATACCTACATCTTCGGTGCGCGCATGGAGGTGTTCTTTTTAAGCTTTCTTACTAACGCAAATTGAGGGTCACTCTTTACCAAGTCATAAACTTCCGGTGCAAAGAAAATGACGGTGTCTGCGTTTTGGGGGCGATACACGATGCGCTTTTCGAAGGGGATTTGTTCAATTTTTTCCGCACTGAGAAAGAGTCTATGAACGATTAACTCACCGCTGTAGGGGGATGTTTCAATGACACTGCGATCAAAATCAACGACGTCCTGTATGTTATTGATGGCTAGAATGAAGCGATCATCAACGTCTGCGTCTTTGGTGATCAGTGATGCCGGGTAGACTTCGACACCGTAGGGATCAAAACTCATGATCAGTTCAGCCAATTCACGAGAAACGCATAAGTCGCCGATGCTTACGATGGGGTGAACCATGGAGGACGGAATATTTTTATCTTCCCATTTAATCGCGTTAAGTGCGCTGGTTGGGTGATAGTTATTGGTGCTGTATAAGAACTCCCGATTGTCTACACACTGAAATTCAGAAGGGCTTCTCATATAGTCTTCAGAAATGATCGAAAACTCGGTTACTTTGTCCATTGAGTTGTAATACGTCTCTTAAAAATCTCGCCACATCAAAAAATTAGCGGTGTTAGTTCCGGTGAGGTGGCGAATTATCTCAGTTCAGGGTTTAGCTTGTCCAAACTATTTAATTTGGTTCTTGGATTCTCAAATTTTCTGTCGTGTTAGCTACTTGTATAACTTATGTTCCCTTCACAAACTGGAACGGACTGCTTCCGTGTTTTGAGATATGCTAGCGTTTCGATTTATTTTGCTCTGATTCCTCGTCGGTGCCCATAGGAACATCATGGACAAGTTAATAAAAGTTCTTGAACTGTTGAACGCAGAAGGCATAAATGCCTCGATTTATGATGAAGATTATAAAAGCGTTAAGTGGGTAAATCCTAAAGGCGACGAATACGATATCTTGGAGAGCGACATTGCCTTTTGTGAAGATAAGATTGCTTGGTTCCAGTCGAGTTATGAAGACGACCATCTATTAGTAACGTATGAAAATGGCATACGTTTCCAGTGGGTGCCTGAAACCTATAATCCTATGTTTGGCTGCGAATGTATTTACTTGGGATGGAGAAAGGGTGCGCTCATTTTTATCTATTTAGAAAAGCATGATATCTATGTTTGTTCTATTAAAGGCACTGAAGTAAAACGGCATAACTTTCATGGTGATCATCTGTGTATTGGCAATGACTATGTGAGCATTGCCGTGTATGGCTTTAAAGATAGGGATGAGGTTGAGCTACTTAGTCTTCCTGATTTAAAGAAAAAGACAGTAAGTCTAGACTGTGCGGATAAGCTCGGGCTTCGCCCTGTGCATTATCTAGGCAACGTCTGAAGTGTGAAAATAACAATAATCATAAAGCTGACAAGGGTAAGTAATGAACAATTCAAAAAGCAGTTCACTGGAAAAACTCGCAAGTGTTTTGGTCTTCTTAATGGCCGTTCTTCAGGGGGCATATGCCATTTTCGCGTATGTTGATCCTGCTGGATTTTCTTCAGCTCGAGGAACAGAGCTATTTTCCCTAGCAGACTCGGATTGGGTTCAAATCTATGCATCGAGAACCTTGTTTGTAGCCTTAATTATTGGATATTTACTGTATTTGAAGAACTACAGAGTATTAGCTTGGGCTGCGTTATTTGGGACTGTTATGCCAATCACAGATGCTTACCTTGCTTATGAAGCTCAGGCAGAAAATAAAGTGGTTATTAAGCATATTGCCACTGTTATTTATTTGGCCGTTACTTTCGTGGTGCTCAATCTTGTTGTTAAACGTAAAAGAGATCAGGCTAATCCGGTTCAAAGCTCTTCTGTAAGCTCATCGTTGTAAGCCTGAATATGTTGAGGATTCATTCATGATTCGCCCGATACAGCCTTGTGATGCTGCTCAAATCGCGACCATATACAATCACTATATCGAGAACAGTGCTGCAACCTTTGAAGAGGAAACGGTGACATCTTCTGCGATGGAAGATCGTATCGAGACTGTTCTTCACTCAGGCTTGCCTTGGTTGGTCGCGGAAGAAAATGGCGAGATCGTTGGCTACGCTTATGCAAAGCCTTGGAACCCTCGTACAGCTTATCGTCATACGGTTGAGGTTTCTATTTACATAGCTAATGGAGGTGCTACAAAAGGCACGGGCAGTCGACTCTATGAAGCGCTCTTTGAACAACTAAAAAGACAGTCTATTCGTGCTGTGATTGGTGTGATTACTTTACCAAACCCTGCCAGTGTTGCGATTCATGAGAAGTTCGGCATGACGCAAGTCGGCCACTTCAAGCAAGTGGGTTATAAGTTTGGTCAGTGGATTGATGTTGGGTATTGGCAGGCTCTGTTACAGGAGTAAGTTTTATATTTTCTTCTCTTCTCGATATTGGATTAACTAAATGCTAGTAGTCTTAGGCACGTTGTTATTTGTATTTCTGTTGTATGGTCCGCACTTGTGGATCAAATATGTGATGTGGAAACACTCAAACGAAATCAGCGAAATGCCGGGAACGGGTGGTGAACTTGCAAAGCATTTGGTTGAAAAATATGAGCTTTCTGACGTAAAGGTCGTGTTAGGTGAAGAAGGTCAGGATCACTACAGCCCGGATAAAAAACAGGTTTCATTAAGTCCGAGTGTGTACAACGGTAAAACCCTGGCCGCCATTGCTGTTGCAGCCCATGAAGTCGGGCATGCTATTCAGTTCTCAAGAAACGAACCCGTCAGTCAATTGAGAGAAAAGTATTTAGGCAAAGCCATTCGCATCAAAAAAATAGGCGCGGGTATTCTGTTTCTCTTACCCATAATTACCATCGTAGTTAAAGTTCCGCAGGTTTTCTTGCTTGCTGCGGGAGCAGGCGTGATCACTATGCTTGCATCTGCTTCGATGTATGTAGCTATTTTGCCGGAAGAATATGATGCGAGTTTCAAAAAAGCCTTGCCCATATTGAAAGAAGGTTATGTGCCTGAAAAACATATGCCTGCGATTAAACAAGTCTTACGCGCCGCAGCGTTCACCTATATCGCAGCGGCTCTGGCAGATGTCATTCGGTTATGGCGTTGGATTCGAGTGTTTCGATAGCAGCTTTTTATCTGATAATAAAAGAGAGAGCCAATGATTGGCTCTCTCTTTGAACTTCCGTTTTATGACGCCTCAAACAGGCTTGCTTATAGGTGTTCCTACATTTCACTGATTTTGATTAGAAGGTCGCTCAGTTCTTCTGTTTTTGTCAGCATTGGCAGATGGCCGCTGTCGATTTCAAAACTGGCTTTTAGGTCCAGGTCTTTTGCAATTTTCTGTTGTGATTCAAGAGAGATGATCTGGTCTCGCTTGGCATACACATAGTATTTGTTCACTTCATTAAAGCGTTCTTTATTGAGTTTTAGTTTTGCCTCACCAATAGGTGCCGGTTCCGCGACTGCATTTTTAACAAGCCATTCTTGCTGACTTGGATTTGCATCTTGAGCGAAGCTGTTTGCAAAGTTTTGCTGGTTGCTGATTTCTAATGACTGTTTTTGTTCATTGAAATGAATTCCGGAAAAGTAATGGGTTTCATCGGCTTTGTTTAACTTAGTAAACACCCCTTCGTCTTCCAGTGGTGCAACGGCGGTGACATAGACAATTTTTTCTATGGATTCATCCGGGCATACACTCAAAGAGGCGTTGACGATGGCGCCACCTTGGCTGTGAGCGACGACCATTTTCTTTTCTTCTGGAATTGAAGCCATGAAGCTACATAAGGATGTAGCCGCAATATCTAAGGTTACTTTTTCCGGAAGAATGTTGTCATTACGCCCAGGTAGGTTAACCGCATAACTGGTGACTTGGTTGTTCAGTTGCTCCTGAAGTGGCTGCCAAGAATCTGCATTAAAGTGCGCGCCATGAACAAACACGATGGATGAAGATTCTGCTGCGTTTACCGTAGATGCGGATGCAGCAGACAAGCTTAATACCAAACAGGACAGACTTTTTTTAACGAATGTATTCATTTCATTGACCCCTTGTCGACGAATTTTTAATGGATTGGAAAACGAGTTGCAGAATGTCCGGTGCCCCCGTTTTGAAGCAATAAAAATCAATTAAAATTCACTTCAAATGATTTCAAATCGCTTCTGGATCAATGACTTATCGGTTACACTTCGAATGCGGTTTTTTGGTGCAAAATATTTACGATGGAGAGGTTAAAGCCTGCATGATTGTTTTTGAGGGGTTTAAATTTGACCCTAAGACTGGTCGTTTATTTCAGGAAGGCTCCGATGAACCGCTTGTGGTTCGCCATAAATTAATTCAGTTGCTGGCCTATCTGCTAGAGCATCAAGATCGTGTGATTAGCAAAGACGAATTACTCAACACCTTGTGGGATCACGGCCAGTATCGTGAGCATTCTTTATCGCAAAGTATTTTAGAGCTCAGGAAGGTTCTTGGCGATTCTGCCTCTTCACCCAACTACATTCGAACCGTTCCTAATCAGGGCTATCAATGGATTTGTTCAACCTCTGAAGTTTTGGATGAAAACGTATCCAATACTTTCCTTCATGAGCGAAAGTCGCAATTTCTAATTGCCGGATTAGTTGCTCTATCGTTCGTTGTTTCAGTGGTATTCGTTTTGACTCAACCAGAGTCAGGTTCGGATTTAAACAAGAAGACGAAGGTGTTGGTATTGCCGTTTCAAAACCAAACACAAACGCAGTCAATGGATTGGGTCGAGTTAGGTTTAGCAGATATGATGGCCAGTGATCTGATGTTGATTGATGGTTTGGATGTGATCACCCCAGCTCAGATGAGAACACAGTTATTGACGGAAAAAGGGGAGTACCAGACTGACCCCCAGTTTATTTTGTCACTCTTGAAAGACGCCTCGATTGATGTCGCGATTCAGGGCGAAGTGCAATTCGTTAATGATCAGCAAGCGCTTAGCTATAGGATTATTTCTATTGATGATGAGCCTATTTCTGGCGTCATTGAGCGAAAAGATCTGGCTGTGGCGATGCCCAATATTGTTAGTCAGCTATATGGCAAGTTAGATCCGCAGAGCAGTCAGATAGAGCTACCTAATTATGACTATGTGCCGAGTGCTATGCATGAGTACGCGCGTGGAGTGCAGGCTCTTAATAATGAAGGAGCAATCCTGGCTCGATATTACTTTGGGGCATCTACTCAGATTGATCCAAACCACAGTTGGTCTTTGGCGTATTTAGGTGTTTGTCAGCTCTATTTAGGGCATTGGATAGATGCTGAAAGCTACTTTACTCAAGCCATGAAACAAGACACTGACCCAAATCTACAGGCCTTTGTTAATTACTGGCTTGCCTCGATTAACTTTCGACGTGGCGACCTTGAACAGGCTTCTTTGCAATTACAACAGATTACTAATCAGCCAACGAAAATGAGCGAAACGCCATTAGCGCGGATGATTGATCAACTAACGGCACAGATTAAGCTTTTGCAGTCCGATTCCAGTAATGACGGTGTTGCGGTGGTTTCAAACGAGGCGTTTATTGCTGGACTGTCGGATATCGCTGCCATTGGTTTCGTTGATATTAGTACCGTTGATATTGGCACCTTTGCTATTAATACCAGCCTAGTTGATGACGAGAGTTTTTATGATGACAGCGCTGCCAAGATTCGAGAATTAAAAGAACAAGTACGCCGATTGACCATCAAAGGTTATAAACCCACCTTGTTCAAAGCCTTAGTGGCTCTGGTTCAACAATCACAACTTACAATGACTGAACGAAAAGGCTATCTTGAACAAGCGCTTTCAGTCATTAAAGAATTGAAGCAACCTTATGACCACGCTCAAGTGCTTATTCTAGCGGCTCGTTTTGGAATCCTACAGGAAGAGGAAACCGATGGGCTTCGTCGTCAAATTAATCAGTATTTAGAACACGCTATGCAAATAGCTGTTGAACTGGAAGCTGGGCTCTTGTTGTCGAGAGTAGGGTATTACCAGACGTTGACTGAAATTAATGAAAGCTTGGTTGATGATCCTAGTGGTGCACAGGCATCTCTAAAACTGTTTAGTGAAAGCATTGAGACAGACCCTTTATCTATTGAATTTAGCCCTTTGGTTGAGCGGTTGTTTGAGCGCGTTGACTCTGAACCATCAACTGAAAGATGACAGTGTTTTAATCATTAACAATTTTTGGAGATAAACTATGAGTTACCCCATTGAAGGATCATGCCAGTGTGGCGGGGTTAAATATCAATTACTGTCTAAACCGCTAATGATAGTCGCTTGTCACTGTAAGGAATGCCAAAAGCTCTCGACTAGTGCGTTTAGTATCACTGCGATGGTAGAGGCAGACTCAATTCAATTTGAAGGTGAGATGGTTGAGTGGCGTCGGACTGCTGACAGCGGAAACATAAACGGTGCTAAGTTTTGTCCAACTTGTGGAAACCGGATTTATCATTTCAATCCGGACGAGCCGGATAAAATTAAACTCAAACCATCAAATTTAAGCGATACCAGTATTATCAAACCTACCGCTCATGTTTGGGTAAGTGAAAAACAAGAGTGGTTTACCTTGCCTGATAATGTAGCGATTTTTGAGAAGCAGCCTTAGTTGTTTGGTGACACAATATGATGTTACTGCACTCTAAATCTGTACTTTATGGACATTTGTAAATAAGGAACGTTATGAAAGTAATTTATTTGATTATTACCTGCATTTTTCTCCAGGCGTGCTCTACAGTTGCCTCTGTAAATCGACCTGCTCATTATTATCAAGAGAACACGTCGAACGATAGTGGAAACGGGCTAGTTGAGAGCGCTATCTTTGGTAACGATGATAAAAAAATTATTGAATTGCTAAACTATCGAGTTAAGTTGCCAGAGAAAAACAGAATAGCGATCTTAAAGTTAAGTACTGATAATTACTGGCGCTTTTACTCTAATGATTTCACACAGTTAAATGATTCTCTTGTCGACTCTTTTATTACGAAACTTAGAAGTTCTGAGAGGGTATATGATGCGTCGTTCCTACCCGCGATGCTCGTATCAGAAAAGAGAAGTGTTCCTGTTTTAAGAGAAGCAGCTGCTAGATACCAAGCAGATCTACTGTTGGCTTACCGAAGTTCTTGTCAGTCTTACAATAAGTACAAATTTATCGATCCCAATGAGAGTAAATCATATTGTTCTGTAGAGTCGGTGTTATTGGATGTTCGTTCTGGAATCGTTGTTAAGTCTGTTGTGAGCGTAGAAAGCTTTACTAGTAAAGAAGTAGCTGGTGATATCAATTTCAGCGAAACTATTAAGAAGGCCGAGTTAGAAGCGATAGCAAAAGCACTTGGAAATGTTGCAACTGAAGTTGTGAACTATATGGATGGTGTGCCAAGAATCTAAGGCGCTAGAGCTTAAAAGTTCTTTAGAAACCTTCGGTGGTGAATGATCTTTATTTTTTGTTATTGCTTATTTCATCTGTGCTTCTATGTAAGGGGGTACAGTTTGAAATAAGTAACCTTGATCCACCTCAATTCTTGCCCCTGCAAAATCTATAGTCTGGCCTATAGTTGAATCATATCTTGAGACAACTCCTTGTATTAGAGCCTTCTTCTGGTCGTTTTCTGACCACTCTTCTTTCTGAAAACTCCTTTAAAACCAGTCTATTAATCAAAGTTCAAAAACCCGACTAAATTACTCAACTTTGTTGATCTGAGTCAGTAACGGAAAAATCCTACGGCGTATCTTAGACCCTACAACAAATAACTAGTCGAGGAGAAAAACCATGGCTGAACGCTTTACCAAAAGCATGGCCAGGAATATGTATTTAGGTGGAAGTGTATTCTTCATCCTCTTATTTCTTGGTCTAACGATGGATACCGTAAGGCAGCTGCCTGAACGGGATAACCGTGAAAATCTGACTGAAGAGGTCGCGCACGGTAAAAAGCTTTGGGAGGACAACAACTGTGTTGGCTGTCATTCCTTACTTGGTGAAGGCGCGTATTTCGCTCCTGAGCTTGGCAATGTGTTCTATCGTCGTGGCGGTGAAGAAAGCTTCAAGATTTTCTTTAAGTCATGGATGAAGGCGCAACCTCTCGGTGTAGAAGGTCGTCGTGCGATGCCTCAGTTTAATCTTTCAGATGAAGAACTGGATGCGTTAGCTGCCTTCTTGGAATATTCGGCCAAGATCAACACCAACGATTGGCCACCTAATATTGAAGGATAAGGAGCGAACTATGAAATATGAGTCTCAAGCCGTATCAAAACCGTATTTTATCTTTGCGCTCTTATTGTTCGCAGGACAGATTTTATTCGGATTAATCCTCGGTACGCAGTATGTAATTGGTGATTTCCTGTTCCCGGAAATTCCATTCAACGTGGCCCGTATGGTTCACACTAACTTGCTGATTGTCTGGCTGTTGTTTGGCTTTATGGGGGCAGCGTACTACCTGATCCCTGAAGAGGCAGAAACTGAGTTACACAGTCCTAAGTTAGCAATTATTCTGTTTTGGGTTTTTGCTGCCGCAGGTACGTTAACCATACTTGGTTATTTGTTTGTTCCTTACGCGACATTGGCTGAAATCACTGGTAATGATCTTCTTCCAACTATGGGGCGTGAGTTCCTTGAGCAACCAACCATTACTAAAATAGGTATTGTGGTTGTCGCTCTGGGCTTCTTATACAACATCGGTATGACTGTACTGAAAGGCCGTAAAACTGTGATCAACATTGTTTTGATTACTGGTCTGTTAGGCTTGGCATTGTTGTTCTTGTTCTCTTTCTACAACCCAGAAAACCTAGCATTAGATAAGTTCTTCTGGTGGTTCGTTGTTCACCTATGGGTGGAAGGCGTTTGGGAATTGATCATGGCATCCATCCTTGCGTACGTACTGATCAAAGTGACTGGTGTTGACCGTGAAGTGATCGAGAAGTGGTTGTATGTGATCATCGCAATGGCGCTTATTACTGGCATCATCGGTACAGGTCACCACTTCTTCTGGATCGGGCCTCCTGAGTACTGGTTGTGGTTGGGTTCTGTGTTCTCAGCGTTAGAGCCAATCCCATTCTTCATGATGACTCTGTTTGCCTTCAACATGGTTAACCGTCGTCGACGTGAACATCCAAACCGTGCAGCAACTCTATGGGCTCTAGGTTGTGCAGTGATGGCATTCCTTGGTGCCGGTGTATGGGGCTTCCTACACACATTAGCACCAGTTAACTACTTCACTCATGGCTCTCAAATTACGGCAGCACACGGACACATGGCGTTCTACGGAGCTTATGCAATGATCGTAATCACCATCATTTCATACGCAATGCCAGCGATGCGTGGTCGTCCAAACGGCAACTGCAATAAGGCGCAAGTGGTTGAAATGTGGGGCTTCTGGTTGATGACGATTGCGATGGTATTCATCACTCTGTTCCTAACAGGTGCGGGTATCTTGCAAGTATGGCTACAACGTATCCCTGAAAGTGGTGAGGCTCTGAGCTTCATGGTGACTCAAGACAAACTGGCGTTGTTCTACTGGTTACGTCTGATCGCTGGATTGTTCTTTATGGCAGGTCTAGTGGCCTACTTCTGGAGCTTCTTCATCAAAGGTGAAGACCCATTAGTAGAAGCACAAGCCCGCTTGCAAGAGTCTTAAGAGCAACAAAGTAAAGGTTTTAACACCAAGTGTTATAGAAAGTGTTTGTCAAAGGCCAAAAGCCCGCGACGATAAAAGAAAGAGTGCTAAAAGCACTTAAGGAAGCAAGCCGGAGTCGGAACTCAGCAATCACTGAGAACCCTCCGGCTTTTTTAATGACAGATCAGTTTCCCTCATAAAAAGAAGATAACGTTAGGAGAGGCTATGAATAAACGATTACAGGAAGCGCGCTTGTTTAGCCGAGTTGCTTTCTTTGCGTTATTTTTGCTGGCGCCGGTGTTGAATATTTTTCGCTTTGATCTCACGACGACCAATTTTGTGGTGTTAGGTCAGGTGTTGTCTTTTGATATGACGGCGGAATGGATTCAGCAAAGCGACGCCATGGATGCAGGCATCCGAATACTCACTCGTTTTATTTTACCTATCATCGTTATTGTCTCTGTCGGGCTCTATATCTTTTGGCGATGGGGACGTATTTATTGCGGCTGGTTGTGTCCGCATTTTTCTGTGGTAGAACTCATTAATGGTCTGATGCAGAAGCGAACAGGGCGGGTGACGATTTGGGAACCCTCAAAAAGCGAACAGCCGTCAAGTTGGTTGGATTGGGCGGTGATTGTTGTGGTGTCAGCCACAATTGCGTTCTTATGGGCCTTGGGTTTGTTGTCTTATCTGTTGCCGCCGGTCCCTCTGTATACCGATTTAGTAACCGGTGAACTAAGCCGAAATCCGACGATCTTTTTGATTGCTGCAACCACGGTGTTCACCATTGATTTTGTGTTTGCCCGCCATTTGTTTTGTAAATACGGTTGCGCTTTGGGGGTGTGGCAGAGCTTGTTCTGGATGATGAACAGTAAGGCCATGCTGGTGAAGTTTGATCGTGATCGAGCCAAATTGTGTCAGGACTGCGATAAGGATTGCGAAACGGCATGCCCAATGCGCTTGCCGGTTCGGAGTTTCAAACGCGCTAAATTTACCTGCACGCAATGCGCTCAATGCATCAGTGCTTGTCAGAATGTTCAGAAAGATAATCCCGACGGTGCTCTGTTGGAGTGGAGTGAAGGAGAGAAAACAAGGCACAGCTCCTTGATTCCCGTCAAAACAATTGATCCAAGAAAAGTGCAGACTGATAACCATAAGAGTTCGACTCCTAATGGCTCTGCATCTAATGGTTTAACAGCTAATGGCTCTACACCAAATCAGTCAGATGGGGCATCTGGTGAATAGTCTCCAAAAGAGAGGTTCTGATGGAAGAATACGTTGGCTTCAAGTGGCACGAATACATTACTGGCAAAGCCTCTACGGACTTTGAAGATGCAACCGTTGCATTAAAAGATGCTGGCTATGAAATTGGTGTGCTGTTTCGTGCGCTCGGTGGTGATACGGGATTGCGTATTGAGGCCGCGACGCCACGTGATTACTTCATGCGTCGATCTTTCCTTCAGAAGTTGGCAGGCACTCATCAGCAGGTGGAATTAACCTGGCGGGACAACGAAACCCTTCGTTTGCCAGAAAAGCTGGCTATTTTTGATTCCGCCCAACTCAACAAGTATTTGTACCTTTGGTTGGCAGCACTGGCCGCTCAACAAGCCGATGATTTTTCGGATTGGTTTCAGGATAATCAGTCACTCACCCAAAGGGTATTGGCGATCTATCCGGGAATGAAGCAAATCTACACCACCTTGGTGGAAGCCTTTCTTATGTTACGTCCAAGCTTAAATGAGCTGGAAGACGACGCTGCGGCTCAAGAGCAAGCAATCCAACAAGCATTAAGAGAGCCGGGCAGTGTCGAGGTGTTACCACCGGCTAAATACGCGCCAAACCCTGTCTATCTATGGCTGTATCCGGGCAACATGAGTGCTTGCATGAGCATGCCGTCTCCGGTCGAGGATGATGAAGGTTCGGTGTCCAGCGGTAAGAAAAAGCACGGCAAACGTAAGCAAGGCGAGCGAGTCGAAAGCTACGATAAAAACCACGGTTTGATGGTGTTCCGGTTGGAAAACCTGTTCAGTTTCAGTGAGTTTGTGCCAGTGGATCGCGCCGGCGATGATACCGATGAAGAAGACGCGGAAAGTGTGGCGGATGATCTTGATGTGATTTCTGTGTCACGAGATCGCAAAGCGGCATCGTCCAGCATTAAATTTGATTTGGATTTACCGGCATCAGACAACGATGATTTACGGTTAGGAGATGGAATTCTATTGCCTGAGTGGGATTATCGTAGTCAAAGTTATCGAGAGGATTACTGCTGTCTACAACCTATGTTGGGAGAGCCCGAAAAGGATAATTTGAAGGCGGATGAGTCAGACGGAAGTAATTTAGAAGGCAGCGCTATCGGACAACTTCCAAACCACCTTCGTGCCGATGCAGCCAAGTTACGGCGTCAGTTCTCTGGGCTAAAACCGGTTCGACAGTGGCAGAATCGTCAACAAGATGGCGAAGAATTGGATCTCGATAATTGGCTTCATCATGTGGCTGATGCCAAGGCCGGCAGTGATTCTAGCGAGCAGGGCTTCTATCGTACCTTCAACAATCAGGTGCGGGATTTGTCTTGTTTGATCTTGGCAGATTTAAGCCTTTCTACAGATACCTGGGTCAATAATGATCAACGAGTGATTGATGTGGTTCAGGACAGTCTACAACTGCTGTGTGAGGCATTGTCAGCAACGGGTGATCGTTTCTCCGTCTATGGGTTCTCTTCTCGTAAGCGGGATCATGTTCGCTACCATGTGATCAAGAATTTCAACGAACGATATTCAGATCAGATTCGAGGTCGTATTCAGCACCTTAAACCAGGCTATTACACTCGAATGGGCGCTGCGATTCGCCAATCCATCAAGGTGTTATCAAATGAAAAGAGCCACCAACGGGTGTTGATGATCATCACTGATGGCAAACCGAATGATCTGGATTTATACGAAGGCCGTTACGGAGTCGAAGACACACGCATGGCGATTCTTGAAGCCAAGCGCGCAGGGCTGCAACCGTTCTGTGTGACTATTGATGATGACGCCGATGAGTATTTGCCGTATCTCTTTGGTAAAAATGGCTTTGTGGTGATCAAAGATCCGGCACAACTTCCAAAAGAGTTGCCAAGACTGTATGTGAATCTCACTCGATAGTGAGGTTCATAAAACAGATTTCTGCCTTCCTACATGTAAGTGACCTACCTAAGTCAGCCGCTAAAGCTCGATTCATGTCGTAAAAACCGATAAGTGTGTACTAAATTAGTATGAGCCTGGTTAGTGCGATACTAATTTTTATTGTCCTATGAGCTAATTTTTTTGCTTTTCTGCTATTGCATACTCGAAAGTCAATTAATGTTAGATAGGAATACTTATTTCTTAGTATCTGCATTTATAACAATAACTTTGAGCAAGAGTATTCCTTTTCGAGTTCATCAGGAACACAGTAATGCTTTCGCAAGACATGATTTCACAAAACACACGTTCACAAAAAACATGTTCAAAAGAACCGCGTTCACAAGAGACTCGTTCACAAGAAATAATAGATACGACAGAAACAGCGATTGGTCGTAGATTTCAATCAGAAAATTATCAGTTGCTCGATAAAATCGGCCAAGGTGGCTTTGGTCAGGTCTATCGAGCCACACAAGTCAATACCGGTCAAACCGTTGCGATTAAGTTCTTATCTTTGAACTCAGATTTTGATGAGGAAAAACGCAGGCGTCATATCGAACGCTTCCATCGAGAAACTGAGTTATGTAGTCGTTTACAGCACCCCAATATAGTGAGATTACTGGATAAAGGGGAGTGTGATGAAGATTTGGTGTATGCCGTATTTGAATACGTTGAAGGTGTTTCTTTAAAAGATCTTCTTCAGGAGAAGGGGGCGTTTGTGCCTTCCGAAGCGGCAAATTTGATGTCTCAAGTGTTGGACGCATTAGCCCATGCTCATGCTCAAGGCGTAATTCATCGCGACCTTAAACCAGCCAACATTATGCTTACCAAGTCGGGAACTAAGAGTCACGTTAAGATCCTTGATTTTGGTATCGGTACATTAACCAGTGAAGCCCGTCGACAAGATTTTAAAACACTTACACTGACACAAGAATCTCTGGGAACGCCATCTTACAGCGCGCCTGAACAATTACGTGGTGAACCACCCACGCTAAAAAGTGATTTGTATGTCTGGGGGTTGGTGTTTATAGAGTGCTTAACAGGGCAGCCGGCTATTACCGGTTCTAGCTTGGCTTCTATTTTTCATAAGCAGTTAAGCCAGTCGAATGTTCCTTTACCTGTTTCGGTGGCAGGTCATCCGGTCGCTAATTTGTTACGACGTGTACTGAATAAGAATTGCCAAGATCGAGCCGCCAGTGCTTCTGATGTCTATGATGATCTTAATCTGATTAACTTTTCATCCTTGGTTGGCAGTCATTCAGTCCAAGCAAATCAACACCTTTCCCAAGACACTGATGCGTTCTTGGACATCGACTTTCAAGAGACTCAGATTAACAGTCCTAGCGCTTATTACACAGGGGGAACCGAGCGTAAACAGATTTCGGTTTTGTGTGTGAATATTACGATTCGTACGGTTTACGACGACATTATGAACGGCGAAGTTATTGATGCCTTTCATCACGATCAGAAATCGCAATGTGTTGATATTGCTGTCCGTTATGGCGCCTTTCATGTGGGTTCGTTGGGCGACACCTTGTTGTTTTATTTTGGGTATCCCTCGGTTAGTGACAACGATAGTCGCTTGTGCGCCCGAACAGCATTGGAGATTTCCAGTAATCTCAATCAAAGAAATGTGTTATTGAAAGCGAACCAAGGCATCGAAGTTCAGATCAGAATGGGTATGCATACGGGGTTAGTAACAAATTATTCAGACAGTGTTCCTGAAGGTGATACCCCAAACACCGCAATGGAATTAGCGCGACTTTCTAAACCGCAACAAGTGTTATGTTCTAACGCAAGTAAAGTACTGCTTGATAACTACATCGAGTTTCTTCCTTGTAATGTAACGTCCATTGGTGTTCATCAAAAAACGACGCAGCTTCATCAACTGGTAGGTGAGCGCTCGGTAGAAGCATTTGGTTTTTTACGTGCGAAACAATCAAGTTATGAATTTGTCGGGCGTGAGCAAGAGTTAAACCGTTTACTTACGCTGCTAGACAATACATCGGAAAGTGTTTCTGCTCATGTTTATGGCGAAGCGGGGATTGGAAAGTCCCGATTGATTTTTGAGTTACGAAATCGAGCCCAAGGCTTTCGACACTATATTGCCCAGCATTTGCCTGAACATAAGTACAATGCTTTGCATCCGGTGTTGAGTCTTATCAGTTATAAATATTCCTTGGATTCTTTATCTCCTAAACAGGCAGTCGAACAACTCCGGGGGCATTTAACCAATGATCTGAAAACGAGATCTGGGCTCGAACCCTCAGTGGCTCTTTCTGTGCTCTGTACCTGGCTTCATTTGCCATTTGAACCTGATACAAGCCAATCATATACAAGCGAATCAGATACAAGCGAGCCTGCTAAAACCTTAGCCTCGCTCTCGCCTGAAGCACAAAAAGACGTCTTATTTGAAGTGCTGACAGAGTTACTCATTGATAGTTCTGAAGAGACTGACAACAGCGCAGCCTTATTCATCTTTGAAGATATGCACTGGGCTGATCCGACAAGTATCGAGTTTCTTTCTTATATTCTTCAACATCCTTTGTTTAAAAGCAGTCGCAGTATCTTGATCACTACGTCTCGTCATGAGATTCCTGAAACCCTTAAGGTTCTTTATGATTTGGATTTACCGGTTCTTGGGTTAGATGAAGAAAAGACGAACCGATTTATTCGAGCATTATTCGATCAACGGAATGTATCACCAGCGGTGTTAGATATCGTCGCTTCCAGAACCGATGGTATTCCGCTATTTGTTGAAGAACTGGTCAACATGCTACGTTCCAAGAAATTGGTTCAGCATTTGAATGGGGTGGTTGATTTCGTCGCACCAGATAAGATTAAAGAAGTTCCTGAAACCTTATTGGAATCGCTGCAACAAAAGTTAGATAGTCTGGTTTCTTCAAAAGATACTGCCCAACTGGCTGCCACTATTGGACGAGAGTTTGATCATGCCTTGTTGGTTGCCGCTTCACCTAAGTCGGAAGAAGAAGTTCAAACAGATCTCAATGAACTGATTGCCTGCGATTTGGTTGTTCGTCTGCGTCAGGTGAACGGCGATACTTACATGTTCAAACATGCGTTGGTGCGTGATGCTGCGTATGAAGCGATGGGAAATAAATCCCGCATTTTATCGCATTCATTGATTGCTAAGACGCTTGAAGGTCATTCGGAAGAAGTGCCTAACTACGGTCGAGATACCTTGGCTCGTCATTTTGCTGGAGCCGAGAACTATCTTAAAGCCGTCGACTATGGCTTGAAAGTCGTTGAGACGTTTTCTCAGATTGGTTCAAACGTAGAAGCCCTAAATTTTGGGGCAGAACTGGAAACTTGGATTTCACAGATCGACGACTCTGAACTGAGCGATTTGAATCGGCTCAAGTTTTACCATCTGGCAGTACCCATTGCGTTGGCGGTTTACAGCTATACTTCTGAAATTGCACTGGCGTGGAACCAATCCATCAAGCGTATTTTGGATGATTCGGATCACAATAACCTATGGGACAGTGAAACAGCGTTATGTGAGTCATTAAAGGCGAGAAGTGATTTTCTGGACTTTCTCAGTCTGCACCACAGTTCCCAATACCAGGAAGCCCAATTGCTAGGTGAACGGTTATTAGCGTCTTATGAGTCTGATCATTGCCATCATGATTACTTAATCCCTGTCTTGTGTTTTCTCTCTCAAAACTACCAGCTTCAAGGGGATTTTGATAAATCCATTGTGTCTTTCGAACGCACCATTAGGTTGTATGAGGAAAATACTTATCCGGTGTTTATGGAGTCTGATAATGACTTCAAACCATACTGTTTGGGCATGTTATCGCTGTCGTATTTACATATTGGTGAGCTAGATAAAGCCATTGAAACTGCCAAGCAAGCGACAGATTTGTCAATTGTTGATAAATACCCGGTTTCTTGTGTGGCATCCCATATTTTTTACGCCTTGTGCTTAAGTTTCAAAGGTGAAGATGAACTCGTTATTCGAGTGTGTCAGGACTATTACCAATATTTCTACGATGAGAGCAATCCAACCTTTTATACGGTGTACATCGATATCCTACTGGAGACAGCCAAAGGCAATCTGGAAAAAGCTAAAGCGCTGGTGATTGATCTATGCAAGTCGGACTACGACTTTGCTACAGGCTGGTATATCCACTTCATCGCGAAAAAACTGCTGAACATAGGTGAGATTGATGAAGCCACTTCTTTGATGGAGTTGTCGTTAGAAAAATCTACCACCAATGGTGAAGTGGGTGCTTTGCCGATTGTTAAAAACACATTAGCGCTTGCCTTATATAAGAAGAATAACGAGGCAACCCAAAGAATTCTTTCTCTATTAAACACTTCTTTAGAATTAGCTATTGAGCAAAAGGCTTATTTATTTGTACAGGAATCAAAAGCATTGCTGGATTTGATGACTGAGGTAGTTGAATAAGACTGGTCAATAAATGGATGTAACCTTTTAACTATACCGAGGGAAAAAAATGAGTAACTCAATATTGAACTTTAAAACGGCCTATCTCCAGGCGGTTGCTAAATCATGGGAAGATGAAGAGTTTGCAAAAGAATTTCATGAGCAGGGTGAAGAGAACATTCTAACCTTTTTGGAGCAGCATTCCGGTTCACCTAAGAAGTTTGTTAGTCCGTGGGAAAACTTAGTTATTAACTTCCTGGACGACGAGAGTCACACCCTGTATTGGGACCCAATTCAAACTGGCCGCTGGGTGGGCAATGATGATCGCATGACCATCTTTATGCCAGAAGATCCTGGTCTTGAGAGCCGAGTTGCAGGGCTTGCTCAATACAACTTTATTTTCCCGTCGTTCATGGGCAAGGTGAAGTCGGATATTCAATTATTATTCAATGACAAAGAGCAAATTGAGTTCCTGGATTATCTTGTATCTAAGAACATCGAAGTTCCTACCATTTTGACCATGGGAGAAAGCGATATTGATCTGTTGTCTTTCAGTGCAGTGTTGTTAAGAGCGATTGCATTGTATTGGGATGACCCAAGCTTTAAAGAAGAGTTGTTGAACCCAGAAGGGGATCACACCGATAAGACTCCGGTACTGTCGAAATTCTTTGGTTACTCAAATCCTTGGAATTTTGCGATCAACTTCAAAGAATGTAAAACCTTCATTCTGAATAAAGACGATGATTCTGAGTTTGATTATCCGGCTAATATCATTTCTCTTGGTAAACCAAGGAAGCCACAGGTGCCAGAAGGCGTTAAAGCGTCTCAGGGCATTTATCCGATTGCGCTTGCTGCGTACAACGATGACGGCAAATCATACCCGTTTACCTGCTGTTAATAAGCAGAGGTTAATTCACTTTTAATCTCAATCAGGCATCGCATTGGTGATGCCTGATGCTTTCTTACGGACACCTAATCAATGACTTTTCAAATATTCGATGCAGATCGACATGTTATGGAACCTTTGGATCTATGGGAAAAATATCTGGACCCAGAGGTTTATCAGGCCTATCCCATTAAAGTAGTGCAGGACAACCCGCTGGCTCAGCAAGATAGGGTGGAACGACTTGGGCATAGAGGTGATTTAGCCTTGCCGCCGGTCTTTGTCGTCGGTGATTTTCCCTTATTAAATAACTGGTCTGAAGAGATTCAAATCGCAAGTGCAATGCAAGATAAAGGCAACCGCGCTGAGCGAGTCGCAGCGATGCATCCTGAGTCTCAATTGAGTTCAATGGATGACTCTGACATTGCAATCGCGTATCTGTTTTCTACCTTTGCCGGTTATGTTGTGAATCATGAATGTTTACCTGCTGAGGTGTCATTGGCCTATGCGGATGCCTACAATCGGTGGCTTAAGGATTATTGCTCGGTTGACCCAGATCGCTTGAAAGCTGTTGGCTTGTTAAGTCGTCACGACCCGACCACCTTATGCAGTCAGTTAAATCAGATCATTGAAAATGGTTGGTCTTCCATTTGTTTGAGGCCGGAAGTCATTGCAGGGAAGGACTTTGGTGCCCCTGAATACATTGACTTTTGGGCCAAGTGTGAAAAGCACAATATCTCTGTTGTGTTTCATGGTGGAACCAATTTACATGCGCCTACGGCAGGTACGCACAGATTCCAATCCCGTTTTGCGTTACATGCTTGTTCCCACCCAATGGAAGTACAAATGGCCTTCGTTTCCTTGTTGGAATCGGGCGTCTTTGAACGTCATCCGACGTTAAAGTTTGCGTTTCTTGAAGCTGGTGCTTCGTGGTTACCTCATTGGCTTTGGCGTCTGGATACTATTTGCTATCCCGAGTTTCCTTCTCTGGTGGCCGATAACATTAAAATGCTGCCTTCCGAGTACTTCAAACGACAATGTTGGGTAGCGATCGAATTAGGCGAGCCTTGTTTACGAGAAGTAATCGAGACGGTAGGCCATGAAAAACTCTTGTATGGCTCTGACTTTCCTCATCCAGATCACATGCACTTCACGACAGAAGACATCGCAAAGCAGCTGGGCGTTCTTTCTGAGGAAGAACTTAAGGATGTGTTAGCTAATAATGCTCAAACGTTTTTCAACTAAAGGGTTTTTTAGTTAAAGCGCCGTTGTTTTGGGGCTTTGTTTAATAGATCAGGACAATTCACGGATGAAGATCAATGCAGTTAGATGAAGTAATTCAGACAAGGGCTGAAAGTGAACGAGGCGATTACGCAAATAATCAGTACGAAAAGAGCCAGCTACCTACATTTCAATGGCACCCATCGTTTAATGTGTATGTCTTTGAGAACAAAGATGTATTTCTGTTATCGGAAAGCGCACAGTGGTTACTTCCGCAAGCACAGTTTCCTTTACTGGATCAGATTAACCAGGTGAAACCGGCCGGGGCGATTATCCAGAATGCCTGCATTGAGAATGCTTGTATTGAGGATACTTATGTTGAATATAAAAGCTTAGAGACTTGCTTTCATCAGCAAGCTCAACAACTGTTAAGCTCAAATATTCTGGTTAACACTAAGTTCCCTGAACGATATGTACAGCCAGATTTTAATCCGCTTGCTCAGCCTGATGTATACGAATCATCGGTCGGCTCTTTAGCCGTTAAAATCATCAATCTCTCAGTATTAGCCTTGTGTGATGATATCCAGTCGTTATTGATGAAAACTAGCCAAGAATTCCGTTCAAATGCCTTGAATCTGAACCGTTTGAACTATCTTTTGGTGGATGATTTTCTCGACCCCAGAATTAGCCAACAGGCGCTTATACAACAGCCGCTTATACAACAGAAAAGGTTACAGCCTGATGAGCAGGTGGTGGTTCTTAAACTGTCAGGTGATGCGGTTTGGGTTAGCCCTGTGTATTCAGGTGAGGGTTTTCATCACTTTGAGAAACTGCAACAGCGTATTTTGAATAACCAGCCGGTTCGTAAGGCTGCTATGCGTAAGTGGCCTGAGCGGTTACATTCCTTTCCTGTCCCCATTAATCAAGGTGAAGATAATGACTTCTTTTCAGAGCATGGGAAGACAATCGCCAAGCTGATTGTTTCTCAATTTGTTGCTGAGCAAAGTTCATGCGTGGAAAGTCCATGCTTGATGGTCTGTCAAAAAGCGAATAGTCAGGTTGAACATCATCCGATTAATCATGAGTTGAACAATAATGCGGATATGGCTCGTCAGTTCAATACGCCTTTGACGTTAAGTTCCTGTGTAAACCGATTCAATCAAGACGGCGGGTCACGATCTATAGCGCCTGAAGAAACAGTTAAACGCTTACAACCATTGGTAAGCCCCATAACGGGCGTCATCAATCACCTTCGCGAAGTGAATACAAAAAATGGCTCACCGGTAAAAGTGTACCGAACTGGTTTTTTCAAAACGCCAGCGACATTAACACCTCAAGTGATGGAGCAAGGCTTTGTTCAGATTTGCATGGGCAAGGGCGTTGAACCAATTCAGTCTCAAGCCAGTGCTTTGTGTGAGGCGGTAGAGCGTTACTGTGCCTTATATCAAGAGGACATTCCGCTGATAAAAGCACGTGAGTCAGAGCTGAATGAGCAGAGCAAGAGAACTATCAGCTACCAGGCATTGGTGCCGTACAGTCCTAATCAATACCGTAACTTTAGTGATGTAACTCATCCTGATTCCACGTTAAAACAAGCTTCGGTTCAATATCAAAATGAATCGATTCATTGGCTGCCAACCTGGTCGCTGACTCAGCAAGAACAGGTGTATGTGCCGCTGAGTCAGTGTTTCAGTCAGCTTCCGTTTGAGGACGAACGCTATGGACGTTGGCATTCCAATGGCTGTGCCGCAGGAAATACAATTGAAGAAGCCATTCTGCAAGGCTTGTTTGAGTTAATAGAACGAGATGCGGTGGCGATTTGGTGGTACAACCGCTTGGTTCGACCTGAGTATGATCTGACTCAAATTAATCCTGAAAACCTGGCTAAGTTAAAGGAAACCTTATCGCCGAAAGATAAGGCAGGTCATGAGTTTTGGGTATTGGATTTGACCATGGATGTTGGGGTTCCGGTTATGGCTGCAATCGGGAAGGATCGCTTAACCGGCGGCTTTGTCATGGGATTCGGCTGCCATTTACGTGCTGATATTGCGGCACAACGCGCATTAACGGAATTGTGTCAGTTGATTCCTATTAGAAACCAGAATGGCGCACCTTTTGACTTTGATGCGATGGAAGACGGTGATTATCTCTATCCCAATGTGCATACAAACATCAATACAAAAACAAATACAAAAATAAATACTCCGAGCTGTCAGCCCCTATCTACACAGGGTTTGGATATCCAACAAGATGTGATGGGGCTTGTTGATAGGTTGAATCTATTAGGGCTGGAAACGCTGGTACTGAATTACTCCAGAGCTCAGATACCTCTCAAAACGGTAAAAGTGTTTGTACCCGGCCTCTGCCATATCTGGCCCCAGTTAGCCAATGAACGGCTATATAAAATGCCGGTGGCGTTAGGCATCCTGCAAGACGCTTATTCAGAGTCTGAGCTCAATCCTCAGTCGTTGTATATTTAGAGGGCCAGATTTTTATAAATTATTCCGTGTGTAATGGTATGTAATGGCGATTTTTTAGTGCTGATGTAATGTATAAGCATTGAATAATTCTTTAGGTGATCTTATGGCAATTCTAATTGGTGAACGTTCAGCAGTTCGGGTAGATCTGCAGCCCCAGCATGTGTTTGGTCGGCATCCATCTGCCGCCACGTCTCTTACTAACTCAGAGGCTTCCAGAACTCATGCCGTGGTTATTTGGGACGGGGAAGTGTGGTTGTTAAAAGACACCAGTTCCAATGGCACGTACATCAATGGACGGTACTTAGCACGTGGTGCTCAGCAAGTACTGAACGTCGAAGACCAAATTCAGTTTGGTAGTGACCAAGCTGAGATCTGGTTTGTTAAGGACATTTCACCGCCAGACAGCTTATTAATTCCGATTACTTTGGGGTTGCCGGCCATTACGCTTGGTGAAATCACCGCATTACCTTCCGAGGATGACCCTCAGATCTCCATCTATCGAACCTTGAGAGGCCAATGGATGTGTGAAACAGCGTCTTCGGTGTATGAGCTGCAAACTGGAGATCGCGTAGGCACTCAGGATAAACAATGGCGGTTTGTCAGTTCTCATGCTGGTATAGAAACCGAAGTGATCAAGAATAAGATTCCAAAAGAACCAAAAAACTTACTTTTTAAATTTGATGTCAGCCAGAATGAAGAGCATGTGTCTCTTTCCGTACAGATGGACGAAGACATCATTGATCTAGAGATGAGAAATCATCATTACTTAGTCTTGGTTTTGGCGCGTAAATACTTGGCGGATAAATCCTCCGGCATTGCTGAATCGGAAAGCGGTTGGATTGATAAAGACCTGCTTTGCAAAATGCTTGGTTTAAGCGGTAATCACATCAATATTCAAATTTATCGCTTCAGAAAACAGTTTGTAGATGCCTATGCTGAAGCGGATCATTTACCTCAGATCATCGAGAGAAGAACTGGAGAAATTCGGTTTAGTCCAAACTCGGTTGAAATAATTGGTGGTGTTGGCGTAGAAAGTCATCAAGACTTTATCAATGACAGTCTGAGGTTGAATTGATTCTAGTTATGTCTTCTCTTCTATCTTTATATTTATTCAGCGATGGTGAAAAGTATTACTTCGCTGGGTAAAGCGTATTACTTTTTAATACTTCTCATAAGTTAATTGTGTGTTTCGTTCCTCGAAAATAAGGTTGCTAGCATTACAGGCTTCTAAATCTTAGTTTCTCAAGGTTTGGGAGATCATTAGTCGTTAGATAATAACCAAGGGATAGCGATGAACAGAACACTAGAACGCTTGGCAGGTATAGCCATAATTATTCTCACAATTTTTTTAGCTGGTTGCTCGGCTCAGCAAACCCGAAACAGCAGCAGCGTAGTAGATTTCTTATATCCAAAAGGTTTAGATAAAGCCGTACAGCCTTCTGTTCCTGTTTTATCTTTACCGTTAAAGGTTGGAATTGCATTTGTACCAGAGAAGTTATCCGTTAGAAATGGAGTTAATCTCTGGTCAGGTTTGAAAATAGGTGAGCATCCGAATAGATCAAAACACTTTTTATCTCAGGGCGGTTTGAGTGAGCATCGAAAGACAATCATTCTTGAGCGTGTTGCTGATCACTTTAGACAGCTGAAGTTTGTAACTGAAATTGAAGTTATTCCTTCTGCGTATTTGACAGAGGAAGGAGGTTTTAGAAATCTGGATCAAATCAGTACGATGTATGGTGTAGATGTTATGGCACTGGTTTCTTATGATCAGGTTCAATTTACTGATTCAGGGGCTCTTTCATTAAGTTATTGGACGTTAGTCGGAGCCTATGTCATTTCAGGTGAGAAAAATGACACCAGTACCATGTTGGATACATCTGTATTCGATATAAAGAGTCGTAAAATGCTATTTAGAGCACCAGGAACCAGTGTTGTTAAAGGAAATTCAACACCGGTAAATCTTACAGAAGAGCTTCGAAAGGACAGTGCAGAAGGTTATCAAAGTGCAGCTGATGAGATGGTTGTCAATTTGGGGCATCAATTGGCACGCTTCCAACAAAAGGTTAAAGATAAACCGGAATTAGTGCAGATTAAATATCGAGAGGGATATGGAGGCGGAACAGTAGGTTATTTAGAAATATTTTTATTTATTTTTCTTGCATTGTACGGGCTTGCATATCGAAGAATTAATTCTCATGTTAATGCGTCCTAAATACATAATTGTATAGATAGTGAGAACAGAGAAGAACTGTAATGTAAGTTACTCCTTCAAAGTAATGGTAATCTTCAATAGAAGGTTGCCTTTACTTTGTTAGCTTATCCTTCGACGCCAAAAATCAGAGTCTTTCCATCGTTGTTCTAAGCCATACATGTGCGAACGATTTTTCTGGTAGACCTTATACTGCGCTTGGATCTGCTCAGAAAATTTTGATGTTGTTTCATCGCCATTTTCTAGCCAGGATTTAACTTTCGTACCAGCCATTAATCCGTGACTTAATCCTTTGTAGATTCCTTGGGCACTGATGGGGTCAAAGCTCATAGCCGCATCCCCAATGGCCATCCAGTTATGACCTTCTACGGTAGGGAGTACGCCTGAATAGATGGCACAGCTATGGTAGGTTGCGTCTGTCAGTTTGAGCTTATCAGCTTTGGGGCCAATAAAGGTTGTTGAAGACAAGGCTTGATCAAAGCCTTGATGACATCCTTCACGTAGTTGAGGAATGATTTCTCGTTCTGATACGAACATGCTGACCACTTTCTCTTCTGGTAGAAGAGTTTGATAACACCACCCATCTTGAGTGGCTTCTAGCTGAATTTGTTTAGAGGATGTTCCTTGAGATCCTTCAGCCAACTTTGCAAAGCGAACCGTTGCGAACAATTGATCATCTATTGTTTTATGAATGTTCAAGGTTCGGGCGAAACGGGCTTTACTCCCTGTTGCGTCAATAACGAAACCAGCAGTCACAACCTGAGGATGAGTTTGCGAGCCAAACTTTAGAAGAAGCGTATGGGCTGCTTTTTCATGTTCATTGGCTGCATTATTGTTTGAACTATTATTGTTTGAACTATTAGTGGTTGAACTATTAGACCGAGGTTCAGAACCGATAAAGCGGGTAGACCATGCTATCTGTGCACCCGTTGATTCTGCTTTATTCGCAAGCATCTGATCGAAAGCAGTACGATTTAATCGCCAGGAAGGCCCTAATGGATTTACGATAAAGTCGTTATAGCCTGGTGTTGGGCGTCCCCAAACAGAGGCGTAGCCGGGGCAGGTTTCGTGGTTATCCTGATGGAATTCTTTCGCCACACCCAATTGCTTTAAAAGAAGCACGATTTCAGGCGGACAGTTTTCTCCAAGACGTTCTTGTCCAGGGGCTTGCCGCTCTACCACCAAGACTGAGGTGTTTGTATTCGTATGTGAGTTGATGTTGGCAGTACGGATGGCGATGGCCGCCGCTAAACCAGCGGGGCCACCTCCCAAGATGACAACATCATAGTGGGGTTTTAGATCGTTCATCCTAATGTGGGCAGCCTCTTTTCTTTTTCGGGGGATTGGCATTGAAAGGCCAAGCAGGTACGGGATCTGTTGCGTCCCCAGGGTTGGTCAACTGGCTTTGTACTTCCAAATAGAGCTCTGGTGAGTATTGCTGGGTGTCGCTGTCCACATTGGTGCCTTGAACGATGATCCCGATCTTGTCCCAATCTTGTACCGACTGAAGAGGGTCTTGGAACGTTGCTGCTGAAGCCGGGTTCACTGCATAAGTGCCTTTACCTCGGATCGACCATTTCTGAAGTGGAAGCACATTGTTAAAGACTTCTTCCGCCACATAAACGGCATCCGGGCGTTGTGACGGCCAAGACCAATACAAGGTAGATTCGGCGCCATTACTTTCATTAACCCCATCCGTATTGATGGCGGTTGCATGAATTGAGCAGGAGTTGTAATCCGTCTGCCAAGGAATGGCCATAAACTTGGATACATCACCAGGCTCTAGACCTTCGGTCATATTGTGCAGGGGAATCCAACCACTGGAGAGATACGGTTTCTCTTTGTCGAGGTCTTCATAGCTCAATGGGTATTGTTTGATTCGAAATGGCCCTGAACCTGAGGTTTTCCAGTCCTGCTGGTAGATGTCCTTTTCCATGATGGTATAGCTGACTTCAATGCCAGGAACGTAGCGGCCGCCTAAGCAGTTAGCCATGGATGCCATATCAAGTGTCTCACCAGGCCCGAGTTTTGATGGGCTGCCTTTTTCGAATTGGTTCTTACTCCATTGTTCTAAAAGGAAGTACTGAGTTTTGGTGACAGTGAGAAACGATGTGCCAGCGGCGCCTAACGATAACGGCATGAGTGGGGCGCCAATATTGGTTTCATTCTTGTTGGGATTTCGAATGAAGTTCAACGCCGCCATAATGGTTTCATTAGGGTTGTCGTCTTCCGAAATTGATTCTACGGCTGTGTGAGCCTGCAGCGCTAGTGGGGGAAGATTGGCGGTCCAACGTTGTAAGTTACAAGCAATGAATATGGGTTGAATGTCTTGGGTGAAATTCGGCTTGTAAGTTGGCTTATAGTCAATCTTATCTGCTTTTGGACACATGCCATAGAGTTCAGGTTGTAAGCCAAGATCTCGCACAAACATGTTGTAAACGTCGTCCCAGACAGACACAACATTTCTGATTTGAGGTGCATAGGCTGGATCACCACAAATCACCCATGCACCAAAAGCATCTTCAGTTGAACCATCGTCGAAGACTAGCGTTACATTCACTGGACCATCGGCTGCAGAGTCGAACCAGCCGACATTGTTCAGGTCGCCAGTCATTTGAATAGGTACGCCATATTCATCGTATTGACCCACGGCATTACCGGAACTGGCCAATACCAATAAACGACCTTCATCGTCGGTGAGTATTTCACCTAAAGTATTCAGTGGACCACTGGGCTCATAGAGCTCGTCGTTGGTATCTTCGGGAAAGCGAATAGGGTATTTCGGTAAGGAAACGATGTCACCGCCTGGCTTCACGCACTTAGCTTGAGAGCATTGACTGAATTGAGCAGACTCATTTTTACTGGCACTGATGACTCTTGGGCCTGCGTCGATCATAAGGCGGTTAAGGCGGTAGTCCGAATCAATAGTGCCGTGTACTTCCGGGTTGCGCATTTGCGGTACTTGATTGTTCGCGTAGGCTTCGATGCCTTTGTTGTTTACTACGTTGTAGGCAGCGGCCTTTTTATTAGCCAAGTGACTCGACCAGATGAGATCGGTTACAGTTCGACCATCGGCCAGTTTGGTTCCTATCACGATTTCAGTACCAGCACTGTTCGGGTAGACGTCTTCACCATCAATGTCATAAGCGTAAATGCGAAAGCGAGCGGCCTGCTTCTTCAGATTGCCTTCTTCGTCTCGTAAATCGTTACTGGTTACGGGATCGTTTTCTGTACCTTTTTTAATTGGAAGACCTCCTGTCACTGATGTGCCTTCTTGCGGAAGACCTGCACTGGTTTCAGGAGAAAGAATGTAGTCTTCACTGGTTCCGAAACGTGCAAAGTTGACGCTCGGATGGACTCTGAATACGGTTTTGTTCGTCATGATTGAATCATCCCTTAACGCTGATTGGAGCCGGTGACGGCTTCACTGAGCTCGCTATTACTGAATTGGGGTGTTACGCCATGTTCCCAACAGTTTCGAATAGCACCGCCCACGCTGGCCATAATCGGGAAGAAATTGTCCGGGTTTTCTCCCTTAAATAGCTCTTCAAGTAATGTTGTGAGTTGGCCAAACTGCTTTACTAAAATCTTCTGCAATTGGATGTCTTCCGGGGTGTAATCGCAGGGAGGTTTAGTCGTGTAGGTTTCAGGCAGCTTGTTGCCATCCTGTCCACCGGCGTCTTTAATTTGATTAAATTTCACAAAGTGATCGTCGTTTGGCTCGGTATCATCCGCAGTATTTTGGAACACCTTAGGGACGGTCGGGTCTTTCTTACATTGGCCTTCGCCCTGATCGGTGATCAGATCTATGAGTAGTGAGACTTGGTCAAAACCGGAAGCGCCTGATTCCGTAACCGTCATATTCGGCATGTTGCGATAGAAAGCTGAGAAGAAATTGACTTGTCTAACGCCGCCTTTGATGTGATTTTTCATCAAGCAAGCACCAAATCGAAGGGCATCATAAAACGCCCCAATGGTGCCGTATTCATTAATCACTGTTTGAAAGACGATCTCTGCTGGGGTCGTCCCAAATTCAGGCAGCTCCACTAAACACATTCCATTGACTCGCAGTAGATCCAGAGGGCCAATCTCTGCGGTATAAGGCATGTAGGGTTCGGTTTCTGAACTTGGATCAAGCGCAAAGTTTAAATGAGGGATTTTAGTTCCACTGTAGACAGGTGGCGTTATCTTTGGGGAAAGTCCAAAGGCGTTGGCCATATTTGCCGCGCATTGCAGGTGCAGCATTTCCTGATTAATGATGGTTCGTATGAGTTGGTAAGCGTCGGTATCACGGTCTTTGATTGAGTACATGGCAGACATGTAAAACGGAATTGTCCATAACTCTAGATCCACTGCGGCTTGCAAGTGTTCATGGAGATGCTCCATGGCCCAATCTGATTGTTTTAGTTTCATGAGGTTCCATCTTCTTCTGGGTGGGTGAAAGCTGTGATCACGTATAGGGTGTTTCTTATTTGAGCTACTTCCTGTGTTTAGAGGTTCCCTAGATTTATAGACAAGCCTAGACGCAATAAAAATTACGCCGGATTACAGAGGGAGAATTCCTACTAAGGTCAGCACTGGTGTAAGCGCCTGTAATTGTTGAGTGAATGTTTGAGAGGTAGTTTTAAGGGTACGAGTCGTTGAAATAGATTGAGGTATATCTATGCGTGCCAGTCGTTTTTCGCAATTAGCAAGGAATTTTGGCGTACAGCAAGCCAGGGTGTTTTCCCAAAAAGCTTGGCGAGAAGAAGAATATGTGTGGGACCCAGGAAAACTATGTGCAGGGTTGTGCCACGCCTGGTTGCAGGAAAAAATTCACGGACGGTGCTTATTGGATGAAATTGAACAGCAGCGGCACGAGATTCATTATGCGAATTTGCTTGATGAAATACATCGTGTACAGGAGCACAGTTATTACCCCGTCTTTCCTGAAGGCTATGCGCCTTGCCTGGACGATTTGAGGCTCTTTGAATCAAAGTACGGCACCGATGATTGGCTGTCGATACAGTGTTTAGTGAATGCACATTATCAGGGAGATTATGTGCTTTATGATCTTTCACAAACTTACGACTACGACAAAGCGGACATTAAACAATTTGAACGCATGCCTCAGTTAATTAGCTGGCCTCAGCCCCCTAATGAATCTGCTCTGTTAATGGTTCTTAGATACAGTAATCAGGGCCGACAAAGAGGGCATCGATTCAGTGTTTATTTTGATTCCGATGCTCGATACCACTTTTTTGATCCCAATGCAGGGGAAGTTATTGAATCTGATAAACAACGATTCTTTTGCTGGCTAAATGCCTTTTTTGAAGAAGCAAAATATTCAAAGAAACACGCGTTAAATGGGGAGCCGTTTCTTACTTTGTATCAACTTCATGGCGTGTCAGCGAAGGCTGAAATGGATTCATACCTTTCGTTCAAGGTGTGTTCAGAAATCTCTGCGGTTTAAGGCAAACGCTTGATTACATGAGGTCGTGTGCTTTTCAGCCATGTATATACAGGATTCAGAGCTTACGGAATTCAGAGTAGGTCTTTAGGCGTGTTGTAAGGGATGAGAGCAATTAAATATGTCCACTTCAAACAGTGGCTAGTGGTTAGTGACTAATGGCAAGCACCTTGGAGTTCGAGCTCATCTTCTTTAGATGAAATACATCGACTGGAGGGTTCCTTCCTGAACACCATACCATTCATGATGAATGCAAAAATTTCGTTAGTATCGGGTGCTTGTAGAAATTGAACGGATTCATAACGGCAAGGGCCGGACTTTTGTCTAAAACAGAGCGGGGTTTTAGGAACCAATAAGGTTTCATACACGACGCCATAACTTAGGTAGAGACTGTTGCTTCTAAGAATGACTTCTACCTTTCCAAACGACTCATAATGGTAATAGCCGGTGAGCTCTTTAAAGTGTTGTTCAGAATCACTTATTTGTGACTCTGTTAGTCCTGAAGCTTTTAGCCTTGTATCGTTCGTTACTGAGACTGAGTCATTGAACTGCTGCTTAAACTCGTCATTTCCAAGCTTAAGTTTGAACTTGTTTTTCTTAGAACCGCTGATTCGAAGCATCTGGTTTTGGCTGTACTGATCCAATAAATAATAACAATTTGCAGAATGGGGGTAGAGGTTGATCCTATGGTTTCCCAGCGTTAATTTGGGTATTGAATCGTCATCGCCTTTTAGCTCAGCTTTGTCGCCCTGTTGATTAAAGGCGGTGATATTTAGCTTGGGGAGTTGATACCCAAAGTTGGGTACATCATCACCGAGTAAATGATGGCAGATCTGAAAGAGCATATCTTTCAGTTCGCTGTTGCAGGTTCCGTGATTACACAGAGCGATACCAGTGAGTTTGATCTCGGGAAGTAGAAAGATAAAACCTGAGAACCCAGAACTGCTACCAGGAAAGAAGTAAAATGTTTTGCCATCTATGATTTCGGCAAAGAGTCCGAAACAACTGAACTTGTTGCGAGCTTTTTGTTTTCCAGCTTTAGGTTGCTGCAAGCTAAGCATCAGCTTATGAACTTTTTGTATTCTCCCTTCATAGGTACTACTCAAAGAAACTAGGCTTTTGAGCCAATTCAGATAGTCCTGTGTGTTGGAAATCATACCACCGGCACTTACAGGTAAAGGTGTGTAAGGGCATACCGTGGAAGGCGTATTTAAGTCTGGGCAACCAAATCGCCAACCCTTCCAATAGCCTGTAGACAACTTTTTGTGTGCGACAGACGTTTCAGAAAGTGAAGAATTTAGCATCCGGTGTGGTTTGAAAACGGTTTGATCAAGATATATTTCAGGCGGAACACCGGTCACTTTTTCTATGATTTTACCCAGTAAGAAATACCCCCAGTTGGAGTACTTATAGTCTTCACCTGCATTAAACAGCCGCTTTGATTGTTGAATCTTATTTAACACCTCGTTGTCAGACTGGGCCTGAAGTGGGTAATCCCCTCGAACCATGCCTGAGCTATGACAGAGCAAATGGCTAATAGTGACATTCTGATAATCTGGGGTATTTTTTAGCTTGTCTATGTAATCAGAGGTGGGGTCATCAAGATGTACTAGCCCTTGTTCTGAAAGCATTAAAATGGCGTACGCTATGATGGGTTTTGTTAAACATCCAACCCGAAAAAGGTGATCTTCCGTCATGGGTATCTGAGAAGTCAGATCACTGACGCCTAATGTGTGTTCAAAGATTTCTGAATTTCCCAGCGCAATACGAATACTTACCCCGGGTATCCGGCGAATACGCATTCGTTGTTCAAGCTCGGAAATTAAATGCCTCACAGTAAGGCTTCCTCTTTAATCGCAGTTTGAACTGGTGTTGTATCAAATAAACTGAGGCTTTCAACAGCTGCAAGATACGCGGTGATGGCGTGTTGATCTCTGTCGTTGCGTAGTTGAAATGAGGTTAATGTCCCGGATATTCCCCCTACGGATTTAGTCGGGTCTAGCACTAAAAAGGCTTCTTCTTTCTTGATCTGAAGTCGTCGTAAGAAGGCTAAACCTTTCAGTGCTGATTTTCGATACCGTTCTACATGGCCTCTATCTTTCCTTAGGGCGGCCAGTTCCGTGGCTCGGATGATTGCTTCAATATAGCAAGATGAAACGCTGTGGGGCGGTTTATCATTAGGAAAGCCACCGACAAACTCGGGAATGTCGGTGTTGTCTTCGTCATATTGGTGGCGAATGATCCAATCCGTTTGGTCGTAAACAAAATTGGCAACATCATGAAACAGTAGTTTGTGATTTTGAGTGATTGCATGTAGCTCTGGTTGATGAAGCATAAGGTTGTAAAACTTGACCCAAGCGCTGACTTGCCAGAGCACAAACGCCGTATCCGGTGTTTTGCTGAAATGTGCGCGATAGTACTTGAAAGATCGAACGATCACCTCAGCAATATCCGCTCGAAACCCGTGTTCCAGCTCATAACATAAGGCCAATAGTGCTTCGCCGGGGAAATAGTTCTGAGAAGAAAGCTTAAACCGAGGCACCATTGAAAATTCGGTAGGCACATAAGTGAAGAAGGCGCCATCTGACCTCTGCATGAATAGTACGGTTTCAATTAATGCCTCTCGTTCTTTTGCGTAACGGGTATAAAAATCACCAAATTGGAGTGCGAGCAGGGTGAGAGCAGTCGTTCCTAATTTGCCGGTATGACTGTTAAGCCCAAAGGCTTCTTGAGGGATGTAAATCCCATTTGGGATATAAGGTGTGGTTTTACTTAGATACAGCAAATAGCGTAAACACGCATTGGCACTGGCAGCAAAAGGTTCACTGTTGTGAGTATGCTTCAGCTTATTGGAGAGCATGGAAATTGAAAATGCAGTGCCAGCCAGTCTGACTACGTTGTAGTTTTCATTGCTTTGAAGGTTTTTCCATGCTTGGTAGGAATAGAGATAGGTGCCATCCACCGCTTGAGTATTGATAAGGCGTGTACCGCACTCAATTGCTGCATCCAACATCGAGTGGGTTGATAGTTTTTCGAAATACTCCAGGCGATGCCGTGTAAGTGTTTGCGGATTTTCAAACGATGCTGTTGAATTTGCGTGCCCGACAAAGTGTCGCCACTGGGTTTCAAGCAGCGAGGTTTGGCTATCTTCAAAAATGGAGCGGTCGAGACTAACACGTTCGAGTAAAGCCTCAATTTGTTGGCCTAGCGTCTTTAACTGTTTTTGAATGATTTGAGCGGGTAAGAGATCAAATGCATTGTCAGCCGTTTTGATTCGAAGGCCATGTTTATATTCATTGAGACTATTCTCTGCACCGAACACATAAGGTTTTTGGATTGTTATTTCAGATTCTTTGATGGCGACTTCAATGCTTAACTGATCTATCTCGCTTCTAACAAGTTGACCATCAACACAAGAGACATCAAGGGCAAAAATGGTGGCCTGATAAACTGCTTTATGAAGTGATGTTTGATGTATAACGCCTGTTGAGCGAGGGCTTCCCTTTACCCATAACTGAACATACACGTCATAGAGTGTGTCATCGGTTTCTTGAAATTGATCAAAGAGATGAATGATGTTGTCTGGTTGAAGCAGTAGGCGGTCTTCAAGTGCTTTCTTGGCCGGTAATAAAACAGTTTTGAATTTACTGGAGATACAGCTCATTTATCAGTCCTATATGAATCAATTCTTTAGACATCACTTAACGTCTTGCTGATTTTTCCTTCAATGAATGGATGAGCTCAAAGTCCGGAGTCACTACAACAAAACGATTGAATGACTCGCGGAACTTTGGCTCTTAGTCTTGGCTCTTAGGCTTGCTTTTTAGCCATGGTACTTAGGTTGGAAATTTAAAGTTGCCCGCTGAAACAACGACGGCTGAGCCACAAATGAATGGCGGTGTTCCCAAACCAGACACTGTGTACGTTTCCATGTGTTCGGCCATATCAAGTACTGTATCTAGCTTCACTAGATCCATTTCTAAAGACTGTTTACTGCTCGAAGGCCACTTTTTGTTAAAAGCTGCGGACTTGGATACAAGATCTGCGTTCTTTTGTAACGCAGTTTGCGCTTCAATGATCATGCCTAATTGAGCATGAGCCACATCGCTCGGACTGCCTACGAAATCTGCCTTCTTCATTCGATCGACAAGCTTCTGCCAAGGCTGTTTCTTGCCTTTTGGCGAATCTTTAAGATCCTTAATCCAGCCTGCAATCTGGGTTTGAATTTTCTTAATGACTTCCGCCGTTAACGTGAATAGGATGGCGTTTTTGATGGTTTCTGGCGTACCGCCACCCGGCGACGGATTATCATCGTCGTCGTCATCGTCGTCATCGTCGTCATCGTCGTCATCGTCATCGTCATCGTCGTCATCGCCTTCGATCTTCCAGATGGTGGAGTCAGCGTTATACAGTGCTTCACTGTTAGATTGAGTGGAACCCTGTTCGAGCATGAACAGCAGTTCGTCTTGATCTAGCTCGGTGAGCACAGCGAGTAAGTCGATGCCTGATGCCGTATCCATGGTAGGTAATAACACGCCAGGAATTGGTGATGGGGTGAGTGAATCATTCCGTATTAACATTGTTTTCTCCATTGCGTTGTTGAACTTCTAGGCACTCGTAATTGAGCGGTGGTTGTGTATGGCAGGGCCAAATCGTTCTTGAAGGAGGGTTAATAGGGCCTCACCAAGTTTGCGATTCTTTGCAAATCTTCGTTTTGCTTTCTCTTCATTTTCAATATCTGGAAGGCTGTAGTCTTTGTCTCCATTCATTCTGAAGTGGCGATTGGCTTCCCAGAAGACATAGCTTCCATCCGGTTTCTTTGCATAATCCAACGCGGTGATTTCAGAACCGCTGGCAAGACCCGCGTTTACAAGTAATTCCGGTTGGGGTTCACCTGACGTTAAAAATTCGTGATTGGCTTGTTTTGAATCTTCAAAGGCTTCTTTAGATGCAAAATTCACAAGCCAGTGATTGCTGATCGTGAGGTGCCTTAACAGCAGCTGATCTCCAATCACATAAGCACGTCGCTTCTGGTATTGGTGCTGTTGATCTGAGACATCAATGAACTCAACGGCGAGATTGGGTTGCGGCCATACACGAGTGCCGCTAGGTGCATTCAGAAATTCGCAGCGTATTCTGTTGATGAGTTTTGTTGCTTCTTGAGCGCAATGAACCAGATGCATTTGCTGACCTCGGTGAACGCCATCCACTCGAAGAATCAAAGGGTAGTTGAGTTTGATGTCTTTAACCTGAGTAAACTTTTGGAAACTCGGGCAGGGGATACCCGCAAAGCGTAGATTCTCAAGCACTGTGGAATGTCTGCTATCCCACCCTTTGATGATGCTATTGATAACCGGAATGTTCTTTCCTATACAGGCTTTTTCAACAGCCATTGCATGGTGAACATAATCATTGCGTCTGTGCCGATAGCTCCAGAAAATTACACCTTTGGTTACGGCTGAATCGAGTACGAGAGTTTTATCCCAAGGTTGTTTGGTTAACCAACTGAAGCCACTGTTTTCTAGTGCCCAAACGAGCTGTTTGGACGAATTGAACTCGAGAAACTCTGCGATGTTCTCATGTGGCGTAATGACAAGGATATCTGGTGCTTTAGAGATATCGGCAATCGTCGAATGATCACTGGTAAGTTGTTGTGAGTGGTTTGTTTTTGTGTCTTCCGGTGAGATCAAGGATAACAAGGTTGACGCAATCCCACTGAAAGGAGGCATTATACGGCGACAGACGGTCCAGATTTCACAATAACGGCATAGTTCAGCCCAGCTCATTCGCTGTGTGTTCGCTAAGCCTTTTTTTAATAAATTATGATGCTGCTTCTTCCAACGCTGTTGCCAATGCAGCGTGTTTTGGGCTTGTTCTGCATTCTGAAGGCGCAACTTCATCCAAGTTTGGATTAGGTGTCTGCACTGTTGATCCGACCATTCTGGATGCTTGTTCATTAGCCGGCTAAGCATGCCCCAAAGATCGGCGTCGTCTGAATTAATCCAGGTTTTAGCGATGGTTTTAGCCTGCTCGATATTTCCATATTTAAAGAAGCTAAACTCTTTAATTTGCTCATGAGTAAATTCGTTGCTTGGTGATGAAAGTAAGGTTTCAACTAAGTGTGCTGTCGCTGGTGAAATAATGCCGTTTACACCAGGATGGCAGTCACATAACCAGTTAATTTTCTCCGAAATCTTCATGGCGTATATCCTTATATGTCTTACCAACGTCGTCTGGGCACAGATCTAAATTAATTCTTACGTGGGCCTTTTTATATTTGTCGTTCTCTTGTGATTTACTGCGCTCTCGCGATTAGCACGCAGTTGTTGGACGTTATCTTTATGCTTAGCTAATCGGTTCTGATCGCTACTGTAGGGGCACCTTTGTACCTCTTGTGTGTTGCTCATTGTATTGCTCATGGTATTGACCGTTGGCTCATCCATTGAGGGGGTGGATCGAGCCTCGGCGTGAGGCCAAGAAAAGCAAATTCTGTCGTCAATGGGGAAGGACACCAGACGGCCACTGGCGCCTTCAGGCAGCCCCATATAGTCAGCTTCGAAATCTTTAGGTAGAGACAAAGTGAGAGCGGTTTTCTCCGAACATACATACTTGAGCACTTCTACGAGCAACCTCATTGAGTACAACCGACCAACACAAGAACGTTTACTCATTCCGAAAGGTAAAAATTTACAGCCACCTGCGGAACCTGGGTTTAAGAATCGTTCAGGTTTGAATTGGTCTGCGTCTTCCCATATATCTTCATTTCTGTGCAAGCCATAGACGGTGACCATAAAGTCCGTAGCTTCCTGATTTGAGGTTTTGCTTTTTTCGCTCCAAATCCCTTTTTCTTCATAACCAAATTGACGAAACGGAGGGTATAAACGAAGTACCTCATTTACGAAATGTTTAGCAAACCCCTCGTTGAGTTGTATGCTTCTGATGTATTCAGGCCTTGCAGCCAGGCAGAGCAACATGGACGTTAGGGCGGATGACAGGGCAAATGCTGAAACCAAAGTGCTGGTTATTTCACCTCGAAATTGCTCTGATGTGATTCGTTTGCTGGTTTTTAAATCCAATAATGTGGCGTACCAGCTGTTGGGTTTAGCCGTAGAGAAATCGAAGACCATTTGTTCCAGTGTTTGAGCAATTTTTCGGGTGTAGTGATCGCCTTTAAAAAATACCCAGTTAACCAAGGTTCTCATTGGCCCGAAACCGGGTAACTGTAAGCCAAAGGCATACATGATTCCGTCCAAATGCATTGGACGGGTACCAGGTTTGAATTCAATGGTGTTGATGTAATCGTGCAATGGCGTGAGGACGTTAACGCCTAATAGATTGGAAAGTAGGCTGATATATACCTCTCGAATCATCTCACCGGATAACGGCATGCATTCAGTTGTGTCGACAGGCTCTTTTGCCTTGAAGACCTGATCAACCAGTTTCTTTGCCATATCGGGATAGCATTCTGGAGCAGGCATTCGCTCTAAGAACAAAGCTCTTAGAAAGTGAGCATGCTCATCGTGACTTACCACGATTGAATTATTGCTTAGGTGAAACCGAGTCAGCATGTCCATGGACAGTTGCGAGCGCGTGAACTTCTTGCCCTTGAGATAGGCGCGGACTCTCTGCGGATCCGAGCTGTACTCAATTCGGTTTCTTAACCAGGGCACACTGTAAACGTGTTCACTGCCTTTCCACAGAAATTTGTCTATGAGCGGTATCATCAGCAATACTTCCTCAATCCATTAATACGAAGAATGTTTAGAAGATTGAATCTCGATTAAATATCGAGAACTTCAGCATGCTTTCTTTTGGCAAAGCCAAGACGAACCGATTGGTAAGACAACCCGGCAAAGAAGGCTGCTTTAAGTAATGCGTAACGTACAGAGTAAGGAAGCCAGCTTTTACCTATGCCTTTTAGGCCGTAGTCATAGACTTCGTTAACCAGTTCGACATCTTTATAAGTTGCGGCTTTTTGGTTGATGAGAGTTGCCGTTGCAAAGGTATAGAGTTCTTTTGCAAGCTCATGCTCACCTTTTTTCAGTAAGGCTGTGATTTTGCTCATGTGATCACGCCAGAACGCGTGCCACTCTTCGTTGGTTGAACGTTCAACTATGACTGGCGCGACCTTGTAATAGAGAGCCACGGCTGCCTGATCTTTCTCACTGTTCATTTTCTCATCGCGGAGCTGACGAGCTAATTCAAGCGGTTCGCAATTGTCGGGTAAACCTAGGGCATCGACGGTAGCCGTTGTCAGAAAACAAGCGTTGGCATGGTTTGGCTTTTTTGGGTTTGTTTTTTTATCGCTCATTATATTTCTCCTGTTCGTCCATTTGATTTGGAGTTATTGGCTAAACAACGAAAGGTAACTTCATCGGAGCGGGTATAAGGTGTTGCAAACCGATGCTGTTTACGTTGCTTGAAACCGCTTTGAGTAAGCTTATGAAGAAATCTGAAAATTGTTATTACGCCCAATTACATGCACATTCTTCGAGTTATGAATGCAGTTAGAGGTATTGGAATTAAGAAGAGGCGAGATTAGGAAAAACAGGAAGTGTAAGGTTTTGATAGAACAATAAAGGAGAATAACTAGATTAATCCACGTTAGATATTTTTAGGATTTCATTATAGCGGCCAGAGGCTTTGAGCTTGGAGAAGCCGGACTCGAATGCACGCATATATTTTTCCGAATCTTTGGCCTGTTTGCTGAACAGTATGTGGTAAATGTCAGTCGTGTAGGGTTCTGGGTGATTAGTAAACTGTTCCGCATCTTCAGGGCTGAACATCGATTTTATCATTGCGTAACCGACGCGTTTTGATGCGCCGTAGACTTCAATCCGGCCTTGGAGAATCATTTTAAAATTCAACTCTTCGTAGGGCACTACTTCGGCTGGGATCTCTAATCTTTTGTATATTTCTTGGTTTTTATAGCCCAAGGTTACGCCGACTCTATACTTCTTTAGGTTTGTAAGGGTTGCCCATTCAAAGTCCGTGTCTTTCAGATGAAAGTAGACCGATGGGTCCTTCAAAATTGGGCTGGGATTGATGTTGAAGTCTTCTTCCCGGCTTCTTAGGTGAGTCCAGGGAAAGGTGCCGATATACCTGCCTTTCTTCGTGTAACCATAACTTCGTTTCCAGGGGAAATAACTATACTTAACTTGTATTCCTTCCAGTGCATAAGCTTCGGAAACAATTTTTTCTAACGGTGAACTAGGGTCTTTTTTGGATATGTAAGGAGCCCATTCACCCACAGCAAACTCAACGACATCTGCATGTACCGGTAACATAAAGAAATACAGGCAAGTGAAACAGCATAAGATACGTTTGATGAGCTGGGGCATACGAGGCTTTTTTATCTAATAATCAAATACTAGGATGTTATTTTTACATCATAGTATATAGATTTACGCTGCTCGTATATTGATTGCGTCACTTACTGATAAGTATGTCTACAAAGGCGCATTGGTTTGTTTGTGCGTTAGTTTGTCAGTGCGACGGTAGTCGCACTTAAATGATTGATAATATGAGTATATGGGGCAGTAAGAGCACACTGGTCGTCTATCTATCTTTACAGCACCTGACGAAGCAGTCCGGTTGAGACGACGCCTATAATCACTGTCGGCAATAAACTCAGTCGCATCGCGGCTATCAGAGTAATCATTAGTGCCAGTAAATCGGAGGGGCGATCCGACACGAATGAAGGTGCGATAACAGAGATCAACACACAACCGGGTACGTTTTCCAATACTGCCATCAGCTTAGGGTTCAGCGTTCGGTTATGAACCAGTGCGAATCCTAAGACGCGGGTTAAGTAAGTCGTCAGAGCCATCAATAAGATGGTTACCAGAGTTAATGAATCAATGCTGAAGGCATTGGTCGGCAATGCATCACTCATGAGTTGTTACCTGAGCCGTTTGTTCAGCTTTGTTTACTTGATAAATCGAAAACAGCAATCCTGAGATAGCCCCTGCAGCTACATACCATGCGCCAGGAATCAGCAAATAGGTAAGGGCAGCGACCACTAAACTGACAAACCAAGGGCGACAAGCTGAAACACCTTTCCACATGCCTTTCAGCAATACCAGAAACACTGCCGTAAATGCCATGTCGAAGCCAAACTGATCCAAGTCGCCTAAAGCTGGGCCAAGCGCTACCCCCACGGTAGTAAAAATCAACCAGGTTAGATACAAGCCACTTGCTGTACCTAGGTAATAAGGAAAACTGATTCGGGATTGTCCTTTCTTCTTGGCATCGGCAAGCGCCATAGCCCAGCTTTCATCGCACATCAGAAAGAGGCTTGGGAAGGCTTGCTTTCTGCTGAGGTGTTTCATGTAGGGAGCCAAGGCTGCGCCCATTAAAATATGACGGCTGTTCACCAACATCGACATGGTCACGATTAAGAGAATGTGTGGTGGTGAAGTCCATAACCCCATGGCGGTAAATTCAGAGCCGCCGCCAAAGTTCAGACCTGTCATAAGAGGCACTTCTAGAAGGCTTAAACCTTTCGAGCTGGCTTGTGCACCAAGAACCAAAGCTACCGGTACAAAGCCAATCATGACGGGAATCGCGGCTATCAATCCTCTAATGTACTCTCGTTGTTTAATCGCATTTTTTGACGGGTCGTTACTTGGAGTAAAGTCGCCAGTTAGCGTTTCAGGAGCAAGCGCTTCTGGTGTAAAAGGTAGCGTAGCAGTCTCTGTATTCATGACAGTGCACTTATCAAAAGGGTTAAGTTGAAGTGTGAATTATCTGCTAAAGAGAATAGAATTGGCTTGCTTTGTTGCTTTTATAATTAAATAAATTGAAACTAAATTACTAAAATTAACTTTTATTTGGAATCTAATGCTAATGAAGTTGGATGCGATAGATCGACGTATTTTAAGAGCACTACAAAAAGATGGGCGTATTCAAAATAATGATCTGGCCAAGGAGGTTGGTTTGTCTCCTTCGCCCTGTTTGCGGCGTGTGCGGATACTGGAAGACAGTGGCGTGATTGAGCGCTATGTCGCTTTATTAAATGCCAGCAAAGTGAATAAAGGGTTAACCGTGTTTACTCGGGTGTGGTTGAAAGCTCAGGATCTGGACAGTGTTGACTACTTTGCTGAAGAAATTAAGCAATTTCCACAAGTGGTGGAATGTCACTTGATGGCTGGCGATTGTGATTTCTTTTTACGTGTTGTGGCTGCCGATATTGATGATTATCGACGATTCCAGGTTGAGCACTTAACCCGCATTAAAGGAGTTCAGAGTGTGAAGAGTGAGATTCCTATGCAGAAGATTAAATTGACATCTGAGCTTCCGGTCTAAATCTACAGCACGTCTGTTGTTCAAACAGACGATGCTTGTTTTGGAAGTACAGCACTGAGCCCTTTTTCAAAAGGTATGAAAGCAGCAATGAAGAACATGATGGCTGTCACCGTAATACCGACATAACCTTCCACTAAATAACCGTCGATGTTCGCAAGTATTCCTTGCTCATAAAGTAATTTTTCGATCAGGCATATTCCAATGCCTAATCCTAAGAGCGTGTATTTATTGGCATGTCCCTTGGCGCCTAACAGTCGTGCTAACCCGTAGCCCATGACAGGGAAGAACGACCAGATCAAAAACACAATCACTGAAAAGACAATGGTTAGAAAAGGAATACCTGAGGTGTAGATGACCTTCACGACCGAGTAAGTGTTGGCTAATAAGAATCCCAGATAAAGATAGAGCATAGTTCCTCTCTCAACAATTAAACCTGTTAACGCCAAAATTCAGGACTGACTCTTATCTTATGGTTTGTTGCGTATTAGGTATGAATCTAAGTCAATAAACTATGCTGTTTTATAAAGAATCGCAGCTTCATTGGTGTAACTTGGTGAAGAATGATCAAGAGAAGATATTACAAAATATTTTTGCGTCTTTTCTGTGTTTTATACGTCTAGCTATGAATACCTGAGTAATTTTTTAAATAGGGCGTTTCAAATGCTTTCTGAGTGGCAAGATCACAAAACCCATCTTCGGAATTATGTTAGCAAACGAATAGATGATGTTGATGCGATAGATGACATCCTTCAAGAAGTCTATATCAAGGCGAGCACCAATTTACACAAGTTGCAGTCCAAGGGAAGTATCAAAAGCTGGCTGTTTCGAATCGCGCATAACACCATTATTGATTTTTATAGAATGCGTCAACCTTATGATGAACTTTCTGATGACTTGATTGCTGAAGAAGATAATGGTGCTCATGCTCGTAAAGAACTGGCGGAATGTTTGCGTCCATTAATTGATAATATGCCAGATAAATATGGCGTTCCTTTGCGTATGGCGGAGCTAGAAGGTATATCTCAACAAGAAATAGCAGATCGGCTTGGTATATCCCTTTCTGGTGCCAAAAGCAGGGTTCAACGAAGCCGTGTAAAATTTCGTGAGCAATTAATGGCTTGTTGTGATTTTGAAATCGGACAAGATGGTGTAATAGGGTATACACCTAAAGATCCTACTAAATCTCCTAAATGTCCTTCTTAAACTCATTGCATTGTTTTTTCTAGGCACTCTGTTCTGAGAGTGCCTTTTCACTTTCTCATAGTTAATTTAATTCAACTTTTTTGCGTCTTTTTCTTTATATGCCCGTCTTTCATTTGTAAACGGAGGTTTGTGGTGTAGGCAAATGAACACGTGTGGATTGAACTTGGATGAATCTGAAGATAGTTCTTTTTGTCAAGTAAGGAGGAACTTAAAAACTCTCTGTTTAGAGAGCAGCAGTTAGTAATAACCTAATGAGTTAGTGATGAGTATTCTTTGGAAGTTGCGTTCATATATTAAGCAGTTTGCACGTCAATACATAACGGCCATTCTAGTCTTACAGATCGTTGCATTGTTAAACCTGATACCTTCATGGCTGATTGGGCGCATTGTAGACAGCATCAGTAATGGTGAGCTAAATGGTGTGTATTTAGGTGTCCATTTGGTTGGGATATTAATGGCTGCTTTAACAATGTACGGGTTGCGCTACGTTTGGCAAAGTAAGCTATATGGCGCATCAGTTGCCATTTCTTGTGTTATACGCCGAGAACTGTTTCAAAAGTTTTCTTCCTTATCCCCCTCATTCTACTCACACCACAGCACAGGGGATATGATGGCTCATGCTACTAATGATCTGAATGCAGTTGAAGAAGCAACAGGCATAGGAATCATGACTTTAGTTGATTCTCTTATTGCCGGATTGACCGTGATATTAGGGATGATCTTTGTAGTTAGTGGTCAATTGACTATTGTTGCTCTGTTGCCATTTCCGCTGTTGATTTATTTCACTCATCGGTATGGCTCTAAGTTAAATTATGCCTTTTCAGGCGCACAGGCTAGTTTCTCTAATTTGAATGAAGAAGCTCGGGAAACCGTTGCCGGAATTCGTGCTGTGCGTTCTCATGGAATTGCAGCGCGCCAGGAGAAACGTTTCTCTCGAGTGCTTGAGGAATCTCTGAAAACTAATCTGTCCGTAGCCAAGGTAGATGCTGCCTTTGCTCCAACAATTCAGCTTGTGTATGGCTTATCTTTTGCGATCACACTTGCTTATGGAGCATGGTTAGTTGAACAGTCCAGCATTTCTGTCGGCCTGTTTACTACTTTCACTCTTTACCTTGCACAATTATTAGGCCCTTTTCTTCAGTTTGGGTGGCAATTCAATGTCTTTCAGCGTGGGAGCACATCATGGCAACGATTAGAAACTCTTTTTTCTGAAAAAGAAGATATAAAGGACGGTGAGATAACGTTGCCAGATTCTTCTGAAACTAACCTCAACATTAAGATCTCTTCATTTCGTCATTACTTATCTGATCATTACGCATTACAAGATATCGATCTTGCTATTCCTCAAGGAGCCTTGATTGGAATAACCGGTCCGACTGGTAGTGGTAAAAGTACATTACTGAAACTGCTGATGAGGCAATATCCTCTTAATAGCACGTCGAGTGTTACTGTAGGTGGGTATGATATTAAAACCATTACTCTGGATTCCTGGCGTAAAAAAGTTTCGTGGGTGCCTCAAAAGCCATACCTGTTTTCAGGAACGATTGCAGAAAACATAGCTTTAGCAAAGCCTGATGCCTGTGATTCAGAAATTGAGTTCGTAGCTGAAATGGCATCAATCAAATCTGAAGTTGAACGGATGCCTGATGGCTTTAAAACAAGATTAAGTGAAGGTGGTTCCAATCTGTCTGGAGGCCAACGTCAAAGAATTGCATTAGCACGAGCTTTGCTTTCGGATGCAGAAATTTTGCTATTGGATGATCCGTTCAGTGCGCTTGATATGAGAACAGAGCTTAATGTGCGTAAGAACTTGAAAACGCATTTTCAGGCTAAGACCTTAATTTTGGTGTCTCAACGCTTATCTAATCTAAGCGATGCAGATCTTATTGTTGTACTTGATCAAGGCGTTATTTCAGAACAGGGAAGTCATCAAACACTGGTTGCCAGTGAAGGTTGGTATTCAATGGTATATCAACGGCAGAGTAAGTTATCCAAGGAGACATCAAATCAAAGAATAAGCCGTCAAGATAAAGCAACAGCGTTACAAAGGGATGAAAGCCATGCCTAGAAAAGTGCGCATTTCGTCCAGTGAAACAGAAAAGAAGCGGTCTTTGATTTCTCGGTTATTTACCTATTCTTTGCCTCATAAAAGTTGCTTTGTTTCAGCGTTCTTTATGTTATTTGTTGCTGTTGTATCAGAGATGGCAATTCCGTGGTTAGCTAAGGTGATTTTAGATGAAGTTATCGTTCCTCAAAAATTTGATTGGGCTCAACTATTAGGGTTGATAGGTGCTATTTTTGCGTTCTATTGCATTGCATCATGCTTTAGTTATTGGCAGGCGGTTACTTTCCGGCACAGTGCATTATTAGTGGTAAATGACATTCGAAAAGAGCTATTTAGCCACGTCTTAAATTTCCCAATAAAGACATTTGACAGACAGCCTGCTGGTAAGCTGGTTTCCAATATTACAAACGACACAGAATCTATGAGAGACATGTTTGTCTCAACATTTCCAGCCATGGTACAGGGAAGTTTACGCATAATAGCGATCTTTATAGCGATTGCTCTTCTTGACTGGCGATTGATGCTGCTAAGTTTAGCCCTGATTCCTCTTCTACTCATAATAATGCATTTATATCGCCGAATATCGATGCCAATTTTTGATGGGGTTCGAGTTCAAGTAAGTCGAATCAATAGTCAGCTTAATGAATATCTACAAGGGATGGACTTAATACAGGCTTTTCGTCGGGAGGCGTCTTTTCAAGAGCGGTTTGAGAAAGAGAATCGCAGATGGCTTAAGTTCAGATCCAAAGCAATATCAATTGATAGCCTTATGCTGATACCCCTGACTCGATTAGTGGCTACGTTTACTGCTGCTGTAATTGTCGCATGGTTCGCGGTTGAGTCTTTTCACTCAGTCATCGAAGTTGGTACTTTGTTCGCTTTTCTTAGTTATATAGAGCGCTTCTTTGACCCATTTCGACAATTGTCTATGGAGCTTCGAAAGCTACAGGTGGCTACGGTCGGATCGAAACGTGTTTTTGAATTGCTGGACTCAGAGTCAGACCATGAAAAGCACCTCCAATTACCTGTTGAACTGGAGAATTCTCGGAACATCGAATTTCGAAATATTTACTTCAGTTATGATGAGGGAACCCCTGTCCTTAAAAATGTGAATTTTGTAGCCAAAGGTGGTGAATTTACTGCAATTGTTGGCCCTTCAGGTAGTGGTAAAAGTTCCTTAGTAAACCTATTGATGCGTTTTTATGAACCGCAATCCGGAGAAATTCTCATAGGCGGTCAATCACTTTATTCAATCCCTGATATTCAGCTTAGAGAATTAGTTGGGTTGGTATCTCAAGATCCGATCATCTTCAGTGGTTCTATTCTGGAAAACATCGATTTATCAAATCATGTATCGGATTTAAAAACTGCGAGTTATGCCGCGCAGCAGGTCCAGGCAAATCAGTTTATTGAAAAACTAAAAGGTGGTTATAACCACACGCCTGGCCACTCTGGCACGTCCTTGTCGATTGGTGAAAAACAATTGGTGGCGTTAGCAAGAGCACTTTCTCATGATCCTGATATTTTTCTATTGGATGAAGCAACAGCCAACATTGATAGCGAAACTGAAGAGTCAGTTAAACGGGCTATTGAGAAATTTAAAGACGGCAGAACAGTGGTATGTGTGGCTCATAGGCTCTCAACTATTCGAAATGCAGATCAAATTTTAGTTATGAACAAAGGTCAAATTGTTCAAAGGGGGACTCATGATGAGTTAGTTACTCAGATGGGTAATTACAGAGATTTATATCTTGCTCAAAAGGAGCAGGAAGAAAATGTACTTCTCGATAGCTCATTTGGTCTATCCACCTCCACAGTATGAATCCTTAGTTCAAGATAAACACTTAGTTATACCCGCGAATGATTTGAGAGAGATGTAATGACAAATTTTCAGAATGCGCGAATCCCACAGCAAGTAATTGAAGACATCTGCGAATGGACAATCATGCATGGTGTTGCATTCCGCCAAACAGATAATTCAGCGAGGCATTGTCCCTTCAGTATTGCTCCTGTGGCAATTGAAAAGATGACCTTTGACCATTTGAAGAAAGTAACCCCCGTTATAACTCAGTTGATCAGTAATATTTCAGAGGATCATGACTTTTTGCAGGCGTCTTTAAGTGCTGTAGCCAAATCCGATCCGTTTTTTGGGCGCTTAATGGAGCTTCATCAGCAAGTCCATGGAGTCGCTGAAAACAGAATTCCATCAATAAGAAAGCCACTATTAATCATGCGTACTGACTTTATGGATGACCGTCGACAAGGTGCAAAGATTATTGAATTTAACGGTATAGCGGCGGGAATGGCACCTTTTGGTCAACGAGCAACAGAGCTTCATCGCTACATTCAGGATCAGTGGCCGGAAATTTATCAGCATCTGTTGGAAAATAAGGCATCTGTACCTTCGGAAAATCAGGGTTTAAGACAGCTCGCAATTGGTATTGCAACAGCTGCGAGAAAAGTTAGAGAAGACTTTAAGGAACCCGGAAAACCAATCTTTCTTATGGTTGTGCAAAAGAATGAAGACAATGTGTATGACCAGCACATATTAGAAAGTGAGTTACGAACCATCGGAATCACTACAGTCAGACGGACATTTGATGAACTAAGCACACAACTTTCTACCGGAGAGAATTCTCGACTCATTCTTAAGGGGGTAGGTGGAGTTGATGTTGTATATCTTCGCGCTGGCTATCAATACTCGGATTACTGGGCGCCAGAATTAGATGACCTAATATGTTGCCAAACACTTAGCCAGACGAGAATGTTCATTGAACAGCATCATGTTGCTATGAATGCCACGATTAGTCAGCAACTGGCTACCAGTAAAACAATGCAAATGCTACTAACCATCATGCCGCCAGAGCAATTCGAACGTTGGGGATTAGATTTGGATGAAGCACAACTCGTAAAGAGTGTTTTGGCGGATATGAAGCCAATCAATGCAGATACAATTCATTGGTTTGATGAGGAAGCTGTGAAAGAGGAATGGGTGCTAAAAAACCAAGGGGAAGGTGGCGGCCATTGTATATTCGGTGAAGACATCACTGAAAAATTGAAACAGCTTAGCCCTGATGAGTATGGAGCCTGGGCCTTGATGGAACGTTTATACCCTCATGAACGTGAGATCCCGACGATAGCTGTGCGTGAAAGTCACCAGACTCAAATTGATGATCTGGTTAGTGAAATTGGTTTGTTCACCGTGTTTTATCTTGGTCAGCCTGTTACTGAATTTGATGGATATGCAGGTTACTTAATTCGGAGTAAACCCGCGAGTGAAAACGAAGGTGGTATTCACAGTGGCAAGGGGATTTTAGATTCTCTGGTGTTGGTTGATTCTCTTTGATATTGCCGCAACAGAAATTTTTTCTAACAAACAAGCACTGATTTTTGATCTTCTGGGGGAGACGAAAGTGAATAAGTTAAGTGAACAAGTTGAAGTCGCAAACGGTGGATTGGTAGAACGACGAAAGTTTCTAAAAAGTGGAGCAACTTTTTTATCTGTATTGGCTGCCTCATCTGCTAGTTCTGCCGCTCAAACGGACGTATTTGACGATCATCCAAAGCATATGAAAATACCTGGAGTTGCTAGTGAACTTTATGGTGAACCTTCGAAATATGAATCCCATGTGAAGCGCCTTCCTGAACATGTATATGGATCGTCAATCATAACTGCTGCATTTACACCTATAGATCAACTTAATGGAATCATTACGCCGGCTGGCCTTCATTTTGTGGTGCATCACAATGGAATTCCAGATATCGAGCCCAGTGATCATGAGTTTAAAATTCATGGTTTAGTTCATAAGCCGCTTAAGTGGTCGGTTGAATCATTGCTTAATTATCCAATGGTTAGCCGAGTTCATTTTTTGGAGTGTGCAGGTAATTCTGGCCCTAATGTCATCGCGGATGCTCCGATGGATATGACATGTGGTCAAATTCATGGACAGATCTCAGGTTCTTTATGGACTGGTGTGCCTTTAAAATATTTACTAGATGAAGTTGGAATAAAACCTAATGGAAAGTGGGCTATGTGTGAAGGCGCAGACTCAGGTAATCACGTACGTAATATCCCGCTTCAGAAGCTCTATGATGATGCCATTATTGCTTTGTATCAAAACGGTGAAAGAATTCGTCCGGATCAAGGATACCCTATGAGGCTGTTTGTTCCTGGTTATGAAGGAAATATGAACGTTAAATGGCTCCATAGAATGGAAATATCGGATATTCCTTCACAAAGTAAGGATGAACAATCTTTATACGCCGATATAACGGCTGATGAACGAGTAAAGCAATACAGTTTTAATATGGAGGTTAAGTCTGTTATTACCAAACCTTCTGGGAAGCAACAACTTCCTATGTCGGGTTTTTATGAAATCTCTGGATTTGCTTGGTCTGGGCGAGGAAAAGTCCAAAAAGTAGAAGTTTCTGCTGACGGAGGTAAAACCTGGGCGTTGGCTCACTTAGAAGGGCCGATAATGAGTAAGTCTTTAACTCGATTCACCATACCCTGGCGTTGGAATGGCCAGAAAGCGATTATCTTAAGTCGTGCTATGGATGAATATGGCAATACACAGCCTACAAGACAAGAGTGGGTTTCTCGATATGCACGGTATTCACATGGTCACAATAACTCGATTAATGCTTGGCTAGTTTCAAATAACGGAAGAGTGAGTAATTTTTATGTTTAAGTTAAAGCTGGGGCTGAGCTTTTTAAATTTGTTACTCATGTTTTCTTCACAAACTTATGCTTTTGATGAGATTCAGACGAACAGTGGTAAGACGCTGGAGCAGAAGGAAATTGATAGTTGGTCAATAACTGTTTATCCGAATGGTCGTAACCTTCCAGAGGGAAGTGGTAATGCACTTCAAGGTGAAAGGATATATCAAGATAAATGTCTTATGTGCCACGGTCCTAATGGAGAGCAAGGTGTAGCTCCGCGCTTAGCGGGCGAATTGGGCTATCCAGAGTGGAGTAATCATCCCTTGCTTGCACTAACTGTGGGCGCATGGCCTCATGCAACGAGCATTTTTGATTATATAAGGAGGGCCATGCCTCATCAGTCACCTAAGACATTATCAAATTCAGACGTCTACGCCTTGACGGCATATATATTAAGCTTGAATGATCTGATTGAGAAAAGTACTGAGATGAATCGTGAAACGCTTTCTAATATCGTTATGCCCTATAAAACCAAGTCATACAATGCTTGGGAGGTAGAGGAACAAGGTAGATTGAATGTTATTGAGCCTCCTCAAGAATAGAGAAACGCTTAGAGTCTCTTAACAATGAAATCAGTGAACTTCGTAATCAACAGCAAATTGTTGTCAGTCTGTTAGGTAAAGACTCTCTCTTGCGATCCACTAAAACCATGAGCAAAGATCAATGGGTCGAGATTCTTAAAGCCTGTGGCATGACAGAAGATGATATGCACCGTTGGCACATTGAATTCGAACGTAGTTTACCTGAAGCGCATACGGATTTTCTTGAATCGTTGGGGATTGATGATGAGGAAGTAGCGAGGATCAAAGCGTGGTCGAAAGAGTAATTTGGTCTGGGAGCTTCCTTTATCTGCGGGCTTCCTTTAGTTGTAGTGTTGTTCTAGTAGAGGCTCTAGGGAGCCTCTACAGAGTCACAATGGTATTCAACTAATCCCATTCTGATTCAGATGTTTGCTGTATTGCTTATCCGTACCATTGATGTGATTCAACAGCCAATGAGTGAGAAACTCACTGACTTCGTTTAACGAGTCATGGCCTTCGCGTTTGTATTTTTCAACGAAGCTCTCGACCTGGCTGATCATGGTCTGGTGCTGGCGTTTGTGGTTTTCGAGATCCGGGTAGCCGGTTTCTTCCATGTATTTCTCTTCACGTTCAAAGTGGAATTTGGTGTAAGCCACCAGTTCTTCTAACGCTTGGCGTTCAAACTCTGCTTCTGTGTAGTAGTCATACGCTGTTTTGAATTGGTTTAGCAGAGAGATCAACTTCTTGTGGTCGTTGTCGAGGACTTTGACGCCAACACTGTAGTCTTCTTTCCAGACGATGGCGGGCTTCTGGTTCAGTCGTCGGTAGAGCACAGGTGCCAGAATCAACACCAGTAAAAGAATCCACGGAATGGGATTGTTCAGTCCGATCAGGAATCCCAAGCCAATGGCTACGATGATTAAGCCTATCATGCTGGCTACTATTAATGCGCTAAGTCTTTTGTTCATCTCGCTACCCACTTTTATATAGTCTTGCTGAAGAGATTCTTTCCGAATTCGTTTTTTGCTAAAAGCTGTGCTTTTAATAGGTAATTCCACTGTATCTGAGTTGTAATGAGTTATTGCTGATCTGGCTCAAATCGGGCTCCTTCTATCTTTGGCAAAGTACCTTCTTTTCCAGCCCTTAACGTCATTCAGAACTTTCTTTTTAAGTACATTGCTCGTTTTCTCACCAGATCTTTTTTCCGAAGTTGGGTTATGAAATCTTGAACCAAACGCAGAGAAAAGCCGAGTAAAACGCTCAGCTTTTTACTTGATCATTGAGCTAGGTCAATTCGATTCTGATTAAATTAATCGGTTTTTTCTCTATTGATCGAAGTCATTATTTTCTTTCGCATTTCCTTCCATAGTTCACCCAAGCAATCACCGCTGAACACGTCGTTCAGCAATTGCTTTACTGATGATCTCAGTGGTTTAGGTTTTTGAATTTGTTCTTCATAAGTTAAGAGAAAAGCAAGCGGGAATCTAAATGGTTGGGCTGATCAGAACAGAGAATCACCTACAGGAAACAGCCGGAACAGACCTTGAATACGAAGCTGATGAAACCTGTAGAGTGCACCTTGAAAGCACTGGGGAGAAGTGTCCTATGAAAAAGCTTAAGTTTGGATTGTCAGCAATCGGTTTAGCTGTGGGTATGGCAGCAACGGGTATCAGTTTACCTGTTGTAGCAGGCGGCCCATCGTTATCCGAGAAAGACTTTGAAGAGGCTAATCTAATGTACTTCCAGCGTTGTGCTGGTTGTCATGGTGTTCTAAGGAAGGGGGCGACAGGTAAAAACCTTGAACCTAAAAACATGCTGAAGAAGGGTCAGGCTCGTCTTGAAAAGATCATCTCCTATGGTACTGAAGGTGGGATGAACAACTTTGACGATATCTTCACCAAAGATCAGATTTCTAAAATCGCCACCTATATCCAGATGGACCCACCGGTACCGCCTGAAATGTCTCTGGATCAAATGAAAAAGCTAACCAAGCAGTTTGTTCCGCTAAAAGATTATCCGACCAAGCCTTTGCATGGTCGCAACTGGGAAAACTTCTTTGTTGTGATCGAACGTGATGCGGGTAAAGCTGCCATCGTTGATGGTGATACCAAAGAGGTAATCGACCACATCGATACAGGTTATGCAGTTCACGTAATTAAAGGTACTGAGCACCATAAGAAAGATCATGCGAAAGATGTTGGCCGTTTCTGGTACACCATTGGTCGTGATGGCAAGGTAAACAAGATCGACCTATGGCAGAAGCCTGGCAAGATGTTGGTTGCTGAAACTCAGATGGCCTATGACGCACGTGATATTGCAGTATCAGGTGATGGTAAATATGTCATTGCGGGTGGTTACTGGCCAGCGCACTTCGTAATCATGGATGCTGAAACGCTTGAACCGTTGAAAGTGGTTTCTACTCGTGGTTACAACACCAAAGGTGAGTTCATCAACGAAGCCCGTGTTGCTGCTATCTATACCGCACCAAACGAATCTGCGTTCATCGTGGCGGTTAAAGAAACAGGTAAGATGTTGCAGGTTGATTACTCAGACCTTGATAACTTAACCATCACTGCCATTGAATCTGCAGAGTTCTTACATGATGGCTTCTTCGATCCATCTGGTCGTTACTTCCAGATTGCTGCTAACGCATCGAACAAGATGGTAGTCGTTGATACCAAAGACGCCAAACTTGAGCAGATGATTGATGTAGACAAGCTTCCTCACCCTGGCCCTGGTGCTAACTGGATTGATGAAGAATGTGGCCCTGTAGGCGGTACAACGCACTTAGGTGTAGGTCTGGTGTCTGTTTGGGGTAATGACCCAATCAATCATCCTGATCAAGCGTGGAAACTTTGCTACGAAGTTGAAACGGACGGTGCCGGTGTATTCATTCGTACTCATGAGAAATCTGATTACGTTTGGGCGGATCAGTTGAAACATCCAGAGCCAGAAGTTCAACAGTCTGTACAAGTCTTCGATAAGAAAACACGTGAAATTGTGAAAACGATTCGCGTAACGGAAGATGAAGGTAAAGCTGCACTTCATATGGAGTTCAACCAAGACGGTACAGAGGTTTGGGTATCAGTCTGGAACCGTGCGGATGCGAAGAACCCAACAGGTGAAATCGTGGTTTACGATGCGAAAACTCTGAAAGAGAAAACTCGCATTAAAGGCCTGACTACACCAACTGGTAAGTTCAACGTGTTCAACCGTGCGAACCACAAAACTTAATCATCAATTTGATTAATGAAATAGAAGCAAAGCTAGTGCTTCGGAGGAGAGCGGGAAACCGCTCTCCGGAGACTGAGTAATTCTTGTTTAGTCGATGAGTAGTTTGCGTAGTCTCCTTCCTTCCATAAAAAGCACATTAAGAAATACGCAGGAAAGGGCAATTAAAAAATTATAAGCCCTGCTTGGATTCACCCTGGTTAGCGAGTTCACTATGAAAGAACAAAATTCAGCTGAAGAGATCCTACATAAACCGGGTTTAATGAAACGTCGACTCATTCTCGGTACCACCATTGGTGGTGCAGTAGCCTTCTTTATCGTCGGCATCATCTTCTGGGGCGGTTTTAACACGGCCATGGAAGCCACTAATACATTGGAATTCTGCATCGGCTGCCATGAAATGGAAGCCAACGTTTACCAGGAATACACCCCGACGATTCACTACTCGAACCGTACAGGTGTTCGTGCTGGTTGTCCGGATTGTCACGTTCCAAGGCCATGGATTCATAAGATTGTCCGCAAGATTCAAGCGTCTAAAGAAGTGTTCTCTTGGCTAACCGGTAAAATCGACACCAAAGAAGAATTTGAAGAACATCGTTTAACCATGGCGAAAAGTGTGTGGAAAGCGATGAAAGAAACCGACTCTCGTGAATGCCGTAACTGTCACACTATTGAGTCTATGAACCCTGAATATCAGAAACCACGTGCTCGTAAGCAACATATGAATGCGTTTAAAGAAGGTCAAACCTGTATTGATTGCCACAAAGGCATTGCGCATAACAACGTACGTCATATGTTAACGGATGAAGAGCTGGAAACGCTTGAAAAGCCGAATCCTGAATATGTGCGTGAAGTTCCTCAGATGTACATCGATGGCTTAGCTCGTATTGAAGAGAAAGAAGCCATAGAAGCTGAGGAAGAACAGAAGGCTAAACAAGCCGCGAAAGAGAAAGAGCAGAAACGCATTGACAGTGCAGTAGCTGACGCGCTGGACAGCTATAAAGCGGAACTGGAAGCTAAGGCAGCAGCACAAGCTCCTAAATTACTGAAAACTTCTGCGAATCCTCAAGCAAAATCTGCGGCTAAGAAAGCTGAAAAAGCATCAAGCATCAATGTGAATTGGTCTAAAGCTGGCAACCGAGAAATCACGCTATTCTACCCAGGTCAAACCTCGATTGAGTGGATTCAAAACGGTCGTGATCATGGTGGTGCTCGTCCTTTCGTAAAAGGTGGTGATCGCTGTGTAACTTGTCACGACAAAGAAACAGCCGACATGGGCGCGAAGATTGTCAGTGGTGAGAAAGCGGAAGAAACCCCCATTCCTGGTAAGCGTGGCAGCATTGCAGTGAATGTTGACGCAACGCATGATGACGAGTTCTTATACATGCGCTTTAGCTGGGAAAACGGTGAACATGCGCCTGTGCCTTTCGTTGATGGCGGTAAGATGGATCCAGAAAACCCAATGAAATTGGCCTTGATGTTGTCTACGGATGATGTGGAGTTTGCTGATCGTGCCGGTTGCTGGGGAACGTGTCACCATGATGCTCGTGGCATGCCGGATGCGCCAGAAAAAGATGCCTTGGCCGTGAGTGAGTTTGCAAGCCAGATCAACTTAGGTGAAGGGGTTACTAAGTACCTGAAAGAAAGCCGTACCAAGCTTGAGATCAAAGGTCGTCGCGGTAAGAAACGTGGTGGCTGGGACAAACTTAAGTCTGCGGATGAAATCAAAGCTGAACAAGATGCTGGTAAGTACATGGACATCGTTCGCTACAAATCAGGTAAGAATGTTGTAGAAGATGGCCATATCATGGCGGATCGTACTATGACTGGCGGTCAAGGTGCAGAGTTTGATGCCAAGCTGAAAAACGGTACTTGGACTGTGCTTGTGAAGCGTAAGCTGAAGTCTGATAAACCTGGAGACATCTCTCTTGAGAAAGGCAAAGTCTACAACTTCGGGTTTGCAATTCATGATGACTATTCAAACTCTCGCTTCCACCATGTCTCACTAGGCTACAAGCTGGGTATTGGTAACAGCGATGCAGACATTAATGCTGAGAAACAATAAACAGGTATATTCGTAAGAGAGACGGCCAAGGCGATCAGAAGAATAATTCCGGTCCCTTGGCCACAGAATCGCAGAGCACCAATCGGATTGGTATTTACTTTTCAGGTAAGCGTTGAAACGTAATATTTTTAGGGATTTTTTCTTTAATTAAATATAAAGAGACACTTGGTTTTATGATCAAGTGTCATTTTTTGTTTAAGGACTTTTATATTTAAGGAGAGCCTATGAAAGTCTTTGGTATTTTGGCTGGTTTGATTTTTTTATCTCAAAGCCTGGCCGCAGAAACTCACCATGTAGAAATCATAAAATATCAATTCATTCCGCAGCACATTGAGGTAAAGCCCGGTGATACCGTGGTGTGGACGAATAAAGAGAAACGCCAATATCACAGTGTATGGTTCAAACGCTTGAACCCTGAAGAACCTGAGTACTTCTTTCCTGATGAAACCTATACGATGACGTTTAATGAGGCTGGAACCTTTGACTACGAATGCGGACCACACCCGGAAATGAAGGGGTCAGTGAAGGTAAGACATCAGTAGCATTTATTCATAAAGACAGAACAAAACGCACTTCTACTGCATGAGGCAGTAGAAGTGTTGAATTTTACTATTGAGCTTAATATTTAGGCTGCTTCTGTTACTTGTGATTGAGACGCCGTTTGCTTATCAAGTAGGCCACTGAAACGTGTCAAAGCAAATGCAAGTAAGACGACAATTCCGCCAACCCAAGGGGTATTTATTAGACTGGATTGCTCAACAATTAAGCCTCCAGCCCAAGCGCCGAAAGCAATTCCTACGTTGAATGCAGCAATGTTGAGGCCTGATGCAACGTCGACTGCGTTAGGTGTGTAGGTTTCGGCAAGTTTAACAACGTATACCTGTAGACCCGGTACGTTACCAAACGCGAATGCACCCCAAATTAAAATAGTGGCTACCGCTGTAATTGGGTTAACTGCAGTAATACTGAACGTAACCAGAATGACTGCGAGGCCAAAGAAAATCACGCTTAGAGCTTTAATTGGGCCTATGCGATCAGCCATCTTGCCTCCTATGATATTCCCAGTTGCAACAGAGATTCCGTACACCAACATGATGATGCCAATGGTATTGGATTCGAATCCAGTTACTTCTTCCAAAATAGATGCCAGAAATGTAAAGGCAATGAAGGTTCCGCCGTAGCCCAGTGCTGTGATCAGGTACACAAGAACCAGTCTAGGGTTTGTTAGTACAGCCAGTTGTTCAGTCAGTTTAGTGGGCTTTGGCTTTTTTAAGTTATTTGGCACTAAGAATGCGCTGCCAATCATTGCGATGAATCCTAACGTGGCAACTGTAAGAAAGGTGGCTTCCCAGCCAAAAATTTGACCAATATAGGTGCCTATCGGTACGCCTGTTACCAAGGCAACGGTCAGGCCGGTAAACATGAACGCAATAGCACTGGCCGCCTTCTCTTGGGGCACTAAACTTGTAGCAATCGTTGATCCAATAGAGAAGAAAACACCGTGGGCAAGACCCGTCAAAATACGTGCTATAACCAGAGTTTCATAGTTTGGTGCTTGCCACGCGAGCAAGTTGCCAGCCACAAACAGTGACATGACGGATAATAGAACCAGTTTTCGATTCCAGGTTCCTGTCAACGCAGTCAACACCGGCGCTCCGATTGCAACACCGAGCGCGTATAAGCTAACAAGTAAGCCCGCAGAAGGCAGAGTTACGTTTAGATCCTGAGCCATCGTCGGTAATAAACCAACAATAACAAATTCTGTGGTTCCAATAGCAAATGCACTGAGAGCAAGTGCGATTAATGCAATAGGCATAGGGGCTCCTACAAGACAATATTAATGATGCTCTTAGAAAGCCACTGGGTGGCCTTTCTTTGATGGGCAAATTATTGTTAGATATACCTTTGTGATAAATATGGGTTATTGAAAATAACTTTTGTAAAAAGTGGTGGTAATTTGTTGAAATGTCGATCAGATGATTTGGAACTGCTGTTAGCTGTGGTGGATTGTGGCGGTTTCTCTGCAGCGGCAGACAGTCTTGGGATTCAAGTAGCGCGGGTGTCTCGAGCGGTTAATAAAGTTGAGAAACAGCTGTCAGTTACCTTGCTTAACAGAACGACACGTCGAATCGAGTTGACCGCAGAAGGGCGGACGTTTGTAGACAATGTTCGTTTAGGACTTCAGCAGATTCAGCAGGCGGAAGACGATGTTATCAATCGGGGGGCTTTACCGGAGGGGCGTTTAAGAGTCGATGCGGCCAGTCCATTCATTTTTCATCAATTGATCCCTTTGATTGAATCGTTTAAGGCTATGTATCCTGCTATTGAGTTAGAGCTAAGTTCAAATGAGGTCTTCGTGGACTTAATTGAAAAAAAGACAGATTTAGCCATTCGAATCGGCAAGTTAGAAGACTCCACTCTACATGCCCGTGCCTTGGGGCGAAGCCCTCTATATGTAGTGGCTTCTCCTGCTTATTTAGCTAAACGTGGGCTTCCTGATTCTCCGCAGGCATTGAACCAGCACGACATAATCGGCTTTTCCGGTCAGGAATCTCTTAACAAGTGGCCATTGAAAGCTATTGAATCTCTAACGCCAACGCTGGCTGCAACCAATGGAGAGTCGATTAGGCAGCTTACTTTGGCAGGAAACGGAATTGCTTGTCTTTCAAATTTTATGATTCAGCAGGATCTTGAAGAAGGGCGATTGGTTTCCGTGCTTGACGATTTCCGTATAGGAAATACGGATCGAGAATTGATTAATGCCGTCTATTATAAAACTTCCTCTGTAGCTCGACGTATCTCTGCTTTTATTGATTTTATTCAACCTAGGCTGACATTGTGATGGGGGGATAACCCGTAAAATTTGACTATTACTCTATTAAGTCATCGCGATGTTGATACTCTTGACTGCATTAATTGCTTAGATAATTGTTTTGAAAAAGCCCCTTATTAACAAGGAAACACCATGTACCACTTAACTATTGGAAAGAGGTATTGGAAAGGTCAGGAGAACAATAAGGGGCGAAAGCGGTGTGGTTCAGCCCAAAGAAGCAGGGCTGAACCGCGAGTTAGCACTTTGTGAAAACTAGTGTTTAGTGAACATTAGTACTCAGTAAAAATTAGTACTTAGTGAAAGCGGTTTTCAAACAACAACTCTTCCAGTGGAAGCTGACCACCACGAGGATTCGCCGGTGCCGCAGCCTTGCCGATTGCAATCATTAAACCGATCACATGATTCTCTGGCAGACGAATAATGTCTGCCATGGCATCTGCATCAAAACCAATCATTGGGTTGGTGTCGTAACCCATCCCTTTGGCTGCCAACATCATGGTTTGTGCGGCCATGCCTACGGTGCGGAAGGCTTCTTCACGCTGTAGTTGTGGTTTACCTTCGTAGAAGTTTTTCATCATGGGTAGCAACATGTCTTGCGCTTCTTTCGACGCATCGGCCCAGTAGCGCTCTGGGCGATCTTTCCAGGCATCCACATCCGCACAGATGATGATAACTTCAGAGGCATCACCGACCGGTCTTTGGCCCCAGGCGGCGTCTTGAACTTTTAAGCGGGTTTCGCGATCAGTAATGCGAACAAAACGCCAGTGCTGAACGTTGTACGAGGTCGGTGTCAGGATGACGGCTTCCATCAGCTTTTTGAATTCAGCATCGCTCATGACCGCTTCGGTATCAAATTCTTTGATTGAACGACGTTTTTCGATTGCATCAAATAGTTCCATGTTCATTTCTCCACTTAGGTGACTGAGATTAAAAGTTGTTTTAACTATGACGAATCTCAGTCTTGGTTTGTGACGTTTGGTTCGATTTGAGATGCAGTGTATGTCGTTTCTTTGCGTGTGATAATCCTGTTAAATGGAAAACATTTGTTGAGAAAAAGTTGACAGTGGTGCTTCGGTTAGAATTATGCCAACTTAAGAGTAGGGGTATGACTAGGTCATACGTTGTCCCAGTAGGGAATATCGCCACCAAAATTCTCGCTCATAAAATCCATAAAGGCTCTTACTTTTGCGGGCAAGAACTGGCGTTCCGGATAAACTGCATACATGATCTTTCCTGGCATCTCGTATTCAGGGAATAGCTTAACCAGACGTCCTTCTTTGATCTCTGGATTTGCAGCAAAGGTAGGGAGTCGACCAATGCCAACGCCTTGAATCATTGCCTCTCGCAGCGCTTCACTGTTGTTTACCTGATAATTACCAGAGATTTCGATGGCTCGGGTTGTGTTGTCTTTAATGAAATACCACTCGCGCACGTCTTGCGAGTAAGAAAATGCTAAGCAATTGTGCTGTTTAAGTTCTTCCAATCGTTTCGGCATACCGAATTCTTCTATATAGGAGGGCGATGCACACAATACATTCTTTAAATGGGTGAGTTTCCTGGCAACCAAGGTGGAATCTTTCAAATCTCCAAGCCGCAGTGCCATGTCAAAGCCACTGCCAATCAAGTCGGTAAACTCGTCGTCCATCACCAGTTCGAGATTGATCTTAGGATAACGTCTTAAAAACTCGGGGATCACAGGCGCGACATAGAGTCGTCCAAAGGACATAGGAATGCTGATTCTCAGGCGTCCTTGAGGTACACCTTGAAGTTGTGCGACAGCGTCTTCTGCATCTTGTGCTGCTTGGCTGGCGATTCTGGCGTGTTGGTAAAAGTGTTCACCGGCTTCCGTCAAACTGAGTTTTCGAGTGGTTCGATGCAATAGCTTCACGCCAAGATGCTCTTCTAATTGGGTAATTCGTTTACTCACGGCAGATTTTGAAATGCCGAGTTTCTTTGCAGCCGGGGAAAACCCGCCGGTTTCTATTACAGTGACAAATACAGGGTAGGCGCCAAAACTTTCCATGATTGAGAGATCCTGATTACGACGAATATTGGTTATGACAAATATTGCATGATGAATAGTTAACTTTTGGTTAACAGTGTTTGTTCTATTTTACGGATTATGGAAATAAAGGAAACAGAGTAGGCTTATGCAAAATACGACAAATCACTGAAGTGAGGAAGTAATGCAAACGCTTATAAAGGACTCGATACAGGCAGAATCAGAGAATGATCTTCCGATGTCAGAGTCTAAAACGACCGATTCAAACTTTTATGTTCATGCCCTAATGGTGTTGGTGATCGTGCTGGTCGCCACATCCTTTCCAATTGGCGAAGCCATCACTCACGGGTTACCGCCTGATGTGATGATGATGTTGAGGTTCTTTTCTGCGGCGCTGTTATTCGCGCCGTATGTGTTTTTCAAGCATGGTTTCGCACTTCCGCCAATTAAATCGCTGCTTGGATACAGTTTCCTGAGTATACCGCTGGTGACCTGTTTCTGGACCATGTTCGAAGCATTACGCTATACCTCAGCGGTTAATACGGGCGCGATTTACACGATAGTACCAGCGATTACGGCTGTATTCGCTTTCCTTTTTAATAAGGAAAAGGTCAGTGTTCGCCGAAGTATCGGTCTGGTACTTGGAACTGTTGGTGCGCTTTGGATTGTCTTTCGTGGGGATGTTCAGGCGCTTCTAGGGCTTGAACTGAATTACGGCGATTTGATCTTCATGTTCGGTGTGACCTGCATGAGTTTTTACAGCTCAATGATCAAGCGTGTCTACAAAGGCGAACCTATGGTAGTGATGACGTTTTGGGTGATATTAACCGGTGGTTTGTGGTTGCTGATGTTATCCGCGAGTACGTTGAGCAGCATCGAATGGACTGCTGTGGAGCCAAGCGTCTATGCCGGTGTATTGTACTTAGCTATCTTTACGACGTTAGCGACTTTTTTCTTGATCCAATTCGGCACTGTAAAATTAGGGCCAACCAAGGTGGCCGCGTATGGCTTTCTGAACCCCATCTTCGTGTTGATTATGACGGCGGTGATTGGAACTAATGCGTTTGAGTGGTCTTACGTGCCGGGCGTGCTGCTGGTGTTGCTTGCCATGCGATTCATTCAAACGGATAAAGGTGTGAAGACTTAACCTGTCTGACACTGGGAATCACAAAAAAATCCTGTATGCTTTCAGCTCGTTTTTGGAAGATTACAAGGATAGATGATGGCCGGTACAAGCCTGTTAACCTTAATTGATGACATCGCCACTTTATTAGATGATGTGGCTGTGATGTCGAAAGTGGCAGCAAAGAAAACGGCAGGGGTATTAGGAGATGACCTTGCCGTTAACGCTGAGCAAGTCAGTGGAGTAAAGGCCGATAGGGAATTACCTGTGGTCTGGGCAGTTGCCAAAGGGTCGTTTAAGAATAAATTCATCTTGGTTCCTGCTGCATTGGCAATCAGTGCTTTTATCCCTTGGCTGATTACCCCGTTACTTCTACTGGGTGCCTGTTTCTTGTGTTACGAAGGCACAGAGAAAGTGTTGCACTGGTTGTTTCCTCATAAGGAAGAAGATAAGAAAACACACGATGAACTGGTCAATGCCGTTAGCCATAAAGAAGTTGATATGGTGGCCTTTGAACAGAAAAAAATTAAAGGCGCGATTCGAACTGATTTTATTCTTTCCGCAGAAATTGTGGTCATTGCGTTGGGTACCGTTCAAGCGGTCAGTATTCAAATGCAGGCGCTTGTAGTGTCTACCATTGCCTTGTTAATTACGTTTGGTGTGTATGGCTTAGTTGCCGCCATTGTTAAATTAGACGATGCAGGTCTATTCCTGTTGGATAAAAGCGAGCAGCCAGGTGGCAGTAAAATACTAGGCTTATTAGGAAAAGGCTTGTTGAGCTTTGCACCTAAACTCATGAAAACATTAACGATCGTTGGTACTGTGGCTATGTTCCTTGTGGGCGGTGGAATTTTCACTCACGGTGTGCCTTTCCTTCATCACTTCACCGAAGAATCTTCAGCGGCATTCGAACATTTACCTTCCATGGGCTATATCTTAGGGGAAGTAACGCCTATCTTTATCAATCTTGGTGTTGGTATCGTGGTTGGTTTAGTGGTGCTTGGTGTTGTGCATACGGTTCAAAAAGTCAGAGCCCCAAAGACAGCTAACTAAGGTTGATTGAAGTTAAGGTTGATTGAAGTTAACGAATCAACGCTGAAAGATTGAAGCCAATACTGCCATTCTGAAAAGGAGTTTTAGATGAGTCCGCAGGTACAGAAAGACAAGGAGCGTCTTCATTTACGTGCACATTTATTAGAATTCGTCGAAGAAAGTAAGATACCAAAGCATAAGGTCGATCAGGCCATTCAGGTATCCAGTCTTCGGGCGGATGCCAATACTTGGTTTCAGTTCACAGATAAGCTACTGCTCATTTTAGGTGGTTTAGCGCTTAGCTTTGCTCTGCTTTTCTTCATTGCTTACAACTGGCAAGAGCTGGGACGTTTTGCCAAGTTCGCTTTAATTGAAGTGGCGGTTATTTTAGGCTCCGTCGCTTTTATTGCTAGAAAGTCCAAAGATCTGGTTGCCAAGATTGCCTTACTCTGTGGTGCTATGTCGTTAGGCGTTTTAATGGCCTATTACGGCCAGACCTATCAGACAGGGGCGGATGCTTGGGAGCTTTTCTTTAATTGGGCGCTACTCATTACACCATGGGTCTTGATTGCTCGCTTTTCTGTCCTTTGGCTGCTCTGGCTGGGGCTCTTCAATCTCTCGTTGGTGCTCTATCACCAAACCTTTGGATCTCTGTTTTGGACGTTATTTCGTGCAAATGACCTTCTTTGGTTGCTGTTCGGATTCAATCTTCTGGCATGGTGCTTGTGGGAATACATGCAGCCCAAGCTAAGTTGGTTGGATGACGACTGGTCTCGGCGGGTTGTTGCGACCGTAACTGGCTTTTGCATCACTTGGTTGTCGATTGATGCCGTGATTCGCCCCTTTGGCTTAACCGGCTTCTGGGTGTGGTTAGTCTGGTGTGTCGGTGTGATGTTGTTCTACCAATACAAAAAGAAAGATCTCTATATGCTGGCGGGTGGTTGTTTGTCCGCGATTTCTGTCATTCTCGCTACCTTGATTGAAAATGTGTTCGAATTCGATGAAGCCGGAAGTTATTTGCTTACCTCCGTCACCATGATTGGTTTGGGTGCGGGGTCAGCAATGTGGCTAAGAAGTGTGCATAGCCGCTGGTTAGCTGAAGCATTAACTGAAAAACGAGCTGAAGAAAAAGCTACTGTTGGTGATTCACAGAAGACGCAGTCAAAACAGGATCAATCAAACGATGGAGGTGAGTCATGAACCATCACATCCAAGAACGAATCGACCTTTGGAAGCGCTTATCTGATCAGAACCTTACCGAAGGCGAGTTAAGCGAGCTACCGAACCAAATCAGCCCGTGGTATGTGAAAACTCTGATGGCCTTTTCTGGCTGGTTGGCTGCGCTATTTTTGTTAGGCTTTATAGGCGTTGGTTTTGAGTTTATTATCGAAAACTCAATGATTTCCTTCTTTGTCGGTAGCGGCATGATTGCTCTAGCCATGGTCATGCTGGCCCACATAGAAATAGAACGTCGTACTCACCGAGTTTCTAAACATGAGTTCCAGGAGCACTTAGCTTTAGCCATCAGTTTGGCTGGGCAGTGCTTGGTTGCTTTTGCCATTTTTGATCTTTTTGATAACCAATTCGGCTGGAAAATGTTTGCCTGGATTGCCTTTGGTGGTGTGCAGGCCTTTTTGGCAGTAATCATGCCTAATTATCTTCATCGTCTTTTATCTGCGCTGGCGGCAGTGATTTTATGGTATTTGGCGTGTGTTCTTCGAGGGGCGGAAGTCCGAGGATTTGAATATCTATTGGTGCCTGCCTTTTTGTTCATCGTGTGTTGGCTATGGATGAACGAATTTAAGTTCACCCAGCACATCCGTAAAGTAGAGCCGATTGCCTATGGCATTACCTTGGCTTTGGTGTATATCAAAGGCATGCTGATGTTCTCACAGCATCGTGTGGTGTGGTACTCAAGATCTTCAGACGTGGAGAGCATTGCAAGCCTGTGGGCCGGAGAACTGCTAACCAGCTTTGTATTGCTGTATGTGGTGTTCAAGCTAGTTAAATCTGCAGGTTTTGATGAAACCTCTCGTCAAATGATAGCGGCCATTGTGGGCTGTGTGCTTGTGGCTGTTGTGTCGTTGGAAAGTTATGGCTTTAGCTTAGGTGTTCTGATTCTGTTGGTGGGGTTCTACTGTGGGAATCGATTGTTGATGGCGCTGGGCATCGTTTCATTGCTGTTCTATATCTCGTCCTACTACTACTTCTTGGAAGTCAGTCTGTTATATAAGTCGCTCAGTTTGTTTTTGATTGGCTGTGTTCTGTTGGCGGGCCGTTGGTTCATGCATCGAGCCTTTTCCGACATAGAGCCTGTGCAAAGTGGGGAGGGCAAATAATGACGCATTCCGAAAATGGTCATACGAACAACAAACTCTCTACTGGCTGGGGCTTCGATTGGTCAAGGCGTACGAACCTAATCGCCTTGGCAGGTTTAGTAATCAGTTTGATGTTGGTTAATGTTTCGATCTATCAAAAAGAGCAGCATATCGCTCATGGTAAACCCGTGTTATTAGAATTGGCGCCGGTTGATCCTCGTTCGTTGATGCAGGGCGATTATATGGCGCTGCGCTTTGCGCTTGAAAACGAGATTTATAATCATCACCCTCGCGACGAAGAAGACAGAATCCAATGGGGAAACAATCTTAAACCTGGCGATGGTATGGTTGTGGTTGAGCTGGACGAAAACGGAGTAGGAATCTTCAACGCTCTTTACGACGGTCAAGCCTTAACAGAGAATCAAGTATTGATGAAATACCGCATCCGCAATGATCGTGTGAAGTTTGCGACCAATGCGTTTTTTTTCGAAGAGGGTCAAGCAGAGGTCTTTGAGATTGCAGAATACGGTCAATTTCGCGTAGACGATAACGGAGAGTTATTGTTGGTCGCGATGTTTGATAAAGACTTTCAAAAGCTAGGGAAGTGACTCTAACCTCTCATTTCAATTTATAGGTTCCCTGATTCAATCCAACCTCCAACGGCTTGGATCGGGCTAGGGTCATTCTTCTCTGACACCCAAACTGCAACCGCATAGCGTTCTGCTTCATGCTTACTTGTATCGGGTAAGGAAATAGACGTGATGCCCTTACTGATGCTCGTGGATGTGGTTGTGGATGTGTAATCGGTTGTTTGCTCTTCAGATTGGCTTTGTAAAAAAAGCGGCTGGCGGTCATAACCCAGAACCACAAAGTCCTGAACAAAGGTTTTGCCTCTGTTTTCACCGCGTTTAATGTAGTCCTCCAAGCCAAAGCCCATGACCACTAAATTGGCCATTAAGGCGTCTGATGTTCCTGAATTATTCGTAAATGTGATTGTGATTCGATCCGATTTTTTTAGATTGTCAGGGAATTCGATGGACAAAATACCTGCATTACTTAAGCTTTCGGCGGTGATGCCTCTGCGATAGAACCAGCCATTCCAACCTTTACCGTTTACGATAAACCCTGGTGTGGCTACTGTTCGGCTGTGCCCTAAGCTTTGATAGCGTCTTTGCCGTGCAGAAAAGAGGGGATTGGAGTAGTGATCTTTCCAGCCCAAATAATCCCAATAATCCACACGAAAATTAATGGGGATGAGTTTGTCCCAAAGTTTGTCGTCTTCAGTGAAACCTGAAATCCATTTCTCTGCCGGTGGGCAGCTACTGCAGCCTTGGGAGGTGTATAGTTCCAGCATGACCGTTTGATGGTTTGAACTGGTCAGGGTTTGCCCTTGTGCAAACAAGGAAAGCAGGAGTAGGGATAAGAAAAAACCGAATCGCATGGGGCAACCTTTTGTTTTCTTCACTCGTCATTGTGAAAAGTGAAACAGGGTGTAAGTGAATATTAGGGAACCTCTGAACAAGTCCGTTCTAGCTCAGCGGGCGCTAGAAGCCTTGTCAGCCCGAAAACGTCAAAACAAGGCGAGCTTCGTAGAGAATGTCTAGACCTTCAGTCCGAGACCTTTTCAAGAAGTTCAACACATAACGTGGTTACCAGTTATAACGTTTTTAAAGCCCCGCCCTTCGGGGCCTTAAGAGAAATGCCTCTTTTTTGTTGCGGCTTTTTGACGTAACCCTTCGGGTCGAACCCGTTAGCCTTCAAAACCGCGCCTCAAATAGACATTTCTTTTATAGGCCTGAGCAGAGAGAGACTTGTTCAGAGGTTCCCTAGGTATTTAAACGATTCTGGCTGTACTTTGACTGCAAAAAGATGCAAATTCAGCGTTCTGGTTTCGAGACTATGAGGGAAGTTGATGAAGATTTACGGAGATATCCAGTCGGGCAATTGCTACAAAATTAAATTACTGGTTGAGCTACTAGGGCTTAACTATGAATGGGTGTCGGTTGATATTCTGGCGGGTGAAACCCAAACTGCAGAGTTTCTGGCGAAAAACCCGAACGGTAAGATTCCTTTGTTGGAATTGGACGATGGCCGTTGTCTTTCCGAATCCAATGCCATTCTCAATTATCTGGCGGAAGGCACTGACTTCATGCCGGATGATCTTTTTCAGAAAGCCAAGGTGCAGGAGTGGCAATTCTTCGAACAATACAGTCACGAGCCTTTCATTGCCGTAGCACGTTTTATTAATAAATATCTCGGTATGCCTGAAGATCGCAAAGCCGATTATGAGAGCAAACAGGAAGGGGGTCATAAAGCGCTGCAAGTGATGGAGAAACAGTTATCTTCGACTCCGTTTGTAGTTGGCGATTCCATGACCACGGCGGATGTGTCTCTTTACGGCTATACCCATGTGGCAGATGAGGGTGGCTTCGATTTATCGCAATACCCGGCCATTGAAGCCTGGATTAAACGTATTCAACAATTGCCAGACTATGTCGGGATGGCATAGGGCTGCTTTCTCATGACAGCCTGTTTCACAAAGGAAAACACCAGTGGTTTTAAGAATGCCTTGATTATCGAAGCTCGGGGGCTAGAACTTCTGCGATCAACGCTGGTTTCTTCTGGCATTCAGGAGCTAAAAGTACCTGAAGTTCAAAGTGTTAATGAACAGACATTAACTATTGAATGCATTCTTTCGTCCACGGCTTCTCCTTCTCAAATGGCCCAGTTCGGTCGAGGGCTGGCTAAGCTCCACAAAGTTGAACAAATGGCTTTTGGTTTGGCGTACGACAATTACATTGGATTAAACCCTCAGAAGAATGAAGTCACGGATAACTGGGGGCAATTCTTTGTCGACCAACGTTTGGGTTATCAGGTTTCATTAATCCACAAGGCTCCAATTCGGGATGCGTTTCAGTCGACTCTGGAACAAGTTAAAGAACCGTTGATTGCATTTCTGAATGAGCATTGTGCTCACCCTAGTTTGGTTCATGGCGACTTATGGTCAGGCAATGCTTTGTTTGATCAAACGGATTGTTGGCTGATCGACCCAGCGGCTTACGTAGCGGATCGGGAGGTGGATCTGGCGATGACGGAATTATTCGGCGGCTTTACTGCTGATTTTTACCGGGCCTATGACGCTGAATACCCAAGATCAAAAGCGTACGCCTCAAAGAAGATCATCTACAACCTCTATCACTATCTCAATCATTACAATCTCTTTGGTGGTTCGTATTTGAGTGATTGCCGTCATGGGTTTGAATGGCTGGAATCGACCTTTCGATAAGCGAGCAAAAACACATATGAAGAACATGTTTCAGAACATTCCGAACGATCTTAGCTCAGAAGTTTTCGAGGATCTCATTAAGCATAACGATGTTCGTATTGAACGCATAATCTCGAAAGGGCACAGCTCGCCAGATCAAGGTTGGTATGATCAAGAAGAACATGAGTGGGTGATGGTGCTACAAGGGGCTGGAACGTTAGAGTTTGAAGATGGAAGCACTCAAACCCTTAAAGCGGGTGATTATCTCAATATTCCAGCTCATACAAAACATAAGGTCAGTTGGACCGATCCAGATCAAATCACCATTTGGTTGGCCGTTTTTTATCGAGATTAAATGACTGTGATCCGTTTCTCGCACGTGGTTTATCGAGATTGGTGCTGATTCAACTATCTTTAAAGTAGAGCGAAGTCTTCCTTACACAACTCACAAGAAGTAATGCTTTATGAAAAGCGGCCATGCTGAGTTATCTATTCCATCGCCTTGCGTTCGAAACTGTTGTTTGGATGGACAAGACGTTTGTATCGGTTGCTTTCGAACTTACGAAGAAATTCTTGAATGGTCGGGTGCTTCTGAACAACGAAAGCAAGAGATTCTAGCAAGGGCGTCTGAACGACGTTTGCATCATAAGCCTTATCCTTGGGCATCAAAGCAATGATCTGTGTAGAGCTATTGGTCGAGAAGTTCATGGTCTGAGAAATACAGGCCCACCTTCTGTACCGATCAAATAGCTAAGAATTGTGTCTTTTTTCTCTAGGAACTTTTTGGATAATGCCTTCTCTGACGTAACACTCGTTACTTTATTCAGAAATTCCCTCGGGCTTCAGAAAGGACGCTTCACTTATGGACAAGCAATCGTTATCAACCACCATCTCTCACGTTTTTGTCGGTAAGGTTCGTGCCTTTGGCCCTAAAGAACAAACCAGTGCCATTAATAAAACTTTGGTTTTAGGCGCTGTTAAGGTCCATTCATTAGGATTGGAAGGGGATGAACAGGCGGATTTACGTGTTCACGGCGGCGTGGAGAAAGCCATTCATTATTACCCAGCAGAACATTATCAAAAACTTCAGGAGACATTCCCGCATATTGAATTTAATGCAGGTAGCTTTGGTGAGAACTTATCATCGGTAGGCATCACTGAAAAAGAAGTGTGTCTGGGCGATATTTTTCAATTAGGTTCGGCCAAAGTTCAACTATCTCAAGGGCGTCAGCCGTGTTGGAAGCTGAATCATAAGTTCGGTGAGAAAACGATGGCCAAGACAGTGCAGTCGCTCGGTGTCATCGGTTGGTACTATCGCGTATTGGAAGACGGTGTTGTTAAAGCAGGGGATAGCCTAACCTTGTTGGAACGCCCATGCCCAGAAGCCAATCTTGATCGGATTTTTAATGTACTCCACCGAGATACCCTGAACTTTGATGAACTAGAGGCCTTAGCACCGTTGGAAATTATCCCTGAAAATTGGCGTCGAACCTTTGAGAAACGTCTGGCAAAGCGAGAGGTCGAGGATTCGAGTAAGCGACTTGAAGGGCCGCTTAACTCATAGACGTTGCCGGTTGATATTGTCTAAACATTCTCTAAACAAGAGCCGCCATCACCGCAATCATCACGTAGCCAAAGCCAATGGTGGTTGGTAGGAAGGCGGCGCAGACAATGATTTTCCCAACCAGGGTGTCGCTTTGACCGGCTTTTGGGTTGATGGATTTCAGTAAGAAACCAAACGGGTTATAGATAGCCCCAAAGCACAACAAACCGATGATGGCTTTAGGAATATCCAGCTGTAAGTGCACAATACTGAAATAGGCCACACCTAACAGCGCCGTCATGATGGTGTAATCCACGTGCGAACGAATCAAATGTTGTGGTGCTTTGAACACCTTCTTGAGCGACTTAACACCGCCGTAGTAGATCAAAGTGGCAATCCAGGCCTCCACCAAAGAAATAACCAGAATCAACGCTGCCGTGAATAAAATCCAGGTGTTGGATATTTCAGAAAAACTAACGCTGGGTAGATTCGATTCAACCATTCAATGTGCTTCCTTTTACTGTTTTACGTACTTTTTGAATAAGTGCTTTTAATGAATTTGTTTAAGGTGCTTTTTAGGTTCTTTTTATATATTTGTGATAATAACGTCGACCCAATAGGCCGTGATAATGCCAGGAAAACGCAGGAATTAATCCTCGTTTTCTTAACCAGTAACGGGTTGGTGTAGGTTCTGAAGCGGTAACTGATCCCAGTGTTATATCCGTAACTACAAAACCTTCGCCTTCTTCCGCTGTTCGTAACGCCAGAATCTCACCGTTTGCATCAATGATTGCCGTGTTGCCTTCCATCTTGCCTTGATAGCGTAATGGTAAACCTGGCATTGGGCATTCAAAGCTGTTGCAGTGGGCCGCATGAAGTATCGGGACTCCGATGAGTCGTGCGGTGTCTTGGACGCATTGAATGCTGTTTTGCCTGTTTGCGTTTTCCATTCCAGAGGTTAACCAACGGGGCCAATTATTAGGAATACTCCACCAGTTCGAACCGCCCATGAGTAGATCAATCTTGCCTTTGAGTCGGTTTGACGTGGCCGTTCTCATAAACTCCCAACACACGGCGCTGCCGACTCGGATCTCATCTACACGTCCTAACTCTCCGGTGTCTGAGGCATCACCGCCTTCATAGAGTGTGCTTTCCCACATGGTGGGCAGATCTTTGTCATGCACGCCGATCAAGCGACCACGGCTGAAACAGAAATAACGGTTCCGAACGCTGTCTTTTGACACTCGACATAGCAAAGAACCGCCAATGACGATGGACAGTTCCTCCGACAAGATTTGAAGGAAACGGACGCTTTGGCCATTGGGCTCTTCAATGGTTTGTTCTAGTTCTGGCTTCCAACAGAAGCCGGTATTAAAAAACTCGGGGAGGGCAATCCACTTGGCACCTTGATCATGTGCCTGCAAAACCAGCTGTCGGCACCGCTCAAGGTTTCGTGGTACATTGCCTATGTCTGTATCAAGTTGCACGGCGGCAACTCTAAGAGTTTGAGGTGTCGGCATGGGTATTCTTCTTATCAGTTAGACACGTTGTTCTTATTCATTAGACGTGTTGTGCTTATGAGTTAGAGATGATGTTAAGCGCAGGGAAGTCTATCAAGCCGGGCGACCGTCAATCTTGTAAGATTAGGCTACTCGTACTTTATATATTCACTTAGTTCGAGTTAACCATCGTATGGATTACCTTGTATGAATAAAATTCTTCACATTCGACCAGAGCACGCGGTTTTTATGGGCGACTTTGGGTTTGCGTCCAAGCATCGTCATGGGGCTTTGGTGCTGCTGATTGGCATGTCAGGGCCATTTCGTGTTCAGATCTCAGGTGAACCAGTGATGACCTGCCGAAGTGCTTTGATTGATGCCAATGTTGAACATACGGTGGATTGCCAGAGTGAGCACCTCGCGACGTTGTATTTTGAGCTCTCTTCACCTTTGGGGCGAGCCTTAAAGCATACCTTTCTGGATGACGCATCAGCGGCATTTGACGTCGTGAAAGCGACTTACTTTAACCAGCGGATTGAACGCAGACTGTTGGCTGCAGATTTGCCATCGTTACTTTGCAAGCCGTTGGAATTTCCAAGTGTTGATGTGGATTCACGGATTATCCATTGTTTATCCATGATGCAGGATTCAATGTACCTTGAGTCTTCTCAAACCGATGTGGCCGACATGATAGGGGTGTCCAACTCCCGATTGAATCATTTATTCAAACAAAGCGTGGGGATTCCGTTTCGGCACTATAAATTATGGTCAAAGCTGTCGTTGTTTATGCACGACTACCATGCAACAGAAAGCCTCACGGATTCTGCGCTGAACTCCGGCTTCTCGGATGCCTCTCATCTCAGCAACAGTTACCGAAAGGTGTTTGGTATCACTCCATCTAAAGTGTTAACGGACTTAGACGAATTCGTCATCTCCAAATAGTTTATTTATTCCCATGTTGTGCATATTCATCCTTTGGATGGGTTGTCTTTGTTCTACAGTTTTTATAGCCTAATTCTTCTCAAGCGGGATGGGATAAGATCAGTCCGCGATTGAACATGATAAAAACAACAAAAATGAAAGAGATGCCATGGCAGACAAGTATAAATACATAGGGCCTTTGTACGATTTTCTAAGCACCATTTATGGTGGTGAATCGATTCATAACTGCAAACGAGCAATGCTTTGCGAAGAGCATGTTAAACCCGGCGATAAAGTCTTAATTGCAGGTGCCGGGCACGGTAAAGACGCCATTCGCGCAGCAGAAATAGGCGCAGAAGTGACGGTGGTTGATCTTTCCAAAACCATGCTTGAAAAACTTCAGAAAGCTTTTGATAAACACCCGAAAGATCTCAAAGTAAACGTCGTACATGCTGATATCTTGAAGTTTGAAGAATACGACAAATACGACATGGTCATAGCTAACTTCTTCCTTAACGTCTTCTACAAAGACACCATGCTCAACTTCATGGATCACCTGATCAAACTGACCAAACAAGGTGGCAAGTTTGTAGTAGGGGACTTCGCCTTCCCGAAAGGCAATGTCATCAGCCGAACCATCCAAAAAGGCTACTGGTACATCGCGGCGATCATCTTCTACTTCGCCTCCGACAATGCCGTTCATGAAATCTACAACTACCCGGAACTAATGAAAGAGCGTGGCTTGGATATCACCGATGCTCGCCACTTCCGTTATCTGGGCATGAACTGCTATACCTCAGTGTTGGGTGTGAAGTAGCAGAGAAATAATCCGACCTAGAAGTCTACGTAAAAGATAACTGCATAGATCCCAGCTTCGGCTGGGATTTTTTGTTTTGGGGGGATAGGAGAAACGTCCTGATCACCGACTTGGAGTCGCATTTTGGCCTAGCTTGATTATAACTTATTGAAATTAAACAGGGCTTTTGGTTTTTTGACGCTTTTTGGGAATACTTAAATCAAACGCAATAGACGCATTTTGGGAAAATAGACCAAATGATTGCGTGTTAAGCTGTTGTTTTAATAGTGAATACGTCGGAGAATGGTTCGCAAAATTGGAAAAACTGATCTGCGTCCATAGGGACGCAGAATTCGCTGTTATGTGATATTGGAGTCTCGTGAATGAAAGAAGGGTATGTTTATATATTAAGAGATCCGATGAATAACAACGTAATAAAGGTCGGGTTTAGCATTAATCCATTTAAACGTGTGAAGCAGTTGTATAACACGAGTACCCCGCTCCCTCTAAATATCTACCAAATATGGTGGGTTCGAGATATGAGGCTGGCCGAAAAAGCTGCTCATGAATGCCTTCGTGGACATAGAATTAATGACAGGCGTGAATTTTTTGAAATTGCTCCGTCAGAGCACTTTGACGAGTATGAGTCGAGGGATTATGACTTAAGCTGTGTTTATCTCGATACACTGATTGAAATCATAGAAGAGGGGTTTAGCTACATGAATCTTGAGTTCATGTCGGTTGATATACGTAAGCTCTATCAACTTTACCTTGATCAGGGAAACCTGTCTCTTGACTAGCCAAAAAACACATAACAAGGCCAGGTACAGCGACGGCTTTTTCGTTGCGGCTTCGCCTCCACTACAAAGCCGCGCGTGCTGGTAGCGTTAGCCGCCCGAAAATTTATCATCATGTCAAAGCAATCTGAAAATTTAAAAATCGGACTTCTGGATAATGGATCTCATTCATTAAAAAGAGGTTTTGAAATGTGGACACAGTGGGAAGAAAGCGAAGATGCTTGGCTTTTAAAAGAAGCCGTTATTTGGGTCCATCACGGTATAGAACTGGTTTTAAAACAGCTATTAGTTCAAACAAATGAGTTCTTGGTATTCCAGGATGTAAATAAAGCGGTTGAAAGGCTCGGAATTCTTAGAAAGAAGCGCGGAATGAAAAATGCGGGTGTTCTGGAACTATTTGACCATGATGAAAAGGTTATGTCAGTAGGTTTTAGAAGCTTAATCGAACGCGCAGCAATAACCTTGTCAATCAGTGAGCTTGAAGAAGGTGGGGTATTAAGATCGAAGATTGATCGTTTGACTCGGTATAGAAACAAAATTGTCCATTTCTCTCTAGAGTTGGACGTGATAGAAGTTTCAAGTTTATTGTCCGATCTTCTTAACCCATTATTGTCTGTATTGGCAAGAGAGATAAATGATCACAATTTCAAGCAAGTGGTTATCCCTGAAATTATGAAACTGGCTCAGCCGATACAGAAGTATTTAGAGTTTGTTAGAAGTAATATTGTGGAGAGTGCTATAGCTGCTACTAAACAAGCTTTACCCCCAAAGGGTAATGGTAAAGCTGGGGTAGTGGTTCAAGCAATGGGTAGTGGTTTGAGTGTTTCCCTACTTATGTATCTGAAAGAAATAAGAGAGCTGGGTGCGCTTAAAGATTACTCTGTTGTTATTCTAGTTGACAGAAAAATTTTAGAGAGCCAGTTGCTTAAAACCATTGCGGAGAATAGTAATATTTGCCCGATGGTTCCTAGCAGCAAAGGTGAATTAATTGAGTTGCTAAATTCAAATTTATCTAATGTCATAATAACGACAATTCAAAAAGTTGACCCTAATGATTTAGCCGATAAATATACCCTCTTCATTGGTTATAACTTGCTTCCCGGAACAGAGAAATTGCTTTCTTTTTCTTCTATTGGTGCTTGTATATTGTTCACCAATGTCCTTTCATCTAAAGCCGTTGAGGTTTATGGTGACGTCGTAGGTATGTATGATCTTCAGCAAGCAATACTGGATAGTGTGCTTAAACCTATTAAGATTGAAAAAATCGAATTTCCATTAGATCAAGTTGATTCTTATAGACAGATCGATAAGGAGATACACGAACTAAGTGGTGGTTTCGATTATATACATAGAAGTCTACCTTTTTTAAAGACTTGTGCTCTAGAAATTATTCAGCATTTTGAGTTGCGGAAGGAAGTGGTGTACGGAAAGGCTATTATTATTGTTAGAGATCTCGATTCAGCGAATCTACTGCTAGAATGCATATTAGAGTTACGACCTGACTGGCGAGAAGAAGATATTCGAAATATGGTCGTCAGTACAATATCATCTCGTAATTCATTTGATGAAAGTAACTTTATACTCAATACGTTTCAGGATAAAGACAGTTCTCTTTCATTATTGATTGGCACAGGAAGCTACCTGGCAGGTTATGACAATCGTTATATTAATACGGTGTACGTTACTTGCCCAATTTCCAATCAATTGCAGTATAGACTCGCAGGTTTAGCGAGTCGGTACGACGAAGGTAAATCTGAAAGTATAATCGTGGACTTTATTGGTTTAGATTGGTCGATCAAATAATCCGGCTAACAAGTTGCTGCACGCGTTAGCCGTGTATGTTGCCCTCGAATTTATAAAGGAATCACAATTGAAAGATAAAAAATTATACTTCTACTTGCTTCTTGTGATAGCTATTGCATCAGTTGCTTTCGTAATGGATCTTTATTCATCTAGTGTACCGGTGGAGCTTGGTACAAAAACCATTCTTGATAACACAGGAAAGCCTACAACCACATTGGAGGTGGACTTTCCGTTGTGGCAAAAATTTTCAAACCTTTTAATAAATTTCCTTTATGGTTTGGCTGCTGCTGTATTTATTACCGTTTTTGTTGCAAATCGACTACAAAAGGCACAACAAGATGAAAAAGAAGAGGAGTTGAAAAAACTCAATAACGCTATCAACGTTAATGTTTTTGACAGCCTTTTCAAAACCATAATCCCTGAGGAAATATTCAAAATAATTAAACAGGAAATTATTGAAAGCAATATTGTCCGGAAAGAAGCAAAGTGGATATATGACTTCACTTTAGATGAAGCCACCGGAGAAATTGAATGTAGAATGACTACCCGCTATGAGTTGCATAATCTAAGTCAAAAAGACGCCGTTGATCCCATTAAATTGGAACTTGATACGCTCGGGGGTAATGAATATAAGATAGAGGAGGCTGAGTGTAGAGATGTTTCCGATAAGGTACTTGTACACTTCGATCCTAAGGATAAGGGCAATAACAAGAATGTGGTTGTTAATGAAAATGGTTCGCATACCACAGTAGAGTACTCAGTAAAAATTCCGCCGGAAAGTCATGTGGTATACAAAACAGTATTTATCCGTCGGTATGAAGGCAATATAGTTGATTCACAAGCTACTAAAGTTCCTGTAATTGGTGCTGATGTTATTGTCAATTTCCCAAAGGATTATTGTTTTGATATTAGCCCCACGATGTCAACGAAACCAAAATTAATTTCCAAAAGTGATATGCAGAAAATCTACAGAGTTAATGGTGGAATACTTCCTTGGCAGGGGTTTACCTTTTACTTGGTAGAGCCAGCGGCTAACAAGTCAATTCAGCCGACCGCTGAAGCGTCGGCTGATTGAGGCGTTGGTTTGAGAGAGTATGGATAAGCTAGAGAGTCTCAAATCCCAGATCACGGAACATGTAGACTTTGTGAATTTTGATTCAGAATCGTTACGTTTAGAAGTAAGTTTTAACTTGGGCCCGGAAGATTGGAGGCCAGGAAACAAATTGGTTTTCTCCAATGTCTCCGATTTCTATCAAGAGATTCTTGATGATGAAGATCAACTAGGAAAAGACAACTTTACGGACTTGGTTCTAGAGCTTTCAGAGTCAAATAACAGTTACTATCTGCATTTAACAACGGTAGCATTTAGCTTTAAATCAAATCAGGTTAAAGTCTGTGCGGCCACCGTATAACATCTATATGACCATGATTAAATATCTCCGAACACTACTACCATTATTAATATTTTTTTGCTCTGGCTATTGGTTTGGAGCTCAGGATGCTGGAACTCAAACTGCTAGAAAAATAACTGAAGGTTCAGCAAATACTTGGGCCTCTGCACTGTTAATCTACAAAGACTCCCAAAGTGGCAAACATGCCGACTACTATCAAAAAGGTTATCAAACCGTAGTGGAAAATATGCTTTGGACCGACATTGAGTTTTATGTAGAACTGAATGAAAAGCTAAAAGAACAACCTAGAGGTGCGATTCCCTACAATCCAATTTATAAATTTGTTCATAAATATGAAATCTCAAATGTATTAACTAGTCCGAATGTCGTTGATCGTTACTTTAAGGTTAACCCACCTCAAAACGAAAAAAGAAAATATTTGTTAGGCAAGTATCGTGAGTTCTATCAAAACCATAAAATTTAACAAAAGGGTCAAGCTCAGCCGCGGGGAAAGCTCCCGCGTCTTGGACTCGCGACGAGCACTCGCCGCTTACCCTAAGCGCTAAATTCTAATTTGATGAAATATACACTAATTATTTGTTTACTTATTTTTGGATATCTCTTCACAGAGCAATACTTAGAGGATCATCCTTATTATTTTTTGGAGCTCCAGTTGATAGGTAAAGATTTATTAAACCCCGAAGTTGATGCTAAGCGTGATTTAAGTAAAGGTTATATTAATTGTTATAGTATTAAGACAAATTCACGTATGTTTACAGGGATGAGAAGTAAAGAGGAGTCCTCATTCTGTGAACGAGCAAATGCAATTAAGTTTTTGGGTAATTCATGTGTTATAAGAAATGAGCGTCATAAAGTGGCATATGAACGGACAGTGAATTATGCAATGAGGTACAACCGCTTTGTTTTGGCTAACTCCGATTTAACAAGCCAATGAAATTCGTTCAGGCTAAGGACAAAAGACGGCCTTCACTGGACGCCACTGCTGGCGCCATTTATTGAAACGCTATGAGTTTTAGAGGGAAGATAGTACTCACGATTTGTTCTCTGTTTTTGGCTTTCTTTATTGGGTTGCCTCTCTACGTTTATAACGAATCCTTATCTTTACTGAACATATATCCTGAGCCAATAGTTGGAGCAAATATTTCCAATCAAGAGATTTCTGCTTTCTGGAGAGAACATGAACCCAAAGTGGATCAAGTAAGGTATTCGCAGATCACGCCGTATTGGGTATATGACTGGTTGGTTGCAGCGGTATTACACGACTACCTCGGTATCAACAAATCTGATCCGTATTCAAAAATATCAATTATGGCTAGTAGTATTGCTATTCATCATATGCTTATGGGCTCTACTATGGATAAGCCTAGCGGTAATCTGTGGTGGCATCTTTTGCATGTGAGTCTTGGTATCTATATACAGAGAAACTGGTCAGCTAAAGACATAGTGGTTAAATATCGTGCAATCAACTCATAACATCTATATGACCAGGGTTATCATGAAAAAGAAACCACTATTTTTGCTAAAACTGAGCTTTATTCTGGTCGCTATCATATCTGCGGTTCCCCTACTGGAGTTGGGCTATTGCCGCTACGTATTGGCGGGCGCAGTGGATGCTGATCAAGTCTTAAATTATAGAAATGGGATTGCTTTTACCAAGGGCGAAAACACACCTTTCACTGGTGCGGCCTATAGTCCGGTGTGTGGAGGGGAGTGCGGTTTTGCAGGTTGTTCTTCGCTGCATTGGTACTCTCAGTTTGAAAATGGCAATAGAACTGAGAGTCTTTTACCTGAGTCAGGTAATACCAATGATTTTTTCAGTATTTCGCTGTTCGGTGGGTATCAGCGTGTTCAGTATGACTCCAATACACACGGCACATAACCTGCTGTTGTAGTCCATTCAGAGCCTTCCCCTGCACTGGATGCTCATTACGCAGTGCTCCATGGGCGCAGCTAAACAAAAACGTTAGAAAATTAAGGAGAGTTAAGTGGTACTCGTAGCGTGTAAGGAATGTAACCATGAGTATCAACAACTGCCAAATTGTGGTGTTAAAAATCCAGGAATGAAACCTAAAGATTATGTAATTGGTTTTGGAGCTATTATTTTTATAGTTTTTTGCTTTCTCAATGTTCCAATTGACGATTCCAAATACTGGAACACCAACGTAAATGATTATGAGCGAATCAGCTAATTCTGTATTTTGTATTTATAGTGAAAGTGACTTTAGTTTTGAGAGTATTTCTCAGGCTTTGGAAATGATCTTCGATCAGGCTGCTGGAGGTAAACGGGATACTGTTTGAAAGCTGTTTACTTCACATAAAGACTCCAGCTTTGAGGAGCAGTTAGAAAACAGCGCAAACCTAATTACAGAAATTAAGGCTATAGGGTTTGTGCAAAGCCTAGGATAAAAATGGCGATGACCATTTTATCGGGGGAAGATCACTGGTTCGCTTTATGCGTCGGTGAAGCGTAAATCTCCGGCATAAGATAATACCTCTGGCCTCCCATGCCGCAGCCGATTAAACTGGCAAACCTCACGCTAGAATCTGACGTAATAAGTAGCGAATACAGTGTATGGAAACATCAATCAACAGCGGTTATCAGCAACTGCCAGAGCCGGTCAAAAGGGTCGTTCGCCTGGATGCGAACGCTGCCATCAGCTTCAATACCAACAAAGCGATTATCATCAGACTATTGGCAATGTTTTTGTCGGCTATCACTATGTTTATGCTGTGCCTGGTGCTGTTCAGTGGCGAATTGTTTCACTTGATCTTCTTAATCGTGATGGTGCTCGGCGCTTTTATTTTATTCAGCCATTCCAATCGTATTGTGGTTGATCCGCACCAGTGCGTTGTTTTGCGTCAGGAGAGCTGGCTATGGCGCTCAGCGAAGGTTGTCCAACAGCAGGACATTGAACACACAGAGGTAGTGATGACCCGGACCGGAAACAAAGACGGGCGGCGTATTGAGGTGTTGGGGCAGGTGCTGCAGTTTGAACTGGCCAGCGATGCTGAAGCACTAATGACTTTTTTGAAGCAACAATTTAACGTCAATACGCTGGAGCAAATCAGCAACTGGCCGAACAAAACGCCCTGGTTCCCAGCCAGTGATAAAGGCTTACATGCGGATCACGAAGCGCCGGGTGATGCTGAGCTGCCGTTATCGGATGATATTGTGCCACTGTGGTCACTGCGGGATAAGTTAATGCTGCTTATTCCTGTGTTGGTGTTTTCGTTTGTAGCCGCGGTGCTACCCTGGGTTAGGTCGTTATGATTTTTAAACAACACTCATCGCAGCGTGCGAGTTATCAGTCGTCGGCGCTGGTTAAGCTTTTGTTGAAGTCATTCGGCGCCATTATTTTACTGGTCGGTTTGTTAAATATTTATTTTGCCGGTGGCGAAAGAAGCCTGCCGTTTTGGGTCGTGGGTATCATTACAGCCCTCGGCTGGCATGCTGTTTTTGGTAGCTTTCGTGTGCGAATCGATCTGGCCGAGCAAATCATTGAACTGAAAGCAACGGCACTGATGCCGATTTTTAAGCGTCGTTACAGCCTCGCCGGTGCACGCGGTTTTCGGGTGGTTAGCACCGGGGCTTCAACCCGACCTTATTCGGTTGTGCTAGTTACCCGTGAGGGTCAGCAGATTACGATCAGCAACGCTAAGCATCAGGGCGATGCCGTCATCACGGCGCGACAGTTTGCTGAATTTTGTCGTCTGCCGTGGATTGATGATATCAACTCATCGGCCAGTACTGGCAGTTAATATAACGGCTTTACCAGTTTTCATAGGTGGTGAAGGTAATCACGAACTAGGAATTAGCCTTCAAGATATTGACGACTCGGAAAAAGACTCCCTTACTGAACTTGCTACTGATCGCCCTAACTAAAAACAGTATCCTTTGGCGCACGCCTACTGTCTGATGAAGGCGTCATTCAATTAGTTAACGAGTTTAGAGCTATGGTTGAGTTACGCTTGAAATCGGTTCAAGTTTGATTTGATTCAATATATTTCTCCCTAACCTACCTAGCTATACTTATGATAGACGGGTTGTCTAACACCTCTCTTTTTGCATATACAGGTTCATCACTACCATGACTCATCGCCAGACCAATGAAATTCCCGCTAAAGTGACGTGCCTTGATGACCTTGCCAGGTTAGTCGACTATTCGTTGATGAATAACCTTAGGTGTGACCCTGATGCGACGAAGAATGGTGAGGATTACGCACCAAGGCAAGTGCGCTCGGGGCATTATGTGCCAGTGAAACCTACGGCTATTGCTGAGCCTGAGTACGTAGCTCATAGCAAAACGTTATTTGACGAGCTGGGGTTTGATGAGCAACTCGCACATACTGAAGACTTCCGACGATTATTCTCTGGTGATACCTCTCAAGTGCCTGAACCGATGAGCCAGCTCGGTTGGGCGACAGGGTATGCGCTTTCGATTTACGGCACAGAGTATAGACAGCAATGCCCCTTTCAAACGGGGAATGGTTACGGTGATGGTCGGGCCATATCCGTCGTTGAAGCGGTTATGAAAGGGCAGCGATGGGAGATGCAGTTAAAAGGAGGAGGGCAAACGCCGTATTGTCGAGGTGCTGATGGCCGAGCGGTATTGCGATCAAGCATTCGGGAATTTCTCGCACAAGAACACATGCATGAATTGGGGATTCCGACCACGCGATCGCTTTGCTTGTTTGCTTCACAAACCGAGACGGTAGATCGACCTTGGTATTCAGAAGGCTCTTACTCTCTCGACCCCGATATTCGTGTTTCTAATCCGGTTGCGATTACGACCCGTGTAGCGCCTTCGTTTTTACGTGTGGGCCAGATTGAACTCTTTGGTCGCCGAGCGAGAAGCAATGAGCACTCTAACGCTTTGGAAGAATTAGAGATGATCGTTTCACATGTGATTGAGCGTGAATACAAATATGAGATCAGTGATGATCTTTCAATGCCAGATAAACTGCTCGCTTTGGCGAATGCATTCCGTGAACGCTTAACTTCGCTGATTACCCACTGGCTACGCGTCGGTTATTGCCAAGGTAACTTCAACAGTGACAACTGTGCTGTGGGGGGATTTACCCTGGATTATGGGCCGTTCGGTTTTTGTGAACACTTTGAACCGTTTTATCAGCCTTGGACGGGAGGAGGGCGACACTTCTCGTTTTTAAATCAGCCCGCTGCAGCTGAAATCAATTTTGGTATGTTTTGTACGGCGTTAAAGCCGTTACTGACATCAGTCCCTAACGCGTTAGCAGAGCTTGAAGCAATACGTTTAGGGGTTGCAGATGTGATGCAAGAGAAGATGGAAGCTATGTGGGCCGCCAAGCTCGGGCTAGAATCCTTTGACGCTGATTTGTTCCGTCAGCTGCTAAAACTCATGATCGACACTTCCGTTGATTACACCATTTTCTTCCGTGAACTCTCTCATATTCCGGTCGATGTATCGGCTCTCAGCAAGAGTTTTTATGCTGAGCCAAGTAATGAATTAAACGCACAGTGGGGAGAATGGTTGAAACACTGGAGGATGCTTGCGCTAGAGAATCAGGATGCTGAAACGCTTTCACAAATGATGAAACGTGTTAATCCAAAATACACATGGCGAGAATGGCTTGTTGTCCCTGCTTATCAACAAGCAATGAAAGGCGATTACTCACTGGTTCAGGAATTACAAGAGGTACTGACCAACCCCTATGATGAGCAATCACCAGAAGTAGAAGCAAAATACTACTGTTTAAGGCCTCAAGCGTTCTTCCAGGCCGGAGGAGTGACGCACTATAGTTGCTCTTCTTGAGTAATCATACCGTTGTTTTAATAGTGAATAAATTAGAGAATGGTTCGAAAAACAGGAAAACTGATCTGCGTCTTTGGGACGTAGAATTCGGTGACAACACTCTACAGGAAGTAACATGTAGTACGTAAAAATCGAACTTACCCAGGGAAATATCAATAACAATCATCTGTACTTATCGTCGGTCATCGAGTTCTTTCCTGAGAGCTCGATTGGTGGTTCAAACACAGAAGCACAGGCAGGGACACTACTTGAAGTTCATAGCGGTATTGAACAGCCTGTTCTCACTGATATTGCGGGTGATAAAAAAATATTTCGTAAGCGCTCATGGGTTAAAGAGTTTTTCAAAGTACATGAGCTTAAAGCCGGTGATTGTGTAATCATCGAGCAGACTGACACTAATCGCTATCATGTATACCCTGCACGGGCGTAATTCAGTGTTAACAAGTTTAGGCATGAGACGCGCAAACCGCACGCGCCTATGCTAAAGGCGGCTATATTTTACGTGGATCTAAAAGGATGTTTTATGACTACGAACTATAAATTTGAAAGATTGAATGCAGGCAGGGATTACATTGCTGATAATTTTCAAGCACCGCTGAGCCTATCCGATATAGCAAAGAGCTCGTATATGTCTCCATATCATTTTTTGCGCGTTTTCAAGGATACTTATGGAGAAACACCTAACGAATTCTTGATTCGCCTTAGAGTTGAAAAAGCTAAGAAAATGCTTATCACGGAAAATTTTAGTGTCTCAGAAATATGTGAGAAAGTGGGTTACACAAGTCTTGGTAGCTTTTCTTCATTGTTTTTAAAGCAAGTTGGTGTCGCTCCTACTTTATATCGTCGTAAGCTTTGGGCTTTGTCTTGTGAACCATACCGTTTTCCCTCGCAGGCTATACCGGCATGCTTTGCCTATCATTTTTTGGGGAAATTGGCCAATTGAGCAATATTGGAGAAATCTCATCTTGATTATTTCTATAAGATAGAGATGAATTAACAAAAGGGAATATACAAATGATCACATCCATAGCACATTCAACAATATACGTACTGAATCAGGACGAAGCTCTTGAGTTTTACAAAAACAAGCTCGGTTTCGAGGTTGGTGATGACATGAAAGTGGAAGGAGATTTTCGATGGCTAACTGTATATCCAAAATCTAATCCACAACTTCAGTTGGTATTGGCAGAGCCAAAAGAGGGGCCAATGTTCACTAAAGATTCCGCCGAGAAAATCCGAAGTTTAATCAAAGAAGGTGCATTTGGAGCGGGCGTTTTCGAAACTGAAAATTGTCAAAAAACGTACGAAGAGCTTGTGGCTAAAGGCGTGGAATTTAACCAGCCACCCACAGAACAGCTTTATGGCGTCGAAGCTATGGGCATAGACAACTCTGGTAACTGGTTTAGTTTGGTTCAACGTAAAAATAATATATAACAAATAAAGCCAGCAGGACTTCACAAGCAGTTCCCCTGCTGGCCAGCGTTCGGGCTGTAGAGCCCCTCTAGAACTGATCAATTTTTTCCAATTACAATCATGCTGAAACTGGCTGTCCTGTCCTCTATGATCCGCCTTCCCGAAAGGTAATGTCATTAATCAAACGATCCAAAAAGGCTCTTGGTACATCCGCGGCGATCATCCTATATTTCGCCTCCGACAACGCCGTACATGAAATCTACAACTCCCCGGAACTGATGAAAGAACGTGGCTTGGATATCACCGACGCTCGTCACTTCCGTTATCTGGGCATTAACTGCTATATCTCGGTATTGGGTGTGAAGTAGCAGAGAAAGATCGAGCTAGAAGTCTACGTAAAAGATAACTGCATAGATCCCAGCTTCGGCTGGAATTTTTGTTTTGTGGGTTTGATAGAAGAAATGTCCTGATTCCTGGCTCAGAATTTTCATCAATGGATTTTTACAATCATTGGGGAAGGTCATGGGATGCTTAAAAATCAACTCGTGATATATGTACTGCGTACGCATATCCAGAATATAGTTTGTAACTCACTGAAAGTAATAGGAATTTAAAAAGGCAAAAGCGTACCGTGTTCGCTTTTGCTTTTTTATTTTTGAACTGCTGTTTGTTATCTCATTGATTCGTGTGAGTTTCCATGAATAATAGTACGTAAAATACGAGAATGGATATGCGACATCGTGTCGTAGAATTAACTGTTGAACTAAGCCGCTTCGCGGCAGCTTTCTAGTCCGATTTCCTCACTCAAACTCCACTCATAACTCACACTTATCTATAGCCATTCTGGCTATTCCATAGGAGATAA
>NZ_JBHRSZ010000008.1:292-575 GCF_042646085.1 Litoribrevibacter euphylliae | reverse complement strand
CGTCCGAGGTGAACACGATGGTGTCGGTTAAAGTCTCGCCTTCGCCCAACGCTTGAACCGTTGCGTTGCCGTTATCCAGTGTGTAGATCCAGTTGCCGGACGCATCCACAGACACCGTTCCGTAAGTGGCGGTGCTGCTGGCCAGTGTGTTTTCGCCGGTGTCAGTATCGGTAATGGTGACTGTACCCGTCGCAGTTGCGTTCGCCGCATCGTCTTCCGTCACCGCCGTATCCGTTGCCGTCACAACAATGTTTGCATCGTCATTGGCACCGGTAATGGTGAT
>NZ_JBHRSZ010000008.1:0-231 GCF_042646085.1 Litoribrevibacter euphylliae | reverse complement strand
TCGGTTAAAGTCTCGCCTTCGCCCAACGCTTGAACCGCGGCGTTACCGTTATCCAGTGTGTAGGTCCAGTTGCCGGACGCATCCACAGACACCGTTCCGTAGGTGGCGGTGCTGCTGGCCAGTGTATTTTCGCCGGTGTCAGTATCCGTCACAGTCACGGTACCCGTCGCGGTGGCATCGCCATCTTCAACCACATTGGTGTCTGTCGCCGTCACAGTAATGTTCGCCGCA
>NZ_JBHRSZ010000007.1:0-882947 GCF_042646085.1 Litoribrevibacter euphylliae | reverse complement strand
GAAATCACGCACTGAAAAAGACAATCCCAACAAAAGGCACGCTCCTAAAACGCAAAAAGACGAGCATGCTCGTCTTTTTTATAATGCGCACACGATATTAATTTAGAACAACCCCAAGCTTGCATCGGTATATCGCGTACTGTGCCTAGGCAACCCATAGGTTGTCGCTTCTTTCAGGTCAAGCTGAATCCCTCCAGTAGGGATATTCATATAAAACCCCTGAGCAGCAGTCATTACACCTTCAACATATTCACCTGGCACTGTTGGATCAGTAATATTATCAGACACAAAGACATCTGTTCTCCAAGGCACATCTTCAGCCTGGATACCTAAAAACATTCCTCTAGCAAAATCACCATTACCTACATCAATACTTTGATATTTTGTTAAGGGGAAACATGTATCCATTCCAACCAACTCACAACCATTTGTATAGAGATTAATGTCACCACCAGTACAACTTCCAAGAGAGTTTCGTGTTGTACAAACAGTTTCAGCTCCAGTTTCAGGAGGAGCAAATAAATCCATAGAAGTTTTTAGAAGAAACCAATTAAATACACCTACATCCTGAGCTTTCGTTACGAATTTGTAGCCATCTTCAACCCCAATATGGGTTGCACGATAATCCAACTTCTGACCAGGATTAGGATCATTAGGCCCTTGCTGCAATACAGCTCGAGTCGCCAATGTACTATCCCCTAATAACAAAGGAGAAACATACTTAAGCAAAAACCCAAAGAACCCCTCAGGATTCTGGGTACCCAACGCCTTTGCTGTATCTGAAATAATGACATCCTGATTACCTGTCATTGATAACATATTCGATGTCATTACACCTTTCGCTCCACCATAGCCTACTCTCATTCCCGCTAGGCTTTGAACACCATTTTCTTCCTTAAAGGCAAACTCGACATATGGATCCTTTATCTGAAACGGCATAGGTGCACCTGCATCCGCCGCAGTAAATTGCTGTCCGGTTTTAGGATTTATTGGAAACCTACTTGAATCTGGCTTAGGCAAGCCATCTGATCCGTAGACAATGTCACCATTACTATCCACCTGAAAGTAATCATGCGGATTAAAGTAAGTTCCCAACCCCAAGTCAGTCATATGGATATCCACACCCGTACCTGTAATATCTCGTGGATCATCATAAACACCTAACTTCACTTCATCCTGAGTTAAGATGGTTTCGATATCCATGCCTAAATTAATACGCGTGTATTTATATGTAGTTGTATCTTGAACGATAGGATCTGGCTCATCGATAGTAATAAAAGCCTGACCTGTATATTCAGATAAAGCCTCGTCTTCAATGGCTACCATCTGAGCCTGTGAAAACTGAACCAAAAACAATAACGGGAATGTTAGTAAGGGAGCAAAATTCATAGTCACATCCATATTATTTTTATTATTAGGACTAACTATAGAGCAATCACTCAATTAATAATTGTTTGGATAAGACAGCAATTTGACCGGTTATAACACTTATTAAACAAGCATTTAAAAACAAAAAAGCCAGCTTTTTAGCTGGCTTACAGAAACTAAAACAACTTACCGAATAGGCGTTGCCGTTATATTTGCCCGAAGACTTACGTTTTCAAACTGAGCACCATAAAAGATTGGCTGAGCCCCCCCCACATGATGATTCATATTGATACGATCTATATTCAGTTGCTTGAACTCCACTTTTGTATCAACCGCGAATCCAACAGGGTTTGTATATCCTGATGTTAATTTAGCCTCTAAGTCGGCATCAGCCACAAGCTCTTCATGCCCTGTAGGATCAAGTAACACTCGTTTCAACAAACCGTCCGTTGTATCTACGTCTTTTACAACCGTTTCTGCAACATCTAGTCCAAGCTGCACAGTAAGGCCATCTTCATCCGTTGAAATCCCAACAGCTTCAATCCCTACTTTACCATCAGAACGATACCATCCTAACTTGGTATCTGCATTTGGATCCATACCGTTAACAATCGCCAATTCATCCGCATTCAGAGAATCTTTATCAACAAATTTACTATTAATGGTTACTGTTACACCCTGATCACCACGATCCTCCCAACGGCCACCAGGCTCTTTAGTGATAGGATCTTCCTGCTCACAAATGGCTTGTGTTGTACCAGTACCACCAATACAGACAGTACCGGCACCACCGGAACTGATACTCAAGGTTGAATCATGCTCCAAACGGGACAAGACAATACGCCCTAAAGAATCGCCGCTATCCTTGTCCCCAAAGCGAACATTTCCTACATCCATCGTTGATGCAAACCAACCCCGATTTAGAACCAGCCCATCCTTATTTACATCCAGTTTGGCATCTCGCATATAAATATCGTAAGTAACATCATCTAGCCACAGACCTGAACGATCCTGATCAACAGAAATACCAAACGTACTATCGGTCAAATGGATATCACCATTAAACGTAAGACCATCATTATCAGCACCACCAGGTAATACAGTCATATGACCATTTAAAGTAAAATCAGCCTCCTGGAAAATTTTTAAGGGCAATAAAAGCTCAGTACCACCTTGAAGTTCCGCACTGTTCTTATCATCTCCAACTCTGAAGCCATCAATACTGTAGTGACCTACAACATCCTCAAAACCAATACGCAAACCATCAAAGAACGGATCCTCAGACGGATCCACTACATTATTCGTATATAAATAGCTCGCATCAATAAGATCAACAATTACCGCACCAGAACCATAGCTTTTAATACCTGATACCCAGACTGTATTACCATTATCAGTGTATCCAATATCTGCATTCGCTAAACTCCAGTTAGTGTTAATTGTTATCCCTTGATCACCGCCATATTGATTTCCTTTAGGCGTCAACTGTAATGAGTTGGTATAGGTAGTACCATCAACAATTTGATCTTCAAATAAATAATCAACGTGAACAGAGCCCAAACTTAACTTACCAACATCATTACCAGAATTATATTTGGTACCAATAAAGATATTTTCAATATCGATAGCTCCTTGGGAACGCTCTGTTTGCAGCCACACACTATCATCTATAACATCAAATGTAAGATTCGTAACCTGAGACTGATGAGTCACACCAGTTAAAGCAACCTCATACTGTTTGCCACCATTATCGGTATCAATATAGCGAAAATCACCATTTGATAAAGTTCTGTCATAATTAAACGTTAAGCCTTGCTCAGGGTCCTTACCACCAGCACTGATATACAACTCCCCACTCACATCTGCTGAAGCAGTAATCATCCCAACATTTGGGTTTCCTTCCATAGTCGAAGCACTTGGATCCGATGCAAAGTTATTGGTATCAAACTTAATTTGATCAACAGTTAAATTAAAGTGATGATCTGGAAAGGTGATTAATAATGCCTCTTTTCCTGCTTTATACGGATCATCAACAACATCCAAAGTCCAATTAGTCCCCCAATGCTCGTAATCAAAAGAGACCATAAGGTCATTTCCATTATCACGATAGAAGAATTCAGCCCCTTTCGTAATAGGGTTACCATTACCATCTAACTGAACATTGCCATCAGCATCTCTCTGCAATCCAAAGATACGACTATTATAGTTAAAAATCGTCATACCTTTATCAGCATTCAAAAGCCCGCCACCTGTCATCTGGAAATAATTTTCCATATCATAGTCAAGAGCTATCAATCCAAAACTATTAGGTGCTGTATTTGCGGAGTTGACTCTTATCTCTCCTACTTGAAGCCTCGCTTCCTCTGTAATAGACCTCACATGCAACTGATCAGGACCGCCCGCTCCATCAACAGCATCGATCATAATGTAAGATTTAGCGCCTTTTGAACTGTCTCTTGAATTATGTATTTCAATTTCTTCTAGAGACAATGGATTTCCATCGTCAATATAACTCAAACTACCAATACTGACCTTGGATTCTATTTCAACCGTAATACCCGCCTGACCCGTCACATCAGAAAGACTGCCTTCATCCATCAACTGAAGCTCAGCCAATGCCAGAGAAGGAACAGATGCAAGAGCAACGGAAAAATACAAAGGCTTTAACGTATTCATAAAAGCTCCTCCTTATTTATCCGCCGTAGGGAAAATCAACATATTGCCAGACATATTTACCTGACCATTAATTTTAACCCCATAGATATTGGTTTGCTGAAAGTTAACTGAATCATTAGGAGAGGCGTGCGAAGAAAAGCCAACGGTATACTGGTAATCCTTGAATCTCATAGAAGTAGGCAAACCAATTTCCAGCACTTCTTTATTGAAAGACGCGCCATCACCACCAAAACCGTCATTAACACCTAAGGCAACTGCATTCGTTTCATCGACAGGCTGTCCAGAATTATCCACAAGCTGACCAGTAACATCTCGTCGATTGCCATCAATTTTACGAGTACGCAACGTCAGCCCTTCGAAAGAAACTTCACCCTTCCAATCATCAATGACGTACCATCCATTTTCTGGATTGCCTCCCATTTTATAGGAAAAGCGAGCACCACAACGCTGATCATCTGAAACACTCTCACACGTTGTATAAGTAGCATCATTGATAGGGCCGCCTTCTTCATTGAGACTAAACTCACCCGAGAGGTAAAGGCCGCCCTGAGCAACTGTATCAGAAAGCTCTGCATCATCTATTGCAGTCAATTCCGCTGAAACATTAAATGAGCTCAATGCTATAACGACCGGCAAGACTCTTCTTATTATTTTCATGTCATCGCCCCTAACCACCAATATCATGGGTGGTCATCTTCATGTATTGAATTTGCAACCCTTCGATCTTCGAGGTTCCTAAATAAGTATCTCCAACTTTCAGGCCGCCAGCAGTTTCAAAGGTAGGATTTGATATTGTTGGATCACCGATATAGAAGTTACTTTTTGTTTTTACACCAGGAATAGTGTCGTTGTAATAATTATCGTAGAAATCTTTCTCTGTTGCTGCCCAATCAGCAGCATCCGACTGGTCATTTAAGATAGTACTAATACGCGTTGGCTGACCCGCAGCTGTAGGCGCAGGTAAAGCCTCAACTTCCAGCTGCAAATTACCATCAGAAGTAACACTTAACATTGCAGGCTGAATCTCACCAACACCGATAATAAGATCCATTGCCAGATGCTTAATATGGACCGCATCACCACAAGTATTACCATCTACCCCACAACTAGCAATCAACACATCCGGGGTATACATATTCAAACGGATATTAGCCAACGTCAGATTACGTTGATCCGATTCACTTTCTGAGCCTGTTGCAGTTTCATCCCCCCATAAACGGATATAACTACCATCAAATACAGCCTCTTTTACATACAAGGTCAACGGCGTATCAGAGTCAGGAGAACCTTCAAACTCAGCATTAATTTCCAAACCAAAATCAATCCGCTCACCTCGATAGCCACCATCAACAGCCTCACGACTATCAAACTTAGCGCACTCAGCAGCCCCAGCTTTTAAACAAGGATCCATTGTATGACCTGTCCATACAGGATCACCATCAATAGCAACCAAATCAGGCATAGCAATTTCAAGCACCCCCTTGTTAGGAGCACGGACATCAATGTCATCACCATCTCGCTGACTAATCTCAACAGGGTTATTTAAACGACCTACATTAACCGTTGTCGGATTCACAACAAACGACGATGTGCCATCACCGTTATCCACGAACTCAGCACTGCCTTTACCACCAATGAAGAAATTATCGGCCTTAACAGTTACCTGCCGTCCATCAGACGTTTTGATACCTGTAATTTCGAAAACAGCGGCCCCATTACTAGCATCCACTTCTGAGCCAGCATGAAAAGAATAGTCTTCCAGAACGATACCTAAGCCTTCACCATCCACCTTTGACATGGCATCGTCAGACATAGGAGAGAGTTCAGCAGCAACCACACCACTAAACAATGAACATACTAGTAACGCCACAGGTCTTTTCATTTTTATTATTCCTATGGTTTAAGGAAACAATCCCAAAGCTGCATCTGTGTATCGAGTTGATTCGATATTTCCACCTACTCCTGGCACGCCAACAAGGGCATCCGTTGTTGATGTCATGCCGGTGGGTAGATTAAAAAACGCACCTTGAGTTGTCTCAATTAAACTATTTACATCAATAGATCCATCATTAAGCGTTTTCGCCCAACCTATATCAATGTTTTGATACGACAGGAACATGTCGCCTGCCGTCGCCGAATCATTTATGTTAAGTGTCGCAAGGTTATTTAGTGAAATACAGTTAGAAGAACAATCACCGGCTTCACCAAGGTGAGTGGCACGGATATTAGTAGCCGTTCCAGTAGAATCGAGCAATTGAGCTGCTACTGCCGCAGTATCAGGATCTCCGTCATGATCAATCATCAATTCGAAATTCCCCGTTAAGCTATTAATATTGGCCGTCAATGCCCCTGAAGCACTACCCGCACCGATACGCATACCGACTACTTCGCGAACCCCAACATTATCAGAGAACGCGAATTCCATATATGGGTCAGTTATCACAAAAGGAACATATTCGTAGGTATCAGGATCAATATACCCTAAGCTTAAATTATCAATATCTATATCTGAAGTTGCACTGTATCCAGCACGATCATAAGTGCCAAGCTGAACTTTATCGATAGTTGCATTGGTTTCTATGGTCGACCCCAATGTCACTCTGAGAAACTCATTGGTAGAAGAGTCAGCCTGAACAACTTCATAATCATCAATAGCTATTATTGCCTGACCAGAGTAAGACGCTAAATCCTCATCTGTCACAGGAACTAAATCCGCCTGAGCAGACAAAGAAAACAGGTTTATCAGAAGTACAGATAACCCAGCGACTGTTAGTCTCGCCACTTTGACTTTATGCATGGTTTGAATTCGCTACGTAATATTTATTTTTATTGTGTTAATGCGACATCATTGTCATTTTATAGCAAAAACACTTTTCCGCAAGATTGACCACAGAATTCTACATTTGGAACAAAGTGTAGACTTAAGCCTTGAAGATATGTGTGAACCTTGCCCCATTTTGGCAAAATTATTGATAATAGGCGTCCACAGATAAGAGAACCCGACAAAATTGTCTATCAGATCTCAATTTTGTCGGAGGAAAACAAAGGAAGGAAAACTTCAGAAATTAAGAGACTTTTTCACCTTTGGCTTGCTTATCGGCATGATAAGAAGAACGAACCAAAGGACCACTGGCCACTCGCTGGAAGCCAAGCTCTTCCGCAATACGCCCAAGCTCTTCAAACTCCGAAGGCTCAACAAAACGATCCACAGGCAAATGATCCTTACTTGGCTGGAGATACTGCCCCAAAGTAATCATATCCACATCATGAGCACGGAGATCTTTCATAACCTCAACAATCTCCTCAAAGCTTTCACCCAAACCAAGCATTAAACCAGATTTGGTTAAAATATCAGGTCTGCGCGCTTTATATTGCTTCAACAAATCCAATGACCATTGATAATCAGACCCCGGGCGCGATTGCTTATATAACCTAGGTACAGTTTCGAGATTATGGTTAAACACGTCAGGAGGCGACTGTTCCAAGATATCCAACGCCACATCCATTCGACCTCGAAAATCAGGTACCAACACTTCAATTTCAATGTTCGGAGAACGTTTACGTGTTTCGTCAATACAGGCTACGAAATGCCCTGCGCCACCATCTCGTAAATCATCTCTATCTACCGACGTGATTACCACATACCGTAATCCCATATCTGCGATAGCTTCTGCTAAGTGCGTAGGCTCATTTTCATCGAGAGGATTTGGTCGGCCGTGGGCCACATCACAAAAAGGACAACGGCGAGTGCAGATGTCCCCCATAATCATAAAAGTCGCTGTGCCATGACTAAAGCACTCTCCCAGATTCGGGCAAGACGCCTCTTCACAAACGGAGTGTAACTTATGATCTCTTAGCTTCTGCTTAATTTTACTAATTTCAGGAGAGGCCGGTACCCGAACTCTAATCCAGTCCGGCTTACGAGGCATTTTATCGGTAGGGATTACTTTCACCGGAATGCGAGAGGTTTTATCCGCGCCCCTTAGCTTTTCTCCCTGAACTACCTTTGGCCTATTGTTTCTTGCTTTTACTTCTTGAGACTGCTCTGCCATATTTTTAAACCTTTGGAGGTAATCCAGTTTTCATTTCAACGGTTGAGTACCCGAGTTGCGACTGCAAACAATGCCGAAGCTTCTCTAGCACCTCATCAAAATCAATACTGTCATGATAATCTTTGAGTTGCGTCATTTGCATTCCTGCATAGCCGCAAGGATTAATTCTAAGAAAGGGCGATAAATCCATATCCAAATTCAACGCCAATCCATGAAAAGACTTACCTTTTCGGATACGAAGACCAAGAGACGCGATCTTCTGCTCATTGACGTACACCCCTGGTGCATCTTGCTTAGGATAAGCATCAAGGTCGTACTGAGATAATAGAGAAACGATGGCCTGCTCGATATCAGTCACCAACCGCCTCGGACCTACCCCTCTTCTTGATAAATCAAGAAGGCAATATACAACTAATTGCCCCGGACCATGATAAGTCACCTGCCCACCTCGATCCGTCTGGACAACAGGAATATCACCCGTCGCTAACAGATGCTCCGCCTTTCCTGCTTGCCCTTGAGTAAAGACCGGCTCATGCTCAAGAAACCACAATTCATCCGCAGTTTCATCACTTCGAGCGTCGGTGAACTGATGCATCGCATCACATACTTTTTGATATTCCTGTAGGCCTTCGAGTTGTCGCACAACAAGCGATGTCATTAAAGCACCATTCTCACACGAGTACTGCTCATAAAAGTCTGATGAATATCAGATAAGTGCCCTTCACTTTGAGCAACGATTTTCACTGTAACCGATAAGAAGCGACCATTACGGCTCGCAGAAGACTTCAACCCCAGAAGATCAATATCATCCTCCGGCATTAAATTTTTAAGTGTGTCGATAACAAAAGACTCAAAGTCATCAGCGTTTTCGCCCAACACTTTGATAGGGTATCCAGGGCATGGAAATTCAATTTTTGGCGGCTCTTGATTCTGCATTACGACTACCTTTACGCCTCTCTTCTAATAGATTTACAAGGAGACATATTCATGATGTTTTCTTGTTCGCTTACTATTGATTGTAAGACCAATTAAGCACAACTACTAAATAACTCAGCTTTGTGCCGCTGATACAACTCCGCCATCCGTTGCCACATAGGCCCAATATTTCCATTTCCTACTGGCTTATCATCCAGCTCAGTAATAGCCCTTAATTCTGCCGTTGAGCTGGTCAACCAAACTTCATCCGCTTGGGTTAGCTCAACCACAGAAACAGGTCTTGATTCGATGGGCACATTATAACGGTTAGCTAACTCAAAGATAAAATCTCGAGTGATTCCTGTAAGAATCCATTCGCTCAGCTCAGGTGTAACGATAGCACCTTGGCTCACGATAAAAATATTGCTTGCCGTCCCTTCAGTGATAAAGCCATCTCGATGAAGAATGCCCTCGTCTTTACCCGATTCATAGACAACCTTCTTAAGCAATACACTGCCCAGTAAAGAAGTGGATTTGATATCACCACGAGACCAGCGAATATCTTCTAATAATATGGCCGAGCATGACGGATTTAAACGGGTGTCGGTACTTTTTGAAGAAATAGGTTTTGATACTGCAAACACAGTCGGAGTGATATTAGTGGGATAATTATGAGTGCGCGATTCAGTTACACCTCTAGTGACCTGAATGTAAATAGACTGGTGATCACCTTCATTTTGATCGATCAACCGTTCTATCAAAAAACGCCACTCATGAAGCCCCAAAGGATTGGGTATACCTGTTTCCTCTAAACTACGACTTAGGCGAGACAAGTGCTGTTCTAATCTAAATGGTTGACGGTTATATACCACTACGACTTCATAGACACTGTCACCAAAAAGAAAGCCTCGATCAAACACCGAGACTTTCGCTTTATCTGCGGGCAACCATTGCCCATCAAGATAAACAATCGAAGGCATTAACCACCAAACAAACCAATAAAGAACAGTTTAATAGCGTCCCAAAGGCGAGCAAAGAAGCCGGCTTCTTCAACTGGCTTTAAGGCTACTAAAGGTTGTTCGACCAAAGTTTCACCATTCAGAGCAATTTTTAAGTTACCTAACTCTTGGCCTTGCTCCACTGGTGCTTCAATAATGGTATCCACTTCTAAATTTGCTTTTACATCATTACGACTACCACGAGGTACAGTGATAACAATATCATCAATCACGCCCAGTGATACCTGATCTTGCCCCCCCTTCCAGATACGATTACGAGTTAATTCCGCACCCGCTTCATATAAAGACAATGTTTCAAAGTACCTGAAACCATAATTCAATAGCTTCTGAGTCTCTCTCGCTCTAGCTTCTTCACTACGCGTACCAAGCACCACAGAAATCAATCGCATACCATCTTTTTCGGCCGATGCTACCAAGCAATACCCAGCTTCATTGGTATGGCCTGTTTTCAAGCCATCAACAGACGAGTCGCGCCACAACAAACGATTACGGTTAGGCTGCTCAATACCATTGTACTTAAATACTTTTTCGGAATAGATGCCATAATACTCAGGATGATCGACGATGGTATGCTCGGCTAACGTAGCCAAGTCACGAGCAGAAGCATAGTGATCAGCGTGAGGCAATCCGGTTGCATTCATGAAATGCGTATTGGTCATCCCAAGCTGAGAAACGTATTGATTCATTAAGTCAGCAAATCCCTCTTCAGAGCCTGCCACATGTTCAGCCATTGCCACACTTGCATCATTCCCAGACTGAATAATAATTCCACGAAGCAAGTCTTCAACTTTAACTTTCTTACCTACTTCAATAAACATACGAGAGCCCGGCATACGCCAAGCCTTCTCACTCACTAAAACTTCATCGTCCAATCCAACATTACCGCGCTGAATTTCTTCCACCGCAATATAACTGGTCATCATTTTGGTTAAGCTGGCCGGAGGAACACGCTCATCGGGATTCTCCTCAACCAAAACCTTACCACTTTTAGCATCCAACAAAATATAAGCAGTAGCCGCCAATTGCGGTGGTGCCGGGATTAACGGATTTGCCAACACCAGGCTTGAAACAAAGAAGAAAAATAAAGAAATAACAATATTGGAAGATTTCGCTTTCATAGCTCTCGTTTTCAGATGGAATAGTTTGAAGATGAATATGACTCAGAATATCAGAGGACCCTAGATCCTATCAAATACCACGAGTGGATTTGCAATACCATTGGTCTTCGCCAAAGACACTATATCTTGGGCCGCTTTTAACGTTTTTAAAGGCCCAATTTGAACTTTAAAAATACCAGATTCAGGCTTTATTCTGAATGATGAATTCGCCCAAGCCAATGCCTGCTGACGAAACTTACGTGCATTATCCAAACTTCCAAAGGCTCCAATCTGTACATAACGATCAGGCTCTTTAAAGTCTAAAGACTCAACCTTTACCTTAGCTGTTCCTTGTCTGTGGTAGCCCAGTTTGGCTGCCGCAGCATAAGAGAGATCAATAACTCTTCCCTCATGGAAAGGACCACGATCATTCACACGAACCACTACCGAACGTCCATTGTCTACATTCGTTACTCTGACATAGGAAGGAATCGGCAAAGTTTTATGAGCAGCTGACATACCATACATATCATACGTTTCACCATTGGACGTTAAGTGGCCGTGAAATTTATGGCCGTACCAGGACGCAATCCCTTCCTGATAAAACGCTTTTGAAGATGGAAGAACATGATAGGTTTCCCCTCTCACAGTATAAGGCGATCTATTTCCTCCCGCACTATAGGGCTCCCATCTGGGCGTAGCATCTGGGATCTGAGAGACATCAACGTCCACTGTTGGCCCATAATCTTGCTCCACATGGTAACGAGAAGGAGTTGAACTACAGCCAACCAAAGATAAAACTAAAAAACAAACCGAGACTACCTTGTACAAAACTAACTCTCTGTTTTTATATTTCGTTTACGCTCGATTTCATCACCCAACTGAATAACTGACATCGCATACAGACGGCTGTGATTGTAACGCGTTATTGCATAGAAATTATTGAAGCCTAGCCAAAACTCTGCACCGAGTCGTCCTTTATACTTAAATAACGCCGCTTCCATTTGGTCAGGTAACGCATCGGTACTAGCAGGTGTTACACCCGTCTCAGCCCACTCTTTCAATGTCTTGGTCGGTTCTAAAGATTCATTAACCAAGCTTCGGTAAGATTCTCCCGAAACTCTTGCACGACTGGCGATTACACCATCGCGCACCCAACCATGCTGACTGATATAATTCGCAACACTACCTATCGCATCGACAGGGTTTGACCAAATATCTTTAAGATCATCACCATCAAAATCCACCGCATAAGAAAGATAACTGCTCGGAATAAACTGCCCATAGCCCATCGCCCCAGCATATGACCCTTTAATCTTTAAGGGGTCTAGATTGTATTCACGGCACATAATCAAGAAAGACTTCAGTTCTCGACGAAACAAAGGACGTTTAGGATAGTCAAACGCCAACGTCGCCAACGCGTCAATCACTCGATAAGCGCCACCTTGTTTACCATACATAGTCTCTACACCAATAATGGAAACAATGTACTTAGCCGGCACACCGTAGACATCTTCAGCGCGTTCGAGCGTTTTCTGATTCGTTTCCCAAAACTCTAAACCACGCTTAATACGTGTTGAGTTTACAAACATCGGTCGATATTCTTGCCAAGTTTTAGTGCGCTCAGCTGGCCTGGAAATAGCGTCCAAAATAGATTGTTTCTTCTTTGCAACAGCAATAAGTTTTTCCAATGACTGTCGCTTGAACTCGTGCTCTTTAACCATTTCATCAATAAACGCTTTCACATCCGCACGATCACTGTAATCTCCAGCCCATCCCGCGACAGATACCAAGCCAAAGCAAAACATGAGGGCTATTTGATAAAACTTAACTTTATAAAAACGGTCCATCGTCACTCTCTGTTTAATTAAACGTTCAATCACTCTCTGAAAATTGTGCTCACATCTAAGCTAAGTCGGCACAACTTCAAAAACTCACTCGCCCAATCTGACCACACAAAACGCAATTTGATCCCTACTTGGCCAATAACTTTCTGTGCGTATGTACCGACATTAACACACCAAACCCAGCCATTAATGTAAGAATCGAGGTTCCACCGTAGCTAATCAGCGGCAAAGGCACACCAACAACAGGTAAGATACCACTCACCATACCTATGTTTACAAAAACATAAACAAAGAAAGTTAAGGTTATACTACCTGCCAACAAACGACTGTATGAGTCTTGTGCTCTCACAGAGATATACAAACCACGAAGTACAATCAGCAGATACAAAGCCAATAAAGCCAAAACACCAAAGAAACCAAATTCTTCCGCATACACGGCAATAATAAAGTCGGTATGACTTTCCGGCAAAAAGTCCAGATGACTCTGAGTACCATTCAACCAACCTTTGCCCCATAAACCACCCGAGCCAATGGCAATTTTCGACTGAATAATATTCCAACCGGCACCCAGCGGATCACTCTCCGGGTCAAACAAGGTCAATACTCGCTGCTTTTGATAGTCCCGCATGACGAACTGCCAGAAAGGATAAATCATGGCAGAAACGAGCCCAACGAAACCAAAAACAATACGCCATTTCAAGCCAGCTAATAAGAGGATAAAAAGGCCGGAAGCAGCAATCAATAAAGACGTTCCCAAATCTGGCTGTTTGGCGATTAAGCCTACCGGAACGACGATAATAACCAATGAAACAATGACGTATTTGAATCTGGGCGGCAGCTTACGACCCGACATATACCAAGCCACCATCATAGGCACAATCAGCTTCATAATTTCGGATGGCTGAAAACGCACCGGCCCTAGACTTAACCAACGCTGCGCCCCTTTGGCACCGACACCAACCAGCAATACAGCCACCAGCAACCCAATTCCTATCACGTAGAAATAAGGCGACCAACGTTTCAAAGTAGACACATCAAACTGCGCAACCACAAACATCACCACCAAACCCAACGCAATTCGGATAATCTGCTTATGAACATCCTCAATACTGCCGCCGCTACCACTGTAGAGCACGAACAGTCCACCACCACATAAACACAACAAGAGCACAAGCAATTGCGTGTCAATGTGCATCCTTAGCCAAATACTAGGACGCCGACTAAAATGCGTTGCGGCATCAGGAAGCGTACGAGAAAAATCCCTCACTATTGGCTCGCCTCCACATCGTACTCCCCAAGAATATGCGCATCAAAAACTTTACGCGCTAAAGGAGCCGCAGTACTACTACCGCCACCACCATTTTCCACCAATACCGCAACAGCTATCTGAGGGTCATCAAACGGAGCAAACCCCATAAACCACGCATGATCTCGATGCCACTTTGAAATCTTGGTCTCGTCATACTCTTCGTCTTGCGCAATCCCAAGTACCTGTGCAGTACCAGTTTTCCCTGCCATTTTATATTTCGCACCACGGCCGGAGGCTCGAGCGGTACCACGAGAACCGTGCATAACGTCTTTCATCGCCGCAAACATTCGATCCCAATTCTGAGGGTCTTTAAGCATGATATTTTTGGATTCAGACTCATCCATATCCTTCTTAATTTGGTCGACAACCTCATCCAAATCACCGTCCATCGTCAACCTTGGACGAACCCACTTACCTTTATTCGCCAAGATTGCAGTGCCTGCAGCCAACTGCAAAGGGGTTACCAGAGTAAAGCCCTGCCCCAAGCCCATATTGAGACTATCCCCTGGAAACCAAGGCAACCCTTTAGCTCCACGTTTCCATTCCCGAGTAGGTAGCAGCCCGCGGCGCGCTTCAGAAATGTCCAGGCTGGTTAAATCACCAAAGCCGAATTTTGCTAAGAAGTCGGACATGCGATCTACACCCAAACGGAAAGCCAATTCATAAAAATAAGTATCACAGGACTGAACCACTGCATATCGGAGATCAACTCGACCATGCCCGCCTTTTTTCCAGTCGCGATAAACACGTTTATCGTTTTTCAATTGGTACGTGCCGTAATCCATAATACTGAAGTTCCAGTCCACGACTCCGGCTTCAACCCCAGCGATACCGAGCATAGGCTTTAACGTAGAACCAGGAGGATACTGCCCCTTGAGCGCACGGTTAAACAACGGCTTGGCTTTAGAGTCTCTCAACTCACCGTAAGACTTGTGGTCTATCCCCAAAACAAAGGCGTTAGGATCAAAACTTGGCTCACTCACCAATGCCAAAATGCCACCGGTTTTAGGTTCGATAGCCACAATGGCGCCTCGACGTCCATCCAGTAACTTACTGGCTGTGACCTGCAACCGACTATCTAAAGACAATCTCAAGTTTTTACCCGGCGTCGGAGGGACTCGCTCAATCACGTTTAAGACACGTCCTCGAGCATCTGCCTCTACTTTTTGCAAACCAACCTTGCCATGCAATGAAGACTCATAGAAACGCTCTATACCTAGCTTCCCAATATGATTGGTCGCTTGATAATTCGTGGTATCCAGCTTGGTCAGCTCTTTCTCGTTAATGCGAGCAACATACCCAACCACATGAGCAAAGGGAGCACCTAAAGGATAAGATCGAACCAATTTGGCATCCACTGTAACCGCGGGATAGCGATGTAACTCCACTGCGACCTTGGCAATTTCTTCTTCCGTCAAACGGTTGCGAATGGCCACGGGTTCGAGCGGACGCCGACGCTGATTCAAACGTCGAGAAAACTTTTCTACATCACGATCAGTAATTTCAAGAATCTTACGTAGTTCTTGGATTAACTGATCTCGATCTTTTACTTTTTCAGGCACAATACCAAGGCTGAAATTAGGCGTATTCTCAGCCAATAACACGCCATTACGATCAAATATCAAGCCACGAGTCGGAGCAATCGGCTCCACCTGCACGCGATTTTGTTCTGAAGCAGTCTGATACTTTTGAAACTCAACCACCTGCAAGTGATACATGCGAAGCAAAAGCACAGCAAGCAAAAACAAGACGACGCAAAACGCCACAACCACTCGCCAAAAGAAAATCGTAGAGTATTTAGAATGATCGTGGAGAGATAATCCTTCCATAGACGTCAGTAATGCCCTTTAACCCGCTCTATGATAAGGATGGTTAGATATGATTGACCAAGCTCGATACAACTGCTCAGACACCAATAAACGCACCATAGGATGAGGAAGCGTTAACGGCGACAGAGACCACTTAACATCGGCTCTGGCGACACATCGAGCATCCAACCCTTCCGGGCCGCCCACTAACAAGGCAATGTCTCGTCCGCTCATCCGCCAGTTTTCCATTTGTTCTGATAATTGCTCAGTAGACCAAGTCTTGCCCAAGACCTCAAGCGCTATCACGAAATCAGAAGGTGAAATAGCCGCTAACATGGCATCGCCTTCTTTTTGCATAGCTCGGGCCACATCACGACCTTTCCCCCTCTGACCTGGAGCAATTTCACAAAGCTCCAACGCCATATCGGGCGGCATGCGACGTGCGTATTCCTGATAGCCCTGAGTGACCCAGGACGGCATTTTGTTTCCTACAGCAATCAAACGTATTTTCATGACGTTCTCAAAAAACAAGGCCGACCTCCATCGCCTCCAATACGAAGCAATGAAAATCAGCCTATTATTCCGTTCCTTTTAGCTGGCCGGCTGACTCTGATCTCTATTAGGAGTCAAACCTGACCACAAACGTTCCAAATCATAATGTTCACGAGCGGTTGGCATCATGACATGAACGACAACATCACCAAAATCGATCAGAACCCATTCAGAAGCCTTATCACCCTCTGTCCCCAGAGGATTAACGCCTTCTTTCTTCATCTCTTCAGCCACGTAATCCGCAATAGATTTAACATGACGGGATGAGGTTCCTGAGGCTACGACCATAAAGTCTGTAACACTGGTTTGATCTTTTACATCCAAGCAAGTGATTTCGTTTGCTTTCATGTCATCAAGTAGATCAACAACTTTATCTTTTAAACTCTGGGAGTCCATATATCTCTTCAATTAAACAATGCTTTTCAGCAATACATTAACGACGGATGTGACCGTCACCCAGGACTATATATTTTTGAGAGGTTAAACCGTCTAGTCCAACCGGCCCTCGCGCATGAATCTTATCGGTAGAGATACCAATCTCTGCCCCTAATCCATACTCAAAACCATCCGCAAAACGTGTCGAAGCATTTACCATTACAGAGCTGGAGTCTACTTCCGTCAAGAATTGACGGCTCTTGGTGTAATTCTCGGTAATGATCGCATCGGTATGATGAGAACCATAACGATTAATATGAGCGATCGCTTCAGCCATCGAATCGACTGCCTTAACGGCCAAAATCGGCGCTAGGTATTCAGTTTCCCAATCCTCTTCAGTAGCCGCTTTGAACTCTGGAGAGAACGAACAACACACATCACAACCACGCAGCTCAACACCCGCTTCTTCATAAGCAGAAATCAGCTCAGGCAACACATCGTCAATGCGAGACTTAGCAATCAACAAGGTTTCCATCGTGTTACAAGTGCCATAACGATGCGTTTTGGCATTCACGGCTATATTCACAGCTTTGGTAATATCCGCCTGATCATCAATATACACATGACAGATACCATCAAGGTGTTTAATCACTGTGACCTTCGCATCACGGCTAATACGCTCGATTAAGCCCTTTCCACCACGTGGTACAATCACGTCAACAAACTCTGGCATTGTGATCAACTCACCAACCGCGGCACGATCGGTGGTTTCAACCACTTGAACTGCGGTATCAGGTAAACCTGCTTTCGCTAAACCGGCACGAATACATTTAGCCACCGCCTGATTGGACTCAATCGCTTCAGAACCGCCACGCAGAATGGTCGCATTACCTGATTTAAGGCACAGGCTCGCCGCTTCCACTGTTACGTTAGGGCGAGATTCATAGATAATGCCGATCACACCCAAAGGCACGCGCATCTTACCAATTTGAATACCTGATGGGCGATACGCCATATCCGTGATTTCGCCTACCGGGTCTTGCAATGCAGCAACCTGACGAAGCCCTTCGATCATCGTATCGATGCGAGCATCGGTTAATTCCAAACGATCTAGCAAGGCGGCATCCAACCCATTGGACTTACCACGCTCAAGATCAATTTGATTGGCGGCCATCAACTCACTTCGGGAAGATGCCAATGCTTCCGCCATAGCAAGCAAGGCTTTGTTCTTTTGTTCTGTGGTCGCAGCAGCAACAACACGAGAAGCGGCTCGAGCACTCTGCCCAAGCCCTTCCATATATGCTTTAATATCCATTCAAAATCCGTAACAGAATACAATCGTCATCGTTTTGTGATCAATTTTATTAGTGATCATGGGAAAATATTTCCATTATAACGACATTACGATCTAGATTGTATGTTCAGTAGTCATAATCCTATAAGCAGTAATTAAAATAATGAAAACGCCCGGATTCGACACCTTGGTTTTCGCCAGCCGGAAACTGGAAACCTTTATAGCCTTGACCATCATTATTGCTGTGTTTTCAGTGATATTAATGATCAGAGCTGACAATTTATTAAGCAGCCAATCCATTCTCCTGACCATTCCGTTGACTGCGATTTTAATTCTATTGAGTTTCCAGAAGCCTTCAAGACGACGCGAAATAAGCGGAGTCACCATAGTAATCGCTTTATTTGCCCTGACCGTGATTTTGCCTTTTTTACTGCGTTCCCAGCTTTCCCCCTGGATCTATCTTATTCCGGTACTGCTGATTAATTTCATGACCTTTCGACTGAACCTCATTGCCATTGGCATCTATGCCGCCATTATCTTTACCTTGTTGTCATTTATGGCAGACAATGAGAACGCGTTACCGACCTCGTTAAGTTTTTTGTTTGTCTGCGCTCTTTGCCTGATTATGGCGTTCCTTAAAGATCAAATGTTATTGCGACTGACGGCTCTGGACATATTTCATAAAAAAACAGGATGGCATTTACGTCAGGAGTTAAAACCGTCACTGGATCGTGAAATACAACGGGCGGAGCGTGAAGGCAGTGGCCTCAGCTACAGCTTGATTGAATTCCCGTCGGACACAACCCAAGGAAAATTACGCTGGAACCCCGTCAAACAGTTTGTTCATAGCAGTATTCGCCCGTTCGATCAGGTGTTTCATTACAGCCATCGTAAAATTGCCATCATTCATCCCTACGCCACCAAAGATGAAATCAAATCACGCCTAGAGGCATCTCAACAAAAACACCCTGACGTCACCTTTAAGGCAGGTATCACGAGCTTGAACATTGGGGACAACAGTACCGAAGTCATCAGTAAGGGGCGCGCGGCACTATTGTGCTGCACCGAAAATCAGCAGGTACTTTGCCATGAAGCTTGAGCTCTTTGATCGTTCGATTCAAAACAAGATTGCCGCCATTGCCTATGGTTTTTTAGCGTCGATTCTTATCGTTATCAGCCTTCATCAATTCTTTGCCGGTTATATCGCTGCCTTATCAATTAACGTGCCTGCGGGATTATTATTTGCCTTACTGGCGATGATGCGTTGGCTCAGCAGTTCAGAACAGGACAATGACCGTTTCAGCTTTGCCGGCTTTATTCTTGTAGCCTTTATCTTACTAAATGACATTGAACTGCTGCACTCTACGACCATGGTCTGGATGTATGCCCTGCCGATGTTATTTTTCATGACACAACCCCTGGCAACCGCCAGCATAGCGTCAGCAATTTTTGTGTTATGCCTGATTGTCACCAGTAACAACAGTGGTCTGCTGAGCATGCAATATCAAGCCATCTCAGGTTTGAGTTTTATGTTCTTATTTTCCGGCCTCTTTGCTTACCACCGAAAAATTCACTCCACCCAACTCTTCAAAGCTGCTCAAGCTCACCCTTCCACCAAACTTCCAAACTTCAGTGTCTTTCAACTGCAGCTACTAGAAGAAGTCGAGCGAGCAAAAGTCTCTAAGAATGCACTCTCAGTAATGCTCATTGAGATTGACGATTACCCGAAACTGAAAGAACTGGAAGGAAAAGAAGAAGCCGCTCAAGTTCTGGTCAAACTCAGTCGTTTTCTGGATAAAATCACTCGCACCGGCGACATGCTGTTCCACGCCGAAGATCATCAGTTCTGGCTGATTCTGCCGAACACAGCTCAAGACGGTGTTGTGGTGATTGACGAAAAGATCGTACGAATGGTTCGAGATGAACCCTGGGGACTGATCAGTTCCATCAATGTCCGAACCAGCACCGCCACACTCAACAGCAACGATACAGCGCCTATTCACTTGATCGAACGTTGCTATAAGCGAATGGCTTCGAGTTTTGGTCGCTGACAGAAACGCATTCCAACAAATTCCACTGAATCCATTGATCCGGGCAAAAGAAATCAATGAAGTTTAAGTTTGTCACTGGAAATTCATAGACCAGTGCTTACACTTACGGCTGCATTTAATTCTGGTGCCTCACCAGCTTCATCGACCATACAACATCAGATCGCACATTATGTCGTTTGACTCTATTCTTGATTGGCTAAATTCAAACCCCGAATGGTTCCTATTTGGCGTGTTCTTAACTGCATTCAGTGAATCACTGGCCATTATCGGACTGATCATGCCCGGTGCCTTTCTTATGTTTGCCTTGATGGTGATGGCCGGAAATCAGGACTTTTCACTTCAAGCTGTACTGATTTGGTCATTTGTCGGCGCCGTCACAGGAGACGCCGTCAGCTTTTATTTTGGCCGTATTTTCAAACACCGCATTCCATCACTCTGGCCGTTCAACCGCAAACCAGAGTGGCTACATCAAGGACGCTCGTTCTTTGATCAGCACGGTGGAAAGAGTATTTTCATCGGCCGTTTCGTTGGCCCCGTCAGACCCATCATTCCAATGATTGCCGGTATGCTGGCAATGCCCAGTGGCCGTTTCTTATTTGTAAATGTAGTATCCGCCGTAGGTTGGGCAATTTGCTACGTCTTACCTGGTTACATCATAGGTGCAGCGATGCGGCTGAACATCAGTCTTCCCGAGAATTTCAAAAGTATTTTCTTCACCACCATCATTTTATTGTTTGGATTCATTGCTCTAGCCGTTTGGGTTTATCAAAACCTTCACCCCGAACGCTCTATTTACCGCTACATGAAGAAAGTATTTAGCTCTCATGACACCCTTGAAACGGTTTGGCATAAACTGTCATCACCAAGAACAGACGACCCCAGTTTTCCATTGCCTTCGTTATTAACCCTGATTACTTGTTTGGCACTCTTCCTCGGCTGGGTATTCTGGGTGGATTACGCTTCTCACCCTTTATTTACCGATCAAGCTTTATTGGATCTAGCAAAACAGATTCATACCGAACAAGGCCACACCGCACTGGTAGCCATAACCATGCTTGGCGATCCTAACTTACTCTACTTCTGCGCAGGCTTATTCAGTCTTTACCTCATCATTAAACGACAGTACGCAGGCATCGTTTTAATTGCGGCAGTAACCGCACTAAGTTACACGTTAGTTACTTCGTTGAAAGATGCTTTTGAATTGGCCCGACCTGATCTTTTGGTCACCGCATTTCCAGGTCACTCATTTCCTAGCGGGCACACAGTGGGAGCTACCGTCTATTTCGGTCTAATCGCTTCCTTTCTGGCTCAAGAATTGGCAACCCACAAACGCTGGCCCTTCTATTTCGGAGCCTTACTATTAGCATTATTGGTAGGTGGATCTCGAGTGTTACTGGCCGTACATTGGTTCAGTGACGTGGTATGCGGGCTACTGCTGGGAGCTATGATCGTGGCACTAGCGCGCTTGATTTACAGCCCGTTCAATCAACACTCACTAACATTCAAAATCTACGACTGCTGGCTACCCATAGCCTTAGTAATCGGATATATCGGTTATTATTGGTATGAATTTGAGAGGCAATATCAGAAATACATCTGGCTGGATTTTTTCTAAAAACAGTACACCCATCAAAGCGTTTATAGACACATACTCTGACTAATGGGCACAGACCTTATTTTTGGTATTTATCGAGAAGGCGATATATCTCATCCAAGCGATCGTATGGATGATTCATTTCTAGCAACATTTGCTTTTCCGGCCCTTCGAATGGCAATAACTCGGCAAGACGCCAGCTAATCGAAGAGGCATCGTCATAAGCGATCTCTCGGTGTTCAATCGCAGGATGCTTCTCCAGATGCTTTAACATGATCACTAATTCTTCATGCTCCACCTCTGTGGCCATCTGCATTTCAGCATTCATTGCCTGTCTTTCCGCACGCACCAACTGGTTTGCATCACAATACGGAAACGCAACCCGAACACGCTCAATGCCTTCGACTGTAATCCCCAACATGCCGTTTTTAAGTTGAGCAAAATCAACAATACGAACCAGAGTCCCGACAGATTCAAAGGTCTGACAGAACACGTCCGACTTATCTTGAATGATTCGACACACCACAAACCCATGATCTTCTTTGAAACACTCTGCGACCATATCAAGATATTTCGGCTCAAAGATCTTAAGGTCCAGGCGCATATCGGGAAACATGACAACATCTAACGGAAAAATAGGAAGGTGATTCATAGCTGCAAATTCCAAAGAAACCAATAAGCAACAAATCCATCGAAAAGAGACGACTTATTATTGATTATGTACGAGGATGGCGCTTTGTAAACTGCACTCATCACTATCTTGGGGTATATATGTCCAGATAGGAAAACTTCAAGCCCACATAAGAACCTGACAACCTATGAACATGTGCCACACACCGGGCACTCAGGGTCTTTTCTTAATTTGATCGTTCGCCACTCATGATTCAGCGCATCAAAGACCTGAAGACGCCCCACTAAAGACTCACCAACACCAGCAATGAGCTTTAACGTTTCCAACGCCTGCAGCACACCCTGAGAACCAACGACCGGGCCCAACACACCACTTTCAGAACAGGTAAGCTCTTGTGCATCCACTTCGCCATACAAGCATTGATAACACGGTGAAGCCTCAACCCCAGGATGATACACAGACAACTGCCCTTCAAAACCAATCGCTGCCGCTGATACTAATGGTTTGCCAACCTGCCAGCTGATTCGGTTAATCATAAACCGACTGTCAAAGTTATCCGTACAATCCAGTACCACATCCACTTGCGAGATATAATCAAGCAACTCAGTTTCATCAAGGCGCTGAGCCACAGTGTCAACTTTGATATCAGAATTATTAGCCATCAACTGAGCTGCCAAGGCCTCGACTTTGGCAGTGTTAATACTCGATTCAGTAAACGCGACCTGACGCTGCAAGTTAGTTTGATCGACCTGATCATCATCAACCAAAACTATGCGTCCAACCCCAGCTGCCGCTAAATACATTGCAGCAGGATTCCCCAATCCACCGGCACCAATAATTAATACAGACGCACCAAGAATTCGCTGTTGCCCTTCGATGTCCAACTGCGGCAACATAATTTGACGACTGTATCTTAACAATTGCTCATCGGTTAAATCCGTCAATGTACTCACCCTCAACCTAAACTATTTGCTTACTTCAACGACTCGTTGCGTTCCAGCCAAAGGTAAAGCGATCATTTCCACCATAATCCTGACCGGAACCTACACCGACATAACCGGCATCCACAAACAACTGCGCAACCTGCTCAGCCTGATCATAACCGTGTTCAATCAGCAAACAGCCTGAACCGGTCAGAAAATGCAATGCGCCAGAAATGATGGTTCGAATATCGTCCAAACCATCCTCCCCCGAAACCAAGGCACTCTTTGGCTCAAATACCACATCACCTTCGCTCAAGTGTTTATCAGCCACGCGAATATAGGGCGGGTTACTGATAATTAAGTGATAACTTCCCGCATCAGCAACCGAATCGAAACCATCAAACCAGCTACTTTCAAAAAATCGCACCGACTCCAAGCCAAGCGCATTAGCATTGATCTTAGCCAATTCAACTGCCTCTTTGACCCGATCACAGCCAGACACGTCCCACAATGGGTATTCTGAAGCCAAAGCCAAAGCAATCGCTCCGGTTCCCGTGCCTAAATCAACGGCTTTCTTTTTAACGTCAGTATCTTCTTCGCCCGAAAAGTTCTCTAACACCCATTCAATAAGCGTTTCAGTGTCCGGCCGAGGAATCAATGTGGTATCTGACACCTGCAAAGGCAGTGACCAGAATTCTTTATAACCCACAATATGAGCAATAGGCTGACCTTGCTGACGCTTAGCAACACCAGCCACTAATGCTTGGTATTGATCATCACTCAAGAGCGTTTCTGGCCAGGTATAAAGAAAGGTACGAGATCTATCAAGGATGTGACAAAGCAAGACCTCAAGGTCGAGCTTTGCTGAATCAGAATCAGGCAGCAGTTGATTGGCCTGATTAAGCCACTCAGACAAGGAATCTGAGGGCTTAGGACATATAGGGTTTGCCATGTTATCGGCTCATCAAATCTGCGTAATGATTTAGTTGGCCAGCTCAGTCAGCAATTCTGCCTGATGCTCATTCACCAAAGGTTGCACCAAACTATTTAGATCGCCTTCCATCACTTCCGACAACTTATACAAGGTCAAGTTAATACGATGATCCGTCACACGCCCTTGCGGGTAGTTATACGTGCGAATACGCTCGGAACGATCACCACTGCCGACTAGACTCTTACGTTGATCTGCCACTTCTTTTTGAGCCGCTTCTTCTTGTGCAGACTTCAGACGAGTGGCTAACAGCGACATGGCCTTAGCCCGGTTCTTATGCTGAGAACGCTCATCCTGACACTCAACCACAACCCCTGTTGGAATGTGAGTAATACGAATGGCCGAATCAGTCTTGTTTACGTGCTGACCACCGGCACCAGACGCTCGGAAAGTATCAATACGCAAATCGTTCTTATCGATATTCACTTCTTCCATTTCATCCGCTTCCGGCATGATCGCCACGGTACACGCAGAAGTATGAACACGACCTTGAGATTCTGTTTCAGGGACACGTTGAACACGGTGTGCACCAGACTCAAACTTCAGACGAGAATACACATCCTGGCCAACCACGCGGGTAATGATTTCTTTATACCCGCCGTGCTCACCTTCGCTTTCACTGATGATTTCAATGCGCCAACCTTGCGTTTCAGCATAACGCGAATACATACGGAACAAATCACCCGAGAAAATCGCAGCCTCATCCCCACCGGTCCCGGCACGAATTTCCAAGTAAACGTTTTTACCGTCGTTTGGATCTTTTGGAAGCAGCAACTTTTGCAAATCCAATTCTAGCGACGCAATGTTATCCTGACATGCACTGTATTCTTCCTGCCCCATTGCTTTCATGTCTGGGTCAGAATCGTTCATCAGGATTTTCGCTTCTTCAAGATCATCCTGAGCTTGCTTGTAATCGCCAAAGCATTTAACCACAGGCTCAATTTCGGAATACTCAACCGACAGCGCACGGAATTTATTTTGATCCGAAATCACATCAGGATCACTCAACAGTGCTCCGACTTCTTCATAGCGATCACACAGGTTATCTAACTTTTCTAGAATTGACGCTTTCATAGGATTACAACTTATTCGTTTACAGGTTAGCGATTCTCAGCTTGTTATTATAATGAATTATCGAGCTAAGAATCCTGAGATTCATGTTGGGAGGCATTTTCCAAACCGAACAACTCGCGCGCGGAGTTTATCAGTTCCAGGCGACCTTCTGAACTGGCCTGGCGAATATTCACAGTCGGTTCGTGAATTAGCTTATTGGTCAAGCCTCGTGCCAATTGAGTAAGTACACGCTCAGGGTCAACGCCTTTTTTGAGCTGAGCCAAGGACTTCTCCAACTCAGCATCTGAAATTTCTGACGCCTTTTGACGAAAGGCCGTTAAAGTAGAAACAGCATCAAGGCTTCGCATTTGCTGCTGGAATTTTTCTACGCCATGCCCAACGATATGCTCTGCATGCTCCGCCGCCTTCTGGCGACTTTTGCGGTTCTCTTCCACCACTTCATGCAAGTCATCCACCGTGTATAAATACACATCCTCAAGCTCAGCCACTTGAGGCTCAATATCGCGAGGCACCGCAATATCAGCCATAAACACCGGCTGATAACGACGCTTTTTCATGGCTCGCTCAACCATCCCCTTACCAAGAATCGGCAATTGGCTAGCAGTGGACGAGATGACGATGTCCGCGTCTGGTAAATAATCAGGAATATCAGACAACATAATGGCCTGGGCCGAGAAACGCTTGGCCAGATCTTGAGCTCGCGTCAAGGTACGGTTTGCTACAACAATCTTAGAAACGCCTTGCTCTTTAATGTGTTTGGTCACCAAATCAATGGTTTCACCGGCACCTATCAACAACACATTACATTTGGATAGATCAGAGAAGATATGCTTAGACAAGCTAACGGCGGCAAAGGCAACCGACACTGGGTTCTCACCAATGGCCGTTTCTGTTCGCACTTGTTTAGCAATGGAAAACGACGACTCAAACAACTTCATCAAGGTTGAATTAGCACTACCGGCTTCACGCGCAACACTGTAACTCGACTTAAGTTGCCCAAGAATCTGGGGCTCACCCAGTACTAACGAATCGAGACCGCAGGCGACTCGCATGATATGTCGACAAGCTTCTTCATTCTGATGAAGATAGGCTGCGCACTCCAGATCACCTTTATCCACCTGATGATAATGCGCCATCCACTCAATCAATGCAGGTTGAATATCGTCTTTGGCAGAGAAATAAATCTCGGTGCGATTACAGGTCGATAAAATAGCGGCTTCAGAAACACCTACTTGATCTCTCAGTCGATGTAACGCATCCACAACAACTTCAGGACTAAAGGAAACTTTCTCCCTTACCTCAACAGTTGCTGTCTTGTGATTGATACCGAAAATTCCTAGCGCCATGCTAATCGACTTAAGCTCTTTTACCTATAAGTTCCGAGATTTCAAAAACCTGACATTATCCACGGTTTTCCTGTTTTAATGTACTTTTTTTTCTGCTTTTTTTCGCAGCATTAAGCTGGTAGTGTAAGTGCCATCTACAACCATTCAGTTTTAAGGACACGCCATGAGACACATTCTCTGGTCAGCGATTATTTTATTAAGTGGCTGCGCTACTTTTAACACCACCACCCAAGAACAAACTGACCCGACAACCAACACTGTCTCACAAACAAAAACAGCTAAAGAACACCCTACTCGTCCTTTTGAAACTGACACCCTCTACAACCTGCTTGTCGCTGAAATCGCAGGCCAACGGAGCCAATACGATTTGGCGCTGAGCTACTACCTCGATGAAGCCAAAAACACTCGAGACCCCAATGTTGCAGCGCGAGCATCACGCATCGCTCAATATCTTAATGAACCACAAGCCGCTGCCGAAGCCGCCGACATTTGGCGCGAGAACGACAAAGAAAACATTCACGCTCACGTCACTGCAGCAAACAATTGGCTAAAGCAGCAAGACATTGAAAAATCCATCCAAGCCCTACGTGATGCCCTGGCCATTTCCGAATCAATCAGCCTGGAACAAATTTACCTGAGCGGTAAAGAACTCCCTGCCGAACTGCATCAATCCATCATTGATGGTCTATCCAGCCTCATCAGCGAACACCCAAACCATGTTCGCCTGCATTTCACTAAAGCACTTTTGCTCAGCGACTTCGGCCAAGATCAACAAGCACTCGAAGCGATGAAAGCACTAACCCAAGCGGGTGAAATGTCTCCACCACATTACATTATGCTTGCCAAACTTTACGCTCGAAATGAACAGGCTAAAGACTCTCTTCGCACACTTGAAGAAGGCTGGAACAACTTCACCGGCGAAAAAACACTTGGCCTTCTGTACGCCCAGGCGCTTGCCGATCATCAAGAAGTCGACGATGCACTCGACATTCTGGAAGTGCTGACAGAAATCCATCCAAGCGATGATGAGATTCTAATATCCGCTGCACTAATCAACGCTGAGCTAGGTCAATATAAAGCCGCTGAAGCTCTTTTCTTATCCGCTACAGAAACCAAGCAAAGAGACAGCGCCTGGTATTTCTTGGGTCAATTGCACGAACAACACAATCAGCCAGAACAAGCCATTGAAGCATACAAGTCTGTCGAGGAAGGTAAGAATCTGATTTCCGCCATCACTCGCACCACAACACTGATCAAAGACAACCAAGACATCAACACTGCGCGTCAATATTTGCGAGAACTCCACACCCAGCACGCAAACCAAATTCCGCGACTCATCCAAATCGAAGCGGAGCTGGTTCGAGAAGCTAATGACTTTAACGAGTCCATCATCCTTTACAATGAAGCCATTGCTCTAGAGCCAAGCGATGGCAATCTACTCTATGGCCGCGCTATGGTTCGTGATATGACTGGAGATATCCAGGGAATGGAACAAGATCTGCGAGCAATCCTAGCCAAAAACCCTAACAGTTCGATTGCATTAAATGCACTTGGTTACACGCTTGCCGATAAAACCGATCGCCTGGAAGAAGCCAAAGACTATATTGAAAAAGCCTACATTCTTGACCCTAATGATCCAGCCATCATCGACAGTCTCGGCTGGATTTACTTTAAGCTGGGTGACTACAAAAAGGCTGAATTACTGCTCGCTAAAGCCTATCAGATGTTTAAAGATCAGGAAGTGGCTGCTCATTTAGGTGAAGTACTATGGGTTCAAAATAAAAAAGACCAAGCACTTAAAGTCTGGATTGACGGCCTCCGTCACAACCCAACCGGACCTAAACTACTAGAAACCATGAAACGCTTTAACATCAATGTAAACCACAAAGACGATCAGGAACCCGCTGAAAACGAATCGCCAACCACCCAGCAATAATTTTTCAGCAGGAGACCCTAATGCGCATTTTCGGGCTAACGCTTTTACTTATTCTTGGTATTTCCGGGTGCACCAGTATAGATGATGCACCCACTACATCCTCCGCAACCTTTTCTGAAGAACCGCAACACTGGCAACAGCACCTTCAAAGCATCAGTCAGCTTGAGAACTGGGAATTATCCGGCAAGGTTGGCGTAGTCACCCCCAAACAGAATCAAACCGGCTACATTGATTGGCAACAAGATCATCAAGCCTTTTCCATCAGCATTCGAGGCACGTTGGGTTTTGGCGGGTTGGACTTATTCGGAGACCAACAGTTCGTAACCATTAAAGTGGATGAAAATAATCAACGCACCCTACCTACCGATATCGCATTGGAACGCTATCTTAACTGGGAGTTTCCTATAAACTCACTCAAGTACTGGGTAAAAGGCATTCCTGACCCCAATGCTCCGGTAAGTAATCAGCAATTTAATGGTCAAGGGCAACTAGCACGACTGCAACAACAAGGATGGGACATTCGCCTAATCAATTACGAACGTCATGCAGACAAAGATCAAACGCCGGTTTTCCTTCCCCACAAAATCATTGCGCGCTATAACGGTCACAAAGTCAGCCTAGTCCTATCCGAGTGGACGCTGAACCCAACAACCAAATAAGCCCTTTCGCGCAGAAGCACCAAGCAAATCATAATGAACACTGACTCTAACAACACATTCCGATACGACCTTTCCGTTCCCGCCCCAGCGAAACTTAATTTATTTCTTCACATTACAGGACAAAGAGATAACGGCTATCACGACCTACAAACTCTTTTTCAGTTCGTCGAGTTACACGACCAGCTATATTTTCGTTTAACCGAAACACCAACTATCAAAGTCATTGCGCTTAAAGACACTTCAGTACCCGACTATGAAATCATCGCCCCAGAAGACAACTTAATATATAAAGCAGCAAAGGCATTAGAGAACCATAATCAAACCTCTCAGGGCATTGAAATTCATTATAAGAAAAACATTCCATCAGGTGCCGGACTTGGCGGTGGAAGTTCTGATGCTGCTACTACACTTCTTGCCCTTAACCAGTTATGGCAATGCAATTTGAGCATAGAAAAGTTATGCGAGATTGGGTTAACGCTAGGTGCCGATGTGCCCGTATTTGTTAATGGTAAATCCGTCTTTGCAGAAGGTGTTGGAGAAAAGTTCACGCCTTATGATCCCGCAACCCCTTGGTACATCATCATAAAACCCAAAGCCCACATTGCGACTGCGGAAATTTTTTCTCATCCCGACTTGACTAGAAACACGCCAACCCTCAAAATATCGGCCGCTCTTGAGCATGGTGGTCATAATGACTGCGAAAATGTCGTAAGAAAGCTCTACCCTGAAGTGGATGACGCAATGAATTGGTTAGGCCAATTTAGCTCATCGAAACTGACTGGCACTGGGGCCTGTGTCTTTGCTGAATTTTCTAGTCAGCAAGAGGCCATTCAGATCGCACAGCAATATTCAGATAGCACTGCTATATTTGTTGCCAAAGGTTTAAACGACAATCCTGCCCACAGAGTGTTACAGGAATTAGATTTTTAGAAAAGATTGGCCTAGCTAACACTCTGAAATCATCCTGTATTTGTTGGGGTATAGCCAAGCGGTAAGGCAACGGGTTTTGATCCCGTCATGCGGAGGTTCGAATCCTCCTACCCCAGCCAAAAAGTTAGATTAACCCTAGTGTTCAACCAGCTCCCCTCAAAAGGTGTCGCGAAGTGTCCAAGTTAATGGTCTTTACGGGTAATGCCAACCCGGAACTCGCTAAAAAGGTGGTTGATCAGCTTTGCATTACAATGGGTGATGCAACAGTTGGTCAGTTCAGTGATGGTGAAATTCAGGTAGAACTGAATGAAAACGTACGTGGTAAGGATGTTTTCATCGTTCAATCCACCTGTGTCCCAACTAACGACAATATCATGGAACTGATCATCATGGCCGATGCTCTGCGTCGTGCCTCAGCAGCAAGGATTACTGCTGTTGTTCCTTATTTTGGCTATGCACGTCAGGATCGCCGTCCTCGTTCAGCTCGTGTACCTATCAGCGCTCGCGTTGTAGCAGACATGATGCAAACATCAGGCATCGATCGTGTATTAACGATGGATCTGCACGCAGATCAGATTCAAGGTTTCTTTAGCATTCCGGTAGATAACATTTATGGTTCTCCGGTATTGCTGGATGACATTGAGCGTCAGGATTATCAGAAACTAACCGTTGTTTCTCCTGATGTGGGTGGTGTTGTTCGTGCTCGTGCACTCGCAAAATTGTTGGGTGATGAGCTAGCGATTATTGATAAGCGTCGTCCTCGTGCCAATGAAGCTGAAATCATGCACATCATTGGTGACGTAGAAGGACGCACCTGTATTCTGATTGACGATATGGTTGATACTGCTGGCACACTTTGCCAAGCAGCAGCTGCATTGAAATCCAGAGGTGCAGAGAAAGTTGTCGCCTACTGTACACACCCTGTACTGTCTGGCCCAGCGGTTGAAAGATTGAACTCGTCTCATGTAGACGAGTTAGTAGTTACTGATACTATTCCATTGAGTGAAACAGCGGCTAACAGCCCACGTATTCGTCAATTGAGTATTTCAGGTCTACTGGCTGAATCGGTACGCCGAATCAGTAATGAAGAATCCATTAGTGCAATGTTCCGTTAATTTAAGAATTCCGTTAACTCGAGAGCTCGTTAATTTAACAGCTCTCTAGATTAAGATCTGAATTAACTTATTGCCAATGACATAACGTCCCGAATTTTTCGGGCTTTAAATAACTTCCTATTTAGCTGGTCGCAAGCGGATAGGAAACTTTGAGGTATATACCATGGTTGATTTCGTATTAAACGCAGAAGTTCGCGAAGATCAGGGGAAAGGTGCGAGCCGCCGCCTACGTCGCGAAGCTGGCAAAGTACCTGCTATCGTTTACGGTGGAGCTAAAAACCGTAAACCACAAGCAATCACTATTGCTGCAAACGAGTTAGATAAAGCTCTTCAAAACGAAGCGTTTTTCTCACACGTTCTAACGCTAAACATCGGTGAAAAAGCTGAGCAAGTGATCATCAAAGATCTTCAGCGTCACCCAGCTAAGCCAGTTATCTACCACGCTGACTTCCTACGTGTAACTAAGAGCACAGTAATCACTAAATCTGTTCCTCTTCACTTCATCAATGAAGACACTTGTGTAGGTGTTAAGCAGCAAGGCGGTAAGATCACGCACAACGCAGCAAACGTTGAAATCAAATGTACTACAGCAACTTTGCCAGAGTTCATTGAAGTAGATATGGCTGAAGTTGAAGCTGGTAGCATTTTACACTTGTCAGACATCAAACTTCCTAAAGGCGTTACTTTGGTTCAGCTAGCTCTTGGTGCTGACCACGATGAAGCAATTGCCTCTATCGCTGCGAAGAAAGCAAGCGCTGACGACGAAGCAGCTTCTGAAGAGTAATTCGAAAGAATAACTCTTTCATAGAAAGAAGCTAAAGGAACCGGCATGAGTGACATTCGTTTAATCGTAGGTCTGGGAAACCCAGGCTCTGAATACGAACAAACACGTCACAATGCCGGTTTTCTTTTTTTGGATGAAATTGCCCGACAATACCAAGGCAACTTCAGACCAGAAAAAAAATACGCAGGCGAGTACTGCAAAGTACGAATCAATGGCGAAGAAGTTCATCTTCTAAAACCGATGACGTACATGAATCGCAGCGGCCAGGCCGTAGGTCCTCTGGCAAATTTCTTCAAGATCTCCCCTGAAGAAATCCTCGTCGTTCATGACGAACTCGATATTCCTCCAGGCACAGCCAAATTGAAAAAAGGCGGCGGCCATGGCGGGCATAACGGTCTAAAAGACATCATTCGCTGTTTGGCCAACAGCAAAGAGTTCCATCGTCTTCGTTTAGGTATCGGCCACCCTGGTGACAGTAAACTCGTTGCCAATTACGTCCTCAAAAAAGCTCCGGTTACAGAGATGCAAGCCATCGAAGCAAGCATCGATGAAGCAGCCAGAGTCTTACCGACCTTCCTTTCCGGCGATTCATCAAAAGCAATGAATCAGTTACATAGCTTTAAAGCCTAAGGCACATTCACTAGACACCACATACTGTCTATTAAATCGTCTCTCCCCTATACCTGTTCGTAAAAAACCCTATAATAGCGTCCTTTAAAATTTCAAATTTATCGAATCGAGAGAGTCAGCCACTAAACGGCTTCAACTCCTAACACATACGGGAATCACTCATGGGTTTTAAGTGCGGCATCGTCGGCCTACCAAACGTAGGAAAATCAACTCTGTTTAATGCCTTAACCAAAGCAGAAATTGATGCAGAGAATTTCCCTTTCTGTACCATTGAGCCGAACTCGGGCGTTGTTCCTATGCCTGACCCTCGCTTAGACAAACTGGAAGCCATTGTTAATCCTGAGCGTGTACTACCGACAACCATGGAGTTCGTAGACATTGCAGGTTTGGTTAAAGGCGCATCCAAAGGTGAAGGTCTAGGCAACCAGTTCTTAGCAAACATCCGAGAAACCGATGCCATCGCGCATGTGGTTCGTTGCTTTGAGAATGAGAACGTTATTCACGTAGAAAATAAGATCGATCCGGCAGATGACGTTGAAGTTATCAACATGGAATTGATTCTGGCGGACCTTGAAAGCGTTGAAAAGCAACTTCAAAAAGTTCAGCGTGTTGCTAAGAGCGGTAACAAAGATGCCATTAAGCAGAAAGAACTGCTAGAGCGTTTAATCCAACACTTCGAAAACGGTAATCCAGCACGTACGCTTGAGCTTTCTGATGACGAATGGAAAGAAGTAAAGCAATTCCACCTCATCACCAATAAGCCAACCATGTACATCGCTAACGTGGACGAAGACGGCTTCGAAGATAACCCGCACCTAGACACAGTTCGCGCCATTGCTGAAAAAGAAGGCGCTGTCGTTGTGCCAATCTGTAATAAGCTGGAAGCAGAAATCGCAGAATTAGACGACGAAGAGAAAGAAGAATTCCTAGAAGATCTTGGTATGGAAGAAGCTGGCCTTGATCGTGTAATCCGTGCTGGCTACGAACTGCTTGGCCTTCAAACCTATTTCACTGCCGGCGTTAAAGAAGTGCGCGCCTGGACCGTTAAAGTTGGCGCAACCGCACCACAAGCCGCTGGCGTGATCCATACCGACTTCGAAAAAGGCTTCATCCGTGCCGAAGTAATCGGCTATGGCGATTTCATCGAGTACAACGGTGAATCAGGTGCAAAAGAAGCTGGTAAATGGCGCCTAGAAGGCAAAGATTACATCGTAAAAGACGGTGATGTGGTTCATTTCCGCTTCAACGTTTAACGCAATAAATCGCCTAAAAAAATATCTAAAAAATTAGCGCTTATGTGTTGACAGAAACCCTCTCGATCCGCATAATGCGCAGCCTGAAGTGGCAACGTAGCTCAGCTGGTTAGAGCACAGCACTCATAATGCTGGGGTCGGCAGTTCAAGTCTGCCCGTTGCTACCACTTATTCTAAAAGCTCGCTTTCAAAGCGAGCTTTTTTCGTTTTAGTCCTTCTATTTTATCACTGCCCTTCTCAGCTCATTCTTATTCATTATCAAGTTCGACCTTTGAGTAGAGATAACATGACACAACACTCAAAATAAAGCCCGCGTGCTTCTCAATTATCAAATAAGCAAACATATTGCGTCGCTCAAATGTATGAGTATTTACACATTCACATGAATAGAATTCTAGTCATCATAGTTTACGGCCTGGGGTTTTCGCTTTCCATCTGGCAATGGCAAAGCCTGGACGAAGAAACGAAGAACATTGCTTTCTACACAGTCTTCTTAATCACCATTATTCAAGGAAATTACCTCACATTTAAGCTAGAAAGACTTAAAGAAAAGCTCAAAGTACAAAACAACGATGAATAAACTGAATACTCTACTTTTGCTCACACTGACACTTCTTTGTGCTAATCAGTAAATCAATAGCGTTCAACCACTTATCAGGATCATCGAAGCCAAATGATCCTTCACGTCATATAAGTTACAAAACCCGCCACCCAGTTCTTTCCTAACATTTTTTAACAATACAAGCGCTACTAAAAGCTCTAAACTGATCAAAATAAGAACAAAGATAAGAATTAGCTTGTCCGCATGACCCAATTTAGAACAAGAATCACGCACTTCAGCAACACAATTTTTGATGGTAGCTACGTAGAAAAATCTCAGTGCATCTTTACCTTAATCGCACTGACACTAGGTTGCTTTGCTATCTTGTTATCATTCACCTTGTTGCTCACTGACGCTGCTTCAAATATCAATCGGCAGGGGTACGTTGAGCTACTCGAAATCTCCAGTGTGTGTTCACTTTATAGTCTGATCTTAACGATGATCGGCAACTTCATTAAAGACCGAGAATCCCGCTGGTATGCCCACGTTTGCGTGTTCAGCTATGTAATGGTGAACGTCTTTATTTTGTTCTATATCGGTGTCTATTCGATGGGTACCGGCATCGCGTTAGCCGGCGCTCCGATCATAGGCCTGATTCTATTTGACCGGCGTTTGATCTTTACCAGTCTCGGAAGTGGCTTACTGATCTTCATCGCATTCAATGTCTTTATGCTAACGAACAATCTGGAGTACGCGCCGATTGTTCAGAATCAAGCAGAACCCTACCGTGATCCAATTTGGTTAATGACAATGCTGACCTTTGTCAGTGGCCACTTAGGACTGCTGGTGTTTATTGGTCATACCTCTATCTCGCGATGGAAAGAGCGTGAAGCCCAAGTCACTTTTTTATCCACCACTGATCCTTTAACCCACTTGTCGAACCGTCGACATTTGATGGAACACTATCAACAGGAATATCAGCGAGCGATTCGCCAACAAAGTCCACTGTCTATTTTCCTGGTAGATTTGGATCACTTTAAGCAAGTGAACGACACGTTTGGCCACTTATCTGGCGATGAGGCATTGAAAGTTGCAGCCTGGACACTCAAAGACACACTCAGAGAAACCGATCTAGTGGGTCGATACGGTGGCGAAGAGTTTTTGGTGATTCTGCCCGATACCGATGGTCGCGCCGCCATTCAGGTTGCTGATCGTTTCCGACGCGCACTTCAAGCCAATGCCATTGAGCTTCCTGACGGTCAACGTCTGACCATTACCGCCAGCATTGGCCTTAACACCAGCATTCCGAAAAGCCTGACGGATCTCGATCACTTTTTAGCATCGGCAGATAAAGCCCTTTACCAAGCTAAGAATAATGGCCGAAATCAAGTCACGATTGCGGTGGAAAACGAACAAGCTGCTTAGTCATTTCAACGACGTCAACCTCAGGAATGTCTTCGTCAGGAAACGCCGCCTGTACCGTCTCTACCAATTGCTTTGAAAACACTTGGTAAAGCAGACGAACGCTGACTGTCAGTTCGCCGCTATAATCAGGTAACGAGAAGTGTTCTACGCGCGTTTCACCAGAAGCAATGCGCGTGTCTTTGCCAATTTTTACATAGCGCCAGAACCGTAAGCCTACCGGTTGCCCGTCTTCATCCACTCCGATTTTAATGAACTTACGACTGTCTTTTGGGATATAACCATTTCTCATCACACCACTCTCGAAGAGAGTTTGCCCTTGCTCATCAGTCGCGATCACCTCTAACCACACCTGACGTCGTGATCCACCCGGTAAATGATGACCCGAACGCTCATTTGTTACTGCGACCTGTAATTCGCCATTATTCAACGTCACGGCTAATGTGGCGGCGGTTTTCAGAATATCCACACTCAGCTGTTGATGCTCCGCACTGCGCATGCCGGTGAAGTAATAATTCCCTCCGGTGAAATGATGAGAACGCAGTTGAGCTTTCATTGGGCCACCCTCGGTAGAGCGCCCTGCTTGGGCAGAGAAATGCGTGACATCTGGAGTCATATGACAATCAATGCAGGTTTTATGTTGTTCAGGCTCGTCAGGGTTATTAAATTTGGAGGCCAGCCATTCACCGTAATTATCATTGACGTTCGCGCCCATGCCCGTGGTGAATTCATTATGACAGGTCGCGCAATACAGCGAATCCTGATACAGAGAGGGGTCAGAATACGACGCCTTATGCGCGCCCGGTTGAGCATTGATTTGTTTATCCGCCAGCCATTGTGCTACCGGGTTATCCACATTCTCAAAGATATAACTGGCTCGATCTTTTAGGTTGACCGTCATATCGGCGTTACCACCGGCATTCTCCGCTTTCACGATACGGTGACAGAACTCACAACCAGTGCCCCGTTCGTTGACAGCCAGGCCGTGAGACAATCTGTTTTTTAACGATGCACCACCCGCTTCACGCATATCACCAAATTCGGAGAAAGCCTGGCTCTCACCATTGATGACCATCTGAGGCGCATGACAGCCACGACAGAGTACCCGAAATTCCTCGCCTTCTTCTTTTGCAGCAAAGTCCTCATGGAAACGGTAGAAGGGATGATCCATGTTCATGCCATGATTGGAGTCGGCCCACTGATCGTAAATGGTACTATGGCAATCGGCGCACTTGGCCGAATTGATCCAATCTTCAGGATGAGCGTAAGGCGTCTCGTCATCCAGGCGTAGCCAGGTTGATAAATACGGGAGATTTTCCTGTGCTCGAACATAAGCATTCAAAGCGGTCATCTGCTTTGCGACCGCTACCGGTGGATGTTCTGGATCAATCCCAGGCATACCACCCTGCGTTTTTTGAATGATGTCGACATAAGCGCCGACCGGATCACCGGCGATCATCTTACGCACGTCCACATGCCCGGTCAGCGCGTTCTGATATTTATCTTTCTGACCGTCGTTTAACAAATAACGGTTAGTAAAGTTAAACCCGTCGATGTGGCAGGAATCGCAACTCATCCAAAAATCACCCGCAATGCTCGGTGAATAATCATCGCTATTGGCCGAATTGAATAAGCTTTTACCGAGGCGTAACGGCGCAGGTAACGGATCTTCCGATACCAGCTCAGCAAACACCTCCTTTTCCAGTTTGATTTTAGAAAACGGCCCGCCATCGCCCAAATTAAACGTAGATACATCAAGACTCATCGCATTTTGCACAAACAACCGTTGTCCCTGAGTAACCAAGCCTTTCGGGTTATCCCCAGGAACGTGACGGTAGATCTGTGTGACTTTTGCGCCGCCTTGAAATTTCTTACGACGATGACGCTTCTTGCTGGCTTTTCCCTGTCGAGAAAGATCAAACACCATTAAGTCTTCGGAACCCGCTAAGCTCACAACGACTTTTTGATCCCCTTCAGTAAATACCGCATCATGCGGATTAGAAACGATGCGCGTCTTATTGCCCTTTTCAAGAATGTTAATTTGCTGGAACAGCTGTTTACGCTCTTCCACCCTCTCCTGTTCTTTTCCTGGAGTTAAATCCAGCACGGAGACAGCAGGAAAAATTGTCGACTGGAATTGAAAGTTATGACCAAACGACCACAGCACATGCGGCAGCCAGGCTTGTGAACCGTCGGATGAAATTGCGATATTATCCAAGCGTCTTGGCCTGCCTTGCGGGGTGGTTTTTATCGGATGCGAAGGCGTCTCTGCCAATTGAATAACCTTATCCAGCTTAGGCACCTCAAACTCCGTTAAGTAAATAGACACTTCACCGGTCAATGCATGCGAGATCAACAGGCGACCATCCTCTAGCCAGGCAAGACCTCGTGGCGTTTCAGCGGTATCAATCTCCGCCACTAGATCACCATCAGTCGATACCACCAGCAGCTTATGCTGCTCAAAACTGGTCACATAGAAACGATGCTTTTCGGAATCAAACACGACGCCAAACGGACGAGACGGCACCTCGATACGATTGAGTTCCTTCAAGCTGTCAGCATCCAATAACACCACTTCGTCGGCCAAGTAATCGGTCGCCAAGATCACAGACGACTCATCCGACGATAACGCAATTCGACGTATGTCTTGCCCGATTCGAACTTCGCTGAGACGCTCGCCTGACGCTTTATCTAGAGTACTGACGGAGCCGGTATCAAAGTTGGCGCTGATTATTCGGTTTCGAGCGTCATCCAAAACAAAGGAGCTGCTTTTATTGTGCGCCATCCCGAAAGACGCCAACGGCCATAAAGTTATCCACAGCAGCAAAATACAACTAAGGCGAAGGCTCATGTGTTGTCTCCTCTGCGATTCGCAAAGAAACTCACCAACCGGGACGACTTCAAGTTCAATACACTCCAACGCAAGGCGTGTCGAAATACCAGCGGCGTAAGTACTAACGAGGAATAGAAATGGACGTCCTGAATGAATACGCTCAGCGTATTTCCGGTGACACCGTAAAAGAAGAGGTAAACACCGCTGCTGACACAGAGCACCAACAGGGCTTCAGTCATTCGGCCTGTAATTCTTAAAAATGACTTCTTAGAGCGCATCAACAAACGACGATGCGCACTCCAGAACATCCCAACAGTCCATAGAAACAGAGAAACGCCGATCACCATATGCGCCAGCAACAACCAACGCTCTATTGTCCATGGCAGCGATAATTGATCCCACAGTAAAAAGCCTGACACAAACATCACATACATCAGCTTTTCAGCGTTTTTATGGCGATACGCCTGCTTTAACCAATAACCTTTAAGCGATTGCGTCCATGAAAGACGTTCATTTTCAGAAGAAACGGTCGAGGAAGACAAAGGGGCATTCATAAAAACAACCAGACACTGATATATCAGCGTAAAAGTTCAATCGTGTACGTTTCTAGAAATCCTATCCAAAATCATCAGATACGATGTTGATATAACGCAAGAAGGCCGGAGCTAATGGCTCCGGCCACTGTTGAACAGACAATTAACTTAACAGGTTATTTGCTGTGAATACGAGCCTTGTTCGCCAAGACAGGCGCAATTCCATACTTGCCACCCGCATAATTCACCTGCTTGATACCGTCTTGATCGGCATCACCTTTTTCTAAACCAACCCCCAACAAAACGTGCTCACCGCTGTCAGCCAACCACTCAGATAACTGCATGCCACCATTGACGACACCCACAAACCAATCTTGATAACGGGCCACCAAGGTTTGCAAATCCAAACCAGCAAGCGTTTCCCCTTCCTGATTCTTCAAACTCAACATGGCCGAGCGAAGGGCCCCTGAAATGGCTGCTAAAGTGTTAGGTGTATATTCAGCAACACCGTCCTGATCCATCCAGGTTTTCAAGCTTGGGCTGTACATGTGTTGTTCGGCTGCCATGTAAGCTTTACGAGCTGCCTTGAAATACTTGGCATCGTTGGTCGCACCGAAAGCCGCGGTCAAGCCACGAACCGCGGCAAACTGGGCATCCAGATTTTTAACCTTGGATGCCGTCACTGTCTTGCCAGACAGATTTGCAGACTCAGAAACCAAGCCTTGCGCATCCATCAGGTGTTCGATCAGAAAGTCCGCCTGTGCACGAAGCATCGCCAACGCTGCTTTGCCTTGCTCAGTATGTAGACGTGACTCACCTGGTTCCCCGGATGCATAACCCACCGGCATGGCATCTAACGCACGTTGGTAGATGGATAACGCCACCAGCGAATAAGCCGCATCGAAACTGGTAACGCTCTGCCCAGCCTTGCCTTGAACGGACACTTCATCCACAAAGGTGCCAAACGTACTATTGAAGTGGCCTTGCTGGAGGTTACGAAACACCGCCTCAGACACCTCAGACACCACAGTAAAGGCGTCGTTACTGGCAACATCGTTGCTGGTATCAGCATCCGTATTGTTAACCGGAGCCGCCTCAAAAGGCGCGCCATCAAACACCGCCATAAAGGCCGGGTTTTGATTGGTATTCGCCTCGCGTTGATCCGTCATTGCATAGAACTCAGCCATTGGCCACAACAGTTGCCACTGATCACGTAAGTGAGAACGTCCATCTTCGACCGTTAGCTTAGCGATGGCATTGACGCCATACGTCTGCTTCTCATCAACCCTTACACGATGCGGGAACCACACACGCTTCGCGTCTTTTGACGCAACCCCTAAGGTCTTACCATCGAACAGCAATTGATCACGCAGGATCAGTAATTTATCTATGGCCTGCTCGGTCAACACCATGCCATTGAAGCCATCAAATGCGGAAACACCTAAACTGTAGGTATCTGAGTGGTCCATCGTTGCACTCTCAGCCTCAACCTCTTCGTCCGATTCAGTTACATGCATGCCGCCAAGAAAATCCTGCGACCACATCACTTCTTTCAAAAGAATGCCACCAATCGCCGCGGGCACCAGCGTGCGGTCGAAGCTGTTCGCATCCCAGGCTAAGGTTTTATAGTCGCGAATATAAGCCGGGATGTTTTCCTGAACAAACAAATAATCACCATTCACCTTGTATTCAAGTCGATGCAAACCAATCGAAGTCGCATTCACTTCACTTTGAAAACGAGGAGACCCCGACGCGTAAGGCAAAGAAATCAAATATAAGTTTTTTGGAACCTCGGACATGTCTCGACCAACCGCCTGACCCAATACCTGAATACGCTCATTCAGTGCGTTCAGCGTACCACCGCGTTGCTGATTTAACGGCCCGTTGACCATATGCGGCCCCATCTGCGACTGATAATTCAACGCGTACATCGCCTCTTCCGAGTACTCGTAACTTTCAATGCCGGCGGCATAATCAAAGACCGTTGGCTGGTTGCGGGCGTCCGGGTCCAAAACGTCAAGATCCAACCCGAGGGCTTCTACTAAAGGTTCGCCAGACAATTCAAATTCGGTATAGGCTAAGAAATTGGCAGCCGGATCAAGCGTTTCATCGAGCACTTCAACCTGAGGTTGTGCTTGTAATGCTATCGGTAAGGAAAGAGAGAAAATTGCAGCAGAAAGTGCACAGGATAAACGGGTGCGGGTGCCATGAAAGAACGCGTGTGATTTCAACATATAAAACCTCGAATCATCAGAAGTTGGCTCAGCCAGTATTTAATAATGATTCTCATTCTATAGTCGAAATACTTGATGAAAAGCCTCAAGTATTAAAACCTCATCCTTCATTGACACACATCAAGAAGAATGAGTCTCATTCACAGACTTGCAAAATCCAATGCTGTTCTTGCGATTTTGAACACCACTTGCAAGCTACATAAAACTATTGTAGGCCAGATAAAAAGACCGCAATGTCACGAATTTCTTGATCTGTGAGTTGCTTGGCAATGGACGTCATCGGCGATTGATTACGATCTCGGTGGTCGGTCTTGAACTTGTTTAAAGTCTTCATCAGATATTCAGCCGGCTGACTGGCTAACCTTGGCAACTGATCCCAACCTTCGGCCTTCACGCCATGACACATCTGACATTTAGCCTGAAACTCGGTTTGCCCGTTCTGAGAAGATGCATCCGCCAATTTTTTATTCGGTTTCTTAGGAACAAACGGCTTAGCCTCTTGCTGTGAAAAATGAATCGCCAAGTTAACGCGCTCTTCCAGCGATAGCTTATCCGCTAACTGACTCATCACGTAATTCTTACGTTTACCGGAAGCAAACTGCTCAAACTGATTGATCAAATACTTGGCGTTTTGCCCAGCCAGGTTGGGAATAAAGTCACGCTTGGTATTGCCATCCACACCATGACAAAATCCGCACAAACTGGCTTTCTCTTCACCCTGCTTTGCCGACTCAATTAATGTCTGAGGGTTGGTTTGAATCGTTTCCAACAATTTATACTGTTGGTTAAGGTCCGCCTGAGTCTGGAACGCCAACAGCAAAGCACTGCATAACACCCACAACTTAATGGTAAATTTTGACATAGCCACTCCCAAGAAAGCCTTATCCAATATCAACACAGAATCCATTTGCTATATCACCACAATCACTAGGGCTAATAGCAAGGCAGGCACTTTATATGGAGTCAGCTAACAAAAACTTGAGGCAGATCAATAACCTTGCATTTATCCATACGTCTTATACGTGTTTTACCGTGAACATCGGAGTGATAAGAATTCTACTTCAGCACTTCGCAACGGAGTCGCATCCGGTATAATGGCGCGCAACTGATTGTTACTGTCGAAAAACCGAGGCCCACGTGACTTTATTCCGTCCCTGCATCGATCTACACCAAGGCAAAGTAAAGCAAATCGTCGGAGGCAGCCTGAACGATGAAGGCGCCGATACCAACTATGTCAGCCCTTATGATTCAACCTACTATGCCGAGCTTTATCGAGATCATCAGCTGATGGGTGGTCACGTCATTGCCTTAGGCCCAGGTAATCAAGAAGCCGCATTAAACGCCTTGCGCGCTTGGCCACAAGGCTTGCAATTCGGTGGTGGCGTCAACAACGAAAACGCTGCCGATTACTTAGAAGCCGGAGCGTCACATGTGATCGTGACATCTTATTTGTTTGAAGGTGGAGAACTGTCTTCGGATCGTTTGGAAGCCATTAAGCGCGAAACGGGTAAAGAGCACCTTGTCTTGGATTTGAGCTGTCGCAGAACCGATTCCAGTTGGAACATCGCTACCGATCGCTGGCAAACCATCACACAAACCCAAATCACCGCAGACACCATCAAAGAATTATCTGGCCATTGTTCCGAATTTTTGATTCATGCGGCTGATGTGGAAGGCCTACAGGCCGGCATCGACACAGAGCTGGTCGAATTTCTGGGGCAGATTTGTGAGATCCCGGTAACCTATGCAGGCGGCGCACGCAGTCTGGATGATCTGAAACTGGTGCATCAGTTATCCACAGGAAAGGTGGATTTAACGATTGGTAGTGCCTTGGATATTTTTGGTGGTAACGGGGTAACGCTAGAAGAGTGTATCGATTGGAATCAATCGAACTGATCATTGATCGTGCGACAGTAAACTAATCGTTTTCTGTACGCACCGAGACCGCCAGTTCGCCCGATTCTTCCGTCATAAAGAAATAAATCGGGCGACAACACACCTGGCAATCTTCAATGTATTCTTCACCGAGCATGGACGAATCCAGCAAGACTTCAAAACACTCGCCGCAATAGGGGCATTGAATGGTTTGGTAGTCAATTGGATTCATCCACCTTTCTCCGGCTTATCACGTAAAGACTGCTGATGTAATCACGCTTACTTGGCAGCCAATAACTCTTTGGCTTGGGTTTGCCATGTATCAAAGCCACGAACCTTACTAAAAGCTTCCAGGTCTTTGGCTCGCTTTGGATCGACAATGTCTTCTAGCGAATTAAAGCCAGCTTCTGCCAACTTCTTAACCGTCACAGGGCCAACACCTGACATGGCAGCAATTTTAGGCGCAACGTTGTTGCGAGGCTTAGTTGCTGATTTAGCTGCTGGTTTGGCCGCTTTCGCTGTGGCTGGTTTCGCAGCAGTTTTCTTAGCCGGTGTCTTTTTCTGAGCAGATTCTTTCTTTGGTGTCGCAGCCTTGGCAGGTGCTTTCTTCGGAGCAGCCGCTTTAGAAGTGGATGCTTTGGTTGGTGCTTTTTTCGGTGCAGCTTTTGCTGCAGGTTTCGCCGTTTCTTTCTTTACAGCGTCTTTCTTTGTTTCTTTTTTCGGGAAGGCCGAAGGGAAACGTGACGATAGCTCGTCTTCTAACTGAGCAATGATCTTGTCTTTTGCTGCCAGCAGCGCTTCCAAACGCTCATCAAATTCTTTCTGAATTTTTTTAAGCTGCTTTTCATACTGCTTTTCAATTTCTTTGATGATTTTCTTAGCTTGCTTGCTTGGGTCTTTACGAAGCTTGCGTACTTCCTCCGACAGTTCATCAACCTGTTTCTGAAGTTCCTTCTTAGTAGAGCTCACACGATCATTAATATCGTTCAGCAGATCAGAGCTTTTACCTTTTGCTTTCTCAAGTTCTTTTTCCAGCTTTTTCTTCAAATCTTTTGCCATGGTCATAATTCGTCCAAGTGATTTATGTCTAAGTGAGAGTTACCGTCTACTTTAGCATAGGCCAGCAAACGTTATTCCTTAACTGACCTTAGTCAATATTACTGCGCCCGGTTGTTCAGAAAGTCTTCAATCAAGCCTTCAATAAGCTTTTGTACACTGGTTTCCTGCTCAATGGCAACCATCTTCAATGCTTTTAGCGTTTTCTTGTCCAGTCTCAGTGAGGTGTTCTTTTTGGACTTGTCTTTCCCGACTTTGCTCACAGATTTCTCAGACACATAACTTGAAGAGTTTTTTGATGAAAGATTCACGTCCGTCGATGATGACAACTTGGGCTTATTCTCTTTTGTTTTTTTCTTTGAAGAATCAGAGACTGTCATTAAAGAATCGCTCAAGGAGGGAAGTCAGATTCAGAAGAGCGCCCGGAAAGGAGCGTCAGCCCCTTTCCCAGGAATGATTACGCTTTTTTCAACGCTTTCTTAAGCTTCGCAACTTTTTTAGTTTGCTTAGCAATTTTAGCCTTACGCGCTTTGATTTCTTTTTTGATGTCTTTCGCTTTTACTTTCTTAGCCATGGTTCATTCCTTGTATCTTTTTAATAAGACAGTGATGTGTGAGATATTGATTCGTTAACACCAACATCGAGTGACGTAATGACGTCACTTATTTACCCTAGTTGATCCAACTTTCCCGCACAATGCTTTTAACAAAAGCTTCATTAAACTGTCATATTTAAGAGTAAGGAATGAACAGTTTTCATTCCTTATCCATAGATTACTGTTCAGACAGCATGTCAGGCTGGAAGCTCCGTTCCGGCGTCTGAATTGCCAGCCATTTGAACAGGGTCGGTAAGAAATCCGGGGCCAATGCCTCTTCTTCCAACCACAGAATTTTCAACCACTCCGCCATGCCAAAACCGGGCTCACTGAACAGGTCTGCTCGTAACATCGCATGCGTGGCATTGTTTATCATCTTTGTGGAAACCCACGGGGTTGGGCGTTCTTGCCACTGCGCGAATTCATAAGTCGCATCCACATTGAAGTCCGTATCGCCCCATAAGAGTAACGTCGGGCGCTGTATTGCCCAATTGGCTTGAGACGCATCGGATTGGTAGTTTCGCAACACGAAATGATAGCGATCTCGCGTCATCGGTGCTTCCCGAGTCCGTTTAAGATACGCGCCATAACTCGGTGATGTATCAAAGAAGGCTATCTCATCTTCATGATTTGCCACCGCGGCTTTGATCTCTTCAGGAGTGGCCCCTTCGAGCATCAGACGCGTGGCGGTAAAATATCGGCCTTGGTCAATCCATGAAGTAGCAAACCCGATACCAACAGCAAAACCAATCCGGGAATACGTGTCTGCTAACAATTCCGGCACCACCCAGCCCGCCTGGCTGAATGCAATCACGCCCGTCTGACTCGCGTCGAAGCCATACTCTTGTTGAATGGTTTCCGCCGCTGCGGCAACTATGCCTTGACGATCAGCCATCGACATCGCTAACCAGTTGCCGGAGGAGCCTCCAACGCCAGGTTTATCCCAGCTGAATATGGCATAGCCTCGATCACGTAAAGGCTGCCAGATGAGTTCATAGAAGCCGTTGGCATCATACGGTGCCGCGCCATCACCATGTACAAACAACAGCACAGCTCTCGCAGGCTGATCGTTGGTCGGCGATAGGTAATGCCCTTCCAAATGATTCACGCCATATTCGAAACGAACCACCTCGGCATGAGCTACATTGATATGAGCAATCACCGAGAGCCACATCATAACGCTCAATTTGAGTATCGGATTTAGAGCCTGTTTGACACGTATCCACATGAGTTGTTCTCCTTAACCACACCTTAAAACGAATACGCCACGCCCACGAGCCCCATGGTGTCTTCCTGATCATAGAAGTGAATGTTGGAATCGCGCTTGCTGTAGGAGAGCAATACGTCCAAGCGTATCTGCTGCCAATCGAAGGGCTCTAACCACCCCAGTCCGACCACAGCTGAAAACTGATCGTCTTCTCGCGTCTTATCGAAGACTGGATGACTCTCCTCATACTCAGAGACGTCATAGCTCACGCCTGCGTTCAGTTCCAAACTGTCAACGGTTTCGACAATGAAGAGCTCACCGCTATAGCGGTCAAAACTGAAGGCCTCACCGTCGGCATCCGCCAAGGTGTAACGGATGGCCGGAATCACATACAAGGCGTGTGAGAAAGGCAAGGTTAATGAGAGCTCAGCTTGATGGAAGTCTGCATCGCGTCGTAGCTGGCGAATGTCCTCAGAAGTTAGCCCACCCGGTTGATTTAATAGTGACTGACCGGACGCTTCATCCTCGACATCCAGAGTCGCGTAGGCGTAGCGCAGCGATATCGGGCCACCATAGAGATACTCGGCAGAGACATAACCACCGACCATAGTACTGTCACCACGCTCCCGTTTAGATCCTGTCAGATAGGGGTCTTCCCACACTTCATCAAAGCCTGGCACTTTAGGTAATAAGGCTGCGGTCAGAAGCGTGCCACCCTGCAGCTCATGACGAAGCCCCAGTTCAAATATAGGATTGCCTTCCATCAGGCCGTCTTGCGGCGTGCCTGCGTAAAACTGGGTCTGCCGATTGTCCAGCGTGTAATTCACTTCCCCCAAAGGCGTCAAGGTACCTTCGGTATCAGATTTAGCGTTCTGAGATAATGAACTGAGTCGCTCATTCCCATCACTCACCGCCGACAGCGACTGACTCTCACTTATCAACACCGCCAGTTGTATGAAACCACCCCAACCCGGTTGAAACTCCGAGCCGGCGGTACTGGAGACGTCCGAACCATAACTGATCGATGAGAGGAAATACCCGATCAAGCCTAACGTAGTCGTAAGCAGTCGGGCTTTGATTGGATGAATGAATCCAGAAACGCATACCATAGTTAACTCCCTTTGAGCTGAATGCTGTCAAATGAGAGTTAACGGTATCGCAGAGGAAATTAAGATTAGCTTAAGCTAGAGAACCGCTGAGCTAGACAGGACTTGTTCAGAGGTTCCCCAGGGAACCTCCGGGTCGTTCCCGTTAATGAATATCATCTCCAACCCGGAGAATCTTCATAGTATTGGTACCACCTTGCGCGTTGATGTAGTTACCCTTGGTGAGAATCACCAGGTCGCCTTGCTCGACGATGCCTTTCTCTAGCAGGGTGTCGATAGCAAACTGATTGACCTTCTCGTTATCCACATCGGCAGCGACAAAGGGAATGGTATGCACCCCCTGAAACAGCACTACGCGGCGCTGCGTACTGACTTGAGCAGAAAAAGAGAAAATAGGAATTTTGGTACGGATACGCGACATCAACAATGGCGTTTTTCCAGTCTCGGTCATACTGACAATGGCCTTAACGCCTTGCAGATGGTTGGCCGCATACATGGCGGAAAACGCAATACCTTCGTCAATGTCTTCAAAGGCTTCATGAATGCGATGCTGAGACACCTGAGTGGTCGGACTGCGCTCCGCACCTTCACAGATACGATGCATGGCTTCAACCACTTCCACCGGGTATTCACCCACCGCCGTTTCCGCTGACAACATCACCGCATCGGTGCCATCAATCACGGCATTGGCTACGTCCGACACTTCTGCACGTGTTGGCATCGGGCTGGTAATCATGGATTCCATCATCTGGGTGGCGGTAATCACCACGCGGTTTAAGCAACGCGCACGTTCGATGATGTGTTTCTGAATCGCCACCAACTCGGCATCCCCCACTTCCACCGCCAAGTCACCACGAGCGACCATCACGCCATTCGACACACGAATCACTTCGTCCAGCATGTCGTGGTCGGCCACCAACTCGGCACGTTCGATTTTGGCAATCAGCCCCGCGTTTGACCCTGCCGCCTCAAGCAAGGCCCGGGCTTCCAACATGTCACTGTCATCACGGGGGAAAGACACCGCAACGTAATCGGCATCAAACTGCGCCGCAATCTTGATATCGGCTTTATCTTTATCAGTCAACGCCTTTGCAGACAAACCACCGCCTTTCTTGTTGATGCCTTTGTTATTAGACAAGACACCACCGATCAGTACCTCACTTTCGATACGAACGCCGTCGTTGGACTTCACCAATAGCTCAATTCGGCCATCGTCCAGCAACAAGATATCGCCAGGGTTGGTATCTCGAATCACCGCTTCGTGATCAATGCCCACCGCTTCTTGAGTACCGTCAGAGACACCCAAGCGCGTATCCAATGCAAACGAATCACCAACCTCGAGTTTGATTTTGTCCTGCTTAAACCTCGCAATACGAATTTTAGGGCCTTGCAGGTCGGCCAACACCGCCACAAAGCGCCCAAGCTTTTCAGCGATGCAACGAACCCGTTGCGCACGCTGAATGTGATCTTCACTTTCTCCGTGTGAGAAATTTAATCGAACCACATCCACACCCGCTCGGATGATGGCTTCAAGTGATTCATCAGAATCGGTGGCAGGCCCAAGCGTTGCGACTATCTTGGTGCGTCTTAACATAGTGACTCTCCCTCGCCTTTCAGGAATACATACGAAATCAATTTCAATTGGCAGATCAGATACGATCCTACGCTGTTACCTTACACTATCAATCATTCTTCAGCGCAAGCCTTAGAGCTTCTAACGACTGAGTGGTTGCTTCAATATCGGGCTTATTAAGAAAGTCGGCCAACACTGCCACCGCTGCCGTAGCAAACGCCTGATCGGTATCTCGATCAAAATACTGCATTATGCCCCTGGAGTCATCGAGTAACTTCGCGCCTTCTAAAGAAAGCGCCGTTACATGATCTCGCGCTTCGTTGGTTGCGGGGATATAGCCCAGATCATCGGATAACGATAACTGCGATAAAGGTTCCGACAAAAATTTCAACAAGGCACGGGTTTCCGAAGGCTTTTTACTCCAACTGGAAAGTACAAACACTTCTACCGGCATCAACTCAAAACGATTCATCTGCGGGTCAATCATCGGAAAAGGAAAGAACCCTATATCCCCTTCCAACTTAGCCGGAAACTTTCGCTCCGCGAAGTTACCAATCAAGGTCAACCCCGCTTGCTCCCGATACAGTAATGCCATCGCCTGCGACCACGTTAACTCGTCGTGATCTGCATTAAAATAACCAAGATCAATCAAACGTTTCCAATGCTCAAATACCTGCCGAACCTTGGGGTGGTAGTAGCTGGTTTTCCCTGCCAACAGTGACTGATAAAAGCGTAATCCGTTCAAGCGTAAGTTAAAGAAATCAAACCAACCCGCCGCAGGCCACTGATGTTTGGTGCCGATGGCAAAAACATCCAGCTCCTGAGAAGCTAACGCCTCAGCTACGCTCAAAAACTCAGCCCAACTCCTCGGTGGCTGTAGATTCAAGCGTTTAAATAACGACTTTTTGTAATAGAAGCCCCACTGATAATAGGCAAACGGCAAGGCATAAGCCCGCTGCTGATAGCTGAGCAATTTCTTGATTCGGGGCGAGAACTTACGATTCCATTCCAACGAATTCCATAGGGTATCCACATCGCGAATCACACCCTGACGCACCAACTCAAATAAACGTTCGCCGCCTTGCCAGTAAAATACATCCGGCCCTTGTTTCTCTCTGACCCACTGTTGAAGCCTTTTCTTATATTCCTCATCTTCATAGGCTTGCAGCTCAATTTGGATATTCGGATAGGTTTCTTCAAACTGATCGAACAAAGCTCGATAGCTTTTCCCCTGGGTAAAGTTGGCTAACAACAAGCCCACTTTCAAACGAGTATTTTGATATTCCGTTGGTGTATAGGCATGCCACTTTTTCAGGTTGTCTTCCACCAGCGCACTGATCACCCCTTGGTCGTTTAGCTCTTGCAAACGTTGATTGAAATACGCCTGCAACTCCAGACAATCCGAGGCTTTAGAAAAGCCATGATGAATGACTCCGTGCAGTACCGGCTGAGGCAAGAAGGTGACCTTATCGCTGTCAGGAAACTTCTCCAGAAACGAACGACCGGTGTAGAGCCCGGTAATAAAATAGTCGGTGCGACCACTCACCAATAAATTAAAATTGGCCCGGAGGCCATTAACGCGTTCGGTATCCAGTTTGGCGTTCACAAAGGCATCAAACGCGGCACCATGCCGATCCCCAAGATTTAACGTGCCTTTTCGCCCGATTAAATCCTCCCAACTTTCAAAGGTAAAAGCGCGATCTTTCACCACAAAGACAGAGACGGGGTTTTGATAAAAAGGCGCCTCAATGAAACTAAGGTAGGTTTTGCGTTCAGGTACCTGTTTGAGCCCCAACACCAGATCAATGCTGCCTTGCTTAGCGCTCATCAAGACTCGATTCCACGGGCCAACCGCCCGAGACTCAAACAGGATCTTTAATTCGTTTAGGATTAACTCGGTGACATCCGCTGCCGCACCAACAATCTTTCCATCTTGTTGCCATTGAAATGGTGGGTAATTGGAGTGACCGGAATAAACGACTTTCTGACAAGGCTCAGCATACACAATGACACAGAAACACATCATAAGCATGCCGAGCAATTTCATAGAGGTTAGCTCTCAACTGATTGGTTATTTTCAGTGTAGTAGGTGTTTCTCGCTTATACTCTCGGCATCAAAAAAAGAGCCCCAGAAGACACCTTCTGAGGCTCAATTACTATGTTAAATACTCGAAAAATCAGGAAGGCACAAAGCAACTACTGTGCGGAATTAATAGATTGCTCAAGGTATTCCGTCATCGGCCAAAACTTGGATAATTCTTTCAACCACGCCTGAATCACAGGTTCATGAAGACGCTGTGGCGACACCGCGACACTCAAAGCTATCTTCGGTGTTCGACCTTTCCAACGAATGCCCCAGCCTTCGGCTTCGGCCTTTTCTGCATCATCGAGTCTTAACATGGCGATACCTGAGCCCGCCTTGACCAAGTCTCGAATGGCATCTTCGCCATCCACAAACACAGCCTTTGTAGGCTTCTGCTTAGAATGCTCAAACAGCGATTCCTTTAACCGATAAAACGGGCAGCGTTCGGTGGTATACACCCAGGACATCTGAGCTAACTCTTCAACGGATGCATAGGCCATTTTCTCCGCACACACAGCCGGAGCCACAATGGCCGTTTCTATGTCATCCAAATGCACCGTGTGAATATCTAGTGACGTACAAGGGCCAAAGAAGAATCCTGTATCCAAAATGCCCTTACGGACATCAACCTGATTTTCATAAGACATGCCATTGATCAGCGACAGCTTTAGATCCGGGTAATGTTCGGCCGCATCCGCCAGCAATTCCGGCAAACGTAAAAACGGCAGATCCGAGTTCAAGCCAATGGAGAGCATGCCACCCACGGCACCTTGAATCTCTTTCGCCTGCACCGCCATCTGTTGAGACACGTCCAGAATTGCCTGTGCCTGAACCAACAGCTTCTCACCCGCGGCCGTCAGAATCATACCCTTCGCAGTTCGATTGAACAGGTTCACACCCAAGGATTCCTCAAGCGCTTTAAGCTTGGCACTGATGGCTGGTTGACTGGTGTACAGACGATCTGCCGCTCGGGTTAAATGGCCTTCTTCAGCCACAGTAACAAACGCCTTTAATTGACTGAACTCCATCCGTTATACCTCGCTGTTCAAATTAGAAGTGCCTTATGAAAGAACCGTTAAATATGACTATACCTATTGAAGCCGAAACACCGATTCAGCACCATCGCAATTTCAAATAGCCGTCATCAGAAAAGGTGATTAACCTTCGGATAGCGATTGAATGAAGGCTTCCGACTCTTTGATGGAGTTCTCCATTTCCTTCACCAAACGGGCTACATCCTTTTGAATCGTTTTTAATTCGCCTTTCAAGAAATTAATAGCTTGGAACAGCACCTGGTCCTGAAATGCGGCCAACACCGGCTGCATTTTCTTTTCTGAACGACGCATAGCTTTAATCAACAACTTGTACTTACGCTTAGTCTTAGCTAGTTTATCCGCAGTACAAAGCCAATAAACCTTATGTGTTAATCCGTAAGTCCTTTTATAGCCCTAATCCACTTCTGAGGAATATATATCTCAGGCACATCAACCATTGACAGTGCCCAATATTTCCCATCCCATCGTTCATGGCTTCGTACTTTAATTTCTGATTTAGGTATACATAGAGAAGAAAAGAGGGGTTGAACCAAAGTATATTCAAGAAGATAAAGATGATCTTTACCATCAATCACCTTAACAACACCAGTTTTAGAAACTCCAGCACCTTCTTCAATCAAAACCATGTTAAAGCTATATATTGGAATTTCATGGACACACCCTGTAGGTAGCTGAAACCAATAATTTTTGCCATATATTCTCGATGCGTCTCCCCAAGCCCCAAGCTTTCCATATACAAATAAAGAGGTTATCAAGAAGATCATTAATATGGAAAAACCAAACATCCTCATTCTCCATACAAAAAATATCGATACGTGATTTATTTAAATCAAGAAGAACTTGAAGAACAATTACTTAATCTACATTAGGGGCATGATAGGTGGAAACATTCCGCCTGAAGAACTCAGGCGGAGGAACAACAAACAATTAAACCGTCGCCAGATTGCCTTTGCTCTGTAGCCAATCTTTACGATCGCCAGAACGCTTCTTGGCGAGCATCATGTCCAAAAGCTGATCTGCTTTGTCTTCTTCATCTAAGGTCAACTGAACCAAACGGCGGGTATCAGGGTCCATGGTGGTTTCGCGCAGTTGTAGAGGGTTCATTTCACCCAGACCTTTGAAACGCTGAACATTGACGGTACCACGTTTCTTTTCGGCCTTAATGCGATCTAACACGCCTTCTTTTTCATCGTCATCCAAGGCGTAATAGACGTCTTTACCAATGTCGATACGGTACAGCGGCGGCATGGCGACATAAATATGGCCTTTAGCCACCAACGGACGGAAGTGCTTAACAAACAACGCGCAGAGTAGCGTTGCAATGTGAAGACCATCCGAGTCGGCATCAGCGAGAATACAGATTTTACCGTAGCGAAGGGCTTCGAGATTTTCTGCACCCGGGTCAACACCGATTGCGACAGCGATGTCATGCACTTCTTGTGAAGCCAGGATTTCAGACGAATCCACTTCCCACGTGTTCAGAATCTTACCTCGTAGCGGCATGATCGCCTGATTTTCACGATTACGCGCTTGCTTGGCAGAACCACCCGCAGAATCCCCTTCCACCAAGAATAATTCACTGCGCATGGAATCCTGACCGGAACAGTCGGCTAATTTACCTGGCAAGGCAGGCCCCTGCGTGATCTTCTTACGCGCAACCTTCTTACTGGCTTTCATACGGCGTTGAGCATTGCTAATACAAAGCTCGGCCAGTTGTTCGGCCACTTCGGTGTGTTGGTTCAACCACAGGCTGAAGGCATCTTTTACTACGCCCGAGATAAAGGCGGCACAGTTACGAGAGGATAACCGCTCTTTGGTCTGACCTGAGAATTGTGGATCTTCGAGCTTTGCAGACAGCACATAACAGCAACGCTCCCACACATCGTCAGGTGTTAACTTTATACCTCTTGGTAGTAAGTTTCGGAATTCACAGAACTCACGCATCGCTTCCAACAAGCCTGTACGCAAACCATTAACGTGGGTACCGCCTTGAGCCGTTGGAATCAAGTTAACGTAGCTTTCCTGAATCAGCTCACCGCCTTCTGGCAGCCATTGCACCGCCCAATCAACGGCTTCGTGCTCACCGGCCAATGAACCGACAAAAGGTTCTTGTGGTAGCACTTCATACACTTGAGTATGACCCGCCAGATAATCTTTTAGGCCATCTTGATAGAACCATTCTTCGCTTTCGTTCAGCGCTTTTTGAACAAAAACAACTTTCAAACCAGGACACAGAACTGCTTTGGCGCGAAGCACATGACGCAGACGCGCTACAGAGAACTTAGGGCTGTCGAAGTATTGCGGGTCAGGATGGAAGCGAACAATCGTACCGGTATTTTTCTTACCGACCGTACCAGTGACTTCCAGCTCTTCAACTTTGTCACCGTCAGCAAAGGCGATGTGGTACTGCTGACCATCGCGCTTAATGTTGATATCGACGCGCTGTGATAGTGCGTTTACTACTGAGATCCCCACCCCATGCAAACCACCTGAGAACTGGTAGTTTTTATTGGAGAATTTACCCCCAGCGTGAAGACGGGTAAGGATCAGCTCCACCCCGGAAACGCCTTCTTCCGGGTGAATATCCACCGGCATACCGCGACCATCGTCTTCGATTTCCAGTGAATTGTCTTCATGCAGAGTGACTTTGACCGTTTTGGCGTGTCCTGCCAATGCCTCATCCACCGAGTTATCGATGACTTCTTGAGCTAAGTGGTTGGGCCGGGTGGTTTCGGTGTACATCCCAGGACGTTTTTTAACGGGATCTAAACCACTTAGAACTTCAATGGATTCGGCGTTGTAATTGGAACTGGTCATAAGAACTCTTTGCTTAGCTATTCTATTTATCTTCTAAGGCACGCTTAAAAGCTGAACAAGTCGACAATCAGCAGATCAGTCGTCATCGACTGTCCGAGAGATAAAGTGCGCTTTACCTTAGATAATTTCCAAAGGAGATACTAGCAATTTCTTGCTTTAAAAAGAAATAGAGGTATATCAGTGAAACACCTCAATGACCGGATCAGTATTTGGTGCGCTCAACATCCGGTTCAATGTGTACTGATCCGCTTCCCACGGTTGATCTTACCAAGCACTTTCGATAGACCATCCAAGGTATAAGGTTTGGTCAGGAAATCATTCATCCCTGCTTTAAGACAACGATCGCGCTCTTCTGTGGAAGTGGCGGCAGTTAAGGCCACAATAGGAAGATCAAGAAATTCAGGTTTCGCTCTCAACAGTTTAGTCGCAGTAATGCCATCCATTTCAGGCATGTGGTAATCCATCATAATAACATCAAAATCGGTTTGCTTGAGTGCAGGCTCCACTTCCGTACCGTTCTCGACGATAGTGACGTCATGGCCTAACTTGGCCAACATTGCCCGAATCACTTTCTGGTTAGTCAGGTCATCTTCAGCAACCAAGATCTGTAGCGGCCCTTCTTGCACACCGTCTTCCACTGAGGATAACTCTGTGACTTCTCTCATTTCAAAGTCCAAACAACCGAGACTCAATGACACAATAAAGGTCGAGCCCTTATCTTTGGTACTCTCAAGGTTGATGCCACCTTTCATCATTTCAGCCAGTTGACGGGAAATGTCGAGACCAAGACCCGTACCACCAAACTCTCTAGTGGTGGAAGTATCAGCTTGCGAGAACGGGCTGAACAAGTTTTTCTGCTGCTCTTCCGTCATGCCAATCCCGGTATCCGCCACAGAGATTTCCAGTTGGAAACGTTTAGCAGCCAAATCCGCCACACCTGACAACGCCAAAGAAATATGCCCCTGTTCAGGCGTGAATTTAATAGCATTACCAATGAGGTTAATCAGAATCTGTTTGATGCGAATCTCATCGCCGACCAGTTTCGGCGGGACGTTGTCGGCGATACGGACGGTCAGAGACAGCTTATTATGATGCAAGGGCGCATAAAAGGTCGCCTGTACGTCATCAAGCATATCTTGCAATGAAAACGTGACTTCATCCAATTCCAATTTACCGGCTTCAATCTTTTTGAAATCCAGAATGTCATTCACCACACTCAGCAGTGAATGAGCGGATTTATCAATGATTCGAGCGAAGTAATCCTGCTCTTCGGTCAGCTGAGTCTGCCTCAACAAATCCAACATACCAATCACACCATTGAGCGGCGTGCGGATTTCATGACTCATATGCGCAAGAAACTGGGATTTTGCCTGGGATGCGGCTTTCGCAGCTTCAGATTCCTGCTCCATTTGATGAAGCTGAGACTGCAGTTCTTGAGCCGCTTTAATATCCCGAAATGAACGTAACGCGCCCAACACCACTAAGGACAGTTTGTTGGCGGTTAATTCGGTTTTGGCGACATAATCATTAATGTCGTATTCGATGTAGACCCGATCCGCCGGCGCCAATCCAGGTTGGCCGGTACGAATAATGATCCGGACATTATGATCCTGAAGCTCGTTGCGAATGAAGTTCACCAACTGTAAGCCAGCGTCATCACTTTCCATCACCACGTCCAGCAAAATAGCCGCGTACTTGTTTGGCTTAGATAAGACTTGGCGCGCTTCTTCCGCACTGTACACACTGTCAAGAACCAGTGAGCGTCCTTCAAAACTGAACGAACGCAGCGCAAGACGAGTGATCTGATGAACATCGCTATCATCATCCACAATCAATACCTGCCATGGTTCTTTGATGACTAATTCACCATCGTCTTCCGTCGTTTCAAGATGATCAGCAAATACTAATTGATCGTCTGCATTAGAAGAGAACAATGTAGAACCAGCAAGGCAATTGCCTTGTATCTCAAGCGGAAAATTCGGCAATGAATGTTGGCTTATCACTGTGGTAACTCTTCCTTAAGATAACGCTTCGCGGGGTGATGCCTGAAAAAACTGTTTTATTAATAGCAGTTTAGTCGGAAAATCATCAAAGCTGTGATTTCCGCCATATTCAATAACGGAAGGCGATTGCCAAAACTTATCCGTAGCCTGGTGGTAATCAAGGGTTTCATCGTCAGTTTGAACCAATAACAGAACATCCTCAGGCGAAGCTAATTCATCAATATCGAGCGCTTTTAACTGCGCCATGTGATCTTGAGTAATTTCATACTCATCGCCGGTGTAGATATTTTTATTCGACCCCAGATAATCCACTAACAACTCATAAGGTTTAACCGCAGGGTTAATCAGCACAGTTTTTAGCTGATATTTGGCAGCCAGGTAGGTGGCGTAATATCCCCCCAAGGAACTACCGATAAGATAGATTTCTTCGCCACGGGCTTTCAGGGTTTCAATGCAATCAACTAAGGACGCTATGGCCTGATCAGGCTCATACGCCAAATTAGGAACAATGTAACTGTCAGAATCAAACCCCAATACACTCAAGGAGTTACCAATAATCTTGGCCTTTGTGGATTCCGGCGAACTGTTAAAGCCGTGGATATAAATCAATGACGACATTCAGGGCTTCCTCCTACCTCTTATCACATCAAGAAGACTTACTAGTACCCTTTAATAGAATAGTCGATAGTGAACTCAACACCAGTGACACGATGAACCTGCGTTTCAATAGAGCCATCAGCCAGCAGTTCTAAATATCGATAGCCCGGTGATAAGGTGTCTACGGAAAATTCATCTGAATGTTTAGTAAATTGAATGCAGGTTGAGGGAGAAGCCAGCAATCGTCGACCATCCTGATGTTCATCAACTTCCTGATGCACATGCCCCCACAAGACGCCTTTTACCTGATCGTAACCTTTAATGGTTTCCATAAAGTCCGATGCGTTCTTCACACCGATGTTGTCGATCCAGCGCGCGCCTACATTAATCGGGTGGTGGTGGAAGCATACCAATACATGCTTATCGGTAGTTTCCAACGCATCTTTGAGAGTATCCAATTCTTTCTGTTGGAGATAGCCGTGCACTTGTTCTGTAACAGAGGAATCGAGCATGACAATTCGCCAATGCTCATAATCAATTACCTTCTGAAGGGCATTAGTACCAGCACTGGCCTGAGAGATAACGTCGTTCTGATCGTGATTACCAGACAGCCAGTAAAATGGCACACCAAAGCTTTCAAGCTTATTACGCATTCTCTGGTAGCTTTCGATGGAGCCGTCCTGGGAAATATCCCCAGTAGCAAGTACCACATCAAACTCTGTAGTTTTTTGACGAACCAAGGACACAACACAGTCAAGACTATGCTCGGTTTTCATACCCAGCAAATCGCCATCTGTGCTTTTGAATAAATGCGAGTCCGTAATTTGCACGATTCGGACGCGATCAGCTACCACTAACCTTCTCTCCTTGGCCAACAGACTGTTTGTTCACTATTTGCTTGCTCAAAAAGCATTCGATCAAAATATTATGTATAGCAGTCATTAACGACAAACAGTTACAAATGTAATTTATTTTAATTATAGACAGTCTAACTATAACGTTTGTTAAACACTAATAAATGATAGATAACTCACAAAATAACAGTGCGTAACACTTTAGAGAAGGTTATTTGTCGTAAAAGACGGGGCTTAAGCGGATAAAAAGTTAGAGAAAGAATCAAGATGGCAGCCATGATCCATACAATAGTTCAACCATTGACCTAAAAAACGGTTAAGCTGACACTTCTCATCTTTGTGGTGCATATCATCGTTAGGGTATTCATAGGTTCCCTTAAAGCGACGTTTATTCTGATAGGCAATGACTTCGGCCATACGCGCATCATGATAAATACGCACCAACATAGTGGGCGCTGGTAACCATTCGCCTAAATCCACCAACTGAGTCACTTCCACCGTTGCGGTGTATTTGAAACGTTCCGCCACTTTGATTTGAAGGCCGCCTAACTCGCCTTGTTCCGAATGAAGTTCATAGCGATAAACGTCCTGCTCATCAAAAGAGGGCATCAATTTCATCAGCTTTAAATAATTACGCTCGCACTGAGAAGATTGCTCTACCAAATCAGGAATATAACGTTTCGATCTATTCATTCTCACCTCTTCTTAACAAGGCCTTAAAACCAGCCTCACTCCCCTAAGTCTAACCTGTATTTAACATTGCAGCAGAACCAGAGACACATTAAACATGCAACCTCAGCTCTACGGTTAATTGTACTTATTCAGTAAAAACCACTGCAATGCAATCAACGCCATGGCGTTATTCACTCGTCCTGACTTCAATAAGGGGGCAACCTCACTCGTTGGAATCAGGTGGACTTTAATGTCTTCCGATTCTTCATCGAGACCAGCAATTCGGCCATGCAAACCAGAGGAATCAATGGTGCCATAGAAAATCTGGATATGTTCAGAGGTACCACCAGTAGAAGAGTAATAATCGTGGATATGCTCTAACTCATCTACCTCACAATGCGCCTCTTCCATGGCTTCTATTCGTGCGACCTCTTCCGCAGGTTTGTTCTTATCTAACATGCCTGCAACAATTTCCAAAGCCCAAGGAGTATCGCCCTTGTCCGCAACCGCAACGCCGAGGCGGAACTGTTCAACCATCAAAATACAATCTTGTTTCGGATCATGTAATAACACGCCCACTGCATGACCGCGTTCGAACAGCTCTCTGGTGATGACCTCACTCCATCCACCTTCAAACAACCTATGGCGTAAACGATAGACGTTTAAATTGAAAAAGCCCTGATACCCTGGTGTTTTCTCCAGAATTTCCACATCATCGCTGGTCATGGTTGAAAATTGAGACATTTCCTTTGTTCTCCTGTGCACACCGTTCATTATCACAATAGCGATCTGCAAAATATAAATACTTGATAAACAAATAAGGCCAGCATTCGCTGGCCCTACCTTTACGCATCTAGCTCTAATTATACCTTATGGTAAAGCTGGCTGCCCTGTTCCTTAAACTCACTGGCTTTTTCTTCCATGCCTTGTTCCAAAGCAACATCGACGGTATCAATGCGGTTTTCTGCTGCGTAATCACGAACTTCCTGGGAAATCTTCATCGAACAGAACTTAGGTCCGCACATTGAACAGAAGTGCGCAACTTTGGCCGACTCTTTAGGAAGCGTTTCATCGTGGTAAGAGCGTGCTGTATCCGGGTCCAACGCTAGGTTGAACTGATCTTCCCAACGGAATTCGAAACGAGCCTTGGACAGAGCATTATCACGAATCTGAGCGCCAGGATGCCCCTTAGCCAAGTCAGCCGCATGTGCAGCAAGCTTGTAGGTAATAATCCCAGTCTTCACATCGTCTTTATCTGGAAGACCCAAATGTTCTTTCGGCGTGACGTAGCACAACATGGCACAGCCATACCAACCGATCATGGCCGCACCAATACCAGAGGTAATGTGGTCATAACCAGGGGCAATATCGGTAGTCAAAGGCCCTAAGGTATAGAACGGCGCTTCGTCACACTCGCGAAGTTGCTTATCCATGTTCTCTTTGATTAGGTGCATAGGCACGTGACCAGGGCCTTCGATCATCACCTGAACATCGTGTTTCCAAGCAATCTTGGTTAATTCACCCAACGTTTCTAACTCACCAAATTGCGCTTCGTCGTTTGCATCGGCAACAGAACCCGGACGCAAACCGTCACCCAGTGAGAATGAAACATCGTACGCTTTACAGATCTCGCAGATTTCTTCGAAGTGAGTATAAAGGAAGTTTTCTTTGTGATGCGCCAAGCACCATTTCGCCATGATCGAACCACCACGGGATACGATACCGGTAACGCGCTTCGCCGTCATAGGTACATAACGCAGCAATACACCAGCGTGAATAGTGAAGTAATCAACACCTTGTTCTGCCTGCTCAATCAGAGTATCTCGGAATACTTCCCAAGTCAGGTCTTCGGCAACCCCATTTACTTTTTCCAACGCTTGATAAATCGGTACGGTACCAATTGGCACATGTGAATTACGGATAATCCACTCACGCGTTTCATGAATGTTCTTACCTGTGGATAAGTCCATTACCGTGTCGGCACCCCAGCGAGTACCCCAGGTTAGCTTTTCTACTTCTTCATCAATCGAAGAACCCAGTGCCGAGTTACCAATGTTGCCATTGATCTTCACCAAGAAGTTACGACCGATAATCATAGGTTCAACTTCAGGGTGGTTAATGTTTGCAGGAATAATGGCACGACCGCGTGCCACTTCATCACGCACAAACTCAGGAGTAATTTCTTCGGGGATATTCGCTCCAAACGATTGGCCTGGATGCTGCTGTTTAAGTAAATCAGACGCTTTTAATGCTTGCAGTTTACTGTTCTCGCGAATCGCAATGTATTCCATTTCAGGGGTTACAATCCCTTGACGGGCATAGTGCAATTGCGTCACGTTCTTGCCTGGTCTTGCTTTACGTGGCTGACGCTTTAGGTCGAAACGTAATGAATCCAAAGACTCATCTGACATGCGTTCTCGACAATATTCTGAGCTAAAGTTTTCTAGAAGCTCAGTATCGTTACGCTCTTCAACCCATGCGGTACGAACTTCAGGCAATCCTTTCTGAACATCAATCGTTACTTTCGGATCGGTGTAAGGACCAGATGTATCGTAAACAACAACAGGATCATTTTTCTCACCACCGAAATCGGTTGGTGTATCAGCCAAAGAAATTTCGCGCATTGGCACCTGAATATCTGCACGTGAACCTTCGACATAAATCTTCCGAGAATTAGGAAAAGGCTGGATAGACGCCTCGTCTACCTTGGCGGTCTTACTAAGAAACTCTTCTGGAATTGCACTCATACTGTCCTTCTCCTAACTATCGCGATAACGCTAAACAAATATCTCATCAAAAACAAAATCTATTTAAACAAACATGAACGGCATTAGCCCCTTAGCCAATGTAGTCTATACAGAGTTTTTTGTGCTCTTTTCTTTGTACTAATAATTTTGCGCCAATAAAGGCGCTATTTTGTTACAGCTGGGCGATGCAAACAACCACAAAATCTGTAACAAAATTTTTCGCCGTCAAATGAACTCATCTTCACTTGATGACTCTAAAACATCCATACCCTGTCGTCCCTCTGTTTATTCAATGCCTTGAATTTGTTTAGTGTTAATAGTGCGCCTACTCCAATTAGTCGTATATACTGTGCCGGGGATCGATTTTTAACCAAGACTTCAAACATAAAACGAAGGTCGCTATCACATGTTGAAAGGACATTTAAAATATTCTGCTTTATTGCTTTCTTTGGGCATCGCACCTGCCTGGTCTGCAAACTTAGTGGATATCTATCAAGACGCTATTGTTAAGGATGCAGAAATCGCTGCCTCGAAAGCACGTTTCGACAGCAACAAAGAAGTGGAAGAACAGGCATTTTCAAGCTTACTCCCACAAGTCGGTCTCGGTGCAAGCTATTCCAATACAGACACCAAAAATTCGTCGCCGTTTAATGATTCAGACAGTGAAACCACAGAGTGGAATATCCAGGGTCGTCAGGTATTGTTCGATGGTTCAGTATGGAACACGTGGAAAGCTGCTCAGAATTCGACTCAAGCCGCACAATATACCTATCTAGCAGATCAACAAAGTCTGACTCTTCGTACTGCCGTTGCTTATATTGGTGTACTGAGAGCGCACGAGAACTTAACCCTTCGCATTGCGGAAGAAAAAGCGGTAGGCCGTCAATTAGAGCAAACCAAACAGCATTTTGAAGTGGGCTTGATTCCGATTACGGATGTGCATGAAGCACAAGCATCATTCGACGGTGCTCGGGTTAATCGTATTGTTGCTCAAAACGATCTCAATATCGCATTTGAAGATCTGACTAAGTTAACCGGTGAAATGTATCCCGACCTAGATGCATTATCTCAGGAATACCCTATTGCCAACCCCGTTCCTGCGGCAGCACAAGACTGGGTAACCAAGGCTCTCGAAAAGAACCCATCATTGGCGGCAGCTCAATATGCTGTAACGGCAGCACAAGAAAATGTTGATGCGTCTCAAGCTGGTCACTACCCAACCATTGATGTAACTGCCAGCTATGGTCAACAGACCATCGACGGCGACAATCAACTTGCTGATTCAGATCCAGAAAATACCGTCGTTGCATTGAACTTTAACCTTCCGCTTTATGCGGGCGGTGGTGTCAGCTCTTCTGTGAGAAAAGCCACTTCAGACCTTGAAGAAGCTCGTCATAACCTAACCTTCGCAAACCGAAACATCACACAACAAACCCGTACCTTGTATTCGCAAGTTACTTCCAGTGTGTTAAGAATCGATGCGCGTAAACAGTCAGTTGTTTCCAGCCAGAGTGCACTAGAAGCAACAGAACTAGGCTACGAAGTGGGAACGCGTAACATTGTTGATGTGCTGATCGCTCAGCGAAATCTGTACGAAGCACAACGAAATCTTGCGGACGCTCGCTACGACTACATCGTCGCCTACTTCCAGTTGAAGCAAGTCTCTGGTGAATTAGCTCAGGTCGATATTGAAGAGCTCAACAATTGGCTAACTGGTGGCAAGGTAACAACGGTGGAAGTTACCAAAAATCTATAACCCCAAGCAGTCAATTCCAACAAAAAAGGGCGCTTCGAGAAGCGCCCCTTTTTGTATATACATTTTTAAGATACAAGAATCAAACTATCAATAACTAATTCTTTAACTCGTTATCAATCAGTTCAAGCAAATAGTTAAGCGCCCCTTGGTTCTTCTTCACAACGTCAATACTCGCTTTGGACATCCGTTGATATAAATCTCCATCGGTAAAAAGCTGCTCTACAGCCCCCATTAATTCAATACTGTTCTGAATCCGTTTCACCGATTGCGCATCAATCATCTTGTTCATAATTTCTTCAAAATTAAAGGTATGAACTCCCGTTAAAACCGGCTTGCCAAGAGCAGCTGGCTCCATCGGATTATGACCACCATGCTCAACTAAACTTCCGCCCATAAACACCAGATCTGACGCTTGGTACATCAGCATCATCTCCCCCATGGTATCGCCCAAATAGACATCCGTTTGCTCAGAACAAGATTCACCTTTACTGCGCCGGGCTAGCGTCATACCTCGACGCACCACAAGCTGTTCTACAGTACGGAAGCGTTCAGGATGGCGCGGCACTATCACCAACAACAATTCAGGCAAACGACGCTTAAGCTGCTGATACAGATCCAACAGCTGACTCTCTTCGCCTTCATGGGTACTTGCCGCGATTAAAACATCTCTGTCATTTCCCAACTGTTTACGTAATTGAAACGCGTGCTCGGATAAATCATCGGGAAGCTGAACATCAAATTTAATGCTGCCCGTCACATAAATTTGTTGTTCACCAACCCCCAGAGATTTAAAGCGATCCGCATCAAGCTGATTCTGAGCCGCAACTATGGTTAAACACTTCATCATTTCTTCTGAGATAAAGCCCACTTTACGATAACCATTGGCCGAGCGTTCTGACAAGCGCGCATTTGCTAACACAATCGGAACATCCTGATCTCGAAGTATCTTCAAGGTGTTAGGCCACAACTCTGTTTCCATAATGATGGCAGCTTTAGGACGAACCTTAGTTAAAAAGCGCTTTACGGCTAAAGGAAAATCATAAGGCGCATAGACATGAAAAACAGTATCACCAAACAAGGCTCGAACTCGTTCAGAGCCTGTTGGAGTCATAGTAGTTACCACCACTTCGCAATCAGGGTATTTCTTCACTAATGCTTTAATTATAGGTGCCGCCGCTAACGTCTCGCCTACAGATACTGCATGCACCCAAATCGACTCCTTGGGCGATGAGTAGTCAAATATCCCAAAACGTTCACAAACCCGTTTTGCGTACTCTGGTGCCTTCCATGCTCGATAGACCAACCTCAACATCACCAGAGGCAGTAGCAAGCACCACAAAACACTGTATATAAACCAAATAACTTTTGCCTGAAGAGACACCCTAACCTCAAACTCGCTGAAATAAATAAACTGAAGGAGGCAATTATACAAGAATATGTGATTCCAGGTTTGTGAATTTCACTCATTTTATTTCATAGCTTTTCACTGGCCGCCTAGCCGTGAATTTGGTAGCATTCTGAGCAATTTTGAAGTTTAAAGATGAGTAGATAATGAAAGCCGTGATTCCTGTAGCTGGCTTAGGTACACGCATGTTGCCTGCCACCAAAGCCATTCCAAAAGAAATGCTTCCCGTGGTTGATAAACCTCTGATCCAATATGTGGTAAATGAAGCCATTGCTGCCGGGATCACAGAGATTGTGTTAGTCACCCATTCCAGTAAAAACTCCATCGAAAACCATTTCGATACGAGTTTCGAACTGGAGACTCAGCTGGAACGTCGCGTAAAACGCCAGTTGCTTGAAGAAGTTAGAGCTATTTGCCCTGAACATGTCACTATCATTTCAGTAAGACAGAACGAAGCCAAAGGCCTGGGTCACGCCATTATGTGCGCTCAACCTGTAGTAGGCGACGATGATGTCGTGGTACTACTGCCTGATGTGTTAATTGATGACTCTCTAGCCGATCCTAAACAAGATAATTTGGCAGCCATGATACGACGCTTTAAAGAAAGCCGTTCCAGTCAAATTATGGTGGAAGAAGTCCCGGAAGAATTGGTTCACAAGTACGGAGTCGTAGATCTCGGAGGCGCGCCTGTTCAGCCAGGTGAAAGCAAGCCGATGACCAGCATCGTAGAAAAGCCAAAACAAGAAGACGCACCATCCAATCAAGCAGTAGTTGGCCGCTATGTGTTATCAAAATTCATATGGCCACTACTGCGCAAAACACCCTTAGGTGCAGGGGATGAAATTCAACTCACTGATGCCATTGCTATGCTAATGGACATTGAAACGGTTGAAGCCTACCGTATTTTAGGCAAGAGTCACGACTGTGGTAGTAAACTGGGTTACATGAAAGCCAATGTAGAGTATGCATTACGTCACCCGGAACTGAATGGCGAATTCGCGGATTATTTGAAGAGCCTGTAACGGCTCTTTCTGAATTTACCTATACTACCCTCACACACCTTTAGAGTATCAAACACATGAAAATTGCCGTTGCCGGAATTGGTTATGTAGGTCTATCCAACGCGGTGTTATTAGCTCAACACAACGAAGTCGTTGCATTAGATCTGGTGCCAGAGAAAGTAGATCAACTTAATCGCAAAATATCCCCGATTGTAGATGCTGAGATTTCTGATTATCTAACCAATAAGACACTTGATCTCACTGCAACCACAGATAAGCAAACCGCCTACAGCAATGCCGACTTCGTAATTATTGCCACGCCTACTGACTATGATCCAGACACTAATTACTTCAATACCAAGTCCGTTGAAGCCGTCATTAACGATATTACAGACATCAACCCAGACGCAGTAATGATCATTAAATCCACTATTCCGGTGGGTTATACACAGTCCCTAAAAGACCGTTTGAATCTAGACAACCTAATTTTCTCTCCTGAATTTTTACGAGAAGGGAAGGCGCTTTACGATAACCTTTATCCATCCCGAATTATTGTCGGCGAGCAAAGTGAGCGGGCAAGAGCATTTGCAAGCCTACTTCAGCAAGGCGCCATTAAAAAAGATATTCCTGTACTGTTCACTGACAGCACAGAGGCAGAAGCTGTTAAGCTCTTTTCAAATACCTACCTAGCGCTTCGTGTCGCCTACTTTAATGAACTGGACACTTATGCAGAAACACATGGCCTAAACACCAAACAAATCATTGAAGGGGTTGGGTTGGATCCGCGTATTGGCAACCATTACAACAACCCATCATTTGGCTATGGCGGTTACTGCCTACCAAAAGATACGAAGCAGCTAAGAGCCAACTACGAAGATGTGCCAAATGAAATCATTGGTGCGATTGTAGAAGCTAATCGTACTCGTAAAGATTTCATTGCCGATTCAATTATCAAACGAAATCCAAGTGTTGTCGGTATCTATCGCCTTATTATGAAATCCGGTTCAGACAACTTTCGAGCATCCGCAATGCAAGGTGTGATGAAACGAATTAAAGGCAAAGGCATTGAAGTTGTAGTCTATGAGCCAGTCCTTGAAGAAGATGAATTTTTCCACTCTCGAGTGATCAAAGACATTGAAGAATTTAAATCCATTTCTGATGTGATCATCACCAACCGCATGGCGGATGAACTCAGCGATGTAGAGAGTAAAGTCTACACCAGAGATCTGTTTGGGGCTGACTAATCAGCCCTTTTCATAACCACTGATACTGATATCAAACTCTATCCGTTTCCTCAAAGAACCCTGTAGTCTTCCAGTAAACGGATAAGATTGTTCCGCCAATAAGAGCGAGAATATAGCTGCCGCTTGAGTAATACATATAAGATTCAAAGCAATTAATCACCAGCCAGAATATTAACAACATAGACAACATCACTAATGTCGGCGCTGATAGCGCCTGACGGGTGTATGTACGTTTTACTAAATACCCCCAATAAACAAACAGCCCAAACAAACACATCAAACCAAGTACGCCATAGTTCACTAAGGTATCTAAATATGAGTTATGGAGATGTCGGAATCTTTCTTTATTTCTTTCAGTCAATCGATCACTGTGCTTTACAACCAGCTCTCTGCCATTGCCCCCCCAGCCTGCAAATGGCCTTTCTGCTATCCACTCAAGAGACTCTGTCCAGGTGGTCAATCGAATTCCGGTACTCGAATTGGCCTTATAATCTGAAGAACCTGAGAGCACGGTTTTAACATTAGAGAATTCTGATTTAACACGATTTGATAGGGTATCACCAAAGTTTGAACTGAATAATCCAATCAAAATAGTAAAAATTGCCAACAACCCGACCAACCCAGCACGATTAAGCTTTCGACTCCTCAGTGAGACAATAAGATAGCCCAAAGTAATGGAGAGCAATACAGCTACCAGCCCCAACCACACCGCTCTAGTCTGAGTCACCACAACGCCAAGCGCACTTATAACCACAACCAAAGTCCCCAGCACAAACCATATTAACTTATGATTTTTTCTTTGGTGTCCGATAAATAAACAGTAGAAACCTAAAATTAGACTCACACCAAACAACATTGCAATGTGTTGCGCGTTATGAACACCAAAATCCACTCTTCGACCATTTATTCCACGCATTATTTCCTGCATGCCGTCACCTGTCACCCATGGAGAAATAAAAACAGAGGCCATTGCCAATATCCCAATGAAGAGAATTTTTTTCGTATCACCCTGCAAGAAGAAAGCAACAGGCACAAACATAAACCAGGCAAGCATTCTTCCTACTTTTGGCGAGTCTTCCGCCCATTGGGGATGATCGAGATGACTAAGCCCCCATGAAAGGAGCTGAATACCAATAACCGCTAAAATAAAGTAGAAAATAGGGGATTTAAGGAAGTACCTCCACTGCCTTAAAAGTAAGAGCACACCAAGCACCATGACCACTTTTCCGGCTCTAGAGCCAAACTTATCGGTGATCATGCTAAAAAAACTCATTAGCATAAGAGCAAAAAAACCTAAGAAATAAGTACATTTCAGCCCATAACATTTTATTTTTTCTGCTCTATCTAAAAGTATCACTTGAAACCTATTCTATGATGCAATGAATGTATAAAATAAGAAGCATTCTAAGCTCGCTGAAAAGCAAAACAAACTATTCAATCAATACGGACGCTTCAATGAAAGTTGCACTTATCAACGATACCAGTCTTTTCAGCAATCATTTCGGTTGTCAACTAGTAGGTCAAGTCTACAGAGAACAGTTCAAGCGTACAGGCTTAGATCTTACGATCAGTCTGCCTAAAATATTTAATATAGAGGACTATAAATCAAAACTAGACGAGGTTGATTTGGTAGTAGTCAATGGTGAAGGATCTATCCATCACGGAAGAAATCCTCACTTATTAGAAGTATCGAAAAAATATCCCTCAGTTCTTCTAAATTGTGTATATCAAGAAAATCCTAGGAATGACGCATTAAAAGAATTTCTCCACATATCTGCAAGAGAAAGTTATAGTGCTCTAGAAATACAACAGAAAAATATCAAATGCAGTGTTGTCCCAGACGTTATTTTTGCATCAAGCTTTGTTCGCTCTTTCCCTAAACCTAACTCCACTAAAGACCTAGGTATCACAGATAATGTCAGAAAGGAATATCATTACAAATATGGCCCTTTCAAGAAAAAAGTCAAAGGTGACTTTTCTGCTCATGGCCACTCACCTGCAGAATACATATATCAATTAACACAATACAATAGAATTTGTGCAGGACGCTTTCATGCTGCGGTAATTTCTGCATTGCTAGAAATCCCATTCGCAACATGGGACAGCAATACCTGGAAAACAGAGGCTATGTTAAAAGATATGGGGATTCCAGAGCACCATTTTAAGTCAAGAGAATTAGCAGTTAAAAATACTCCCCTAACGTTTGATCCTAAAATTAAAGAGTTTACGGATAACGCAAAAATACAAATTGAGAAGAACTTCAACAAAGTAGCAGAACTTGCTAAGGCATTGGCGAAATAAATGATTACCAAAGACAACCTTCTTATCTGCATTTTTTCTTATAATCAGGATAAAGAACTAAGTATGCTCCTTTCCTCAATGAAAGAGTTCGCTTCTGGTTATGATTGTATCGTGTACGATGATGGAAGCACTAACTCCAATACTATTAGTATTCTCAAAAATAGCTCTGAGCTTTTTAAAGAGCAATTTTTACTCCCAAAAGAGAAAAAGACTTCATCCAGAGGCCGACTTCATCAAAACATCCAAAGCGCATATGAATATGCCCTTGAAAAGGGCTATCAATACCTATTTCTAGTCCAAGATGATATGCAATTCGTCCGCCCACTTGATAGATCCATCTTAAATGAATATTCAACGTATTTTGATGCCGATGAGAAGATTATTCAGGTGGATCCCCGATTTTTACGTAGACTCGGCTCGATCAAGATAAATAATGAATTACACGCCTATAGCTTTGAAGACGACGACGATAGAGGTTCTTATGCTGACGTTGGAATTCTTGATATTAAAAAACTCAATAACCTGAACTGGAAGTTTGAGGCATCAGAAAGAAAGAATAAAGTTAAAGCCCACAATATAGGATTAAAAAGAATTTTCCCATTTACTCCTATATTTATGCATCTTCCCTATCCGGTGATTTACAGAAAAGGAAAAAAGAAAAACAAATTTCCTTATCCATTTGTAAAAAGAGGCCACATTTCATATAAGCCTCTTAGCAAGAAAGAGATTAAAGAGATGGATGGCAGAGACTTATCTATTGTCCCATATGCAAGAGATATTCTTACACCAAAAGGTCTTAATTTAGCTTTTTTACACTACAAATACGCAAATGAAGGAAAAATATTCTCATAGATCGAAAAGCCCTATAAGCTAACTTTTTATAGGGCCTTTATTAACTCACCTGATCTTCTCTAAATAACTTCTTGGACCAACAACTCTCTATAGGTGAAAACGCGGTTATTTCCCAACTCTCAATAGACGTAGCTTGTGTTTTAAGATCCTCAATCTCTACTCTATAGGAGCGATTTTTAGAAGCATGATACTCAACAAGTGGTGTTGTTAATGAATTAAACTCAGATTTCTTAGGTCTTAAGCTAATAACTGGCATTCTCGTATTTACAGCCTCTGAAAGCATAGAAGCACTATCCTCGGTCACATAAACTCGGTGCGCCTGGGCCAATAAAGAAATCACTGATACTCGATTCTCTGATACACCTTCACTCCACAAGTGTAAATCACCACTAAAACCCGAGTTTTCAGTTAATCTACGTTTAAGGTAATCCTCTGCCTCCAAGCCGGTTCTAGGCGATGTAGAGATTACCCAGCGGATATTTTCAGAAACACAGCTATCAATGACATAATCCACCAGCTCTTTCCAGTGCACATCACTATAAGAAAAACCTCTTGCATTTCCTCCAATTAATAAACACCAACAGTTGGAGTCAACCGCTAAGGAATTTCGAGTATTTATAAACTCCTCATAAGTGAAAGACGTAGGCATCATATCTAGTTGAATTTCAGCATCAGAAATTTGAGTTGAAGGCGTTGAAATTAAACAATCATATTTATCCCTGGTAATTCTTTTAGGGTTACCCACAAAGTAAGCTTTGGCTCCTGAGCCTGAAGCAAGTAAATGCAAAGGGAACTCAAAAGGTGGCGTTTTAGCTAGCACAATATCGCTCTGATGACACTGGATTGAATTTCTAAGAACTAAGCGTATCAACAAATTTGATAACTTAGGACTCAATCCAGAGACTTCTCGAATCCATAAAATGAAACGATATAATAAGTAAAACACCTTACTACGTGACCTTAATTCACAGTAGATAGGAACAACCTTACCATGATTCAGATGTTTAGCTATGGCCAATAGTTGTTGGTTACTGCCATGATACTTAGATAATAAAACAACAACCCTGGGCTCAGTTTTTTTGGTCATAACTTATCTATGACCCCAAAACCTTAGCTAAACGAGATCGGAACTTCTCTACTCGTTTCTTATTCGCTTTTTGATTATATGATTTTGAAAAGCTTCTAAGAGATAAAGTCGCTTTACTACCAATACCATCAATAATTACAAAGCACTGATCTTGGTAGCTCCAAACCAAGTTATTTAGTGAAAAGTCTCGAATAATGATATGCGTATCAATCATCCATTGGAATAACGCTTCTAGCGCTTCGGCATGCATAGGCTGATACTGCTTATTTTTTACCAAATCCTTAAGTGTAGGCGCTAAATCACCCTCTTCAGATAAGACAGCACTTACAATCATGCCTATTCCAAGGTCAGTATCAACCATACCAACAATGGTTTGTAAGTACTTAGTTTCAACGGATGATTTTTCTCGTATACCAATAAATTCAATCAACTCATTCACTAAAGACCAATAGCGTTTTAAGCGACGAAAGCGCATTATGATTGGGTATTTCTTCTGATGCACATCGTAAAAGCGTTGATGATATACCTTAACTAACCAAGCTTTATTTTCAGGATGAACAAAAACATCCCTCTCTCCACCTTTAGCAACTGGGGATAAACCTTCTAATTTCAATTCCATTCGTCTTACTTCATACGTTTTGTATTACCAGTGCGTGTCACTGGCAAGGTTGTTGGGTAGAATTCCGCTTGATATCTCTTCAGATACGAATGCCTGATGTAACTTCGATAACCTTTATAAACATGGAAGACCAACTTGTCGTACAACCCTATTTTCGGCAAGGTTTTTGGCTTTTTTGAAACGGTCGATTCACACACACGCTCATAGATCAGATGCGGCTCTACACCAAAGAGTCGTAAATCAAATTCAAAGAAATGATCGTATAACTTATCAATGGGTTCATAGATATTAGAAGCAAAGTCCAGAATTTTCTTCATACCGGAACGAGAAAGAACGTAGCCTTGAGCACCGCACCAACCACGTTCTGGACGAACAATTTCATGAGCACTTTCGCTGTCTTCAAACAATGGAGCCACAACTTTACGTTTACGAATTTTCAATGCCATCAGACGAATCATTTCATATTCATCAGACAATTCGAGCAGTTTCTTTAAACACTCACCAAAGTCAGGTTCCAAGAGCACGTCATCTTCTAGGATGCACGCTCGGTCATATCCTTCATCATAAGCCTGCTTAATGGATCGATAATGAGATAAGTAACATCCCACTTCCGATGAGGTAAGCGAACGTTTATGACGAATCTTTGCTTCTCTTTCATCAAGAAACTCATCGCCCAGCAAGCCTGGTACAGTTTTTCGACCATCCACGGCAGGGAAAAGCTGAGCATCTATGCCTTGAGTTTTCAAAGATGAAAACAGTTCCTGCGCTTGCGGATCTTGCTCATTTAACGAAATAACCCAACACCCAAACTTCATATCTGTACCTTATTTCGCTGAATGAATGTCTCGTAAATGATTAAAAAGCCTGATGTATTCAGAGACAATGTACTCTTGGCTGTAACCTTTTTGATAGCCTTCATACGCTTGCGTCACTAATTGATGCCTTAACTCTTCCGAACCCAACACGCGATTGATTGCACCAGTAAGCTCTTCAACGTCATCAATTTCGGTCAAAATACCCGTCACTTCATGATCAATGACTTCTCCTGGCCCTTGAGACTTAGTCGCAATAATCGGACATTTATGCGCCCAGGATTCCATCACAATAGACCCCAGTCCCTCATGGCGAGAAGGGCAGACAAACACATCAGTGGTACGCATCAAGGCCGTCACATCAGTACGCCACCCCAAAAAGCGCACTCGATTGATAACGCCTAAAGAGGCTGCTAACTGTTTTAAACTTTCATCTTCCGGACCAGCACCGGCCAGCCATAAGGTTGCATCCGGTACATTCACCAAAGACTTTAACAAGGTATCAAATCCCTTGTTGGTATGCAGACGACCCGCTGCAAGAATCAGCGGCTTATCCGTTGGTGTATCAAAGCTATCTCGTGGAAGCGGTGACACCTCTGTCTCATCAGCAAAGTTTGGAATATGAAAGACTCGCTCTTTCGGCATTCCGCCATCAATCAAGTGCTGGCAAATGCCTTTGGATATACCGATCCAGTAATCCGAATGTTTGTAATACTTGAGATTATAATAATGACCTAACCGATTAACTAAAATGTAATCACCACTTGGAGTATATCCACTTGCGCGATTCATATAGGTCAACACAATATCGGGGTGAAAAGCGTTCAATGCCTTCCGATATTTATAACGCCCCAAGAAATCGAGCTTACCACCAAAGCTAAAGCCCTCAACCTCAACGCCAGCATTGGATAAGTCATCAACACGAGCTTTATGATCACGAATAAAAGCCTTTTGTTGGTAACCTTCTTGACCTTCCAAGCCTTTTACTAACCGAACAAAGAAGTTTTCAGCCCCGCCTTTTTCTGCACCCGATAAGACCTGCGCAACTTTTAAGGTTTTCTGAGTCATACATACTCTCAATAATTAATTACTTGCCCGTCTGGATGCCTTCATGCATTAACAAACCGTGGGTTCCTGGAAACTCCCCTTTTGCACGAGCCGCCAGCAAAATATTAATACGCTCTCTCAAGTTTTCGGTTTTTCTGTGAGCTTTCTTAATAAAGTAGGACTGAGGAAAAAGAAAATCGGGAAGAATACTTGAACTACCTAATCCGTCAATAACAACCAATCGCTGTATCGAACCATCCAAACACCGTTGCACGACAATGTTGTGCACCAAGAGATCTCGAGAAGGAACACCCAAAGCGTTCCAGCCAGCAATAAACTCACCCACGGCGCGCTGACACTCTTCAGTATAGCCCTCATCCCAAATAACCTGCTTGAGCGTATGAGATACCGAACCGGCTTCGTCCCGAATTAACTCAGATACCAAGCCCTTGCCCATGTCTGTCTCTTCAAACCCAAAACAGCGGCTGACTAATTGATATAAAGGCTCACCGAGACGCTTATGTAACGCAGTCATCACCTTATATTCTTCGGCGTTATCATCAAAACTAGATAATGGCTTTAGGTTCTTTGGGAACCCTTTTTTTCGCCTCAAGTCTTCCAAGGTGAAGTCAGGCCTACGAACCTTTATGCAACGCCCTGTATCTTCAGGGTGCACAAAACAAAGACGGTTTCCGCCTCTGGCAAAAGGTTGTATCTCGGAAACCTTCAATGTCATTTCATTGAACCATCTAAGTTAATATCTCTTGCCCACACATAATCATGTGAAAACGGGATCTCTAGAGAAGCTTCAAGAATATATTGAGCATTCAACGTTGAATTCATTTCGTCTTGGAAAAACGTTCGAGCTCTGGACGCCCAATGTTTACGCTTCGCGTCATCAGCATGAAACTCTAAGATCTTCGCATTCAGATCATCTTCATCCTTGAAATACACGGCACTTTCTTCAGGCAATAGCTCATCAAAGCGTGGCGACTCATGGGTAAATTGTAGAATGCCATTACCTGCCAACTGTGCCATACGAGCGCTCGAATACCAGTAAAAGCCTTCCTGACGATTAAAGTTCAATCCCATCTTAGTGTTAGATAGTGCTCTATCGTAATCTCGGCCCCACACAGGTTCTTCACCAAAACTACCATAGGTTTTAAACGCCATATGAGGATCTAAAACTTCTTTCATTCGCCCAATCATCTCAAGACGCTTGGTGAAGTTGGTACTGTTACTGCAGAACAACAGATCAATAGGTAATTCGGAACTGTCTTTTACTGAGTTATCAAGACACTCAATAGATGGATCTACCGGATTTGGCATGTGATAAACCCGCGCCTTTCGCCCTTCAAAAATCTTAAGCTCGGGACGCCCTGTCGATACAAACACCGCATCACAGACATCAGCGCGATAATTAATACGTTCCACATTACTTGGTACAAACAACGGGTCGTTATTGCAGTGAATTATCTTACACGCAGGCATTAACTTCCTGATTTCCAACAAGGTCTCATTGGGAATCATGTCACAATGGCCTGCAATGACTAAGTCAGGTTCAAACGCTTCTACCGTTTGTAAAAGACGCTTATTTGCTGCCTTTTTGCCTAAGTCTCGAATCCCCAAAGGTGCTTCAAAAGCAGCCACATCCCGATCACTAAAAACTTGAGTAAAGTGATCATTTTTAATCAAACCAAACGTCAGCTTTTGCGCCCAACTCACACGAGTCTTTCCGTAACGACGCAGCTGCTGGTAAGCAATATGGAGAACTCTCATTATCTTGTAACTCACTTACTCAAAAATGTTAAAGTCTGTTTTCGCCTGCAATAGCCTTGCGATAAACCTTAATTGTTTCTTCTGCCTGAGTTTCTAAATAAAACTCATCCGGTAACGTAATATTCGGTTTTTTAACTTGATGAGCCAATTCATAAATACGATCAGCAAACGCTTTAATGTCATCTGCATCAACAAGCCCTTCGGGAAAAGCAGCATTCAACGACTCACTGGCACCACCACGATTAAAGGCAACCACCATACACCCGGTTGCCAGTGCTTCTGGCACAGTACGACCAAAAGGCTCTGCTTTATTCGACATATGGCAGGTTATTTCTGCAGCTTTATACAAATAGGGAATATCCGAGCGATGCCCTAAAAAGCTAATATGCTGATCAACACCACGGTTCACACATAAATTTCGCAGCTCATCTTCATAGTGAACCTTATTCGAATCCGCCTCACCAACGATTAAACCATGGAATGAAGAATCTTTTTTGATTAACAATGCCATCATTTCAATGAAGGCTTCTTGTCCTTTCCAACGGGTTAAACGCCCCGGCATTAGAATCAGTTTCTTAGCCTTAGTTTCAGGATAATCAAGGTTCAACTGTTGAAGCCATGCGCCTGATCCAGACAAATCAGAAAACGCAGAACGATCCAAGCCTCGAAAAATTCGAGTAATCCGATCCTTATTAACGTCGTAATTTTCAACGATATAATCGTAAACACAATCCGATATAGCGATAATCTGCTCGGCCTTCGCCATAATCGCACTATAGGCATTGATGGAATACATGCCATGAAAGGTTGAAATCAGCTTAGGTCGCGTGGTTTTGGGAAGTTTTCTCCAAGCAAGCCAAACAATCCACGCCGGAACACGAGAACGAACATGGATAATATCTGGCTTTAATTCCTGCAACAAAGCTCGCATTTTCTTTACTTGTAATAACGAAGCCGGGGACTTTTTATGTACTGGCAATGAAATATGACGAGAACCTTCCGATTCCAAGCGCTCTACCTGACGTCCGCCATTAGAGATAACGATAGACTCATGCCCTTTCTCAACAAGAACCTTCGCAAACTCTATGGTTCCGCGTTCAACGCCCCCCGAGTTTAGCTCGGGCAGTACTTGCACTACCTTTAACGAACTATTTTCCATAAGGTGCCTTTAGTTGATCCCAAAGCTGAAAATGATCAAACACAGCCTCAATTTTTGAGTCATTTCCTTTGGACTTAGACTTATTCTCTTTCGTCAAAGACACTTCTTGCGACCCCTCAATCATCAACAAACGAGATTTCCAGGGACGCTCATCTTCAACCGGCTTGCAAGGAACGCCTTTCTTTAACGACATAGCTTTAAGCCATATATCGTCGCCATTAGGCGCCAATGCCTGAAAGATCTCTCGATCAAAGACACACTCGTCTAACGCACCTGGGAAATACAAGACACCACCAATACCGGTAGGAAAAATATCGTATGCTGCACTAGAGGTCTGGATGGACATCTCCCAGTTTTGATAGGACTGTAAAGAACCTGACGTAGAATGAAGCATACGATGTCCACGATGACAATGAATCACGCCGGGTTGCCTAATATACGCTCGATATAAAAGATCTATGGCATCCACAGGATACAGAACATCATCATCGAAAGTAATAATCAGCGCTTGAGGGAATCGCTCCAATGAATAGATGATCTTTTTATAAGGCCCCAAATCTCCTGCAACAAACTCAATTTCCAATCCACGTTCTTTTTGCTTAAGCAAAATTTCAGGCAGCTCTTTTTCTCCATTCGGAAAGTTTTCTTCAGACAACCAAAGAATAACACGGTCGGCTTGTAGTGATTGTTGAAATAGACTCTCAATCGTCAAATATACATCGTTAATACGAGCCGGAAAACTGGTCAACGAAACAACTATTTCTTGGTCTTTAATATTGCCAATACCGGATCGTTTACTGTTTAACGCTTGAGATTGTAAGTACATTCCCATTTCAACAGCACGATATCGATAGAGCATTTCTTCCCTGCGCTTTGCCCTCTTAAGTCTAAGTTTCTTCAGCATTAATCATTCCCTAACTTCTTCGAGCCAAGATATTTACCAATTATCCACTCTGCCGACTTATCTGCCTCACAGAAAACTCGAAATTTCTGAATCGGCAGCTCTTGATCAGGTCGTTGCCTGACTAATCCATCATTTATTAACTTCTCTAAACCCGCCTGAATTCGGCCTTGCTTAGGAGCTTGTAATTCAAGAACTCCAGTCTCAGCCCCTGAAGTAAGCGCTTCATACACCATAGAAACACTGTCTGGTGTTATCCATATCCGATCCGACTGTGCCATCTGAGTTGGCAACCAATCAGAAGAAACCTCGTCATGCCGAACATAAGTCAATTGCTCAGACAGTTTCGGAGATAACAAGTCTTGAGACAACATATCTTGCGATACTAGATCCTTAAAATCTTGCGGAGTTCTGCGAGAATCCCCCAACACCCAATGATCAACATCCTGTGTGTCAGAGACAATCTGCCTCACTTGCTGCCAGATGGAATCTGAATCCCACTGAAAGTGCTTTGACTGTCCACCAATCAAAATCAATCCATTTCGGGTCGGTTGGTAGTTCGGATCCCTTGGCCTAACTTTATTTAAAACACCACAACTCTTATAAATAGAAGACTTGTCAGGTGGATTATCATGTTCAGGGATAACCAAAGCATCAAAGCAGCTGATAGGTATCAAGCTTGGTTTCATCAACAACACTGAAAAGCATTTAAACTTCCGCTTTATAGCCAACACTAACTTATGGGTTGCACTACCGGCACCTACCACAATATCAGGAACCTGACTCAACTGAAGATTCAGTCGCTTAAAAAGTACGTCACCCCATGAGACCGACACATCGGAAACAGATACCCACTGACTAACAATATTCACCTGCAACTTCAACGACTGCTCCAAACCAAGCAACTGATTTTTATGTCCCGGTTTTTCATCCGTGACAAAACAAACATTAATAGTCGTTGGTTGCATCATGGCTACTCTTCAAACTGGCTTTGATACAGCTCAGCATACACGCCTTGTTTGGCCAGCAGTTCATCGTGGCTACCAATTTCCTTAATTTCACCGGCTTCCATCACTACAATTCGATCAGCCCCCACAATCGTCGACAATCGATGAGCGATCACGATAGTGGTTCGCCCTTTCATGACTTCATTCATTGCTGCTTGAATATAGCGTTCAGAGGCATTATCGAGTGCGGAAGTTGCTTCATCCAAAATCAAAATAGGCGCGTCCTTTAGAATCGCTCGAGCAATCGCCAATCGCTGACGCTGACCACCTGAGAGCATTAATCCACGTTCACCGATCTCAGTGTCTAAACCGTGTTCAAGCGCCTCGGCAAATTCCATGACATAGGCTGACTGCGCGGCTTTCATAATTGAAGCTTCATCTGCACCAACCAACTCCCCATAAGCAATATTGTCTTTAAGCGATCCCTTAAACAAAAAGACATTCTGGCTGACCAAAGCAATTTGTTCCCTTAAAAACTTAAGATCCAACTCTTGAATTGGTATTCCGTCTAATAGAATGTCACCGGATTGTGGGTCATTAAATCGTGGTAGCAAGCTTGCTAAAGTACTTTTACCACTGCCAGAATGACCAACAATGGCGACCATCTCTCCTGCCTTAATATCAAGAGAAAAGTCACTCAGGACTGTCTTACCTTGCTCATAGCCAAAAGAAATCCTCTCAAACAAAAGATTCCCTTTCACATCGGCAAGAGTCTTAGTGCCATGATCTTTCTCGATTTGAGTATCCAGTAACTCGAATAACGTACTTGCCGCCGCAATTCCCTTTTGCATTTTGCTGTTGATATTCGTCAAGGTTCTGATCGGCTTCGCAACCAGCCCAGCAGCAGTAATGTACTGAATGAACAGCGCTTCATTAATCTCCGACAAATACTCAGGATTCAAACCGATATACACCAAGACCGACATCGGAATGGCTATCAGCATTTGTACCGCGGGGGTGTTAATGGATCGAACCAGCGCCAGCTTTATACCCTGCCTAGCAGAGTAAGTACTAGCACCATTGAAGCGATCATATTCATAGTTTTCACCGCCAAAAATGCGAATCTCTTGAAACCCCTGCACAGACTCAGAAGCAGACTGAGTGATATCACCCATTGAATTCTGAATACGCTTACTTAACAGTCGGAATCGCTTAGACGCATAACCAATAGCAAAGGCAATAAATGGCATGGACGTTAGAAAGATAAGCGTCAACTCCCAACTCAAGTAAATCATGTATCCCAACAACGCAATCACGGTCATGCCTTCACGCAGCAAGACCGTAATTGCCTCGGTGGCGGCACCAACAACTTGAGTGGTATTAAAGGTAATTTTGGATAACAGATGACCGGAAGAAGTCGACGAAAAGTAGGACGCTGGCAGAGACAACACCTTCTTAAAGACTTCGACTCTAAGTGCATGCACTAACTTTTGAGCGACAATCGAAATAGAATACTGTCCGATAAAACTACCAATGCCTCGAACAAAAAACATCACCAGAACAGCGATGGGCAAGGCAATAAACTTTTCTAAATCAAAAGGAATATCTGGGCTCTCTTCTACCACCAAGCCAATAATTTCTGGCCAGCCAGCCTGAGAAGCCGAATAAATCGCGTATCCTATAAAGCTTAAAACAAACAGCCACCATTGAGATTTTACATACGACAATAATCTCAAATACACTTGTACGGGTGTTAAATCACCGTCTAAATCTTTCCTTTTCGACATCACTTCATCTTTTCAAATTGGGAAGATAGGTATTGCCAACATTGGATTTTCTCAAAGCAGACAAAAAGCAAAAAACCACATATTGACGACTAACATAGAAGGTTAATTGCCAAGTATGTGGTTTTTATAATTATATCAGTCGCTTATTTAACCAAAGCCAACCATTCAGGGTATTCATTCCGTTTACCCATTACCTGATCAAAGTACATGGTCTGCAATTGTTCGGTGATAGGACCACGAACCCCAGAACCAATCTTACGACCATCCAGTTCACGAATTGGCAATACTTCAGCCGCCGTACCAGTGAAGAAAGCTTCGTCTGCAACATACACTTCATCACGAGTAATACGCTTCTCTTTTACTTCATAACCAAGGTCTGCAGCGAACTTAAAGATGGTATTACGAGTAATACCGTCAAGGCATGACGTTAATTCAGGGGTATAAATAATACCGTCACGAACGATAAAGATGTTCTCACCAGACCCTTCAGCTACATAGCCTTCATTATCCAGCAACAAGGCTTCTTCACAGCCGCTTTCCAATGCTTCGCGCAACGCCAACATGGAGTTCATGTAGTTACCGTTCGCTTTCGCTTTACACATGGTGATGTTTACATGGTGACGCGTGTAAGAAGAAGTACGAATACGAATACCTTTCGTCTTCGCTTCTTCACCCATGTAAGCAGGCCACTCCCAAGCGGCAACCATCACATGCACTTTCAGATTATCTGCACGTAGTCCCATGCCTTCAGAACCAAAGAACACCATAGGTCTAAGATAGGCTTGCTTCAAATTATTCTTAGCAACCGCATCTTTTTGAGCCTGATTAATCTCTTCTTTTGTATATGGAATTTCCATTCCTAGAATATGTGCAGAACGGAACAAACGATCAGTATGCTCTTGCAAACGGAAAATCGCAGCACCTTGATCAGTCTCATAAGCACGAACACCTTCAAAACAGCCCATGCCGTAGTGCAATGTATGGGTAAGGACATGGACTTTGGCATCGCGCCAATCAACCATTTCACCATCAAGCCAAATCAGACCGTCACGATCAGCCATAGTAGGCAAAGCCATGTTCTTACTCCTTTGTTAAACTCATAGACAGATTTTTAATTGGCGGAACATTATACGCTATCTACCATAAAATGCTGCCATATTTTAATCACTTTTTGACGATAATCCTGATATTCAGACACCTCATCTCCAGACAACACTACCTTCTGATTATCGAGAATCTTTCGATGCCCTTCGATTCGGAAAGCCTTGTAGGCATCAATCAGCTGATTAACCTCAACCTCACCCAACAACCCCAGACGCTCCATGGTTTCAAGAATCCGAATATTATCCGACCAAGTAAGAATACCAGGATATTCTTTAGCGAATTTTAAGACCGCATACTGACTAATAAATTCAATATCGACCATACCGCCTGCATCATGCTTAAGATGGAAAACACCGTCTTTATTCCCGTCCTCAGCAGAAGCTAAACTGGCCATCATTTTTTTCCGCATAGAAACGACCGATTCATTAAGCCCTTCCGCTGGAACTTGCGACAACACGTCCTTTCTCACCAGCTCAAACTTTCCAGCTAATTCTGCCGACCCTGCAACCACACGAGCCCTCACAAGCGCCTGATGTTCCCATGTCCATGCATTTTTGTGCTGATAATCATTAAACGCTTTTAAGCTGGCCACCAGCATACCGGAATTACCTTCCGGTCGAAGCCGCATATCCACTTCATAAAGATCACCCGATGGCATCATTGTCGTCATGATATGAACAATGCGCTGAACCATCCGCGTATAGAAAGTCTGATTATCGACCTGTTTATCACCATTGGTGTATTTAGCTACACTGGCATCATGAATGAAGACAATGTCTAAATCCGAGCCATAACTCAGCTCAATCCCCCCGAGCTTGCCATAACCGACCACGATTAATTGCGGTCTGGCGACTGGCCCATGATCGTCGGTTGGATAGCCATAGCGCTCGACCATCTGATGCCAAGACATATCCACAACTGCCTCTAGAATAACTTCAGCAATGTAGGTTAAGTAATCACTGGCTTTCATCAATGGCAAAGCACCTGTTACCTCGGCCGCCGCCACTCTTAACACGTGTGCATTTTTGAAATACCTCAAAGCCTCCATCAAGGCTTCCAAATCATCCTCAGGAATGCGCAACATATATTGGCGCAGCTCATCCTCAAGCTCCGATTTATTAGGCGGAGAATACAGCGAAGACACGTTGATAAGCTCATCCAGAATCACAGGCGTTTTCGCCAACTGATTAGCAATCCAGGGGCTAGCATCACACAATTTAATTAACTGAGTTAAAGCAACAGGGTTTTCTAACAAAAGGACGAGATACGCAGTTCTACGAAGAACCGCTTCCACCAAAATCAACACCCGCGACAGAGTTTCTGTCGGACGTTTACTGCACGCCAATTGTTGAAGCAGATTGGGAATAAACTGATTCAAACGTTCTTGCCCTTCCCGTTGAAGTGTTCGAACTTTTTTGCTCTGTTTTAAATCCTTTATCAACTTCCAGGCGGCCGACGCATCATCAAAGCACTGCTCTTCAAAAACAGCAATGGCTTCATTATCTTCCATCTCATCCAACCAGACTGAACGCCAACCATCACAAAAAGCTGGCTCTGAAGTGCCACTCTCTTCATCCACAGGCTGAATTAGGTCAACGAACTCTGCTTCCACGTTTTTACGATGCGCAACCAGATCATCACTGAATGCATCCCATGAGCCATACCCCATCACGTGAGCAACTCTCAATTGATGCAATGTATCGTCCGGAAGCAATTGCGTTTGCCGATCTTGCAGCGCTTGCAGCGCATGTTCGGTATCCCTTAAAAAGTGATAAGCCGATACCAAATTGGCATACGCCTCTTCCGTTAAAATACCACCCTCACGCAATTGAAGAAGCACCGACATCAATGAACGGTTTTGAAGCCGAACATCCAAGCCACCATGAATCAATTGGAAAACTTGCGCAATAAATTCAATTTCACGAATGCCGCCACGGCCAAGCTTAATATTATGCTCCATGCCTTTTCGGCGAACCTCACGGTTAATCATATCTTTCAAACCACGAAGCGCTTCAATGACACTGAAATCAATGTATTTTCGATAAACAAACGGGCGCAACATAGTCATCAATTCTTGGGCTTTTTCCTGATTACCAGCCATCACCCGCGCCTTGATCATGGCGTAGCGTTCCCACTCACGCCCCTGACTTTGATAGTAACTTTCCAACGCATTGAAGCTCATCACTAATGGGCCACTGTCACCATAAGGGCGCAGACGCATATCCACTCGAAAAACAAAGCCTTCTGACGTAACAGCATCTAACGTCTGGATCAGTTTTTGACCCACTTTCGTAAAGAACTCTTGGTTGGAAATTTCTCGCTTACCATTTTTTGTCCAACCGGACTCTGGATAGACAAAAATCAAGTCAATATCGGAAGAGAGATTTAGCTCGTCTGCCCCCAATTTCCCCATACCCAGCACCAACATTCGCTGAGGATGCCAATTACCCTCATAGTCTTTGGCATGCGGTTCACCCCAAATTGGCATTAAGGCCTGTGTATGCCAATTCATGGTATGTTCCACACAGGCATCGGCGAAACGACTTAGCTCTCTCGTAGTCTCAAACAAATCCGCCAAACCATTGAAGTCACGCCAAATGACACGAACCATCATTTGGTGACGAGCTAACCGCAAACTTTTAGATAACTGCTCTTCGCTCTCTGAAATATCAACCAATGCTTTGATTTGTTGATCGTAGTAATCCTCTGGCACACTTGCCCAAAGATGAAAACCTGTGACATTTGAAGCCTCAGAATCAGCCCCAGACAGAGCCTTTAATATTGAAGGGTAACGCACCATGCAATCCACAACATAATCACTACCTATTATCACTCGAACTAACTCTTTAGTTACATGATCACCGCATACCGCAGACGTCAGCAGGCCATTCAGAGCATCGATGGAAGAGGAATCCAATAATATCTGCCACTGTTGTAATGCGTGATCTCTTAATTCAACCGAATTCAGTGCTTCAATATCAGACCTAATACGACTGTCCAAATCCGTTATCCCGGTCATACCCTCTCCATTACAACGTTATTAACAAGTACCTTCTATAGAAAGCACACTCTAAAGTAAGGCCTTAGAAGGCTTCAATCATTTTTTAAGATGGCTATTGAGCAGCATCAGATAATTCCTCAATAACCTCCTCCGCCCATTGCAACCAAGCTTTCTCAGAAGATAATCCCCGTTTTAATGTTAAATATGGCAAACGATACTCTTTTTGCTGAGCTTTACTTAACGACAAGTATAGGCCCTGAATGGCCTCTAGCTTCTTCAAGTTCTTTTCATGCAACCCCTTGTGACGCTCAATTTCCTGAAGAAGCACCTGATGTTCGACATGCTTACCTCCGTACAACATCACCAGTAACGCATCATTAGCTTTGGCCGGTTTAATTTCAGATGACAACCAGCGCTGTAACTCCTGAAAACCACTGTCAGTAACTTGATACTTTTTCTTATCTGGCTTGCCTTGCTGGCTTTGCTCTTCAAAAGTCACCCAACCATCAGCCGTCAACTCTTTTAATTGTTTGTAGATCTGCTGATGACTGGCTTTCCAAAAGAAGCCAATGGCTTCTTTGTATTTCTGGGATAACTCATACCCTGTAGACGACTGCTCCGCCAGCAGCACTAGCAAAGAATGCTTTAATGACATAAACGCCTCTTTATATATGCAACTTGTTGCATATTATCGAATTTCACCCTACATTAGAACTGAATAAAAATAATACAGTGAGATTTGACCATGGTTAGAACAGGAAAACGATATCGTACTGGCAGAGCCGAGGACCATTATGACGCCATTGTTATTGGCTCTGGTATTGGAGGACTCTGTAATGCAGCATTACTTTCCAAGCTTGGAAAGAAAGTATGCGTCCTTGAGCAACACTACACGGCTGGCGGCTACACCCACAGCTACGAACGAAACGGTTACGAATGGGATGTAGGCGTGCATTACGTTGGGGAAGTACACAAGCCATGGTCTATGATCCGAAAAGTCTTTGATGCGATTTCTGACAAAAAGTTAGAATGGGCCCCTATGGATGACCTCTACGATAAAATCATCATCAATGACGAAGTCTATAATTTTTATGCAGGGCGCGGCCCCTTCAAGGAAGAACTCAAAAAGCACTTTCCAAACGAAGCCAAAGCGATTGACACCTACGTGGATTTATTAAGTGATGTCAGTAGCAAAGTTCCTAAGTTCTTTGCCGGACAAGCGCTGCCACGACGTTTTGGTAGGCTCTACAACAAAGTCCGCAATGTCATCCTGCCGAAGTATTTCTTCCAAACAACCCGCGAAGTCTTAGAAGATCTCACTCAAGATCAAAAACTGATTGGCGTACTTACCGGCCAATGGGGTGACTATGGGCTTCCTCCTGGTGAAGCCAGTTTTATGATGCATGCTATGGTCGCCAAGCATTACATTGCAGGCGGTAACTACCCGGTTGGCGGGTCATGGCAGATCGCCAATAAGATCATTCCTGTCATTCAAAAGAGCGGCGGTGAAGTCTTCACCTATGCAGGCGTTGATAAAGTCCTCATAAAAAACAATAAAGCCATCGGCGTACAGCTTCAAAATGGCGATCAAATCTATGCAGATCAAGTGGTCAGCAATATAGGCGTACTACCCACGCTTCAACGATTATTACCCGAACAAGCCTCTAAAAAATATAATCTAAAGCATGTCGAGAAGGGCGTAAAATTATCCTCTGCCCATCTCTGTATTTATGCTGGATTCAAAGGCTCCTCTGAAGAATTGGGCATTAACAAAACCAATCTGTGGATTTACCCAGATTACGATCACGACAGTAACGTAAGGGTTTATAAAGAAAAACCTGAAGGCAACCTGCCTCTGATCTACATCTCGTTCCCATCAGCGAAAGATCCAACCTGGGATGAGCGTTATCCCGGTCGATCTACGGTTGAGATTGTCACGGTCGGAGAGTGGCAAAACTTTGCGCCATGGTCTGACTCAACCTGGAACAAGCGAGGTGAAGACTACGAAACCCTCAAAGAACGCATTGCTCAAGACATGCTGGAAGTACTGTACAAAGAAATGCCACAACTCCGTGATGCATTGGATTATTACGAGCTATCAACTCCTATCTCAACTCAATGGTTCCAATGGAATTTAGAAGGTGAAATTTATGGCGTGGATCACACAGTGGAACGTTTCAAACAAGATTGGTTACATCCGGAAACACCGATTAAAAACTTCTACCTTACTGGAGCGGATGTTGTCACGGCTGGTGTTGGAGGCGCACTCATGGGCGGCGTTATGACGACCTCCTGCATGCTAGGACTGAAAGATGGTTATAAAGTCATAAAACTCATAAAAAATGCTTAGCCCATAATGAAAGGCCAGTAATATTACTGGCCATCTCTTATCAACACGTAAGCCATGAACGAACTTCCATCTAGGTTTTGTTCGCTTTTTGACCACATGACACATTTTAACAAAGAAAAGACTCCTATAATCTGTAAGAATATCGAATTACAAATAATAACTTAAAATTACATTTCAGGATCATGTTATGAAAACCCTCAAACCAATCAAAGAGCTGTCCTGCATTTCTTTTGCAATAATAGCCTTCTCAGGTTCGGTCTATGCAGTGGAACCATTAACGGATACTGAAATGGGCGAAACCGTTGTACTCGACCCATTCGGTGCAACCGCAGCAGGCGGTCAAATTGATACGACCCTTTCAGCTCGTGAAGAAAGCGCGATTAATGCGGATGAAGCGAATCAAACTCTAGCTAATGACCCTAACTCTAAACAGCTACCCATTACATCAGAAGATTACTCATCCGCAACTGAACAACCAGAGGTAGCTCATACAACAACTAACTATTATGACGGAATTAACATTAATTCATTAGGCACAATTGATCGAGTGCACATAGAAAAACTGATTGATAATACGGGAGCTAATAGAGGCTCTCGAACAGTCCAAAATATTAACGTTAATAGCGCAGCAAGTATCTATCACTTTAGATAACCCGTTTTACTTTAATCTCTAATCTCACACTAGAAATTATTGATTCATAAATACAAAAAAGGCTCCCGAAGGAGCCTTTTTATTGCGCAAGAAGCAATTACTTCTGAGTGAACTCTGGGTATGCATCCATACCGCATTCTGCCAAGTCCACACCTTCGTATTCTTCTTCTTCTGTAACTCGAATACCAACTACAGCCTTCAAGATTGCCCAAACAACCAAGCTTGCAACAAATACCCATATAAAGATAGTTAGTGCACCTAGGAATTGAGCGGCAAAGTGAGTACCGTCATTAGTAAACGGAACTACCATCACGCCGAACAAGCCAACCACACCATGCACAGAAATAGCACCTACAGGATCATCAATCTTGATCTTATCCATTGCAATAATAGAAAGAACAACGATTAGACCACCTACAAAACCAATTACTGTTGCAGATAGGGCAGTAGGAGTATCTGGTCCAGCAGTAATAGCAACCAGACCCGCCAAAGCTCCGTTCAATGCCATCGTAAGATCAGCTTTCTTAAACATAATACGAGCAAGCAATAAAGCACCAATCAGACCACCAGCAGCAGCTGCGTTAGTGTTCATGAATACAACAGCGACAGCATTCGCACTTTCTACACTAGCCAAGGCAAGTACAGAACCACCATTGAAGCCAAACCAACCTAACCAAAGAATGAATGTACCAAGTGTAGCTAGCGGAAGGTTTGCACCAGGAATCGCATTCACCTCACCGTTAGGACCGTATTTACCTTTACGAGCACCTAGTAAAAGAACACCTGCCAATGCTGCTGCTGCACCTGCCATATGAACAATGCCAGAACCAGCAAAATCAGTGAAACCATAGTACGTCATTTCACCGTCAACTACTTCATTTTCAATTAAAGACCCTAGGTTAAACAAACCAAAGACATCTGCACCACCCCAAGTCCAAGACCCCTCTAACGGATAAATAACAGCAGTCATAACAACAGCAAAAGCAAGGAATGACCATAGCTTCATACGCTCAGCAACTGCACCAGAAACAATTGACATCGCTGTAGCAACAAAAACTACTTGAAAGAAGAAGTCTGCTGATGGGGCATAAGTAGCAGGATCTTCAGCACCTGTGACACCATTCGCCTCTATGCCACTAAGCATAAATAGCTCTGCAGCACCGTTATACATAATCGCATAACCACAAACCATGTACATAGTGCATGAGATTGCGAATAGCGCGACGTTTTTCGTCAGAATTTCTGTGGTATTTTTAGAACGTACCAACCCTGCTTCTAGCATGGCGAAACCAGCTGCCATCCACATTACCAGTGCACCACACACTAGGAAATAAAATGTATCAACCGCATACTGCAGTTGACTTACGTCATTCATTACCTGTTCCATCTTCAGCCCTCCGAATGAGCCTGTTCTATCTTATAAATCTGTAACTTAACTGTTTTCAGGTGAGAGGCTTACGGATTAAACCGCGTCAGCGCCAGTTTCACCGGTACGAATACGAATCGCTTGCTCCAGGCTGGTCACGAAAATTTTACCGTCACCGATTTTGCCTGTGTTCGCTGCTTTGCTGATCGCATCGATCACTTGATCTGTTAGATCTTCTGAGATTGCTGCTTCGATTTTTACTTTTGGTAGAAAATCAACAACATACTCAGCACCGCGATAAAGTTCGGTATGGCCTTTTTGACGACCAAAGCCTTTTACTTCAGTAACGGTGATCCCTTGAACGCCGATCTCAGATAATGCTTCACGTACATCATCTAATTTGAACGGCTTAATAATTGCGGTTACCAATTTCATGGTGTTCTCCCTAAGAGTTATTAGCCTAAAAATTGAGTTATAACGTTTTGGATCTGCTTTCTAATTCCTGTTGAAAGCTCAATCCGATATACCCCTCTTTGAGCATGGACTGTGCCCATTTTCAAAAAGCTTTATTTTTCATTAAGTTACAGATAAAAATTTTGAACAGACCTAAATCATTCGGATTAACCCAGGCCATTGACTAAAATTTATGCACAAATTTGATGCACAAGCATTAAAGTCGACCCCACTATAGCGCATTTCAATAATTATTCGCCAGAATGAGGCACATAGATGGTTCATTCAGACATTCTAAGTTAGGATGTCCGCAGACAGATTAGATGTGGAGATTGGTATGATTCCTAATGACTTGCTGAACACGCTGGCATCGCAACTAACACAAGCATTACCCGGTGCTTCAGGTGCAGCCAGAATGGCTCAAGAAGAACTGCATAACAATGTAAAGATCCTGTTATCTTCAGCGCTTAGCAAACTGGACCTAGTAACACGGGAAGAGTTCGATGCGCAGACAGAAGTTCTACACAGAACCCGAGCAATGGTTGAAGCACTAGAAAAAAAGGTGTCTGAGCTGGAACAAAACAAGGCATAAACGCCTCACTCAAAAAGCGTCAAAATAGTGCAGTGCACATTATCGTTCATAGCGACGCACTATTTTGGCAATCTCAAGCGTACGATACAGGCCGGTTAACTCTTCCTGTAGATCAGCAATCAAGGATTCTGGCATCGATAAATGGCACGCCATGGCGCTGATGCTGGTAAAAAAAATGAATTCTTCGTCAAACTTGTGCTCTTGCGCTTCCAACATATACGGCACATTGTACACATCGGCTGCCCAGACATTCGCTCGACCCAAGGACACCATGGTCGCCGCCATATCATCCTGCAGCGTTTCAATCACCCGAATACCAAAGCCACTCAGGTACTCCTTCAAACCACTCCCCAGATAAGTCACAACTTTAAATGACTTTAAATCGGCGAGGGTATTTAACTCAATGGTACTATTTTCCAAGGTATAAAAAGCGTAACGATTGATCATAATCGGGCCGACCCATTGGAAATCTGCCTCTCGTTCCTGATTTCTCTGAAGCGGGAAAATACAGGTATTTATATTGGTCTTTGCGTAACGATAAGCTCGCTTTGAAGGCATCAATTTCCAGTTTTTCTTTATATTCGCTCGCTGAAAAATCAAATTAGCAATGTCGACCGTCATACCATTAATATGCCCTGACTCATCGACCCAAGCGTACGGCTTAGACTCATGCGTTACTAAAGTAACAATATCCGCCCCCCAGACTCGACTCCCCAGCAAGCAGGCATTCATTAAGATAACCACTAACCAAGCCACCTTGCGCATTTTAATCCTCCAGCCAACTGGATAGCGACGCCTCGTAACTAAAGGTCTTACCTGCTGGTTTTTCATCCAACCTCTGAGCCTTTGGTGCGCCTGGTTGGTTTAACCAAAAGCTGCGATAGCGTTTGGGCTTCAACTGAGGCGCACAATCAACACGAGCAAAGGTCATTGAAACTAAATCCGTCTCCATACCCTGGGCCATCTTACTCATCGCTTCCTGAGGCGAAGCCTTACCTTCGATGGCATCAGCCACATTACTCCACCAATGACGAGATAACTTAGTATAATCGGGGACATTAATACCTGTCGGCGTCCACCGCTCACGCGCAGGGCTTCGGTAAAACTCAACCAAACCTCCCAGCTTAGGCGCCATCTCAGTCATGCTTTCCGACTCAATATCCGAACGCCGAATCGGTGTTAAGCCTACCAAGGTCTTTTTTAGAGAAACCGTCTTAGATACGAGGAACTGTGCATACAACCACGCCGCATTTCGACGATTTTCCGGTGTACTTTTAAGAAACGTCCATGAACCAGCATCCTGATAACCTAATTTCATGCCCTTTTCCCAATACGCACCTTTAGGTGAAGGCGCCATTCGCCATTTGGTAGTGCCATCTTCATTTAACAAACCCAATTCAGGGTCGGACAACGCCGCAGTAAACGCCGTATACCAGAAAATCTGTTGTGCGATGTTTCCTTGTCCCGGAACAGCGCCAGCCTGAGTAAAGTTCATGGTTTTAGCTTCAGCTGGCGCAAATCGATTTAACCAATCGATGTAACGATTAAGTGCATAGACAGCCGCAGGCCCGTCCAAAGCGCCACCTCGCTCTACCGACACTGCCACTGGACGACACCCTTCCATACGAATGCCCCATTCATCCACCGGTAAGCCATTAGGAATGCCCGGGTCTCCTGTCCCCGCCATAGACAACCAGGCGTCCGAGAAACGCCAACCCAACGAAGGATCACGCCGACCATAATCCATATGGCCATACACTCGTACCCCATCAATCTCTTTCACATGAACAGAGAAAAATTCTGCAATATCTTCGTAAGCCGACCAATTGGCCGGCACATTTAATTCATAGCCATAGAGCGCCTGAAACTGACGCTTCAACTCGGGTCGAGAAAACCAGTCATGGCGATACCAATAGAGATTAGCAAACTGTTGATCAGGCAATTGATAGATCACTCCATCAGGCCCAGAAGTGAATTTAATGCCGATAAAATCATCAATATCCAGAGTAGGCAGGGTTATGGCCTCGTTCATCATGATCTCAGAAATCGGCAACACCGCGCCCTGTCGAAAGTGGGCTCCAATCAAATCACTGTCATTGATATAGCCGTCATATAGATTTATTCCGGTCGTAATTTGCGTTGATAACTTCTTGATGACATCGTCTTCACCAGTCAACTCATGGTACACACGAATGCCCGTAATCTCATAAAAGGCTTTGGCCAACTGGGTCGCTTCATACCAGTGCGTATCGATCCGTTCGGACGTCACTCGAATGACAACATCTTGATAAGGCTGAGCGGCCTCAGCAAACCAGTACAATTCTTTTTTCTGATCTTGTTTGCTGAGCGTGGAAGGCGTGAACTCAGTATCAAGCCACCGTTCAATGGCCTGTTGTTGACTATCAGAGGGTTCAAATGCCATTAGATGGAAGGAACTAAAACAAAGCAGCGGAAAACACATAGCTAACCGTATAAAACTATGCCTAAACATACAATTTAATGAACGCAGTTCCCTCATGAATAGTGTGTGCCCAACGTCGGAAGAAGTGTGACGTGCACAGCTAACCTCTTTGTCTGTCTAATTATTTTCTTTTAGTTTAGGAAGAAAATACGTTCTCGGCTAATAAGAAATCCTCAAAGAACTGAACACCTTATTCGTTCTGCGTCAGCCAATGGTGTGATTTAACGATTCAAGCTCTGCCTAGGGTGGCACCACCTTCTTACAGTGGATAAACCTTACAGCAACAGGAACACAACACTATGTCATTGGCCGTCATACATACGCGAGCAGCTTTAGGCTTGAATGCGCCTCTCGTTACCGTCGAAACCCATATTTCAGGCGGGTTGCCATCTTTATCAATCGTAGGCTTACCTGAAACAGCCGTTAAAGAAAGTAAGGACCGTGTACGTAGTGCCATTATTAACAGTGAGTTTGAATTCCCGCTCGGCCGAATCACCATTCATCTAGGGCCTGCCGACCTTCCCAAAGAAGGCGGTCGTTATGACTTAGCCATTGCCATCAGCATTCTCGCCGCCTCAAACCAAATCAAAGCCGATCAATTGAGCAATTATGAAATCATAGGCGAGTTATCTTTATCTGGCGAAGTACGTTCCGTTCGTGCCATATTGCCCTCTGCCATTGCCGCTGATCACGCAGGAAAAGTAGCGATCGTACCTTACCTTAATGCGGAAGAAGCCTGTCTTCCCGGCAACAATCCGGTGCTTGCCATCAAACACCTGTCCGAACTATGTGCCCACCTCAACGAATTAACGACGCTCGACCACTACTCAACCAAGGATGTCCAAGACAAAACACAAGATACCTCTTTTCAGCTTTGCCTCTCCGACATCAAAGGCCAACCGCAAGCGAAACGGGCGCTCGAGATCGCCGCAGCAGGAAACCATAATTTACTAATGTCAGGCCCTCCCGGAACGGGGAAAACCATGCTGGCCAGCCGACTGACCAGCATCTTGCCGGAAGTGTCCCATCAAGAGTCGCTGGAAATCGCCAAAGTTCAATCCATCAGCAACCCCTTGAACATTAACCAATGGAAACGACGACCCTTTAGAACGCCTCATCACAGCTCATCTGCGGCGGCATTAGTGGGTGGCGGATCAACCCCAAAACCGGGAGAAATCACCCAATCTCATTTAGGCGTATTATTTTTAGACGAGTTACCAGAGTTCGACCGCAAGGTATTGGAAGTATTAAGAGAGCCCTTGGAAAGTGGAGAAATCACCATTTCCCGAGCAAGGCATCAGATCACATACCCTGCCCAGTTCCAGCTCATTGCAGCTATGAATCCAACCCCTTGTGGCAAAGTCTGCGGACCAAACGACATCTGTTACTGCACTCCGGCGAAAATCGAAAAATATCGCAGCAAAATTTCAGGCCCTTTATTAGATCGAATTGATCTGCAAATTGAAGTTAATCTCATTCCAAAGGAACTGTTGGTCGCAGGCAGCTCACAGCAAGAAGAAACCAGCCAAACCGTGAAACAGCGAGTTGAACGCGCCCGGAACCGACAACTGCTACGAACCAATAAACCAAACAGCATGTTGTCCACCAAGGAAATCGAAGCCCACTGCCAAATCAGCCAAGCCGATTTTGATCTGATGAATCAAGCCATTGAACAGCTGGGGTTATCCGCTCGCTCCTATCATAGAATCTTAAAAGTCGCTCGTACCGTTGCGGATTTGGAAGACAGCGAGTTAATCTCCACGACCCACCTCACCGAAGCCCTAAGCTATCGAAAGCTCGACTTTCATCGCCGCCAATAGCGCCATTGCAAAGCGACACAGGAACCTTCTGAAAGACTAATAGAACCAATGAAAGCGAATGCCGGTATTATCCAACCCCTGATTCCGATCTTCACAAAAACCGCCATGGGAGAGGTGATCGGTCAATACAGATAAGGCCCACTGATTTGAAGAACCGGAAAACCGCCAACCAACTTCAATGGCTTCACGAAACAACACGCGACACCCTAGCCCTCTGCGCTTACTTTCAGGTTCACGCTTCCCGTTATGCACCGAAAGGCCCAAGAACGGGATAATGAACAGACCTGAGTTATCTGCATCCTCAAAGAGGTCAATCTCCCAACTGACACCAGAATACAGATAGCTGGTATTCCCTATACCATTGAGCATAAAACCAAAGGTCGGTTCTGCATCCCAAAAGATATTTATTGGAGAAAAAACAACTTCGCCATTGAAGTCGGTGCCATGCTCGACTCGACTCGAAATCAACCCTTTATTATGAGCAAACACACCTAAACGAAGTTTTGTCGCATTGTAGTCATTATCTTCAGCTGCACTTAATGAGGGTGGACAAGCACCGCTTATCAGAAGGCACCATACCAAGAGCATCAGACCACTACGCACTATAGATACACCTCACAAAAAGACCCTGTTAAAGCCTCTGTGCCATTAAGGAGCGTACCATTCAAGTCAGTACTATCCACACCAGCACTACATGCTACAGAGTCCTTTCCAATAAAGGCATAAGAATAAGTATTAGAGGTATTGCTCAGTTAACCAATCGTATTTTTAGATGGATCAGGGAGGTCTTTACGGGGAAACGAACGGCATTATGTAAACTGTCGGGAAATTACTCTGACACTTCACTATTTTTCGTCTTTTTTACTGCTGTTTCTGGTAGAATCCGCGAACTCTCTTCACTGCTACTTAGACCCTGCCAGACACCTTATGACAGCCATAGAAAAGCGTATTCAACAGCTCAATGACCGACAACAGGAAGCGTGTAAATACATCAGCACACCGCTTCTTGTGATTGCAGGAGCTGGCAGTGGTAAAACCAGCGTGATTACCACCAAGATCGCTTATCTCATTGATACCTGTGGTATCAAGGCACACAACATCGTCGCCGTGACCTTTACCAATAAAGCCGCACGCGAGATGAAAGAGCGTGTCGGGCAGTTAGTCAAAGGCAAAGCCAGTCGAGGACTGACCGTCTCGACCTTTCACAACTTGGGTTTAAACATCATTCGCAAAGAGTGTAAGGCTCTGGGTTACAAGTCCGGCTTTTCAATTTTCGATCAGCAAGATGCATTGAGCCTGATTAAAGAAATCATGATCCGCCAATACGACGATGATGGCGGCATGGCCGAGCAAATTCAGAATCAGATTTCCAACTGGAAAAATGAAATGCTGATGCCGGAAGACTTAATGAACGTCACCGGTTCGCCGGAAGAAGTGGCCGCTGCAGTGGTTTATGAACACTATAATCGCTACCTCAAAGCCTATAACGCCGTCGACTTTGACGATCTGATTCTACTGCCAACGCTGTTATTCCAGAACAATCCGGCCATTCTTGATAAATGGCAACGCAAAGTACATTACATGTTGGTGGACGAATATCAGGACACCAACACCAGTCAGTATTTGCTGGTTAAGCAACTGGTTGGTATGCGCTCGCAATTCACCGTGGTAGGCGACGATGATCAGTCTATCTACGCTTGGCGTGGTGCTCGACCAGAAAACTTAACCCAGTTAAAAGTCGATTTTCCAAGCTTAAGAGTCGTAAAGTTGGAGCAGAACTATCGCTCTACCAGCCGCATACTGAAAGCCGCCAACATTCTTATTGCCAACAATCCCCACGAATTCGATAAAAAACTGTGGTCGGATTACGGCATGGGCGAAGAGATCCGGGTTATCGCCTGTAAAAGTGAAGACGCCGAAGCCGAACGCGTAGCCTCAGACATCATCGAGCAGCGTCTTCGCCGAGGCAATCATTACAGTGACTACGCCATTCTCTATCGCGGTAATCACCAATCACGACTGATAGAAATGAAACTTCAGTCCTACCAGATCCCCTACAATTTATCTGGCGGTACCAGCTTCTTCTCGCGCGCTGAAGTGAAAGACATCATGGCGTACCTTAAGCTGATCGTGAACCCTGACGATGACAATGCCTTCCTACGCATTATCAACATTCCAAGACGCGAGATCGGCCCAACCACACTTGAAAAGCTGAGTGGATTGGCTAACCAGCGTAATGTCAGCTTGTTTGACGCCTGTGATGACATTGGCCTCAATCAAGTACTGTCAGAAAAGGCGACTGAACGATTGCGTCAGTTTAGAGACTGGATGTTACGCGTCACACAAAATTGCTATCAAGGCAACGCCATCGATGCCGTTACCGAAATGATTCGAGACATCGATTATGAAGCCTGGCTTCATCAAACCAGTAACAGCCCGGCGCAAGCAGAGAAGCGCATGAACAACATCTGGTTTCTGGTGGAATCGCTGCAACGCTCCATCCACCGGGCACAAGAAGACGGCGACGAAGGCGACATCGAAGACGCAATTGCTAAGCTGGTGCTGCGGGACATGATGGAACGTCAGGAGGAAGAGGAAGAAACCGACAAAGTTCAACTAATGACGCTTCACGCCTCGAAGGGTCTGGAATATCCCAATGTCTATATCATGGGCATGGAAGAAGAACTGTTGCCACACCGCAACAGTATCGATGACGACAACATCGAAGAAGAACGACGTTTGATGTATGTGGGAATTACCCGCGCCAAGCGAGTGTTAACACTTACTTACGCCGCTAAACGCAAGCAGTATGGTGAGATATTTAACACTACACCAAGCCGCTTCCTGGAAGAATTACCACAAGAAGATTTAACCTGGCAGGGAGTAAAGTCAAAGGAAGATCCTGAAAAGCTGAAAGCACACGGTCAGGCAACCTTAAGCAGTTTAAAGTCACTGCTAGGTGACTGAACCAATCACAGCGAAAGACGGAAAAGACTAAACCGTTTCATCGCTGGTGATGATATCCAGCACATCGGCATTCAGATAGTTAGACGCCTTCTTCTGCACATCGCCTTTTGCCAACACATCCGGCAGTTCATGCTCATCAATCGGTCTAGAGAGTAAAAAGCCTTGAGCACTGTCGCAGTTATGCTCTTTCAGAAACAGCAAGTGCTCTTGAGTCTCGACCCCTTCTGCCACCACGTACTTATTCAGCTTATGCGCCAAATCGATCACCGACGTCACAATATGACGGCTTTCTTCACTTTCGTTGGTCGGCGCGATAAAGCTACGATCCAGCTTAATTACATCCACCGGCAGTTGACGTAAATAACTTAAGGACGAATAGCCGGTTCCAAAATCATCCAAGGCCACGGTCACGCCCAAATCGTTGGCCTGTTTCATCACCGATGCCGCCAACTCACTGTTATGAATCAGCACGTTTTCAGTAATTTCCAATTCCAAGCGATCACCAGGCATGTCTTGCAAACAAGCACTAAGGTGATCCACCAACTTATCATCACAGAACTGACGCGCCGACAAATTCACCGCCAACTTAAATTGACCTAGCCCCGAGCGCTCAAGCCCACGGATAATATTCAAACCATGACTGATCACCCAACGCCCCAACTGGAAGATCATCTCACCTTGCTCCATTTGAGGAATAAAGTGATTCGGCATGATCAGCCCTTTTTCTGGATGACGCCAACGAACAAGGGCTTCAAAGCCATCCAGCACGCCCGATTCAAGGCAGTATTTCGGCTGTAAGAACAAACAGAACTGATCATTATCCAGCGCCGTTTGGAGCTCGGATTCCAACTCCAACGCTTTCGAAATATCGATCAACATCTGATCGTTAAAGAAGTGGAAGCTGTTCTTGCCTTCGTCCTTGGCAGCGTACATTGCCATGTCAGCCTGACGAGTTAAGTCTTCAGGACTGCTGTCCGGATTATCACAACAGACCACTCCAATACTGGCGGTAATGGTTAAAACGCGCTGATCTACTTCAACCGGTTTACGGAACTCAGCCAAGACTTTCTTGAGAAATACATGAATGTCGTCCGGGTCTTTAAGATGACGGCAGATAATCGCGAACTCATCGCCACCCAGACGGCACAAGGTATCGTGTCTGGTAATAAGTGTCTGAATTCGGCGAGACATCTGTACCAACAGATTGTCGCCAGCCATGTGCCCTAAGGTTTCATTAACCCGCTTAAAACCATCCAAATCTAGGAACACTAAGCCCACAGATTCGTCGGGATGATCTCGCAAATCATTGACCGCTTCTCGTAATTCATGAACAAACAGAGAACGGTTCGGCAAGTGTGTCAGAGTGTCATACATCGCCAAACGTTCTAATTCGCCGGTTCTTAACTCCACTTCACGACTGAGAAATTCCAAACGACGAGACAAATCCACAGTTGCCACATCCAGCTGATCCACTTCGTTGTAATGGCTACCATGATCCGGTGCTAAACGACTGCGGACCAGTTCGTATTCACCATCGGCCAACAGCGGCAAGGTTTGATTATGCAACGCGATGCGTTGAACCGGACGCCACAATAAAGTCACCCCCACCAGCACCGATAACATTCCGGCCAACAAAGCAAACAACAGCGAGAACATCATCAACTGGCGACTGCTTTGCTGTTCTTCTGTCAAATCCGATGCAACCAATAACACATCACCGTGTTGATTGATTTCCAAAGCCCATAAGGCCCAGGCTTTTTCCTGCATCAATAACTGCTGACCGGCATTGATCAGTTCCTTCAAACTGTGAGTGCGACTGGCATAATTCAGTACGTCATTGGTTAGCACCTGACTGGACGATGACATCAAGCCCACATTCCAGTTCGCCATCCGGCCTAAATAGCTGGACTCGCCTGCCACACCCAGAGCCAACTCGACATTGAACGAACGCCCCATCGCAGCAACCACATCAGAAATCGATTGCGCTATCACCATTACGTAGCGTTTTCCGCCATCGAGTAAAACAGGAACACCTATATATAAGCGGCAATCATCAGAACAATGAATTAACGACTCAGGGCGGCTTTTCTGTGGCACCCATTCCAGCAGCGCCGTGACAGGCTGCATACTTACCTGGCCTTTCTGAGCCAACACTTCGGCGCGATCCCCCAACAACACAATGGCGTCGAGTTGACCAAAGAGATTAAGGTTATCCCATTGCAGGTCGATGGCACGCATGAGTGCGGTTAGGTCGGGATCGGCTACTTTGGCTGAATCGCCCGACAAAGTGTGAATACCACCTGCGGTCAGTGCTTCGGTACTGGCGAGCAACATGACTTGATCAGCCACATCCACCAGCCCATCACCAGTCATAGAAATAAGTTGTTTGAAATTGGTTTGATACTTAATGAGCTCGGCTTCAAGTAATCGATCCAAACGTTCGGTCGACCAAATATAGGTCGCTACCGCAAACACGAGTACGATGAGGGACGCAACAAGTGCAAAGGCACTGGCCACCTGAAACTTTAAACTGATAAACTTTGAATCAGCCAAACGAGAGCTCATAAATCCTAGCGCTACTTCTGATGCATTAAAGAAAACATTCTACGGATCAACCGCTCTTTGCTCATTATCTATTCCGTTACTTTATGTCTACAAATAACGGTTTCATGGGAAAAGATTTGATCCAATAAAATGCGAAGCCGAATAAACCACCTTAGCCTGTAAACCAATGATATTCCAGAACTATTTAGAATTGAGCTGCCTTATACCATTAAATTGTAACGCGTCTTGGAACGAGTCGGCTCCAGGATACTGATCAACTATGCCTCAGTACATATTGATATCGGCCACAGAAACAGAATCATAAGAAAGACAGAACAAAGAAGGGAACGCCAAACGCGCAATAAATAGCAGGCATAAAAAATGGGCTAACCTTGATTAGCCCATTTTTAGAAGAATCTTAAATTCTAATGACGCTTAGTTGCTCATGAATTTAATCGCTTCCGATAGTTCTTCATCAGAACAGTCACCGCAGGTGCCTTTCGGTGGCATCGCGTTGATACCGTTGATTGCATTAGCCAATACGCTATCGAACCCTTTCTCTAGACGAGGCGCCCAATCAGCAGCAGCTCCTTTTTTAGGAGCACCCAAAACGCCAACACCGTGACAAGCACCACAGAACGAGTTGTAAACGTCTTCACCAGAACGAGGACCAGAAGCCGAAGCAGACGCAGCACCTGACGCTGCAGCACATTCTTCGCCCTGAATACATACAGAACCTGCTGGCTTGATGCGCTCACGGATTGCATCGTCACTATTTGAGCTCGCAATTGCCAGGGTAGTTAGCATCACGCCTGCAAGTACCGCAACAACTGAACGAATGGCTTTCATCATCTTTCAAGACCTCTGTTATCAGCTAATCAGCCCCATCCTTTTGAAGAAATAAGGCCATATGTATTTTTTGATCGCGCGATTATAACCGCAATAACCACAAAGGCCAAACGGTTGATTCTAAAAGCATAGAGCTATATCAAGATTTTCTTCATCTCTGAAAGATTATGTCGCCTACCCAATCGCTCTGACTATTTTTCGACCAGTTCACATTATCAATTGATCAAACACGACAGCCACGACAAACAAGAACTTTCGGACTATTTACGTCACTTTTAAACCTGCAAGATCACATCAGGCTTGCTACCTTTCCTAAGACATCAGATTACATAGACGGAGGGCCTTTTACCTGAAGCACACAAAATAGTTGTCACTCAAAACGATAGATCCACAACAAAAATAACAATATTGGAGATAAATATGAGTACTCAACGCGTCATTAAGCACGCACATACCCTATCCAAGCAATTCGCTACCGCATTGGTCGTGTTGCTGGTCGTTGGGTTAAGCAGTTATACCCACGCAACCAATTTACTGGCTGGTTTTACCTCTATTCCTGGCCAATTCCCTGACTCCGACCTCTATACCGTCAATGACGACATAGTGGTTACCAGCTTTGATGGCGTTGAATTGACCGCCAATGTATTTGTTCCGACCACAGGCAAGGAAAGCTATCCGGCCATCATCTTTATTAATAGCTGGTCATTAGATGAATACCAATACATTCCTCAAGCCGCGAAACTGGCAGAGCAAGGCTATATCGTATTGAGCTATGCGACGCGTGGCTTTGGTGAGTCCACAGGTGAGATCAATACCGCTGGCCCTAAAGACATGATCGACTTCAGCCGTATGATTGACTGGCTACTGGCCAATACCCCTGCCGATGTTGAACGCATCGGTGTATCAGGAATTTCTTACGGTTCAGGGATCAGCTTACTCGGTGCAGCACACGATGAACGGGTTTCAGCGGTCGTTGCCATGAGCACCTGGGGCGACTTGGTTGAGTCTCTCTATGCTCAGGACACACCACGCCTGATCTGGGGTGGACTGTTAACACTCTTGGGTGAATTGACAGGCAACCCGGAAGAAGACATTGCCAAAAACTACGGTAATCTGATTACTCATAAGAACATCCCGGAAACCTTGGAGTGGGCGTATGGTCGTTCAGCCGTGACTTATGTGGATATTCTAAACGCGCGTAATGTACCTATCTATATTGCCAATAACTATGGCGACAACCTGTTCCAACCCAACCAAGCCCTTGCGTTGTATGAGAAGCTGACCACGCCGAAACGCATCGACTTAAGCCAAGGCATGCACGCCAGTGCTGAACTGTGGGGCTTAATCAATGCAGATAAAGAGCACTATCTTTGGACCAATACCCAGCGCTGGTTTGATCGTTATCTAAAAGGCGAACAAAACGGCATTGATCAAGAATCGGCGTATAACGTAGAGCCAAAATACGCTGACGATCAGTATGAGCAGTTGGAACAATGGCCGAGCCCGCTGGTGCAGGATCAACGCTTGTATCTTCACTCACGCGGTTTGCTAACCAATGGTTCACTGGAAGACAGTCCTTACCGTCCATGGTGGACGCAAACGGATACCATTTTGTCCGGCCTCGACACACTGGCCAATACCGGCGTACCTATGCTGTCGAGCCTAATCGAAGGGGAAATTGATGCACCAGTGCTGACTTCGATTCCTTTCATTAGCCGAGTGAACGGCATTGTCTTTGATACCGGACGTCTCGATCAAACATTACAACTTCGAGGTATTCCGAAGCTTCAACTCAACATCGAACCCAGCAAGTCCAAATATCAGATGGTGGCTTATTTATATGACGTCGATAATGTTGGCATTGGCCGCTTGATCACACACGCCCCGGTAACAGACTACGAAGCCGCAGAAGATCAACGCCAAACCGTTAATATTGACTTGGTAGCAACAGCCTATGACGTACCGGCAGGTCATAAGCTGGCGCTGGTGATCGATACTTTTGACCTACTGTATGCACCACCAACCCTGGAGCTGTATTCGTTAAAGTTTAAGTACCACAAGAATTACCAATCTTGGTTGGATTTGCCGATCAAGCAATAGCCGCAGTCGGGAGTGAGCACTACTAAATAAATAGTAATTATTAAAACACCCACCACACATGCCCTTTAATGATGCCTTGATGGCGTTAACAAAGGGCATGAGTTTATAACGAAACATTATTATCCAAACGGTCAAAATTCCTTAGAATACGCGGCTTTTCTACTGGAGTTCGATCATGACCAAAGGCTCTCCTTGGGCACTTCTGCCCATGCTTCTGTTTCTATCTCTGTTTATAGGCAGCGGTCTCTATTATCAAAACCAAGGAATCGAGTTTGCCTTTTATGAAATCTCCGCTCCAGTTGCAATTCTACCAGCCATAATACTGGCGTTATTGTTGGCAAAAGGCAGCATTAATGAACGCTTCGAACACTTTATTAAAGGCTGTAGCGATCAGACCTTAGTCACCATGCTACTGATATTTTTGCTAGCCGGCGGTTTTGCCAGCGTCGCTAAAGCCATTGGCGGTGTTGATGCAACGGTCAACTTTGGTCTTAGCGTGATTCCTTCTTCTTTGATCCTTCCCGGCTTGTTTGTCATGACAGCATTTATGGCCACCGCAATGGGTACCTCGATGGGCACCATCGCAGCGGTTGCACCGATCGCGGTGGGGTTAGCCGAAGTCACCGAATTACCCTTGGCATTAACCGTAGGGACAGTAATGGGTGGCGCCATGTTTGGTGATAACCTGTCGATTATTTCCGACACCACCATTGCCGCAACCCGAACGCAAGGGTGCTCAATGGCCGACAAGTTTCGACTGAACTTCAAGATCGCCCTTCCTGCTGCGCTGATCACCCTGGTTTGGCTGTTTATTCAAGGCAGTGAAATCAACAACGCACCGGTTGAAGATTACAAGCTCATCAACATCCTACCTTATGTGGCGGTATTAGTACTCGCAGTAGCAGGCTTAAATGTCTTGGCAGTGCTGCTGACAGGCATCGTATTAGCAGGTGTGGTTGGGCTTTCAATGATGCCGGAGTATCACATTACTCAATGGTCGAAGGACATTTATGCCGGTTATAGCAGCATGCAGGAAATCATCATTCTGTCCCTACTCATTGCTGGCTTGGGGGCACTGATGAAAGCCGGCGGTGGCTTAACCTGGATAGCCAACCAGATCGACAAACTGAGTCGCCGATCAGAACGTAACGACAATCATCAACGCGCAGGCGAAACCAGCATTGCACTGTCTGTCGCCCTATCCAATCTTTGTACCGCCAACAACACAGTGGCTATTCTGATTTCAGGCAGCTTGGCAAAAGATATAGCAGAACGTTATCAGGTCGACCCACGACGTAGTGCCAGCCTAATGGACATAGTTTCATGTGTTGTTCAAGGCATCATTCCTTGGGGCGCTCAAATGCTCTTAGCCGCCTCCATCGCAGGACTGTCACCATTGCAATTGATTGATTCCGTCGTGTACTGCTGGGCCTTAGCCGCATTGGCTGCTTTCTCAATCATCACTCGTTGGCCAAGCCTGAGACCTCAATAACAATCTTCGTGCTGATACCATTTCCTTCCTGACAAGGCTTCTCGTCCGAGAAGCCTGACATAACCTCTGAACTTACAGACTGTAACCATTTGCCTAAGCAGAAGACTCTGAGCAACTGCCAGGTTCTGATATCATACTTGACCTAATTTACAAACTATTAGTTATGGAAAGTAAAGTTAAGGACAACCCATGAAGCAGTTCGACAAGTCCATCCAAATCCCTGTTTTTATCGACCGCCCAGAATCCCTGCGTTCCGCGCTGCAACAGTACCAGCAACACCTGGCGACAGGCCGTGCCTTTAACAAAGGTCAATTCGATGTAGAGTTTGTTGTACAGGAAGAAAACTCGACTCGTCGCCTGCAGTTCCAGGACATCGAAAGTGAACACTGGCGAAAGCTTGCTTATAGTGCATATCAGCAAGGTCCAGAGTCCTGGACCTTTGAAGACGATGAAACCATCGCGGATGACGACGAACTGTATGTTTCGGAAGCCATCCTGTTTGCCATCGCACTGCAACACGAAACCGTTATCGGCGAGTTGGTGAACACCGCCGAAGCCATGGTCGCCTATGCCCGAAAATACAACGACACCAGCGCCATGTGGACTGACGACATGCGGGTGTACGGCACTGAAGCGTTATTTTTATTGGGCTGCTACGACAGTCAATACATCACGTTCTTGGCACAGTTTTTTATCCCCTACTGGGACGATGAGCACGCCGGTGGCTACAGGGATTACCTCGCCCATTTTGTGCACAAACACGGTTGGACACGCGATGTGATTAACGCCTATATCTGGTGTGACAACAGTGGCATACGTTTCCAGATGTATGGCAACGAATGGGAAAGTGACACTCACTATCAACCACTCGGCGAATTCTTAAAAGCCAACCCGGAAGAATACTCTTGGTTCAAACAAGCCTTAACTGAACGCCTACTGACCAGTCCGAAAATGCTGTACTGCGAAGACAGCGATTTTGATAACGCCGACCCGGTACTCGACTTTTATTTAACCCTGCTGCCCGAAGAAGGTGACCCGTTCAACGAAGAAGACCAGGAAGCACACCGCCAGCAGCATTTTATAACCGCCAGCCTGGAAGACGAGGCACTCGACTTACAACAACAGATCAAAGCACAAACCAACAAGCCGCTGGTGTGTTACGCGACGGGTAATTTTTATCAAGAAGAATACTGGGACAACGACACAACAGGTCAGCACCTGCGTAATGTGAAACCGCTAATTTTGGCGTTACCTCAGGGGGATACGGTCTGGCAACATATAATTGATGGCAGCCAGCCGGCAGCCGTTGAGGCCTTAACCGAAATCCCTCTGATAGAGCTGGCACAACGACACGCTCCGGCGTTTTATCAGCAACTCAGCGACGATCTGCTTGGCACTCATAATAATCAGAACATCGCCCCGGAACTTGGCCCATTACTGTATGAACTGCTGGATGAAATGTATTGTGATGATGAAGATGCCGAAGAACTGGCCGACATTATGCCATCCTCCAGTCTGCAACAACGTGGCGAACAGGTATTGCGTCTGCTGGATGTATTCTACCGCCTGTTGGGTCAACGTGAGTTGGGGAATTTTCTCCCTGTCCGTCTGATTGAGAATTATGAACTGCTGGATACACATGCCTATTTCAGTCGTTACAGCCAGGCATCTGCAGCGGATCAGGAAAAACAGATCAATGCCCTTTTATTGAATGACATCGGCGCCACGTTTTGCGACATGGACGAACTGCTGTGTTTTGAGAATTTAGAAGCAGCACGCGAGTTGTTCAGTGAACATCCGACACTGGCCAACCCGGCCAACTGGCCCAGAAAAGACGACGGCACCTTTGCCATCGGCCAATACGCTCAAATGGCGCTGTTATTACACGATGCCTATGAAAATAACGCCACCAATGCCAACAGCAAAAAATTAGCCGCTGAATTTGCATCGCCAACACCCTGGCAGGCGATGTTCGATTATCTTCGAGAGAGTCTCGATATTCTCGGTGAGGGAATTTTTGATCAACGAGGCATGACGGAACAACAGGTCGAACAACTGGCCGACTATTTCACCGCCGAAGAGCCACAGTTAACCCAGCCGCAGGTAATTGAGTTATTTGAGCAATATGCCCACCGCGAAGAAGTGGTGCGTGGACCTCTGAATATGAACCAGTTTAATCAGCAACAGATTGGCTACCATTTTTTAAGTGACCATGACGAGAATTATCAGCGTTGTTTATTAATTTGTTTCTGGCTGCTAAAGGCGCCCAAAGACTGTGCCTTTAAACAACAAGCCAAACGCCTGTGGCAACTGATGGTGGCGTTAGCGCCGGTACGGGTAACCCGTTTGGTATCCCAGGCCTACTCCACGAATGACTACCATGTTGAATTTGACGATGGCGCCGACGCTCTGGAGCACTATCGCCTCAGGATGCTGGATGCCGGTATCGATCGCGCTTATCTGCAGGCCTTTCAGGTAAGCCAGTGTCGTCTGAATAATTACGACGGTCCGGAAGAATACGAGGAATGGCTGGATAAATTTGCCCACATCGACAGTGACGACCAGTCGGTATTTGGCCCGCTTAAGCGCCGCGATGCTGAGGCCTTACATCATGGTCTGCGTTATATTAACGAAAGCACCAAAACCGAGTTTTACCGCCGTTTGTTATTGAAATACCCGCGTTTCAGCGAGCTGTATCAGCAAGAACTGAACACCGATCTGCCCCAAGCGCTGCTGCGCAGTATTCAGCTCAGTCTGAATACGATGCAATGGGAAGACTTCAACGCGACCTTAACAGACGAATTTAACACCGAGTTTGTCGAACTGAGTGATGAACGTCTGGCGCAGAAACCACATCAGGTCAGTGAACAGTTCCGGACTCTGAACAACCTGGCACCGCTGGACATCGACTGGCAAAATTTGTGGCTATTACAAGACCGAGGCGATCACTGGGAAATTATTGGTGGTTCAGAAAAACCGGCCAAAGCATTAAACCAGATTGGCGGCTTTGTGTTGCTGATTAACAGTGACGTTAACGGCGAACAGCTGATGCAACGTTGTTTCGAGCTAACCGACCGTGATTTCCGCAGCCAGCAACTGCTGGATCAGATTATGAGTTACTTGCAGGGGGACGCCGATTATCAGACGACTCTGACAATGAGCAAACAATATCTGCATGGCGAATACCTGAAAGTGCAGGCGCCCGATTATCGTCTCAATGGTCTGGATACTCTGATTTGGTTATTGGACGACACCCGCCGTGATCGCCTAACGAAACTACTGCTCAACGTGAATTATCGTGGCTTTAAACTGTTTGAGCGTAACCTGGTAAATCGCCTTCTTGATCAACAGGTTCTTCAGGGCAGCATGTCGTTACAGAAACGTCTGGAGCAGGACGATGATGACGATGCGTATGAAGAACAGGCCACCGCGCAATTTCTGATGTGGATACATGAATTAGGCGTGAATTATGAACACATCCTATTGTATTGCGTGAAACATAATCACCTTCAGGCTTGCCAGCTTTGGGTGGTCGCTTTGACACAAACCAATGAGCTGAAAAAAGTCGCCAAATTCCTGCGCGCCGATAATCGAGCCATCCTGATGGAAATACTGGCAGAATATCCGGACGCTCGTCCGTACCTGGCCAACTTTGCCAAGGATAAATCTCGTGCCGTGCGGGATGTGGTGACGAAATACTTAGGGGAAACGTTGAGCTAGCAAAAAATACATACGCTGCTTAATACCTAACAAGCATCTAAGGAGCCTTCAGCCCGAAGACGTAAACATACGTCGAACGGCTGAAGGCCTTAGTCCCCGCTTCACGGACCTAAGAAATTGCCATGCGGCCATGCTTGAATAAATCGCCAAAGACCATCCCAGAGTTCATCAATGAGAAAAATTGCACGACTTTCCCTGATTACACTTTCCCTAGCTTTTATGCTCGGTTGCAATACAACGCAAATAACACCACAAACACAGCCTGATGACAGTAAGGCCAACCGCCTGTTTGTTGAGGCGAGCTTGTATCAACATACCGGGGAATTTGATAAACAATACGATCTATTGCAAACCATCATCAAAAATTACCCCGGAAGCAACGCCAGCGTTGTCAGTTCGTTAGAAATCAGTGAACTCAAAGACAAAGTGTTCAATGGTGGCATTAAAAAAGACAGCGATACGTATCCGCAATCGACTTATCAGGACTTACTCCGATCATTGATCAAAGTATTTAAAAATAAAGACGCTCAATATCTGGTGCATCACCTGAGTCCGCTTGCACATTCTCCTGATGCAGAAGTTGATCCGGATATCATCGAAACCATGCAAAAACTGTTGGATTCGAATGACTCTAAAATTATCAACATCATCGACAACTTACATCAGCTGTTAGACAACGATGCAACACTAGAGTATGTGAAGGGAGGCAGTAAAGGTACTGCTTTGCTATACGAACTGAACTGGCAAGACATTCGTGGACTTAAACTGATCAAAGCAGACAATAATTACTATTGGTATTTTAAGTAATGAAAAGGGTAACAAGAGTAATGAGAAAGGTGCCTGAGAGAATGACCAAGCCAAGCCGCTTAACCAACCAGCTATTGAATACATTGCTGTTACTATTCGCCTTAAATTATACAAACTTAAGCCATGCGACGAGTGATACACACGAAGCCAACCTTGAATTTGTTACCGCAAAACAGCTGGAAGACAGCATCCAGTTAAATAAGGCGTATGACAAATATCAACACATCGCTGAGCAATACCAGCCATCGACCATCGCACTATTGAGTAGCAAGCAGCTTGATGATCTGAAGAGCCAAGTCTTTAGAAATGGGATAAAAGTGGATCATGACAAATACCCTCAAGACAGCCAGCTTGCTTTAGCAAAATCTGTGGTAAAGGCACTGTCGAGTCACGACTTTTCGTACTTTCTTGCGCATTTGGCCATTCCAAAAGATGAAGCACTTTTTTTTGCAGGCTTGGATGAAAATGAATACAAAAGCCTCAGCAATCAACTTACAGAGATGAAGCCGGCTCACCGAGAGCGCTTAATCAAGGACTACAAGGCGATCGTTGCAAGTTTAGAAAATGCGATCAAGACTTCGAGCGCCAACCAAGAGAATCACTTAAAGAACAGCCCATTCAGGCTAACAATCAACGACTGTCTTATCATCCACTCCACTAGTACTTGTTATAACTACAGAAATGATCGAGGAACTCGCTATATCATATTAGAGCAAGCGGGCCGATATTATTTTTCTGGGATTTAGTATCGAAAACCGTCTCCATTTGCTAAGGATAAATCCCGTACAATGCGGGATTTTGTCGACCCAGAGCTGTAACCTTCTGCATAAGCGTAGGGAACCTCAAACCCAAGCATTCGCATTCTTTTTGACAAACATCTACACTCTTTAGATTTACAATTTTACTTGGTAAATCAATCAGTTCATGAATACAACAATAACGACAACAACGACTCACGCCTCCGATCTCACTACCAACAAATACGGGCAAACCCTTGGTGAACCGATGGGACATTGGACACCTCCTAGCTCCCCCACCGAGATTCCAACCACTGGCCGTTTTTGCCGACTCGAACGACTGAATCCAAAACTTCATGGCCAGGCACTGTATCAGGCAAATGCAGAAGATATTACCCCTGAAAGCTGGACCTATCTTCCTTATGGTCCGTTTCGTGATTTTTCTGAATACCAGGATTGGTTGTCTGAACAGATCCAGCAGCCGGATCAAAAATTCTACGCCATCATTGACCTCAAATCCGGTAAAGCGGTTGGTCTGGCGGCCTATCTTCGGATCATGCCTTCGGCCGGTTCCGTTGAAGTCGGGCACCTGAAATTTTCCCCAAGAATGCAACGTACCCCCCTGTCCACCGAAGCCATGTATTTGATGATGCAACACGCCTTCGCCTTAGGCTACCGACGTTATGAGTGGAAGTGCAACGATTTCAACGAGCCCTCAAAACGTGCCGCGCTGCGTTTAGGTTTTCAGTTTGAAGGGGTGTTTCGACAAGCTCAGGTGGTTAAAGGTCATAACCGTGATACCGCCTGGTTTTCTGTGATTGATAAAGAATGGCCGCAGTTGGAAATGGCATTTCAACAATGGCTAAGCCCACAAAACTTTGACGACGAAGGCGAACAAGTAGAACGCTTGGTGGATATTCGCCAATCGCTGGAACCATAACCCGATAATTCATAAACCGCCGCTGGTTCGTACTCTTTATTCTGACCTGTAACCACAGAGAAACTTATCTTATTGTCGTACGTTTGCAGGTCAATCTATAGCCAACTAGGCTATGATAGACGGAACAAAAATAACAATAACTTGAGGCTTCGGCTATGCAGCGCATGATATGGATCGTTTCACTGCTGGTTTTACTCTGCTCATCACAGTTACACGCAAAAGATTATCTATCCTTAAACGAAAACCAACGACGTTTGAGCCTCGAAGATGCGGTCTATTTTATAGAAGACCCGAATCATCAGATCACCTTCACCGCTCTGCAATCCACACCTCACGATCAATGGCAGAAGAATCAAGGTAATCAAGTGAATTTTGGTTATTCTGACTCCAGTTATTGGCTGAAGTTTTCTCTGCGTAATGAAGACGCTATGGCCTTCGAACGCGTCCTTGAAATAGGCTATGCCGTCTTGGATCACATCGACGTCTATCTGGTGAGAAACGGTACCTATACCGACCACTTTATTCTTGGGGATAAAATTCCTTTTTATGAACGCTTGGTACAAAACCGAAATTTCCTGATCCCGATGCGTTTCGAAGTGAACGAACAAATCGACGTCTACCTCAAGCTCAAAACCACCAGCTCAGTGCAAGCGCCACTGGATCTATGGAACCCCATTGACTTTCACCAGGTAGATCAATCACGCGTCATCTTCCAAGGCATCTACTTCGGGATTGCCTTAGTGATGATTCTCTATAATCTGTTCGTCTATCTTGCGGTCAGTGAAAAAACCTATCTGCACTACGTGGCTTACATCAGCTGCATGCCGCTGTTTTTGGCGTCACTCAATGGTCTCAGCTTCCAATATCTCTGGCCCACAGCCACTTGGTGGAACGATCAGTCGATTGTGTTCTTCCTGAATGGAGTCGTGGTCTTCGGCACCTTCTTCTCACTGCGTTTCTTATCGCTGAAACCGGAAACGCATTTCTGGATCAACCGTTCACTGCAAGCGGTCGCCTGGTTTGCGGCCATCCTGATGGTTTGCTCTTTATTATTTACCTACCAAACCATGATTCGTCCAACCATTTATGTAGCGGTATCGGCCTGTGTCGCACTTTTAATGGCAGGCGTCTATCGATGTATTCAAGGCGATGTCTCTGCCCGTTATTTTACGGTGGCATGGACCGCGATGCTTTCAGGCGGCATTGTGTTGGCGCTCAATAAATTCACCCTGCTGCCACAGAATGTGATTACTGAAAGTGCCACTCAAATTGGTTCGGCATTGGAAATCATTCTGCTGTCCATTGCCTTGGCGGATCGCCTCAACCAAGAAAAGCGCAAAGCCTTCAGCGCCCAATTAGAAGCGTTAGAACACGAACGAGAAGCGCGGAAAGCGCAAGAAGAAACACTGAAAATTCAAAAAGAAGCCAACGTGATGTTGGAACAACGTGTCAACGAGCGTACTTCTGAGTTGGCAGAACTGAACCAAAAATTACTCGAGCTGAACTCGAAAGATGCCTTAACTGGGCTCAAAAACCGAGGCTTTTTCGACGAAAAGTTTCAACACTACTACACCACCGCTTACCGCCTGCAACAGCCATTATCACTACTGATTATCGATATTGATCACTTTAAACTATTCAATGATAACCACGGACACCTAGTCGGCGATGAATGCTTAGTGATGGTCGCCAATACCATCAAACAAGTGATCTCAAGACCGGAAGACATTACCTGTCGTTATGGTGGCGAAGAGTTTGTAATACTACTGCCGGATACAGGCGAACAAGGTGCTTATCAAGTGGCAGAAAAGATTCGACAGAAAATCGCGGATACGCCCTTCCAAATTGCTACGGAGCAACTGCAAGTCACCGTCAGCGTCGGGCTGAACTCATTAGTCCCGTACTCTTCTGAACACCGAACCAAGATGTTTGATCACGCCGATGAAGCACTCTATTCAGCAAAAGATGCCGGCCGTAATCAAGTCATTGCCTACGAACCTAAAAGCAAGCTCCACCAAGTGTAGGTGGAGCACCCAACGGGTTTTCTAGCGCCCGCTGCTAGTGCGAACTTCTAGGGCGAACTTGTTCAGAGGCTCCCTATACTTGGTAGCTGGTGCGGGCACCACGCCACACTGTATGAGCTAAGGTCTCAAGACGACGCCCCAGCATCACAGCAAAGACCACATAGGCTGAGCTGACCAGTACTCGTGCCGGCTCAAAAGTGAGATACAACCAAGCAGATAAGAACGCAAAGCTAACCGCAACAAAACCAAACAACAGCTTAGCCACTGCTCTGTCTTGCAACACCGCTTTCATCACAGGGTTACGCATATACCAAACAAATAACAAAAGCATCAGCATCGGATACACCAACAAATGCGTCATTGCGCTCGCAACCACAGGCAAATACAAGGACATAAGACATTTATGCCAAAGCTTATTCGACTGTGCTGGACTTAGCTGGAAGGTATCTGCTGCTTTCATTTCTGGGTAACTGCTCGTGCCTGAGGTTAAAAAGGCGCCAATACTATCAGAATGAAATCATTTGAAAAGAAATTGATCAAAAAATCAGCTAAAAGGAAAAACAAAAGAAGAACTCTGAAGAAAATGGCACACCCGGCGCGATTCGAACGCGCGGCCTTCGCCTCCGGAGGGCGACGCTCTATCCAGCTGAGCTACGGGTGCATCCTTGAAGAACGAAATGTTCTCAGAAAGGAAGGCGGAATTCTAACTGTCTCAACCAGTGTCGTCTAGCTTTCTGCTTATATTTACTCGAACCTTTCTCAGATTAATGCGACCCTTTTATACTTACAGAAACTCTGAGCGAGTATTTGAAAGCTTCTAAGAATCCATCTAGACAAATTTAATTCACATAAGGGTAGCAACATGACTTCACCAGAACTGACTCAAGAACAACAGGACAAGTTGGATGCAGCGGCATTCAGACGTTTATTAGCCCATCTTGATAATCGCAAAGACGTTCAGAATATTGAGTTAATGATCCTGGCTGGTTTCTGCCGCAACTGCTTTTCGAAATGGTATAAAGCTGCAGCCGATGATTTAGGGGTTGAACTAACGGATGATCAGGCACGTGAACGCATTTACGGTATGCCTTACAGCGAATGGAAGGAAAAGCATCAACAACCAGCAACCGAAGAACAAATGGCAGCCTTTAACGCGCTACAAAAGAAGTAAATCAATCGGTTTGAATTAAGGGACTTGTACAGAGGTTCCTTAACTAAATTTAATCAGGCTATTGAAAGCGGTTGTTGATGGCATCATAACGACCGCTTTCTCTTATGGCAGAAAGACCACGGTTAAAACGCTCTATCAGTTTCTGGCCTTGTTCGTTTTTTGGGGTAATCAAGAAAAGCGGATGACTTGAAACTCGTTTAGGATGAATCACCACTTCATCGAACTGATCGGGAGCCAGCTGGCGTAACAACTCAGTACCGACAACTTTCGATGCAGGAAAGGCATCGATTCGGCCTGCTAACAATAAATAAATAAGCTGCTTTTCATCTGCTACGCGATCGAGCTTTAGTACACCCGCTTTTTCAGCTTCGACGAACTCGTTGGAATACGCATAATCGAGCACACCACCAATCCGATAGGCCTTAAGGTCTTCAATGACCGTCCAATCAAACGGATACCCCTTACGATAGAAAAACACATTACCCGTGTCATAAACTGGATCACTGAATGCATACGTCTCAAGCCGTTCATCCGTTTTGCGCCACGCATAACTGGCATCAATATTACCTTCGTTCAAGTTTTCCATGGTACGAGACCAAGGCCAAAAACGCAGAATAGGGGTAATCCCCTCATGCTCGAAACTTTCGACTACAATCTGAGAAATCGGCCCAAAGCCATCCTCTTCTGGGCTAATTAAAGGCGGCCAATCCCCTGTTCCCAAGTGAACATGGTCACTCTTTTTCGGATCGGCATAGCCTGGAGAGCACAACATAGAAACGCCAGCCAGTATAAGTACCAGCTGACAAAAAGGGTTTTTAAGACGGGCAAAACGTAAATGCATGCTAATTCCAAAAACGTGCTTTAGTACATAAACAGTTCTTTGAAATCAGCACCTTATAGTATTTATTTCAAGAACAATTGATAAGCAGGATTATCCGTTTCTTCCCAATAACGATAGCCCAATTTATCCATATATTCTCGTAAAAGTCCACGCTCATCCTCGGGCACTTGCAAACCAGCCAACACACGGCCATACGCAGCACCATGGTTGCGATAATGGAACATCGAGATATTCCACTTGTGACCTAACTGATTCAAGAAACGCATCAAAGCGCCAGGGCGTTCCGGGAACTCAAAACGATACACGACTTCATCATTAACGTTATCAGCACGCCCACCGACCATGTAGCGAACGTGTACTTTCGCCATTTCATTTTCGGTTAAGTCCATCACCAAATAATCTTCACTATTCAGCACGTCTACCACGGAATGACGATCATTCTGATCAGCTAACTGAATGCCCGCAAAGATCTGCGCTTGATCGTTGTCTGAATAGCGATAGTTGAATTCAGTAATGTTGCGTTTGCCCAACAGCTCGCAGAACTTTCTGAACGCACCAGGACGCTCGGGAATAGTCACTGCAAACAAGGCTTCGCGCTTTTCACCTATTTCAGCTCGTTCCGCTACATGACGCAGGCGGTCAAAATTGGTATTCGCACCACTGACAATGGCCGCCAGATTTTTGTTCTCAACGTCTTCCCGCTCAACGTATTTTTTAAGACCTGCCACACCCAAGGCACCCGCCGGTTCAGAGATTGCACGGGTATCACTGAAGATATCTTTCATGGCGGCACAGATTTCATCGGTAGAAACCGTGATCACTTCATCCACATAATCGCGGGCGACTTTCCAGGTATTTTCCCCGATTTGCGCCACAGCAACACCGTCAGCAAAGATGCCAACTTGATCAAGAATCACACGTTCATCCGCTTTCATCGCTTCGTAGAGACACGCGGATTCGTTGGATTCCACACCAATGACTTTAATGTCTGGTCTGAGGTACTTGATATAAGCCGCAATACCGGCAATTAAACCACCACCGCCGACAGGTACAAACACCGCATCAAGATCGCCTTTGGTCTGGTGCAATAGCTCCATACCAATGGTGCCCTGACCCGCGATAACGTCTTCGTCGTCATACGGATGGATATAGACATAGCCTTTTTCTTCCACCAGCTTTTGGCTATACGCAAAGGCTTCATCGAAAGTATCCCCCTTAAGGATTGCTTCCGCGCCTCGCGCTCGAACCGCTTTCACTTTAATGTCTGGCGTAGTGTTCGGCATCACGATGGTACAAGGTAAGCCCAATTGTTGAGCCACCAACGCCAAACCTTGCGCATGGTTGCCGGCTGATGCAGCCACGACACCGCGCTTACGTTCTTCTTCGGGAAGCTGCATTACTTTATTGCAGGCACCACGAAGCTTGAAAGAATACACTGGCTGGAGATCTTCACGCTTCAAAATAATATTGTTACCCAAACGCTCTGAAAGAAAACCAGCGTGATCAATTGGCGATTCAATCGCCACATCGTATACACGCGCCGTCAGGATTCGTTTGATGTATTGCTGAAGCATGATATTACCTTATCAATGACTAGAAATGAGTTGCTCTTCAGAGCACGATTTTGGGAACCCGCTAGCATAACCTGTTTGATCCACCCTGTTAAGCAATCCGCCGTGTCGAGAGGTCATTCAATAAGCAAAGAAGGTCAGGAGATCTCTATAAAAGTCTGCTACCGTTTGATATGATTCGCGCCAATTCTTTTACCCACTTCGGAACCGGAAACATGACACAAGACGAACTCAAACAAGCCGTTGCACAAGCCGCTTTGGAATACATTCTTCCTAAGCTGGATAAAGACAGCGTAATCGGTATTGGTACAGGTTCCACTGCCAATTTTTTTATCGATGCACTGGCCGAGCATAAAGACTTGTTTGATGGCGCGGTTTCCAGCTCCAAAGCGACTGAAGATCGCCTGAAAGATCATGGCATTCCTGTTTATGATTTGAACTCCGTTGGCTCGTTCGAGTTTTACATCGACGGTGCGGATGAAACCAATGAGCGTCTTGAATTGATTAAAGGCGGCGGCGCAGCACTGACACGCGAGAAAATCGTGGCGGCCTGCGCCAAAGAGTTCATTTGCATCGCCGACGAAAGCAAAATGGTACCGATGCTTGGGCAATTCCCATTACCGGTCGAAGTAATCCCAATGGCTCGTAGTTTTGTCGCGCGTGAAATCGTAAAGCTGGGCGGTGACCCGGTTTACCGTGAAGGTGTCATCACCGACAACGGTGGGGTAATTTTGGACGTTCACAACTTAAAAATTGCCTCGCCAATGGAACTGGAAGAAAAGATCAATCAAATCACGGGCGTGATTACTAACGGCCTGTTCGCTTTGCGACCAGCCGATGTACTGATGCTTGGCACCAGCACGGGCGTAAACACGCTCAAGGCTTCAGTTTAATGACGAACCCTCTTCGCAAACTCGTGAGTTATCTGCCGGGCACCAAAGCCTGGCAGAAACGCAAAAAGCTGCAAGAGCTGCGCATACTGCTCAAAGCGCAAGGTCAGGACGTTTCCAACCTCAACGATGACCAGTTGGAATATGTCGCGATGGAAGTTCGTCGACAAGTCAAAGAGTCCGAGTCCAGCCAAGAGCAACAGCAGCCCGACGACAAAACATTGCACTAACCGATCGAGCGTGATCGTTCCCATCGCCTTAAAAATCGACGAAAGTTACTGACATCGTAAAAACTTAACTGCCCGGCGATTTCATCATCACTGAGTCGATGATGACGTTTAAGAAAATAGCTCTCTTCCCAACGTACCTGATTCCATAGCATTTGATAACTGGTGTTATGCTGTTTGAGTTTGCGCTTTAACGTCGCCGTACTGACACCAAGTTCATCGGCAAACGCTTCCAGTTTTGGCACCTCAATCAGGGAGGTCCTCATCCTGGCTTTCATCAACAAAATTAAACTGTCGAGCTTCGTTTTCCCCTCCAATGCACGCTCTGCCATAGTAAAAACACTGGCAGACGCCATCGAACGAGACACCCCCATGTTCTTTTGCGAAATCGCCAGGTAGGTTATGGGCTGGTGATAGCGAACATCGATATCGGTGTTTCCGAGATAAAAGCGATGCCAACTCGGTTTGTTATATGAGAACGAAGCTTGCCAAGGTAAGGCCTGTTGAAAACTCCAATTAAGAAAGGTCATTAACGCACTGTACACAGTTTCCGCCAAAAACACGTACAAGTCGGTGTTGGACTGTGCGACACCATACGCATCGTCCAGCACAATAAAACAGGCGTTGTCCGTACGTCTTATTCTCGGCGCCAGCAAAGGAAAGTGACACCACCACAGTAGGCAAATGGCCTCTAACGCATGACCTAGCGTCGGCGCATGCATGAGCAAATTGCTGGACGTTTCCAGCACGCCTGGCAAAAGACGTTGAGCGATAGCAAAGCTCAAGGTCGGGTCTTCTTTACGAAGATTATCCAGCAAACGCGCAACCTGATTCGGCGAAACCTGACAGTCCGGCCTCAACACATCCTCACAGAACAGCCCGGTTCGACGCAGTAAATAATGCGCTTTGGGATTCTGAGACCAAGACCCCAGATCTTCCCCCAAGACCACCTCCAACGCTGAAAACACATACCCGGTCGGACTCAACACCTTGTGATGCCCTTCGGTCCAACACGGAAGATTCAATTTAGCCATCATGGCAAACCATTAACAGCCCAGTTGTTCACAGGCATGAGTGGACGCATCATTAAACGGCGTAAGGTTCTGTCGTGCTCGTTCAACCCAATGCTCTGATGTCTCCTTAGTTAATGATTCTCTACTTAATGAATCACCACAGTTTGAGATGCCAAATGACACCGAAAGCGCATATTGATCCCGATAAACTCGATCGCAATAACTGGCGAGCAACCAGCCAATACTCTGTTGGAGACGCAGAACACTTACGTTATCCAGCTGCGTCAACAAGATTACGAAACAACCCGGCGTATAGCGACACATCATGTCCTGAGCTCTAAGATGAAGTAACAGCAACTCAACAAACGAGTTCGCGAGCTGATCCGATTCAGAACGGCCCCGTTGATACGTCACATCGTGAAAATTATCGAGCTGAACCATCATCAAGATTTGGTCATCACAGTTCGGGTCAATCTTTGCTATAAAGGCATCGTATTCCGGCAATGCTAAGCCACTATCCCAGGTCGTTGGCTCTTGCGAAATGCGAGAAACCACTCCACGTCGCTCCATGAAAGATTGAATGCGGTGTTGTTCTGTCCGCCAAAACCACAGCGCAGCCGTCAGAATCAGCAAGCCAACAGGCATGGATTCCAACCAACTGTCCCACACGACGCCATCCGATAACTGATAGAGTTCATCTATAAGATCCTGAAAATTGGAGATAAAAATGCCCAACAATCCCAAAGCAAAGAGAGTAGTCACACGTCCAGGTGACCGAATGGAAAGAACAATCAGCAACCACACCAAAATAAACAGTGCAGTGGCACCTTCACCAAACATATCGATCCAATCGAGTTCTGTTACAGGCTTTAGTTCACCACTTGCGGCATTCATCCCCAATTGACTGATCACAACCATTATCACCACAACCAGCCACAAGCGATGCGGTTTCAACCCCTGCCATACATCATGCACGTAATAACGAATTCGGTAATACAGATCCCACATCACAACCCCCTTTAGAGCACCCTAAGAAATACACTGAACGCCTGGTGTCATCAAAACGAAACACTGGCAGTTGTACTGGTTGGATATGACAGTTTGGTGATAACGAAGTGTAAAAAAGTCCCATCAGCTCACGCCACTTTTGAATACTGTAAGTCATTGAAGAGGTTTTTCTTGGGCTCTCGATTAAAAAGCACGTCAAATGGGCGCATTCAACACGAATTTCCGTTTTGATCGCGGTTTCTTGGCATGAGATTTAGTCCCGCGAGCTCATATTTTCACACCTCTTCTGCTATTTAGACGTGATTCCCTGCGTTTCCAAATGACCGCCCCAAAAGTGTCATAACTCTGCAATCTCGCCTTTCTAGTGTGCCCTGGCGCTGTGTAACCAAATACCTTATCAACAGCGAATAAAGATATGCCTTTGAACATGAGGCATCACAGAAATGAATAACAGAAGCATGACTAGGAACACCCAATGAATAAAACTTCTATCACCCTGATTGCAGTAACCGCGCTACTCAGCGGTTGTAGCGACAACGACAATAGCTCTTCATCTACCCCATCCGACGACAATGCCCAAGTAGCCAGCCTTCAAACCCAAACGGTTACTAATCAAAGCTACGAAGACATTGCCGATGCAGCCGTTTGGCACGACCCGACAGACGCAAGTAAACATTTCCTTATCGCGACGTTAGAAGAAGACGGCCTGGCTGTATTTGATCAAAACGGAACACAACTCTTTCACGACGATTCTCGTGAAGTGTTAGGCGCAGATATCCGCTACAACATCGAAGACAATCTGGGGAACAACATCGACGTATTAGCAGTTGGTTTACCCGATGACGGCGGTTTTGCTTTTTATAGCATCGAAAACGACACAACGGCTCCCCTAGTTGATCTAGGTACGCTGAATGTCGACGTCGAAGCCGAATCCCTTTGTCTTTATAAGAATGTCACCACTGGTGCACTTAGCCTCACTGGCGTCACCGAAGATGGCGATGCCATTCAGTACAAGCTCACTTACGACGGTACTCAAATCGTCAGCACTATTGAAGATAACCTGGGCGATCCTCTCGCTGTCCGTAACTTCAATGTGGGTGGAGAACTGAGCGCCTGTGTCATTGACGATCAAACCGCCACCCTCTACATCGCGGAACAAGATTTAGGTATCTGGGCATACGGCGCCGACCCGGAAAACGTCAAAGATCGCCATTTAGTCGACAGCGTTGATCCTCTGGGTCGATTAGAAGAAGTGGAAGGCCTGGATCTGATATACCAAGAAAATGGTGGCTACCTAGTCGTCGCTGACGAAGGGCAAGGTTTCTTACTCTATGACCGTTTAGATGAGAATGAATACGCCGGTCAATTCTTGCCGGAATCCCTTGAAGAAGCCAAAGCGCTTGCTGTCGCATACGATGGTTTATGGCTGGCCAACACCGAAGCCGATGAGCCGGTCTACGAAAAGCTTCCATTCACCGAGCTAAATACCTACGCCATGGCTTCCAGTGAAACCAATATTAACGTCAATAATCTACTCACCCATCGTGAGCTGACCTTTCAAGGCATCGCCTTGGTAGCCTCCAAAGGTGAAACCCAGGAAGTGGACGACGATGGTGATGCCGCCGATGACCCGGCATTCTGGCTGCACCCAACCGATCCGAGTCAGAGCCTGATCATCGCCACCAATAAACAAGGCGGTTTGATGGCGTACGATCTCGATGGTAACGAACTTCAATATCTAGAAGGTGGCAAACCAAATAACGTCGATATTCGCGCTAACGTGACTGACTGGGATGGCACAACGTTCGCTCTGGCCGCCGCGTCTAACCGCGAACTCAACACCATTGCGCTTTATTCAATTAATGAAGCCACAGGCGGACAAGATCCCATTCAACCATTAACCGCTGTTGGTGATAACGTCCATCAAGATGCACCAGAACTGATTTCGAACGTCGATGAGGTCTATGGCCTGTGTATGTATCAAGCGGTCGACGGTACGCCTTATGTATTTGTGAATGGCAAGAACGGTGTCACCGAGCAATGGCAACTGACTCTCACCAACGCAGGCGTCGAGGGTGAAATCGTAAGAACGCTGACTGTCGAATCACAACCGGAAGGCTGCGTTGCGGACGATCAAACCGGTCTGCTGTTTATAGGTGAAGAAGACGAAGCCATTTGGCAATTCGAAGCCGATGCTAATGCATCGACTGAAGCCACTCTTTTCGCAGCGATCGATGGAGAATTACTGGTAGCCGATGTGGAAGGCCTGACCATTTACGACAATGGCAACGACAAATACCTGATTGCGTCCAGCCAAGGGAATAACACCTACGTGATTTACGATCTCAATAACAACAATCAAGTCATCGGCAACTTCGCCATCATTGGAAACGACACTGAAGGCCTCGACGGAGCCAGCGATACCGATGGCATTCACGCCGTTGCTGCCAACTTGGGTGCAGATTACCCGGAGGGTATCTTCATTGCTCAGGATTGGTACAACATCGATGACAGCTATGCACTGGAGAATCAGAATTTCAAACTGGTCAGCTGGAAAGACATCATCGAAAGCGTCCAGAACTAAAATAAGTCCTGAGAATCATACCTGTTTGCTATTGAGGTCAGCATTATCTGGCCTCTCTCACTTTTTCTAACAACCTCAATATATCGTGCGAAAAACATAGCGACATGGGTCATGCCAAAGCGCTACCATGGAGTCTCATTACTAGATATTCGATTCACATCGGAGCATTCTGCCATGACAACACACCCGGTTCTCGGCGTAATTTTTGATCTCGACGGTACATTGGTTCATTCTTCACTAGACTTCCGGGCCTTGGATTCTGCCGTTAACTGTCCGCCGCACACCGATTTATTGGCACACGTCTCAGCGCAACCGGAACCGCTCAGAAGCGAATTCTTACAACTGATTGAAGATCATGAAATGCAGGATGCGGAAGAAGCAGACTGGATCAAGGGTGCCGAAGCCTTCGTCAAGCGTGTGCAAGCGCAAGGTTTACCGATGGCTATCGTCACCCGCAACTTTTCCAAAGCTGCGCAGCTAAAAATTTCCAACAACCAAATCCCAATTGAGCTGGTCATCACCCGAGAAGATGCCCCTGCTAAGCCAGACCCTACAGCGTTACTCGAGATTGCAGAGCAATGGCAGCTGGAACCTCAGCACCTGATTTATGTCGGTGATTATCTTTATGATGTGCAAGCCGCAGCCAATGCTGGAATGCGTTCTTGCCTGTATGTGGAAGGCAGTCTGCCACACTACTCAGAGCAGGCAGACATCGTGTTTTCATGTTTTGAAGAGTTACATACACAGCTATTTACAGACTGAATTAATCGTCAATCACTCCGCTCATCCAGCCAGTCAGCACTCATCGCCCAAGCGTATTGAGAGGCGCTGGAACCACCAAACACCCCGGCATGACCGCCCGGTACCACATAGAAAGATTTATCCTGACTGCCCACTACATCTAACAAATGACGTGCGGCTCGGATACCAACAATTTTGTCATTATCGCCTGCGAACGACATCAAATTGGCTTTGATGTCACTGAAACTGGCGGTCCCGCCGTTAATTCGAACCCGACCTTCAGCAAACTGATTTCCCACCGCCAATTTACTGATAATTTCCTGAATCATACCGCCCGGGTAATCCGCCATATCTTCAAACCAGTTCGACATAGTGGTGTGTTCAGAAAGCGCTTCGCGGTCGCTGAGTGCCGTTAGCAAGTCCCAATAACTGGCCAAACTCCCCAACGGGTTGGTCAGTTTGAAAGACAAGGCGACAAGTCGTCCCGGTACATGCAAATGCTCTGGACGAACCATTGATTTCAGTGGCGTGTTATTTACTCTCGCTAACACTTTTGAGGCGTGATGCATAACATTTAACAGTTGCCCCGCCGGACCGACTTGTCGAACATCAATCGGGCTGGCAACGGTCACCAAATTCCTAAGATGCTCATTCTTGGACCACGCCGCATACAGCAAACAGAACAGCCCGCCCATGCAGTATCCAAAAAGGCTGAATTGGTTCTGTCCGGTCAGCTGTTGCACTGTCTCAATCGCTTCAGGCATCCAATCAGTTACATAATCTTCGAAGGTTAAGCCCGCATGACTACGATCCGGATCGCCCCAATCAATCAGATAACAATCGTAACCGCGCGCCAAATAATAACGAACCAAACTGCGCGTCGGCATTAAATCAAAAATCTGAGCAGTAGCCCCTAACGGCGGCACAAAAATAATGGGTGTCTTTTTACGTTCAGAACTAACTTCAACTTTCTCTCCATCCACTTCAATCGAGGTTTCTTTTAACGGATGGTAACGCTTCAACGACATTAGACCTTTCTCACAAACGACGTCATACGCACTTTTGTCAGAAAGAATCAGGTTATCTTTATAGAGCATTCGTTCGGCAGCATTGTTGGCAATAATGAAACCCTTATTTATCCACTTCTGAGACGTTGCCTTACCCAGACGAATCAACCCATTCATATTCAACACACACCACTCCAAACTACGTCTATGTTTGATTTGTTCACTTCACCACAACTACAGCACATCATCGAGGACACAAAGCAGAAATATCACTTGTTAAAAGAAAGACTCTTCCTGATCACTGTCACCTCGATTTCTAAATAACTCACGTGTCATATATAAAGCCGCCACCGCACGGGCTTCAGTGATCTCATTGCCATTGGCGTATTCAATCGCAAGATTCATATCGGTCGGCACCACTTCAATGGGTTCCGGCTCATCCCCTTCCAACCGCTCAGGATACAAACCAGTCGCAATCACCACTTGCAGGCGGTACGACATATAGCCTGGCGACACCGTCATTTCGGTTAAAAACTCGATATTTTCAGCGCCAAACCCTATCTCTTCTTTAAGCTCACGGTTAGCCGCATCAAAAATAGTCTCCCCATGCTCCACCAGACCTTTCGGTAAAGACAGCTCGTAAGACTCAGTTCCGGCAGAATACTCACGAATCAACATGACCTCGTTATCATCATTAATCGCCACAATCATCACGGCACCAGCGTGCTTCCCTTTGGGAACCAAACGCTCGTAAGTGCGCTCTACGCCATTACTGAATTTTAGTTTCTGAGACTCCACTCGAAAAATCGCAGTATCAGCCACTACTTTTTGATCAAGAATGGAAGGTTTAATGGACATACACAACCTCGCTAGGCAAAGGAATGAACAGCGCCTTATAATGGGTGAACTTTACTGCTTTTTAAACCCTTATATGCGCCACAACTCAAGGTGATACAAATCTTATGCATCCAAAGACCGAGGTTTCTGTAGACTGGGATCAGATCGATACTGTGCTTCTGGATATGGACGGCACCCTGCTCGATCTCCACTTCGACAATCACTTTTGGATTAACTACATCCCTCAAAAATATGCGGAACTGCATAACATCACACTAGAGCAAAGCAACGCTGAATTAGTCGATACCTTTGATTCCTACCGTGGTCGATTGGAATGGTACTGCCTTGATTTCTGGTCCGAACGACTGAACCTCGATGTGGCAGCGTTGAAGAAAGAAGTCGAACATCTGATTGCTATCCGACCGGGCGTCGAAGACTTTTTGCAACAGCTGTCAAATTCACATAAACGTGCGGTACTGGTCACCAACGCCCACCAGGGTAGTCTGTCGTTAAAACTGGCCAACACCAACATCGACCGCTATCTCGACATGGTGATTTGTTCTCACGACTTCGGCAAACCCAAGGAAGACCGTTCTTTCTGGCAATCGCTGCAAAACGTCGAATCATTTGATCCAGAACGAACCTTATTTGTTGATGACAGCGAAAGCGTTTTGGACTCTGCTAACGACTATGATATCCGCTTCTTACGAGCCATCGTCAAACCCGACAGCAAACAACCGGAAAACTTCGACAGACGTTACCCTGCTATCCTTGAATTTAAAGATTTACTCCCCATTTATTGAAGTATCTTTGAGTCATATAAATGCGATTCAAACAAACACGATTTACATAAACACGTTTCTTATAAACAAAGAATGCCTCATTAACGCTACTTGAATGCCATTTGGCAGTGGTGAGTCATTCGCTGTTTTCTCTATTCAGGCTACGCAATGGACAAAAACACCCCTCAAGACGGTGAGAAAATTCGATTAGATAAATGGCTTTGGGCCGCTCGTTTTTACAAAACCCGCAATTTAGCCAAGCAATTTATCGAAGGTGGCAAAGTTCATTACAACGGTCAACGAACCAAGCCCAGTCGCTTTGTCGAAATCAATGCGTTGATTACCCTTCGACAAGGTCATACCGAGAAGACGGTTCAAGTTCTTGCCTTGGAAGAAAAGCGCAAAAGTGCGCCAGAAGCGCAAAAACTCTATCAAGAAACGACGGAAAGCATTGAGAAACGCGAAAAAGAAACCGCTCTCCGTAAAAGCATGGGCGCAGCGGCGTTTATTATCGATCATAAACCCAACAAAAAAGAGCGCCGTCAAATCAGTCGTTTGAAATCAGACATTTACGAATAAACATAACGTTTGAAAAATACTTTTAACCTCAAGCGTTTCATTAAAAAGGTACGGTTAACCCATGAGTAATTCAGATCAAATCCAACGTTTCATGTTCGAACATCACGACATTCGAGGTGAATTGGTTGGTCTTGATGACGCCTATCAAACGGTAATCAGAAAAAACGATTATTCGGATCCCGTTAAACAGTTACTGGGTGAGTGGATGGCCGCAGCATCGCTGTTAAGTGAAATCCTGAAATTTGAAGGCTCAGTAATTTTGCAAGCTCGGGGTAACGAAGGCATTGGCATCCTAATGGCCGAGTGCACACATGAGCAGAAAATTCGGGCTATCGCCCAGGTTCATGGTGACGTTACCACCACAAGCATCAAAGAACTCTTTAGTGCCGGTCACTTGGTGATTACCATTCAACCGGAGAAAGGCAGCCGCTATCAGGGAATTGTTCCGATGGACAGTGATTCACTGGCGAAGTGTCTGGAGCACTATTTCGAGCAATCCGAACAGCTTCCGACACGAATCTGGCTTCAAGCCGACGGGAAACAAGCCGCTGGCCTATTTTTACAAAAATTACCAGTGGAACAAGACGCGACCGACGAAGAGAAAGAAACCAGCCATCATCAATGGGAACATGCAGTAACGCTGGCTGACACCATCAAAGCCGAAGAGTTGCTCAGCTTGGACAACGACTCCATTCTTCATCGTTTGTACCATGAAGAAGACATTCGTCTGTTCGATGTTCAAGACATTGACTTTCATTGCACATGCTCGCGTGATCGCACCGCAGAATCCATCAAGACCGTTGGTAAAGACGAATTATTGAGCATTCTGGAATCCGAGCCTGAGATTAATGTGACTTGTCAGTTCTGCAATGAAACCTACAGTTTTGACAAAATTGACATAACGTCGTTCTTTGAAGGCACTCATTCGTCGGACGGAACCGATCCTAACGACAGTTCAGTGCATTAAGCGCAAGCGTCTGTATTTCAAAAATATTGCGGTGTTAACTAATTCGTTGAGAGATCAAACATTTCATCGAGTTTTTAAGAATCATTCACATTAAGAAACACTTTTTTTAGCGTTACTGATTATTTTCTGGCATAATCCCGCGCCTAAAAGTTTATCGTGCTCGTTTCGCTGAGCGATTCGAGAGAGTGTTTTCGGTCACTGCTTTTTTAAGCAGTTGTTCATTTTTATCCGGGGAAATAACAGAATGACCACAACAAGTGACAAGGTTAACTACAACCTAACGTCGGCAAAACTGGTAGAAGAAGCGCTTGCTCGCGGAGAAGGCCGTCTTGCTGCGAACGGTTCTCTAGTTGTTGAAACAGGTAAGCGTACTGGTCGCTCACCAATGGATCGTTTCATCGTCCAAGAACCAAGCACAGCAGATGCTATCGATTGGGGTAAAGTAAATCGCCCATTCGACGCTGACAAGTTTGACGCACTGTGGGAGCGCGTAGAAGCGTACCTTGCAGAGCAAGATTCATTTGTTTCTGACGTTCACGTTGGTGCCGACCCTGAGCACTACCTACCGGTTCGCATGACTACGCAAACAGCGTGGCAGAACTTGTTCGGTCGCAATCTGTTCATTCGTCCAAGCGAATACAACCCTAAGAACAAACAAGAGTGGCAAATTCTTAACGTTGCTGGTTTTGAGTGTGTACCTGAGCGTGACGGTACTAACAGCGATGGCTGCGTAATGATCAACTTTGCAGCACGCAAAGTACTTCTAGCTGGCATGCGCTACGCTGGTGAAATGAAGAAAGCCATGTTCTCTGTACAGAACTTCCTTCTTCCTGAGAAAGACGTTCTTCCAATGCACTGCTCTGCAAACGTTGGTGAAGACGGCGACACTTGCTTATTCTTCGGTCTTTCTGGTACAGGTAAAACCACTCTTTCAGCTGACCCTGCACGCTACCTAATCGGTGATGACGAGCACGGCTGGGGCGAAGGTACTGTATTCAACCTAGAAGGCGGTTGCTACGCTAAATGTATCGATCTTAGCCAGAAGAACGAACCTATCATTTGGGACGCTATCCGTTTCGGCGCCATCGTTGAGAACGTAATGATCGACAGCGAAACTCGCGTTCCTGACTACAACGACGTTTCTCTTACTGAAAACTCTCGTTGTGCATACCCTCTTGAGCACGTTGAAAAACGCGTTCTTGAAAACCGTGCTGGCGAACCAAAAGCCATCGTATTCTTAACGTGTGACATGACAGGTGTTCTTCCTCCTGTGTCTGTTCTTTCTAAAGAAGCGGCTGCTTACCACTTCCTAAGTGGTTACACGGCATTGGTTGGTTCAACTGAGATGGGTTCTGAAGCGGGTCTTAAGTCGACCTTCTCTACTTGCTTCGGTGCACCATTCTTCCCACGCCCAGCAGGTGAGTACGCAGAACTACTAATGAAGCGTATGGACGCATTCGGTTCTAAAGTTTACCTAGTAAACACTGGTTGGACTGGTGGTGCTTACGGTAAAGGCGGTGAGCGTTTCAGCATTCCTACGACTCGCGCAATTATTGCAGCGATTCAGAATGGCGACATTGCAGACGCACAAACAACTCGTCTACCTATCTTCAACTTGGACATCCCAACTGAAGTACCAGGTGTTGACAGCAAGTTGCTGAACCCGGCTGAATGCTGGTCTGACAGCTCTGCTTACCAAGAGACTGCTCGTAACCTTGCAGGTCAGTTCATCGAAAACTTCAAGAAGTTCGATGTATCAGAAGAGATCGTTTCTGCAGGTCCTTCTCTAGACTAATCTGAATATCAGATTACTCTCATAAAAAAGGCGGGATAGTAAATATCCCGCCTTTTTATATCTAAAACTCTTACTTAGCTTTTAAATCTCTTTTTCTGAATAAGCACGCAGAAACTCTCGGTCAGCGTTAGTAATGCGCGTAAACATCATACCTGTCTTAAACCCTGCACTTGTTGCAACGCTGTATTTGGTTTCAACTATGGCTTCAATTTGCTTCTTATGCTCACGATAAACCAAGGGCATTTTAATAAACAATTTGGTTCCCACAGGAAAGGCCGTATCTGTCATCATCTGCATTCCACCAGACGACACATTATCCGTTTTCGCCCTAAACCACTTTCCAGATAAGTCCTGAAAGATAACGCTCCAAAATGCCATTCTACGCACAGATTGCCGACGACTACCGCCTTCAGAAATATCATTGATTGCAAACATTGCTGCCATACTTTTTATACTTTCTAATTGGTTAAGGAACCTCTGAATAAGTCTCTCTCTGCTCAGGCCTATAAGAGAAATGACTATTTGAGGCGCGGTTTTGAAGGCTAACGGGTTCGACCCGAAGGGTTACGTCAAAAAACAGCAACAAAAAAGAGGCATTTCTCTTAAGGCCCCAAAGGGCGGGGCTTTAAAAGTGCTATAACTGCGTTGAACTTCTTGAAAAGGTCTAGACATTCTCTACGAAGTCCACCTTGTTCTAACACTTTTCTAGCACCCGCTGAGCTAGAGCGGACTTGTTCAGAGATTCCTTAAGTTTTGAAGCTGGCAATACATTAATCAATTCCACTCTTAGAAACGATCTATTTTTGTAATCTTTTAGTTATCGATTCGTTAACAAAAAACGCCTCTAATTAATGTGACCCAAGCCACATCAGGGCCTCTCGCTGATATTTCAACTGCAACACAAATAAATGTCCTTGGTCGGAAAATAATTGTAATGTGGAATGAGCCAAGTTTTGATGTAAATGGCGCGCAAACTCTTTTGGAACCAATTGGTCTTCACCGCCTTGCAATAACAAAACCGGCACCATAATTGAGGCTAAATCAAACGGCCACGGCTGCCATTGAACTTCTAGATCCTGAATCGCACCTTGGGCACCCTGAGCAAAGGCGTGATCTTGATTTAATAGAAATAATGGCTTGATATGACCTGACTCTAAGATCATTCGATCAGCCTTTGATACTTCTTTCTCTGTCACTCGAAAATACACGTTTGGAAGTTTATGACTGGCCCACCCAACCAGGCTCACCAAGCCATGGAACAGCCTTGGTGTTTTATCGGATAACATAGGGCCAGGACGATGATACTGACGCATCAGAGCCTTCGCTTCAGCCATTTCACCAAAGTCGCTGTAACTCGACGCAATAACAACCTTATTTGTTAAATCCGGAAACGCTTTAGCAAATGAAAGCATCGGCGGCCCGCCACTGGACCAGCCCATCAGGTTCACTGGCGTATCTATCTTTAGAAATGAAATAAACCACTTCAAGTCCTGCGCATAATCCAACAAAGAGTAGTTCTTAACAAACTCAGAACAGCCAAACCCAGGCCGCTCCATAAGATAGAAAGTGACATTCTCTTTCTCAGCCACCTCATGAAAAAACAACAACTCAAACCGTGAACCAGGGTTACCGTGCGCATAGAAAACAGGTTTTCCATCCTCAGAGCCAACTCGACTCCAAGAAATAATCCGACCTTGCGGATTCATCGCTTGCTTCTGTATATAAGTGGGATATTGATCAGCCAAGCCTGCCGATAACGACTCACACAGAGGATCTGACCAACTTAAAAATGAAAGCAGCAGCGCACCGAAAAACACCACTAATCGATTAAGTAAAAGAGATCTTTTAAATAAAATATTAACCATTGAGTCAACTTTTTAAATACACTAACATTAGATCATTCATCAAACCTCTCCAAATCTACGATAATTACCTGTAACACGTAAACAGAGAATTACCCAATGACTTACCCAAGAGACATGGTCGGCTATGGTCAACATACGCCAGACCCTAAATGGCCTAACAACGCCCGCGTGGCCGTACAATTTGTTATTAACTATGAAGAAGGTGGTGAAAACTGCGTGCTTCATGGCGACAAAGCTTCCGAAGCATTTCTTTCAGAAATCGTAGGCGCACAGGCGCTGGAAGGTGTTCGTCACATGAACATGGAATCCATCTACGAATACGGCAGCCGAGCAGGATTCTGGCGACTGCATCGGATGTTTACCGAACGCAATCTGCCAGTCACTGTTTATGGTGTTGCTACAGCCCTAGAGAGGAATCCTGATGTTGTAGCTGCGATGAACGCCGCTGACTGGGAAATCGCTTCTCACGGCCTAAAATGGATTGATTACCAATACATTGATAAAGACATTGAGCGCGAACACATTCAGCAAGCCATCGACATTCACACTCGTGTCACCGGCCAGCGTCCGCAGGGGTGGTATACCGGCCGGATGAGCCCCAATACACGTGATTTGGTGGTAGAGGCTGGCGGCTTTATGTATGACTCGGATGCCTACGCCGATGATCTGCCTTATTGGTCTCATGAACATAAAGATCACTTAATCATTCCGTACACTCTTGATGCCAACGACATGCGCTTTGCGACCAATCAAGGCTTTAACTCAGGCGATCAATTCTTTAGCTACTTAAAAGATTCGTTCGATGTGCTGTATACCGAAGGTGAAACAGCGCCCAAAATGATGAGCATTGGCTTACACTGCCGTTTAATAGGCCGCCCTGGTCGTGCAGCGTCTTTAATGCGTTTCCTCGACTATGTTCAGTCTCATGAGGATGTCTGGGTGCCACGCCGTATTGATATTGCCGAACATTGGCACACGCACCATAAGCCTAAATAGATTCAGAATAATGATTAACTCATTATTCTGAATCGCAAAAAGCCGTGCTGAGGTATTCATCCCAGCACGGCTTTTTATTTAGAACCTAGATCAGAACACTGATCCTTTGGTTATTCACCCAAATGCTTAGGCAACACCAGGTTCAATATGATCGCAGCAATCGCGGCCAAGCCTATGCCTTTCAGCATCAGATCACCCACCTGCAACGCCATACCACCGATACCAAATACCAGCGTTACCGCAACGATCACCATGTTACGAGGCACGGTCACATCAACCTGTGCTTTTACCAAAGTATTCATACCAATGGCAGCAATGGTACCGAATAACAAGATCAAAATGCCGCCCATCACAGGAACAGGAATTGTTGACAGCATCGCACCCAGCTTACCACAGAAAGACAAGACAATCGCAAATACCGCCGCCCACGTCATGATCACAGGATTAAACGCTTTAGTCAGCGCTACCGCACCAGAGACTTCAGAGTAAGTTGTGTTTGGCGGGCCACCCACCATAGCAGCTGCAGACGTCGCCAAGCCATCACCCAGCATAGTGCGGTGTAAACCAGGCTTCTTAAGATAGTCTTTATTAGCCACCGCGCTGATAGCCGTTACATCACCGATGTGCTCCACTGCAGGCGCAATAGCAATTGGCAAAATGTACAACACAGCCTGCCAATTCCACTCAGGCGCAGTGAAATTCGGTACAACAAACCATGCTGCATCCTGAACGGCTTTGAAATCCACCATTCCAAACGCCATCGCCGCACCATAACCTGCGATGATACCACTCAAAATTGGTAGTAATCGGAATAAGCCTTTTGCAAATACCGAGACGCCAATGGTGACAAATAATGAAATTGCCGCAACGATTAAGGCTTGGCCCTGATCAACTAATTGTACGGCACCATCCCCTGTTTTCCCCATCGCCATATGTACTGCAACAGGCGCCAAACCAAGGCCAATCACCATAATCACTGGGCCAACCACTACTGGTGGCAAAATACGATGAATGAAACCTTGTCCACGCCATGCGATTAGCGCACTCAACACCATATACAACACACCCGCAGCCACCAGCCCCGACATGGTTGCGGCGATACCCCAAGTTTGTGTTCCATAAATGATTGGCGCAATAAATGCGAACGAGGACGCCAGAAAAACAGGCACTTGACGCTTAGTTACCACTTGGAAAATAAGCGTACCAACACCCGCCGTGAACAAGGCAACAGCAGGATCTAAGCCCGTTAGAATCGGCACCAACACCAAGGCACCAAATGCGACGAACAGCATCTGGCCGCCCAACAGCGCTGTCTGCCAGGGTTTCATGTTATCCATTGAGTTTTCCTTTTATCAGGTAGTTTTATTATTCAGTACTTATTAATAGGAACTCTCTTTAGCTAAGAGCTCCCAAGTAGCTATTATCGAGTACCAAAGATCTTATCACCGGCATCGCCCAGACCCGGAATAATATATGCCTGATCGTTCAAATGACTATCCACTGAAGCCACATACAAATCTACGTCTGGATGAGCTTCTTGTACTTTGGCAATCCCTTCTGGCGCCGCTACCAAGAACAAGCCCATAATATTCTGACAACCTGCCTTCTTCAGCAAATCTACTGTCGCAATAAATGAGCCGCCGGTTGCCAACATAGGATCAATAATCATAGCCACACGCTGATCGATGTCTTTTACCAACTTCTCAAAGTAATAAACAGGTTCGAAGGTTTCCTCATCACGATAAAGACCGACAACAGAGATCTTGGCACTTGGCATCATTTCAAGCACACCGTCCAACATTCCGATACCTGCACGAAGAATAGGTACAACAGTCACTTTCTTGCCCTTTAACTTCTCAACTTCCGCAGGACCTGACCAGCAATCAACCGAAACCAACTCAGTTTCAAAGTTAGCCGTCGCCTCATAGGTCAACAAAGCACCGATTTCACCCGCCAACTCGCGGAAACGCTTAGTACTGATCTCTTTCTCACGAAGGATAGATAATTTGTGTTGGACAAGAGGGTGCTTAATTTCATGAACAGCCATGAGGATCTCCAATTAACTGTGATGGGCAATAAAAGAAATGTATCGCCAGATAGGTATAGACTAGCAAAGCTAATGCCACCACCTGACTAATTGGGCAGCTATTTTGCCAAAGGGAAGGACTCTTGGAAAGCTGTCTGTACAGTCAAACCAAGCATTTCGTCCGATTTTGTTGATTTCTTGACCAATCAAGACGAACGCAATAAAAAACGGGGCACACACAGCTCAAAAACTTGGTAAGTTCATAGCTTCAGGAAAGCTGTGTGGTAGATGATGCAGCACCTAGCCTGGTTGCATCATCAAGCCCCTTAAAAGGTACAACTTGCGTTGTATTACTCGGAGGGAGTGTAAAAACTTCTTACTGGCGACATAACGCGAGTTACATCGACAACCAACCAATCACCTGTTGACGCTCTTTGTCTGTCATCTGAGTGATATTACCCAACGGCATGTAGCTGGAGTTAATGACTTCAATGAGTTTTGGCTTGATCACCATCACTTGATCCATAGTCTCCAAGGAAACACCTGCCGGAGGTGACGCAAACCCGGCTTGCGTTGGCGTTGCTGCATGACAGCTTGCGCAGCGTTCTTTAATAATCGCCATACCTTGTTGATCCGTGAACCCAGCAACCACCTCTTCATTCACTTCCACCGGCTTTGGCGCAATCCAAACCGCCACACCTGCCATCATGATCGCTGCGATCAGCAGAATGGACGGTTTGAATTCACCACGATGGCGCAAATTAAAGAAGTGACGGGCGAAAGCCAGAATGAAACAGATCGCCGACAGCACCAACCAGTTCAGCTCATGTGAATAGGTCATTGGATAGTGATTACTGATCATGATGAAGATCAGCGGCAGCGTGAAATAGTTGTTATGGGTTGAGCGCAGTTTTGCAAAGGCCCCGTATTTCGGGTCCGGCGCTTCACCACGTTGCACCGCCTCTACTAACGCGCGCTGAGAAGGCATAATCCCCAGGAACACGTTGCCCGCCATGATGGTACCGATCAACGCACCCACATGAATAAACGCACCACGCGGCGAGAACACTTCACTGGCAAACCACGCCATAAACACTAAGAAAGAGAACAACACCAAGCCAAAGGCTTTACCGTTATGGCGAAGCGGGGTTTTAACCAGCATTTCATACACCGCAAAGCCTACTGCGATGTAGCCCATACCCAGACCAATAGCCTGCCATTGTGTCAGCTCAAGACGAGAGTTATCGATTAAAAAGCTTTCTGCACCGATGTAGTAAACAATCCACAGCATGACCATTCCGGTTAGCCAGGTGGTGTAGGCCTCCCACTTAAACCAATGAAGGTTTTCCGGCATTTTTTCAGGCCCTAACTTGTACTTGGCCACCTCATAGAAACCACCGCCATGAATAGCCCACAAGTCACCACCAATGCCTTTGTCTTTTTTCCATTGAGGTGGATTTTCAAGACTGTTGTCCAACCACACAAAATAGAAAGACGCACCAATCCAAGCAATCCCTGCTATCACATGAAACCAGCGGAAGAATAAATTCGCCCACTCTAATAGATACGCTTCCATTAAGCCGCTCCTACTTCTTTATTTTGGTTAGTTTGCGAGGCACTAGAATTGTCACGGTCATGAACACAGTTACCCGCAACATAGGTCGCACGTACAGCACGGTCATCTCCCAGAATAATCATGGCGAACAGCTTCTCAGCCAAGGTTTTACACTTCGACTGTTTCAAGCTCATCAACGGAGTGCTGTTGAAATCCAATACCGCGAAGTCAGCTTCGTTACCCTCTTTGAAGGAACCAATCTTATCTTCTAATTGAAGCGTCTTGGCATTCCCCAAGGTGGCAAGATACAAGCTCTTTAACGCTGACAGCTTGTTGCCATTCAACTGAGTCACTTTATAGGCTTCATTCAAAGTTTGGAGCATAGAGAAACTGGTGCCACCGCCCACATCGGTAGCTACACTGTAAGCCACCTGTTCTTCTTCCAGCTCTTTGATATCCAACAGGCCACTGCCTAAAAATAAGTTTGAAGTCGGACAGAAAGAGACACTCGAGCCCGTTTCACGGAAACGTTGGTGTTCGCGCGGCGTCAGATGGATACCATGAGCAAAGACACTGCGCTTGCCCAACAAACCGAACTGATCATAAACGTCCAGATAGTCTTTGCTGTCCGGGAATAGTTCTTGAACAAAAGCGACTTCGTCCTTGTTTTCGGAAATGTGCGTTTGCATGTACACATCCGGGTACTCTTCCATCAACTGACCGGCTTTCTGAAGCTGCTCTTCGGTTGAAGTAATGGCAAAGCGAGGTGTCACCGCATACAACTGACGACCCTTGTTATGCCAGGCTTCAATCAACTCTTTGCTGTCTTGATAGCTGCTTTCCGGCGTATCGCACAAGAATTCCGGCGCATTGCGATTCATCATCACCTTACCGCAGATCATTCGTGTGTTACGTTGCTCGGACGCTTCAAAGAAGGCCTCTACGGATTGCTTATGCACCGTACCGAACACCAACGCCGTGGTGGTGCCGTTTTTAAGCAACTCATCCAGGAAGAAGTTGGCAATGTTGGATGCGTACTCTTTATCTTCAAACTGACGCTCAGCCGGGAAGGTATAGTTATTCAACCAGTCCAACAATTGCTCACCGTAAGACGCAATCACTTCTACCTGAGGAAAGTGAATGTGAGTATCAATCATGCCAGGAATGATCAGGTGATTTTTGTACTCAACCACAGGAATGTCCGAAGACAGTGACGCCAAAACGGCCTCGGCCTCACCCACTTGTAATACCCTACCGTTTTCAATCAGCAGGGCGCCATCTTCAAAGAATTGGTAGGCATTTTCACCATCCACATCCGGGTCGGACAGGAAGTGCAGAATAGCGGCTCGATAAACAGTCGGGCTCTGTGCATTCATTTGATTCAATCTCTCTAATCAGCTTTTTGTTGATCCTTAGCGCATAGAAGGCTAAAGATCTATCGTTATGTTCAGTGCTTTATCGAAGAAAAACTCTTCGCAGTTATTGCCTTCGCCCTTGCGATCCACAACCAGGAAGTCACACACTTTATTCAGTCCAAGGACGGGGTGATGCCAGGTATTCAAGTGGTAATTGATGCCCTGTGTGCCCTTCGCCAAAAACAAATGCAAATGCTCAGGCGTTAGCTCTTCCACCGGATCAGCCACCAGCACCAAGTAATCTTCACCAGACAGGGGATGAAATGACTGACTGCCTCGCGGATGACGCTCCATCATCTCGATGTTCATCGGCATCACACGAGGTTGTGCGCGAAAGATATTGATCACAGCCATATCTTCCGGTGATGACAACTGCACCTTAGCCAAGGAATCGTAACGCTCGGTATTGCCGCCATTAATCATGATCAGATTATCTTGGGAAACATTCCCAGCCTGATCTTCTATTTCAACCACATCTCCAAAGGGCGCAAACGCCTCTTTGGTTAATGGCTTTGGTGTTAACTTGTAGCTGGTCATTAGCTGCCTCGATACGTCGAGATACCGTAAGCGGATACCAGAAGCGGCACATGATAATGCTCTTCTGGCTTCTCAATACGGAAATCAAAGGTCACCACCGGGTAGAAACAGGTTTTACCTTGCTTCTCAAAATACGGGTCCGTCGCAAACTCAATGCGGTAGATCCCTTTTTCACGTTGCTGACCATCCAACCAGTCGGTAATACGACCATCGGCATTGGTTTCGCCAGACGCAATCTCAACTAACTCACCATCAATTTGCTTGTACAGTTTTACGGCCATACCTTGAGCCGGGCCACCTAAATTGGTATCTAGAACGTGTGTTGTGATAGGGCTTGCCATCGTTAAATCATCCTTCTAGTAAAGAGCGTTTTACTTCAGTAAATTCGCTCTTATAGATTCATAATCAGCTTATCGTTCAGAAATCTTGGTTTCTGGATTCACATCCGTCGGTAACAACTTATCAATGCGGATTGCGGTAATTTTTGCTTGCTCACCGGCTGCGGTTTTCAGCTCTTGCTCGCGAGAATTTGGCAAACGACTCTGCAGAATATCCAGCATCTCTTCAGCGCTTTTACCTGTGGCACACACGATAAAAATAAAGCCGTTTTGCTGCTCGTACTGAGTATTGCCATCCGCCAACGCCTGAATGGTTGCTTCATTTGCTTCATTAACTGATGACTGCTCACCAGACGCCAACTTCTTCGTGTGCGCATACTTTTTACGAAGGCTGCTGACATCACCGATTTTCGGGTGACCTTCAAACGCTTCTAAAAAGTCCACCTCACCAAGCGCATTCCAAACCTCTAATGCTACTTCCTGACATTGAGCGATGGACACAAACGGACGACGCGCCACCATGCCCTCAATCCAACGGGAAGAAGTACAGCAGTTCTCAAACGCAAAGCACGCATCCTCCTCCGACAGATTATTTAGCTGACTCAAGGTGTAGGTTAATTCACTCATACAGGAAAGCCCCATAAGCGTAGCCTGCTAATCCCACCATCCGGATACATCTTGATACGCACATGAGTAAAGGCCGTTTCACCACTGACCAACTCATCTTTAAAGGTATGCTCACGGTCTTCATACAACTTGGTTCGACCTATGATTGGCTGCCAACTGATGTCGGCTTTACCCGCTGCCGCTGACGATTCTGTCAGTGCATCCGCATGAGCATCGGCTTTCAACATGTCGATGTCTTTGGCTTGCGCTTCGGTTAATACCGCACCTTCAATAGAGAAGGCATCCGGGTAGTTACCTTTAAAGTGGCAGGTATCCACAAGAATCTTTTGGATTGAACCTTTCGCCGCCAATTGCAGAATGTACCAATCGTTATCACGATCTACCGCTGCATCACCGATGGCACGACGACGTTTGGTTTCCCAACCATCACCCATATTGGCGCCACGCTCAGGCATGATCAGGTTTTCCATGTGACTGAAGAACATGTCAGAACACACCAACGGACGCGCACCGTTCTTGATGTAAGCCAGATCTACCGGCTCGCCTTTCAGGAACCAATCCCAATCCGGCGCAATGTCACCATACACACGCAAACGCGCCACACCACCGTCTGGGTAAATATGAAAACGAACGTGAGTCCACACCCCTTCAACGGTTGCATCAATTAAGTTCTCACTGCCTGGCTGAACTTCGGTAATCGGTACGATTTCAGTCCATTCAGTACTCTCGTCTGGCTCACCTTTGATACGACAGGCTTCCATGGATACTTTCTGAGGTGCATTACCCAGGAAATGATTGGTATCGGCATTAATGCCTACGATTTTGCCCTGAGCACCCAGTTTGATGATGCACCAGTCGTGGTCCAAGCCGTCAGACGACGAACCGTCCGGGCGGAAACGACGACGGCGAGATTCCCAGCCGTCCATCCACTTACCTCGATCCGTGTATTTATCATCAATAAAAACGCCACGACCCGGCTTCAGCAGGTTTTCCATCTCAGCGAAGAAATCATCACTGCATGACAGGGTTTGACCACCCAAACGACGACTTGCTAAATCAGTGTATCTTTCAGAAAAGCGATTTGTTTCTACTTTTAATGACATTTACTTCAATTCCTCAATATTCGGGAATACCCGAAAACTTGCTCGATTTTTAGAAAGGTAATTAAAGCTCTTCTTTTAGACCGTCTGCCGCATGGATGCGGCAGTCGAGCGTACAGGGATGCTTCACTTAGATGAAACCGCATAGCGAGTCTAAAAGAAGAGCTTTAATTACCTTTTGATATGTTCGTAAGAAAATACGCAATCTATATGGATATTTACTTTATGGTCTCATTCTTAACGGTAAGCACCGCACCTTGCCCTTCCGTGTTGACCTCAGCACCTAACTCGCTGCCCAGCTCTTGCTTAATATCTTTCCATGCCAGCCCACGTTTTTGCTGCGTCACCTTGCCTTCGTTTTCAATGGCAATGAGTTCACCGGCGATGGACACGGCCACTTCCATCGGCAATTTACCTGGCACTTCACTCAAGCCGACAGGACATTTGATCTGGTTGATTTCATCCAATGAGAAGCCGCGATGTTCAAGGCGCTTAACGAAACGCTGAGCTTTGGTGTCCGAACCGATCAGCCCCACATGACGCAATGCATTACCGGATTGCAAACGCTTCAACGCAGCCACACATAACTCATAATCCAACTGATGATTATGAGTCAGAATCAACACATCCGCTCCTTCCGGCAAGGTAGCAATCTCACCACAAGGATCGTCCGTGACGACTTTCGTGACATTGGCAGGCACAGACGCAGGAAACTCCTCTTCACGAGAATCCACCCAGGTCACCTTGCATGGCAGACCGGACAGAATCGACACTAAGGATTTCGCCACATGGCCAGCCCCAAACAGACCGATATTGAACTGACAACCGGCAAAGGTTTCCACCAACACCGTGGCACTGCCACCGCAGCACTGACCTAAAGAAGCACCTAAAGGAAAATGCTGGATCTCTTGAACAGAACGACCTTCGGCAATCACTTCACGGGCTTTGTTGGTCACCACAAATTCAAGATGACCACCCCCAATGGTGTCGAAGGTAGCATCACCGGTAATTACCATTTTGGAGCCCTGATCCCTTGGCGTAGAACCTGTGCACCCCAAAACAGTAATCAAGGCATAAGCCACACCCGCTTGCTGACAGGATTGAACCGCATCAAACCACTTCATAGCAGGCGAGAACTTTTCATTTCTAACACTGCCATCATCAAACGCTTTCATAGTTATGACCTTTCTTACTTAACCTATTAAGCGTCCGCTGCGTCTGTATTTGCCATCTGCTCACGGACAGCCATCACCGAGTTCAATACGCACTCAGGTGTCGCCGGCGTGTTCATTGGCGGGCTGATGGTGTAGTCCGAAATACTGGACACCGCATCGCGCAATGCCGACCACACCGCAATACCCAACATGAACGGCGGTTCACCTACGGCTTTTGAGCGATAAACCGTTTCTTCACCGTTCGGGCGGTCTTCCAACAACTTCACTCGGAAGTCCATTGGCGTATCGCCAACAGCAGGGATTTTGTAGGTCGCAGGGCCGTTGGATTGCAGCTTACCAAGGTTATCCCACACCAATTCTTCAGTGGTTAACCAACCCATACCCTGAACAAAGGCACCTTCGATCTGGCCGATATCAATGGCCGGGTTTAGCGAACGACCCACATCATGAAGAATGTCGGTACGAAGCACTTTGTATTCACCCGTTAAGGTATCCACCAAGACTTCGGAGACAGCCGCACCATTCGCGTAGTAGTAGAACGGGCGACCTTTACCGGTTTCACGGTCGTAATGAATCTTCGGTGTTTTGTAGAAGCCAGTCGATGACAGAGGCACTCGGCCCATGTACGCCTGCTGAACGAAATCAGCAAACGGTACCCATTGCTCCTCGCCAGCATCATTGGTCACAACTAAATGGTTGGATTGCAGACGAACCTTATCTTCAGCCACGCCATAATGCTCAGACGCAAACTTAAACAGACCTTCTTTGATACGCAGACAGGCATCGCGCGCGGCCATGCCGTTTAAGTCTGATCCAGACGATGCCGCCGTTGGCGACGTATTCGGGACTTTATCGGTACGGGTTGAAGACACCTGAATGGTATCCAGATCCACCTGAAACTCTTCCGCCACCACTTGCGCTACTTTCAGGAACAAGCCTTGGCCCATTTCGGTACCGCCGTGGTTAAGGTGAATACTGCCATCGGTGTAGATATGAACCAGCGCACCGGCCTGATTCAAGAACTGTACGGTGAAGGAAATACCAAACTTCACCGGGGTTAACGCCAAGCCTTTTTTCATAAACGGGCTGTTGGCATTGAAGGCTTTGATCTCTTCACGACGTTGCCAATAGTCAGAGCTGGCTTCCAGCTGCTCGATCAACTCCGGCAATACATTATGCTCAACGGTTTGACCGTAATGAGTTTGGTTACGCTCATCGACCTGACCATCAGCGGTTTTAATATGATCGTGCTTCACGCCATACAGGTTGCGCTTACGGATGGTTAACGGGTCTTCCCCCACATGACGAGCGATGTCGTCCATCATCAGTTCCGCAACCATCATGCCCTGCGGGCCACCGAAACCACGGTAGGCAGTGGCAGACACGGTATGAGTCTTACAACGATGTCCGGTTACTGTGGCGTTATTCAGATAGTACGCATTATCGGAGTGGAACATTGCACGATCGACAATCGCGTCAGATAAGTCTGGCGAGTTACCACACTTACCAGCCACCATGATTTCAGCACCTTGAATGATACCCTGCTCATCGACACCCACATCGTAGGTGTTCAGGAAGTCGTGGCGTTTACCCGTCATCACCATGTCATCATGGCGAGACATGCGATACTTCACCGGCTTACCGGTTTTGTTCGCTAACAATGCAGCAATACAGGCCAAAGGCGCTGCCTGGGTTTCTTTACCGCCGAAACCACCGCCCATACGGCGTACGTCCACCTGCACTTTATTGATGCTGACGTTCAATACTTCGGCAACCAGTTTTTGAACTTCGGTCGGGTGCTGACTGGAGGTATACACCATCATGCCACCGTCTTCGGTCGGCATCACAGAACTTACCTGCCCCTCTAAATAGAAGTGCTCCTGACCTTTTACATATTGTTGGCCTTGAATACGATGTGTCGCTTCAGCCAAAGCTTTGCTGGAATCACCACGCACATGCTGATGGGTCGGACGAACAAAATGGTTTTTTTCTAACGCTTGCTCTACGGTTAGAACCTTATCCAGCACTTCGTATTCAATTTCCGCGAGAGCGATGGCCTTCTTCGCCTGTTCAAAACTTTTTGCAGCGACGGCGAAGATTGGCTGACCAACGTATTCACAAATCTCTTCAACCAACACAGGGTCGCCCGGGAACACAGGCCCAATATCAGTATGACCTGGTACATCTTTTACCGTAATGACGGCTTCGACACCCGGAGCCGCGCGAACGGCAGAGAGGTTCATCAGTTTGATACGCGCATGCGCATGTTGGCTGCCACCGACAGCTACATGCAACTGATTCGGATATTCCGGCATATCATCAACATACACGGCTTTACCGGTCACATGTTTTTCAGCACTTTCGTGCTTCATACTACTTCCGGTCTTACCTTTGGAAGGGCGCTCACGCACTGGTAAGTCTTGAGAGCCAGCAGCATTATCAGGAAGGTCAATTAACTTACGCATGATAAAACTCTCCCGTCAGGCTGGTTTGGTTGATGATGTCAGAAGTAGCAAGTTCGGAGGTATGCACTTGTTCGATGCGAGAGACCAGTTCAGGATTCAACAACTCAACCGCGCACTTATGAATCAAGCCTTTCGCCACATTAATACGGTAGTCGGCAGTCGCTCGAACATCCGTTAATGGCGTAAAGTCTTTGCTTAACTCGTTCGCTGCGTTAATAAAGGCACTTTCAGAAATGGTTTGACCCAGCAAGGCTTTTTCCAACTTGCAGGCCGCTTTAGGAATCGCCGCCATACCACCAAAGCCAGAACGCACATCCGTGACTTTGTTGTCATCAATGGTAAAGACAAAGGCAGCCAGCACCGCTGAAATGTCATCTTCAATGCGCTTGGAAATCTTATAAACTTTAAGCGCCTGGTTCTCTTTCAAACGAGGGATGCGAATGGCACGAATGTATTCGCAGGATTGCAATGCCGTTTGCTTGTAATCGAGGAAGAACTTATCCAAAGACAACCAACGGTGGGTGTTCTTACTGACCAGTTCAATTTCGGCACCTAACGCAATCAATACAGGCGGTGTGTCACCAATCGGTGATGCATTACCAATGTTGCCACCCAAGGTGCCGTTGTTACGCACTTGGCGAGAGCCCAGACGATCCAACAACGCGGCGAATTCTGGGTAATGTGTTTTTAGAGTTGGCTCAATCTCGGCATAGGTTGCGGCCGAACCGATGGTAATGAAGTCGCCCTGAACATCGATGGTCTTCAACGATGGAATAGAACCAATCGATACCAACTTGTTAATCGACTTATGGAATTGCGTTACTTCCAAGGCCAGATCGGTGGCCCCCGCTACCATACGTGCGTCCGGGTGTTCAGACAGTAACTCCTGCAACTGTGTTTCATCGTCCACAACCCAGGCCTGACCTTTTTTCATAGCACGGAAGCGCGTACGAGTCTCCGCTTCCACACCCGCATGTTCAACCGGTTTGGACACCAACTCTTCTGGCTGCCAGATTTCAACATTGCCCGTTGCCGGATAAGAATGCATGTTTTTCGCAGCATCAATAATCGGGCGATACCCCGTACAACGGCACAAGTTACCGGATAAGGCATCGAGGATTTGATGCTGAGACGGCTCACCATCGACGTTTTGATGCAAGGCCGCCAACGACATGATGATGCCCGGCGTACAGAAACCGCACTGAGAGCCGTGATAATCCACCATCGCTTGCTGCGCTGGATGCAGTTGTTGACCATCCGCTAAGGCATCAACAGTAATGACGCTTTTGCCATGCAATTGAGATAAGAAGGTGATACAGCCATTGATGGCTTTATAATGCCACTTACCTGCATCAACACCGCCACCCTCTTTTAAAACGTCAACTTTCTCTCCCAACAAAATGCTGCATGCCCCACAATCTCCAGACCCACACCCTTCTTTGGTGCCCGTCAAAGATTGCTGAGTACGTAAATAGCGCAACACCGTCATATTCGGTGAAATATCGGCTTCTTCTACCCACCGACCATTTAGACAAAATTTAATCACGTCAAAACCTGCATCGAGTCTTCAACTTTCCGACAAACGTACAGAAAGCCTGTTTTTTATTGTTGGCCTGTATTAATTATGACCTATTTGTAGCATCCGGTATGATCAGACATCCGAAAAAGTAACATTTTCAAAATAATTCCTGACCAAATAGACAAGATTTAAAATAAGATACAATTTTTATTCCAAAAAGAAAACAGGCAACACGTTTTCTTTTTAACCGCTCATCTAATTTAGATTTATTCAAGCTAACGTCTTAAAACTTCGCTCACCTTAAATTTCATTAAGCACCAAATATGACCAAATGGTTACATATATGCACCATTCACACGCACACTTTTACACACCCACCAAAACTGACTATTTATTAACCACCCAATAGACAGTAAATATCCCTTCCGAAGTTTTTATCTCGACCGCTAAGCCATTGATCCAAGTTGACTTTCTGGACAATTTTTACAGAAAGTATTATTTTTCGCACAATTTTTTGAGAGATTGGCAAAGAACTTGCCTTCAAAAACTGTCCATTTGGTCAGGTTAGGTTATGAAACGTATTGAATTAACAAACATCACCAAGCGATATCCAGGCTGTATTGCCAATCAGTCTGTGGCGTTATCTGTGGATGCAGGCGAGATCCATGCACTGCTAGGTGAGAACGGTGCTGGTAAAAGTACCTTGATGAAGATTATCTATGGCGTGGTTAAGCCGGATGAAGGCACCATGTTGTGGGAAGGCCAGCCAGTAACCGTTAAGGGCCCTGCACACGCTCGTGAGTTGGGCATTGGCATGGTGTTCCAGCACTTCTCTCTGTTTGAAACCCTGACCGTGGCCGAAAACATTGCCTTAAGCCTACCGAAAGAGGAGGTTCCCTCTTTAGAGGCGCTGAAAGCTCGCATCGTTGAAGTGTCGGGTCACTACGGTATGCAACTCGACCCGAACCGCTACGTTCATACCCTGTCAATTGGCGAACAACAACGCGTAGAAATTGTTCGCTGTCTGCTGCAAGACGTAAAGCTGCTGATCTTGGACGAACCAACGTCAGTACTTACGCCGCAAGAAGTGGACACCCTGTTTAAAACACTGCATCAGCTATCGGACGAAGGCTGCAGCATTCTGTTTATTTCGCACAAACTCGATGAAGTACGCGCCTTGTGTGATGCCGCGACCATTCTTCGCGGCGGTAAAGTCAGTGGCGATTGCATTCCTAAAGACACCACCACCGAAGACATTGCACGTTTGATGGTGGGCGATGACACGCCATTGACTGAAGATTACGAGAAAGCCGTTGGTAAAGAGGCGTTCTTAACCATTCATGCGCTGGATTACAAATCCGACGATCCCTTTGCGACAGCCTTGAAAGGCATTGATCTGGAAGTTAAAGCCGGGGAAATTCTCGGCATTGCTGGCGTGGCAGGTAATGGTCAGGAAGAATTACTGAACCTGATCAGCGGTGAAGAAACCACTAAAGCAGACAGCATACGTTTCGCGGGAGACAAAGTCGGCAACCTGACACCTGAAAAGCGACGCCTTAAAGGTTTGGGCTTTGTCCCGGAAGAACGCTTAGGTCGTGGCGCTGTGCCTGACATGTCGCTGGAAGATAACGCATTACTTACCGGTTACCAGGGCGAATTGACCAACAAAGGTTGGATCAACACCGCGAAAGTCAAAGCCTTCGCCAAAGACATCATCGACAAGTTTAACGTCAAGACCGCCGGTTCCCAGGCCCAAGCCAAGAGCTTGTCAGGCGGGAACCTGCAGAAATACATCATTGGTCGTGAAATTCTGCAAAACCCGAAATTATTGGTGTGCTCTCACCCGACGTGGGGCGTCGACATCGGCGCGGCTATTTTGATCCGCCACGCCTTGATCGACCTTCGAGACAAAGGTGCCGCTGTTTTGGTTGTGTCGGAAGACATCGACGAATTATATTCCATCAGTGATCGCATCTGCGCGATTTGTGATGGCCGTTTGTCTCCTATCAAGCCAACCAACGAAGTATCCATCAATCAACTGGGTATGTGGATGGCCGGAGACTTCGGTGCTTCCGGTAACTCCGGTTCTTTGAATGAAACGTCAACTCAACCTACGGACTTAACCCCTTCCAATGCAACAGGGGGTCAATAATCATGCTTCATCAATTAACCCTAGAAAAACGCCCTTCCGATTCGAAAACCATGGCCTATCTGTCTCCGGTTCTGGCCATCGTATTAACCCTGATCAGTGGCGGGCTGCTGTTTGCATCATTAGGTAAGAATCCGCTCGACGCCTTATACGTATTCTTTGTATCGCCTTTAACCGATCTTTACGGATGGACAGAGCTCTTCACCAAAGTAGCCCCGTTACTCTTGTGCGCCATGGGCTTAACCCTGTGTTTTAAAGCCAAGATCTGGAACATCGGTGCCGAAGGTCAATTTATTCTCGGCGGCCTGGGTGGTGGTTATCTGGCTCTGGAATTACTGAGCGTTGAATCTCACTGGGTGCTTCCGGCAGTACTCGTCTTTGGTGCACTGTGCGGTATGTTATGGGCAGGTTTGGCTGCGCTGCTGAAAACCAAGTTCGGCGCCAATGAAATTCTGACCACCATCATGCTCAACTACATCGCCTTGAATTGGTTGTTGTATGGCGTACACGGGCCATTGAAAGATCCAGAAGGCTTTAACTTCCCTGAATCTGCGATGTTCTCCGACTTCTCCCTTTTACCTTTAGTGTTTGAAGATTACCGACTCAACATCAGTATTTACTTTGCGTTATTTGCGGTAGCCATCATCTGGGCCTTGCTGTCCAAATCCCTGATCGGTTTCCAAATCTCGGTCATGGGTGAAGATAAGTCTGCCGCACGCTTTGCCGGTTTCAAAGAAAAACAACTGACTTGGTTTGCATTGTTAGCCTGTGGTGCCTTGGCTGGTTTAGCAGGTGTGTCGGAAGTGACGGGGCCAGTGGGTCAATTAACGCCATACATCTCACCGGGCTATGGTTACGCCGCCATCATTGTGGCCTTCCTGGGAAGAATGCACCCGGTGGGTATCCTGCTTGCGTCGATGTTGTTAGCGCTTACTTACATGGGCGGTGAGATGGCTCAGATGGATTTGGCACTGCCAAAATCTCTAACCGGCCTATTCCAGGGCATGTTGCTGTTCTATCTACTGGCCTGTGATTTATTAATCAGTTATCGAATTGTACGTACACGAGCTGTGAAAACAGCGATGCAATAGCGAAAACCTACCGGGCAAAAACCATACGTAACGCAACACCAACGAAGAAAAGATTATCACTATGGATATCGATTTAATTACTAACATCTTATTTGCGACCGTGCGTACCGGCACCCCGCTGATTCTGATCGCACTCGGCGAGATGGTCTGCGAAAAGTCCGGCGTACTGAATCTCGGTCAGGAAGGCATGGTATTGATGGGTGCCGTACTTGGCTTCATCGCTGCTGTGGTCACAGGTCACGCAGGTCTGGGCGTTCTCGCGGCTATCGTTGCAGGCATGTTGATGTCTGCCTTGTTTGGCTTCCTAGCGATCTCTCTTGTGTCCAACCAGGTAGCCACTGGTCTGGCGTTAACCATCTTTGGTATCGGTTTAAGTGCTTTCCTAGGCTCTAACTACGTTGGCATGGGCTTGGAAGGCATAGCCGCATGGGAAATTCCACTGCTTAGTGATATTCCGGTAATTGGCAAAATCTTCTTCTCGCACGACCCATTGGTTTATCTATCTTGGGTGATCTTCGCCGTTTTATTCTGGGTGTTTAAACGCTCCCGAATCGGTTTAACCGTTCGTGCCGTCGGTGAAAACCCAGAAGCCGCAAACGCCACGGGTATTTCAGTGATGAAAGTACGTTATGGCGCGGTGTTGTTTGGCGGCGCTATGGCTGGCTTGGCCGGGGGTTACTTATCTCTGGCTTATACACCGATGTGGAACGAAGGCATGTCTGCTGGACGCGGCTGGATTGCACTGGCTCTTGTGGTATTCGCCAGCTGGAAACCGGAACGCATTTTATTAGGTGCCTACCTATTTGGAGCTGCCAGCATCATGCACTTGGTTCTCCAAGGCTTGGGCTTTGAAGCCTCACCGAATCTACTGGCAATGCTGCCGTATGCAGCGACCATCCTGGTTCTGGTTATTTTGGCCAACGACTCGATCAAAGCGAAGCTCAGTACACCATTAGCACTGGGTCAGCCATACCGTCCGCAGGTATAAGACGAAAGACGAGAATTACAAACAGAGCGTTCATGCCTGTATAGACGCTCTGAATAACGAAAACAGAAAACGAAAACTCACAATTTAACAAATTAATTTAATAGCAAACTTAAAACGTAATGAGCGCAGACTAGGCGAGGCAAAATTCAGCGAAAAAGCGGAGTTTATATCCAATAAATGAGCACTTTGAGCTGAATTTTAACAAAGCATAGTCAAGCGTAATAGTTTTTTACACATTAATGAGGAAGCACTATGACTCGCAACATCACTAAGCTGTTCTCGGCAGCTGCTTTAGCACTAGGCTGCTCAATGGCTAACGCTGAAGATCCACTTAAAATCGGTTTCGTATACGTTGGCCCAACCGGAGACGCAGGCTGGACTTACTCACACGATGAAGCGCGTAAGTACGTTGAAGCGCAATTGGGTGACAAGGTTCAAACCAGCTACGTTGAAAGCGTTGCCGAAGGTGCGGACTCAGAGCGTGTCATCCAGCAATTGGCTAAGAAAGGTCACGACCTGATCTTCACTACGTCATTCGGTTACATGAACCCAACGTTAAAAGTGTCTAAGCGTTTCAAGAAGGTAAAATTTGAACACGCGACGGGTTACAAGCGCGGCAAGAACATGGGTACGTACTTCACTCGTGCATACCAAGGTCGTTATCTGTCTGGTCTGATCGCCGGTAAAATGACTAAATCTGACACCATTGGTTATGTTGCCTCGTTCCCGATTCCAGAAGTAATTCGTGGCATCAATGCGTTCACCAAGGGCGCTCAAGAAGTTAACCCAAATGTAAAAGTAAAAGTGGTTTGGGCAAGCACTTGGTATGACCCAGCGAAAGAGCGTGAAGCCGCAGAAACCTTGATCCTTCAAGGTGCCGACGTGCTAACACAGCACACGGATTCAGCTGCTGTTATTCAGGCAGCAGAATCAAAAGGCATCTATGCCATCGGTTACCACTCAGACATGTCAGTTTACGGCAAGAAAGCGCACCTGACCTCAACTGTACACAACTGGGGCCCACTTTACCTAGCGAAAGCAAAATCTGTTCTTGAAGGTACTTGGAAATCTGAAGACCTTTGGCCGGGTATTGCAGAAGGCACAACCGATCTTGCACCTCTGAACCCAGCGATTCCTGAAGATGTACAACAATTGGTTGCTGAGAAGAAGCAAGCCATTAAAGAAGGCAAGCTACACGTATTCGACGGCCCGGTTTACAACCAGGCGGGTGAAGAAGTGGTGCCTGCAGGTTCAACGCTTGAAGACGGCAAACTGCTTGGCTTTGACTGGTACGTGAAAGGCGTTGAAGGCAAGTTGCCACAGTCTTAATTGCCCGTTCAAATCGTTCAATCCTCTGTTCCGGATTTCCGGGAGCCATAGCCCAGTCAGCCGGAGCAGAGACCCAAACCGACGTGACAATTATAACGTTGAGCCAGAGACTCTTTTAGAGATTCCAGAGACTCGACACTCACACGCTCGGCTTGAATAACTTGAAAAAGAAGTAACAACAAGGAAACACCATGAAAACACTTAAAACTCTACCGTTGGCAGCCGCCATCGCAGCTGGTTCTATGATGGCAGCAAACGCACAAGCAGAAATGTTCTGGAGCGATAACAGCATCACTTTGCTATACGGATCTGATTACGAAATCACAGACGAAGACATGACTACTATCACGCTTGAGCACGTGTCTGGTCATAACTGGGGTGACGTATTCCTATTCGTTGATCGCCATAACGGCAGCAACAACGAATACAAAGAAACCTACGGTGAAATCTCTCCACGTATCAGCATCGGTAACTTAGTGGGATCAAAACTAGAATTCGGTCCTGTGACAGACGTATTCCTGGCTGGTACTTATGAGTTCGGTACAGCCGAAGACAATACAGGCTTCTCTTTCAGCCAAGATAACTACCTATACGGTGTTGGTTTGGACTGGAACATCCCTGGCTTCAAGTTCTTCCAAACTAATTTCTACTACGCGAACAACGAACAAGTAGAAGACGATCAGCAAGTAACCATCGCTTATGGTGTACCTTTCTCGATTGGTTCATTAGACATCATGGTAGATGGTTACATCGATTGGTCGACAGGTGAAGAAGATCACGCCTCTGACTTCCACTTCAACCCGCAAGTACGTGCGGACGTTGGTAAGTACATGGGTATTACCAAGTCCAAACTTGAAGTTGGTTTTGAATATTCTTACTGGCACAACAAGTTCGGCAATGGTGACAACTCCTTCCCAGTTGCTGTACTTGGTAATGACAACGACGAGAGTGTCTTCAGCGCATTGGCTAAGTTCCACCTGTAAGGACAGTATTACTGAGTTAAATCAGTATTTTTATCCTTATCGGCCCGCTTCTGCTGGAAGCGGGCCCGATTATCTGACTATAATTTTTTGACCTTGTCCCACAAAGCCTATAAACAATCTGCTAGAATGCGCCACATTAATCAAAATAACAGAAATGATTAGCTAATACGCGCTTTGGACGCATCGTATAGAAGAGGTTTGTTTTGAGTACTGAACCACGTAAATATAAACCCGGTAAGATTCGTGAACACAACAGCCAGAAGATTCTGGACGCCGCAGAACGAGAATTCGTAAAACACGGCTACAAAGGCACCAGCATGCAATCCATCGCAGATGCTGCCGAACTTCCTAAAGCAAACGTTCACTACTACTTCAAAAGCAAACAGAAACTCTACAGCGCTGTTCTAGAAGAAATCCTTCAACGTTGGAACGAAGTCATCGCCGATATGAGCGAAGACGGTGATCCGGCAGAAACGTTAGAAAACTACATCCGCGCCAAAGTCGACCTCTCCATCCGCTTCCCACACGCATCAAAGATCTTCGCGACTGAAATCATCCAGGGCGCACCAAACCTTAAAGATCATCTTCGCACCGAAATGCGCCAGTGGGTACGTGAAAAAGTAAAAATCATCGAAAGCTGGATTAGCCAAGGCAAGTTGGCTCCGGAAGTTGATGCTGAACACCTGATCTTTATGATCTGGTCTACAACGCAGCACTACGCGGACTTTGAAACACAAGTACTGACCATTACCAACAAGCTGGAATACGAAGCTGATGACATCAACAAAATCAGCGACTTCCTATGCCACATGATCTTGAGTGGCTGTGGGTTGAGACGCTAACTGCTTGACGGGAGACGGAAAACTCAAAAATATTCGTCTCCATCTCAGCTTCTCGCGTAAATTACAGACAAAAAAAACCGGACTTAAAGAAGCCCGGTAAAGGTTGGATTCGAGAAATTAGCCGAAGAAACTAACTAACTTGTATACATAGACCGGCCTATTTCTGAGAAGTTCAGAAAAATTGAAAATTTTTTAAAGTTTTTTATAAATGTTTAATAATCCTTTTATTTAAAAGGATTTTTGCTGAACGCTGAACAGTCAAGCGCAGCAGAACTAAACATATTTAGCGCGTCGCGAGCGCAGCAACGATACACTTAAGCGTTATGAGCGAAAGTTAGGCAAGGCAAAAGATTCATGAGCAAGGGAGTTCTTGTACTCCGCGAGTGTACGGTAGTAAATGACTGAGCGAATGAAGCTTTTAACGCAGCATAACTGAGCGCAATAGCTTAAAAGGCAGATTAACACGCAAGTCACTGCCATTACCCTAACCCGGTACATGGCAGAAATCCGTCCACGACGAGAGTTATCCACAACTCTAACCTCTGCTGTACCAGTTAGCCCATTAATACGAAAGCCTTCCAAGCTTCGTTAACTTTAAAGGCAACTGACATGATATTAACCCCTGAACAGACTCCCCATCAGACCTCGTCCACCCTGTGGATAAAGCAGCCATTGGCCGTCTTTACTGCCAACGATGAGGACGCCAGCAATGGACTGGTGATTCGCGATGGCAAGATTTTAGAACTGGTCGCCAAAGATCAGACACCTTCTGTACCTGTGGATAACACCTTCGACGCCTCACGACACGTACTGCTACCGGGTTTAATTAATACCCATCATCACCTCTACCAAACTCTGACTCGGGCATTTCCCCCAGCATTGAACAAACGTCTTTTCCCTTGGCTTCAAACCTTGTACCCGGTGTGGGCTAAATTGCAGCCAAAAATGCTGTCTGCTGCTACTCAGTTGGGCTTAGCCGAACTGATGCTATCAGGCTGTACTACGGTGGCCGATCATCATTATTTATTCCCTGAAGCGTTAACCGAAGCCATCGACATTCAGGTGAATGCCGCGCAACAGATTGGTAGCCGAGTGCTGTTTACACGCGGCTCGATGAGTTTAGGGCAGGATCAAGGCGGGTTGCCACCTCAATCGACGGTTCAGACCGACGAAGTGATTCTCAGAGATTGCGAACGTGTGATTAACACCTTCCACCAGCCACATGAAGGCGCAAAAGTACAAATTGCTCTGGCGCCTTGCTCGCCTTTCTCGGTCACCACGGAGTTAATGAAGCAAACCGCCGCCCTTGCCCGTCAACATGGCGTTCGGCTTCATACCCACTTAGCCGAAACCGAGGACGAGAATAACTTCTGTCTGAAAACTTTTGGCTTGCGACCGCTGGATTATCTGGAGTCGGTCGATTGGTTGGCCGACGACGTGTGGTTAGCTCATGGCATTCATTTCAACGACGAAGAAGTTCAACGCTTGGGCCAGGCAAAAACCGGTATCTGCCACTGCCCGTCATCCAACATGGTGTTGGCCTCGGGCATCTGTCGAACCAAGGAGCTGCAAGCCGCAGGTGCACACGTGGGCTTGGGGGTGGATGGTTCAGCTTCCAACGATTGTTCAAACATGATTCAGGAAGTTCGACAGGCGATGATGATCAATCGCCTGCGCTACCAAGCAGATGAAATCAGCCACCTCGATGCGCTGTACTGGGCCACCAAAGGTTCAGCACAGGTGATTGGTCGTACCGACATCGGTGAGTTGGCGGTTGGCAAACAGGCCGACCTGGCGTTATTCAACCTCGACGAGCCAAGATTCTCGGGCGCACATGATCCATTGGCCGCCTTAGTTCTGTGTGGAGCCCATCAAGCCGACCATGTGATGGTAGGCGGCGACTGGTTGGTTAGCCATGCTCAAATGATCTCGTCAGATATTGCTGAAATTCAGGCGCATCATAAGGAAATGGCGCTAGACTTAGTGAGTTAGTGGTCACCGGTTCATCACAATGAAGGCCCTAAACTGACCTATGACGATGCGCGCTTTCATTGTGGTGCGGCCTATCAATCTTCAATACAGGACATGTAGATATGATGCCGAAACAACTACTCACAATGCTCATGGCTACTGTTGGCTCACTCATGTTATTGAGTGGTTGTGCCAGCAGTTCTTCCTCGTCATCAGTCAGCTCATACTCGCAAGAACGGCCAGCCCTTCACCAAGCCGCACTGATCAGTGATGTGGATAAAATGCAGCAACTGCTGGCTGGCGGAGCAAATCCTAATGAAGCCGATAGCGGTGACTTCACCGCCATTCACTGGGCCGCTGCCAGTCAAATGGGACGAAACCGTGAAATGATAGAGTTATTAGTTCGTTACGGTGCCAACCCCAACAACGCTATGAAGCAAACCCAAATGGTGCCTCTGCAATTTGTGACCACCGTTGAAGGCGCTCAAGCGTTGATTGACGCCGGTGCTCGTTTGGATACCCGAGACATTGCGCAAGGTACGCCCTTACACAATGCCACCAAGCCAGAGATTGCCAAAGTGTTGTTAGACAACGGCGCGGATCGCAACCTCAAGAACATATCCGGCCAAACGCCGGCGGAAAAGTTGAAAGCGACCTTACCTCACTTTGGCAGCGAGCCTATCTATAACACTGTTAAGCAGCAGTACCGAGAAACCATCGCTGTGCTTGAGCACTATCACCCCAATGGCTCATACAACACTTCATACAGCACCTCACCCACTACAACTATGTCTTCGGGAACTGCGCCTGCCATGACACAAGACAGCTGGCAAAGTCAGAACGCATATACAGCCACTTCATCCAGCTCGGGTATGGCCAGCTCAGGTATGGCCAGTTCTAGCATGGCCAGCGGAGCCGAAGAACGCGCCAAACAACTGCAAGAAGCTCAAGTATGTCCTATGTACGATTTTGATTGGTTTTATACCGGACAAAGCTGCGAAGACGGCTACGCTCATGGCTCAGGAACGGCGGTTAATCCGTACACGGATACCGAATTTAAAGGTCAGATCCAGTACGGCGAGCCGCTTGAAGGAACCCTCTACAAACACGGCCAACACATCTATGAGGGTAAGTTTGAAAAAGGCGTGGCTCACGGTTCCGGTATTTGCTTCTATCGCGGCTCGCCCGAAGAATGCAGATATTACAAAGGCGAACGTGTGGATGCCTTACACAAACAACGTCTTGAACGAGGCTATCAGCCAGACTATGCCTCTGGCCAAGGTCAACAACTGACACCATCCACCCAGACCAGCCCTGCCAGTGCCTATCAGAGCGACTATCAAGCCCCTAACAGTTATACCGAGCCGGAAGACACAACCGACACACTGACCGATAAACTTCAGGATGAAATGATTGAGCGCGGAACACGCCGCCTACTGGATGAATTGTTCTGAGTGGTTCTTTAGCCCATAGCCCTTTGCTCATGAATTCTTGACCAATACCTCTTTACCCATTAAAAAAGCCAAGCCAGCAGAACGCTGGCTTGGCTTTTTAACTTACAAAATATATAGAGAATTAAGCGGGCTCTACTCTACTTTCCGGTATCACTGAAGAGGTTGCAGTACCACTACTAACTGCGTGCTCTTCCACGGCGATCAGACGCTTAGTCATACGCGGGTGGCTGGACAGAATTTCCTGCATAAAGCCGAAGATCCCTGGCACGCGCTGCTCTTGAGCAATGAACGCTGATTTTTCAGTATGAGCGACCAACTCACGACTGCCCGATGCCAATGAGATAAGCGCTTGTGAGCTTGCTTGGTGATCTTTTACCAACTCAGCGGCAATTCTGTCACATGTAAGTTCGCAAGAACGGCTGTACGCGGCACCCAAGAATGGAATAAACATCGCAGGCTTCATCAACAGGTTCAGCCAAAAATTTACATGACCAGCCGCATGGTGCGCCAATTCGTGTGCAATCACAAAGCGCAGACGGTTCTCCTTATCGCTGTTGTCCCACAACAGATCAACAAGGTTGCTAAACAACAGCACGTACTTACCGGATAGGAATTTAATCGCCAACGCATTGGTCAAACCTTCTGAGTTCAACACAAACATCTCTGGACGACTTGCCAGACCAAGTTGACTTGCCAAGTCTGATGCTATGCCGTCCAGCTTCGAGTATTGCTGATTGTTCACATGAACCGCATTGCCATAGATACTGGCTTGGAAAAACTTCTCACTGATCCAAAGACTGATCGCGATTGGAATCAGAAAAATCAGGATGGAGAACAATGTCCCCAGCAACAAAGCCACCCAACAAATACCACCAATCACCATACACAACGTACGGTAGAGGTTTTCTTTCGGGTGACGCAATTCAGAAATATTCATATTGATATCCTTATCTAGATTTCAAGAAATATGTGCTCTGATCCAGCTTCTGCAGACCAGAACTTAGAAGTAGGGTGGAATACTACCTTGAAACATGACACTTGCCACTAAGCTAGTCCTTTTTTCCTGTAAGAAATTGACGATTTTCAGTTTTGATGATGACTAATAGACACTATAACGCGTCACTTTGCACTTTCACTCCTTCGTCTGATTGCCTCTTATCCACAACCTTCTTATAGATAGCTCAGGGAATCTCTGAATAAATCCCTAGCAGTCCCATCAACCCATTAAATCTAAAAAATCACACTACAAAACAAATATGGACGTTTGTATGTATTATCTCGCTCTCTGCCTGGTGCTTATCCTCTGCCTCTGGCCCGTCGTTAATTACGCGAAAACACCACCGCCTCTTGTACTATCCAAACTCTATCAAGCCAATGAACCACTTACTCAATACTGGGTCAGTGAAAAATACGATGGCATTCGCGCCTATTGGGATGGCAAAACCCTATATACCCGTTCTGGCAATCCGATCTCAGCTCCTAAATATTGGCTCGAAGGCTTTCCGAGTACCCCATTAGACGGTGAACTTTGGCTTGGTCGGAATCAATTCAGTCAGTTATCCAGCATCGTTCGTAAGAAACTGCCGAACAAAGCCGAATGGCAGGACGTGAAGTTCATGGCCTTTGATTTACCCAAAGACTCGGGAACCTTTCTGGAGCGTTACCGTCGACTGGAAGCCACTGTGTATGCAGCTCAACTGGATCACCTGAAATTAGTCGAGCAACACGCCGTCGATTCTCATTACAGCCTACAAAAACAACTTGAGCAGATTGCCAGCCAAGGCGGTGAGGGCTTAATGCTTCGCCGCATTGATACCCGCTATGTTTCCGGTCGTTCAAACGATCTGTTGAAAGTGAAACCCTACATGGATGACGAAGCTCTGGTCATTGATCATCAGCAAGGCCAAGGAAAATACACGGACCATCTCGGCGCTTTGATCGTAATGGATCAAAACGGCCGTGAATTCAAAATCGGCACCGGTTTCAGCGACGATGAACGAATCAATCCACCCGCCATCGGCGATACCATCACATATCAATACCATGGCCGAACCTCTACCGGGCTCCCCCGGTTTGCCAGTTTTCTTCGAGTGAAACACAGAGAATGATCGTACGGTGGGGAAGCACTCTTCCCCGCCCGTAGTTCTCGATTATTAGTTCTCGCGAGTAAGTTCCCACCCGCTAATTATCACCTGTTAATTACCGCCCATAAGCTCCCATCCGTAAGAGAAGTCAGCTTCTCAGTGATAATTTCTGACCAATCTGTTAATATTTGCCGCCATTATTTTTAGCAACGCGTTTTACGCTTAACAGCGGTTAGCATAAAACGGTTTTCGCTTAAGTCGGTTGGAGAACGCCTTTGAACCGTCAAAGCAGGCACTGAGGACACATTATGAGCAAATATGAACTGGATTTTTTCGTTTCTTGGGAAGAACTCCACAAAGCGGGTCGCCTTTTAGCTAAAACCCTACATGAGTTAGGCGAATGGAAAGGCATCCTGACAGTGACCCGAGGCGGTATGGTACCTTCAGCCATCATTGCTCGTGAACTCAATATCCGATTGATCGACACCATTTGTATTTCCAGCTATGACGGTCAGGATCGTGGTAACTTCCAACTGACCAAAGCACCTAAGCAGGACAATCAAGGCAAGGGTTGGCTTATCATCGATGATTTGGTGGATACCGGAAAAACCGCAGCGGAAGTTCGTGCTCGTTATCCTAACGCCCACTTCGCCACTATCTATGCCAAACCAGCGGGCATTGAGTACGTCGACAGCTATGTCGAAGAAGTCACTCAAAATACCTGGATTCGTTTCCCGTGGGATATGAAGTTGAGCTACTCCGACCCGATCGTTAAAGGCGGCTAGGTAAGCACTGACCTTAGTTACCTTCATCACTCTGCGGTACCATGGCCACCTCGTACCGTAGAGGATTCAAAGCGTCATTTTTTCTTCTTTTTTTCATTAGGATGTCACACTAGCCCACCCTGATTCGTCATAAGGATACACACTCACTTATTGGAGAATCTTATGACCACTCACCAAGAACAACTGCAGCAACTGACCAACTTCGAAAACCATTATCAGTATGATGCACAGTATTTAAAAGACATGCTCACACTGGCTCCAAGCAGCTACGAAAAGTTTGCAGGCTTCCAACCGATGGCTCATCATCGAGATCTTCTGCCGTTGGATGCGTTTTGGATTGCTAAAATCGCAGGCATGCAAACGGAAGATTGTGGCGGTTGCTTAGAGTTGAATGTAAAAATGGCCAAAGAGCAAGGTGTGGCCAGTGATCTACTTAAAGCAGCCTTGAAAGGCGGCCAGGACTTACCTGCAGACCTAAACCTGGTTTATCGTTATGCCCGCCAAGTCGCCGCACAAGGCAGCGTCGACGAAGCGATTTTGAGTGACATGGAAAACATATACAGCCAAGGACAGCGATTGGAGTTTGGCTTAGCCATTGCCGCTGCAAAAGTTTTCCCGACCATTAAGCGCGCGGTTGGAATGAAAGAGGCGTGTGCATTAATCTCGGTGGATGCGGCATAACAAGCGATGAAAGCTATGGACGACGTCTTTGAACAATCACGCCAGCGCCTTTTCGGGCTGGCTTATCGTATCACCGGATCCATCAGCGATTCAGAAGACATTCTTCAGGAATGTTTTCTGCGCTGGCAAGCTAAAACAGGCACCATTGAATCGGATCAAGCGTGGTTAACCACAGTTGTCACGCGACTGGCGTTAGACCACATCAAAAGTGCCGAAGAAAAACGCAAAAGCTATATTGGTCCATGGTTGCCCGAACCTTTATCTGAACCGCACGATGAGCCCGACAGCCTCCATGAACTGGATCAATCCATCACCATGGCATTACTTGTGATTATGGATCAACTGTCGGCCAGTGAACGAGCAGCCTACATACTTCATGATTTGTTTGATTACAGCTTTGACGAAGTAGCAAGTATTCTCGATAAGTCCTCGGCGGCCTGTCGAAAACTGGCCAGCCGGGGTCGTGCCAAGGTTCAGGAACAGCCGACCGTATCCACAGTGCCCACCGAACAACATACCGCCATGATAGACGCCTTCTTTAATGCTACTCGACAGGCCGACTCAGAAGGGCTTTTAAAACTGCTAAGTAAAGACGTGATCTTTCATTCAGATGGCGGTGGAAAAGCGGTTGCTGGCAGGCGCATTTTCTCCGGACAGGCTGACGTGGCCGACTGGATCGAACGCGTACTCTTTAAGTTTTTCCATCAGCAAGATGCCGACATCACGTTCAAACCACATTGGTTTAATGGCGCGCCCGGTATGCTGGTGTTCCACAAAGGGCTGCTGGTGACAGCGTTCAACTTCACCATTGATGACACAGGCATTCGCCATATTTATGCGTTGAGGAATCCGGATAAACTGCACTTCCTCACTTACCATTAAATGAGTGGCCGAAGCATCGGCCTCCTATGCTCTTACATTGCGACTCGTCCCAGCTCTGCCATACTGTTTGCTAGAATGTTAAATCCTTAGGCTGTCATGCAAACACCACAGTTATACTTATTCTTCTCGATCTTACGATTCATCTTGATCTCATTGAGTGTTAGCACACCAGTCCTACACGCCCAACCTTTGAGCATCATTGATCAACATGGTAATCCACTTGCCAATGCCGTCATTGAAATTCAAACCAAACAAGCCTTCCGATCTATAAATGACACGCCTTATATTATGGATCAGGTGAATAAAACCTTTGTTCCTGTGGTACTCATCATTCCCAAACACAGTTCGATAGAATTCCCGAACAGCGATAACATTCGGCATCATGTTTATTCCTTTTCAAACGCCAAACCGTTTGAGTTGCGTCTGTATTCAGGAAAGCCCGAGGCACCGCTTGAATTCAATAATGAAGGGATAGTAATCCTGGGCTGCAACATTCACGATTCCATGGTGGGCTATATCTACGTTGCCAACAGCTCGTACACCTTTCAGTCTAACAGCCAGGGCGTAATCGAACTTGATACCTTACCCAAGGACATTACCGCCGTCTTTGTGTGGCACCCACATCTTAACCAAGGCAGTCATCGACGATTGGAACTGTCTCTCTCCCAATTGAGAAGCGATCAACCGGTAAAATTAAACATCACGCCACCTGCACCCAGAAACACTTTCGAAGCTAAATTTAAACGAATCTCTCCGTAACCCATCAGGCAGATACTTATGCGCTTTTTCGTTGGTTTGTTATTTATCGTTATCACCTCCCACAGTGTAGCGAGTGGAGATAAGGCTAGAGGATATACAGCTGGTGGAAAGATTCTGGCAACGCCGGGCGTTTCCCAGATAGAAGGATCCGGTGGCGGCGGCCTAGTACCCTGGGCGCAATTGGCTGGCTATGCTACAGAGGATGAAGTTTCAGCATCTGCCTTTTGTTCACGCGCCAAGGTCGATGACTTTCAACTGGATGTCTGCGGTGTTCAGATTAATCTTTTTGATCGCGTCGAATTCTCCTACGCGGAACAAGAGTTCGATGTTGACCCGCTGTCGTTAGAGCTCAAACAACGGATTTTCGGCACTAAGTTTCGACTCTTTGGCGACCTGATCTACACCCCTTGGCCACAAGTCTCTTTAGGAATTCAGCACAAATTTCTAGACACCGAAGACGTGGCGTTTGCCTTAGGCGCAGAGGAAGATCAAGGCACCGATGTTTATCTTGCGGCCAGCAAGTTACATCTTGGCGCCGCGTTCGGATACAACCTGCTATGGAACGTTACGGTACGACACTCCAAGGCCAATGAGATGGGGTTGCTTGGTTTTGGCGGGCCGGACAAAGGCAGACCACTGCACGCCGAAGCCTCTGCCGCCATCCTACTGAACAAACATTTTGCGATCGGTATGGAGTACCGACAAAAGCCGGATAATTTGGGATTAGAAGAGGATGACTGGCAAGACCTGTTCGTAGCTTGGTTTCCCAATAAACACGTCAGCCTCACCGCCGCTTATTTAGACTTAGGCGCTATTGCCGCGGTGGAAGACCAAACGGGCTGGTATGTGTCTCTCACCGGATACCTTTAACAAATAGCCATTAGCAGAAAACCGCTAGTAAAAAACCACTGGCAAGAAACCACTAGCAGGAAGTCACTCATAGGAAAGTACGTTATGAAAACGATCTTACTGCCGTTATTGATCGGTCTGATGTTAGTCGGGTGTTCAAGCTCACCTTCCTTGTCGAACAGCTCGTCCCTTTATCAAGAATTGAACGGACAGTCTGGACTAGAGCGCTTGGTCGATGCCTTTATTCAAGAAATTGCTGGCGACGAACAAATATTCCACTACTTTGCGAAATCGAATGTAGATCGGTTCAGAGAAGGCTTCATCACCCATCTATGCGACGTTTCCGATGGCCCATGTGAATACCAAGGCGACAACATGATCGACATTCACACCGGAATGAAGATCAATGAAGCCGACTTTAATCGAGTGGTAGAATTACTGATTAACGCCATGGAAGCGGAAGGCATCCCCTACCGCACACAAAATAAACTCTTGGCTCGACTCGCGCCGTTACGCCCAGAGATCATTCATAGATAGCCAGTAACTCACAATAGAAGGATTCTTCAGCCCTTACGAGCCACCACCATTACTACCGGCAGTTCACCATTTGGAGAGGTCATCGAAAAAGGCTCAGACATCACCACATCTGTAAAGCCACACGTTTGATACGCCTGCGTTAATTCACTTTTAGAAAAGCCCATGTCGGATTCATCCGAAGGCTTCAACCAATCCCACTGCACTAATACGCCCTGCGACGACAAGCACGAGTGCAACAAAAACAAGGTCGCTTCAAAATCCGGCACAAATGCCAAGGCCGACGAAGCAACGATCAAATCAAACGGCTGATGAAATGCGGGGTGTCTTTCAAGTAAATTACGGGAAAGTTCATCCACAACCGTCGTCACTGACGCTAAGCCCTTCTTATTAAGCACCTCAACCATTTTGGACGACAGGTCGAGTGAAACCACGTCTTTAGCGCTACCAACAAGCTTTTCGGTTAACAAGCCCGTCCCACAGCCAAAGTCGAGTATACGACTACTTTTGGAGGATAATAGATCATTAGAAGAGAGCGTATCGCGCAAGCTGTCGAAGGCTAATTCGGCATATCGAACCACCTCAGGATTCGCATCCCATTCCTCTGCGTAATCGTCCCAACTGTCGCTCATCGCGCTCTCCTTATTCATCGTATTTTCAAGTTCATGTAATCTTAGACTGCCAACTGCTTGCTTCAAGCATTAGCTGATCTAACCAAGTTTGTCGTTGTGTTTCATCCGACATGATCACCGACCCTAACAAAGTGCTTTGAATCGTGTTTACACCACAGAATTTTAGAGTAAAACGATCCAGTTGTTCGAGTACCGGAGCCGCTTGAAATTTCAACAAATTCTCCGGCGCATCCATGGTCAACACCAAGTGCGCTGTTTTACCTGCCAATAGCGGAACCGGTTCAGGATTATCTTCTTCAAATTTAAAGGTCACGCCCGGCAAAAAAGTGCGATCCAGTAATCCCTTAAACTTCGCAGGTAAGCCGCCCCACCAAATTGGAGAAACGATAACCAGATGATCCGCCCACAACACCGCCTCCTGAAACTCTTTCAAACATGGTTCGAGCGGTTGAATGGCATCATAGCCAGTATCCAGACTCGGATTAAACGCCATGTCAGATAGATTAAACCGTCGCACCTGGGAGTTTTGAATCGCACCTGTCTCATAGGCGTTTGCTAATTCGAAGGAAAAACTGTGAACTTTCGGGTTGGCATTGATTAAGAGTGTCTTCATCATTTTAGGTTCCTCAAGGAGTCAAAAACGATGAGTCTACCGTCTGCCCTATAGGGCAGAGTCAAGACCTCTAAGACCTCTCGTTTAAAGAAGGCTCACTCAAAAAACCTTCACTCAAGGAGCACTCATCCAAAGAACCAATGCACTCACTGACGCGCTCGATATTACGTTGCATGGTAAGCAGTTGCTGCTGAAATTCGGCTCTCACTTCGTGCAGAAACGTACGAATGCGGGCCCAGTCCACCTCGCCCTGGTCATAGACAATGACATTCTTCAAACGAGACAGCGTTACGCCCAGTTGCTTGGCTTCAAAGATCAGGCGTAATACCTCAACGTCTTGCTCGTTATACACCCGATACCGCCCTTGTCGCTTAGGCGTGCGAATCAACCCCATCTCTTCGTACAACCGAATGGCTTTAATACTCAACCCGGTTTGTTTCGCTACTTCGCCGATGTACATACACTTTACCTATTAAGGTCGGCCCTTAGACACATAGCCTTATTGAGACATTGAATCCGTAAAGTTGTATGAATGGGTTTCATGAGACCATGATGACCAAATACCAATGTCATAGCCATAACTCAAGGTTACATTCACTGCATTCACCTCTCTTGAATTCGGATAGTAAGAAAAAACAATATCCGAAAGTGTTTTAGAGAGTTCTTTATCGGCAATTTCATTCTCTGTCAAAACAGCTCTCACATTCACAAACTCAAACGACTTACTGCCTTCGGAACTGGAAGTTACGAATCGTTGATTATGCGTGACGGATGCCGTTCTTATCGGAGACACTTTTAGTATTTCACTCTGAGTAGCGAGCATCGCTGAAAACGGTTCTTCATTAACCTTTTCAGACATAACACTCACAGCAACCACCGAAACCAAAGAGATTAAAGCAACGATGGCCAAATGAGGTTTCCATATCGATGCTGAAGAATTAAATACACCTTCCGACTGTATTACGTAGGTATCAACAATTAAGTCATGCAACGTTTGTCTGGTTCGCTTATTAAAAATATAGAGATACGTGGTTGAGAAAATACCACCAAAAATAATGAAGCTCAGCAAGTAAGGCAGTACGACAGAGTTGCTCAAAGTCTCAGGAGAAAGGGATAAATTATTTAAATAAAACGGGATCGCAAAGATTGTATATCGAGCGAAGGATCTGAGCGGTGAAATAAACTCTCCACGGCTATCCACGACCTTAAGATTTAACGCTTGCTTACCAAGTGTCTGGCCCTTGCCAAGCTCACTGTTCATCACGCCAAAATAAATCAATGCAATAGAAAAGCCGACTAACCGTGCGGCATCGCCCAAGCTAACAAACCAGCTTTCAAACAACAGTCCAAGTCCGAAACCGATGCCTGCAAGGAAGACCCCGTCAATCACTAAGGCACCTATTCGTCTCCAAAAGCTTGCAGTGTTAGATTCCTGTACTGGCGTAGAAGCTTCCATTCCGTATTCCACTCTCAAATTCCTTTTAACAACTTATCCCTTAAACCCTTTGGCAACGATGTAAACCTCACGCGAACGCGGGCGAGAGGCGGAAGGTTTACGAATAACAACCTTGCTGAATGAACTGCGAACGTCTTTTAGATATTCCTCATAACCCACACCTTGGAAGACTTTTGCGCAGAAGCCACCGTTTGGCTTCAACACCTGACGCGCCATGTCCAACGCCAGCTCCACCAAATACATCGAAGAGTACTGGTCGGTGGCGTTCACACCACTCATGTTGGGTGCCATATCTGAAATCACCACGTCCACCGGGCGATCATCCAATACCGACATGATTTCATCGAACACCTCTTGTTCGGTGAAGTCACCCTGAATGAAATCCACATCCGGCAATGAATCCATCGGCAAGATATCCGAAGCAATCACACGCCCGTGATCGCCTACCCAAGGGCCAACAATCTGAGACCAACCACCCGGAGCCGAGCCTAAATCCATCACCACCATACCTGGGCGAATCAACTTATCTTTCTCATTGATTTCAATAAGTTTATAACTGGCTCGTGAGCGATAACCATCAATCTGAGCGCGTTTCACATAAGGGTCATTTACGTGTTCGTCTAACCATTTCTGACTGGTTTTAGATCTCGCCATACTATTGTTCGCTCTCGATGCTCAGTTTCGGTAATTCATTTTCAGGAATGCTCGCAGGACGGCATTGTACTCGCCCAACCGTAATGTCGCAAAGCACGCCAACATTCCTCTGATACCCCATATTTTAGACTGACTTTTACGCACGCTGCGGCTACAATTCGCGCTATTCTTAAACCGTATCAACGATTTCCAAAACAGCCTCTGCTGGAGTCACCAGCCAGGACACATATTATGATTCGCATTACTGAACTTGCGCTCCCGCTTGATCACCCAGAAGACGCCATTAAATCGGCGATTCTTAAACGCCTCAACATCAAAGAGAGCGACCTTAACGACTTCACCGTATTCAAGCGCAGCTACGACGCACGTAAGAAAAACACTGAGATCAAGTTCGTCTACATCATTCATGCCGACCTCAAGAACGAGGCAGAGGTACTTGCCCGGTTTGAAGACGATCATAATGTGAAGGTTGCCCCCGACACCGATTATCACCCGGTTGCACAAGCTCCTGAGGATTTAACGGAACGCCCAATCATCATTGGCTTTGGCCCATGCGGTTTGTTTGCCGCCCTGATTCTCGCACAAATGGGCTTTAAACCGATTGTTTTGGAACGCGGAAAAGAGGTTCGTGCACGCACCAAAGACACTTGGGCGTTATGGCGTAAACACCAGCTAACGACCGAATCGAACGTGCAGTACGGCGAAGGCGGTGCCGGGCTGTTTTCTGATGGCAAACTTTACAGCCAAATCAAAGATAAGAAATTCTATGGCCGTAAGGTCATGAGCGAATTTGTTCGTGCCGGTGCGCCCGAAGAAATCATGTACGTCAGCAAGCCGCACATCGGAACTTTCCGTTTGACCGGTGTAGTTTCTCGTATGCGTGAAGAGATTAAAGCTCTGGGCGGTGAAGTACGCTTCGAAAGCAAAGTCTCTGAGCTGGACATTGAAGATGGTCAGATCACAGGCGTCACCCTGGCCAATGGCGACACACTAAAAAGCCGTTACGTGGTATTGGCACTGGGTCATAGCTCTCGCGATACCTTCCGGATGCTGCACCGCAAAGGCGTTTACCTTGAAGCCAAGCCCTTTGCCATTGGCTTCCGAATCGAACATCCCCAATCGCTGATTGATCATGTCCGTTTGGGCAAATACGCCGGTCACCCGGAACTGGGCGCAGCGGATTATAAAGTAATCCATCATGCTAAAAACGGTCGTGCGGTTTATAGCTTCTGCATGTGCCCTGGTGGAACTGTCGTTGCGGCTACGTCCGAAGAAGGTCGTGTCGTCACCAACGGCATGAGCCAATATTCCCGAAATGAGCGCAATGCGAACTCTGGCATTGTAGTCGGTATCTACCCGAATAAAGATTATCCAGAGGGCCCATTGGCGGGCATCGAGCTGCAAGAGCGCCTGGAAAGTAATGCCTTCTTGATGGGCGGCGAAGACTACACCGCTCCTGGTCAGTTGGTCGGCGACTTCATCAAAGGCGTACCTTCGACAGAACTTGGCGAAGTCATTCCGTCTTACAAACCGGGCATCAAACTGACGGATCTTGCACCATCGTTACCCAACTACGCCATTGAAGCCATTCGTGAAGCGTTACCGGCCTTCGGTAAAAAGATCAAAGGCTTTGACCAAGATGATGCCATCTTGACCGGTATTGAAACGCGTACTTCCTCACCGGTATGCATCAAACGCGATGACAACAAGTTCGAAAGCATTAACACCAAAGGCCTCTACCCTGCCGGTGAAGGCGCAGGTTATGCCGGTGGGATCTTATCTGCAGGCGTCGATGGCATTAAAGTGGCTGAAGCCTTGGCAAAACAAATGATGGCAGACTTGAAAGGCGAATAAAGGGAAGCGTAACGCATGAAATTAGACGACATCAAAAAGCTCCACCAGAAAAAATATCGCCAACAGTTTGGCCACTATCTGGTGGAAGGTGAACATCTGATTCTTGAGTTACAAAAAGCGGTTACCCAATCCGGCATTGATCCACACACCATTCAGTTGTTTGTGACGGAGAAGTATCAGGATTGGTCTTCCCCTTTTGAAAAGCGGGTCATTTCATCCAAACAAATGACGCTGCTTTCAGATACCAAATCCCCTCAAGGCATTATCGCCTGTGTGCCTTTGCCTGAGTCAGCCCCTGCGGCCGATCAAAGTGTGTTGGATCAGAATGCACCCGATCAAAGTAAAAGCGAACGCTGTATCTACCTACATGAAGTGCAAGACCCTGGCAACCTTGGAACCATCCTTCGAACACTGGCCTGGTTTGGTGGCTTTCGTTTATTACTCAGCCCTAACAGCGTTGATCCGTACAACTCCAAAGTCGTGCGTTCCAGCATGGGTGCCATCTTTCATGTGCCAATGGAATTAGACGTGTCTCTGGATGATTTGGCTGAGCGCTTTAATCGCTTCGCCTACCTTGATATGAACGGGGAAATCATCAAATCCGAAGCCTTTGCCGACTTCCCCTGTTACCTGTTTGGCAACGAAGCCCGTGGTGTGCCGAGAGACGCACTTACCGCACTCAATGCCACCGCCTTTACGATTCCAGGCAGCGGTGCGATTGAATCGTTGAATTTAGCGAGTGCGGTGAATATGAGCGTGTTTCAGTTATCGGTGTGAGGAAAGCATTACTTTTCAGTCCTAGGGTACAATCCTACGGTCGTCAATAGAATCAAAGCACGCATAATATTCCAGTAATCTCATATCCGGGTCTTTAATCAAATAAGCATCGATTAAGCACCCTTCCATTGCTTCTGAATGAATTGGATAGTTTAATTCAATACCTTTAACATCCTCTGGCTCTACAACGGTAATAAACTGAGAATCAATTAACCATCGATCATTATTCAAAGAATAATTGATTACTTTTTTTTTGTAGTTTCCAAGAACGTTAAAGTAATATAACTCTAGCTTCGCATGATCATCACAACCATCAACGCTATATGTTAGCACCTTAAAAATATCGACTATAAATGGAACCTCAAAGCTAATCTTATATTCGATATAATTATTCACTGTATCTAAGCCACGAAAAGGACCATCATAGTAGTTTTTCTTATAAAACAACCTACTAGTCTCGATATTTTTTTCCGAAAAGAAGCGAGTAAGTTCACTCCTATTATTTTTTGCTCCATCAATTAGTTTAAAATATGTTCTGACTACTTCTTGTTCACAGGTGTAGGCCCATGTCTTTGTTGTTAAAGCAATAAGCATGATTAAAAATAAAGATTTCATATACTCCAACCCCATCAAACCTTACACTGTATAGACATTCGAATACTGAACTAAAATAACCAAAACAGTATGACTATACCAGCAAAGCAGGACACCAGTTCCAGTCTGGCGAACATTGAGATCACCGTGCGGAAACCCGAGTTTGATTTCTCTGATACGCCGGAGCAATGGTTAGCCAGCATTGAAGCATCTCATTTCATGCATGCTATCGCCGTGATGGTGCCCGTCACTGAAAAGTTGGTTATTGAAAGGCTTAGAGTCAGTCATGCCGACCTCCTTTGTTGAGTCTATTCCTGCAGCCATGGAGCACTTTACCGCCAACATCAGCAAAGCGGTGTTAACAGATCAAGCATTTTGGTTCGGAGATAAACAAACAACGGATGCCGCCAGGTTTTTAAAATGGCATGCCTTTGAAGAGCTGGAACATCAAGCCGTGTGTTTTGATCTCTATAAAGACCTTAAACACAGTTCTATTTTATTTAGCCTGTCCTTGATGTTCTTCTGGATGCCCTTGTCTGCGCTGAGCACCTATTCGATCCACACTTATTTTCTGGTTAAGAGTAAAAAGCTGAAAAGCATCTCAGCCTGGAAAAAGCATCTTCGTTTTATTCGAAATAACCTGCCCCATCTTTTTCAGTGGTACATGGAAGTACAGCAAAAAGGATTACTCGCCTTGGACACCCAATGACAAGCAATTAACAACGCTAGAAGGGTGACTTTCTCAGCCCCCCTCTAACACCTTTTCGTTACAGCATTCTCTAGCCAAGCGGAAGTGCAGGCAATAAGCCGTAAATAAATCGGCCAATATCCACCAGAACTTCCTGCTCATCATGAGCATCGCCTGTTCGAACGATCACCAAATCCAGCGACGGAACAACGATGATCAACTGCCCTCTTAATCCCAGAGCCGACATGGTATCTTCCGGCAGCATTGGCCAAAAGGGTTCGCCCACTTTCTGGGTGTTCGGGAAGATGCCTACCCCATAATCGCGATTCCAGGGGTTAGGGAGCTCCACCGCATCCAACATGGTCGAAAACCAGTCCGAAGGAATGATCTGCTCACCGTTCCACTGACCGCCGTTTTTAAGCAGCAGTCCAAATCGGGCCATGTCTCGTGGCGTCATAAAGGCAAAGGCGCCCATTGCCATGTTGCCAGCGTTATCCGGCTGAACAACCGCTGAAGCCACCTGAATTTTATGGAATAAACGACTGTGCATGTACTGGTAAAAATTCCCCAAGTCACCGCCCAGTTTGTCTTGCAATAATCTGGTTTGAATCAGTGTATTACCGGTATTGTAATGCCATGCGGTTCCCGGCTGAGCGTAGAGATTTTTTTGCGCAAACACAGAGGCCATATCATCCGATGCCACCAGCTCAAACACATCCGGGTCGATTTTCTGATCCGTCTTGTCAGAGCCCAGGCCACTGGTCATGGTCAACAGCATATAAGGTGTGATGGCTGCACGCGGATCATTGGGGTTGTCCCACTCTTTTACATCGGCAGGTTGATAAACATCCAACAAACCATCATCCTGAATCATTCCTGTCAGTACGGCCGTCAGGGTTTTAGAGGCAGAAAACAGAGCGACAGGCGTTTGCGGGCCATACTCTTGTGCATAACGTTCGTACACCAATTTACCTCGATACGAAACCAATACACTGCTGGTGTTGATGTCGTAAGTTGGCTTATCTTCAAAGAGGCCATCAGCAGCGGCATCAATGGCCTCCAAATCCACATTATTCACCCAGCTCACACCGGCACTGCCTTGTGGCCAAGGAATCGTTGAATCCAACTCCAGCGGCTCAAGTGCAGGCAGGGTTTGTTGACGTAATTCAGCTTCAGATACATTCCCAACCAAGGTACACCCCAGCTGATCACGGTAGATAGCTTTTTGTGTGCTATCCAGAAAACGCACCAGCACTGTTTTATCGGTGTAATCCACATCAAATAACGCCGCTTTCGCTGCGCCCTTGGAGGCAGGTATCAGATCAGTTTCCATCACATGTTGCTCAGATAACCCTGACAAAAACACCTTGGTACACATGGTGGTCGCTGCATAACTAGCCATAGTATCCGCCAGCTTACAGCCCGACGCGGCCAAGCTTAAAACACAGATACCGGAGATTTTTAAGATTTTCATGAAGTTGCTTTCCTTATCTCATTCATTTTCCTGAACAGATAATAAGCACAAGCAACCGGGAAGGGGTCATTCTAAAGGTCGATAATCGCGTGGGCCGGCATCCATCGTTAGGTGGAGTGGACACTCAATTAACTTCACAAGTTTTGATCTTGTGATGATTTCTCCCTCCATGTCATTATTAGGTTCCTATTCTTATTTAAGTAATCTACCGCTTTTTGATATCCTTTTTTAGCAAGCTTATCAATAATATCTAACCCTTTATTTCGACTGCGTTCATTAGAAGTTAGAGCTACACCATACATATAAGTAGACCTCTCACTATATTCAGCGTCATACAGCTCTTTTAACAAGGATATTGACTCATTTAATAACTCCTCATTGCCTGTGCTTTTATATCTAAGCATCAGCAATAAAGAGTACAAAAAATCCAACCGATAAGATCTATCTCCTTCATCAAGGTAAGAATAAGCTAATTCAACATAGCTCAATGCCACATTATAGTTTGCTTCTACCAGTCTACCATTTGTGTATATAGCTCCGAGTTCGGCTGCTGCAGCCATAACACCGCATTGAGCCATTTTTTCTAATCTATTGATGATGGCCTGCGTATCCTTGAAAGGATAGGAAACATAAATAGCACCTTTCATTTCATTATATTCATCTTCCATACTAGAAGTGCATTCGGCTAGTATTTTAGTAGAGAACAAAATACCTAAAACCAGTGAATAAAATATTTTAATACTTGTCAAAACAACCACCTTAAAGACTTATAAGACTAGAATTAACGGTCTGAGGCCTTCAATATCAACCATCTGTAACAATCTCGGGATCTTCGATCGAGTCAAAGCAAGCGTAGTACTCTAGTAATCGCATATCAGGGTCTTTAATCAAATAGGCATCAATTAAACACCCTTCCATCTCTTCAGAATGAATCGGATAGTTCAGCTCTACGCCTCTTACATCATCTTTATCCACAGCCACAATCAATTGAGAGTCAATCAACCAAGTGCCATCATACAAGGTGAAATTCATAACCTTTTTTATCAGGCGATTCACTGTATCTAAATAATAGATTTCTAAGCTCGCTGTCTCGTCACAGAAGCCAACATAATAGGAAAGGATATTAAAAGTAGTAGCAACGTAGCGTGACTCCATATTAACTTTATACTCCTTGTAACCATTTACTGTATCCAGTCCCCTAAACGGCCCATCGTAATAGTTTTCTTCATAAAACAACCTCATTGCTGCTTGGCTTTTTGGTGAGAAAAACTTAATCAACCCATGTCGATTATTTTTGGCTTCATCCACCAGCTTAAAGTAAGTTCTGGCCACCTCTTGTTCGCAGGTGTAGGCCCATGTCTTTGTTGTTAAAACAATAAGCATGATTAAAAATAAAGATTTCATATACTCCAACCCCACCAAACCTTACACTGTATAGACATTCAAATACTGAACTAAAATAACCAAAACAGTATGACTATACCAGCAAAACAGGACACCAGTTCCAGTCTGGCAAACATTGAGATCACAGTGCGGAAACCCGAGTTTGATTTCTCTGATACGCCGGAGCAATGGTTAGCCAGCATTGAAGCATCTCATTTCATGCATGCTATCGCCGTGATGGTGCCCGTCACTGAAAAGTTGGTTATTGAAAGGCTTAGAGCGACGACCGACAAGATTTCTAACCCTCACCTCAAAGTTGAAATTACCCAAGTGATCAAGCAAGAAGGCATACACGCCAGGTATCACAGAGCCATCAATACCCATTTAGTTGGGCATGGGTTTATAGAAATTCCGTTATTCGAACGAATCCAGACGGCACTGTTTAAGCGCTTAGAGTCAGTCATGCCGACCTCCTTTGTTGAGTCTATTCCCGCAGCCATGGAGCACTTTACCGCCAACATCAGCAAAGCAGTGTTAACAGATCAAGCATTTTGGTTCGGAGATAAACAAACAACGGATGCCGCCAGATTTTTAAAATGGCATGCCTTTGAAGAGCTGGAACATCAAGCCGTGTGTTTTGATCTCTATAAAGATCTAAAGCACAGTTCCATTTTATTTAGTCTGTCCTTGATGCTCTTCTGGATGCCCTTGTCTGCGCTGAGCACCTATTCAATCCACACTTATTTTCTGGTTAAGAGTAAAAAGCTGAAAAGCATCTCAGCCTGGAAAAAGCATCTTCGTTTTATTCGAAAAACCTGTCCAATCTTTTTAAGTGGTGCGTGGAAGTACAGCAAAAAGGATTACTCGCCTTGGACACCCAATGACAAGCAATTGCATCAGAGAGAGGGGGTATAACTTTCAAGAGAATCGCTTAACAATCCTCAAAAAAAACCACAAAAAAGGCCTCCGAAGGAGACCGAGTGAAAACGTCATGAGCGCCGATTAGGCTAGGCAAAATTAAACGAAAACGCGCAGTTTATGTGTATTAAATGAGCATTTTGAGGTTAATTTTAACAACGCCTAGTCAAGCGCAATAGTTTTCACTCAGTCTCCAAAGAGGCCATAGGTATAGAACAACAAGGAATTGATTCAAAAGGAATCTATTACTGACGAATACCTTCTACATGAAGTTCCAGTTCAACCGTTTCAGACGCTGGGCCAAGGTTGTAGTCGATACCGAAGTCTTTCAACTTGATCGTCGTTGAACCTTCGAAACCGTTACGGAAACCACCCCAAGGATCGTTACCACCACCGATGTGGTTTGCATCAATCGTTACTGATTTCGTTACACCGTGAAGTGTTAGGTCACCAACCAATTGGAATGAACCATCTGCACCAGGAACAACAGACGTGCTTTGGAAAATAGCTTTCGGATAAGTGCTTACGTCTAGGAAATCATTGCCACGAAGGTGCTTGTCACGTTCCGCGTGGTTTGAATCGACACTCTTAGTGTCAATCACCACATTTACTTGGCTTGCAGCCAGATTCTTCTCGTCAAAGGTAAATTCACCTTTGAAATCATTGAAACGACCTGTTAGCCAGCTGTAACCCAAATGTTGGATTTTGAACTGAATCGACGCATGCGCGCCTTTGGTGTCAATCACATACTTATCAGCCATTGCCGACATAGACATTAGTGAAGCCAGTGATGTAGCCAATAGAGTTTTAGTGATCTTGCCTAATTTCATTTGAGTCTCCTATGAGTTTCTTCTTGTTAAGTTCTTACTTGATCCGCGTTCAACGCAGAGTTGTTAAATAGTGTCGTTTTAATCTAAGAGCCTTTGATCATACGCATCAGCGTCCGATCTTTATCTAAGAAATGATGCTTCAGCGCGCCTAACGCATGCAGCACGGCCAAACCAATTAAGGTGTAGGCTACGTATTCGTGAATCATTCCGGCAAGGTCACCTTGGCTTTCGCCACCCGCTACTAATGCAGGGATTTCAAATAATCCGAACACATCGACGCCATGACCTTTCGCAGTGGAAATTAAATAGCCACTGACCATCACCACCAGCATCAATAAATAAAGACCAAAGTGCGCCAGCTTAGCACCGACTTTTTCAGCTTTTGAATGATTTTCCAAAGGCTTGGGCTGAACATTCATCACACGCCAAACCAGACGAAAAACAATCAAGATAAAGAGTAAGATGCCAATGCCTTTATGAATTGGTGGCAGTGTTTGATACAGGCTGTCGTAATAGCTCAGAGAGCGCATATAGATACCAGAGGCAAACAAACCAATGATGGTTAATGCGGCAACCCAATGAACTGAAATAGCCACAGCACCAAAACGACTTTCAGTATTTTTTATCTGCATCTTTAAAATCCTGTTAACTTATGATGATCTTTAAACATCAACACAATTTCATGTTACTCAACGAGTGATGAGAAGATTATCAACAATGTATCCGATAATCTTTTAGAAAATATAGGCCAGAAAGATCGAAAAGGTCGATATTAAAGTCACACCCCGTTTTGCTGCTTCCCAAAGAAAGTCAATTTCATACTAAACAGCAACCACAGAAAGTTCTACACTCTGACCAATGGATCAGAAAATTGTTCAATCATACCGAGTAGATACCTGATATATTCCCTAAGATGACTCAAATAGCCACTGAATCCGCCCGTTACCATCACGTTAAGTCGTTGAACAATCTCGAATTGTTGGACGCACGTTTTCGTCGTCAGACGTTCGGGAAACATGTGCATGAGGGTTTTTGTATAGGCGTGATTGAGAACGGTGCACAGGCTTTTTACCGCTCAGGAGAAGTACATATAGCAGGCACCAATCGCATCATTTTGGTCAATGCCGATCAAGTACACACCGGCCACTCTGCATCTGATCAAGGTTGGTCGTATCGGGCAATCTATCCGACACCTGAACATTTTGAGTCCATCACCAACGAATATGGCTTGAACACAGGCACGCCCTACTTCGATGCGTCAGTTGTGCAAGACCCAATGATGGCCAATCAACTACGCCATCTGTTCAATGTAATGGCGTCCGAGGATAGTTCCACACTGGAAATTCAGACCTGCTATTTACAGGTCATCAGCAACTTGATTCAACGTCATAATCGCAGCCGCGCCCTTCCGTTAACCACGGGGACAGAACATTGGGCCATTGAAACCGTGAAAGAGTTTCTGGCAGCTAACGTTGATCAAAATGTCTCGCTCGATCAGCTAAGCCAGTTAGTGAATCTCAACCCTCACTATCTGGTTCGCGCTTTTCAAAAGGCCACAGGCATGCCACCGCACGCGTATCACGTTCAAATTCGCCTACAACAAGCCAAAGCCTTGTTATCGCATGGCATGAAACTTAGCGACGTGGCACTGGATACCGGCTTTACCGATCAAAGCCACCTCACTCGCCATTTCAAAAAGGCTGTAGGTGTGACCCCTGGCGTATTCCAGCGACAGATTCAAGCTCATTAGCCTCAGATTACCTATTGGATAGACATTTGATCACATCTACCGATACTGAATCACGCCCATCCAACTTAACGCGCCAATAATCATCATCGCCACACCAAACAACACTCTGGCATATTGAACAAAGTGAGGGCCTGGAAGAATCACATTAACGGTCGGATCGGAGGGTTTGTAGTAAAGCGTAAGCGGCTGCATGAGCTTCACTTCATCCAGCAAGGCTTGGGCTTTTTCTTTGGAAGTATAGTTACCGCTGAAATCATACTCTACGCCAGCGAATTCTTGCCCTGCTACCTCAAAGGTACATTCAACTTTGGGTCGGTAACGACGAGAGTTTTTAGCGGTGTGCCAGGTTAATGAGTACTTAGGGGATGAAGCAATCGCTGTCGGCCACTGTCGACTGTCTTTCCCTTCCTGGTAAGTCACAATCCCCGTCACCAGAATAAACAAGCCAAGTACAATCAGCATGAACCAACCGAGATAATCCAACCACAGGTACTCGGTAAATACGGCAGCAGGTGCCACAAACATAAAGACGACCAGAAACAAGGTTGAATAACCACTTCTGCCCGTAGCGACCTTCAGAAACGCATCTTTCATGTACGGAGTTTCTTATTGTAGACGGGTCATATAACTAAAACTAATCATTAAAACGAACCTCTAAAACCATCGATTAAAACGTAAAAAGATAATCTGCAAAACGGCAATGGCGGTCATTAACCCGGCGACCAACCAAAACGCACTGGGTTCTTCCGCACCCGGCATGCCACCGACATTGATTCCCAGTAATCCGGTTAAGAAACCTAGCGGCAGGAAAATCGCCGCAACAATCGACAGCATGTACATGCGATTATTCATTTGTTCCGACATGGCACTGGCAATTTCGTCCTGAGTGATTGACGCCCGCTCACGAATAGAGTCCAAGTCCTCAATGTATCGAAGCAAGTGATCCGAGGTTTGCCTCAAGTGAATATAATCGTGATCACTGATGAAGGAGAAACGATCCGAAATGAGCTTTTGCATTGCGTCCCGCTGAGGTGAGAGATAGCGGCGTAGCACAATGGCTTGACGACGTAAGTCCGCCAATTCCGAACGCAACGAATGTGATGCACTGTCGATGACCTGCTCTTCCAAAGCCGCAATGGTTTCTTCCTGCGCATGCAAAGTGCCCTGCATCCGACTGATCAGACGATCGGTCAACATCACCAGGAACTCCCCCACTGAGGTCGGCCCTACGCCTTGCTCGATATGCTCTACGATGTCTTGCGCCGACAACAAACGGCGCTTGCGGGTACTGATGATACGGTAGGGTTCAATCCACATTCGAATCGACACCATGTCTTCAGGATCAGAATTAGGCGCCAGATTCACGCCTCTTAATATCAATAACGCGCCTTGGCCAAATCGGGTACAACGCGGGCTGGTTTCATCACACAACAAGCCATCAATAATGACTTGATCCAAGCCACTTTTCTCGTTCAGCCATTGCTGTGCTTTTTCAGAGGTGTAATCCAAATGAATCCAGGCGGGTGCACCTTCGCAACCTGCGGTTTCTAAATCGCTCCAATCCAGAGCCTGTCCTTTACGTTCACCGTTTAAGGAATAGGCGTATACCAATCCATCGTTGTCTCGTTCCATGCTTTATTTTCCTGATGCACCTGATCTAACAGCAATAGTAGTCGAGCTATAAGCACGATAAAAACAAAATATGCGACTAAATTTAAATCACACCCACGCCTGCCATAATCCCATCAAACTAATAACAATCAACACCGAGCCAAGTACTCTGAAAAAGGTCGGCGTCTCGGCACTGATCATCTTCTCGTGGAAATGCATGCCTATAAAGTGGCCCACTGTCGCACACGGCAGTAACCATAAGTGATGAACCCATTGGAAATCGACACCCGCCCAAACAAACGCCGCACACTTGATAATGACCAAGATAAACCAAAGTACAAAGAGCGTATCTCTCAGTTGATGCTTTGCCACATGCGAGGCATAAACGGCCACAATCAACGGCGCACCGATCAAGGACGTACCACTGATGTAGCCACCCAACATTAGAAAACCGGTATCAAGCGTTTTACTGTTACTTTTGAAAGGCTTATTCAGCACATAACCAATAGCATAGACGGCGACAATGGCGAAGATGATGCTGCTCATAATGTGGGACGGCAGACTCAACAAGCCAAACACGCCAATCAGTTTAGGGACAATCATCACCCCGAGGGAGTACTTGAGATATTTCCAATCAATGGTTGATACAGACTTGTCGGCATTGCCACTTGCAGACATGTCTTTCTTTACCTTACGGTGATTAGAGAATGCTATCCAAGAAGAAAACACCAACAAGTGCACCGCAATGATCGGCAGAAACACCAGCGGATCATTCACAATCAAAAGCAAGAACGGCAAGCTCAGTACGGCGCCGCCAAAGCCTAAACCAGAGCGAACAAAGCCACTCCAAACAAACAACAAACCAATGGCGATGTACTGCCAGAGCTCAAGGTTTTCCATTGAATTAATTCCCTGTGATAAGAGCTTGAATTATGCACTAAGGGAAGTAGCCCCTCAATTTTCTGATCAACCGCCCAATATTTATATCTACATCGAACAAGTCAATTTTGTACAATCCCTGCTCCGCCCGATTGACTAAAATCCCCTATACATTCACTTTCGATTTTATTGCTGGTATGAACAAATTTACGCTGGTTATTCATGGGGTGCGCGATACCCTGCCCTTAGTGCTCGCCGCTGTGCCCTTTGGTATTTTATTCGGGGCTTTGTGCCAGGCTTTCGAATTGCCTTTAGTGCTATGCATGGCGATGTCAGTTTTTGTTTTTGCTGGCTCTTCACAGTTTGTGGCCGCTAACTTACTGGGGATTGGCACGCCATGGATGATCGTCGTAGGTGCCACCTTTATCGTGAACTTACGACACATGATGTACAGCGCAAACTTGATGAAACACGTGCGCCCTTACTCACAGTTACGACGTGCGATGATGGCCTTTGGTTTGACGGATGAAACCTTTGCAACGGTATTAAACCGTTTGAATAAACACCAGGACGAGCCTTTTTCCGGCAGCTATTACTTCGGCTCGTACGGCTTCATGTACAGCAATTGGATTTTCTGCAGTTGGCTTGGTTTCGTATTGGGCGGTCAGTTAGAAGATCCGCTGGCTTGGGGGCTGGATGTCGCGATGGTTGTTGCCTTTATCGGAATTGTTACCCCTTTGCTGGTCAATCATCTGATGTGGTTGAGTGCCATTCTGGCAGGTACAACAGCAGTCTTGTGTCATGACCTTCCGTTCCAGCTGGGAATTGTTGCCTCTGCCCTAGTGGCCATTGTGATACCAACGGTGTTGAGCATACGCCAGAAAGCAACATCATCCTCTACCTCTGCAGCCGCTAACATCCAACGTCCCGCCCAAACCAACGTCCAAGAGTCTAACCTATGAGTACAGAATCACTGACCACCGTTATGTCCGACACTGAAATGGTGTTGCTGATTTTGGGAATGATGGCGGTCACCTTCGGTGTACGCTACTTTCCATTTGCCTTAGCGTCGAAAGATAACCTTTGGGGAAAGTATCAAGATGTGGTCGAAACAGCCTTAGGATTTGTGCCTGTTGCGGTGCTTACCGCGATCATTGTTCCAACTGTACTGATCAGAGATGGCGAAACTGTATCTGTCTCTTTGGACAACTTTCATTTATTGTCTTCCCTTGTGGCATTTGCCGTTGCGTATAAAACTCGACACACACTCCTCACTGTGGTGTCCGGTCTTGCCACTTTCGGACTGTTAAAACTTTTCTTCTGACTATTCTACTAACTAGTAATCTATTAATAGCGATAGCCCAATTAGCAGTTATACCTGATTAATAGTTATATCTAATTAATAGTGATACCCCGATCTTTCGGGGTATTTGAGGTTCTAAGAACCGCTGAATACGTCATTACTCTTTACTGATCACCGAGGCTTATGTGACTCATGATGTAACACCTACTCCCCAAGAGCTGACTCAGGGGATTATTTTTGGATTAATCGCTGCCATGATTTGGGGCGCTTGGCCGGTCATTTCAGCGCTGGGCGTTCGTCAATCGCTGGGAGCCAACGATCTTACGTTTCTGCGATTCACCGTCTCCGGGTTAATCTTGCTGCCCTTGTTCTATAAGCTGCGTTTTCAAGGCGTGAATCTCGGTAAAGGACTGGTGTTAGCGTGTGGCGCAGGCCTGGGTTATATCTCACTGTGTTTATACGGACTGTCCTTCGCACCGGCCAGCCATTTCGGCATCATTACGCCCAGCTGTATGCTGACCTTCACGACGTTGGGCAGCTGGTTGCTGCTTGGCGAAAAGTTAACCAAGAGCCGGGTATTGGGCTTTGCCGTGATTATTGCAGGCGTTATTACCATCGGCTGGTCAAGTTTCAGCTCCGACGTCAGCAACCCGAATTACCCTGAAAGTTGGAAAGGCGACATCATCTTTGTGTTCTGCGGTTCGCTATGGGCGTTGTACACGGTGAGCAGTCGCATCTGGAAGGTGGAAGCTTTTCATGCCACAACCCTGGTGTCTGTGCTTTCGATGCTGATCTATGCACCGATTTATTTCTTCATCACGGAACCCGCCATTTTTGACGCACCGGTTACGGAAGTGCTCTTCCAAGGTGTGATGCAGGGCGTCTTCACCGCAGTGCTGGCATTACTGTTCTTTAGTAAATCCGTAAACCTGATTGGCGCCAGCAAAGGCGCGGTGTTCGGCGCCTTAGTACCGGCGGTGGCACTGCTGTTATCCATGCCTGTTTTGTCGGAATATCCCAGCATGATAGAAATTATTGGGGTAATGGTGGTCAGTATCGGTATGCTATACGCACTTGGACTACTAAAAGCTAAAATCTAACGATGAATGACGAACAGAAACAGCAGTTAAAAGAACTCTTAACTCACTTTACCGAACAGGAAAAGCTGGATTTAAAACAACAAACCGGTATCGACCTGGATACCGATTTAGACCCGGACAATATTGATCCTGAATTGGCCGAAATATTAATCGACAGTGGAGTATTGGACGACAGACCACAGCTTTCTAAAGTGACGGGCGGCGATGCCTGCTGCTCGTTCTGTGGGAAAAGCACCGCCGACGTTGGTACCTTGATTACCTCTCCGACCGGCGCGAAAATCTGTCGTCAGTGCATTCTTCAGTATCAAAGTTCCTAACGCTGTAAACAGCAAATTCCTCGGCCTTACTGACCCGCTCACCCAGCATTAAGTACCAGAACTCAACACAGAGTTGTCAGTCCAGGCCATCTCCCCCTTATCACACCTTAGCGGCAGCAAGATTTAGCAAGACTTTTTGCAAAAAACGGCTATAACTAAGGGGCCATAAAAACGATAAGGAGGCATCAAAATGAAAACGAAAACCGCACTGTTTCTAAGCGCATTGAGTTTAAGTCTGTCTGGCGCATGGGCCACTCAGGTTCAGGCGGATTGCGGACATTGCTCGGAAGCACCGGCACAAGCTCACGCCTACATCATCTCACCACAACACGGTGAGACCGTCGATCAAACCTTTACCGTAAAGTTTGGGTTAAAGGGCATGGGAGTTGCTCCTGCCGGAACGGATCGAAAGCACACTGGCCATCACCATTTACTGGTGGATGCAGAAGAACTTCCGCCAATGGACAAACCGATGAGCAACGAGGTGAAGCACTTTGGTGGCGGACAAACCGAAACCACGCTGACGCTGGAACCTGGCAAGCATACCCTGCAACTGATTCTTGGCGATATGAAACACCAGCCACACAACCCACCGGTTGTTTCTGAGAAAATCACCATTACAGTGAAGTAAATCTTCCGGGCTCAGTCTCATTAGCTTCAGCCACAGCTATCAAAAACAACGATCAGACACAGCAATCTCAGAGACTGTTTCTGAACAAATTTTACACTGTGGCTGATTCTTTCTTGCCAAAATCCATTCAGATACTGACAAATTGATCAACGTCACACAAACTTAGTTTTTATATTCTAGAATCAAAGATCACAATCACCTGCAGACCTAACAATGAGTAGTTCGGAATTTTCAAATTACCTCTGTGAACAACTGATGCCGATAGGCCCGGTCAGAGCAAAACGCATGTTTGGCGGCTATGGACTGTTCCTGGATGATCTCATGTTTGGTCTGATTGCAGACGATGTGCTTTATTTAAAAACGGATGATCAAACTCGTCCTGACTTTGAAGAACTGGGGCTCGAGCCTTTCACTTACGCTAAGAAAGACAAAGTGGTCTCGTTAAGTTACAGTCAGGCACCCGAAGACGCCATGGAAGATTCTCGCCTCTTGTGCGAGTGGGCTAATCAAGCCTACGGAGCCGCACTTCGATCAGCAAGCGCTCGTTCTAAAAATTATAAGAAAAAAAATAAGTAACAAAAGGCAAACTATGTTCCAAAAAATCCTGTTATGGGTATTTGTGGTGCTTTTTATTTTAAGCGCTGCGTTATACACACGTTTTTACACATTGGGCCATGAATCCCAAGGGTACACCGCACTTGGGCTTGAACAAGGCTTACTCTCTCCGTGCCCGGACAAACCGAATTGCGTCAACAGTGAGTTCCCGGACGACCAGTCCCATTACATTGCCCCCTTATTGATTACCGACAGTGAATGGAATTCATTGAAGATCACGTTACGACAAGCCATTCGTCAGGACGGCGGCACCGTTACTAACGTCCAAGAATTCTACATGGCGGCAGAATACCAAAGCAGCTGGTTTGGCTTTGTGGATGACTTGGAGTTGCGCTTTGATCCAAACCAAAGTTTGCTTCACATTCGCTCAGGTTCCCGAGTCGGCTACAGTGATTTGGACGTAAACAGCGAACGTACAAATCGCCTAAAAGGGGTGATCGAACAACTGTTGGTGATCAATTGATTGATTTTTTCAATGTCATAAATAAAGAAAATTGACTGGAAGCCAGCCTTTAACATCTTTATCCTAGCGGTCAACTTTTCTCCATCCAGACCGTTAGGTATCCTTTCTGTATGAAACAGACATCCGACAAACTGATTATCTGGATCATCATCCTGACCCAGTTCGCCAGCCCTTTCATGTTCTCTGGCGTGGCGATTACATTACCTCAAATGGGTCGAGAGCTGGATGCCAGTGCCGTTGCGCTTGGTCTGGTTGAGTCCGTTTACTTAGGATTATCCGCCGCATTGCTACTGCCAATGGGTCGCATTGCCGACGCCACCAGCCGGGAAATTCTCTTTAAGATCGGCCTCGTTGGCTACTGCATCTGTACCTTTACGATCAGCCTGTTACCTGACATTTATTCGGTAATCTTTGTTCGCGCCATTCAAGGAATCTTTGCTGCCTTTATGATGGCAACCGGCATGGCCATCATTTCTCACAAGGTGCCCAAAGAACAACTGGGCCGAACCATGGGCTATTGCATCGGTGCCATTTATGCCGGTCTTTCCGCAGGCCCATTGATTGCCGGTTGGGTAACAGAGCACCTGGGCTGGCGCGCCGTTTATATCCTGACCTTCGTACCTTTAGCGATATCAACTGCGTTGGCAGTGTGGTTGCTACCTCATCAATGGAAAGCTATGACCGAGAAGTTCGATTGGTTTGGCAGTCTGCTCATTTGTGCCTCGGTGGGCTTACTCATCTTTGGCAGCGCGTCACTGCATCACGGCCATGGCGGTTTGCTGATTGCAGGGGGCGTATTGTTGATGGTGCTGTTCTTTGTACTGCAAGCCAAACTGGCAAACCCATTGTTAGATTTACAAGCCATGAAGACCAATAAAGATTTCAGTCACGCCCTCATTACTCAGCTGTTTATGTACGCCGGTGCATTTGGCGTCACCTTCTTGCTTGGTCTCTACCTTCAATCTGTTCGTCATTACAGTGCCCAACATGCAGGGCAAATCCTAGTATTAGGGCCCATCTTAATGGCGATCATGGCACCGATTTGCGGGCGTCTTGCGGATCGAGTGAATAAACGTGCGATGACCAGCCTAGGCGTCATCATGGCCATCATTTGTCTGGTGTTATCACTACAATTGAACGATCACTCAGGCCTGCCGATTCTGATTGCGATTATTCTGACGCAAGGGCTTGGTTTTGCACTATTCTCCTCACCTAATATGGCGATTGTGATGAGCAGCGTGCCACCCAGCCAATACAGCTTAGCATCAGCCTTGGGGGCCAAAATGCGTTCGCTGGGCATGGTATTAGCGATGATTCTGATCACCACCATTACCTCCATCTATTTGGGTGAGCAAAGCATAGAGGACGCACCACAAAACTATATGCAGGTAATGGATACCACCTTCCTGATATTTATTGGGTTGTTGGTGGTCGCATGCTGGTTATCGGTTTCAACCATCAAAGGTCACAAAGTCGCGCCCCAACAGGTGCAAAGTAATTAACCCGGTTCTAAGGAACCTCTGAGGAAGAGCAGCATGTTATCCATTGAAACCATTAGCTTATTTTTTACCGCCAGTATCTTGCTGTCGCTCTCTCCTGGTCCGGATAACATTTTTGTTTTGATGCAATCGATCACACAAGGACCAAAGGCCGGGATGATCACAACCCTTGGCTTATGCACCGGCTTACTTGTACATTCCACCGCTGCGGTATTAGGTGTTGCGGTCATTTTTCAGACCTCTGAAATCGCGTTCACCGTGCTGAAACTGTTAGGGGCTGCGTATCTGATTTATCTTGCCTGGGGGGCTTTCCGAGCCAAGAGCACCGCATTGGAAGGCGCCAATCAACCCGTTTCTCTCAAAAAGCTCTACTTCCGAGGGATCTTGATGAGCATTACCAACCCTAAGCTGTCGATTTTCTTCTTAGCTTTCTTGCCGCAATTTGTGGAACCCGCAGCCGGTGCCGTCAGCCTTCAGATGCTACAACTGAGTGTGATTTTCATCGTCGCCGCGCTTTTGGTCTTTAACGCCATCGCCTTAATGTCGGGTCATCTTCGAGACTCATTAGCTAAATCCGATAAAGCCCAAACCTTCTTGAACCGGATGGCAGGGGTGATTTTTGTTGGCTTAGCACTGAAGTTAGCGACCACTCGCTAGATTCACCCTGGTCGCACCTGATTAATAGAGATTCCTATCACTCATAGCATTTGAAAGATCATGACTCAAAGTCATGATCTTTATTCAACAGTATCATTGGTTCTTTGCCATCAGAGCTCAGTATGATGAGTTCACACCCACTCGATGAGGCTAAGAGTCATGCACTACTTCCACGAAATCATTCAACAGCTCAGCGCTGCACAAACAGAATATCGAATCGAGATTCCAGAGAATTGGGGCCAAGGCCGAGCGACCTTCGGCGGTATCATTGGTGGCATTCTGTACAAAGCCATGCGCCTGAATGTGGATCCATCACGTTTGGCAAGATCACTCAGCGTTTCCTTCGTCGGCCCAGTTACCGTTGGACCTATGACCGTGGTGGTGAATGAATTGCGCAGTGGCAGTTCAGTAACGCAAATCGAAGCACGAGCCATTCAGAACGATCAAGTGCAATGTATGGCGATGGCAAGCTTCGGCACGGATCGCGAGTCGAGCATTGAAATCAAAGCCGAATCGGCACCAGAAGCACCTAAGCCTGTGGATAAATCTCAAGAACTGCCTTACATCAAAGGCATCACCCCGGATTTTGTTCAGCAATTCAAAATGCGTTGGGCAGCAGGTGGTTTCCCGTTCTCTGGCAGTAAAGACGACTTTATCGACGGCTACATGCAATTCAAAGATCAGGCAGCCCATCTTGGTGACTTGCCGTTTGATGAAACAGCGCTGGTGACCCTGATCGACGCTTGGCCACCAATTCAACTGTCGAAAATGAAGAAACCCGCACCCGCCAGTTCATTGACCTGGGCGATGGAATTCATTCAACCCATTGAAGGTTTAACTGCAGACAGCTGGTTACGCTACAAAGCTGAAATCGACCATTCGCACAACGGTTATGGTCAAAACCATGCTCAGATCTGGTCAGAAAATGGCGAATTACTCGCGATCAGTCGTCAAACCGTGACAGTATTTGCGTAGGCGAGAACAGCCAGTTTAGCTACTCTTCGTTGGCGTGCGGGCTATTAGCACCGCCCTGCATCACGCCAGCGATGATGGTATAGGCATCCACCCAAGCGGCTTTCACATCCGGGGGAAAATCCCGCGCTAACGTACGGTAATGCTTCCGCCACCGTTTGATAATGCTCGGATTGCACGTCATATAAAGATTAACGACGACCTAACTGCCACACCCAGAATTTAAGCTGATCGATCTGCAGAAATTCGGGTTCCCTAGTCGAGCGAATTATTTTTGATCAACCCTTGTCTAATATCGACCAACAAAACCCTGACTAAACCGCTTTGAAAGTGTTTGTTTCTTCATACGACTCATTTATTCTAGTCAACTCTTAGCGATACATGCTTAATCACTCTAGGGAGCACACCGTGATCAGAAACACTTCACCTTCATTACCCGCTTTTCTGAAGCTCATAACCTTGTTGATGATTACCCTACTTGCTGGTTGTGCCTCTCTTTCAGGAAATAAAGACGCGCCCTTGCAGAGAACTCAGTGGCAATTGACTGAAGTACAGGGCTACAAAATCACCACCAAAGAAGGCGAGCAAGCCGCCTACATTAAGCTGTCGCCAGCGGGAAAAGTCAGTGGTCATTCCGGGTGTAATCAAATCTTCGGCCAATACCATCTGCAAGATTCTTTGATCTCCTTTAGCCGTATGGCGAGTACGCGTAAAGCCTGCATGGGGCGCGCCGATGAAACCGAACGCTACATGCTGGATATGCTCAAATCACCTTTGATGTGGGTTGTTAAAGGCGAACGCTTGGTGTTTTTCGACAACCAACAGGTCGTAGTTGCCCGGTTCAAATCGGTCTATTGATGGGCGCATCTGAGCAATAGATAACCAAGACATCCGACTGATAACCTAAGAGCTCAAAAATCACCCATACTATAACAAGAGCATTATGGGTTAGGAGGTCAGTCGCATGTCCCAGTCCCCACAATCCCCAACAGATGACGTTTCAACAACTGCAGCCGCAAGCGAAGCAAAACGTGAGTACTTATCTCGTGAGGAAGTACAACAGCTTCGACAAGCCAACGACATCAAAGCCTTTTGGGGGCTGATCTTTAACTGGCTGGTGGTGTTCGGTTGCTTCGCCTTAGTCGCTTATGAAGCAAATATTGTCACTGTGCTGTTGGCTATGGTTCTGATCTCAGGTCGTCAACTGGGCTTTGGCATTTTGCTGCACGATTGCTCCCACCGCTCCTGGTTCTCCAAAGGATGGATGAACGATCACTTTGGTCACTGGCTGGCCGGCATACCGATTCTCGTGCCAATGCGATTCTATCGTCCCTACCATTTTGTTCATCACACCAAGACTGGCACAGAGCAAGACCCGGATGTGGACAACATTCGCAATTACCCGGTCACCAAAGCCAGTATGCGCCGTAAAGTGTTTCGTGACTTTGTGGGATTATCTGGGTTGAAAGCACTTTATGGCGTGTTGTTCTTTGCCAATACCGGCCGTGTGGGTAATACCGTGTCACTAGGCAATAAGCAAAACCAACGAACACAGCAAGAGACGATGGCGTTTGCGCTGGCAAACTTTAGAGACATTGCCATTTTCCACAGTGCCTTTTTTGGGCTTTTCTGGTTACTGGATCAACCTGTGCTCTATCTCCTGTGGTGGGCGTCGTACATTTTCACCTACCCATTTATCATTCGTTTGAGACAAGTGGCCGAGCATGGTGCCATGCCACAATTATCGAGCAAAGACGTTCGAGAAACGACACGAACAACACTGGCAAGCTGGTGGGAACGACTGACCTTTGCGCCCAACTATGTGAATTATCACTGTGAGCATCACTACCAACCGACCGTACCAGGCTACAACCTGCCTGAAATGCATCGTCTACTGAAAGAACGCGGGTTTTATCAAGAGCACTCAGCCGCCTTAGTGCAAGGCGGTTATCGTGAGGTGTTTCAGGTGGCATCCTCCAAAAGCGCCACATAGAGCAGATTCATTACCCAACCAGCGGCTCTTGAGCATTATCGCTGGAACGATCTTCACGGCGGCTCGTCTGAGCTTCGTTTAAGCCCGCCAGAAACGCCGACACCACCGCGTCTGGCGCTTCCAGCTGTGGATAATGGCCAATATTCTGAAGCTCGGTAACCTTCGCCTCAGGCAAGAGTTCGCGATAGCGTTCCACTAAATGCTGACCGGAAATGGGGTCTATCACTCCGTCAATGAGATGCAGTGGCAAGGCCATGGCATTGGCTTGTTCCAAAGCCCCGACCCAACGCTCCCGATGCTCCCGGCGTTCCTGCATGTAATAAATCAACAGCGGCAATACCGCCCGGCCGTTTTTGTATTCCAACAACTGCCAAAGATCATCCAACACATCGAAACTCATGCCGTCGGAGCAAATTTTTTGTAGGCTGGCAGTGAATTTTTTCTGATTCATAAACTTGGCTAACAGCGGCCCAATCGGGCTCATCAGCAATTTCTGAATCAACAATGGCTTATGTGTTTCCGGGAACAAACCACCATTAAGTAAACTCAATGAACGAATCTCAAAGGTAAGACTGCCTTCCAGATGACGAGCCAATAGCTCCTGCGCCACGGTATCGCCGTAATCATGCGAAAGGATATGCGCTTTGCGGATATTTAAGTGTTCCGCCAATTCTGCAACCAAGTCCGCTTGCGCTGAAATCGAGTAATCGAAATCTTTGGGTTTGTCTGAAAAACCATAGCCTAGCATGTCCATGGCAATGAGCTGAAACTTGCCTTCCAGCTGCGGCCAAATGGCTTGCCAATCGACGCTGGCCGACGGAAATCCATGCACCAGTATTAAAGGTTCGCCTTCACCGCAAACCTTATAAAACACCCTATGACCACGAAACAACCAATAGTCCCCGGCATCTTGCCAAGTGCGTAACGAATCGGAGAACATACCACCTCGAAATTTTATGAGCTTTTATTCATTATTATTTCTTCACTTTAATGTGATACTACGAGAGACACAAGAACTGATACTATTATCAATAGCTTATTTATCAGGGAGAGAAAGATGCACACCTACCGCACCCAAGTGACCGAACAGGATCTTGATCACAACCATCATGTAAACAACGTTGTTTATGTTCAATGGATGCAAGACGCTGCAGCCAGTCACGGAGAAAGCGCAGGCATCATGACACTCTCAGATCAAGACAACGGCACCTGGTTTGTTCGGGAACACAACATCGTCTACAAACTGCCCGCCATGCCCGGCGATCACATCGAAATTGACACCTGGATTGAAAACATCAAAGGCTTCCAGTCGTTACGCAAATACGAGATCAAGCGCACCTCTGACAACGCCTTATTAGCCAGCGCCTACACCAACTGGGTCTACGTCGATAAAGATCAGGGCAAGCCGAAAAAAATACCGCAAGCCTTTAAAGACATGTTTGAGTGCCGCTCGTAAGTCTTTTCTAAGCACACGCTTTATACACGTATTTTTATTGACCTAAGTAAAGGTCGCCATACAAATATCTGCTAGCTTTAAGTAAGAATGAAAGTAAGCACTAAGCACTGACAGGATGGAGATACTCTATGGAATACAATGCTCTAAAATCTCTTGGCGTCAAACACACTGAAGACATTGAGAAATACTCTCTTCGCAGTGAATCTGATCAAGACGTTCTAAAAATCTATCACGTTCGGAAAAAAGGCGAACTCTTTCAACGCAGTGAAAAGTTCAAATTTCCGCGCGGCACTCGTATGGTTCGCTCTGATGAGAAGCCGTCTGAATACAAAGAAATTAGCGAAGTTTCATCTGTACTGACTCATGTATTGGCCGAACTGGACGACATTACCAATCACGTTCACGATGAACATACCGTTAAAGAACAGATCCTTATGGACCTTAGACATCTGGAAAAAGTCGTACAGAACAAAATTGCGGAAATTGAGTCTAAATTGGATCGCCTGTAGCTAGTGCCATTAGCTAATTATGGCCAAGAACAATTTATGGCCAATAACGATCCCAACAGCAAAGCGTTCGTAAAGACGCTTTACTCGGTGAACAGGCAGACATATATTGCGCCGTTTAATAAGAACGAAAGGGAATCCAATGAACGCACTTTTCTCAAAAACCTATTCTTCATCGCTTACTCTGGCACTGACCTGTGCAACGGCTTTCGTTTCTTCCTCCGCATTGGCCGGAGAGTTCGAGATCCAGCTAAGCAACAGTTCCGTGTATGCTGAAGCCTCTTCACCAGACTCTACCCCGATGCAATTTTCAGCGGGTTATCTTTATCACGAAGAAAGTCGCAACGTCATTAACTTGGACATGCACGCGCAGAATCAATCGAGCGTACAAGGCAACGACACCCACGTTGGCGTTGGTTTACGCGGCATTGGATATCATGAACACAATACCGACGGCTTAGGCTTAGCCTTAGGCGGATTTGGTGAAATTGAGCTGAATCGCGTACCGGGTCTGTCAGTCGGTGGTTCGCTGCATTATTCGCCGGACATTCTAACCTTCAGCGACGTCGATGACTTCTTGTGGTTTGAGGCCTATACCGGCTATTCCGTCATTCCAAACGCCGACGTGCAATTCGGTTATCGCTATATTAAAGCGGATGTGGACGGCGGTAAAAATGGCTCCGTTGAGTCGACAGGCTTTGTAGGCTTACGCTTCCAGTTCTAGTCACAATAACTGAAGCTCTCAAAACACGAACACAAAAAAAGCGCCCGGTCATCAACCGGGCGCTTTTTTCGTTTCAGGATCAGAGCCTAAACGCTGACCCTGAAAAAGCATTCAATCAGAGCTTAATCGTCTGACTTACGAGGCTTTCTCGACTTACGAGGACCTCTAGGTGCTTCACCTTCAGGACGACGACCTCTGGTAGAGGCACGAGGCTTGTCACCACCGCGACCTTTATCAGCGCGACCACGATCAGCACGACCTTTCTTAGGCTTAGGACCACCCTTAGACTTGCTCAGGTTCATCGCTTTGCCCATGACTCGGATGCTCTTCAGATGCTCAAACACTTCCGCTGGCATACCTTCCGGCAAGGATACGTACGCGTGATCATCATGGATATCGATGCTACCGATGTAACGGCTTTCGATGTCCGCTTCGTTCGCAATCGCACCCACAATGTGCTTAGGCTCAACACCGTCAGCACGGCCGATTTCCATACGGAACTCTTCCATAGGAACACCGGTATCACGAGGTTTACGCTCGCCTCGCTCACCACGTTCACGCTTAGGACGATCACCACGGTCACGACCACGGCCATCACGCTCTTCGAAGTCTTTACGACGCTCACGCTTAGGACGATCTTTCAACAACAACGGCTCATCACCTTGAACCAACTTGGCCAATGCCGCCGCGATTTCAAGCGCAGGAATGTTCTTCTCTTCCTGATACTGTTCGATCAACTCTTGGAAGAACTGAAGGTCAGTATTCGTCTCAGAACCCAAGGCTTCGGTAATACGATCTTTAAAGCGAGACACACGACGATCGTTCACGTCTTGCGTGGACGGCAACGTCATCTCTTCGATGGTCTTATTGGTTGCACGCTCAATGGCACGCAACATACGACGCTCACGCGGCGCAGCAAACAGAATCGCTTCACCACTACGGCCCGCACGACCAGTACGGCCAATACGGTGAACGTAAGCTTCAGTGTCGTAAGGAATGTCGTAGTTGATTACGTGAGTAATACGCTCAACGTCCAAACCACGAGCTGCAACGTCGGTTGCAATCAAGATGTCCAACTGACCGTTTTTCAAACGCTCAACGGTACGTGCACGAGATTGCTGTGCCATATCACCGTTCAACGCCGCAGCTGAATAACCACGCGCTTCCAGCTTCTCAGCCAGTTCTTCGGTAGCATTCTTGGTGCGTACGAACATGATCATGCCGTCGAACGGCTCGGTTTCAAGGATACGCGTCAACGCATCCAGTTTGTGCATACCGCTCACCATCCAAACACGCTGACGAATCGTCGAAGCAGTTTGAGTTTTTACCTTAATGGTGACTTCTTTTGGCTCATTCAGGTAATTGGTAGCAATGCGCTTAATTTCTTTCGGCATGGTTGCCGAGAACAACGCGATCTGACGTTCTTCCGGAGTTTGCTCCAGAATCCACTCAACGTCATCAATGAAGCCCATACGCAACATTTCATCGGCTTCATCCAGAACCAATGTCTGAAGGTCCGACAGATCCAGCGTACCACGACGCATGTGATCCATTACACGACCTGGCGTACCCACAACCACATGAACACCGCGCTTAAGCGCACGAATCTGCGAGCTGTAATCCTGACCACCATAAATTGGCAATACATGGAAGCCTTTGCGACGCGCCGCATACTTTTGAAATGCTTCTGCAACCTGAATCGCTAGCTCACGCGTTGGAGCAAGAACCAAGGCTTGTGGTTTGCTCTTACGGATATTAATGTTCGCAACCAAAGGCACTGCGAACGCGGCCGTTTTACCGGTACCGGTTTGCGCCTGACCAAGGACATCGTGTCCTTCCAGTACGTAAGGGATAGTTTCTGCTTGGATTGGAGAAGGGGTTTCATAACCCACGTCTTTTAGCGCCTTCAGCACATGATCAGGTAAACCCAGATCGCCGAAAGTCACATTTAACTCATCTGACATTTGGAGGCCTTATAGAGAAAGGAAAAAAATAACGGACCACCCTAGGATCTAGACAGATCAAACATCAGACACGATCGCCGCCCTGGCAATCTCATAATCCTTAAGTGGATACGTTTCACAGGCGCGCAGTATAGCGACTAAACGTATATAATGCATGTTCCTTTTCGTATCAAATTAACTTCCGGGAAAAAATCATGCCTATTTGGGTCGATGCCGATGCCTGCCCTAGAGTCATCAAAGACATTCTCTTCCGAGCTGCGGACCGCGCTGCCATAGAATTGATTCTAGTTGCTAATCAGCCGCTTGCTACTCCGCCATCAAAATTTATTCGTTCTGTACAAGTGATGCCCGGTTTCGACGTCGCCGACCACTACATTGCTCAAAACATCATCGAAGGCGATCTGGTCATTACCGGCGATATTCCACTGGCCGGAGAAGTCATCGAACTTAAAGCCACCGTACTGACACCGCGTGGCGAAAACCTGCACAAAGGCAACATCGGCCCTCGATTGACCATGAGAAACTTTATGGAAGACATGCGCAGTGCCGGCCAGGTCAGCGGCGGGCCACCGGCGATGAATCAGACCGAGCGCAGGGATTTTGCGAATAAGCTGGATCAGTGGATTGCTAAGTTGCCTAAAAAGTGAGAGCCAAAAAAGGACGTGCTTTAGTACGTCCAATCCGAAGAACGATCCAACCTTTACTTGTTAAAAGTTTCCATTGTATTTAATAGGAAAGGAAGTCCTTTCCCCTGACCAAAACTTAAACGTCTCGATTTGAAGGAACGCAATTAAGCCATTTGATAGACTAACTTTTTGTTTCGGCTTTAAACTCTCTGGTAATAACTTTTGGATTTCATTAAATACTTGATCTTCGTAGTATTCATCTATTGAAGGAGTACCATCTCCTTGCTCCCTGATTTCGAAGATTAAGTCATCAATACGAGGCGCTGATTTTACGGAAACTTTAAATTTTGCAAGTAAAGGGGCCTGCCTTTCATAAGTTTCTGAACCAATAATCGTTTCCATATAATCTGGAAGATCAACTGCTTCTATTGATGTAATTTCTATGTTCATAGATATTTAACGTTTGCTTGAAGGGGTAGTGAATGCGCCTAATTAGCTGACTTTGTTAACTGAATATCTTGTTATAACCCCAAATTACAGCACAACCTATTCCAATCCAAAAAGCAGATGCTAAACACCAATTAAATAGAAAAAATACTCTTTGGCCAAAATCACCACCTTTTATAGGCTTGGATTTTTCAAAATGGTTTGCGATTACATTCATTTCAATTAGGTTCGGCTCCTGTGCCACTACATCGTAGATTGAGCTATCCCCATATGGCTCAGCTACTTCAAACTTCTTCCCATTTAGCTCAAATTCACAAAATACTTCACTACTATAAAACTTTGGAAAATAAGTAATTTGCACACCGGGAATTTGGGAAATAACTTTAGACATACCACTACGAGAGATAATTCTGTTATCAACCTCAAAGCAACGAAATTCACCTTCATCGTTATGTATGCGATTAATTTTCATAAATTAATTCAGTAACGCTCTCCCTCTGGCTGGCATTGTTAAGTGCTGGCTGATTTGGCTTTGGCATCTTTAGCTTCAGCGGATTTCCTTGGGTTTTCTGGAGTCATTTCGTACAGTGCCTCTAACTCTTTTGGCTCTGATATTCCTTTTTTGACAATAAAATTTAGAAGTTCAAACATTTTTGAAGCCACGTAATCAAAATCCTCATCAGACATTTCTCCAGGGTGTACCGCATTATTGCCCGTAATACGAACAGTATCTGCAACCTTAACAACCAAAGGTGGGAGAATGTTTTTTGTAGCTAAGGCTCTGATGTCAGAGTTTATATTTTCTCCTTCTTGCCCCAAGTGCTTGCATAGTTTTTGCAACCCCAAACGAAGGAGTGCAGCTGCCCCACGGGGTGATCTAGAGAAGATTCTAGCCGCCTCAACGTAGTCTTTCTTTACGTCTTCTGGCATATCTTGCACAGGCAATGCTGCCACACCACTGTCTGGGTAAATCAACTCAGCAGATTTATCGCTCCTACCAAACTGGCCATGAGCATAATCGGTTACACGCCATAGACTAGGATTTTCACAACAAGAGCATTGCGCTTCGTAATACATTGTAAAGCCATCATTGGCTCTCAACATAGACCATTTCATATGAGCATAAGTACCACACAGAGGGCAGTGGAATGCTTCTAACCTAAATTCTGGTGCAGTAAATTTCATGATATTCCTTTATATAACTTGAAAGCTATGGCGTTTAACGCCCAAATAACGAACTTAAAAAGCTTGGCTTAGCTGAGAGAGGAAGGAGCTTAAGCCAGGCTTTTTAAGACCTTCGTTGAGTTGCTTGTTAGGCTTTAATTGTAATCTCAATGCAATCAGCAGAGATCCCAAGTGTTTTCGCTAGACCTGTCTTAGCCTCTTCGATAGTAAGACCTTTCACTTCGCTCACGGCTTCATGATTGGTAGTTAAAACGTCAGCACTAACAGGAAACTCTTGCCATTCTAAAGAACTAAAATCTAAACCATGTGTTTCTGTTAAAGCTTTAGTCGTCGTATAAGCTACTGGATTTCGATTGCCAGTCCAAACATTAGGCTGGTTAATTTCAGCATATTCAGATAGTTGAATAACGAGTCGGTCACCTGCTGGCGAATCGGTAATATTTGTCACTTTACCAACTAAAAATGCAGAGCCTTGTTTAATGTCCTTATTACTTGGGAAGTGCTCTCTTAGAGTATTACTTTTCGTTGCTATCAAATATTCACACTTTTCTAGACGCTTTCTGTTCGCAGACCAATAGCCTGAACCACCTTCTTGAATCATAGTCTCAAGGGGCTTACTTGTGAAAACCATCACTACATTACCCATAAACTTAACCTCATAAATCAAAAACTCAACCGAAACAAAGATAACCTTAAACAAAATAAAAATAAACTTATATATAAACTTATATATAAACTTATTGTAATAATAACAGTTAACTCTACATTCCACGTACACACATCCACGTTCATATTTTGCATACCACTCATCATGAAGCTCCATAAAAATAACTAATTATTTCAAACAGTTACAACACTCCTCCGTAATATGCATACGCAGTACGGTTATCACGGCCAATTCGAACCCATTTAGCCACTCATCCCCGAAAAACTTGTACACAACACGCTCACCCACTAAAGTGTCGTCTGCTTAATTAAGGAACCTCTGAACAAATCCGCTCTAGCTCAGCGGGCGCCCTTCGGGGCCTTAAGAGAAATGCCTCTTTTTTGTTGCGGCTTTTTGACATAACCCGTTATGCCTTCAAAAGCGCGCCTCAAATAGACATTTCTCTTAGAGGCCTGAGCAGAGAGGGACTTATTCAGAGGTTCCTTAAGTGCTCACTCAATAGCGGAGCACTCAATCCATCGCATAGGAAATCCGATCATGTATCAAGACATTACCTTGACCATTGAAAACCGTATTGCTCACCTTCAGATTAATCGCCCCGAGTGTTTGAACGCCATTCGTATTCAAACCTATCAAGACATCATTGCGGGTCTGAAAGAAGCAGATCAATCAGACGATGTATCCGTGATTGTTCTGTCAGGTGCGAACAACGTGTTCACTGCCGGTAATGATCTCGCTGATTTGGTGGATGGCGATTCAGAAACTTTGATGGCCTGTGTACAAGGCATCATCGAAACCAGCCACGCGGTTACTAAACCGGTCATCGCGGCTGTTGAGAAAGTCGCGGTAGGCATTGGTTCTACCATTCTGTTGCATTGCGATATGGTGGTTGCGGCTGAGAACACCAAGTTCCGTATGCCTTTCTCTCTGTTAGGTGTGTGCCCTGAAGGCGCTTCAAGTTATCTATTAGATAAACACGTTGGCCCTAAAATCGCGGCTGAGCTGCTTATGACGGGTCGTTTCTTCAGTGCTCAAGAAGCGGAGAAATGGGGTTTCATCAACCAGACTTGTGAAGCAAAAGACGCATTGAACAAAGCAATGGAACTTGCGGGTGAACTGTTGAAGTTACCTTTGCCTTCTTTGCTGGAAACCAAACGTTTGTTGCGCGCTGAAACGGCAGGAAAAGTACCTCAGGTTTCAAGAGACGAGCTGAATGCGTTCGTACCGCTGTTAGAATCAGATGCTACGCAGGCGCGTATCAGCATGATGCTAAAAGGCGCTAAGTAAGTATTTCGTTCCAGGGCAATGCTCAATGCAGCACTTGCCCTGTCTCCGCCACGTCATCCGTCAGCTCTGAGGTAGTCTGCTTTGCGGGGGAAGCCATATTCGCCAGTTCGATTCTAAAGAGCACGCCCTGCCCTTCCTTACTTTCGCAATGAATCTGACCGTTGAGTTTATTCTTCGTGAGGTTATACACAATATTCAACCCTAAACCACTGCCACCTTTGCCCATTTTGGTGGTAAAGAACGGGTCGAAAGCTTTTTCCAAAGTCACTGCGTCCATGCCCTTGCCATTATCCTGATAAATGATTTCAACGCCTTTCGCTTGCGGTTTCACTTCAATCCGAATCTGACAGAGGGTTTTCTTATCCTCAAAGCCATGAATTAAGCTGTTCATGAATAAATTCGTGAAGACTTGTGATACCGCGCCAGGGTAGGTGGTAATCTCCAAAGCAGCATCACCCACCACATCGACTTCGACGCCTTTCAGTTTTAACTTCGGCGTTAAACTGAAAGCGATGGACTGAATGTATTCCGCAATGGCAATTTTGCGACACTGCTCGCCGGTTTGATCCACTGCGACTTGTTTGAAACTTGATATGAGTTGCGCCGCGCCCGACAAACTGCCCATTAGAATTTCTGAACCCTCTTTACAATTGTCGATGAAAGATTCCAACTGTCGCTTCGATAGTTCACCACCGTGATAAGCCTGTTCTATCTCGTCAAAGAGGCTTTGCAAATAGGTGGTTGTGGTCACACTAACACCGACCGGGGTATTGATTTCATGTGCAACGCCTGCCACCAAGCGACCCAGCGAAGCCATTTTCTCGGCTTGCACAAGATCGTCGTAGGTTTTCTTCAACTGAGTGGTTTTTGCATCGTAAGCGCGTTCAAGCCGGTTCACCACACGACGACGCATCCAGATGAAACCGAACAAACAGGCAATAATGAAGACACAGCTAAGAAAGATCGCCATGGCAATCCAATAGGCTTGAGGGTTGGATTCACGAAGCGTGATCGGCTTATTCAACCAATGTGCGCTTTCTGGAATTAGGCTCTCGGATAAGCCGTAATCGTTCAGTTTTGTGTAATCAAACATGTAAACGTTTGGGCTGTCAGCAATAACAGGAAACTCAGCAACAGAGCCGCCTTTCAACACTTCTCCGGCAATGCGTGCAGCGATTCGCCCTTGCTCAAAGTGACTGACCACCTTGCCACCAAACAAGCCTTCACCCACTCCGTGTCGCCAGAAATGATAAATGGGATTCGGCGATGAGGTTTCCAAAAACTCGGTTAATTCATAAAAATCTTTCTTCGTGCCTACAGCGTCACGGAAGCCACTAAGTAACAACACGGCATCGCCGGAGGACGATGCCAGTTCTTTAGCTAACTGAGAAAAAGTCATTCTGGAAAGATCCAGCACCTCCAAATCCACACCTTCGGCTCGAACCTGATAGGCGATAATTGATTTCAGATTGGACTGACCCGATGGTGTGTTATCCACGATCACCTGCAAGGAGGTTTTATCACCGTGAATTCGCTTGATCAGGTCAAACGTTTCTTTAATGGAAATGGCTTCAACAACCCCCGTTACTTGCGGATCAGCATCCAGCAATAAAGCTTTATTGACGTTATTGACGCCAAAGAAAACGATGGGAATGTTTTGAAACAAAGTTGATTGATGTCTGATCGCAAAGTCGAGTGCATTATCGTCTGCCACTAACAGCACATCATAAGGCCGCTTAAGCTGGGAGAGCTTATAGCGAATGGAGGACGTAAAGTTAGCTATATTCTCATCCGTAAAAAAGCGCTTGGAGTCCATGTACTCGTAATCGAGATCCATGTTCTCTGAGCTAAAGCCCAGCTCTTGAAGGCCTTCTCGGACGCCTCGATTTTGATGGTAGAAGGTTGGAAATGCGGGGTGATAGGCACTGATCACCAGTACTTGTTTGCGTTTTTCAGCAATGGATTCAAGCGACATGAAACACAATATAAGACAACAGATTACTCTCAGCACTTTCCGCATAACTACTCCTATCCTTAGTCTATAAAGATAGTTGAATGTGGGTTTCTTAGATGCCTGATATTGTTAGCTTTTGTGATATTTCTGTTGAGCCTTTCGCCCTTTGTTTTGTAAGACGACAACCAAGCGGTCAGTTAAGCCTGGAAACAGGTTTCCAAGTTTCGCAAACACCCCTCGGCTGAACGGAATCATCACTTCTGCCGGTGCCTTTGGAATCACTTTATCAAACAGTAACAGTTCAATGTCTTCAACTCGTAAGACCTTATTGCCAGAAAAGGTCATAGCGGCCTCGTCGTAGCTTTCTTGCAAACTGAGCATGGGAGTTTGAATAGCATCCGGGCACACAACAGACACCTTCACACCGTGCGGTTTAAGTTCATGTCGAATCGCAAGGCTGAATGCCCGAACGGCGTATTTAGAGGCACTGTAGAGACTTAACCCCGGAACCGGAGCCAACGCAGCGGTAGAAGCGATGTTAATGATGTGACCAGAACCACGCTTAACCATGTACTGACCGATTCGCTGGCTGCCAAAGATTAGCCCTTTGACGTTGATGTCGAGATGTCGATCGACTTCTACCGTTGTCTGTTCGTGGGCATACCCCGGCTTGAGGTAACCCGCTACATTAAGCAGGTAATCTACCTGAGCCCAACGTTCTTCTACTTGCGCTAACAAAGCTGTCCATGCCTCCGCAGAAGTCACATCCAACGCCGCACAAAATACCGATTCTTCCGGCCAGAGTTCTTGTTGCGCGTGAGTAATTAACGCATCGTAGTTGATGTCCGTAGCCACCACACGGTAGCCACGTAAATAGAATGCCTCGACCAGATACCTGCCTAAACCACTGGCACACCCGGTAATCCATACCACTGAAGACATGGTCGTCCTCCTGAAAGAATTTGATCATTAAATTTATGAGCTTTTACTCATAAAATCAAATAAAGTATCAGAAGGGACATCCCAAAAATTAACTCAGTAGTCGTCGTGATTCCATCATAACGCTGTCGGCCGTGCCCTGACGGTTATGGCGTTCAAGGAATTGAACCAAGGTAGACAATGATCGTTCACAAATGAAACGCATTTTTTCCTGCCAGGATTCGGTGCCTTTAACACTATCCGTCACCAACGCAAGAAACTTGTAATGCGCACGAGAGAGGTATTGCTCTGCCTTAATTAAATCGCCCGACATGGCGAATGCATGAGAAGTGTTCTGACAGGCAATAAAGTAATGCTGGAAACAACGTTCATCGGTACAGCGCTCACAGCATTTTACTTTAGATTCTTGATCCACAATCACTTCAAGGTATTCAGCGGCGATGGAATAACAATAGGCGGCGGTGTGATACTGGCTACGAAAGTAATACTCATTACCTTTCATGAGATAATATTCCCATTTTCGGCACGCTTCCGTGTTTGTCTTTGAGTTACTTTTTAGTCGTCTGAACATGATATCACTTCCAATAATGATAATTATTCTCATTTATAGCATAATAAGAATAATTCTCAAGTAGAAAAATACCAGCGCCTCAAAGTAGAAAGCCCTAAGATTTCATCTATCCTCAAAAGAAAGACTTTTTGAATGAGTTTTATGAAGCGCACTCTCTATTTTCTTCTCTTCATCAGCGTTGCCATCAATGCAACAGCAGAAACCGTTGTTTTAGCCAAACCCAAATCCGAGAAAGACCCAAGACAGGTTTATATTCTTGCCCTTCTAGACTCTGCCTTAAACTATGGGCTCACTGAAAAAGCGTATCCAGTGGTGTATAGCGAGAAAGTGCACAGCCGGGCTCGACTTAAAGAAGTAATGCGCGAAGGTCGAATGGTTGACGTACAAGGTACAGCGACCCGTCCGGACTGGGAAGAGGATTTACTAACGATTCGAATCCCCATCTATAAAGGTCTATTAGGGTATCGGGTTTTCTTAATCAATAAGGAAAAACAACCCAAATTTTCAGCCATTACCAAGCTTGAAGAACTAAAAGCGATGGAAGCCATTCTCGGCTCACAATGGTCAATTACACCGGTGTGGAAAAGCTACGGTTTTCATACCATCACCAATGTCGATTATGAGAGTTTATTCAAGATCATCCACTTTAACCGTGCCGATTACTTTCCTAGAGGCGCCAATGAAATTTTGCAGGAATACAATAAATTCCACCCTGCCTATACGAACCTCAGCATCGAACGGGATTTGGCCATTTACCTGCCTTTACCCATGTACTTCTTTGTGACCCCGCACAAACCAGAGCTGGCAAAGCACCTGGAAACGAACCTGGAAAAAATGATTGCTGATGGCGAGTTCGACCGTTTCTTCCTCAAACATTTCGGCCCTATCATTCATCAATTGAAAATGAACAAGCGCCGTACTTTTTTCCTGAAAAACCCAAATCTGCCAAAAGAAACACCACTGCATCGCAAAGAGCTGTGGTATTCCAATAAATTGCACATAAAAAACGCGCTCTGATTCAACATCAGAACGCGTTTTTATGTTCCCACTGACAATGTTTTCACAAGAAAAGAACGGATCTGTTATTCGTTCAATCTTTCATCAAGCCCGTTTCACGCAACATGCCTTGTTCAATGATAAAGCGAACAATCTCTTTCACGCCCTGACCACTTTTCAGATTAGAGAACACGAAAGGACGATCACCACGCATCTTCTTGGCATCTCGATCCATCACCTCTAAAGACGCGCCCACAATCGGAGCCAAATCCGTTTTGTTGATGATCAGCAAATCCGACTTGGTAATGCCTGGGCCGCCTTTACGCGGGATCTTATCGCCAGCCGATACGTCAATCACATACAAAGTTAGATCCGACAACTCCGGGCTGAAGGTGGCCGACAAGTTATCACCGCCCGACTCCACCAACACCATCTCCAAGCCTTCATGACGATCCTGAAGCTCTTTGACAGCAGCCAAATTCATGGAGGCATCTTCACGAATCGCTGTATGCGGACAACCACCGGTTTCGACACCCAAAATACGGTCTTCACTCAAGGCTTCATTGCGCGTTAAGAACTGCGCGTCCTCTTTGGTGTAGATGTCGTTGGTAACGACCGCAATGTTGTAATACTCACGCATCTCACGACACAAGGTGGTTAATAACGCCGTTTTACCTGACCCAACCGGACCACCAACACCCACGCGTAATGTTTGCTTACTGCTCATAATTTTTTCTCGCTTAACTTTTTCTATATTCTAAAAATCAAATTCGTTTACTAATGTTCAAAAGCTCTGTGCCCCTGAATCTAAATCAAGATCTAAATAATCGGGAATACTGATGCTCATGCAGCGACGACGACATAGCTAGGCCAACCAAGCCCGACCCTATTTCTTCATCCGATAACATCATTGCTTGCGTCACCACATTATCAATCACCGGGATTAAGCGTCGCATGATTTTCTGCCCATCGGTCTGCCCCATTGGCATGGCTTTACTGGCTGCAGCAATCTGGTTTTCCAACCACGCCCAACTGAAACCGATCAGACACTCTTCTACTGGAATCTCGGTCAACACGCCATGCAAGGCGTACATCGCCACCACCGACGGCTTATCCAACCATTCCAGCTTTTCTTCCTGGCTGGAAGCATCAGCGTCTTTGAGTTGAGCCAAGTGCCACTGCTTAAAAGCTGCACCCACTTGCACGTCTTCCAGATACAACTCTTTGGTTTCCCGAAAGGCCAACAGCATGTCATTCCAGTGAATAATCGCGTCCCGATCTTCCGCCTGCCAAGCCAGATGAAGACGCTTCAGAATCGGCAGATCAACGCCTGCAATACCGAACCTGAGAACTGACTCAATCCACTGCTCGACATCCGTCGCCGTCTTACACCAGCCTGCATCCAGGGTATATTCCAACCCTTGCGAATAGGCAAAGGCCCCAACCGGCAAGGCTGGACTGGAGATGTGCAACAGGCTCAATAAACTGGTGGTTTTCATTCGAACGGCACTCTAGTGTTGATGATCGTGTGAATGGCTATGGGAATGATCATGACCATCAGAATGAGAATGCCCATGCGAGTGGCCTCCGTGAGAATGACCACCATGCTCACCGTATGCGCCATTCTCTGGTTCAAACGGAGCTTGCTCGTGTTTCACGTCCAGACCCAGCTGACGCAACATGTCATCCAGCACGTAATCGTTCTGATAACGCAACCAGCCGTCGCCTACCTGCAAAGGCACATGACGATTCCCTAAGTGATAACAGGCGCGAGCAAACAAATGTGCATCTGCTGTTGAAGCCGTAGTGACTTCTTCATTCGCCGCAACCACTTTAAAGAGTTCACCCGACTCGGCTTTCAACACAGTGCCGTCACGCATCACTTCACCACGCTCGACAAAAATACCCACATTCAAGCCGCCAGCCGTTACCGCTTTTAAACGACCCCGTTTGCGCTCATCAAAGGGTAAACAAATAGTGTCTTTGATCTCTGCCCCTTCGCTCTCGGCTTGGGTCAGTTTTTCTGAAATTGTAATCATAAATATCCAGATATTTAAATAACCTTTTCCTAAACAAATACTTTGTTTTCACACAGCTATCCGTTCGGGAAAGTTCACCAGAAAGATGACAGGATTTAAGATTTTCTGCCGAACGACATGGATGTCGTGAGCGATCAGAGGCACACGGATGTGCCTTCTGATCGAGCAAAGAAAAGCTGAATCCTGTTAACTTTCCATAATATTTCTTATCTTTTCTAACCTATTTGAATTACTGGCTAGAAAACTTGCCCACTAAAACAACTTGTCCATTAAAAAAGATAGTACCGCTGCGCTAATGGCAACTCTTCCGCAGGCTCGCATTTCAACTCAACGCCATCGGCTTTCACCACATAGGTTTGCGGATCCACCTCCACCGTCGGTTGATAATCGTTTAACACCATGTCCGACTTACGCACCGAACGACAGTTCTGTACTGGCGTTAAGGTTTTCTCCAAACCAAGATGCGACAGGGTGTCTTTCTCAATGGCCGATTTCGAAACAAACGCCAAACTGGTGGCCGAGACCGCTTTGCCTAAGGCACCGAACATGAAACGGTAATGGACAGGCTGAGGCGTTGGAATCGACGCATTCGGATCCCCCATAGGCGCAGCCGCAATCATTCCGCCTTTCATAATCAGAGATGGTTTGGTGCCGAAAAACGCCGGTTTCCACAACACCAAGTCCGCCAGCTTACCGACTTCAACCGAGCCCACATGATCAGCAATACCGTGAGTGATCGCCGGGTTGATGGTGTACTTGGCAATGTAACGACGCGCGCGGAAGTTATCCGCGCCCGATACCGTTGTGGTATCCACATCCTCGGGCAGTGCGCCACGTTGCACCTTCATCTTATGTGCGGTTTGCCAGGTGCGAGTAATCACTTCACCGACACGGCCCATTGCTTGGGAGTCGGAAGAGATCATACTAAACGCACCAAGGTCATGAAGAATGTCTTCCGCCGCAATGGTTTCACGACGAATACGGGAATCAGCAAAGGCCACGTCTTCCGGAATGTTCGGATCAAGGTGATGACATACCATCAACATGTCCAAATGCTCGTCCACCGTATTGATGGTGTATGGGCGGGTTGGGTTAGTTGAGGAAGGCAAAACATTGGATTCACCACAGGCTTTGATGATGTCCGGCGCATGACCACCGCCCGCACCTTCGGTGTGATAGGTATGAATCACCCGGCCTTTCAATGCGGCTAATGTGTCTTCCACAAATCCAGATTCATTCAGTGTATCAGTGTGAATGGCCACCTGAACATCCAGCTCTTCCGCCACCGACAAACAACAGTCGATAGACGCAGGCGTAGTGCCCCAGTCTTCATGCAGTTTTAAGCCAATGGCACCGGCGTCTACCTGCTCACGTAACGCTTCTGGCAAGGACGCATTCCCTTTCCCTAAGAAGCCGATGTTCATCGGTAACTCATCCACCGCTTGCAGCATCTTGCCAATGTGCCATGGCCCCGGCGTACAAGTGGTCGCGTTAGTGCCCGTGGCTGGGCCGGTGCCGCCACCAATCATGGTGGTGATGCCCGACATTAAGGCTTCTTCGACCTGTTGCGGACAGATGAAATGAATGTGCGCGTCGATGGCACCCGCCGTCAGAATCTGACCTTCGCCTGCAATCACTTCAGTGCCTGGCCCGACATTAATGGTCACGCCCGGTTGGGTGTCCGGGTTACCCGCCTTACCAATGGCACAAATGCGGCCATCGTTAATCGCAACATCGGCTTTGATAATGCCGGTTACGTCCAAAATCAAAGCATTAGTAATTACCGTATCCGGTACTTTGTCTGAAGTATCCTGACTCTGGCCCATGCCATCACGAATTACCTTACCGCCACCGAACTTCACTTCATCGCCATACACGGTGAAGTCTTTCTCTGGTGAAATGAATAATTCGGTGTCGCCCAAACGTACTTTGTCGCCGACGGTTGGGCCGTACATATCTACATAGGCTTTACGATCTATGGTTGTCATTGTGTTCGTCCTATCCCTTTTACTTTGCCAGCTTCATACCTTACCAACCTCATACTTTACCCATCACGTCACCACGGAAGCCGTATACCGTTTTCGTGCCCGCATACTCCACCAGCTCAACCTCACGGGTCTGACCCGGCTCGAAACGCACCGCTGTGCCCGCCGGAATGTTCAAGCGATAGCCCTTAGTTACATCACGATCAAATTGAAGGGAAAGATTGGTTTCGTAAAAATGATAATGAGAACCCACCTGGATGGGGCGGTCCCCCGAGTTCGACACCTGAACCGTCACCGTCTTACGCCCTTCATTCAAAACAATCGGTTCATCCGCGACTATGTATTCACCAGGAATCATCTTGCTGGTTGAACTTGTATTACTACCCCCTGCCATAACATTCTCCTTATGCAATCGGATTATGAACCGTCACCAGTTTGGTACCGTCCGGAAAGGTCGCTTCCACTTGCACTTCATGCAGCATGGCATCGATACCGTCCATTACTTCATCACGACTGATCACCTGACGACCTTCGTTCATCAGTTCGGCCACGGTCTTACCATCTCGCGCACCTTCCATGATGTACGCCGAAATCAGGGCAATACACTCCGGATAGTTCAATTTAACGCCACGTTGTCGGCGCTTTTCTGCTAACTCGGCTGCCACAAAAATAAGCAACTTATCTTTTTCTCTGGGTGAGAGTTCCATAACGTCCTCGTTGAGTGATCCATAATCATGCAGCGACTAGACAACAACTAACCATTTTTAGTGCAGCTCATGATTTATCATTAATAAAAAACTTAACTTTTTGTTCTGTCTGCTTAAATCAGCTACTAAGCTGATCAAGCAATCAATAATCCTGTATCTACGGATTAGGTATTCCAAACTCTTGGCGGACACGCACCACGTTGGTTTACCTCTTCACGCACCCACGCCCAATATTGGGCAAACACTTTTTTCGCGGTTTCTGAGCAAGCGCCAAGATAGCGCACAACCGTAATGCCTGGCTTTGCCGTTACAGACACCAACGCACCTTTGGCCATACCCTCCAAGGTGTCTCGTTGTTCTTCGGTTAGTTCAGATAAGTTATCCGAGGTAATCATAAAGCTGCCAAACACCGGCTGACCGGCCAAACCAGAACGCACCTTCATAATGCCCGAGTCGGCATCAATCACATTGTTCTCAATATGAACTAACCGCCCCGCTCGCTTAATGGATAAGAGCTGTCGTACCGAGCCGCGTTCAAACCAATCTTCGCTGCTTGGCCTGCCCATACAGACGATGTCCCAGCCAACAAAAGTACCTGCCGATTCCAGTTCTACTTCGGTTATCAATTCACCTTTAGCACCATCAAAGACAATGGTTTCCTGAGGAAGCCATTCCATCACCGCGGCATCGGCCACAGTAAGATGCACCTTTTGATACTGCTTACGTTCAGTGATGTTGTTATAGACCTTGCCTGCTGATGGCGTGGTTACTAAGGCTTGCGCTTTCGGCCCAAGGTGAAACCCGATGGTGAGGTAATCCCCGGCAACTAACCCGCCCGGAGGGTGCAACAAGTACAAATGACTGCACACATCACCTTCCGGATAAAACGGTCGTTGCACACGTAACGGCCCAAAGCTGTCTGTTCGACCCAGTCGTGTCTTTCCATCCAGATACACCAATTCCGCTTGATAGTTCGCTAGCCAATGTAGATTGGGATCGAGCTTTGGCGCTCCTACCGGTGCATCCACCATAGTTTGATCGTTCAACGGTCTTCCTTAATCCTGAAAAAAATCGAGCTGACAAATACATAGCAAAGTGTTTGCCAGGTAAATAAATAACCATATAGACAATTTTTTAAATTACTTTATTACCTGCAACACCGCACCCAACCTGCACTCTGCTAGTGCAGAACTCCTTTGAAATAAATAAGATAATTGTCGTACTAAATGATTTCTGAACCATCTCAGTGCCACACCTAAAAGTAGTGCACCAAAATACCGCACAAACAAACCAAGTAGACAACTTTTATTTGAGTTAAGCCCCACAACCACAAGCTTTAGCCAAGTATGGCACAGCCGTTGCTGTAACCAAGATCAATCGACTCAGCTCGAGACTCACAATCAAGAGGTTAAGGTTGGCTAACCAAGCATAAGGAATACACCACCGACACAGAAAAGGACATTCAGAGGCAACCCAATTACATAACCGCCCGTTCTTTTCTTCGCTCGATTCCGTTTGGTTTAGCCAACCCCATAAGTACCAACATACAAAGAAAATGACTCATTAAAGAACAAGGAATCACGATGAAAAGCATTAAGAAACTTTCGCAATTTTCTGCATTAGCGCTTTCTGTATCATTTGGCTCTGCAGTAATGGCAGCTGACGACACCATCAAGGTCGGTGTATTGCACTCCCTTTCCGGCACCATGGCGATTTCTGAAACGACGCTAAAAGATACCGTGCTGATGATGATCGAAGAACAGAACAAAGCTGGTGGCTTGCTTGGTAAGAAGCTTGAACCTGTGGTCGTAGACCCGGCGTCTAACTGGCCGCTGTTTGCAGAAAAAGGTCGTGAGCTGCTTTCCAAAGAAAAAGTAGATGTGATCTTCGGCTGCTGGACGTCTGTTTCTCGTAAATCTGTGCTTCCGGTAGTTGAAGAGCTGAACGGTTTGATGTTCTACCCAGTTCAGTACGAAGGGGAAGAATCCTCGAAGAACGTGTTCTACACAGGTGCTGCGCCAAACCAACAGGCCATTCCAGCGGTGGATTACTTAATGAGCGAAGAAGGTGGCAGTGTTACCCGCTTCGTACTTGCAGGCACCGACTACGTTTACCCTCGCACCACCAACAAGATTCTTGAAGCCTACCTGAAAGCCAAAGGCGTGGCTGAGAAAGACATCATGATCAACTACACGCCGTTCGGTCATTCGGATTGGCAAACCATCGTAAGCGACATTAAGAAGTTCGGCGCAGCAGGCAAGAAAACAGCGGTTATCTCCACCATCAACGGTGACGCGAACGTACCTTTCTACAAAGAGCTGGGTAACCAAGGCGTTTCTGCCGAAGACATTCCAGTAATCGCTTTCTCGGTAGGTGAAGAAGAATTGTCAGGCATCGACACCGGCCCTCTGGTGGGTCACTTAGCAGCCTGGAACTACTTCCAGAGTGCTGAAAGCGACGTCAACGAAGAGTTCATCGAGAAATGGCAGAAGCACGTTGGCAATGAAGACCGCGTAACCAACGACCCAATGGAAGCCACTTACATCGGTTTCAAAATGTGGGCAAAAGCGGTTGAAATCGCAGGTACTGAAGAGGTGGATGCAGTACGTGACGCCATGTATGGCATCACAGTCTCTAACCTGACTGGCGGTACAGCAGTAATGAACACCAACCACCACCTGACCAAGCCGGTGTTGATTGGTGAAATCCAGGACGACGGCCAGTTCGAGATTGTGTGGCAAACCAAGAAAGGCGTGATTGGGGATGCTTGGACGGATCACTTGCCAAGCAGTTCTAAAGTGGTTGCCGATTGGACCGCACCAATCAACTGCGGTAACTACAACATCGAAACCAGCGTATGTTCTGGCCAGAACTACGAATAATCGATCATTAGATCACTCTGATGCTTCAGGTCAAAAGGGACTTGGCCTGAACATCCTTTAAAGCATTTCCTCCGAACTCTATATATGCCTGCTCAATGGGTAGGGGTATTTTTGGTTCTGAGATCATGAATTGAACGTATCTTTGGAATACATCATGACCAGGTTCAAACTCATTTTCGCGTTGTTCTCATCGCTTCTTCTGGCAAGCCTCAGCTACGGCTCGCCCGCATCCATAGAAGCCCAGTTTGAAGGGCTGAAATCCAAAAAAACCAACGAACGCATTGACGCCGTTCAAGCCATTGCCACCACCGGCGACGCACAGGCCACCACAGTGCTGAGCCAAATGCTGGAAGGCAAACTTTATTACGTTAAAGCCACTGGCCAATTTGTTTACATTGAAAAAGGTGAAGGTAAGCAATACACCGCCTACAGTGCTCTAACGAATGAAGTCATTGGTGACTTTAAGAAAAGCAAACTGAAAAAAATTAAAGTAAACAACAAGATTCGCGGTGAAATTCGAACCGCACTTGCCGGTTTACAGCTCAACGCTAAAGACGAAGACACTCGCCTGACTGCGGTTCGCAACCTCAGAGATGCGTTGGACGCCGAACTATTACCAACACTCGCTGCCAAGCTAGACACCGAAACTTCATCCAGCGTTTTGGAAGCCATCGAAACCACCATTGCGGCCATCCAGCTTAAGCACGGTGATTTAGCCACGCAAACGTCGGCCGCCGCACAATTGGAAAGCAGTGACGACCCTAAAGTACTCGCGCTGCTTAACCAAACCAAAGCACAACTCGGCCAAACTGACGCCAGTGCGGAACAAAAAGCCTTCATCACCGCCATTGATAAATCCATTGAAGCCATCGAATCCCGTCAGGAACTGTACGGCGTTGCGGAAAACCTGTTCTTTGGTTTGAGCTTAGGTTCCGTGCTGTTACTTGCTGCAATTGGCTTAGCCATTACCTTCGGTGTAATGGGCGTAATCAACATGGCCCACGGCGAGATGATGATGCTGGGCGCCTATACCACCTTCGCCATTCAATGGCTGTTTCCGAACTTCATTGATTATTCCTTATTCATTGCCATTCCTGCTGCCTTCCTGGTATCCGGTTTGGTGGGCATTCTGATTGAACGCACGGTGATTCGTCACCTCTACGGCCGCCCGCTGGAAACCCTGCTGGCCACTTTCGGTATCAGCTTAATTCTGCAGCAAGCCATTCGTACTTTGGTATCACCACTGAACCAAAGCGTTGAAAACCCAAGCTGGATGAGTGGTTCCCTGGAAATCACCGAATCCTTCGCGCTGACCTACAACCGCCTCTACATCATCATCTTCAGTGTGATTATTTTCTTCGCCTTGATGATGCTATTGAAAAAGAGCTTGTTCGGTCTGCAAATGCGTGCCGTGACTCAGAACCGCGCGATGGCGAACTCCATGGGCATCCGTTCCAGCTGGGTCGATGCACTGACCTTCGGTTTAGGTTCGGGGGTTGCCGGAATCGCTGGTGTGGCGCTATCTCAAATCACCAACGTGGGGCCAAACCTCGGCCAGAACTACATCATCGACTCCTTCATGGTCGTGGTGTTCGGCGGTGTCGGTAACCTGTGGGGCACCTTGGTTGCGGCCATGGGCTTAGGCGTGGTCAACAAACTGATCGAGCCTTGGGCCGGTGCTGTGATCGCTAAGATCATCGTATTGGTATTCATCATTCTATTCATTCAGCGTCGCCCGCGTGGTCTGTTCGCGCTGAAAGGCCGAGCAGTGGAGGGTTAAGCTATGAATAAAGATTCCTTCTTAATGAAAGACAAAGCCGGACTAAGAATGCTCTCCATTCTGGGCGCCGCCTTAGTCATCATCACCTTTTTAAACCAAGCGGTGCCAGAGGGTAACCCACTGCACATGAGCACCTACACGGTGACACTGTTTGGTAAGTACTTGTGTTATGCCCTGCTCGCCTTGGCGGTAGATTTGATCTGGGGTTACTGCGGAATTCTGTCACTCGGCCATGGAGCCTTCTTCGCACTGGGCGGTTATGCCATGGGCATGTATTTAATGCGTCAGATCGGTGATCGCGGTGTGTATGGCAATGCTGAACTGCCGGACTTCATGGTGTTTCTGAATTGGCAGGAACTGCCTTGGTACTGGCAAGGCTTCGACATGTTCTGGTTCGCCATGCTGTGGGTATTGCTGGCACCAGGAATTCTCGCCTTTGTATTCGGTTGGCTGGCGTTCCGCTCTCGCGTAACCGGCGTTTATTTGTCGATCATCACTCAAGCCTTAACTTATGCCTTAATGTTGGCCTTCTTCCAGAACGACATGGGCTTTGGCGGCAACAACGGCTTGACCGACTTTAAAGACATCCTTGGTTTTGATCTGCAATCCGACCAGACCCGTATTGGCCTCTTTCTCTGCTCCGGCATCGCCTTGGCCCTGGGTTATATTCTGTGTCGTTGGATCGTGTCGTCTCGCTTAGGTCGTGTGTTAGTGGCGGTGCGTGATACCGAAAGCCGAACGCGTTTCCTGGGATATCGTGTGGAACATTACAAGTTGGTGGTCTTCGTATTATCCGCGATGTTAGCCGGTATCGCAGGTGCCTTGTACGTGCCGCAAGTAGGCATCATCAATCCGGGCGAGTTCTCCCCGATCAACTCCATTGAGTTAGTGATCTGGGTGGCCATGGGCGGACGCGGCACACTGTACGGCGCCATCATCGGAGCCATCTTAGTGAACTACGCCAAGACCTGGTTTACCGGCGTACTACCCGATGCCTGGTTATTCATGCTTGGCGCGCTGTTTGTAGTAACGACGCTGTACCTTCCAAAAGGCATCGCTGGTTTGTATACGCAAATCAAACAACGTCAGGCTGAGAAAAAAGCGACGTCCGGTAATGATTCAACATTCAAACCGGACTCCACCAGCAAGTCAGCACCAAAAACCACCGAATTAGTAGAGGAGGTGTAACATGGTTGATAAGCATATTCCTAACGACACTATCCTCTATCTTAACGGGGTGAGCGTTAGCTTCGATGGATTTAAAGCCATCAATGGTTTATCCATCGTCTTAAAAGAAGGTGAACTGCGTGCCATCATCGGCCCCAACGGGGCGGGCAAAAGTACCATGATGGACATCATCACCGGAAAAACCCGCCCGGACGTCGGTGACGTGTATTTCAAACAAGATATCGACCTGACCAAACACGACGAAGCCGACATTGCGAACTTGGGCATTGGCCGTAAATTCCAAAAGCCATCGGTGATTGAAACACTGACAGTATGGGAAAACCTCGAACTAGCCTTGGCGGGCAATCGCACCCCATGGCAAAGTCTGGTCTTCAAATTAACCAACAAGGACAAAGATCGCTTGGATGAGATGGCCAATTACATCAATCTCGGCGATCAAAAGAATACCCTGGCGGGGGACATCTCCCACGGACAAAAGCAGTGGTTAGAAATCGGAATGCTATTACTGCAAGAGCCCGAAGTACTTCTGGTGGATGAACCCGCTGCGGGTATGACCGACGAAGAAACCTTCAAAACCGCAGACCTGTTACGGGATGTGGCAAAGAGTCGTTCGGTCATCGTGGTTGAGCATGACATGGAATTCGTGAAGGCACTGGACTGTAAAGTCACCGTGCTGCACGAAGGCTCCGTGTTATCGGAGGGGCCATTAGATGTGGTTCAGCAGGATGAGCAAGTCATCGAAGTATATTTAGGGAGATAACAGCATGCTCACAGTAGATAACATTGATATTTTTTATGGTGCTAGTCAGGCGCTTAAGAAAGTCTCCCTGACCGCAGAAACAGGTAAAGTCACCACGGTACTTGGCCGCAACGGCGTGGGCAAAACCACCTTGATGAAATCCATCACCGGCCACTTATCCCCTCAGTCCGGCGACATCACATGGGAAGGCAAAGCACTCAACAAACTGGGCGCCGCCGATCGTGCCCATATGGGCATTGCCTCTGTGCCACAAGGCCGTGAAATCTTCCCGCAACTGACCATTCTGGAAAACCTGCAAACCGGCTTTGCCTGCTTGCCACGTTCCGAACGACACATTCCTGATCATATCTTTGAACTCTTTCCTGTGCTCAAAGACATGCTCAAACGCCGTGGCGGTGACCTCTCCGGCGGCCAGCAACAACAACTTGCCATCGCCCGCGCATTAATCACTCGCCCTAAACTTTTAGTCTTGGATGAACCGACCGAAGGCATCCAACCTTCAATCATCAAAGACATCCAACGCGTGATTGCCATGCTTCGCGACCAAGGCGAAATGGCCATTGTATTGGTAGAACAGTATTTGGATTTCGCCAAAGAACTGGCCGATGACTATCTGGTGATGGACCGTGGTGAAGTGGTGCTATCCGGTAAAGGCGAAGACATGAACGAAGAAGAAGTCCGCTCGTTTATGATGGTTTAAGGTTTTGTTCAAACGGGCTCTTGAGGAAGAGCCCGGTTGTCATATTAATGCGCGGCTATTAGTGACATTCCAATGAACCCAGTTTAGATCCGCTAATATCAATGGAGCAATTCAAGTTATCTTCTTCAGGCCCTCTCAGAGCGAACAATTGGAGTTCAAACTCAAAGGCACTGTTAGATATCCTCGGATTGTTGAAGCTGACTGCTGCAAAACCATCACTAAACGACTTGCCGTTAAAATCACAAATATCCAGTTTATCAACCAATGCCCTGTTATTACTCGGATCAAGTAACTCTGTTCGAATGCACGGAAAGTCAGACTCCGTACTGAACACGGCAAATCGAAAGATGTAATCACCAATCCTGGATGTTTCGAGAGAGTTGATATAAGAAGGAATGTTAACTTCACTTGCTTGAACAATAAAAGACAGGCTTAAACCCAGTACCATTGAAAACCAGCTTTTCATTGATTATTTACCTTTTAAAAAAGCGACGCGTCTTTGAAACCTGTCATTCGGAACACTCTTCCACTTAGATTGATCACAAATGGCCTTACTGAAGGATTCTAAATCATTTTTTGCAACATGAACTTGTAAAAACTTACGAGTACTTGGCTTATAGTCTCCGCGATATTTCAGATCAACTAACACATCTTTGATTTTCTGATCTAACTTATCCCAGTCTACTGTTCCATATTCTTTAATCACAGCTTTTAAGTTACAGATTCGCTTCACTTCTGTTTCTTGTTCTTTATACACAATCTCAAACAGCTTTAACTGAGCCGGAGCTGAGATTTCCCAATCTAAAAGATCCTCTTTAATGATAAAGTTGAAAGCATCCTGCCCCGATTTTCTGGCCCCTTTACTAACTTTGACTGCATATGAACTTTCAATGCCACATGAAGATAGAGAAGAGGCTACAGCAGCTTGTTTTCGCTCCTTCATATCAAACCCTCTACCAATTGTAAGCCCCGAAAATGCAGAAGGAACATGTAAAATCCGACTATGATAGATACCCCCTTCCTGCCCTTCAGCATCAAAGGTCAGCCAGCCTACCTTAGGCTTAGATATTGCTACTTTAGTTCTTGTCTCTTTAAGGGTAGAAATTAGACCTTTCCAGGATCGTCCGTTTGGATCAACACGACCATCTGGCTTTTTAAGCTTTAATTCATCCTGTTGAAAGCTGAGAATTGCACTACTTAGGCTTTCACTTACTTTGATAGAAATAGGAAGAACCTTCTTCTTTTTTGAGCGTAACCAAACATTCAACAGAGCAGATATAACCCTCACATCGTCTTGGTTATTTTTTCCTTTAAGTCCAACAGATCCAATGATCTTTAATCTCATTATTAATATCCTTATTAAAATATTGCGGATAGTATTGTGCTCTTCACTTAGAAATCAACTACGAAAATATTCCTATTATATTCAATGTGTTAGCTAGTTCTAATATATAAGATTGTTAGGGAACATCTAACAAGGAAAGTGCATGACTACCCTTACTTTACGTGGATTCGGAATCTTAGGCATTTTGCTATTTTTGCCTTTCTCTGCGACATTGTGTTTAACTCAGCCAAAGTAACGACCGAGATTATCAATGGCATATTAACAGCCATTGGGAGCACACTATCGATAGTGTCGTGCTGATACTGAAACATCCATCAAACGATGCTTCAGAAAACGCACTTTCGTAATTCTCTTCATAGATAAAGCCAAGACATGAAATTTCCGGAACTGAAAGCATTAAGCGAAAAACATTTACTCCCCCTCGTCACAGAGAAAGGGGTCTCATTTGATGACATTTCCAAGTGCATCGGTTTCAAGTATGTCGTTGATGATGTGAGTTTTGGTGTAGGCACAACCTTCAGTGATTACAACACGTCATTTGGATGCCTAGGCTTTGGAGCAAGTATTACATTCCCGAAAGTGGCTGAGATATTGACTCCACTGTTGGTTAAGCACCAGCTTTTAAGCAGCAATCATTTAAAGCTCTTACCAACGACCATCGACTCTCGTTTTTACAAGCACGTTGGTAAGGCCATCTACCCGCATAATCCTAATCTCCGCAACAACCAAGAAATCATTGTCAGCAACGAAACCGAAGCCCAAGTATTTCTGGATCACTTCATTAACTTCTATAAACAAGAAGCGTTGGTTTTCTTTGAAGAGTTTGGGACGTTACAGAATTTTGCCCAGTTCTTAGCCGGTGTTTCGTTCGATGATATGTTGATTCAATTTGAAGACGATTATGATGCCTTCCTCCTGAAAGCAGTTGTCTTACATCTAACTAATCACCCTCAATATGCTGCTTACATGGATGAAGTGATCGCTTCAAATAAAGCAGACTACGAGGATGATCCCAGCGAAGAGGTTAACCGGTGGTATTACGAAGCCAGCTTGGAGTTGATAGAGATTTTGGATGGTTTGGGTTAGATCGTCCCTCTTTGCATTGTTCAAAACTTCTTTCTCACGATTTAAATCTAAGATGCTTATGTATTATTGAATACCAAGTAATTTTCATGGGATATTTTGAAAACACACTACTTTAAGGAAAATACCAATTGGCTAACGATTTTGAGCAAAAGTATTTTCGTCAACCTGGTTATTGGATTGCAGAACTTGAACTAAACCTTCTAAGATCTGAAATCACCCTATCATTAATTGCAAACCCAGATACAAAGGAAGTTGATGGAGTAATCAAGTTCACTCAAATTTCAGAATACGATGGCGAGTTTAACTTAAGTGAGGATGATCCCCTATGCCTAGATATGCTGATCGGTATTTGTTGCACAGACTCACCTAAAGGCAAAAATTATTGCATCAACTTTTCCGTTGGTGAGATTTCATTCATCAGCCAAAAAGAACCGTCTGTAGAATGGCGCGCCCCGAATAAGGGTCATTTATATCTTCTACATAAAGAACGTATCAATCGATGAATTTTCTTTAAGTAATCTTCCGCCCACTCCAGATCACCTTACCCGCCACTCGGTACAGCTCTGCGTTCTGCGGGTCAATCATCCAAGATGGGTAATTCGGATTATCACTGATCACCTGAATGGCGTTTTTGTCGGACTTCAATCGTTTGGTGACCAAGCCATCTTCGGTCGTAATAAGGTAAATGCCTTCTCGGTTTACCTGTTGTTGAGACATGTCGACCAGAATCATGTCACCGTCTTCGAGCGTCGGCACCATGCTATCGCCGTTAACGGTGACAAATGCCAAGTTCTCAGACGACACTCTCAGATGCGAAGACAGCCAGTTTTTGTTAAAGCCAAAGTGTTCGACTATATCTTCACTTTGTACAAGTGCCCCGGCTCCGGCACTGGCTTCCACATCAAACATAGGGGCAAACACCAAGTCTTTGCTGGACGCAGTGCCTGCTTTCTGCCCGCTGCTCTCTTCCCCTGTCAGCAGCCAATTCAAATCTACTTTGAATTCGTCATACAGCTCTTGCAGATACGCCATCGAAGGGCGACTGGCACCTCGGCAAATACGATAGATATGAGACGCTGATTTACCGGTTAATTCGGCAAACTGCTTTTTATTACCCTGACAAATTTGATCGACAACTAACTGGAAACGACGGGAAAAAGGCGTGCTCATACTGCGGACAACTCATGAGGTAATTGAAAGGGCGCGTAGTATACGGATATCTGGGAAATGGTACATAGCACAGCTACATACCATTCCGAAGATCAATCCCCTTATTACTAAACCATCGCCTCCGAAGGGCTCTCCAATGCCAACAATTCAACAAACGAGTTAACCTCGTTACGATGCTTAGCCCCCTCATAGCCTTCACTACAATTGAGATGCAGTTGCCCGACCAGTTCCATATCAAAGTAGGTATACACATGACGAAAGAATTCATGAAATGCCGGCGAAACCTCATTCTTAACGGAAGTCGCCAGATAGAAACCACGTTTGCCTTTAAGCGCCCGGCCTTTGTGCTTGAGTTCCGGCACGTCGCAAAGCTCGGTAATCCTGTCAATCAGTGCTTTGATATTGGCAGTGACCCCTGCCCAATACACCGGGCTGGCGAAGACGATATTCTCTGCGGCTAAAATCTCTTCCACCAGCAGATAAAAATCATCCATAGGGTATTCATTCTGATAGTTGTATGGGGTGATGTTCAGCTGATCGAGATACACCAGTTTGGCCCCATCGCAAAGCTGTTGAACATCCTTAGCCAGTTGAGCCGTATTGCCATCATCTCTGGCACTGGAAAAGATGATTAACGTAGTTGTTGGGTGATTGGCTTTCTGTACATTCGTGTTCTCCACATTGGTATGCATCATGGTCTTTCGTCTCCTTGACTATTGAGACGAAACAGCATAAAACCTCAAGTTAACTTCAGGTCAAATGGAATTTTCACTCGTGACGAAAAAATCTCAGGAAGCGCTTTCATTATCGGTAGGGCAAGTCGCCAAACGCACCGGCGTGGCAGTCTCTGCATTACACTTTTATGAGCAAAAAGGGTTGATTCGTAGCTGGCGGAATTCAGGTAATCAAAGACGATTTAAGCGCGAAGTGCTTCGAAGAATCTCCATCATCAAGGCGGCACAAAAGCTTGGGATTTCTTTGGAGCAAATCAAGCAGGCGTTTGCTTCTCTGCCGAATGAACGCACGCCCACTAAGGATGACTGGACGCAGCTTTCAAGCTATTGGCATCAACTGCTGGATCAGCGCATCAGCCAATTGACACAACTGCGAGACAATGTGACCGACTGTATTGGCTGTGGGTGCTTATCTTTGAAAGCCTGCCCACTTTACAATGAAGACGATAAGTTGGCCGAGCTGGGCGAAGGCGCTCATTTATTGTTTGAATAGAGCATCAGGATCAAACGTCGAGGGCTACACCGACATAGATAGCGACAAGAACTTCCCGTATAAGAAAGACTTTTCCATTAAGTTTGATATTGAGATTTATAAGATGAAAGAAAGCGGTGAATTAAATGAAATCATTAACCGCTTTGTAAATCATGATCTAAGCGAGTGAACAAAGATCACTGTTCGGCGAATCCGCCGCTATTCCTCATACGCCTTAACCAAGGTTGCCGTCATTGAGTAGCTGGACGCGCCCATGCCGTTATCAAAGGTTTCGAGCTTAAGCTTGCCTTCGATAATGAATGGATACCAGATGCCTTCCACTTCTGCCCCTTCAGGAAACTTCACATGAATCATTTGATTTGGTGGCGGAGGCGGGACGTGAATACACGCACCCATGTAAGGCGCTAAGAAAAATTCGGTCAACTCACCTTCGTTGTTGGTTTCCAGTGGCACCATGTATCCGGCGATACGAACGTTTTTGTTCTCAAAGGTATCCACGACTTTACTGGAAAACATCACTTCCGGCATCGAGCTTTTATCGAAAGGGTTGTCATGCGTGATTTCCGGCATATTTTCCAACGCATCGATGTCTTCTTGCGGCATCAAATCCAACCACTTCACTTCTACCGGGCTATCCGCCGCCGTGGCGACAGATACAAATAAGGCTTGAGCCATCAGTACGGTAGACAACAGTAGGGAAACTAAATACTTCATACATTTAATCTTCTTGTTAGGTTCGGACGGTCAGTCCATCAAATAAACTATTTTTATAGGCTCGCCAGCCAGGAATCAAGCTCATCATTAACGCAGCGAGAATAATCACTGAAATAATACCCGCTTCTTTAATAGTTGGAGCACTGATGCTGAGATTAATTCCAAACCATTCGACAAAATACGGGCTTAAGCCATATAAGCTGAGATAGAGGCAAGCCCAGCCCAATGCCGCGCCCAACAAGGCAATCGACAGCGCCTCATTAATCAACAACACAAAGATGTGGTGCGGTCGAGCCCCCACCGCACGCAGAATCGCAATCTCTCGACGACGCTCCTGCAATGACGAAAGCATGGTGATCATCATACCTAAAAGCGTACTGAACACCACCAAGGCCGACACCACCAACAAAGATTTCTCGGCAATGCCGATCAACTGCCAGAGCTCTTGAAGCGTTAAGGCCGGCATGATGGCCAATAATGGCTCTTCCCGGTATTCATTAATCGCCCGTTGTAGCTGAAACGCCGCCATTCTCGATTTCAACCCCACAAACGCAGCAGTGATGGTTTCCGGCTCCAGATCCTTGCCTTCAAAATCCTGATGATTGAGTTTCAAGCTCTGTGCCGTGGGCGAACCACTTTGCCAACCTTCATGAATGGCTTCGATACCCGCTAACGGCACAAATAACGTCCGATCAGACGGCGTCCCCGTGGGCGCTAACACACCAACGACTTTGAAGGGTAAATTATCATGCTTTACAAAACTGACGGTGCCGGCGCCATGGGCAATCACAATATCGTCGCCCAACTGATAACCAAGTTTCTTGGCCACTTCCGCCCCTAACACCACATCAAAAACATTTTCAAAGGCAACGCCTTGAGCAAAGGCTAACGATTGCTTGGCACCGTATTGAATGTGTTGAAAATACTCCGGGGTCGTCCCCAACACGCGAAAGCCCTTGTGGGAATCGCCCAGAGCAATTGGCACCGACCACGCCACAGAGCGACTGGATGCGATGTCCTGATAACTTTCCCAACTGATGTTATTGGTGGCATTACCAATTCGAAAAACACTGTAGAGCAACAAATTTACCGGGCCAGAACGAGCTCCAACGATTAGATCAGTGCCAGACACCGTAGAGATAAAGCTTTGACGCGTTTCCGTACGAATTTTTTCCACGCCCAGCAAGAGCAACACACCCAACGCAAAGGACAGCACGGTTAATACACTGGTGACTTTTCGGTTGGCCAGACTCTTCCAGCTCAATGCCCATAAATTCATTGCTCACCCTCCTTTTGATCCGACCAGTGGACCACATCAGCAATGTTAACTTCCCGATCAAACAAGGGCGCCAAGGTACGATCATGGCTGACGAAGATCAGCGTCGCACCGTTGGTATGGCATTGATTAAACAGCAGATCGAGATAACCGTCTCGGGTCTCTTCATCCAGCGCGGAGGTAGGTTCGTCAGCAATGATAAGTTTAGGTTTGCCAGCCAGCGCTCGTGCGGCAGCGACACGTTGTTGCTGACCGATACTTAGCTGCGTTACCTGTTTCTCTGCCAAATCATTCGCGATACCCAGCTCTTTCAGTAACGTTAATGCTTCCGCTCTGGTGATTTTACGTTGCTTCGAAAAACGACCGGTGAGCAAGACATTCTCCACGGCCGTTAAATAAGGAATTAAATTGAACTGTTGAAAGATCAAGCCCAGGTGATCCGCCCGAAAGCGATCCCGCTGTTTTGCAGACATTGACTGTAAATCTTGCCCCAGCACCGCCAAACGGCCAGTGGATGCAGTGGTCACGCCACCAATCAAACTGAGTAATGTGGATTTCCCCGAACCACTGGCACCTTTTAAAAATACGCGTTCTCCAGACTGCACAGACAGCTGATCCACACGCATGCTGGGTGATTGGTCAGACCATTGAAACTCTAACCCTGAGATATCTAAAACCAGTTCCGACATAAGCTCTTTCTTGAACGTTAGTTTCTTAGGCGTTCGTTCTCTTAAGCGTTAAATAATGTACGCCAAAAACAAAAAACGGCAGGACAATAATCCTACCGTATGACAATCAGGTTACAACCTAATTAATGAGAGACTTGATACTTAACGCAACGTCATGGATGCACTGTTTGGCGTCAGTTCAGACTTCTTCACAGCTTCACCGAACCAGCTAGCATCGATCTCCTGTAAGCTTGGCGCTTGCTTAAACAGCAGCACCGTCAGTTCTGTTAATTGTGATGGCTGCTCACATTCGAAGTGATAGGTGATTTCAAACTCACTGTGACCTTCATGTTTTTCATGATCGTGTTCGTCATGATCGTGGTCTTTGTGGTCATGATCTTCATGAGCGTGCTCTTCATCATGATGCTCGTCATGCTTATCGTGATGATCAGCGTGTTCTTCCTCAGCAAGTAACGCACTTTCAATCTTTGCATGCTCAAACTGACAACGAGCAGCGTCGTTGAAAGACACGACCTTTTGTCCTTGCTCTAGGAGTTCATGAATGGCTTCGATCTTGTCTTTTTGTGCTTGAGTTTCAGGTTGATGTTCGAAGCCCACCATATCCATTGCCGGAATTTCAAACGACAGCTCAACTTCCTTGCCTTCTTGTGCGGCATTCAATATTGCATGTCCATGGACGTGCGCCTCATGCTGACGCAATTCAGCAAAGGCCGCATTCGTTAGCAGTGCCCCAGCGACACAAGCAATGCTCAGCGATAAACGAGACTTCATAAATTTCATAACACCCACAACTCCAATCGAATAGGTAATCCAGCGAAAAAGAAATACGTTATAACATAACATTTAAAGATTGAACAAGCATGAGTGATCAATGTGACAGTGACGTGACTCGTAAAAAAATCAGGACAATAAAGAACGGTATTAGATAGACGGCTACTCTTCGATTGAAAAGTTATTCAACTCATTCAGATCCAAAGTGAACGGCACGATCAAGTCATCCAGACCATAGGCCGTAAGCACATCCGTCCATTCTTCGTTGTGCGGTAAGGAAGAGATATAAAAATTAAGCAATTCACTAAGATGACTGTAGCCTGGCGTCATCAGAATATGGCGGCTGTAAGTATCTTGAGGCACAAACGATTGATAAAAGATCGAATCGGGGTAATCCGGTTTCGCATAGTTAAACACCGTCTGCGTGATCACCATGGCGTTGATTTTTCCATCCAGTAAGCGCTGTAAGTTGATGCGATCATTATCAACGTCCGTTCGTTTGATTTTTCCTAAGGACACCAATTGATCAACCCCATGATAGTAGTGGCCTTTCAATCCTCCTAAATGCAATCCGACAAGCGACTTAGGCTCAACGTATTCCACCGGTGTTTTAGCCAAAGAAATGATGGCGTCGTTGTCCCAATAGATGGGGGAAGTAGCCGAGAAATAAGGCCGATCGAATAAGCGTTTAAACCACAGCTCATTAGCCCACAAGACCAACCCTTGTCTTCCTTCTTTCAGCAAGGCATTCAGATCCGGACGATCCATAGGTTTCAATGTGAAGTGAATTTTCAGGTCAGGACGTTGCTTACGAAAGAAGTCATTCAACTGCTCCACAAACACCACTGAAAAGCCTTGGTGGCCCTTGTTATCTTTGAAGTAGAAAGGCTCCCAGTTGTGGTACTGATAGACTGGCACATGTATAACCTGAGAGGCCTCTAGGTTACGGGGCTGCAATAAACATAAAACAACAAAGAAAATCGTAACAACCATCCATTGACGAGCGACGACAGACTGTAACGGGTGCCACAACATACCTAGACCTTTATGGAGTTTTATTTTTCTAAGCTTAGCTGATCCTTACAACTTCGACAGTCTGATTCGAACCAGGCAACTCAAATTCATCGCCATCATAAGCGCCCATCATACACCTTGCCAATGGTGCGTCAGGGGTGATGAGGTGTACTTTTTGTTCCTCAATGAGCAACTCCAAGCCACCAGCACAAGGCCCGATAAAGAAAGCCTTAGTCGTGTCGTCAGGGTAAGCTAACTCCACATACGCAGACAAGGCGATTTCATCATCCGAGGTAAAATTACGAAGCGTCATATTACGATAACGTTGAATCATGGCGTCAAGATCAAAGACGCGCTGAGATTGCCCATGGGCAAGATACGAGGCTTCCAAGCCCACGGTATCGTATTGTGTTTCAGGCTGACTCTGCTCATGCGTTGCCAGGTCTCTTGCCTCATTGGCGGACTTTACGGCTAACGCATGTTGATTTTCGAGTTGTGAGAGAATGGCGTGGCGGATAAGTTCTTTATTCATGCCGCGAGTTTAACAGGAAGCAAGGAAAGAGAACCAGGGGAACCTCTGAACAAGTCCGCTCTAGCTCAGCGGGCGCTAGAAACACGTTAGAACAAGGCGAGCTTCGTAGAGAATGTCTAGACCTTTTCAAGAACTTCAACACTGTTATAACGTGTTTAAAGCCCCGCCCTTCGGGGCCTTAAGAGAAATGCCTCTTTTTTGTTGCGGCTTTTTGACGTAACCCGTTATGCCTTCAAAAGCGCGCCTCAAATAGACATTTCTCTTAGAGGCCTGAGCAGAGAGGGACTTATTCAGAGGTTCCCCAGATACTCTTTCCTCTTCGGCACCGATAAAGCGGGTACCACAAAAAATAATGCAGAGAATGACCTACGCTACTTTTTCACTATTTTTCCACAAAGGCACGTTCAATCACGTAATGCCCTAATTCACCGCCTCGGGTTTCTTTGAAACCACGAGCATCGAGCATGGCTGTTAATTCATCCAACATCGCAGGGCTACCGCATAACATAAAGCGATCGTGTTCCGGATCAATCTCAGGTAAGCCAAGATCCTCAAAGATCTTACCGCTATCAATCAAGTCTGTCAGACGACCCTGGTTTTTATAACCCTCTCGCGTCACGGTTGGATAATATTTGAGCTTCTGCCGAATCTCTTCACCAAAATATTCATTATTCGGCAGCTCATTTTCGATCAGATCCTGATAGGCCAACTCAGACACATAACGGACGCCATGGGTCAGAATCACATTGTCGTACTGCTCATAGATTTCATGGTCTTTGATGATGCTCAAGAAAGGCGCTAACCCCGTGCCTGTACTCAGTAACCACAAATTACGACCTGGCAGCAGATTATCTGAAATCAACGTCCCCACCGGCTTCGTGCCCACCAAAATTTCATCACCTACTTGCAGATTTTGTAAGCGTGACGTCAGCGGGCCGTCCTGAACTTTGATGCTGAAGAATTCCATCTCTTCTTCGTAATTCGCACTGGCAATACTGTACGCACGCAACAAGGGTTTGTTTTCCACTTCCAGACCAATCATGGTGAAAAACCCGTTTTTGAATCTCATCCCTTGGTCACGGGTGGTTTTAAAACTGAATAAGGTTTCATTCCAATGATGCACACTGGTTACCGTTTCTCGAATCAGTTTACTCACTATAAGGTCTCCTTCTGCTCATCGGCTCTGAATGGCGTTGGTTGTGGCACTCAGATTACTTGCGTTTGCTATGCTTTACACTGTATTCTGCCACCTTAAATCTGTAAAACAGATTATTTTTATTTTACATATCGGATTTACAAATAATGCGTTATACCTTTCGCCAACTTGAAGTCTTTCTCGCCGCCGCTCACTTTCAAAACATTACGAAAGCAGCCGACAGCTTGTCCATGTCACAGTCCGCGGCAAGCAGTGCCTTGAAGGATATTGAATCTCAGTTTGATCTGCCGTTATTCGATAGAATCGGTAAAAGGTTACAGCTTAATGAGCAGGGTCGATTAATCCGTCCAAAAGCCGAACAATTAATCGAACAAGCCAAGGAGCTTGAGCGCATCATGGCCCAGCATAAAGACGCGGGCCATCTCAAGGTTGGAGCCACCCTGACCATCGGTAACTATCTGGCGGTCTCGACAATGGCCGAGATGATGCAAGAACAACCGGATGCCGAAGTCAGCCTTTCCGTCGCCAACACCTCAGAGATCGGTCAAAAAGTGCTGAACTTTGAAATCGACATCGGTTTAATCGAAGGGGAATTGCAACATCAGGATCTGGACGTCATTCCCTGGCGTGAAGATGAACTGGTGGTGTTCTGCTCACCTGACCACCCCTTTGCCGATCAACTGCAACTCAACGATCGTCAATTAAAGGATGCCGAGTGGATTCTCCGAGAAGGCGGTTCAGGCACAAGACAGGCGTTTGATCGTGCCATGCACGGTGTCTTGCCTGAAATTCAAGTTAAACTGGAACTGCAACATACCGAAGCCATCAAGCGTGCGGTATCGGCCAATCTTGGCATTGGTTGTTTGTCTCGGGTGGCGTTAGAAGATGCCTTTAAACGCGGCAGTTTGATCCCGTTGCCAGTGCCTCACCGAGACTTCAGTCGTAAATTCTATTTTGTCATTCACAAACAAAAGTACCGCAGTGCCGGAATCGAGCGATGGATGGAGCTGTGCCGATCCAGTTCTTAACTTACCGATTTGCAAGCCACATCCAGTAGGAAATTGCACTTAATCAAGCGCACGCTAACAGCAATTTCCTACAAAAAAACCAACGTTCTCGCTAAGGTTCTTTTTTTCCTTGTGCTTTACTTAATAGAAGGCAACGCATGAGGGATTAACAATGCAAAAACCAATAACAATAAGCCTGCTCATCACCATATTTGTGGCCATAGTGACATGGATGGTTTTCTTTCAGTCCAAGGCCATTGCGAACAAATCACTGCCTTCAGATTTGTATGGCACCCTGACGCCGTTTGAGCTGCCCAATTATCCCCTTCAGACCCACCAAGATATAAACACCGATTGGATGCATTTAGCGGATAAACCCTTATTCATCACCACGGGTTTCACCAGCTGCACGCACATGTGTCCGATGACCATGGCACTCTATCAGCGAATTTCAAAGTCGGTCGGAACCGACGCCAACCTCGCATTCTTAACGGTCGATCCCATTACCGATACACCTGCGCAGCTCAGCAAGTACCTAGCGAACTACGGCCCAGAGTTCATTGGCATTCGCATTCAGGATCAACATCAACTGAATTCCACTTTACAAGCGTTAAAACAGAGCTTCACCTTGACCAAGAAGAGTGAATTTATTGAGCACCAAGGCTACATCTATTTGATGCACCCGAAAGTGGATGGCTTGCTGGTCTACACGGACAACTCCCCTGATCCGATGAAGATCAGAGAAGATTTGCTGAAACTTGAACGCTAACGCCCTGCCCTATAAGAACGGTCAGTGATTCCTGAAGAACATCAAAATTACTTCAACTGGAAGCGGCTCATTTGCCCACTCAATTGATGCGCCACAGTTTGTAAAGTAGCCGCCTGACTGTGAATATTCTTCGCGCCTTCCACCGTATCATTCGTTACCGACTCAATGCTGTGAACACAGCTAAAGACGCTTTCAGTGTTATCGGCCTGACCATGAGCTTCTTGTTCGATGGCCTGATTGCTTTCAGCCAACTCCATCACCGACTGAGCAATCTTAGCAAACGATGACTGAGCCAAGTCGGCATGCTCAACCGATTCCTCCACATGTGAGCGACTTTGCTCCATCGCAGTTACGACCGAGTTGGTCAACTCAGCAAATTTCGTCAGAATATCACCGATCTTATCGGTCGCTTCGTGGGTTTTGCTGGCCAGACTACGTACTTCATCCGCCACCACAGCAAACCCTCGGCCTTGCTCACCGGCACGCGCAGCTTCGATCGCCGCATTTAATGCCAACAAGTTCGTCTGTTCGGAAATACTGCGAATGACTTCAACAAAACCACTGATACTGGTGCTGTCTTCGGCCAGCTGATTCACCTGGGTAGAGGTCTGCTCGACATCACCCGCAATCACTTTGGTGGCAGAAATGATTTCTTCGATGGAGGTGCGTCCAGCATTCAGCACTTCTTCTGCGTGATCTGAGACTTCTTTAGCGGTACGAGCACTGGATAATACCTGATCTGAGGACGCTTTCAATTTCTCCACTTCCGACATTACTTGTGAACTCACTCGTTGTTGTCCACTCATGGACTCACAGGCCATTTCGGTCTGACGGATGAAGGTATCTGCTACGTCATTGACCTGATGCGTGGCTTTCTGGACTTCTGAAACAATCGAAAGAAAGGTGGTTTGCATGTCGTTGAAGCTGCCCGCCATCTGACCAATTTCGTCTTTACAATCTTGCGCTACCCGCACATTCAGGTTGCCATTCTCCGCGGCCTGCTTCATCGCTCGCTTTAACATCTTCACATGCTGATGAACGAAGGAAATCAATACTTGAGACGCCCCCAACACCAAGCACATAAGCACAAACACCCAAATGGCATACCCCGGCGCTTGTTCCATGAAATACTGCCAATATTCCGCCGAGGCAAACTCGCCCTTGGGATGCAGCTGATTAAAACTGCTGGTGATGGCATAGAACGACAGGATGCTCATACCTAAAAATGACAGAGCATTAACCAGCCAAAACTTAAATCTCAACGGCATATCTAAAACAGTGCGATACATAGCAATCGGCTCATTACAAATTTTTATTTGTGGATTGTGAAGGCAGAATGTGCCCAACCTTCAAGTAAAGCAGAAACCTGAAAGGTAATAAAAAGTCAGGTCAGCATTTCTTATATCGGCGCTTACATATAGAGCTTGAGAAAGCACAAAGATTTATTCATTCAACCACTCTTGAGTGGCATCAACAAAAAACGACCATTCGTCGATAAAAGAAGTAATGCGTTTGATAATCCTTATCATTTGCAATACTATCCATTCCTATATTCTTTTAAAGGCTTTTACGAGGCTTGTATTATGTTTGTATGTCTTTGCAATCAAGTCACCACTCACGACATTGAGCAAGTTATGGCAGAAGGTAATTTATCTTTTGAGCAGGTCCAGGAAGAATTGGGCGTCGCCAATTGTTGTGGTCAATGTGAAGACTATGCGCGTGAGCTAATTTCTGAGAAAGCCTCCGAACAAAACTCCGATCTTTTCTACGAAGCAGCCTAAATCGGCTGCTTTTTTCATTCCCCTATCAACTCTCTTCACCACTTTCATCGTAACGTATTTACCATCATCTAAGACATAAAGCGACGTCTTAACACATCCGCTTCAGAACAACTCAGAATACGTCTAGCCCAAGCCTAATCCCTTGATCGAATTGATTTTTTCAAATTTATTCAATATTTTTCTTTTATTGATCAAACAATATGGTCAGGATTTTATTCCAGCCAGCTGCCCGAAAAACCAATACCTTACCGAAGCCCGTCACCTACAACCCCACAAAGGGTCAGTTTTTGAGATATTTTCTCCCAAAAAACCGCCTACCACTTATCGAAAACTAAGCTAATCTCCTACACATAAGCTCAATGTTTTGGGAATTATTCCGATAGCTGTATCCCAGAACTTCCCCAAAATTCTCAGGGAAGTGAGACGAGTTAGGTATTAAGATATGCGTATTTCTACAAAACTGGTCCTAGGTGCCATGTTGTTAGCCTTGGTTCCAGTTGTTGTTTCAAATCTCTTGGTTGGTTCGAAAGCCACCACCACCAGTCACAATGCATTAGAAGCCGCGTCCCAAGATCGCCTCAAAAGTGTTCGAGACACCACCAAGGCACGATTAAGTGACTACTTACAAAACCTGGAAAACTTAATTCTCACGCTTTCCAGTAATCCATCCACCATAAACGCCGCAATCAGCTTCTCCAGCGCGTTTAAAGAGCATACCGCTCAGGCTGGAAATTTCGGAAAAGCCAATGAATTCAAGCAGGAAGTAACCGGTTTTCTTTCCAGTGATTTTCAGGGGCAATACCGCACGATGAATCCAGGCAAGTCCGCCCCGGTGCAGGATTGGGCCAATCAAATGTCCGAAAAAGCCTTGGAGTTTCAAAGCATCTTTATTGCCAACAACCCGAACCCCTTGGGCGAAAAACATAATCTGGTAGACATTCAGGATTACACCACCTATGAACAATTCCACGAAAGCTACCACCCAACCTTCGTGCAATACCTTGAAACCTTTGGTTTTTATGACATTTTCATCGTCGATCCTAAAAACGGCCACATCATTTATTCGGTCTTTAAAGAGGTCGATTACGCCACCTCACTGGACAGCGGCCCGTTCAAAAACACCGGTATCGCCGAAGTCTACCGACAAGCGAAGAACGCCAAGAACAGTGATTTTATTGCCTTCACCGACTTTGCACCTTACCCACCGTCTTATGAATCACCAGCCTCTTTTATGGCGTCCCCCATCAGCGATGACACTGGGTTTCATGGGGTACTGATTTTTCAAATGCCGCTCGACATCATTAACGGCATCATGACCCACGATAAGAACTGGTCGAATGTTGGACTTGGGGATTCCGGAGAAACCTATCTGGTCGGAAAAGACAACAAACTGCGTAGCGACAGCCGTTTCTTATTGGAAGACCCAGAAGGCTACACCAAAGCCTTAGCGGATTCAGGAATGGATCAAAACATCCTATCGCTGATCCAGGCCAGAGAAACCGGCATAGGCTTACAAAGCGTCAACAGCGATAGCATCAAAGCCGCTCTTAATGGCGAAGAAGGCTTTTTACACATCTTTGATTATCGGAATGTGGAAGTGTTATCGGCCTTTACGCCTTTAGAATTCCGGGGTGTTACCTGGGCTCTGGTTGCCGAAATTGACGAGGCCGAAGCATTCGTCAGCGCCAATGAAGTCTCCAACACCATTGCCACTAACGCCATTATTGTATTTGTCATTGTCGCGGTGATTGCCATTGCCAGCAGTTATGTCTTCTCGAAGAGCCTCAGCACCCCGATCATTCGACTCAAAGAGCATTTAGAAACGGTCGGCAGTACCGCTGATCTCACCATGGTTCTGGAACCATCAGGCAAGGATGAAATCTCCGACATTACTCGCAGCTTCAATACCATGATGGCGAAATTCCGAGACAGCCTGCACAAGGTATCGGATGCTTCGTCACAACTCAGCGCAGCGTCAGAACAAACCATGTCAGCAACACAACAAACCTTGGTGCGAGCTCAGGAACAGCTTTCACAAAGCAGTCAAGCTGCGACTGCAATGAATGAAATGACGGCCACGGTGCAAGAAGTCGCCAACCACACCAATGAAGCCGCCAATGCCACCAATGAAGCCAACCAGGCGACACAAACTGGTCGGGAAAATGTTGAGGAACTCATCAACACCATCGAGAGCCTAGCGTCCCGCTTAAGCTCCGCCGGCGAAGTCACCGATCGTTTGTCAAAAGAAAGTGATCAGATCAACACCGTGGTCGACGTCATCCGCAACATTGCCGAACAAACCAACCTGTTAGCACTCAATGCCGCCATTGAAGCAGCACGTGCCGGTGAACAAGGTCGAGGTTTTGCCGTAGTCGCCGATGAAGTTCGGGCGTTGGCTGGCAAGACACACGACTCCACTCAAGAAATCAATCAGATGGTAGAAGCCTTACAAAAAGGCTCCAAGGACACGGTCGAGGCCATTGAAGCGAGTTTAGCGGAAGTCCAAAATGCCGTTGCCAAAACCGACGATGCTGGACAATCGCTCAACTCCATTACCGAATCGGTCAACACCGTCAACGAGATGAACCTTCAGATTGCGACCACCGCCGAAGAGCAAATATCCGTGTCCGAAGAAATCAATCAGAACATTACCCACATTGCGGAAATGGCCGAGAAAACCGACGAAGACGCCAAACAAACCTCTCAATCTGCTCAATCGGTGGCAAGGTTATCCGAGCAATTGGCTGAACTGATTTCCTGCTTCAAAATCTGATCTCATCTCCACCAGCCTTTGAACCTCATCAACACCAAAACCAGCCAGGGCGAATACGCCCTGGATCGGTTCGTATTGCCCTACACACGGCTTTGCCATGGCAGTGTTTCTCGACCCTGACTACCCTAAATAGAGAAGCACCCAAAAAGTACAGACGCGGCCAAAAATGGAGACGCGTCAAAAAGCGCTTATAGAAGTAGCAAGATAACAACAATAAAAACGATAACTACGCGAGACCTCTATGACCCCGATTCAACGACACGCCTTGGCTTTGCGCCAACGGCTAGGCTCTGCGCCGCGTTTACTGCTTACAGTAATGACGTCAACCTCCTTAGCATTAACAGCCACCACACTGCTCACAGCCTGCCAAGAACAGAGCCCGCAAGCAACGGAAGTGGAGGCGCAACCACCTCACCCTGAAAACACTTCCTCTTCGACAGACTCCGACCGCACTCTTGCACAACAAAAAACAGTTATTGCTGAGATTAATGGTTTCCCCATTGATCAGGACGAGCTGGATCAGAAGATTCGTTTTCAGCTGCACGACCTTGAGTGGCAAGCCTACCAATTACGACTCAATGCCTTACAGCATCTGGTGAAACAAGAATACGCTGGCGATCAGCAAACACCGCCCCAAGTCACTCACCAACTGACCCCACCAATTCCACCACTCACACAACTGCCTAAAAGCGCCGTGGCGACCAACGGAGAAAACAGTGCGCCGATCACCATCTCTGTGTTCTGTAGTTTTCAATCACCGCATTGCAAGCGAATGCAGCCAGTCTACCAACAACTAGAAAAACAACATCCGGGGCAATTGAAGTTCGAGCACTTTGACTATCCTTTATCTTTCCACCGCTATGCCCGCCCGGCGGCCAATGCCGCACGCTGCGCAAATCAACAAGGTAAGTTCTGGGAATTCTCTGCCGCATTGTACAGCTACCAAGACGATCTCAATGACGCACGCTATCGCTCGATCGCTCAACAGCTCAATATTGATACCCCGGAATTTCAACACTGCATAAGCACACTGCAACATCGTGAGGCCATCGAGCAAGACATCGCGTTGGGTGAAAGCCTGAGCTTAAGCAACGTGCCCATTACCTTTGTTAACGGCTTCTACGTCAAAGGCCCAGTCTCATTAGCCACCTTAAACTTCTACACCGACTACGCGCTTACTCATCTGACGGAAGACAAAGCGCCACCAACTCAGACCATCGCCAAAACTACGCTACCCTTACGATTAATGGCGGTAAACCTGGCCAGTAATAGCGCTCAATCGTCTGTGGTGATTGAGCACATAGCAACCAAAGAACAGTTGCTGTTTCAAACCAATCAAGCCATCGAGTTTGCTCAGCAAACTTTTGAGGCGCCTTTGATCTCAGCTATCGAGGCACAACGTATCCTGCTCAATTATCGAGGTCGGCAAGAATACCTGGCACTGACCAATATCCACGCCAAGTCATCAAACGACGCCCAACTGACGGCATCTTTCGGCTCGGCATCTACGTCAATCTCTGCGAATGACCTTGAAGGCAGTGCCAAAAACAACACGGAAGACCCTTGGACATTGCACCCCAACCGTCGCTTCAATGAAGGCAACCGCGAGTTACCAGTCAGTACCATCACGCCGTTATCTCGCGACTGGCTGGACCAACAACTGATGAACCAAAGCGAGCTGGAAAAACATTTCGAACCCGCAGGGCATCAAGTGGAAGGACATGCACTTTTAAAACTGCATGAAATTTCTCAACAGGAGTTCTATCAAACGCTGGGACTGAAAGAAGGCGATGTCGTGCTTCGAGTCAATGATCAATGGGTGCATGACGGCCAAAACAGCCTATGGGATACACTCAGCCAACAAGCAGAGGTATCGATTCAACTGATGCGTAAAGGGTTACCGGTACGTTATGACTTCAGTATTCAATAGGCCATCGGTAAACGTAGGCCTTAGCGCACTGTCGCGAGACTCCGACACTGATCAGAAATAGCTAATGTCCTAATCAAGCTTTGGAAAACCTCTGTTTGCGCATTTACAGAGGCTCTTCGATAGTTAGGCATATGACTGCTGCATACGCAGACGTACATGTTGGTGTACAAGGTTGTTGTATAGATCTATGCGATCCATACAACAACCTGTCATAGACTGCCGAGAGCCTCTTTATGATTGTATTTTCTGAAACGATAGAGACCCTGCTAAAGCCATATACCGAGTTATTGGGCAAAGACTTTGATGGTTATAAAAATCACCTGTATCGAGTGATCAACTTTTGCCATTTACAGTCGCCATTAAGTCCGGAAGACTCGGGTAAGCTGGAGATTGCGGCCGTCTTTCATGATCTCGCCATTTGGACAAATCACACCGCCGACTACGTGCTTCCCTCGGAAGAACTGGCCCGACGTTATTTGACCAGCATTGATTGCCCGGAATGGACCGAGGACGTATGCAGAATCGTGCGAGAGCATCATAAAATCACCGCGGCCGACTCACCCGATTCGCTCACCGAAATCTTTCGCAAAGCCGACTGGGTCGATGTCACTTACGGCATCAGAAGCTTCGGCCTGGAAAAACCCATCATCCAAAAAATCTACCGAGCCTTCCCGGACATGGGGTTTCATCCACTGCTCGTTCGTATCATTCGAAGCCAAATATTCAGACACCCATTTAACCCATTGCCTATGTTTAAGTGGTAGTCAGAAGCCACCCTTTTGTAACATCCACGAGCGGCTCCGACTGGGCTGATCACCTTAATCACTCATCGTGAGTGAGCGTTTTACTTACTTGGGTTGCTCATCCAAAGGATGTCAGACACCAGATTTTGCCCTTTAACGCTTGGATGGAAACAGTCACCACCGTCGATTTCAGAGGAACCGAAAGAGCGAGTTCCCGCAGACAACGTATCTTCATCTACATAGTCGGCCACCACTTCAATACCGCGAGGGTTCTGACCTGCGGTATTGGCGTTGTAGGCTTCGGCTTCTTCACGAAGAATTTCGTTGTAACGCTGCTGCGCCGCTGAAACTCCCGCGAAACGCGTTGCGTGATTTTCACCGTTGAAGGTACCGCCCGCCGTGGCAATTTCACAGACATTAAAGGTAGACCACAAGCTTTCGCAATTAACAGTCCATGAGTTATTACTTTGCTTCTCAAGGCCTGCCGCGCGAAGATCCTGAACACGAGGCACACTGCCCAAGTGCACAGATGACCCTGAAGGCAGATCCGCTACCAGTACATCTAAACCATCACGAACAGCAGTGCGCCATTCTGCATCTGTGTACAAGGGATCATCACAGTTATTAGGGTCAACACAACCGCGATTACAAATGTCGTTACCGCCCAGTTCCACGGTCACATGATCCGGCTTGGTGGTCATTGCCACAATCTGCTGCGCCTGATAAGCGAAGTTATTGTCACCTCCGCGCATTTCAGACCCCGATTTAGCCGCTGCCTTGGTGGAATTTACCCCCGAACTGATGGCATCCCACTTGTCGTCAAAGCTGTCAACATTGCCCGACGAACCATCAAACCAACTGTGTTCAGGTTGGTCACCGCCCAGCAAACAGAACAAATCCCAGAACCAGATATTCCCCGTACAATCTGCCGCAAAGCCCATGGTAATACTGTCTCCAACAACGGCAGCTTTGGTTGGCGTTTCCGCCTGAGAAAATTGAGAGAAAATCGCCAATGACGTCACCATCAACGCCATCGTCGTGCGTGTTACAGCGTTTTGAAGCGCTGATCTTTTTTGAATCGATTGTGCCTTATGAAAAGGTGTAGTTCTCATCGTAAACCTCTTTCGTGCTTTATATTTATTTTTGTTATCAGCCCAATTGGCAGTCTAGATGCTATTTTTCAACCCATGTCGTAAGGCGACAGTAATTGTTCGAATGGTGCCGCTTATGACTGATCAAAAGTCATACAGGACACACAAGACAGGAAATGAATAATGCCACTGAACAGAGACAAGGAAAGTTTGTCATAAACTCATCATCGCAATAGTTTTTACACAGTCTCGTGCAATGCTCATTCTTTAGCGATAGACTTCCGCTTGAGTAGAATTAAGGACAATTACTGGCATGACACAGCTTAAAGATCGACTCTTTTCACAGATCAAAAAACACCCTGCCATCACAACCCTAATCACGTTTTACCTCATTTATTTGTTGTCCGCAGGCCTGATCCTGCCTTACGTCCTCAAGCAAAAGTTACCTGAATGGCTCGCCCCATATCCTGAACTGCAAGCCTCTGTCGAAGACGTACGATTCAACCCCTTTCTATTAAGGTTGAGCATTGACGGTCTGCACGTCGATGAACTCAAAGGCACCGACACAAGCAAACTGATTGGTCTGAAGCAAATCACCGCCAACCTGCAACTGAGCTCGATTTTTCATCAAGCTCTGGTGTTATCGGAGTTGACCATTGATACGCCCTACGCACGAGTGACCAAAGCCCAAGATGAAGGTTTCATTTGGGATGCTTGGTTGCCTGCTAAACCAACAACAGAACAGCAAACGGACGTTGAGCCAGCCGAAGCTAGCCAACCCTTTCCGGTAATGATCGACGCCTTTAACTTCAATAAAGCCACTGTCGATTTCGAAGATTTCTCTCGAAAGACGCCGTTCAAAAAGCACATCGGCCCAATGGACTTGGCGTTAACGAACCTATCCACCTTGCCAAATGACGAAGGTAACTATCAGCTCACCATAGTGTTACCCCAAACCGATTTACCACAAGGCGATCAAACCGCTGAATTCCACTGGCAAGGCAATATTGGTATTCACCCCTTCTTCAGTGAAGGTCGTTTAGAGCTCAACCAGTTAGCGGTTCGAACGCTGTGGGACTACATTCAGGACGAGGTGTACTATGAACCCTTGAATGGCGCGCTGGCGGTCAGTTTTGATTATCAATTACTGACCAAAGACACCTTGGACTTGGTACTCAACAATGGCAGGATCAAGCTCTCCAATCTCGCTCTTGCTGGCAAGGGAGAAACAGAGGCCGTTGTCGAACTCACCTCTCAAGAAATCAACGGACTGTTCTTCGATCTTCAAAGCAAACAAGTCAGTATCGATCAAACCAAAACCTCAGGGCTCTCTGTCGCTGCAGAACGCCTAAGCGATGGCTCCATTAAACTCGCTAAGCTGTTTGCAGAGCGTCCGGTTCAGGAAAAGGTCAAGAAACAAGTAAAACAAGAAACCCAACAAGAAAAAGACTGGCAAGTCACTGTCTCGGAAATCCTGTTGGAAGACAGTGATCTTGCGCTTCAGGACAGCACCACCACCCCGCCCGTGCAGCTGAATCTGGATCAAATGACCGCCAAGATCGAGGACCTGACACTGACAGACACACCTGCGAACTTCAGTGTATCCTTTGTCAGTCACCGCCCGTCACAACCCGAGCAACAAAGCCACTTGAAGCTGGAAGGTGACTTTGTGATTCCAAGCAAAGAAGTCAACCTTCAGCTGGATCTCAAAGATTTCCCGGTCGCCATGATCCAACCCTACCTGACACCGCTGACCGAGTTATCCATCGACAATATACTGTTCGATCTCAACGGTCAGGCACGTCTCAAAAACGATCATGTGTCCTTTGATGGCTCGACACAACTCAGGGAAATCAAGCTCACCAATCAGGCTCATTCACAAGCGATTCTTGCAGGTGAGGGTTTGTACTTTGAAGGCATTCATCTCAATCAAGCCCAAAAGTCTCTTAAGATTGACGAGATTTTGTTAGACCGCTTGCTTTTACCCGTCACCATCATGAGTCGGGATGAGTCGGGGGCGCTGACTAACTTCAGTGATTTAGTAAAATCGAATGCCTCAGACACACCAGAGAAGCACCAAGATTCGGAGACAGGCGCTACATCGGCACCAGAAAGTACATCCACATCAGAAAGTACATCCACATCAGAAAGTACTGCCGAGGAAGAGTGGCTGGTTGAGATAGGTAAAGTCTCGATTCGAGACAATCAGCTGCAATTCAGTGATCGAGGCATCAAAGAACCGGTCTACTTCAATATTGAAAAGCTTAATGGCGTCATTGATCAGCTCTCCAGCAAGCAATTAAGCAAAGCCGATATTCGTCTTGCCGGCGAGGTCAACGGCTATGCACCGTTTCGTGTGACCGGAAAGATCAACCCTCTCTCTGAGCAGGCGTACACTAATGTGGAAGTCAGTATGAGTGACATTGCGCTATCGACCTTCTCCCCCTACAGCAGCCACTTTATGAATTACCCGCTGACACAAGGGAAGCTGTCCACCGATCTGGTTTATAAGCTCAATCAGAGTGAACTCGTAGCGGACAATAAGCTCTTCATCGATCAACTGGAACTGGGCAATTATGTGGAAAGCGATGCTGGGTTAGGGTTGCCGCTACCACTGGCAATCAGCTTACTTCAAACCAACAGCGGTGAAATTGACATCAATCTGCCGATCAAGGGGAATCTCAAAGATCCTGATTTCAAATACGGACAAGTGGTGATCAATGCCCTACTCAATATCATCACCAAAGCCATTACCTCACCGTTCCAGTTGATTGCCAATTTGGCAGGCAGTGATGCCGACTTGAGTAACCTGGAGTTCCTTGCAGGCACCTCAGAACTAGCCCCGGACTCTCAGAACAAAATCACCGAGTTAGTCACTGCATTGAAAAAACGTGAGTCACTGAAGTTAAGCGTGATGGGCCAAACCGATGGCGCAGACAGCACCACCTTTAAGGCTCTGGCTTGGCGTCGTTTTGTGGATCAACAAGGCATTACCGTGGATTACCAAAACCCTAGGTATCAGGCTTTACTGGCCAAACACAGTGGTCAAGCCCTACCTCAAGATCCAATCAAAACCCAGGCATTGGAACAGAGCGTCATTGAGCAACAAGCCTTAGCATCAAATCAACTGGCAGCACTAGCCCAGGAACGGGCCGTTAAAGCACGCCGTTTGTTGGTGGATGCCGGGCTTAGCGAAAAACGTATTTTCATTAAAGCCTCTGCATTGGAGCAAACAACTCAGTCGTCCTCCAACGCGGTCGGCATCAAACTGGAAGTCAAATAACACGCCTTAGCCTGTTGCCCGTTATGCCGTTTAATAGCCCCTTATTCAAGGTACGGTCATAGCAAGCACGCAGGCTCTCACCCTTGCACAGCCATTAGGCTGTGCAATTATTCCTACCCAAGAGATCGTAAAGTTCTGCACCGTTGTGGCCGATATATGTTCTACACTGAACAACTCGGGGTCACTCCCCCCACGGTGGCGAATCATCTAATTCCCGTCACCTGATGATTTGACGAGTAGTATGAATCGTCAGGTTTCGCATCCTAAGGACAGAGACGCAAGATGACGAACAGTGCCAGTCTTTCAATAAAAACAGCCTCGGTCGCCGCCGAGTTAGACAAAGCCGAGTCTACTGCGCGCGAGCTCTCACTGGCCGCCAAAAATGCCCGTTTTGTGGTATTCCGCGCCGGTAGCCAAGCCGCTGGACTCACTGTAATCACCAGCTATTTTGCCGAGTTGGCAGAAAATACCATTCAACTGGTGCACACCATCAATGACATTTCCATGCAAGTAGCCAACGACTCAGTCAAAGAGTGGAAAGCCAAACTCCTGATTGATCGGCTGAATAACGCCCGTGACGACTTATTTGAAGACGAACACAAACAAACCCTCAAACACGTTGTTCATAAAGCCACTCAACAGATGCAGCGTATTTCTGACAGCTTAAAGCGGGAATTAAATAAACTGGATGCACAACTCGAAGAAATTCAAACACTGATGCGCGCGGCCAGTGTGATCGTTGTGACCTCACGCTTAGAGTCCAACCGTACCGGTGAATTTGAACAGAACCTACGGGAAATGGCCGACAATATTCAGCGCCTGACCAATAAAATTAAAGAACGAGCCACCGAATCAAGACGCATTCTAACCAGAGATAACTTATGAAAAGCCGGAAAATCTATCAAGGAAATCATGAATGGATTCTGTTCGGAAGGGATCCCAACAAGCCAGAAAAGATCATCGACACCAACCAATACATGATCATCTCCGACGGTCAGGCTTTGGTGCTCGACCCTGGCGGGATTGAGTTATTCTCCTCGATGTTTGCCAACATTCTGAAGCACGTTAAGCCGGAACAAGTCACCGCCTTATTTGCCTCTCACCAAGACCCGGACATCATTTCTTCCTTAGGCCTTTGGGATCAGGTCTTACCTCACGCCAAGCTTTACAGCCCATGGTTGTGGGAAGGCTTCATTCGTCACTTCGGGATGGAGAGCATTGAATATGTACCGATTAAAGACGAAGGCGGCACACTAAAACTCGGCTCGCTGGAACTGCAACTGATTCCGGCGCATTATCTGCATTCTTCAGGTAATTTCCATGTGTACGATCCGGTGGCTAAGATCCTATTCAGCGGTGATATTGGAGCGGCATTAGAAGATGGGGATTTCCCTCTGTTTGTGGAAGACTTTGAGCAACACACTGAAAAAATGCGCTACTTCCATCAACGCTGGATGCCGTCAAACGCCGCCAAACAAAACTGGATCAGTCGCGTGCGTCGCCTCGACATTCAGTACATGTGTCCGCAACACGGCCGCATCTTTAAAGAAGAACAAGTTAAAGAGTTTCTTGATTGGTTTGAAGGTTTAGAGGTGGGGATTGCGGTAAACCAATCCTAAAGGCTTATAGTAATCGTACTAAAATAGCACATATAAAAAGCCCCGTTTTATCTCAACATAAAACGGGGCTTTTTTAATTTGACGAACTTGATCTTCGACTGACTTAATTTCTAACTCATTTATTTCTAACTAAGCACGATTAATCAACCATGGTTTTGGTCAGTTCAATTGACAACGCTTTCGCATCATTCATGATGCGATCCATCAACACCTGCACCGATTCAATATCGTTGATCACACCTTGCGACTGACCAATAAACTGTACGCCCTTATCCAAATCACCATGAATCGTCGCAGCTTCCAGCTTCTCAGTCGCAGCACCAAACAACGACAACATACGAATCTTATCGAACTGAGCTAACATCCCTAACATCAGCTTCCACAACGGCATGTCCACCATTTTGGCAGCTTTGAACGACTTTAACGCCGCCATAATGAAATTCATTGGGCGCTTGGTGGCCTTTTCCGCCATCGGCGTTTTCATCACTCGCGCGTACAGGCCATCAAAGTTCTTCGAATAAATAGTCTCTTCAACCCGCTTCTGCACTACCGTATCTTTCACGTGGGAATGCAACGGACTTTCTAAACTGGTCGCAAACCGCGAGCCCATAGCCACACCTTCTGCACCTAATGCTAAGGCCGCCAACAAGCCTCGACCATCGGCAAAACCACCCACCGCAATCACCGGAATATCCACCAAATCGGCAATGGCCGGGACCAAACATAATGAGGTTGTCGAACCTCCGTGCGCGGCCGCTTCATGCCCCGTCACCATTAAGGCATCCGCGCCCGACTTCTGAGCCGCCAAGGCGTGCTTCTCAGTCACTACGGTCGCGATCACCTTGCCACCGTATTTTCGGGCACCTTCCACCAACCAATCGCCTTTGCCCAGTGAAAAGTTGATCACAGGCACTTCTTCTTCCAAAGCCACTTTGGCGTTTTCTTCAGCTCCAGGCATCATCAGAGTGACACCGATACCAAAGGGTTTATCAGTAAGCTCTCGAATCTTACGAATGGCATCGCGTGTTTCCTGACGACTTAACGGGCCTGACGCTAATATGCCCAAGCCACCAGCATTAGATACAGCTGCAACCAGTTCTGGTACTGAAATCCAGCTCATGCCTGGCAATACTATCGGGTGTTTAATGCCCAACAACTCAGTAATTCGAGTTTTCATAACTTACCTTTAAAATTCTTTATCCATTCAATCAACACTCACTAGGGAATCTCTGAATAAATGATCAGACGCTAAGCCATAATGCCGTGAAGTGCCAAATTCAGGTTATTTTTCATGATGTCATCAAACGAACTCATGTGTTTGATCGGGCAAGAGGCTTTATCCCCCCGGAAGGACTGGAAATCTTCTTCAAAAAAGCCATCAATCAACAAACTGGATATACCATGCATCATCGACCAAATCGGGTCGGCCAAGGTTTGAACTGGCTGATTTTTGAACACGCCTGCGTCGATACCGCGTTGAATACTGGTTAACAACATCTCGTACGACTCTCCCGCCGCTTCGGCCAGAGATTCATCTTCCATACGATCCGTAATGGCAGGCCCGAACATCAACTTATACTTTTCCGGGCAATCACCAGCAAACTTTACATACGCCATGCCTTTTAAACTGAACTCTTCAAGAATATTGAGCGACGCTTGCTCTACTTCCTGCAGTCGGACTTTCAGCTCTTCAAAACCAACAATTGCGATGGCAATCAGCAAAGCCCGCTTATCTGCAAAATGACGATAGGGCGCATTAGCAGAGACACCTGCTTTTTTAGCAATCGCACGCAGACTTAATCCATCGACGCCTTTTTCTCGTATATCAGCACAGGCTATTTCGATCAGCGTTTGACGAAGGTTGCCGTGGTGATAGTTGTTGGTTTTTTCCATGATGACTCCAAATTTTGCCGCGCACATCATACCACATAGTCGTCACTATATGGTTCGGCCAAACAGAATGTTTCACAGCCCGACCGTGATGGGAACCTCTCATCATTAAGAGGTCTCTAGACATTATTATTAGACTTATGTTGTCAATGCACACATTTTATGTTGACACTGCCTACTTTCGAGGTTTAGCATGTTGTCAGCGTCAACATATTACTATCTTTACATTGTAAATGTACAGACGAGTACGCTGATTTTTTGAGCCTTACGAACGACCAACGAGGAGAAAGCACAATGACACGTCCAATTAAGTTCTTGTCCTTCGCATTGACAGTGCTTACTACCGCACTCATCCCGGTGATGAGCCATGCAAACCCACCTGTAAATACGGTAGCAGTTGAAACGGTAAAAGATGCAGTTTCTTTTTACTCCTCTGGACTGGTCGCCAACAAAGCGCAGTCCCGCCTTTCCTTTAAAACTTCCGGGATTATTCAACACATCTCGGTAGAAGACGGCCAGAAAGTCACTAAAGGCCAGCTCTTAGCGCAACTCGATTTATCAGAAATTCAGGCACAGCAACGCCAAGCTCAGGCCGATTTCAAACAAGCAACGCTGGATGTAAAACGCCTTGAAACCTTGGTCGCTCAGCGTTTAGCCCCAAAAGAAAAGCTCGATAATGCCTTAATCCGAAAAGACAAGGCGCAAGCAGCGTTGAATATCGCAGAATTCAATCTCAAGCACTCTCAAATTAAAGCGCCAGCCAACGGAGTAGTCATCACCAAGCACATCGAAAAAGATGAGCTTGTCTCTGCAGGTCAACCGATCATTACCTTCTCTCCCAACAGCAAAGGCTGGGTTGTGAAAGCCGGTTTGATTGATCGTGAAGCGGTGTACGTGAATCTCGGCGATACCACGACCATTGAGCTAGACGCTTACCCAGGACAACTGCTCAAAGGGCAAGTCACCGAAATTGCTGCTCAGGCCAATCCAAACACCGGTTTGTTCGAAGTGGAAGTCAGCATCAGCGAAGAACCTTTCCGTCTGCTGTCCGGTTTGTATGCCCACATTAATGTGCAGCCCGAACAACAACCGATTCTTTACCGTGTACCGACATCTTCGTTACTCACCGCCAATGGCAAGCAAGGCACGGTTGCCCAGATGAATCCGGTCAGCCGAAACATCGAAGTAACTACCGTACGTGTTCACTCGTTGTCGACCGATGCGGTACTGATTTCCAATGGCCTCAATACCGACTGGCCGATCGTTATCGGTTCCCCCTACAACCTATCATCTCAATTAATTGAACGAAGAGAAGTGTCTCAGGTTTCATCAGAGTTATAGACAATAGAGAGATAGACAAGAGAAAGAATATAGCGCTTTAGAGCCAACGGCATTTCATGCGGATGCCGACTTTCGGGCCTCGCCTTGTGAGGCCCTTTTTTTCTATCTTACTAAGGGAATCACGGATCAAGTTCCCAACGAATCATGTTCTACATCAGTGCTGAATTTTTTGAGGTCTCGTTATGCGTTTGCCTGCTTTAGCCATCAACAACCATCAGTTTGTTTGGGTTGCGACCCTGATTCTGACCTTATTGGGTATTGTCTCGTACAATTCCATGCCCCGTTCCGAAGACCCGCAGTTCAACTTTCCATCGAGCCTGATCACGGTCATTTATTCGGGCACCAATCCGTTCGACATGGAAAGCCAGATCGTCGATAAGATTGAAGAAGCCCTGAATGAACTCGACGATATCGACGACGTTAAGTCAACCATCCGTGACAGCGTATCCACTACACGTATCCAATTTGTCTACGGCACCGACCCCGACGATAAATACGAAGAAGTAATTCGCGCCGTCAATCAAATTCGCGACCAGTTGCCGGATGATATTCAGAAGCTCGAAATCAAACGCATTTCACCCACCGATGTAAACATTGTGCAGCTGGCGCTGACCTCGGAAAGCGCACCTTATTTGCAGCTCAAGCAATACGCCGAGAAGCTCGAAGACAGCTTAGAGAAAATCCGCAATGTCAAAGAAAGCGAGACCTGGGCATACCCGGAACAACAGGTTGAGATTGCATTGGATCTTAGAAAGTTAGCGACTCTGGGCATTTCTGCCAATCACGTTCTGGACGTACTCTCGGGCAACAGTCGGAATATTCCGGCGGGTTTCATTTACTCTGGAACAGACCGCTTAACCGTACGTACCAGCGGACTCTATCGCAACCTTGAAGACATCGGCCGCACCCCCATTTACTCTCGCGACTATCAAGTTCTCCACTTGGAAGACGTCGCCACGGTGCGACTGGCGGATGCAACACCACGTCACATAGCTCGCTACGACGGGCAACGCAGCGTCTTTATCTCGGCCGTACAACGCGAAGGTTCTCAAATCTTCGAGGTGATGGACCAAATCCGGCAACAGGTTTCAGCGTTTGAGACCACCCTTCCCGACGATATTCAACTCTCTTGGGTGTTTGATCAGAGCGAAAGTGTTGATCGCCAGACCAACAGTTTCTTCACTAGTCTGCTCCAAGGGATCGGCGTCGTCGGCATCGTCCTCTTCCTGTTCCTGGGTATTCGCCCCGCGGTGGTGGCTATGGTATCGATCCCCCTGTCCATAGTAATCGCCATTGGTTGGGTGGATACCGCCGGTTTCGGTATTCAGCAAATGACCATTGTTGGTCTGATCGTAGCCTTGGGCTTATTAGTCGACAACGCCATTGTAGTGGTAGAAAACATCCAGCGCTTCCTGAAAGAAGGCTATAGCCGAATAGATGCAACGCTCAAAGGTGCGTCGCAAGTAGGTTGGGCCATCACCAGCGGTACCGTCACTACCATTCTTGCGTTCCTGCCTTTACTGCTGCTTCAAAGCGGTTCTGGTACCTTTATGCGCTCAATGCCGGTAACCGTGGTGATCACGCTGATGTGTTCACTGTTGTTGGCATTAACCATTATTCCACTCATGGCTAAATATCTGCTCAGCCATAAAAACGGGCCGATTGCATCCACCAGCAATCGAGGCTTTGAATGGCTCAATCGTGTCATCTATGAACCAATCCTACGGTTTAGCTTACGATTCCCATGGCTGGTGCTGCTCATTTGTATCGGCTTATTTGCCGGCTCACTGAACATGATGAAATCCGTGGGTGTGTCGATGTTCCCGAAAGCGGACAAACCGCAAGTATTGGTGGATATTAAGATGCCGGTGAATGCCAGCATTCAACGTTCTGACAGCATCACTCGTAAAGTCGAACACGTCATTAACAAGCACCCCAACGTAACGCACGTAGCCACCAATGTGGGTAACGGCAATCCACGCGTGTATTACAACAAGATTCCGAAACAAGGGCTGCCTAACTATGCTCAGTTAATGGTGGAGCTAGACACCGACAGTATTCAGGAAGCCTCTAAAGCTACCGAAGAACTGAGGGCATTATTGGCCAACTGGCCGGAAGCGGACATCAAGGTTGAGCAATTCCAGACCGGCCCTCCGTACGAAGCGCCCATTGCCATTCGCGTGATCAGTGATAAACACCAAAGTATTCGTCAGATGGCCGCTCAGGTTGAACAAATCATGCGCGGAATCGAAGGCATCATCAACCTTGAGAACGCCGCCGCCGATGAGATGGTGACCACTAAGATTCAGATCAAGTCGGACAAAGCCGCCCTCTTAGGCATCAATGCCTATCAGATGGATCAGGCGGTCAGAACCGCGCTGAACGGTGCCAACATCGGTATCTATCGAGACAACTTAGGTGAAGACTACAACATCGTTCTAAAGAGCAACCATTACAATCAGCCCAACAGCAAAGAGTTTGACCGCATCATGCTGACCAGTGCCACCGGCGCACAAATACCACTTCGCCAGGTCGCGGACATCTTGCTGGAATCCAATCAGGCCAAGCTGCAGCACTACAATTTACAACGCATGATTTACGTGACCGCCGACGTGTCTGAAGGCTACAACGTCGCCGCAGTGACTCAAGAAGTAATTGAGCAACTGAACCAACTGAATTGGCCACAAGACGTGACCTGGAATGCCGGCGGGGAAGAAGAAAACCGTAATAAGAACTTTGCGGGTTTGGCGAAAGCCTTGGTGTTGTCGCTACTTGGAATCTTCGCGGTATTGGTACTGCAGTTCCGTTCCTTCTTACAACCCGCCATCATCTTTATCGCCATTCCATTTGCGCTAACCGGAGCCATTCTTGGTTTGTATATCAGTGGCTATTCGTTTTCGATCGTGGCCTTTGTCGGCTTGAACAGCCTAATGGGGATCGTGGTCAACAACTCCATTATTCTGGTCGATTATGCCAACCAACTACGCGCCGAAGGCGCCAGCATTCAACGAGCCATTTCCGAGTCAGCATCTACGCGACTAATGCCGATTGTACTCACCACACTCACCACCGTCGGCGGCTTACTTCCACTGACCATACAAGGGGGCGTACTTTGGGCTCCATTAGGCTGGACCATCATCGGTGGCTTAGCAGTTTCAACCTTGCTGACCTTGATTCTGGTTCCGGTTCTCTACAAGTTACTTACGAAAAAATAAGCCTCATTCAGAGGCTTTATCGCACGCTCTTGCACTGGATCTCTACTTAATCGGGGCTATGGTTAAGGAATACCTTCATTCCTTAACACCAACCCTAGAGCAAGAGCTTAGCTTCTATGATGTCGAGCCTCGGCAAACAACTGACACGTTTTATGGGCAACCTGCCCTATATTCAAAAGTTTGCGGCCCTGATCATCGTCTTCTGCATCCCACTGATTGTGTGCTGCACGCTGCTTTATACTGAATATAAACAACGCATCGCCTTCACCGAACGGGAACTTCACGGCAGTGAATATCTGAACGCCATCTCAAGCTTCCAGCATATTCTCTATCACTTAGAGTTTCACCCATATCAAACAATGCATAGCCACAAAGCGACCAATGTAGATCATGAAACCAACCCTCAGATCCTGCTCAAAACAGCGTCTGATCGCTTCTATCAATTACAACAAATCAATGATCGCCATGGCGAAACACTGGCAGTAAACCACCTCTTTATCGACATTGAGAAGTTGTGGATGCTCTACAAACAAAACCTAATCGACGCGCTCAAACCATCCGACTGGCAACGCACCTACACTTTTGAATTTCATCGAGAGCTCGGAAAGCTCGTCCGTAAAATCGGTGATAACTCCAACCTGATACTCGATCCTCATCTCGGCAGTTATTACCTGATGACAACGGTCTTGATTACCTTACGAGACATCCAAACCACGCTGATTGAGATCGAGCGCGCCTTTCACCTTGAGATGGAATATCTTAAAAAGAACAGTTCGGCCCCGTCCTACGCCTATCAAAAGCAACAAGAAGCCATCATCTTACTCAAGGACAATCAGCTAAAACTGGTCAGGGAACTTTATACCGCCTTTGAGCACTCAGATTCTGAGCAAACCGAACAAACCATTGCACCCAAAGTCAAAGAAATTGAACAATTAATCCAAGAGTTAATCCCGCTGTTACGAACCTCACACAAGGCTCGCAGCGCACAAATCATCGAGATTGATGAACAACTGACACAAACCATAGATAAGTCGTTCTTGCTATGGGACACCACCAATCGTCAACTGCAACACACGTTAAGTGAACGTATTGAAGCGACACATCTCAAGTTCGTACTCTTCACCATAACCACCCTAGTCGCCTTAACCATTGCCATCGCGCTGATTTACGGTTTTTATCAGTCGGTCATCAAAACCGTTCTTTATCTCGATCAAGCCACATCCCTGCTACTTAAAGGCAATCTCGAACACCCTATAGAGATTCACACCAAAGACGAATTGAGTCTGGTGGTTCGAGGCTTTAACCAAATCATGATCCGGCTCAAAGCCGAATGGCTGAATGCCAGGGCAGAAACAGATCGTGCTCGCCAAGCAGAACTGGAAGCACAAGCAGAACATGAAAAATCACGCACCTTGGCCTTGATCGCCAGTCGAACTACTAACGGTATCATCATCACCGACAGAAACGGCCGTGTTCAATGGTTGAACGACGGCTTTGAATACATCTCCGGTTATTCCCTGGCCGACATGCAAGGAAAAAAGCCTGGTGAGGTACTGCAGGGCGAAGACACCTGCCAAGATACGGTTAATCGCATACGCGCTATGATCCAAGCCCAACAAGGAGTGGAAGCAGATCTGATCAATTACAAGAAGAACGGCGAAAAGTATTGGGTGCATCTCAACATCCAACCGTTGTTTAACGAACACGGTCTGGTCGATCAATTCATGGCCATTGAAAGCGACATCACTGAACGGAAACACATTGAACAGGCACTGCAAAAAAGTGAAAAACTCTTTAAAGGCATCTTCAACTCTGCCCCGGACTGCGTCATTGGTGTCGACAGTCACAATAAGATTCTCTTCGCAAACCCCGCCACCGAGGTGCTATTCGGTTATGAACAAACCGAATTGATTCATTTTCAGCTCGATAAACTATTGCCTCGTGAAAATAGAAAACAACACTGGCAGTACATGAAACGTTTTTCTGAAAATGCCTTACCCCAGTTGCAGATGACCAATCGCCAAGTCAACGCACTCAAGAAAGACGGCTCGCAGTTCCCTATTGAGGTCTCGATTTCAAAGGTGCAACTCGACGACCAAGTGATCTTCACCGCCATTCTCCGTGATGTAACCCAGCAACGAAAATATGAGAAGCAACTTCAAGATGCCGTGGCTGTAACCAAGAGTATCCTCGATGCCTCGACGTTAGTTGCCATGATTGCCACCAACCCAGAGGGCATTGTCACCGTGTTTAATTCCGGTGCAGAAAAAATGCTTGGCTACCAGGCCGACGAGTTCATCGGCGTTCAGACGCCGGCCATTCTGCACGAGGAAGAAGAAGTCATCCAACGAGGAAAGGAACTGTCAGAAGAATTAGGGGTGCCCATTGAAGGCTTTGAAACGTTCGTCGCTTTGGCCCGCCGAGGCAAATATGAAGAACGCGAATGGACCTATGTCCGTAAAAACGGCGAACGCTTAACGGTGAGTCTTAGCATTACCGCCATCCGAAATTCGGACGATGACATCACCGGCTTCTTGGGCGTTGCCAAAGACATCACCGAAAGCCGACTCACACTGGAACGACTCGAAGAAGAAACTCAGCGTGCTAACCAGTTAGCCGAACAAGCCAAAGCAGCCAACATTGCGAAAAGTCAGTTCCTGGCCAACATGAGCCACGAAATTCGTACACCTATGAATGGCGTACTGGGCATGAGTCAACTGCTCAAACTCACCAAGCTTGACCATAAGCAACAAGAGTATCTCGGTGCCATTCAGTCCTCCGGAGAAATGTTGCTTACCGTGCTTAATGACATTCTAGATTTTTCTAAAATCGAAGCGGGCAAACTCACCATAGAAGCAATTGAGTTCGATCTATTTAAAGAAATCACTCAAATCGCCAAACTCTTTAACAGTCTTGCTGACAATAAAGGGCTGGAACTCATTTTGAAACTCCCTGTTTCTGGAGCGCGATATTTCCGAGGCGACATCACCCGCATCAAACAAGTCATCACCAATCTTGTAAGCAATGCCATCAAGTTTACGACTCAAGGACACATTCTGATGGAAGTTAGCGTTACCGCAAGTGCCCAGAATAATCACAGGGTTGAAGTCTCAGTTCATGACACAGGCATAGGGATTCCCAAGGCTAAATTAAAAGGTTTATTTCAGGAATTCACACAAGTGGATGCTTCTACCACTCGTAAGTATGGAGGTACTGGCTTAGGGCTATCCATCTCCAGAAAACTCATCGAACTTATGGGTGGGCAACTGCACGCCGATTCTAAAGAAGGCCACGGCAGCCGTTTTTGGTTTGAACTGGAATTACCGGATGCTCCAGCCGCCTTGCTTGATCACAGCCAGCGCAATAAAACGACTCTCGCAGGAATGGCCCAGTTGAAAGATCTTGATGTTTTAGTTATTGATGACAACGAGATCAACCTAACCATCTTCGAAGAACACCTTCTCCATTGGCAAATGCGCCCTGTTACATGTAACGAATCCTCTCGTCTCTTTAACGAGATTCAGCATCAGGATTTTGATCTACTGATTTTGGATTACATGATGCCTGAAGTCAGTGGCGCAGACATTATTCAGCGGATTCGCGCCGAAGATCACGCTTTCCCGATCGTGTTGGTATCGTCCGCCGACGTCGAACACCTCAATCTCAGAGAAGATCCGAATCTCAGATATTTAATGAAACCTCTGGATGCCGATCATTTATTGGATGAATTGGTAAATCTGGTGACACATCAAAGCCCTCATCAACAAAAACCAGACGATCAACACTCTGAACCATCGCACTCGTTTTCTGGTCGTGTGCTGTTGGTGGAAGACACGCTAATCAATCAAATGCTCGGCCAGGAATTACTGAACAAACTGGGCCTTACTGTGGATTTGGCGGAAAATGGTCAAGAAGCGCTGGAGATGGTCATCGCCAATCAGTACGATCTGGTATTCATGGATTGTTTAATGCCCGTGATGGACGGCTATCAAAGCACACGAAAAATACGCATCTCTGAAGCAGATTCCGACCGTCATACCCCGATTTGCGCCCTTACCGCCAACGCGTTGGACGATGCAAAATATAAATGCCAGGCTGCTGGAATGGACGATTTTGTCAGCAAACCTTTTAAACACAATGAACTGATCGGCGTATTAACTAAGTGGCTCACGGTAGAAAATCAAAACAGCTCTGAATGAAGTGTCTAATCCGGACTCAAAACTCAGATAAATTTCCGATAAAAATCACCTTGAAATCGTGAAATTTTAGGCACTATTAACAAGTCAAGTACTTGACAATATCTTTATCAATAATAATTGATGCTTTTATAACCTTCCAAAGGAAAGCATATAAGCCTTTGATTTTATTATGTATTTTAAAATAGACTATTTTAGCATCTATTTACGGGACTCGGCTTAAAACGGGCGTTTGAGAGATTTCCACAGAACTTACACACAAAGTTATCCACAATTACTGTGCATAAGTAAAATGTGTCATTTAACAGCCGGTTATTCACATCGTTTGTGACTAAAGAACCACTGATTATTCAGTAACGATCGAACTTACTCAGCAGCCAACAAACAGAGTAGACCAAACTAGGGAAAAGACCAGGGAATCTCTACGAAGCTCGCCTTGTTCTAACACTTTTCTAGCGCCCGCTGAGCTAGAGCGGACTTGTTCAGAGGTTCCCTAGGGAACCTCGATAAAAAAGACGCTATGCCTACCTTCGGAGATCGGCTACTCTTTGGACTGCGTATAACAAAACAACACGCAATGATTAGGAGATTTTTCATGGAAATAAAAACACTGGTAGCAGCCTTGGTAATGACCACTGCAAGCATCACAGCGCAAGCAGCTGACATTAATGCCGGTAAGGCAAAAGCCGCTGTATGTGCATCTTGCCACGGAGCGGACGGACATGCAGCCATTCCGACGTACCCTCATTTAGCAGGCCAGAATGCCGCTTACCTAGAAGCCGCATTGAAAGCCTACAAGGCAGGACAGCGCACCAGTCCTCAAGCTGCAATTATGAAAAGCATGGCCATGCCATTGAGCGATGACGACATTAAAAACCTGGCCGCCTATTACAGCAGCTTGAAATAGAAAATTTCACCGAAGACCGCGTAAGCCATGCTATGCGGTCTTTACCCCCGTCTTATTTTGTAAAATGCCTTCAACTTAATTCCCGGAGTATCCGTTCCAAGGCAACAAAATCAATCGGCTTAGTATGAATCATATAAATACCCGCATATTCACACGCCTCACGAGTTTCATAACGCCCATCAGCCGTCACCGCAATGATCGGAATATGACATACCAGATCATTTGAATTCAGCATGATCGCCAATTCAAGGCCACTCATGTCCGGTAAACTCATATCAAGTAGGATTACGTCAGGCAAACACTGTTGCGCCAACTGCATGGCCTCAAAGCCATTGCTCGCAATGCTGATAATCCAATGAGGTCGTTTACTGACAAACTGCTGCATCAGAACCACATTGCTGTTGTTATCCTCCACATACAAAACATGCAATGGCTTGGTGCCACCATATCCAGCCTGTAATTCTTGATAATCTTGTGGCACGTTATCCGTATCCGCTTCCACTATAGGCAAGATCACATCGAACTGACTGCCTTCCTGCTCTTGACTGCGAAACGCTATCCGCCCGCCCATGGCTTCAATCAGTCGTCGAGATAACACCAACCCGATGCCAGTGCCTGGCACGCCTGACGCTTCATAGCCCAATCGATTAAAAGGCTTGAACAAATAGCCTTGTTTATCTTCCGGGATTCCTACCCCTGTGTCTTTAATGCGAATACGCACCTGATTCGGCTCCAACACTTGTACAGACACTTGAATGCATCCCTGAATTACATTGTACTTCACGGCGTTATCCAGGAAATTCAGAAAGACCTGTTTCAAGCGAGTCCTATCGGCCATCACTGATACAGATACATCAGGATAACGCTTACTTAAAGACAGTTGCTTTGAGGATAATTCAATGGAAGATAAGTGAATGGCCTCCTCTAACACTGACACCACATCCGTAATGACTGGGCTTTGAGACAAATGGCCTGACTCAATCCGAGCCAAATCGAGAATATCTTCTATCAAACGTTTCAGATAATGCCCGGCTTCGTGAATATAGTGTACAGAATCCAACTGATCCGAAGTCAGCGCACTGTCTTCTTTCAATAAATAGGTAAAACCCAACACCGAGTTTAACGGCGTCCGTAATTCATGACTCATGTTTGCCAGAAATTCGGTCTTCGCGCGATTAGCCAATTCGGCCCGTTTACTTTCTTTCAGTAAGCGAGCTTTTGAACGTTTGAGTTCAGTGATATCCAAAGAAAACGAAGTGACAAATTCCACCTTTCCCTGAGCATTTTTTACCGGCGAAAACTGAGTATCAAACTCTCGTCCCGCAAACGAATGCGTAAAACGCTCAGCCTGACCATGAGCATATACTTCGGAAATTAGTTGCCCATGCTGGAAGGCGCTTTCTTCTTGGAATAAGTCCGACCAGTGTCGTCCAACAATCGCCCCCGACGAGACTCCTCCCAATAAGGCTTCAGCGGACTGGTTAGCCATCAGAATTCGTCCGGACGGATCAAATACCATAATCAGCTCTTCCGGTGAGTTCAGTACGCCGTCCAATAGTTGCTCGTGGCGGGACATCCTGTCCTGTACCAGATACTGAGCCGACAAATCCTTCACCAAGCCTGTGAAGAAGTGCTCCCCCGCAACAATACAATGATCAATGGAAAGATGGATCGGAAAGACACGACCACTCTTATGCATTCCCTGAGTTTCACGCCCCCGACCGATGACCTCAGCCTCTCGCGTCTCTAAAAAGCGAGCGATGTAGCCATCATGTTGAGCCGCAATATCTGGAGGCATCAAACAATTCACCGATTGCCCTTCCAACGCACTCGGTGACCAGCCAAATACGTGCTCCACCGCAGGATTGGCAATAACAATGTTCCCTTCCTGATTAATCACCATGCAGGGATCAGTGACCGTATTCAGTAAGCTCTGGATCAAACTGGACTTAGGATTGGAATCGAACAGCATGAACGAACAGCCTTTAATCCAAGACTTTACGAAGCGTGGCCGATGCCTCTATTAACTCTCGCTCAAAGTCGTCGGTTTGCTCATATAAATCATCGAGTCTTGAGTGCTGCTCTTTGACTTTCTGAATCAAAGACGCCTCTTGTTCTTGAGATAGACCTAAGAACATCATGTGTTCTTCCAACTCGTTCATGACACTGTCTACGCTGCTTTTCAGGGTATCCACAAAGGAGCTAAAGCCTGAGTCCATTCGTGTGATCGAGCTATCAATCAAACCAATGCCTGAAGTTAGTAAGGCGCGTTTATGCTTCTCTGCCTGATGAACAACGTCGAGACTTTTTACCTTTTCTTCTACGACCGTAACAGCGATCGCTAAGTGATCCCGAAGACGCCCCAAAACGGTTTCATTCGCGGGCATATTCTTAATGAGAATCGAGGTACGCGGCGAGTTAAACATATAGAGGTGTTTATGAGCGACGATGCGTGCCGCACCGTTGCCCTGTTCAAACAGCTCGCGCTCAAGCGGACTGATCACGCCACTGGGCGAATAGTACTGATTCCCCATCTCTTCACTGCGAAAAGCTATCGCCCCCGATAGGTCAAAGGACTTCAACATACTCAGTAAGTGATTGGCCACTTCATGGTAGTCAGAGGTTTGAAGCGAATGCACCAGAAAATCCAATACTCGCCCCATTTCACTGCTACTGGTCATTGCCGTAAAGGCCGCACTCTGAGCTTGCGCTGCAAAATTCTTTGCGGCGACCAACTTTTGTCGAACCACGGAGTTTGCATCAATTTTGGCTTTCAACTCCGTAGGGTCAAAAGGCTTACACACATAATCATCACCGCCAGCGGCGTAACCTTCCAAACGCTCATCAAGCGAGGTCAGCGCCGATAAGAAAATCACTCCGACATTATCTTTTTCGGTGTCCTCACGCAGTACTCGACAAAAATCGTAGCCGTTCTGACCCGGCATATTTACGTCCAGCAGAATGATGTCCGGGCTGAATTCATTGAGTTTGAGCCAGCCTTCCTCGGCATTCATGGCCAAATCCAGATCGAAATGTGGAGACAACACCTTATTGATTAAGGCTTGATTGGGCGGAGTATCATCAATTGAAAGCACTTTTACCGTCACAGCCAACCTCTCTTAGCTCTATTAACTCTATGGTCAAGAACTAAGTATGGTCCAACTCCAACAATGCTCAACTTACTGTTTTTAGAGGATTTTACTTTTTTGTGTGAGTTATCGATGAATTTACAGGTGCCATAGTCTTACAGGTGCCTCACTCAACGCAAAAACTAAAAAAGCAGAGCAATCCACCAAATCAGTTAGTGGGTTGTTCCGCTTGAAACACCTTAACGAAAGGCATCATGATCACTAGAGATGAAATACGTTGGAATAATCTTTCTCACTAAACCCGGACACTTTACGGTCACCAACTACCAAATAAGGAATCCCTTCACCGCCATCGGCTTCAAATTGATCGATATAATCATCAGATTTGTCTAAATCCAGTTCAGTAAAGCGAATATTGTGTTCATTCATAAATGCTTTCGCTTTTTTACAGTAACCACACCATTCCGCAGAATATAAAACCGCATTACTTTCTATCTTATTTTGATTAAGAGAGACAGGCTCTTTAGCCATGCTATTGGCCGAGAAAGCGACAGCTAAAATAGCCGTACTTTTGCCCAAATAGTTAAAAAAGAACTGCATCATGTAGTACTACTCACCGAACTGAATTCAAGATGAGCAAACTGTATATTTTTTAACCAACACAAACATTAGTAGTTTTGTTAATTATGTAAGAATTTGTAAACAAAAAACCACTGGTGTATTGCCAGTGGTTTTTAAATCAGAACACTAAGGTCTGTACTATTGAAGGCAATCCAAGTCGCGTTTACGATCAGCTTTCTTCATAAATTTGCACGCTGGGTTTGCTTGATCTACTGCAGTGAAGCCAGTTTGATGAACTTCTTGTGCCGTTGAAATGGTAGCGAAAGAAGCAAAAGCAATGGCAAAAATTGTTGAAGTAATGGTTTTCATAATATCCCCCTAACCTTATCGGTTATCAATTTTCTGTTATTTAACTGTCAGAAGATTAGAGGGAAAATCAGTCTTTATGGTTCAGGCTTTTATAAGACCAATTGTTCATAATATAATCAGAAAACAGTCTAACTCGATATGGAACTTAACTGTTTTCTCTTCGACTAATTTGCGTTTTTCCGCGTTAGCCTGCAATACACTGAGGTTTAACGAATTTCTTATGAAGCAGGTTTACTCTTGACCCGCTCTACCGCATCCAGCCAACCACGGTATAAGGTAACACGCTGATCTTCTTCCATAGAAACATCGAAAGAGCGTTCACAAAACCAAAGGTCACTGATTTCTTCCAGGGATTCAAAAATACCCACCTGCATTCCCGCCAGATAAGCGACACCTAATGCGGTGGTCTCAGTGATCTCTGGGCGCTCAACACGTGCATCTAGGATATTTGCCAAAAATTGCACCAACCAGTTGTTTTTCACCATGCCACCATCAACGCGTAATGTCGTTGGTTTAGCAGCACCATCGGCTTCCATCGCTTTCATCAGGTCTTTGGTTTGATAGCACACCGACTGCAAACCCGCCTGAACAATTTCAGCAATGCCAGTATCACGCGTTAACCCAAAGATGGCACCACGCGCGTTTGGATCCCAATAGGGCGCACCCAAACCGGTAAATGCCGGTACTAGGTAAGCTCCGGATTCATCGTTGGCTTTTTCTGCCAAGGCTTCGGTTTCCCGTGCATGTTCGATCAAACGCAGACCATCACGCAACCACTGTACAGCGGCACCGGCGATGAAAATGCTGCCTTCAATGGCGTACGTCACTTCACCGTTTAGGCGATAACCGACTGTGGTCAATAATCGGTTCTCCGATTTCACCGCTTTATTCCCCGTATTCAGCACCAGGAAACAGCCGGTGCCATAGGTACTTTTCGCCATTCCCGGTTTGAAGCAGGCTTGACCAAATAACGCCGCTTGCTGGTCACCCGCCATGCCGGTAATAGGAATTTCACCGTCGAACAAATGAGAGGAGGTTTTACCGAAATCCGCGCTGCAATCCATCACTTCAGGCAACATTTGCTCTGGTACACCAAATAGTTCCAGCAGTTCCTTATCCCACTCTTGGGTGTGGATATTAAATAACATCGTCCGAGAAGCATTGGTGGCATCGGTTTTATGAGACTCACCTTCGGTCAAACGCCACAATAAGAAGCTGTCGATGGTGCCAAACAACAACTCACCCGCTTCAGCTTTCTCTTTTGCACCGTCCACATGATCAAGAATCCAACGAATTTTCGTTGCCGAGAAATAAGGATCAATCAACAAGCCGGTTTTATCGACAATCTTCTCTTCGAAGCCTTGCTGTCGAATGGTTTCACAAAAGTCCGCCGTTCTGCGATCTTGCCAAACAATTGCGTTATAAATTGGCTCGCCGGTTTGCTTATCCCAGACCACGGTGGTTTCACGCTGATTGGTGATACCAATGGCTGAAATATCAGACGCCGATAATCGTCCCTTCTTTAATGCACCACGACATACGCTCAAGGTCGTTTGCCAGATTTCCTCTGCATTGTGCTCAACCCAACCATCGTGCGGGAAGATTTGATTAAACTCTTGCTGATCACTCCACAACGGACGTCCTTTATGATCAAACACGATGGCACGCGAACTGGTCGTGCCTTGGTCAATGGCAAGAATATACTGAGACATGAGCGTTCCTTTCACTTTCTATAAATGCGGTCGTTACTTTATTATTGTTCACCTGGATGGGAAAACACCATCACTTGGACTATTTTCGTTTGCGAACATAATACTTCATAATAACGAAAAAAACGCGCATCGATTCATATATTGAGTAAACCGCAGGCATATTAAACACGCCTCCGGGTTGGAACAACTTTTTAAGGGTCTACTGAATGGCAAAGCAAACTCGACATGAACTTATCTTAAAGCTGGTGCAAGAATACGGTTACATCAGCAATGAAGAGCTTGCCAACCGTTGTCAGGTCACCCCTCAAACGATCCGCCGTGACCTTAATGAACTGGCCGACAACCAACAATTGTCACGCCATCACGGCGGTGCGGGCACCAACACCAGCATTGCCAACGCCACCTATTCACAACGCCGAATCATGCAGCATGATCAAAAAGCGCGTATTGCCACAGCCATTGCTCAACAGATTCCGAATTTCTCATCTTTATTTATCAATATCGGAACCACCACCGAAGAAGTAGCCAAGGCATTACTCAAGCACACAGGTCTGCAAGTCATTACTAACAACCTCAACGTAGCCAATATCCTGAGCGAAAAAGAAGATTTCGATGTTTTAATTGCTGGCGGCACGGTCCGAAAAGACGGCGGTATTGTTGGTCAAGGCACCGAAGATTTCGTTAACCAATTCAAAGTCGACTATGGCATTCTTGGCATCAGTGGCATTGATGAAGACGGCTCATTACTGGATTACGATTATCGAGAAGTGCGCGTATCCCAAGCCATTATCAAGAACTCACGACAAGTCCTACTGGCTGCCGACCATACTAAATTCGGTCGTAACGCTACCATTCGCCTCGGCAACATCACCGAAGTTCATCAAGTCTTTACCGATCAGGCAACGCCGGCTGGCATCCAAGCACTCTTAAATGAACATCAAGTCAGCGTTACCCTGTGCTGATTGACTAAGAACACAGAACAACTCCTTTATACCTTTCAGATTCAGCAAAGTATTTCGTTCACTTAAGCACACTTCCAACCGAAAAATGTTCGCTTTCGAATAGAAATGTTTACTTTCGAACCTTTTATTGATTATTATGCTTTCGAAACAACAAATACGAACACACAAAGGTGTCTGACAGTCCTTTTATTCAGTCGCCTAACTACCCAGAAGTGCGACTCTATGAATACTCAAACCTTTGATTTAGTCATTGTTGGCGGTGGTATTAACGGTGCAGGCATAGCAGCAGATGCCGCAGGACGCGGGCTGTCGGTCTATCTTTGCGAGCAAAAAGACTTCGCTTCCGCGACGTCTTCAGCCAGCAGCAAGCTGATTCATGGAGGATTACGCTATCTGGAGCACTACGAGTTTCGCCTGGTAAAAGAAGCGCTAAAAGAACGTGAAGTGCTGCTCGAAATTGCGCCGCACTTAGTAAAGCCAATGCGCTTTATCTTGCCGCACCAACCGCATTTGCGCCCTGCCTGGATGATCCGCAGTGGTTTATTCCTGTACGATCACCTAGGTAAACGCGAGAAGTTGCAAGGCTCTCATAAAGTCAAGTTCCGTGGTGAATCGTCACTGGATGACAAGATTAAGAAAGGCTTTGAATACGCCGATTGCTGGGTAGACGATGCTCGACTGGTGGTAACTAACCTACTTTCCGCCCAGGAAAACGGTGCCGTCATTCGAAATCAAACCCGTTGTATTGATGCCAAACGCGAGGATGGCCTTTGGCACTGCGTTATGGAAGAAACGGCCATGGACGGCACTCCTCTGGAAGGCGGCAAAAGCAAACAATACACAATCAAAGCAAAAGCCTTGGTAAATGCCGCTGGCCCATGGGTAGCCAGCTTCATTAAAGACCAAATCGAAACCAAGTCACCTTACGGTATTCGCCTGATTAAAGGCAGTCATATCGTGGTTCCAAGGATTCATAACGGTGATGAAGCTTTCATTCTTCAAAACGAAGATCAACGTATTGTGTTTGTGATTCCGTACCTCGATAAATACTCACTGGTTGGTACAACCGACGTCGAATATAAAGGCGACCCGGCAAAGGTAGCGATTTCCTCAGACGAAGTCGATTATCTATTGGCAGTTACCAACAAACACTTCAAACGCCAGCTCACACCTGCCGATTTGATATGGACTTATTCCGGTGTTCGTCCGCTATGCGACGACGAATCCGATAACCCTTCGGCGATTACCCGTGACTATACATTGGCGATGACAGAATCTGAAACCACACCTTTGTTGTCGATATTTGGCGGTAAAATCACCACTTATCGTAAGCTGGCAGAAGCCGCCATGGAAAAGCTGGCACCTTACTTCCCAGATATGAGCCAAGCTTGGACCAAAACCAAGTCTCTGCCTGGCGGAAACTTCCCGCATGGCAAAGCGCAATTCAAGCTTATGCTGGAAGAGCGCTACCCATGGTTGCGTGAAGACACCATCAATCGCTACGCCGATGCTTATGGCACTTTAGCCATGAAGTTTTTGGACACCGTACGTTCGCCGGAAGACATGGGCACACACTTTGGTCACGGCCTGTATTCCTGTGAAGTGGATTACCTGGTTCGAAATGAGTGGGTGACGTCAGCCAAAGACTTATTGTGGCGTCGTACGAAAATGGGGCTGTTCCTGGATCACCAGCAACAGAATCATTTGAATTACTATCTGGAAAAGCATTACCACATGCGACCTAAGTTTCAGTAACTCTCATTGGCTTAACGAATATAGACGTAAGTCATAAACGAATTAGCAAGTTTCGGCACCTGGTAAGCAGTCACGACGCTTACTATGCCATTCCTGGCTGCTCAGTTCCCCGGCCGAGCAGCCTTTCTTTTTTCTGAACTCAAAGCGCCATTAACGTCCGCTAAATGTTGGAACGCGTTTTTCCAGAAACGCTGCCACCGCCTCTTGATGGTCTTCTGTCTGATGCAACAAGGATTGCACCTGCGCTGACGCCTCTAACACCTCATCCAACGAGGCCGACCGGGATAATCTCATTAATTTCTTAGTTTCTCTAAGGGCTTGAGGTGGATTCGCAGCAATACGATGTGCCAACGCCAGTGCTTCCGTCATTAACGCTTCATGCGCCACAACGGTTGAAACCATTCCCCATTCCAGTGCCTGTTGTGCAGAAATCATATCACCGGTGAAGGCCATTTCCGCAGCACGCGCGTAACCTGCCACACGCGGTAAAAACCACGCACCGCCATCCCCAGGAATAATCCCCAGTTTGACAAAGCTCTCAGAGAAACACGCCTTGTCGCTGGCAATACGAATGTCCGCCATCATCGCCAAATCACAGCCCGCCCCTACCGCAGCACCGTTGACCGCAGCAATCACAGGCACATCCAGCTGATAAATGGCGCGAGGAATGCGTTGGATGCCAGTACGATAATTCTCAGCCAAGATTTCAGGCTCACCCGCAAACATACCGGATTTTTCTTTCATATGCTGAAGGTTTCCACCCGATGAGAAGCCCTTGCCTTCGCCCGTAATAATCAAGACGCTGACACTCGGATTCTGCTGAATTTCAGCACACAGAGACTCAATCGCCTCAATCATTTCGGGTTCAGAGATGGGGTTTCTAAGTTCAGGTAAATTCAATCTGGCCGTGACAATTGGCCCATCGTAACGAACAAGTAAGCAAGACATGAATTAATTCCACACAAGGCTGAATTACGGAGACTCGACAGGTCAAACTCACTCATTCTATGAGTTCAATCCCGGCATTTCGGAATAGCTTAGCATGGACAGGAATCAGGAATCTCTAGGGAACCTCGATCTCAATAAAAAGATCAAGAAATACAGGCGTCAAAGAATATAGAACGAATTAAGAACCCGTTAGACTTTCAGGTTCAGAAGTCGAAGATTCCAGTTTTTGATGCAACCATTCCAACGCGTGAGTTTCGTCAGTGAAGACTTCAATCTCCAAACCGGACTCCCCCAAGTACTGAGCGACCAAATGCTGCATTAACGAAGAATCACTGACAACCGCTAACCAACGACAGTTATTTTGAGCACACCAGGTAAACTGGGCACCAATACGAGCCATCACTTCAGGAGAAGCCGCTTCGAATTGTTGCAGAACTTCCATGATTGCCCAAGGCTGATCTTTGATATGCACTACTTCTCTGGCAAAGGTTTGCTCATATTCTTGAGCACCTTCCATGTTGAAGCCACCTTGAGGACGACAAACAAACAACTGCCCTTCGCGTGTAATATCAGTATGACCATGCTGCTTTGCCATAAAGACCTCTTCAACTCATCTACATCATCAAGTTTAGGTGATAACACCTACTTTTTGTAATGGTTATTATTTAAACAATTTAAGGACGGAGGACTTTACGAGGTTTGTCGGGTGAGAACAAGTATTGTTAACGTTTCTTTACACCTTTATGACAAAGTGCATCTCTAACTGCAGACATAAAAAAGGGGCGTCCTCTTTCGAGTACGCCCCCTAAACCGAACAACGTTTTAGTTACTGAGCTTCTTCGGCTACACCAGTAGGTTCGGTATCTAAGAAAACGGTATTCCAGATTTCACCTGTACCATCAGGAATGTCAGAGCCTTCAACATACCATGCACTGTTGGTTGAGAAGTTAATCAATGACAAACGACCCGCTTCGTCGTCATACCCCACTGGCGCATAACGCTCAGTGAAAGTAATGTCCTGTTCATCCGCCTCACCTTCATTGATGGTAGTTTCAATAACCGTTTCAACGGTTCCATTAGGAATATAATCCCCTGCAGTGGTGTTTATCGACCAAGTGAAATCAGTCGTTTCAACACCTGCATCCGTCGTCTCGGTAAAACTTCCTGTGCCATCATCATTGAAGGTAACCGACTCATCCTCATCGTACCAAGTATTAGCCGTCAGCACGGCTGTTGTCACAGCCGAATCAATCCCGCCACATTCCTCATCATTTACGACTGCGTCAAACGCTTTCAGAGTATTTGGTTCGACAGGTGCACCTAAACCATTAAAGGCATCATCATCCCAGCCAGATTCATAGAAACAATCAACCAAGAAAGTATCCTGATAAATACTATCAAAAGTTTCGACGATATCTTCCGCAGCGGTTGCATTGAAGACCCACTCACCATTGTCATCTTCAGTGGATCCTGCAGCAATGAAGCTACCCTGACGGACAAAGCCTTGATGAACGGCAAAGACACGGACACTTTCATCATCGTCCATATCCAATTCATCAAGTAACTCATCGGGAATTGGCAAGTGGATTAAAGATTCACCCTCTGCCAAACCGTCCGGTGTTTGATACGACCATTCCGGGGTGGACTCATCCTCTGGCGTGAATAACGAATAAGCACCACTTGCACTGTCCTGAAGGAAGAATTGGGCAGTACGTACCGTAGTAGTTTCTTCCGTTTCTTCATTCAATTCAGTGGTTTCAACTAACTCAACCAACGCATTATTGAACCAAATAGCAGTGGTCGATGCGTTAATATTATCCACCGTTGATGCCGTATCCGTCACTAACTGTGCCAGCGTAGTTGGAGCTGTTTCCGAGTTGTTTTGCCAAACTCGCTCACAATTACCACCCAAGTCCGCCGCAAGTGGCGTTTCATTATCCCAGCAGGTGCCATCGTCATTACCTGGCTCATACCACAAGTAATACGTATCGTTCACTTCTGCAACACTGATCTTCACACCCGTTGCGCCTTCGCTAAAGACAGCATCAGAATCCATAAAGGTTGCCAGATCTTCTTGGTCTGCATTTTCATCAAGGAACTCCTCAATGTTCTTACCTTCAAGATCAATCGCCTGCAAAGTACTAACCAGAGATTGAACGCTATTTACTAATACGTCCTGAATCAGAACCGTACCTTCCTCGGTATCCACTTCTACTACTTCAAAAGAATCAGAGCTATTTACCCAGCCATCAGCGGTGAGTACGAGGTCGTCATCTGCCTCTTCAGTATCAGGATCAAAGGTTTCGCCTTCGCTCCAAGCATCTTCCTCAAAATCGTACTCATAGAAGGTCTCAACACCTGTCGCACTAATAGTGCCACGCTCTACTTCCAGCTCTCTGAAGTCTTGAATATATGGCTCGTTATCCTGACTGAATTCAGTATCAACATCGGCATCGAACCAATTCAGGCCACCACTTTGAATCAAGCTGGCAATGGTGGTAGAGGTTGCATTCTGAATATCATCGATTTGCTCCTGAATAACTTCTTGAACAACCTGCTCTACAACTGCCTCCCAATCAACCGCCTGATCATTTTCGTCAACGATATTTTCACCAGAAAGAATGGTTTCAAGACTGTTATTGCCCAGGTAATCCTCAAGATCCAATTCTTCTAATTGTTGCTGAACGTTATTCACCAACTGCTCAACGGCTGCGACCTGACCAGGATCATCCACATCGTATTGATCAAACCCACCGCTCTCCTGAACCGAATCTAAAAACTGTTGATAAGCAACGGTAGATTCTAAGTCGACATCAATATCGGTAGCTGTAGTTGGAGCAAAGAGCGCATTCGACGCGGCTAATGATTCACCCGCCTGCACTTGTAACTCACCGTCCACATTTACCGCAATCACACAGTTCAACTGAGGCACACCCGGAGCTTCAATAATGTAGTTCCCTGAACCAGCAGGAGATTCTTCCACCTGATCAGCCGTTAATTCGAAGACCTCAACGGCATTTCCGTTTTCATCAACAATCACTACTTTGAAGTTAGTTTCATCCAAGCCTGTGGTAGCCGCATACGCCTGAGGAACAATGGCAGATAATGGATTGGTCCAATCGAAACTGGCAGATGCCAAGGTTTGAGGGGCATTGCCTAAAGAAACATTGAAGCTCGTTGTTTGACTTGTAGAACTGGATGATGAACTTGAATCATCGTCATCATCAAAAAGATTACATCCGGTAAGTGCTGCTGATATGGCGACCGCTAATACGCCTTTTTTAAACTTATTTTCTCGAATCAACTTCATGTATCTCTCCTGAGATGCGTTATATAAGTGTCCCTGGGATCATTGTCTAAACAGACTTTGTGGATAACTCCAAACTATCCACATTAAAAGGTAGACCAACTTCTGAGAGTATTCCGTTTCAATATTTATCAATCATCTACCATTTGGTATAAAAACATGAAGACATGTCACAGAAGCTACGAGAAAAGCAATGGATATCGAGCAGTCAGACATCATACAAATGATCTACGGCACCATAGAGTCACCCGACACCTGGCAGGCAGTATTAGATAAAATCAGTCGAAGAACACATTCCACGCACGCCTTTATGGCCGCGCGATCAGATATCGACGAGCAACCCATTGGCTTTTATGAGCAAGGCTTTGAGGACGGCCACTTCGAACGCTATCAAGAGCACTTCTATCAAGTAGACGTTTGGACACAGGGCTTAGGCAACAACCGTTACAATCAATTTCATGCCAGCCATGACGTCTGTGATGACAAGGGGTTTTTGAACACCGAGATTTATAACGACTTTGCGAAACCGGTCGATATTCGCCATTCCATCGGTTGTCTGCTGGCACCACCTTCCGAAAACATCATTACCGAATTAGCCTTCATGCGAGGTACAAAGCAAGAACATTACGACCAATCAACCATAGAAACAGTAAATACTTTCTTACCCCATATCCAACAAAGTCTTTCGCTTGCCCAGAAACTGCAAGGTACACAGCAAGAGAAGATTAAAGTACACCAAGTATTTAATGGCTTGAATGAAGCCTTAATCGTTTGCCGAGACTTGGATCACATAGAGTTTTACAACAGCGCTGCAGAGCAACTTCTGACCACAACCAAGCTCTTCAAGCCGAACCGGAAAAACCAATTACGCTTCCAAAACCCGGCATTCCAAAAGAAATATACTCAAGCCGCTCACGCCTGTTTGAACAGTTTGCACGGCATTCAACAAACCGTCACACCCAGCTTTCAACAACAATTCTATTGCTCGGATCAAGCAACCCGCTATCGCGTTCAACTCAAGCCTTGGCTGCACAAGCGCATGACACCCTGGGGAGAAACGGCCATGCCTGGCGTGGTGATTTCTGTTGAGGCTTGTGCACTGTCTCGTTACATCGCCGCAGAAGAAATCAGAGAACTCTATACCCTGACCCGTTCGGAAGCAGACATCTGCAGTCGCTTACTCAACGGCATGACCATTGATGCCATTGCAGACGTCAGGAACTCCGAACTCAGCACCGTACGACAACAAGTCAAATCGTGCCTTGCTAAAACCCACTCCAACAGTCAGCAGGACATGATCAACAAGATCTTGCGCCAGCTTTTAGTCGAATAACTCGATGTCAGTTGATGTGGTATTGCAAAGGCCCAATTCTTTAAATCTATAGCCCTTTAATCTACAGCCCTTTGCTAAACCTTTAATTCCTCAAGATCTTTAAAGAGCGCCAACGCTTCCGGGTTTTTAAGGGCATCGGTGTTCTTTACCGGCTCGCCGTGAATGACATTTCGTACCGCTAATTCCACAATCTTGCCTGAAATCGTTCGAGGGATATCCGCCACTTGAATGACTTTGGCTGGAACATGACGCGGTGTGGTGTTTTTACGAATGGTCGTACGAATCTCATTAATGAGAGCGTCATCCAAAGTGCGTCCTTCCGCCAACACCACAAACAGCACCACTCGCACGTCATCGTGCCAGTGTTGACCAACAGCAATGCTCTCGACAACACCGTCGACTTGCTCGACCTGGCGATAGATTTCTGCGGTTCCGATACGCACACCGCCCGGATTCAGTACCGCATCCGAGCGACCATGGATGATCATGCCCAAATGCGCCTGCTGATCATGATGAACTAACTCACCGTAATCGCCATGCGCCCACACCCCCGGCCAAGACGCAAAGTAGGCCTTGTGAAATTTTTTGCCATCGGCATCATTCCAAAAACCTACCGGCATTGACGGGAACACCTTCTCACAGACCAGCTCCCCTTTTTGATCCTGCACCGACGTTCCGCTCTCATCGTAGATCGACACTGCCATCCCTAAGCCAACGCATTGCAATTCACCCCGCCATACGGGCAAATTCGGATTGCCCAAAACAAAGCAGGAGATGATGTCGGTGCCCCCGGAAATCGAGGATAAACACAAGTCAGACTTAATCTCCCGATAGACATAATCAAAGCTTTCGTGCGCTAACGGTGAGCCTGTGGATAAGATGGCTTTTAATGCAGACACATCATGACTTTGAGCCGGTTTTACGCCAGCCTTTTCCAACGCCGCAATGTATTTGGCGGATGTACCAAAAATAGACACACCTTCTTGTGCCGCCATGTCCCAAAGTACTTCTGACCCAGGATGAAACGGCGAACCATCGAACAACACCAGCGTCGCACCTGTCATCAAACTGGACACCAGCCAGTTCCACATCATCCAACCGCAAGTGGTGTAATAGAAAATGGTGTCATCTTGCTTGAGATCGGTATGCAGCATGAGTTCTTTCGCATGCTGGATTAGAGTGCCACCTGCACTATGAACCATGCATTTAGGGACACCCGTCGTGCCGCTGGAATACATCACATACAAAGGATGGTCGAAGGGTAACTGCTCATAAATAATGGCAGTCGCTCGCTCATCGAGGTAATCAACCCAATGGGTAGTCTTGAAGTTTTGTCCATCAAAAGCGCTTAAGTCAGCGGCTTTACTGTTCGAGATTTTACTATCCGAGGCTTCACCAAAAAGAGAATCAGCCTGCTTGTTGATATAGTTAACCACCACCAGCTGTTGAAGTGACGGTAAGTGTTCAACAATGCGCTCCACCTTAGACAGAGAATCCAGTGTTTTACCGCCATAGTAGTATCCATCGGTGGTGATCAGCACTTTCGGCTCGATTTGTCCGAAACGATCCAGTACCCCCTGCAAACCAAAGTCCGGTGAGCACGATGACCAAATTGCGCCCATGCTGGTAGCCGCTAGCATCGCAACCACAGTCTCCGGGACATTTGGCATAAAACCAACGACTCGGTCTCCGGCTTGAACCCCCGACGCCTTAAACGATGCGGCCAGCTGAGCCACTTGGAAATACAAATCGATATAACTAAGAGAAGATCGGTTACCGGCTTCATCCCGAAACACCAACGCGGCTTTTGAGGCATCAAAGTCGTCGTCCCGGCAGCGCTTTAGCAGATTTTCAGCAAAGTTCATTTTGAGATCGGGAAACCAGCGTGCGCCTGGCATCTGACCAGAATTCTCAAGCACCTTCTCTGGATGATTGAACGTTTGATCATTCAGGGCTGGTACCAACTCAGCAAAGGACCAAAGTTGCGACCAAAATTGTTCTGGCTGATCAACACTCCACTGCCACAGTTGCTGATAATCTAAATCCTGCTTACCAACAAACCTCATAAACGCCGACATTTGCGTTTGCTGACGTTGTGTTTCAGAAGGTTGCCAAAGCGGTTGCTGAGCCATGATGGGGTCCTTACTCTTCACTCTATATTCTGCACTTGTTTGTTCTTAAAGCAGGCCATAAGGATCTGATATGACATGAAGATCCTGCCATTGGATCACTAGTATAGATACACCAAACGATCTATAGATGATCGACCTACCAAAAAGATTACCTTAACGTAAACGTAAACTTAACACCAGCCTCTCTCCTGCTTTATTAACCACGCCATAGAAACCATCCATAAGCCCCACATAGCGCCCAACACTCAATCACAACCGCCTGTCATATTTTCCTGATTCGATTTTGCAAAATAGTGCCTTTGAACCTTAATTAGAGATACATCGAATAGCGAAACATGATCGTCCACGATCCTCGACGCTATCGGGCTATTAAGGCATTAACCAATGTAAGAGACAGTACATTTAATTACCGAGGAAGACACATCAGAAGGATAAATTGAGTTCTGTCTCCTCAAGCCGTATTGGAGGTTTCACCATGCCTGTCAGACTACTATCCGAATATCTCGACGCCAATCGCGTCCGATATATGGCACACAACCACTCCCCGACCTTTACCGCTCAGGAAACGGCAGAAGCCACCCATATTTCTGGAAAAGAAATGGCCAAACCGATCATCATCGAAGTGGATGGCAAACACCTTATGGTGGTAACCGCCGCATGTGAACGAATCAACTTCGATCAACTTTCCGATGCCCTTGGTGGAGAAAAAGTCCGTCTGTGTCACGAAGACGAATTTGAAGATGAGTTTCCAAACTGTGAAACGGGCAGCATGCCGCCGTTTGGTAACCTGTACGGGATGCCAGTGATTCTATCGGCGTATTTATCCAGCCAAGACAGCATCAGCTTTAATGCTGGATCACACACCGAAATTGTTCAGATGGATATGATTGATTACTGCACCCTGACTCGTCCCAGAGTGGCTCGCTTTACTGTGGTTCACTGATGGTAAACACATCACGTTAGTGATCATTTAGGAACTCGGACTCATCAGGCCAGAGATTTTACTCTGGTCTGAGCTCATGATAGCGTTAGCTTCCCTATGGTTTTCGAAACATCGTTTTGTTAAACCTTCACAAGGTATCGCGCTAGGACAGCATTCATGAGCAATTCACATATCGACAAGGATCAACTCGAACATCCCCTCAGGCTTTCTATTCAGCTACACATCGGGGAAACGGATTGTTTTGTGCTCTTTGTGCGCGATCAAGTTGTGCTCAATGAAAGCCACTCCCCTTTTCTTTCCGCCGACGACGCTGACGCGCTGATGCAAGACGAACCACGGCTCTTTATCGGTCACAGCAAAGAAAAGCAAAGTGCCAATATTTATACCTGTCGATTACCTGAGCACACCCGGCTCCCAGACAACATGCGACTGTCCAACCTGCGCTCACTGATTTTGCTAGAACACAAAACCCTGCCGAAATTGCTCGGACGCGCTCGACAACTGTTGGACTGGCATGAAAATCATAAATTTTGCGGCCGTTGCGGCGGCACCACAGAGCAGGTGCCACAAGAATACAGTTTCAAATGCACCTCCTGCAGCCTCTACTTTTACCCTCGAATTTCTCCTTGTGTGATCGTCTTGATCAAAAAAGGGGATCAATGTCTGTTAGCCAAAGGCGCACATCGCACCTCGAACTTCTACAGTACTCTAGCCGGTTTTATGGAACCAGGGGAAACCCCGGAACAAGCAGTGAAGCGAGAAGTCTGGGAAGAAACCGGCATCAAAGTAAAAAATATCCGTTATTTCAGCAGCCAGAGCTGGCCATTCCCGTCACAACTGATGTTAGGTTATATCGCCGACTACCGCGATGGTGAGATCACCATCAACCCCGACGAAATTGAAGACGCGCAATGGTTCCATTTTGATGAGCTTCCAACGCATCCGCCAATCACCAGCATTGCTGGACGTTTGATTGAGGAAGGGGTTCGAGAGTATCAGCGATCTCAGGATTAACAGAGCCTCTCAGCGCCAACACATTAAATCAGAAGAAGTGAAATAGTATGACCGAAGATGAATTAAAAAACATCGAAGACACATTAGGAATTCAAATACCCAATAAATATCGAGAATTCTTATCAAGCTTCCCAGAGTTCCTAATTACTGATGAAGATGAAGGTATATTTGGAACGGCCAAAAAAATCATATCTGAAACACTTAGCTCAAGAAACTACCGTGAAGAAGATTGGCCAGTGGGCTATACGAATGATCTTTTAGCCGTGGGATGGAATGGAGGAGGGAGCATTTATTGTATTAAAGAAGGGGAATCTGGAGACACAATCTATCTCTTCGATCATGAGATCGGAGATATTAATCCTGAAGAAACAATGCTTCTCCAAGAATTTATTGATGAATGGTCTGAGGAGTAATCCAATAAAACCAAGCTAGCCCAAGCCAGTCTTGGGCAGAAGCTTATTTCATGCATCAACCTGATAAGTACCTGTCAAAAACATCCTTAATATAGTCACTAAAAGCCTCCATCGTTAGAATTTCTATACTTTCAAGAACTCATTAACTGTTCAGTTAAAATTTGATGATATAACAACGAACTTTCGTTCAAGTACTCCAACGAACATATTACTTCCCAATGGCCTAAGGACAGACCATGCTGTTTTCTGTAATTCACCGATCCAGCTACCGAGTATTGAGCTGCGCTTCAATTCTACTGCTTACCGCGTGTGGTGGTGGGGGTGGCGGAGGTGGTAGCTCCAGCGATCCGACTACACCTCCTGATACCGGCACACCAGCGTCTGAAGTACCAGAGAACGTCATCCAGCACGCTGTTTTGAGAGACCAGGATGGCGATCCCAACCAAATCTCTGGCGATATTGAAATTCAGTTAATCGCTAATACCACAGCCAACGACTCCAATACTGAACAAGTCAATGTCTATTGGGCTACCAATACAGGGGTTAAGTTGGGAGATGCCTGGTTAACCTCAGAAGCAGAATCACCATTCCAACTCTCTATACCTGCTAATACAGCGATTCCTGCGGGAAGTAAGGGTTTACTACTCTTCCCTGCAAATAACACTGGTGAGTCAGAAGATGGAACCTTGATTCATTTCCACGATTTCACAGGCAATGTAGAAATGACCGGGCCTGGCGGCAATGAACAGCAAAACTGGATCTATGGCACCGATCGCCCAACCATCAGTATCCGCCGCACCAGTGAACAAGGCGGCCTGTGTTATTTAGATAATGGCTTGGTACAAGTAATCGACATGGGCAATGAACGGGATACCGTATGGGAAAACGCCAACGATCAAGCCAACACGGCTAACGATACCACCTTCCCAGCCTACTCGTTTTTATGTAATGACACGCCTGAAAATACTGAACGTCCAATTCTGAAAGATAATAATGTGGATATTTACACCTATTCCACATTAAACGATGCGATGTACTACGGCACGATAGTTTACGATGCGTTCTTGAAATATTTAGGTGAACCGCCTCTAGAAGACAAAATCAGGCTTCGTGTTCATTATGGCGACGAACTGGCTCTCGATGCGTTCTGGGACGGCGCTTATGCAAACTTCAGCGATGCCTATGGCCTAGCTTACACTTACGCGACATTGGATATTATTGCTCATGAAGTCGCTCACGGCGTACTCCTAAGAATAGGAAACCTGATGAACTTTGAGGATGATATCAGTCCAGATACACGCACTCTCAGCGAGGCATTCAGCGATATCTCTGGGGTGATGGTTAAATATTACTTGACCAACACCACCGACGACTGGACTCATGGTCTGGAATCCGCCCACGAAAGCCGCTATCGCTATCTAAACCAGATTAAAACAGAGACTTCAGCAATTGATAGCTATCTTGACTATGACGATGCTGGCAATAACCCTTATTTAAGAATTGGCATGATCACCTATCCCTTCCACGTGCTTGCTAATCAGTGGGGAATAGAACCTGCGTATCAAGTAGTGGTCGATGCCGCAAGCAACTGCTGGCAAGCTGACTCGACTCTAGCAGATGCGGCTGAGTGTATGGCGGATTCGGCAGAAGATTTAGGGCATGCAAGGGCAGACGTGGTAGACGCGTTCCGAAGCGTTAAGATTCGCCTTGATGAAAGCGACGTCCTGAGTCATTTTGAATACCGAAACTATAAACTAACGTCGCACTTTACCGAGACCAGTCAAACACCAGCTGAAGTTGATGAATGGCTTTGGGACTTTGGCGACGGCACCACATCCACCGATCAAAACCCACAACACAGTTATGCCACCAGCGGCGACTACGATGTAACACTGACCGTCAATGCGACCAACAACAGAACGGACAGCTTCACGCGTACCGTTTCGGTTACAGATCAGTACTGCCCGATTCGTGATAATAACAACGGCGAAAACCAAATTAACCAGGTCATCATCGATGGCCAAAACCTGAACTACGACGCGTTGGTCTCCGATTACACGAACCCTGTTATCACTGTGGCGGATGCTACCAATGTACCGATTCAGATTCAGGGAACGCCCGCAGCAACAACCCGTCCTGTCAGTTGGATCGTCTGGATTGACCTGAACGACGATGGTGTTTTTGAAGATAGCGCAGAAGAGCGGGTAATCGATATCGATGCTGCACAAGGGGAAGCGTATCAACTGACGACTTCACTCGACCTGTCACAGTTCATCAACGACGGTCAGCCTAAGTATATGCGTATTGCCGGTGAATACGCCGTGCAAAACCCTTGCTCCTCACTCAATGCCGGTGAGGCGTTGGACGTGAGAATCAATTGGTAGGACAAGGTCCTACCAACCCTTTTACAGCAGTTAACGCTTTCAGGCTGAACCGTTCATCTAGGTCAGCTTATTAAAGTCAGTTCATTGAAGTCAGTTATTGAAATAGTTACTTAAAATGAACTACTGAGCCATTTCACATGCCATCTTGCCTAACAGGCGGATGGCATTCTTTACGTCGTCATTCCACGGCACCGCACAACTGATACGCAGATAATTCCGGAAATGGTCCGTACCCGAAAACACCTCACCAGGCACAATGGTAATACCTTCGTGCAACGCCCTTTCCTGAAGCTCCACAACTCGCACTTTCTCAGGCAAACAAATCCACAGAATAAAGCCACCGCGAGGCTCTGAAATTAACGTGCCGTCAGGGAAGTTGCACTTGATCGTCTGCTTAAAGTTATTCAGGTTCTCCTGATAGGCTTCCTGAACCGTACGTAGATGGCGATCATAATGCCCACCTTCTAAATATGCACTGAGTGCAAATTGAGAAATACTGGCCGCCGAGAAGGTATTGAAGGTCTGTAGCCATTCCAACTTTTCTCGATAACGTCCCGGAATGGTCCAACCTACTCGTAAACCTGGCGCAATGGTTTTCGAGAACGAGGAACAATAAATAACGCGCCCATCCACATCCAAGGCTTTCATGGTATGGGTTTTCTCGCCAGCAAAGCCCAGATCACCATAGATATCATCTTCAATGATCGGCACATCGTAGACTTTACAGAGCTGATAAATCTGCTTTTGTTTGAATAGCGGGATTGAAGCGCCGGTGGGATTACTGTGACGACAGGTCAACGCCACCGCTTTCACATCCCACTGCTGCAACGCCAACTTTAAAGCTTCAAAGCCAATGCCTTCCACCGGATCGGTTGGAATCTCAATCAGTTTAAGCCCTAACACGTCGGCCAATTGGTAGAAGCCGTAATAGCAGGGGGATTCTACCGCTACAATGTCCCCGGCTTTGGTGGTCGCACGCAAGGCAATGTTCAGCGCTTCCGAGCAGCCATTGGTGACAATAATGTCTTCGGCCGAGCAGCGTACATTACTGTACCTCATACGCTGAGCAATCTGGGCACGCAGCGGTTCGTGACCAGGCGTGAACTGATAACTGAATACTTCGCGGGTATTGAATCGAGTCACTTTCTGAATGTAGGTCTGTAAGGCTTTGGCAGGCACAAAGTGCAAGTCAGGAATCGCCGCACCTAGGTTCACCATGTCTGGACGATTACAGTGAGCCAACATCTGTTGAATCATATCGCTCTTACAACAGATGGTCGGTTCCGAGCCAGGCGACATCGGAGGTGGCTCAATCGGTTCATTCGCCCCTTCGCGCACAAAGTAGCCTGCTTGCGGACGCGCAATTAAAAAACCCTGATCCTCGAGTAATGCATACGCTTGAGTCACGGTTGAAATACTGACACCGCGTTGCTTACTCAACTTACGCACACTGAGCACTTTTTGACCAGACGGATAGACACCACTCTGAATATCCTCAGCAATTTCATTCGCCACCACTTGGTATAACGTACTTTTTTCCGCTGAAGAAGGCATGACTGTGATCCTCAATAATTTATAGTATTCATTCAAATACAGTACAGTTAATTACTTACATCATGTAAGAAAGAAGCCTGTAATCACCTACTGTTATCTACTCTATTCCTTTATTTATAAGGCATTCAGCGTAGTGTACACCCTTTCCTGTAATGCATACGAGTACAGTTTAGACAAAAACAGGCAGTACAGTTTGAGAAATCTCTTCAACTGTACTGCTTTTTTAAAACTGTACTGCCTCTAACTGTACTTGAATATTTTCTAGACAATACACCTTCATCGAATCAGCGAAATTAAGACAACCAAGCTGATCACTAATAAAACAATACTTAGCAACCGACCTATGCACTGATGATGGGGTTTTAGCACTGTTTTTTGCGCTGAAAGAAACACATCACCGTACAGACGTCATAACACTGGAGGGTTAACAATGGACTTATTAACAAGGCCACAACTATCAACTGCATCCTCCTCCAGGGAGCGTGCATTGACTCAAACACATGCAGGTGCCATTAAGAGCAATCTGCAAGACAGCGCGATGACGATTGATGCCCCAAACTACAAGGGCATTGCCAAAGGTTTAGCAGCCGTGGTGCTGTTCAGCCTGACGGTCCCAATGACTAAGATTGCATTAACAGGTTTTAGCCCAGAAGCCATCGCCGCAGTACGAGTGCTTTTGGCAGGGGTATTCAGTCTTTTCTTGATTGGTAAATTATCAAGTCGAGTGCCTACCTTAAAAGAAACGGGTGGTCTTTTAGTGGCAGGCCTTGGCATCTGTGTCGGGTTCCCATACGGCATCAGCTTAGCCTTACAGCAAACGAGCGCTGTCGAAATGGGCGTGGCCCTATCCGCTCTGCCATTGTTGACCGCAATTTTAGCGATCTTTGTCTCGAAAGAACGACACAATATCGGTTTTTGGATCAGCGCATTTGCAGGCTTTGCATTATTGAGCCATTACTTCAGTAACGGCTTATCGGTTGATCTACCAGCATCACTGCTACTGACACTTGCATCGGCCAGTTTCGGTTATGCCATTGGAGGTCACGTTGCTAAGACTTTGGGCGGATGGCAAACCATCTGCTGGATGATGATTCTGTATCTTCCAGTATCGGGGTTGATTTTTGGTTACTACGCAATGGAAGGGTTTTCTTGGAATTTGGAAGCGGGCTTAGCCCTGATCTACCTAGCTCTGATCAGCCAATGGTTAGGCTTCCATTTCTGGTATGACGGCATGGCGCAAGCAGGCATCGGTCGCATCAGCCAACTGCAGTTGTTGCAACCCTTCCTGACCTTGGTTTTTGCAGCGCTACTGCTCGGTGAAACCCTAGAATTTAGTCAACTGGGTTATGTTTTACTGATTGCAGCCGCCGTATTTGGTGCCCTGAAATTCAGATAAGAAGAGGTATTGCTTACAACATTGAAGGATAACTGCACTTTCCTTTACTGGAGGCTTTCACAAGAAAGCCTCCACACACGTTTTACCTAAGTCTCGAAGTTCTCGTCTCCCTTACTCGAAAGAGTCGTTGAGAACTTCGATTCTCTCACTGAGAGTCTTCGGCCAGTTTTTAACTGGCCTTTTTTTGCCTTGTTCTCGCTTGCCATTTTTTGGTTACCATTCCTCACAACAAATACTCACCCAAAATTACTATTTTTTTACACTGGATTCCCTTCCCCTACTAAACCTTAAACAAAAAACAGCGTACACTTGCATATTTTTTGGGTACGGACGGGATCAATATGACAGCATTACCAGTTATCGTCGGCATGGGTGGCATCAATGCCTCAGGCAGAACATCTTTTCATCAAGGCTTCAGACGCATTGTAATTGATCAATTAACCGCAAATCTTAGGCAAGAGACCTTCTTGGGCCTTGCCTGTTTGATGAATCTCGTTCGCTATCAGGATGGAAAGCTAGTTGATCAGAACGATCGTGTTATTGAAGCAAATCAAATCGAAGACCTATTCGGCGAACAAGTGTTAGCCGGAACACTTATTCGTAAGATTGAAAAAGAACACTTCGACCCGGATGCAACGCCTTGGCATCAAAAAATGTCTCTTGATTCGAAACAGTCTGACTTCACATTTACTGTTAAAACCAAAGACTTACCTCGCCCAATCCCGGAAAACTGGCAAACCACAGAAAGCACCGACGCAGACGGTCAAGCAACCGGCATGAGCGAAGTCAGCGTTGCAGGTACGCTGGAAATTCTGCATAACTCAACCCTCGACAACCCAATCAAAGCTGCCGGCCAACTGCCAACCGGCTTTGAGCCTGCGAAACTGTACAACAGCCATCACCAACCGCGCGGTCTGCAAAACGTCATCTTTGGAGCGACCGATGCAATCAAATCTACCGGTATCGATTGGCAAGACGTGTTAGATCACGTCAGCCCGGATCAAATCGGCACCTATTCCAGTTCGACCCAAGGCCAGCTCCACGCCGAAGGCATGGGTAACGCCATGCAAGCGCGCTTAAAAGGCGGTCGCGTTGGTTCTAAAAACGCAGCCATGAGCTTGAACACCGCGCCAAGCGACTTCATCAACGCTTATGTAACGGGCAATGTTGGTTCAACCATCAGTGCCACCGGCGCTTGTGCCAGCTTCCTATACAACTTAAAGGCTGCCATTCATGACATTCAGAGCGGAAAAATTCGCGCCGCCATCGTAGGTAATTCAGACGCATTAATCGTACCGGAAGCCGCCGAGAGCTTTGGCAATATGGGTGCGTTAGCAAATGAAAAATACCTGCGTATGATCGATAAAACCGATCAGGTAGATTACCGTCGTACCAGTCGCCCATTCGGCCAAAACTGTGGTTTCACGCTGGGCGAAGGCGCACAGTATTTTATCTTAATGGACGACGCGCTAGCACTTGAATTAGGCGCGGACATCTTAGGCTCGGTTGCGGATGTCTTCGTGAACGCCGACGGCGTGAAAAAGTCCATTACCGCACCTGGCCCAGGTAACTATGTGTCGATGGCGAAAGCCGTGGCACTGGCCAAGAATATCGTTGGCGAAGAAACCATTCAGAAACACAGTTTCGTTTTAGCACACGGCTCCAGTACCCCGCAAAACCGAGTCACTGAATCTCATATTTTCCATACTGTCGCTGAAACGTTCGGCATTGAAGATTGGCCAGTTGCGGCACCGAAAGCTTATCTTGGCCACTCATTAGGCCCTGCCAGTGGCGATCAATTAGCGTGGGCATTGGGTGTCTTTGAACACAACATCATGCCAGGCATCACCACCATCAACGAAGTGGCGGACGATGTCTTTGATCAACACCTAACGATCAGTACAGAACATTACCAGTGTCAGCCACAAGACGTTGCTTTCATTAACTCCAAAGGCTTCGGCGGCAACAACGCTACCGCGGTGATTCTATCTCCGAACATCACCAACAAGATGATCGAGAAACGTCATGGTGAAGCAGCCATTCAAGCGAAGGAAGCACAACGCGCTCAGGTAAAACAAAATCAAGAAGCGTATCGTCAGGAAGCCAACTACGGCCAGTTCAATCTGTTCTATCGTTACGGCCAAGACATGATTGATGAAAAAGAAATCCGCCTATCGAAAGAGTCAATGACACTTCCGGGCTATAAGAACAGTATTTCGCTGGATCTTAAAAACCCGTTCGATGATATGTGTTAATTAGCACCACCATCGAATCAAGACAGGCCTAAGAGATGATCCTTCGGCCTGTCTTTTAACCTCTTTCTTCACAACTCGTCCCCACCCCATCTTAACTTTTTCTCCTCTAAACACCGTATCACTTACATAGCGTCACTGACTTTGCGTTGACATCCTACACTCAGAACATTAACGTACTTTGCACAACCACTTTACAGTGTATAGTTCTAAATCTAATAGCACACATATGCGTCATACCAAGTGCCTGAACAGAGGATAGATCATGGAATTAAAGAGTTTAAAAGTAGACATCAAAGATCACATCGCCCATGTAGTTCTGAATCGCCCAGAGGCAATGAATTCCATGAACATCGACTTTTGGCGAGAGTTCCGTGGCGTCATTGAAGAGATTGATGCACAAGCCGAAGCCCGAGTCATCGTCCTCTCTTCAACCGGAAAACACTTCTGTGCAGGTATGGATCTGGCGGTCTTCAGTAACCCCAAAGCCCTACCAAACAAAGGCGATCCGGCACGTATGGCCGAGAACCTGCGTCGTTTGGTGTTAGACCTACAGGACGTATTTAACGTTCTTGAAAACGCCCGCATGCCAGTGCTTTCTGCCATACATGGTGGTTGCATAGGCGGTGCAGTGGATATGGTCTGTGCCAGCGATAGCCGTTATTGTACCGAAGACGCCTTCTTCACCATCAAAGAAACACAAATCGGCATGACCGCTGACCTAGGCACTTTGCAGCGTTTCCCAAGACTGGTACCGGAAGGCATTGCCCGTGAGCTAGCCTACACCGGCCGTAAATTCTCCGCTCAAGAAGCCAAGGAGATGGGTTTTGTAAATCGCGTCTTTGACTCTCAACAAGCCATGCTCGACGGCGTGATGGAAATTGCACGCCAAATCGCAGAACAATCACCTATGGCCGTGGCCGGTTGTAAGGAAATGATCAATTTCAGTCGTGATCACTCCATCGCAGACAGCCTTAAATACATGGCGACGTGGCAGTCCGGTATGTTCCGCCCGAACGACATGATGAAGAGCTTTGCTGCAAGCGCTCAAAAAACGCAGGCCGAATTCGAACCAATCATGCCGAAAAAGCCATTATTTTCAGACCTGTAAATATATTTCCAGATCAATCATTTAGAACTCGAAAGTATTGATTTTTTTGATCTGAAAATTTATTCCTAATGTCACATAACTAGAGTTAAATACGGGATTTTTAACTCTAGTTATGGAATCACGCCCGTGTACATAGGATTCATCATCAACGCTTGGGAAGATATCGAACCCGGTAAAAGCGCAACGTTATCAATCATTCAAGAGTGCTTGGTGCGCAAGCATAAAGTTGCCATCTTGTACCCGCAAAACCTTACCGTACGCGAAAATGTGGTACACGGCTTTGTTAAAAATATTCAGCCAATGGATAAAGTTCCGGAGAAATACGACACCTTTTATAAGCGTGTCGATTTCAATGAAAAAATGGTGCCTTTGCACGCCTTTGATGCGCTGTTTATTCGTAAAGATCCGCCGATCGATCCAATCTTATTGAACTTCCTCGACTCCATTAAAAATGAAACTGTGGTTTTGAACGACATTGATGGCTTAAGAAAAGCCAGCAATAAACTTTACACCACAACATTTCATGACCCACACAACACCTTCTTACCGGTGACACATGTTTCGAAGAATAAAGATTATTTGCGACGTGTAGTGAGCGAGTCTGAAAACGAGAAAATGATTCTGAAGCCTTTGGACGGTTCCGGCGGTCGCGGTGTGATCGTGCTTGAGAAAAATGCCGAGTCGAACATCAACTCGCTGCTGGATTTCTACATCAGCGGTCAGGGCAACAGCAACTACGTGATTCTGCAGGAATACATCGAAGGCGCGGAGCAAGGCGACGTTCGAGTATTAATGCTCAACGGTAAATACATCGGTGCCTATCAACGCAAACCCGCCGAAGGGGATATTCGCGCCAACATTCAACAAGGTGGTTCGGCTCACAAATACGTGATGACCGACAGTCAATTGCACGTCTGTAAAAAAGTCGGACCGAAACTGGCCGCTGATGGCTTGTTCTTTGTTGGCCTGGATATGATTGGCGATAAAATTTTGGAAGTAAACGTCTGTAACCCTGGCGGCATCACCAACATCAATCGACTCAATAAGGTTAAGCTGCAACGCCAAGTGGTGGATGCCATCGAAGAGAAAGTGAACGAGAAGCAGGAACAACACGCCGAATTAGAGTTCCTGATTAAGCGGCTCAACGACATCCGTAATCAGCAATAAATTCCCCATTACCACAAGCTCTTTCTGACCACCCTCTTGGTGGTCAGATTGCTTTCTACTTAGCTCATTAGCTAACGCCTTTCCTAACTTTTTCCTAAAGCCCACTCACAACAAGCTTCAGAATAAGGCATTAGCCCGACCGCTCAACAAACCATCAAAAGAAAAATTTTTTGGGTCTATATCTCAGAATTACATTTTGCCGATAGCCTCACAAAGTTTTTGTGTATAAATGACGCATACAGGAACGTGCACTCAAGGAACGAGCGACGCATGGATGCGAAGAAACTCATCACGATTAAGGCACAGAATGGACAAAATATTCTCTTCTGCGCCGACAATAACCAAAGTGGATTTGGTAACAAAAAAAGCTTTCAAACGATCAATGAAGCCATCTCTCATTTAACAAGCCAAGTCGGTATCAATGAGAACCTGAATGACACCAGCTTAGTCGACGTCTTAGCGGCATTCGACAGTGCGGATGTACGCAAACTTAGCCACAGCATTCGCACACTCAACACCAAGCAACAAATCGTTAAGCGCATCGCTGAATTACTGCTAAGCGGTGATCTCCACATGTACGTGGAAAAACAAGCAGAACCAGTCATTCAATACGATCAAAATACAGAGAAACCCAAAGTACGCTCTGAGACGCCACCGCAAGGCGGTCAGACCGACGAGCAAACCAGCGAAAATGGCGCCAAGGGAACGGACGCCCAAGGCACCAATGCCGCCGGACAAAGCGATCAAAAGAACAGCGATAAGATTTGCCAAGGTGACCCAGTCGCGATGAGCAGCGGTGAAGAAATTCTTGAACTGCTGGATTTCGAGCTCGATGGCCCTATGCCCATTCGCTGGCTTCGCAGCTATCGTTCCAGCCAATGCCACGAAAACATTGGCATGGGCTTTGGCTGGCGAAGTAATCTTCACCTGCAACTCATCGAAGTCTATGAAACTCTGGATGAGAAAGAGCTAAATCAGCAAAAGACACCCGCGCTGGAATCTCTAGTACTTATTGACGAAGAAGGCCGCAGACTGCCCTTCCTGCCTGTCGAAAAGGGTCAAACCAGTTATCAACTGTCCGAAGGGCTAGCGCTTCATCATGAAGCCGATGGCAGCCATCGACTGATTAAAAATGACAACAGCCACTGGGTCTTTGTACGCGGTTCATTTACTGAAACTAAAAACACCTGGGTTCTGGACAGAATAAGCGACACTCATGGCAATCAGCTTCGCCTGTTCTACAGCGCAGCCGGCCGCCTCACCCGCATTGACACCACACCAACCCGAGGCATTGAGCTCTATTACGACCACAGTGGTCATTTAACTCATATCAAAGCCGTTAAGCGCACCGACAAAGGGGTTGTCCATCATCCGGAAACACTGGCTGAGTACCAATACGATACCCGCAACGATTTAATCGCCGCCACCAACGCACAACAACAAACCGAACGTTACCAATACACAGGGCACCTATTCACCCAACGCACCCGCGCCAGCGGCTTCAGCCATTATTTCGAATGGCAAGGCGAAGGCCCAACCGCACGCTGTATCCACAACTGGGGCGACGACAACCAATACGATTACCACTTCCAGTACGTCGATGAAGAGCGTCTAGCTATCAGTACCGACAGCCGAGGGCAAGTGTGGAAATTTTGGCATGATGAAGCAGGACGTCTCACCACGAAAGAATCACCATCCGGTCATCAATGGCACTATCAATTTGATGAGCACGGTAAGAAAGTTGCGGAAATCACGCCAAGCGGAGCAACTACGCAATTCACCTATAACGACTTAGGTCAGCTCAGCGCCATTACTCAACCGGACGGCGCCACCACCCAATATCAATACAATGACATTGGCCAACGCATCGTTACAGTCGATGCCGAAGGCCATATCTGGCGCAGAGAATACAGCGTCGCTGGGCACCTAAAACGCGAGACTCATCCAAACGGCGCGACCATTCAGTTTCGTTATAATGAGCGCAGCCAACTCATAGAACGCAGCCAATCCTTAAAAAGTAATACTCCAGATCAAACCACTAAGTACCTATGGAACGAAGATGGTCAATTATTAGCGCAGGAAAGCGGTAACCAACAAACCCGCTTCAGCTACGATGATCTGGGCCGTTTAAACGGTGTGCTTAATGCGGGTGGGCTCATCACCGAATATCGTCGTGATGCCAAAGGCCAGCTCACTCAGGTTCGTCAGTTTGAGCAATCTCAGCCCGATGATAAAACTCAGCCCGACAATGCAACGGCACCGCCTGAAGAGATAACACAAAGCTATCGTTACGACGAGGCTGGCCGCCTCACCCATTACACCGATACCAAAGGTCATATTCACGAATACCAGTATCAAGGGTTGTCACAACCGGTTAAACAAATTCGCGCCGATGGCAGTTGGTTAGCCTTTGATTACGACCAGGAACGCAACCTCACCGGAATTACCCGCAGTGACGGCAACCACTATCAGATTGAATACAACGGTGAAGAACTCCCTATTAAGCTCACCGGCTTCGATGGCCGTCAGCAAACCCTAAAATACGATCCCGAAGGGCATTTGATTGAGTCCGACGACAGCGGCGAACGTGGTATCCGACTAAAGCGAGATGCGCTCGGTCGAGTCACTGAATCCATTGGTCGTCATCACGACACTCAACATGCTTCGCACAACACACAAAGCAATCACTTTAAGTACGACAAACTGGGCCGAGTCACCTTTGCCAACAATGCCGATCGCAAGCTCTCGTTCAAGTACAATGCCGTAGGGCAAGCCACTGAACATTGGCAAGACCAATGGAAAATCCAACATCAATACGATTTGGCCGGACGAAGAACCCAAACCACCTACCCTGATGGACAAGTCGTCGACTATCGCTACGATCAAAACAGCCGGCTTCATCAAATCGGCCTCAACGCACAACCGCTGATTCTGCGTAAGTTCGATGCCCTTGGCCATGAAATCGAACGGGAATGCAGTAACGGTGTGTTACTCACCCAACAGATTGATGCCTTTGGACGACTGACCGAACAAGCGTTTTCTTATTCCTCAGCGGCAGCAACCGTTGATAACACATCGAATTCGGAAGAGCGCACTCACCGCCGCGACTATCAATACAAGAACGATCAGATCGCCCAAGTCGCTGATTCCCTGCTGGGCGAAAAGCACTACCAATACGATCAACTCGAACAGCTAACCAAGGTTGATAAGAACGGCGAAACCACCGAAGAGTTTAACTGGGACAGTTTTGGTAACCCCATCGGCCCGGACGATCACGTTCAGAACGATCGACTGCTTCAACACAAGCAGCAGCACTATCGCTACGACGCCTGTGGCAACCAGGTACAAGTCACCAGCAACAATCCAGATCAGCATCAAAGCCGCGAGTTTGACGCCTTTAACCAACTGGCCCGACTCAAACATCAAGGCAAAGTACATCAGTATCAATACGATGCTCTCGGCCGACGCGCTTCCAAACTGACCGAACAAGGCAAGATTGATTATCTCTGGGACGGCGACCAACTGATCGGCGAACACCACAACGGCCACTTCCGCTGGTATCTCTACGAACCCGGTACCTTCCTGCCCGTCGCCCTGATCGACAACGGCCAAGTGTATCACTACCACCTGGATCACCTGGGCACCCCGATCACCCTGACCGACAACCATGGTCAGATTGCCTGGCAAGCCGACTACAGCGCCTTTGGCATTGCCAACATCCGCATTGAACGAATCAACAACCCGATCCGCTTCCAAGGCCAATACTTCGACCAGGAAAGCGGCCTGCACTACAACCGATTCCGCTACTATGACCCGACCATTGGCCGCTTCATCCACCAGGACCCGATTGGGCTAGCGGGCGGAATCAACCATTACCAGTACGTGCCGAATCCGGTGAGCTGGACTGACCCGTTTGGGTTGAGTTGTAAGGAAAACTCTTGGAATACGTTTCAAAAACGATCAAAGGGAGTCTTTACGAATAGTAAACAAGCCGCTCAAGGATATAAGCATTGGCAAAACGAAGAGTGGGATGAGCTAGAAGCTCTTTTAGGCCCCAATAGTTGGCCACCTAATAGAGGAGCTATAAACTCTGAAAATGTTGTTCTACCCACTGGTCATAGAATAGATAGGTTTGGAGGATGGTACGACAGTTCTGGAGAGTTCCATGATCTAGGAGCATTTGTATCTCCTGAAGGAGAGAAGTTTGACAAGAGAGCCTTACCTAATGCAACTAAAACAAAGCCATATATGACCTATGAAGTATTGAAACCATTACCAGCAGAGTCCGCAAAAGCAATTCCATGGTTTGGAATGCAGGGTGAAGGAACTCAATATGAACTGCCAGACAATATTGATAAGTTGGTTTCGGATGGCTATTTAAAACCAGTAAAACCAAAATTTGATCCGAGTAAATTATAGATGTACAACTATACAGGCAAAAGAAATACTCTCATATGGGACGGAGATGACTCAGGAATCACTCAGTCAACATATTCTTACAAATGCAATAATTGTAATAAAGAAAATGAGTACCAGCTTCGGGACATAAAAGACTTAAGAACATTAGCCGAAAAAGAACTGACTACATTTTTAATCAACAATAAACTAGTTTCTCAAGCCAATAATGCTCTCTTTATTAAATCAGGAATACCTGCATACATCGTCTCATGCCAATGCAGCCAGTGTAGTACTAGAAACAATATTTTGATTGGCCTTAAAGAAATACAGCCGCAGAGATATAACATTTACAAAAAATCAGTTGTCAGCTGTACCTGAGTAATAAATTCAGGACTTTAATTCATAAGGTACAACATAGACTCAAAGTGTATTTTGTATGGGTATAACAATATCTATTGGAAAGAAAACAACTTTATTACGCTGGAAACACAAAAAAACTGACGAACAACTCCTGTTAAGTAACTTGGATTTAATAGTCAAATCCAACAATAAAAGTTACTCATCTCCATGCCTGATACTGCACTACATTGAACATTATGACAGTCCTCCCTCGCAGGAGTTTACTGATCTCTTGAAATTCATATCTCATAACCCGGTTCAAGGTCAATATTGCACCCTAGAAGATAGGCCCAGTTATCATGCAGTGTTTTCATTACAGCTAAATCTAGAACCCGTTCTAAGGAGACTGGCCTCAATTCCAATTTCGGGGCATGACCTCCCAAATTCACATTCCACAAATAGATTCGACCGGTCTTGTTGCTGCGCCTTAAACTGATTGAGCCCATTCCGCATTCTTTGGCCAATTCAATGTAAGGAGAAAAAGCCAATTCATAAACGGACATTTCAGACAAATGCTGATGTGTTCCGTATATACTTTTTTCGTAACTGCCTTGAAAATCAACATACGCAGCTTCCGACTCACGGAATAAAACCTCTAACATTTCAAGGTTATTAATTTGATGTTTTTTTGATTTCATCCAAGACCTTTTCAGATGCAAACGACACAGATAACTTCGTATAGTTCTTTTGTTTTAGGCATTCGTGATTTCGATGAATTCCTAATCACCTGATCTATTTCATGCAGAAACGCTTTCCCAGCAGGAAAGCGCCCTTCTTCCTGACACTCTTTAATTAAGCTCTGCCAATATCCCTTTTGTTCGCCTTCCATGTAATATTCCACGAACTTAGTCATAGCATCATGGCAATCCTCAACTGTAGGCCAATCCATAATTAATGCCCTGTTTTAATACAAACACTCTCATCGGCCCACTATAAACAGATGGCAACTCAAAAAACAAAGGAAAACTCATCACAGCCATTCACCTGAATAGCTGTGGGATAACTTAGCCACAGCCCCCTCAGATCAGCACAATTTACGTTACGAAACCTCTCCAGCGCCTTTTATAACAGGGACTTACCGACGGAGTGACCGGACAAGATCGTCTCAAAGAACAGTTAATGTAATTTATCGTAATGTCATTTCTAAAGAGGCTTGCCTAGTCTTTTTGTGGATTTATCAGCACACCAACAATTAAACCTACAACTGCTAGTCCGTAGCTAATGATGAGATGGAGATCAACATGACTGAACCAACCGCAGAACTAAACAAAAGCCCGACTAAGACTCCAACCAAGACCGGCAAAAAGAAGGCGGCTCCAGTCGCTAGCCAAGGTGACTATGAGTACATGCACTCATACACCTACACACTTAAAGATGGTTCGAAAAAAGTGCTTGAACCTATCGCTGTCCTTAAAGTTGATGATTCTCACCCCTTCCCCTCGAATCAGAACCCGAATCTGGTTCAGATCATGGAAATCGGCGAAGTGCTGGTACAACTTCTCACTAACATCACAACCAAATTAACTAACCTACTTGATATAGGTTCTGTGGGGCCAACCAGTAATACATCAACTGAAAACCCTGTGTCTTTGAAGGAGGTCATTGGCCTTATCAAACAAAAGCTCGAGATATTACATAAAATCATTGAATTTGCGGATATCGTTACCAGCAAAGTCGAGAAAGATGTTCATGAAAAAGAAGCTCAACTTGCTGCATTCATTGAAGACCAGTTACAGAAAGATTTCGGCTCTGCACTTGGCAGCAAATTGGCCAAAGAACTCGGTAAGGCCGTTCAGAAAGAAATCAAAAATCTAAGCGATGCACTTCAAGCGTTGCTTAAGGACGTGCTCGGATTTTTAACCCATGCGGTAGTACAGGAGGTTCTAAGAGCCGCAGGATTAAGCGGTGACGCAACTTCGCTTCGACAATACGCAGATCAATTCCAGACCTTCGTTGTCCCGGACGTATCTTCAACATTCAAAAACGATGATGCGTTCGCAGCGTTTCAGGTTTCAGGGCCAAACCCGTTAGTCATCGAACGGATTATTGATAAATTACCTGCGAAGTTTCCAGTCGACGATGAATCCTATCGTCGAATCATGGGGCCAGATGACTCCATAGAACTGGCCATTGCCGAAAACCGTTTATATCTCACCGATTACAAAGCGCTTTCAGTCTTGGAGCCTGGCACCTTCCCACAACAAAAATACATTGCCGCCTCAATGGGATTATTTGGGGTTAAGAGAGGTGATACAACCGGTGCACTCAAGGCAATTGCCATTCAGGTGGATCAAACCCCTTCAGCAAACAACCCTGTGCTTTATCCGTTCCACGGTGAAACCTGGGCATTGGCCAAAGCCCACTTCCAGGCAGCTAATGCCAATTATCATGAATTAATCAGCCACTTAGGTCTGACTCATTTACTGATAGAACCCTTTGCCGTCAGTACGCAACGTAAGTTAAACATCAAACACCCGATCTATAACTTACTACTACCTCACTTCCAGGGCACCTTGTTCATTAATAACGCGGCCATTCTGACGCTCATTAATCCTGGTGGCGGCGTCGACAGAACATTGGGCGGTACTATTGAAACCGCCTGGGACGTCACCACCAATTCATTAACGGAACTCAACTTCAACGAACGAATGTTGCCTAATCAACTCGCAAGCCGATTCATGGCCAATCAAGATCTGCCCATTTCATATCCTTATCGTGATGACGCACTGGATGTCTGGAATGCCATTAAGTGTTGGGCAAAAGATTATGTCGATATTTACTATCTAGACGACAAACAAGTCGCTGATGATAAGGCTCTTCAGGCTTGGTTGGTTGACCTGACAAGTGAGGACGGAGGAAGAATCAACGGCTTAGGTGAAGAAGACAGTGAAGGAAACCTGGGGATCTACACTAAATCCTATCTGATTGATGTATTAACCATGGTGATCTTTACTTCCAGCGCACAACACGCTGCCGTGAACTTCCCTCAGCTTTCCGTCATGAGCTATACACCCAGTATGCCTCTGGCCACTTATGCCCCTGCGCCAACCAGCACGACGGGCACTGAAAGTCAGGGATTGCTGGCAACCTTACCGCCTTTAGATCAGGCCTTGCAGCAACAGCTCATTACACATGGTTTAGGTGGGGTTTATTTTACCCGGTTAGGGGATTACAACCGACATCAAAGAGGTAATTACTTTAGTAACACTAAAGTACAAGGGGCTTTGGAAACCTTCAGAGATAATCTTGATGCGGTTGAAAGTATCATCGGCGAGCGTAACCTGCATCGGCCTATGTATCAAAGTTTGTTGCCTTCAAGAATTCCGCAGAGCATTAATATCTAATCGGTGGATCTTTTAAGCGATCTCGGGCGCTAAGGGTAAAACCACAGCGCCCCGTTTTACATAAGAAACGAAATAGTGTCTCTTAGACAACCATCGAAACATCAAGCACTCGCCTTACGGCATCTGCCAAGCAACTACACTATTGTCCATCATCATGGGGGCATAGACGACACCGTTTGCTGAGCCACCGATATCCGCTAACCCCGCCTTAACGTGAAGTACCTTACGGCGCTCCTTCTCAGTCAATTCATAAATTTCTCCGGTAATCCAGTCACTGACATAAAGATTGTTTCCGTTGGCGACTATGCCATCGAGATTACCCAACTCGTATCCGGTTGGTACTGGCTTCAGTTCTTTCTTTTCAATATCAAGACGATACAAGGTGCCAGGAACCTGAGTGGAGAAGTCTGCGTTCATCCCCTCCCCCCAGTTGGCTACGTAAAGCGCACCTTGTGACCACAATACACCATTAGGATGCGGCAGTTTTTCGTGGCTGAACCAGGCATCAAGACGCCCTGAAGAAAGGCGGTAGATTCCCCCGCCCAATAGGTCGGAGATGTAAATCTCGCCACTATCACCCACAGTCACGTCATTCAGCATTTTGGCTTCATTGACCTGATAGCGCTTCACTATTTTCCCGTCTTTCAAGCGAATAACGTGCAAAGTTTGCATGTCGGCCACATACAAATGATCTTGGCTAATGGCCATACCCTTAGGCGCATCCAGGCCATCAACCCAATGTTTATCAATGATTTTTCCGTCGGTGGTTGCGCGGCTGATATAGCCTTTTTTGTTCTTTTCCGCCGGTTGCCCGTTAATGTTGCTGATATACAGTACTTTGCCATTCGGCTCTGCCAAAACCGATTCAGGCTGATTCAATCCATCCAGTTGCCAGAGGGGTTGCTGTTCTGCTGCATTCACAGAAGTTGCCGTTAAACTAATGCTGACTACCGATGCGGCCACCAGCGAATTGATAAAACGTTTCATAGAATTTTTCCTTTTTGAGTTTAAGAAACTAACCCTGTTGTCTTTTCTCAAAAAGAATATAAATATACGTTAAATCTTCAACATTACTTAGATCATGGATCATTATTTAATACTTTTATAAAGAAACGGGATCAAATCATGAGTGAACAGCGATATCGTGGCGGCCTCTTTCATACCTTGAAACAGATTCTTAAAGCACAGGGGGTTCGGTATTGTGATCTGGCGGAGTTAATGCAGGTTTCAGAGCCCACCATCAAACGGCTCTTTCAGGAGGAAGACTGTAAACTCAGTCGACTGATTGAACTATGCGACATACTGGGCATTAAGCTGAATGACTTGATTGAGTTGGCATCCAAAACGCCAACCGAGCCCAAGCAGTTGCCACTGACAACCGAACAAGCGTTGGCTGCTGACCCATCGCTAACGTCTTTCTTCATGTTATTAATCAGTGAACTCAGCCCAGAGGCCATTGCACAAGAAAGCGATTTAACGGAAGCCGATGTCTATTTGTATCTGAGGGAACTCGAAAAGCTAGAGTTGATCCGGCTGGGACGAAATGATTCGTTTCACTTTACCGTGGCTCGGCCCATTCGCTGGCGCGTCGACGGGCCTTTGCACGACTTATTGGTCCGTATTAACCAACAATTTATTAAGGAAGCTCTGTGCAACCATCACGTCACTGATAGCCCATTTTATTCAACCAGTCGATTGTTCAGCGAACACAGCATTAAGCAGCTTCATGAAGAAATAGACCGCATCTATCAGCGTTTTCAACAACAGGCAGCACTGGATCAAATCTACTACCCAACAGATCAGTTGAAACCCTATAAAATGGTCGCAACACTCACTCCGTTCAACCTGTCGCACTATTTCAGTGTCGATCGGTTTAATGAACGAAAGCAATGAACGAAAGCAATGAACGAAAACAGATTACATCTTAAAGAGATGCCTAGCCACAGCACTTCTTAAACTTCTTGCCGCTGCCACAGCTGCATGGGTCGTTTCTACCCGGAGTTTTTTCTACACGCTGGGTTTCCGGCGTACTGATCAAAGCATCCAGCTCAGCAATGTCTTCCGCCTGCTTTGCGTCGATGTCGATCACAGCAAACAGCTGATGCTCGGCCAATAAGGCTTCAATCTCTACTTTTCGTGCCTCGCTGACCACACGAAGTGTCAGTGGCGCATCTTCGGTCCCTGGTCGGGTTTCCCGATTGGTGGTGAAACCATAACTGGCATGTTTTGGTTTTTTCTCGATCTTACCTTTGTAGAAAAATTTCGACATTGTGATACCTGTGTTCTAAACCTATTCGCTTAACGGTTAATCAATTGGCGATTGAATCACTAAGTGTGCGACTAACGATTACCCCATGGGTTCTCAGAGGTTGTACGTTTCTTAGGCTTTGCCAAACGCTTCTTCGGCGCTCTACGAACACCAGCATCATCTTGATGATGAGCACTATCACTTGCACCTTCTGCCTTTGCTCTTGATTGAGCGCGAGAACCATCAGCCGCCTTTTTCGGTCTTGAGTGTTGGCGTTTCTTCTCCGCCTGTTTACTGCCTACAGAGCGTTGACCGTCTTGATGATTTTGCTTCGGCTTCTTCGGTTTTTTGGGCTTTTTCGGTTTGATAGGACGCGTATCCAGTTTCGATTCAGGTAACTGATTACTGGCTTTGAAACCTTTAATGTCTTTGCGAGGAAGCACTGTCTGAATCAATCGTTCGATGTCTTTCAGTTGTTGGAATTCATCCGCAGAAACCAACGAAACTGCTTCACCTTCTGCACCGGCACGCCCAGTTCTTCCGATACGATGAACGTAATCCTCAGCGGTGTTTGGCAATTCAAAATTCACTACGTGAGGCAACTGCGAAATGTCGATTCCACGAGCGGCAATGTCAGTGGCCACCAAGATGGAAATTTCATTGGTTTTGAAATTTGCCAACGCCTTGGTTCGAGCCCCTTGGCTCTTATTACCATGAATCGCCGCTGCGGTGATTCCAGCTTTGCTCAGTTTATCGGTCAAACGGTTCGCGCCGTGCTTAGTACGAGTAAATACCAACACCTGTTGCCAGTTGTTTTCTTTGATGAGCTGAATCAGTGCCGCTGTTTTTTGGCTTTTATCCACAGCGCTGATCCATTGATCCACGGTTTTAGCAGTGGTGTTCGGTGGCGCAACAGACACTTCCATCGGATCATGCACAATCCCCTTCGCCAAGCCTCGAATCTCTTCAGAAAAGGTTGCAGAAAAGAGTAAGGTCTGACGATGCTTCGGAAGCAACGCAAGAATCTTATTAATGTCGCGCTGAAAGCCCATATCCAGCATTCGATCGGCTTCGTCCAACACCAGCGTAGTAAGATGATCAAACTTAAGCGCGTTTTGCTGATACAAATCCAACAAGCGGCCTGGCGTGGCAATCAAAATATCGGCACCGCCACGCAGCTTCATCATTTGTGGGTTAATCTTCACACCACCAAACACGACAGCAGATTTAATATTTAAATACTTGCTGTAGGCCTCGACGTTTTCAGCCACTTGCGCCGCCAATTCACGCGTTGGTGTCAACACCAAAGAACGTATCTGATTTGCGCCCTTTCCTTTGACCCCACCCTTTCCTGTAGTTACTGCCACGGGCTTTTCTAATACCAACTTGTTTAACAGCGGCAGAGTAAAGCTGGCGGTTTTACCGGTACCGGTTTGAGCCGCAGCCATCACATCTCGCCCGTCCAACACATGCGGAATGGCCTGCGCTTGAATCGGCGATGGTGTTTCATAACCTTGATCGGAAATGGCTCTTAGGATTTCAGGTAATAAACCCAAGTCAGTAAAACTCATAGCTTCTCGTTTAATTGTCGCAACTGTTAAAAATGACCGTAGGATCTGGATAAAATTTAGCCAGCTTCAGGAGGGGCGTGCAGCTTACAATAAGTACGAGTGAATCGCTATGACTTTCTTTGGATACCAAAAACAGAGTAACCGCGAAATACATTAACCATCGAACGGAGATGCTGCGGGCAAAATATGCCCGCAGTAAGAAGGGGGGATTACTTAGCTAGGAACTCACCAGCTTTGTCTTTAAAGGCTTTGGTTTCACGGATTTCGGCCGCTTTCATCCAAATCTTTTCAGCAAGTGCCTTATTGGAATTAACAAACTGCTTAGACAGCATCAAATAATAAGGTTTGTCGACCAACGGGGTTTCAATGGCCTTCAGCTGGCCGCTGAATTTAGAATCACTGGCAAGAATGTTATCGCCATTTAAGGTCAATGCTGCAACCGCATCTACTCGCCCGGACAACAGCTTCTGGAAGTTGTTTAGGGTTTTGGAAGACTTTGCATCCACTTGATAGCCTGCTTTGGCAAGATCATCACCGATGGAGTAACCTGCCGGTGCCGCCACTTTGCCAGTCAATCCTGAAATGGTCATTTTACCTGTGACGTTAACGTTAGAGTCTTTTTTCACGTACAAAGAATAGCTTGATGAATGCAAACGCATGCCTGGATCTACATCACCACCGGAATGGGTAGCTGGATATAATCCATGCTGTAGTCGCTTCTCTTTAAAACTGGCCGCAAAGCAACCTTCCGTAATGCCATTCTCAATATTGTGAAGGCAACGCTGCCAAGGTGCCTGAATATATTTGAAAGCCACCTCAGGAAGTGCTTCATCCGTCATTTCAAGCAGAATAAAATTAACCCCGGAACCATCCTTCATACTCCATGGGTAAGAATCCACGTTTTCATACGTGAATGTTACTGTTTGTTCTGCCAAAGCAGCCCCAGATGAAAGCATTAATGCTAAGCATGCAGACACCATTGATTTCATAGTACTTCCTCTTTTCAATTTACAAATCCATGTGCGAAAAGCGCCCATTTCGACGTAAGCATAGCTTAGTATTTTGACTCTGTATGAAAGAGACGGGTATAGTTATACTGTTTATTTATACAGAAAAGTCCCTAAATGATCCTTTACATAGCCGAAAAGCCCAGTCTCGGGCGCGCCATTGCCGACGCTTTGCCCAAACCTCTCAAGAAAAACGACGGTTTTATCACGGCAGCCAATGGCGATGTGGTGTCCTGGTGTATCGGTCATTTGTTAGAACAAGCAGAGCCGGATGCTTATCACGCCAGCTTCAAACAATGGAAAATGGAGCATCTTCCGATCCTGCCAGATCAATGGCAACTGCAACCCAAGCCTAAAACCCGTAAGCAACTATCGGTGTTGAAGAAATTGGTTAAGGAGTCCACCCAACTCGTCCATGCCGGTGACCCGGATCGTGAAGGTCAATTATTGGTAGACGAAGTACTCAGCTATTTGAACGTCCCAAAAACCAAACGGGCCAATACACAACGATTGCTGATCAACGACTTAAACCTTTCAGCGGTACGACAGGCGTTACAAAAACTACAGCCAAATACCAACTTTGTGCCGTTATCCGTCTCCGCATTGGCCCGTTCCCGCGCCGATTGGTTGTACGGCATTAACATGACTCGCGCCTATACACTGCAAGGCCGGAAGTCCGGTTACAACTCTGTGCTATCGGTAGGACGTGTACAAACTCCGGTACTGGGTCTGGTGGTACGACGAGATGAAGAAATCGACAACTTCGTTTCCAAACCCTTCTATGAAGTGATGGCTCACTTAACTACGGAACAAAACCAAGCCTTTACCGCTAAATGGCAGCCCAGTGAAGCCTGCCAACCCTATATGGATGACGAAGGCCGTGTGCTGTCCAAGGCACTGGCAGAAAACGTTGTGAAACGCATCAGTCATCAGCCAGCAAGTGTCACCAGCTATCAGAGTAAAGACAAGCAACAAGCACAGCCGCTGCCCTACAATCTTTCCGCATTGCAGATCGATGCCTCCAAGCGGTTTAACCTCTCGGCTCAGCAAACCCTCGATGCCTGTCAATCCTTGTATGAACAACACAAGCTGATTACTTACCCGCGTTCCGACAATCGTTATCTGCCGGAAGAACATCACGCACAAGCAGCGCAAGTGCTGAACGCATTATCCAGTAATCAAAGCGATCAACAGGACGCCATTAACAAAGCCGATCCAAAAATTAAAACCAAAGCGTGGAACGATAAGAAAGTCGAAGCACACCACGCCATCATTCCTACCGCAAAGCGCACCTCGCTGGACAAATTATCAAGAGCAGAACAGCAAGTTTACGGGCTGATTGCCCGTCAATATTTGGCGCTCTTCTACCCTGCGTACCGTTATCAAGAACGCAAAGCAGAAATAGAGATTCAAAAAGGTAAATTTATTGCCCAAAGCAAGGAAGACATTGATCTGGGTTGGAAAGCGTTATTTCTCTCTCAAAACAAAGCATCTTCCAGTAAAACAGTTGAAGGTCAAACCGAGCACAAATCGCCCTTACCGAAGCTAACGCAAGGCCAAGTCCTGCAATCGCATCAAGCTGAATTGTTGGAGAAACAGACTCAACCACCTCAGCCGTTTACCGACGCCACCTTGTTGAGTGCAATGACCGGTATCAGTCGTTACGTCAAAGATCCAGAGATTCGTAAAGTCTTGCGAGAAACCGACGGGCTGGGAACCGAAGCAACCCGGGCCTCCATCATTGAACTACTGTTTAAACGCCAGTTTTTGGTTCGCCAAGGCAAACAGATTCGAGCGACACAAACCGGGAAATCGCTGATCAACGCCTTACCGGAGCAAGCATCCACTCCCGACATGACCGCCGACTGGGAGTCACAGCTCAGTCGTATCAGCGAGCGTGAGCTAAATTACCAAGCCTTTATGCAGCCTCTGGAAGCGAATCTGCATGAATTGATTAGTCAGGCAAAAGCCACCACGATTACGGGCATGAGCCCGATCCAGAAAACAGGAAAACGCCCCTACAGTAAAAACAGCACGCGCAGTAAAAAACCAGCCACCACACGCCGCCGCACCTCCAATAAAAAACCGTCAGTCATGCAAAGCAGTTAACAGAAAACTAATTGAAAAACGATTAAACAATCGCACTATCAAAAGAGAAAAAAGCTTTTATAAATCAATAAGTAAATCGACGCCACTCAAACATTCGAACCTCCCTTGTGTATCAGATTCGCCCCTAGAGCAGTCACTTATTGAACAATCGTTCAATTAAAAGCCTATATGTAATGAAAGTGTCACCAAAATAGTGTTTTTTAGTCACTCATTTGCAATATTTCCTGTGCGCAATAGCGAAAGGATTCTTAACTCACACTTCTCGATCACTCGTATAAAAACGGAAGAACGATGAAAACACTATTTAATAAAAAAACAATTGCTGCACTGGTTTCTGGTGCCGCGCTGACTACCACAGCACTGATGACGGGCTGCCAAACCACTGACAATGCTGAGTCAGTTGCACCCGCCAAAGTTAAAAACGTGATCATGATGATCGGTGACGGCATGGGCCCTCAGCAGGTAGGTTTGTTGCAAGAGTACGCAACCAATGCACCGAACTCTATCTACAAAGGTCAACCGACCGGCATGAGCAAAATGATGGATGCAGGCTTCGTAGGGCTGTCTCAACATAACCCTGCCTACAACATTGTTGTGGATTCTGCGAGTTCAGCCTCTCAGCTAGCGACGGGCGTACCGTCACCTTCTGAGTCCGTTGCTCTGGACGCAAAAGGTAACCCGGCAGAAACCGTACTGGAACTTGCAAAGAAACATGGCAAAGCAACAGGTCTGGTTTCTGACACCCGTCTGACTCACGCGACTCCAGCATCTTTCGCTGCCCATAAACCACACCGTTCTCTGGAAAACAGCATTGCAGAAGAAATGCTGGCAACCGATGTGGACGTAATGCTTTCTGGTGGCCTTCGTCACTGGATTCCAAAGAGCGCAAACGACAAAGCCGGTGACCTTCACAAGCAACTGACCACCCGTACCGACGGCACCGTTAAGATCAAGTCGAAGCGTAAAGACGACAAGAACCTGCTAGTAGAAGCTGAAAAAGCAGGTTACACCGTCGCATTGACTCGTAAAGAGTTCGAAGCGGCACAAGACGACAAACTGCTTGGCTTGTTCGCTTATTCAGGCATGGCCGATGGTATCGAGCATACGCTAACCAAGGACAGCGCGGATCGCACGCAACCAACCTTGAAAGAGATGACAGCCAAAGCGTTGGACATTCTGTCTCAAGATCCAGACGGTTTCTTCCTGATGATCGAAGGCGGTCGTATTGACTGGGCTGGTCACGACAATGACGTAGCTACTATGCTGCACGAAATGTTGAAGTTCGACGAAACCATTAACTACGTCTACGAGTGGGCAAAAGAGCGTAATGACACACTGGTTGTTGTGACAGCTGACCACGAAACGGGCGGTTTCGGTTTCTCTTACTCTCGTGCTGACATTCCAGCCCCAGAGAAATTGGACGGCACAGGCTTCGCTGAGCGCGCTTATAAGCCAAACTTCAACTTCGGTAGCTTCGATATCCTAGACAAGCTATACGCGCAGAAGAAAAGCTACCCTTCTATCTTCTCTGAGTTTGGTAACACAGACAAAACACCTGCAGACCTTATGCGTGTTGTGAACGAAAACAGCGAGTTCGACATCACTCTTGAGCAAGCAGAAGAGATCCTTGCGTCTGAGCCTAACTTCTACAAAGTAGACGACCACAAATACCTAAGTGCTGAGCGCTTCCCTAAAGTGATGGACTTCAAAGCCTTCTATGTTTACGGCGAAGAAGTACGTCATGACTTACTTGGTCGTGCCGTTGCCGAAGATCAAAACGTGGTTTGGGGTACAGGTACCCACACCAGCACACCGGTTCCTGTAATTGCATTTGGCCCAGACAGCGTTTCTAAACAGTTCGGCAAAATGATTCACCACACAGACATTGGTCGTATGGCCAAAGAAGTGATTGCTAAGTAATTAGCGGGTAACGAATAAGTAAATAACGATAATCACACGTGACATTGATGACTCAGCCATTCATAGGCATCCCTAAGATAACTGCACTTTTCTTAACTCTATGAACGGTTGGATCATCAAGGTTACGACAAGCTTTTCAGGCGCTCAATTGAGCGCCTTTTTTGTGCCCGCCAAGCACTCAATCGAGAACCACCTTAACAACAAATGTCAATAACATATGATGTCGCTTTCTAACAGCGGCTCTGTATAGTTAGCCTGATATAAATTTGGCCTAAAAATTAACTCTTTTTTAGTAAAAAGCGGTTTAAATACTGACCACAGTTGAAACCGGATATTAATACAGCGAGCTTGATGACATGACAAAACCCTATCCACATCTACTTGAGCCACTCGACCTAGGTTTCACGACGCTAAAGAACCGCGTCATCATGGGCTCAATGCACACTGGTTTGGAAGATCGTTTCTACCACATTGAAAAATTGGCCGCCTATTTCGCAGAACGTGCCCGTGGTGGTGTAGCTCTATCCATCACCGGTGGTTATGCGCCAAACCGTCGTGGTGAGCTGTTGCCGTTCGGTTCTCGCATGGACAATAAACTGACTGCGTTGCTTCACCGTCGTGTCACCTCTGCGGTTCATAAAGAAGGCGGCAAGATTGCCCTGCAATTGCTTCACGCTGGTCGTTACGGTTACACCCCGTACAATGTGTCTGCCTCGTCTAAAAAGTCACCGATTACGCCGTTCAAACCAAGCAAGCTCAGCCATAAACAGATTCTTAAAACCATCGACGACTATGCGAATGCAGCCAAGATGGCGCAGTTCGCAAACTACGACGGTATCGAAATCATGGCCTCGGAAGGCTATCTGATTAACCAATTCCTAGCGGAGCGTGTTAACAACCGTACCGACCAATGGGGTGGCAGTGCTGAGAAACGCATGCGTTTTGCCATCGAAACGGTGAAAGCCGTGCGTAAAGCGGTCGGTGAGAAGTTCATCATCGTTTACCGTATGTCACTGATGGATTTAGTTGACGGTGGTCAAAGCTGGGAAGAAATTGAAGTCCTGGCGAAAGAAATTGAAAAAGCCGGTGTTAACATCATCAACACCGGTATCGGCTGGCACGAAGCGCGTGTTCCAACCATCGTAACCTCAGTACCACGCGCAGCCTTCAGCTTCGCGACCGCTAAATTGCGTAAAGCGGTGAACATCCCGGTGTGTGCGAGTAACCGTATTAACACCCCAGAAATTGCTGAGAACATCATTGCCTCTGGCGAAGCCGACATGGTGTCAATGGCACGTCCGTTATTGGCCGATCCGTTTTTCGTTGCCAAAGCCGAAGCCGGCAAAGGCGATGAGATCAACACCTGTATCGCCTGTAACCAAGCCTGTTTGGATCACACCTTCCAGATGAAGCGTGCCTCGTGCTTAGTGAACCCTCGAGCCTGTCACGAAACGGAATTGCTGTACCTTCCGACTCAAGACAAGAAGAAAGTGGCAGTCATTGGTGCTGGCCCTGCCGGTATGTCTGCGTCTACCGTATTGGCCAAACGTGGTCACGACGTGACGCTGTTTGATGCGGATGACAAGATCGGTGGTCAGTTCAACATCGCCAAGCAGATTCCAGGCAAAGACGACTTCAATGAAACCATGCGTTACTTCGGTAAGATGATCGAGAAGCATGGAGTGAATGTTCGTTTGAATACTCGTGTATCGGCTGACGATCTTCTTAAAGAAGGCTTCGACGAAGTGATCGTTGCAACCGGTATTACGCCGCGTAACCCGGGCATTCCTGGCATCGAGCACAGCAAGGTAATGTCTTACCTGGACGTACTGCGTGATAAGAAACCGGTTGGTAAGAAAGTCGCCATCATTGGTGCTGGCGGTATTGGTTTCGACGTGGGCGAATACCTAGTGCATAAGCACGCGGAAGATGCGGAAGCAGAGAAACAACAGTGGTACAAAGAGTGGGGTGTCGACACCAATCTTGAAAACCGTTCTGCATTGGCGCAACCGGAAGTCCAAGCGCCAGAACGCGAAGTCTTCTTGCTGCAACGTAAAGAATCTTCGGTTGGTAAGAACCTGGGCAAAACCTCTGGCTGGGTTCACCGCGCTACCCTGAAAATGAAAGACGTTACCATGATCCCAGGTTGTAGCTACGATCAAATCGACGATCAAGGCCTACACATCACCGTTAAAGGTGAGAAGCAAATTCTTGATGTGGACAACGTAATCATCTGTGCCGGTCAAACCTCAAACCGCTCGTTGGCAGACGACTTGTTAGAGAAAGGAGCAGAGAAGCAAGGCATGAACGTCCACGTAATTGGTGGTGCAGATCTGGCGGCTGAGCTGGATGCGAAACGCGCGATCAACCAAGGCGCTCGCCTGGCGGCAGAGATCTAATTTTTTACCCAAATGTAGAAAGTTAGAAATAGCCTGAGCGGTTTCCCACAAGGAAGTCGCTCAGGCTTTTTTATGCGCTTTCAAAAAGCACTACCGCCAGCCCTGCAAACAGCCATTCAGAAACGTCAGAAAATAACTCTCACCAAAGCGTCGATAGAACCACTGACTTTGCTCATCGGACAGTTGATCAACCTGGCTCGGATTTCCCCAGGACGCCCTTACCTGAGCTTCCGTCATGCCCTTGGCTATGCGCTTCTCAATCTTTAATCGACGTGATTCGGTTGAACTAAAATATCGACACACCTCTTTCTCTGCATCCACAGCGGTTACTACAGGCTGATCATATTCCTCATGCTCTTTGCGTTGGTCATAGCGCTCTTTTTTACACCGATAATCATCACAGATGGTGTCGAAGTTCTGATCGTCTAAATACTGAGAAGCAAATGCCATCGGTATGAAACAAATAAGCCAGAATGAAAAAAGGAGCCTCATAGCCACCTCCAGTGAGAGATGCTAATTAGACTCCTTTTTGGGAAGAAAGTTGATGTCCCTTTATCAGGGGGAAATCAATTAGAAGCTATAAACAAGACCTAAACTTGCTTGTCCAATTGTTTCCTCAACATCATCTTCTTCAGCTGAGTGAACACTCAATACCTCAAGGTTCATGCCTAAAGATTCATTAAAGAAAAAACCTAAGCCTAAACCAAGCGCCGCACCACTATCTGTAGTTGAGGCATTATAACCGTTGGCTTCTGCTTCTAACTCAAACTTATTCCAACCTAATAAGATGTATGGCTCAATGTGCTTCGTTGGATAACCAGCTTTAATAAAAGCACCGTAGTTGTATGGCAGACTAACATCAACACCGCTATCAATGTTATTAACTTCGGCATTATCATCGCTAACTTCAACACTATAGCGAACTTCAAGAGCAACCTGAGGAATTAGATAATACCCTGCACGAACACCAAAGCTAGTTGGCTCTGCCTCAATATCATACCCAGAACCATCTACTTCAATAGAGTTTGAAGAAAAGAATGTGCCTATGTAGCCACCCTTAGCATATTCGCCTTCTTGAGCGAAACCGATTGACGTTGCTGCCAGAAGAGCAGCTGATAAAGTTAATTTTTTAAACATTTCTCAATCCTTGTTGTTAATAATGCATTACATCCTAAAGCTGCTCTTCTTCTCTTATTTTTATTACTAGAACATCTAAAGAAGCGGGGCATTGTATGTAATTTGATATCTATATCAATAAGGAGAGAAATTTTTTCCCATTCTGGAAATAAAAAAGCCTCTCGCGAGGCTTTTTTCCTATCAAACAACATTGAAAAATTATGTCCAGTTACTTCACTACTTCTTCCTGCCGACCAGCTTGAACTTGCTGTGAACGCTCTACTGCCTCCTTCAACAAATCCCCCTCACCATCAAGCGCAGATACCATACCTGGCAAAGGTTTAGAGAAGTTAACAGGAGCCACTTTCGCGGCCGACATTTCATCTTTGACCGGTACTTGCGACATCGCGTATTCACTCAATGCCAGGATGGTCAGAGACGGGTTCACCGCCAAATTTCCGGGAATGACTGAACCGTCCAACACCCGTAATCCTTGATAACCAAACACCGCTCCGGATTCATCCACCACCCCATCGGCAGCGCTTTTACCAATCGGCACGCCACCCATGATATGTGCGGTCACCGGCGTGTTGACCAGAATGTCCAAGGCCACGTTACCCACTTCACCTTGTGATTTCTCACCATAGCGGCGGGCAACATCCTGCCCGACATCGAAGTAGGTTGTGAGTTTTTGATCTCCGGCTTCTTGTTCAATGGTCAGACGTCGGCGGAATAATTTGGTCCAGGCACGTTTCCACTTGGCATGCACGTAGCTATCAGCGCTTTGCATGATCATCAGTACATTATTGCGTTTGGCTTTGCCCACCGGGTTCATCAACTTCAACGTAGTCAACGGCTGCATCAGCATATTTAGTAGAAGACGAATACCGCGCGGTATACCGCCTGCATCGGTCAAAGGCACCATAGAGAAACTCAGCCAGGCCGAGTCTGACCCTTTATTAAAACGCACCGGCTCAATGGTGGTAATGTCATCTGGCTTGAATGACGAGGTGATCGCTAAGCCTTTTGAAATTTCGTTTTCTTTGTAGGTATTTTTGGTATCAAAACCGACGGAATAAAAGGTTTCTGAATTGGTGCGAACCTGGCGACCAATCAAGTCTGAGATATTAGGTAAGGTCTCTGTCTTGAATTTGCTTCCCATCAGCAAATTCAAGGTACCAACCACACCCGCGGATAACACCACGCCTTTGGTTCGGATCTTATAGGTTTTGCCTAACCAACCTGTGGATTGTTTTATCGTTAATTCATATCCAGCACTGCCATCACACTCTCCGCTCTTTCCTGGTAAGGGATCAATACGAGTTACTTGTGACTCTGCACGTATCTCTGCACCATTACGTTCGGCAAAATAGAGGTAGTTCTTCTCCAGCGTATTCTTAGCGTTTTTAGGACAGCCCATCATGCAGCGCGCACAAAGATTACAGGCTTCACGCTTCGGCCCTGCCCCGGCAAAATACGGTTCTTCTTTGTTCTCTGCTGCTTGATATTGGTCTTCGTAGTAAACACCGGTATCGACCAGCTCATAAGTCTCTTCACGGCCCATATCGGTCGCGACGTCTTTCAATAACTTGTCGGCCACGCCCTCATAACGGCCAGACGAGGTACCCAGCATACGCTGCGCCAGCCCGTAGAAAGGCAACAAGGTGTCGTACCAGTTGGAGCGCGTCCGCGTCCATTGTTCAGACTCAAAAATGCTCTTCTGAGGGATATAATGTGTATTTGCATAAATCAACGAACCACCGCCGACACCAGAGCCATGTAAAGCCACTACCTTACGAGTAAAAGACATCTGCCAAGGCCCTGTCAGGCCAAGTTTTGGCGCCCACAGATATTTTTTGAAGTTCCAGTTTGAGGAGGGAAAGTCTTGATCTTTCCAGCGCTTACCTTTCTCTAAGACTAAGACTTTGTAACCTTTTTCAGTTAACCGTAACGCACTGCACGAACCACCAAAACCTGATCCAATCACCACTTGATCAAAATCAAACGCGTCAGAACTGGCGTTGCTTTGCTTACTCACGTATCTCTCCCTCACATCAATATCTGGATTATTATTATCGTTTTCGGTAGTGATTATTCATTGATCAGTAAGTCAAGGTCAACAGAAACATGAGTAATTACTCTAATTTTTCATAAACGGCTCATCATGTAAGAAAAGACGCAATTGTCCCTATTCAACGCTCAAGCCCTGTTCAATTTTCAGATCTTTTCTACACTTAGTCTGATAGCTTGAGGAACTGGATAAGGAAAGATAAACAGTGGCTGCTACGACACTTCTTGCACGACAACCTATATGCGATGTGAACAAAGAGATAGTAGCTTATGAGCTACTTTTTCGGTTTGAAGATGGCACCATCAACAGCAGTGTCGATGGTGACAAGGCCACCTCACAGGTACTCATTAATGCCTTTTCTCTGGGCGAATGCGACCGCATTACAGGAGGCTTACCGGCCTTCGTTAATTTCACCAGCCGATTACTCGAGAACTTACCACCAATAGCATCAGAGCTGTTGAATATTGAAATCTTAGAAAACATTGAAATTACCCCCGAGTTACTTACTAAAGTCAAAGAAATCAAAGCCAAAGGCTACAAGATCGTAATTGACGACTTTGTCTGGGACGATAAATACAAACCTCTGCTTGAGTTAACCGACATCGTTAAACTCGAAGTACCGGCGATGAACCGAACTGAACTCAGAGAAGCCATTGCCAAGTTAGGAAAATATCAGGTCGAGTTGCTGGCTGAAAAGATTGAAACCCAAGATGAATATCTGTTCTGTAAAAAGCTGGGGTGCACCCTATTTCAAGGCTACTTTCTTTACAAACCCAATATTGTGGAAGGTGCCACACTGTCCAGCAACAAAGCAGCGGTACTTAACCTCATCGCGGAACTTAATCAATCCGACGCCGATATAAACAGCGTGACATCAATCATCACACGTGACGCCGACCTCTCCTATAAACTTCTAAGCCTGATTAATTCCGCCGAATTTAGGCGTTCAGTAGAAGTGAGCAACATTAACACGGCAGTGTCCTTGTTGGGCATTACCCGGTTGAAAAGTTGGGCGTCTATGCTGGCAATGGCCAAGTTGGAAGATAAACCAAAATCCCTACTCGCCATTTCTATGCAACGAGCGATTTTCTGTGAAAGCGTCGCCGCCATCTTTACTCCTCAATTAGCTGAGAAGTTTTACATGATCGGTATGCTATCTTGCCTCGATTTATTTTTTGATATTTCGATTCATGATCTAATGGAAAAACTCCCCTTAGATGAAGAATCCAAATCCGCGCTCATCGAATACCAGGGGCTGCTGGGCCTGATTCTAAAAACCGCAACCTTCTATGAACGGTTTAAATTATTAGAGGTTCCCTGGCGCCAACTCCGCGAATTGGGGCTTGATCAGAACGAGGTGAACACTATCTTCATAGAAAGCAATGTCAAAGCCAACGCACTTTTGGAAAGCATCTAAGAGCGGATATCATCTAAGAACAGAAAGCATTTAGAGACACCCAGGTATATACAGTAAACGTCCCTTCTCAGAACTTTTGGTGTACAGTACCACTCCAACACCATGGTAATCAGAATTAATACAAAGGGACGTTTTCTATGACCAGCTTCAATGCCATCTATCAAGACGCCGTCGCTCAAAAAGGGTCACAAACAGCATTGGCAACTATGCTCGATGCTCGTTTACAGACGCCCGCTACCCCCGATGAGTTGGCTTCAGTGGGGGACGACAGATACTTATCCCTGATGAGCTTACGCATCTTCCGTGCTGGTTTAAAACACAGTTTAGTGGACGCAAAATGGCCCGCCTTTGAAAAAGCCTTCCATGGCTTCAACATTCTCGGTAACGCCCACCTCAGTGACGACGCCATTGCAGAACACATGGAAAACACCGACCTTATTCGCCATCTCGGAAAGATCAAATCCATCCGCAATAATGCCGGTTTCATTCTAAGAACGTCAGAAGAATACGATGGCTTTGGCCGTTTTCTGGGCGAGTGGCCGGTCACAGATATTGTTGGTTTATGGGACCATCTGAAAAAACACGGTACGCAATTGGGCGGTGCATCCGGTTCTTATTTCTTGCGCATGGTGAACAAAGACACGTTTATTTTTACTCGAGATGTCATCACCGCCCTCAAAGCCCGAAACATCATTGATAAACAACCGACGGCTAAACGTGACCTCAAAATCGTACAAGATAAATTCAATGAGTGGCATGACGAGTCCGGCTGGCCACTGTCCCGAATCAGCTTACTCCTGGCCTACACCGTCGGCTAGCAGCAATCAAACTGGTCGGCCAGTCATCAAACTTAAGGATGTTCTAAATGGCCGTGCTTATTCTGAATATATTCATTGGCCGGCTCGTCATGATCACACCGCACGCAGTCCAACTCATGACCTAGCATAGATGCCCGCCCTTGTTCCGTAGTCACCCAAGGGCGATTAATAAAGGGCGGCTGATGACGAACGTGCTGCCCGTGAAAGCACGCCAATTCCGCAACCCAATCGCCGAGCTCATCCTGATGAAAACCTATGATGGGTTGCTTCATTTCACTTCCTGTAAAAACAGCCTGTTAACGTAACTGGGCTAATTCTGAGCTAGCGCATGCTGCGAGATCATGAGCTCTTCATATTGCTTGGTAATTTGATCCATCTTTTTCAAAATGGATTCCGTCGTGACGGAAATCACCGTCGGTACGTACCGTCCGTCGTCACCTAATTTAAACCCGGACTGAGAAAAACGCCATTGATTACCCACTTTACGCAGCGAACGATTCAACGCTTCGTTGTTCAGATCTGAATCCACCAGTGTCTGCAATGATTCATCAAACAACTGAACGGCCTGCTGGAATTCCTGTTTAAGCTCCGTATCCTCAACTTTCCAATACAAGGCGATATAAGCCTTGGCGATTTTCTGTGACAACATCCGCTGACGCCCAGAGATGTTCACTAACTGGGCACTGGCCACATTGGCATGGGCTTCGATGGCCTTCACCACTTGATCACACGCCACCAGCAAAGCCAGGTTCTGATCCATCAAATCCGCAACATGTTGCTTATCCGGTTGAGCAATAATGCGCTCTCGATGTACCACCCACAGCGATTCCACCTTATCCAGTTTATTGGTGATCTCTTCACTCGGCGCATAGTCACGCAGTTCCAAAAACTGCTGTTCGAACAACGCGACACTGTCATCCAACTGCTTCTGAGCCACCTCCACTTTTACATCAGCCCCCAACATCAAATAACTTTTCATCATGCGCTGTGACAGCATACGCTGGCGACCTGATTTGTTGATGGCTTCAGCATCGGTCATTCCCCATGAGTAGATAGGGAAACTAAGCGGTATCAACGTCAGAACCAGTAGCTTGATCAGCGCTTTAATTGAACGAGAGTTGAGCATATTCATTGGCATTCCTTCTTAATAAGGCACCAACTGAAACAGTGCCTGTGTGGTTCGCTTTATCTAATCACCCTTGCCATAGCACATAGCAGGCCAATTAAGCAGACTTGTTCAGAGGCTCCCTAAGATAGACCGATAAGAATCCTGGGTACTGCTCCAGCTCAATAAACCCGAATAATCCGAGTAAAGCACTCAACTACTGATAACTCATTCTTTCCTCTGAGTTTTATGCACCAAAACAGATCATAAAGAAAACCATCGAACACTTTAAAGAACCTCTGAACAAGTCCGCTCTAGCTCAGCGGGCGCTAGAAAAATGTTAGAACAAGGCGAGCTTCGTAGAGAATGTCTAGACCTTTTCAAGAAGTTCAACGCAGTTATAACGTTTTTAAAGCCCCGCCCTTCGGGGCCTTAAGAGAAATGCCTCTTTTTTGTTGCGGCTTTTTGACGTAACCCGTTATGCCTGCAAAACCGCGCCTCAAAGAGACATTTCTCTTATAGGCCTGAGCAGAGAGGGACTTATTCAGAGGTTCCTTAAAAACATCTTTAAATACAAAAAGATAGGCGAATCATTATTTGCTCTTGTACAGTCCATAGGCTAAAGTTTTGTAAACATAAGAATAAAGGATGAGTCAGAATCACCACATTCTGATTCAACAACCCTGACTCAAAAATCCTAGCTTCGATTCCACTATGCACCGATACCTTAAACCTAATCTTTGGTCTCTACCTCAAGCACTGCGCTCTGTTATTAGCCTGTGTTTTTTGCTGATGATCAGTTCGAGTGTGTTGGCCGACTTACATTTGAAAGAATACTGGATGGTCGATGAGTTTTTTAAAGCGAACCCTGAACAACTTGAGCGTTCAGAAGCCTTTAACCTCAGAGTTCAAAGCCAACCCAAACGGCTCATTAACAACACGGACAGTGCTCGAATTTTAGTCATTTATCCCGGTTTACAAACTTCAGATTATTGGCGTCGAAGTATTCATGCCTTTGAACACCGGCTGAAACAACTGGGCATTCGATACCAGTTGGACGTTCATTTCACCAAACCAGGCAGCGACCTCAACCTTCAGGCGAAATTACTGACTCAAAGCCTGGGCGATACCACCGATTATCTGGTGTTTACCCTGGACGCCATCAAACACCAAAAGCTGATTGAGCAGGTGAAACATCAAACCCAAACCAAGATTATTCTGCAAAACATCACCACCCCGCTACGCGCCTTTAGTAAGCAACAGCCTTTCTTATACGTCGGTTTTGACCACGCCATCGGTACACAACTCTTAGTGCAGGAATATCAAACCCGATTCCCTCAGGGGGCTAATTACGGCATCTTGTTTGGCACCCAGGGCTATGTCAGCAAGATTCGTGGTGGTCTCTTTGAAAGCCAAATGCGTGCAGCGCACAACTTCCACCTAAAAGACAGTTATTATGTGGACTTCGATCGTGCCAAGGCCAAAGCTGCTACCCTGCAACTGATCAAAGATCACCATCAGCCAGACGCAAGTGCAGACACAAACGCAGGCACGCACACGAACAAGCTCGACTTTATTTATGCCACCTCCACCGACATTGCTCTGGGCGCCTTGGATGCGTTGAAAGAATTAGGCCTGGAGCAAGACATCCAAATTAATGGCTGGGGCGGCGGTTCTTCCGAGTTAAACAGCCTAAAAGCAAAAGAACTGAGCTTTACCGTGATGCGCATGAACGATGATAACGGTGTCGCCATGGCCGAAGCCATCGGCTTGGATTTATTGGGTAAGTCCGATCAGGTGCCCACCATTTATTCCGGAAGTTTCAGGCTGGTCGACCAAACCATCAAACCTAAGCAGCTGAATCGCTTTGAATCCCGAGCGTTCCGATATTCCAACCTATCATCGGAGACTCATTAACCATGCTGCTAACTCGTCTTCAAAACTACTTAGAGCGACTGTTACCCGCAGAAGGCATTTCTTTTCATCGTCTGATCGCCGCCTCGCTTTGCTTGTCGCTAGGAATCACCGCCTCAGTCTGCCTGTGGTTTTACTACCAGGACACCAACGCAGTACTGAAAGAAGGCGCCAACGAGTACTCTCTTAAATTACAGCGCCTTACATCATTAGAGTTAGACCACCTTAAGAAAGACATGGGTCATATCGTCTCGATGATTCAGCACGACCCAAGACTGATGATGTACGCACATCAACAAAGCCAACCGTTCTCAAAAGGACATTCAAACGAAAGCTCGAGTACCCCCCTGACGGAACAGCAACAAGCCCGTACTGCCATTCAACAACGCCTGAACGAACTGATCATCCAATACTCGACCGATCTCGATATACTGCTCTTTCTGCCTATTCGTGACGGCCAAGAGATCATTGCAGGTCACAGCCAATACAAGCTGGATCAGTTGATTAGCACCGTCCGTAACTTTATTCCTAACACCGGCGCGGTGTTATTTTCTCCTGGCACTCACGACCCAAACGATGAAGCGAACCGTTCAGCCGCATCCTCCGACACACCTCAAGCCATCACAAAGCTGGCAACGCACGACCTCGCATCGGGAATTGCTTACGGCACAGAGTTAGTCGGTGGGAAATACAACAAACGGCTAGGCTTCTTGTTTGGCATCACCCTGTTCAATAACAATACGCAGTTGCTGAGAAACATTCTGAACACAACGGAAGCCGATGGTGCCGCCTTTGTTTTAGGCCCTGGTGTGGCACAAGCAACGCAACACCAACGCATTCGAACGTTAGCGTCATTGAATCTGACACTGGCGTCCGATGCGGTAACCGCCTTACAACTTATGGACGTCTTGACCAATGAGCATGTCACTCAGGTCGCACTATCGCCATCCATTCATTATCAAAGTCTTCAACAAGACCGTCACCAGAATAACCAACTGCAACTGCTGTTGTGGCAAGATGAGCCGTATGTAAGCAGTCACCAACAGCGCTTCCAGCGCACCCTGATCATTGTCGTTACCCTAGTACTCTCAATTGGTCTCGGATTATCCCTACTGGCAACACGCATCAGCAGCCGCTCACTTCGTTACTTAACCCAATTTGCCGACAAGCAAACCAATGGCGCGACAGCCCCCGATTTCCAAACCACCCCCATATTGGAAATCAATCATGTCGGCCACCGGCTGGAACAAGCCATTCAAGACCTTGCCAGCAATGAAGAAATGTACCGAAACATTCTGAATAACTCTGGCTCCGTGGTGTACATAAAATCCCTCGATGGCCGCTACCAATTCGTCAATACCGAGTTTGAATGCGTGACCGGGATGTCATTGAAGCAAGTTCAAGGAAAGACCAATGAGGAGATTTTTCCGGAAGCCGTTGCCAAAGAACTCACCAACAATGACCAACGGGTCATCGAAGAAAGCCGTGTGCTCAATTTCCGTGAAGATTTAATTAAAGACAATGAGACCTTCTCCTTTCTGACCGTGAAATTCCCAATCAAAGATCGCCATGGTCAGTTGATCTACGTTGGCGGTTTCTCCACTGACATCACCGGCATCATTCAGGCACAGAAAGAGCTGTCTCATGAAAAAGCACGTGCCGAAGAAGCGACAACCCAACTGAATGCGCTCAACAAAAGCCTCGCCGATGCCATCACCAAGAAAACCATGGAATTGGAATCCGCACAGGAAAGCCTGGTACAGTCCGAAAAACTGGCTTCGCTGGGCTCTTTGGTGGCGGGTATTTCACACGAACTCAATACTCCCATAGGGACAGCATTAACCGTTACGACCACGCTCGAAGAGCACGTCCATCAACTCAATGATGACTTCCAAAGCGGTTCATTACGGAAACGGGCAATGGAAAACTATCTGCTCGACTTGCAAGAATCCGCCTCCATTTTGAACCGCTCCTTAACCGCAGCCATTGAACTGATATCCAGCTTTAAACAACTGTCAGTGGATCAAACCAGCGCACAGCGCCGCACCTTTAGTCTGAAGAAAACCCTGGATGAAGTGGCCATAACCCACAGACATTTACTCTCAGACAGCCCGATACAACTCTTAGCCATGGTGGATCAAGACGCCAATATGGATTCCTACCCAGGTGCCTTGGTGCAAGTACTCAACAACCTGATCCAAAACGCCTTTAACCACGGCTTCGGAAAAGATCACGCAGGCACCATTGTCATCACTGCCAAACCGGTGAGTGACCAGATCGTAATTACCGTCAGCGATAACGGCCATGGTATTCCATTGAATTTCCAGAAAAAGGTGTTCGACCCTTTCTTTACCACCAAACTCGGTCAAGGTGGCAGCGGTCTCGGCCTACACATCGTGCACTCCATCGTAACCGGTATTTTAGGTGGAAACATCACACTTAACAGTCGCTACGGCGGGGTAAATTCAGGGACCGATTTTAAGATTGAAATACCACTGATTGCGCCCTGCCATCAGGACAAAACAACACCTGTCTCACTGGATTATCAATAGTCATTGGAGTTCATTGCCACATAAGCAATGAACTCGGAATGCCAAAATTCAACACTTCGGACAGTAATTGAGATTTTATTAATCTATATCAATACCCACACAAAACAGCTGGATACACTGCCATGCTCCTTTCATAAGCTTGGTTAATGTGAGCAAATTAACCCAAGCACAATTAACTTAAGTCCTGGTATTTCAAGGACTATTACTGTTCGGAATTGACCCATGCATTTTGATGCGCCCGTTGGTGAAGTAGCGCACCGTAATCTATTGTTTTGTTCAAGTACGCATACCCTTCAAGACGCTGCCCGCATGATGCGGCAACAAAGATGCAGTTCGATCATCATCAAAGATCAGGACACCATTGTCGGTATCTGGACCGAAGCCGACGCCATTAAATTGAACTACCGTGAGCCCGGTATTGCTCAACAGCAGATTCAACAGGTTATGACCAGCCCGGTTGAATTTGTCTCGCACGACACACGCGTGGGCAAAGTGGTTGAGATCTTTCGTCAGCGCGGCTACCGCCATTGCTTGGTGGATTACGGGCCAGACGAGCAACCCGGCATCATCAGCCAAACCGACATCACGCTGAACATCAACATCGATCACTTCCTAACCCTGTGCAAAGTCAGAGCCGCTCAGGAGTTATGCCTGACACTGAAACAAGACACCTCTTTTGCCAAAGCCGTTGAAACCATGCGCCTTCGGAAAACCGATGCCGCCGTGGTCATAGATGATGACCTCAAACCGATTGGCATCATCACGCAGGCGGATTTGTTGAAGGTATTGGCTGACGAAAACAGCTGTCCGACGCTGGCAGCGGTAGCACTAAAAGAATTGGTCTTAATTGATAACGAAGACACCTTGCTTTCAGCACGCGACGCCTTGATGAACCATAAGATTCGTCATCTGGTGGTGGCCAACCAGCAAGGCCGTGTCGAAGGCGTGATCTCCATGCGTCATATTTTGCAGTTTTTGCAAATGGAATATTCGTCGCAACTGGAAGACGCGCTCTCTAAACGTGATGAAGCCCTCAAGCGTTCAATGCAGGATCTAAACCTTGCCGAACGCGTCTTCGAACATGCCATGGAAGGGATCGTGATCACTGATCCCAATGGCGAAATCATTCGGATCAACCCGGCCTTTACCTTACTGACCGGCTACGAAGAGCACGAAGTGGTGGGTAAGACGATGAGTGTGCTCGCCTCGGGCAAACATCAACCCAGCTTCTATCAGGAAATGTGGCGTCAAATAAACGAGGAAGGCCAGTGGAGCGGCGAGATCTGGAACAAGCGTAAGAATGGCGAACTGTTTCTGGAATGGCTCACCATCTCATCGGTACACGACGAGTTCAACAACATCAGCCACTTCACCGGTTTGTTCCGTGATGTCACCGAGATTCGTAAACAAGAAGAAAAAATTCGACACCTCGCCTATTTCGATGAGCTCACCGGTTTACCGAACCGTCGTTTACTGAAAGATCGTGTGTCCATGGCCATTTCCGGCGCACACCGTAATGAGCACCAACTGGCGGTGATGTTCATCGACCTTGATCAATTCAAGAACATCAATGACAACTTTGGTCACGATGTCGGCGATCAAGTGCTGACTGAATTAGCGCAACGGCTGGAATACATCACTCGCGACGAAGACACCTTGGCGCGTCTTGGTGGTGATGAGTTTGTGATTCTGATGCCCTCCATTAACGACTACGAAGACGTGATCAGCCTCGGCAAGCGTATTAACGAAGTATTAACCGACCCGTTCTTATTGTCTGAGGATCATAACAAGCAAATCACCGTCAGTATCGGCGCCAGCGTCTACCCGGACGATGGCGCCACTGTAGAGGACTTGCTGAAACACGCCGACACCGCCATGTATTCGGTAAAAGCCAGCGGCCGTAATGGATTGCAGCTATTCAGCCAGGAAATGGCGCAACGTTCGATGCAACACTTCACCATGGAAGCGAACCTAAGAAGCGCCATCGAACGCAATGAACTGAGCTTACACTACCAACCCAAAGTGGACGTCATTACCGGCGCAATGATGGGCATGGAAGCGTTACTCCGATGGCATCAACCGCAACTCGGCGCAGTCTCTCCGGCGAAGTTTATTCCTTTAGCAGAAGAAACCGGCTTGATTGAACAGATCGACCAATGGGTTATTGATTCTGCCTGCCAACAACTTCGCACCTGGCGGGATCGCGGGCTCAAGCCGGTTCCTGTGGCCATTAATATTTCGCCCATCAGCTTACGTCATCGCAATCTCGCCACCTTGATTGAACAAGCTCTGACACGCCATCAAGTGCCTGCAAATTTGCTGCAGATTGAAATCACCGAGAGTGCCTTTATCGACGATATGGATTGCGTGATTATGCAACTGCAGACCATCAAACAGCTTGGTCTGTCCATTGCTTTGGATGACTTTGGCACCGGCTATTCAAGCCTGAGTTATCTGGCCAAATTACCTTTGGATGAGCTTAAGATCGACGCCAGCTTTATTCGGAACGTGCCCGATTGTGAAACCAGTGACACCTTAATTCGAGCCATCACCGGCATCGCCAAGAACCTGAATTTAAAAGTAGTGGTCGAAGGTGTCGAGACCACTGAACAATTGGGTTATGTCGAAGAGCTGGTCTGTGATCTGGTGCAAGGCTATTTGACTGGTCGACCGGCGGCGCCTTCGGTGGTGGAAACCAATTTCAGTCAGTAACCATGACGCTAAAATGACACTATAATCACGGCCTCAAACCGCTTTATCACTGGAAATCAGAGGGGCTATGGCGCAGGCCAATTGACTGTCTCGTAACATCAGCGCCTTAAGTTTTTCCAACGCAAACCAATTGATTTCAACCGGCGACTCAGCCACATAGGTCGCCGGGCTTTTTGAAGACAAAATCGCTAACGCAGAGATGGTTTCCCCTGGCCCATAAGTGGTGCAGGACTGCACATCACCCACCTTAAGGCTGGCTTCCACCGTACCGCGCACAATCACACCAATCGCGTGCTGTGGTTTGTGCTGTTCAGCAATGACGTCGCCTTCGTTGTAGATGGTCGACTGCATCATTTGCGACAACTGTGCTTTAGAATCCTGGCTTAACTGCCGACTCCACGGCATGCAATCCACCAGCTGGTCAGAACGAATGACTTCGGACACCTGTGTACGCTGAAGCGACATCATCCGCGCCTCCACATCCATGATCATGCGTTCGGCTTCCGGCTTATCGAGCACCGCCAACTTGTGCTGTTGCTGAATTAACGCCCGCTCACGATTGAGTAACAACCGTGTCGCCGCCTGCGTTTCCAAGGCATGAATGATTTCCGGAAAACTGTCTCTGAGGTACTGGATATGCTGTAAAGTCGCGTCTTTGTTGGCCTCCACATCCAACCGCACCTGGGCAGCGACATTCTCATCCGACGCCAATACATCAATGTGTTCCGCCAAGGCATCCTGCGCCTGTAAAAAGCCCCGTGCCATATCATACCCTTGCGCCAAATGATCAAAGGCCAATTTGGTGGCCAGTCGTTTCATGCCTTTAAACTCTCGCAACATGGCGATCCATTTCGGTGTTTTCCAAGCAGTAAAGAGTTCGGTTCTCGGGCCAATTTCAGGGTCGCCATCGAGCGCATGTTCGACCGCCTCCACCAGCTTCGCGGTTGCTACTTTCCCTAACGTTCCCTGCTCAAATTGACTCCAATAATGCTTACGTTCGGTTTCCAGCAACCGCCGTTTACAGGCAACGGCTAGGTCTTGTTGTGATATGCCTTGAGTAACGTCTGACGAACCAACTAACTCATCCAGTGCTACCGTCGTCGGTTGGGTCGTGACTTGTAATCGAGCCGTTTCTTTCACGCTGTCCCAATCGGCTCCCTTCAAGAACTCACTGGTCATCATTTCTGGCAGCATTTGATTGAGGGTATGATTGATTTCCCCTTGCGCCTTATCCACCGTGGCCTGCTTCGCCGAAGGCAACTTATCCAAGCCCAACCAATGCAACACTTGCCCCATCGTCGTGCCATTAATCAGAATCGTCAGCACTACAATGCCAGCGCACAGGAACATTACCTGATCACCGATTTCCTTGGGAATTTGATCGTTGGCCGCAACGGTTAAGGCTAACGCCAACGACACCGCACCACGCAAACCGCCCCATACCAGCACAATGGCTTTCTCACGATTAATGCCAATCCCGATGCGTTTCAAAATCGGCATGAATAAGGTCACTGCAAAGCTACGAATTGCCATGATGCCGACATAGAGGATAATCAGCGCCTGCCACAGATCGAGATTCGTCAACGGCACCCGTACCGCCACCAATACACCCACCAGCAAGAAGATCAAGGTATTGGCAATGTGCGCCATCATTTCCCAGAAATGATGAAGGAAACCCGCTACTTCCGGTGAGATACGTGTCCGGCCAATACTGGCGTACATCAGTGCCAGAGTAACCACCGCCACCACACCCGATACGTGGATACTTTCAGCTAACAAAAACACCAAATACGCCACCATGATCGACAACGAAATCTCGATCATTGGGTCATTAAACACTCTCCCTAACCAGATGATGCTCCAGCCACCGACCACCAAACCAATCAACAACCCGGCACTGACCACCCAACTGAATTCCGCCGCCACTGCAAAGACATTGACGTCCTGATCCATGCCCATTAACACCCAACCGTAGAACAAGCTAAAGAACACGATGGCTGTACCGTCATTGAGTAAGGACTCCCCTTCGATCAAGGTTTCCAACCGTTTGCGCGAGCTCACTTCCTTCAACAACGCCACCACCGCCACCGGATCAGTGGCACTGATTAAGGCACCAAACATCAAGCACAAGGCCCAGCTCCAATCGAAAGGAAACGCCCATTGCGCCAAACCTGCGGTCAACATGGTCGCCACAATCAACCCCGGCACCGCCAACACCGCGATTTGAACAAACATACGTCGGAACAAATGCACTTCCATGGCGAAGGCACTTTCGAAAATTAACGTCGGGAGAAATACAAAGAGAATCAAATGCGGACTGATATCCACCACCAGATCGAGGGTTTCCGCGATCATCGGCACATGAATCGAAAACAACTCGGTTCGATGAATCAGCCCGAGCACCAGACCAATCACCAACAACGCCACGGTATAAGGCACCTGCGTACCTTTTAAAAGATGACGAACACTGGCCCCAATGAACAGCGCCAGAATAACAAAGATCAGAACAAGTAAACCGGTTTCATAATGCATACGACCGCCCCACGAAACTCGTGCTGTATTGAGAGTCCTTTCTTTGGGAATCGTCTTACTATAGACCAGTGGTGAGGCTCTGCATGGAAAGCAGACGTTGATCATGAATGGTTCTGATTGAAGGCACTAGCAAATAATTAAGGAATCACTGAACACAAGAAAAAACCAATACTTGTGGTGTTCGTTTGTGTTCTAGGCTTACAATCGGCTCAGGCTGCAGTAGATTAAGAGAGATCTTTTTACGATAAGGACAAGATCTCTGGTGTTGGCGGCCTTAATACATGAAATCAATACACATGGAGAGTTAAGAGATGATGGGACTTATATTCATTTTAGTGCTTGTTAGCATGGTAATTTGCGCTTCCATCGCACAGAAGCGAAATTTAAATAGTGTGTTTTATATTTTAATGGCAGGACTTTTAGGGCCAATCGCTATTCCATTTGCGCTAACGGCTCGACCGGGAACACAAAACAAGGCTTAACTTGCATGATTTCTTCCCGGAAATACCTATCTCAGTTTAAGCATGGGATCATGACCATCGCCTTACTGGGTTTAGTTGGTTGTTCAGATTTTTTCCCTATCGCCAAACACTCGCCTGCAAAAGACGATTTTATAGCATTAGCCGAAGATAACCGGGTTTTGTACAAGCAAGGTATGAAATCGCAAGCACTACTCATTCAGAGCGTTCTGAATGAACAGATTAAAATCGTTGAAGAAGTACACGGTAAACCTTTCGTTAATCCACCCATTGTTCATTTATGTGACACAAGGGAATGCTTTGCCAAATATACAGGAATCAAGAGTGGTGTTATTGCAGCGGTCAGCACAAACGGCTTGTTTTTAAAGCCCTATGTTATTACTCATGAGGATTACAAACGCTGGTTAGGCCATGAACTCTCTCATGTTCACCTACGCCAACAAATTTCCACCTTCGAAGCCACTTTTATCCCTTCATGGTACCAAGAAGGTTTAGCCACCTACTTGTCAAGTGGCGGCGGAGCTACCCAAATGACTCGGGCAAAGGCCATCGACTATATAAAACAAGGAAAACACATAGTCGCTGTTGATGACAGCTCTCCTTTCAGTGAAGCCTGGCCACTAAACTACGATGTTTCTAAAACAGATTGGCCTAAGCCTTGGTACCAACAACACATGAATTACCTACAAGCCGCTCTATTTTATGAGTTTCTTCATCCTCGTGGTGGGGTTGAACTCATTCGAGCACTTGAAAATGGCGACAGCTTTAACCAAGCATTCATAGCGGTTTACGGTAAAAAACCAGAAGACATGTTTATGCTTTTTAAGAACAGCTTGGCGACCAATCAAAGCGATCAAGAATAGGTTCAACCACGCCTCTTCATCCGATTCACTCTCGCCTTCAATAACATCCAGCTAATTGGTCGTACCACCAAGAAGTCTACGACTCGCCAAAGTACAGTTAACACCACGTACCAAAAGCAGAAGAAGCCCGCGAACGGTAAGAACAGCAAAAGAAATAACAATTTGTGCAACGGCCAAGTGACGATAATTAACAACCACCCCACGGCTTGCTGTGGTTTACGAATCGTCCACAGCCGTTGCCAGGTTCGCCAAGTCGTGGCTAAGGCCAATATGCCTAAGAAACCGGAGACCAGCATGTACATCTGTAACCCGCTGGGCAACCAGGGGATGATCCGAGCATCCAATTCAGAGCTGCGTTCCTCATCGGGGTGATGAATTTGAATGGTTCGTACTACTGCATGGGAGATTAGATGCGCTGTGAGATCTTCCGCAAGTGAACCTTCAGGTGATTTAGGCGTTTCAGTCTTTACTGTTTTCGACTGCCATTGCACCAAAGATTGACTGTTCCCCGAAGCATGTACCGAGAGATCCAACGCAGGCCCTTTAGGGTCGCTGAATTGATTAAAAAACTGGGCGGTAGTCCAGCCCACATCAGGTTCGCGCTCGTTCAAACGTTTCATTAATGCCTTGGTACTTTTCGTCGGTTCAGCTGAATCTAATAACACCAAGTTGATGTCGTTCTTTTCAGCCTTTATGAGCAATTCATGAACCGGCAGCGACTCTCCTTTATGGACAATCACCCCATCCCGAAGGGAAGCCGATAGCACCACCGTTTCTCGTTTCATATCATCTAAAGCATCGACCAGCTGATTCAAACCCACATCACGAGTACCGGGTTTGCCATAAGCCTTTTCTGCTAATGGCATATTGCTGCTTTTTGCTAACTGTAAGACATTAGGTTGTGAAGAAATAAGCGGGCGTTCCAGATGCCACAAGGCGTTCTTTAATTGACTGGTATCAGTAACAGACATTTGAACCTGCCGTTGCTTCACCATCCAACCAGCGCCGTTATCCGATGGTGGCGTCAGTTCAAACACTTCATTGTGTTTCGAACGAATCAGAATGGGCGTGCCCTTTGGCAAACGCTCGAATGCGGATAAATCTTTGGGAAGATCAAAGGCATCAATCAACAAAGCTTTCGGGCCAACCGTAAGATGATCGACGCCAACAATAGCTCCTTCGGCGGCACTCAATACTTTGACTGAACCGTCCGGTTGTTCAACGTGCCAAGAACCATCGGATTGCGGTTTGATTTTGGCTACTGCATCAGCATCTATGCCATCCGGCAAATCCAGTTTCGGAAGATTCACATCCACATCGGCATGCTTGCCCGCTTTGCCCAACTTGGCTAGACCGGAAATGATGCCGGCGTTGCTGAACACTGACACTAAAAGCAAGATACATAGAAGCAGCAGTCGTTGATTCCATGGCGTATCACGCCTTGATTTAAAAGAAGTGCTTTCGGTCAGAGTTAACATATAAACCTATCCTTGGGCATTTGAATATTTAAGCAAATCTCATCCAGAGGTGTTCTAGGGAAGCCTTTTCCCATACAATTTGACAAAAATAATTATACGAAATAGTAAAATGGACTTTAAAACAAAGCTTATCTGGATTCTGCTATCCATGGTGTTCATCAACCAATTGTACGCAGATCAAGAGTATCAAATCTCAAAACCCGCCAAATGGATTGACGTCACTGAGTACGATCCAAACACACCCTCTAATACTGAGCAGTTAGGCGACACTCGCTACATTTTGTACGATCGCCAGACCAATGCCATTGAGAACATCGCTCGTTATTATCATTTTGCCTTTCAGGTATTGAACGAAACATCCGTAGAAACCAACGGTCAGCATTTTTTCAATTTTGCGCCAAGCTTCGAGACTCTTACGTTTCACCGCTTTGATATCATTCGAGACGGTCAAAAAATCAATCAGTTAAAACCGGAACAAATCAACGTTCTGCATCGAGAGACAGAAGCTGAAGGGCTGATTTATAACGGAGAGCTGTCCGCTTCTTTCATTCTGGAAGATCTAAGACCCGGCGACATAATCGATTATAGCTATACCATCACAGGCCAGAACCCGGCTCTAGAAGATAATTTCTACGAATACATCGATTTACAGTGGGGCACTCCCTTAGAGTCACTGAATTATTCATTACTGTGGCCTAACGAGAAATCCATCTATATCCAAAAAACAAATACAGACATTGAGATTTCAGAAACCAGTACACAAGATTATAAGCGCATTAATCTTCAGCTCGATTATTCCGAACCTCTCACCTTAGACAGTCAAACACCTTATGAGTACAACCCTCGCGCCAGAGTCAGCCTGTCGAACAACAACGAGTGGGCTAACATTGTTGATTGGGCATTACCTCTGTATGCCTTGGATACCGATACTCCGTTGTTAGATCCCATCATCAAAGACATCCGTCAGAAGCATTCATCCATCAAAGATCAGGCATCTGCAGCACTGCATTATGTTCAGGACAATATCCGCTATCTTGGTCTTGAGCTTGGCAACCACAGCCTGGTACCGGCCAACATTGCCTCTACATTGGAAAAACGTTACGGAGACTGTAAAGGTAAAACCCTGTTACTTCTTAACTTGTTAGATCGGCTTAACATTGAAAGTTATCCGGCGTTAGTGAACAACAATTACATCACTACCTTCAACGCAGATGGCGTTCGTATTAGTGCATTCAATCACGTACTACTCACGGCATTTATTGATGGCCAACAGTATTGGTTAGATCCAACCATTAACAATCAGGAAACGAATCTCGATAAACTCTATCAACCAGATTACGGTGAGGCCTTAGTACTGAAACCAGGTCAACAGCAATTGACCATGATGGACAGCCAGTACTCTTCAACGCTCAAACAAGTAAAGGAGGTCATCGATCTTTCAGAAGGTATTGAACAAGATGGTCAATATACAATCACCACAAAATTAACAGGGTATGAAGCAGAACTCTTTCGACGCGAGATAGAAGCCAACACGGTGGAGCAAATATCCAAGCGTTATCTCAATTTCTACAACTATTACTACCCGGATCTAACGCCTTTAAGCCCGTTTACGACCGATTATGCTGACGATGCATTCTCCATTGTTGAGCAATACCGCCTTCCTAAGCCTTGGACTCTTTCGGGAGAGCAACACGAAGTAGACTTCTATGCGAACGCAATCTCACCCTTTCTAAAACAACCTAACACAACGATTCGCACGTCTCCTTATTCCTTAACCCACCCGGTAAACATAGAGCAGACGATTAAGGTTAATCTTCATAAAGACTCTTGGAATCTGTACGACGAAACCAATCAAGTAAGTAATGCCTATTTTACGTTGAACAGAGAAGTTTCATTTAATCATCAAACCAACCAACTGACCCTGAAATACCATTACCAAACCCATCAAAATACCGTACCGGTGGATGATTTCTCTGGCTTCTTAAAAGATCTTAATAACGCTTACGATCTAACCAATTATGGGCTTTACTGGCATCTCCCTGCGCCCACCATGGAAGAAACCGATTACCTCCCTTATTTCATTATTGGTTACTTCTCAGTTGGGGCCTTATTGCTTGTTTTGGCGTTCATAATGCTGATCAGAGAAAAACGACCTGATGATTACGAGGCCAAATTTTACCCCGTTGATAATATTAAGTACCTTGCTCTGTCCTTCATGACATTCGGTGTTTACACCGTTTACTGGCTATATAAAAACTGGCAATACATCAAAGAGCGAGATCAAAGTAACATCATGCCTCTAGCGAGAGCCATCTTCTCGATCATTTGGTATTACCCTCTGGCGAAACAGATTTTTCTGATCAACAAAGACAAGCTAACGAAACGTGATCACGCGATAATTTCCCTGTTATTGGTCGCATTCATCATCGGATACCTTATCTCCAATACTCAGGGTATTTATGTTTTTCTGGGTCTCGCGTTTCAAATCTTCTGCGTATTTTTCTTAGTTCTACTGGTAAACATGCAAAACCCGGTAAGGTCACCCGGCTACCTTCATAATTCTAAATGGCGGATACGTCATTTGTTTGCAGCAATACCGCTGAGCATATTCCTCGCATTCACCTTTGCGACATCTATTTATTTTATCCCCAGCACACACGTTGTTGACGGCCATAAAATATGGGATAACGACTTGAAGTTTATGTATCGAGCAAAAATTCTGGAACCAGGAGAACGACTGGGCCTATTCTATTCCTCTGACCTTTTCTCTATTCAGAAAGACGGCAATGGATTAACTGACAGAAAAGTTTTCAGCTATTGGAAAGAAGATAACCAACTGGTTCGAGAGTACGCATACTTTGATGAAATCGATGACATCTCCCTGGATCAATCTACTGGATCAACGTTAGACGATAGCACCTTAACCATTACTCGTACTGACGGCTCTAACTTTATTCTGTATTTGTCCAAAGAAAGTTTTGGCGATAAACGGTTTGTCAAAAGTCTAAAAGAAAGAATGCGCTGAGAATCACTCGAAGCGCACTCTTTTCTGAGATAGCAAACAGGTTTTCTACAACCCCATTTGCTTGGCGATCATCTCTTTCATGATTTCCGTGGTACCGCCGCCGATCGCTAGTAAGCGCGCATCCCGAGATAAACGCTCCACTACCGACTCACGCATGTAGCCCATGCCGCCGAAGATTTGTACTGCTTGATAAGTCACTCGTTCAGCAACGCCGGTCGCGAAGTTCTTTGCCATCGAGATTTCTTTGATCGGATGCTGACCAGCCTGCATCTTCGCAGCCGCACGGTAGGTGTATTCACGGGCAATATCGATCTCCGTCGCCATATCCACCAACTTATGACGAGTCACTTGGAACTTACCAATCGGGCGGCCAAAAGCTTCACGTTCTTTCACGTAAGCCAAGGATTCTTCTAATGCGATTTGCGCGGTCATGTAGCCCATAATGGTCAGCATCAAGCGTTCTTTAAGGAAGTTATTCATGATGCAGATGAAGCCTGCGTTTTCCTGTCCGATTAAGTTATCCACAGGCACCAAACAGTCTTCAAAAAACAGTTCTGCGGTATCACTGGCTCGCCACCCAGTTTTCTTTAGGCTCTTACCCACGGAAAAGCCCTGCGTGCCTTTTTCAATCAATAGCAAACTGATGCCTTGGTAACCCTCGCCGCCTGTTCGCACCGCGACGGTATAGTAATCCGCACGCACACCACTGGTGATGAAGGTTTTACTGCCGTTGACGCGATAATGATCTCCTTCTCGCACAGCACGGGTTTTGAGGTTAGCCACATCAGAACCACCACCCGGTTCGGTGATCGCCAAGGCTGCGATCTTTTCGCCAGACAGCACCTCGGGGACAATCCGTTGTTTAAGCGCGTCCGGTGCCCAGTTCACAATGGGTGGCAACGCAATATCCAACGAACCTAACCCCGCCACCAAACCACCGGAGGTGGTACGCATGATCTCCTCAGTAAAAGCGACTTTCATAAAGAGATCATCCTGAGCACTGCCACCAAAAGCTTCTGGATAGCCAATCCCCAGAAAGCCAGCATCACCAGCTAATTGATAGAGCTCCCTGGGAAACGTCTCTTGCTCTTCCCATTCCCCAATAAAAGGCGTGATGTGTTTAGCCACAAACTTCTGAGTGGCTTCCCGCAACATGTGATGTTCTTCAGTAAAGTAGTGTTGTAAAACGTCCTTCTGAGTGCTCATTGATTCTGCTCCGTTTTCCGTCATATCCAATGTGCCCACCCAACATAACCAAGCAAGCGCTTGATTAAATACTAACTGACAATATGACCATCATCATTGATCATAGTGAACAACTTTATTGGCGAATAATCTGCTAGAGTTAATCAGACGTATAACCTACTTAAATCAGCTGTAAGTAATTAGGTGAGGCAGTGATGTTCGGCAATCGTCGGTTAGAACAAGAAAATGAAGCACTTAAACAAGAACTCTCGTCTTTAAAGCAAGTCCATTCAGATCTTGGACAAGAAATGCTGTCTTTGGATCTCGACCCCATGGGAAGAATCACCAGCGTCAATGCAAGATTTACCGGAGAAACCGGTCTCACTATTGATGATCTAACGGGCAAAAACATTAAAGAACTGGTGCCGTCACACCTTCAAAACACTGAACACTTCAGACGCATGTCTCTTGCTTTAGAAAACAAAGCGTTGTGGATTGGAGCCTGGCAAATTACGAACACCAAAGATGAAGAGTTTTGGCTAAGAACCGTGTTGTCTCCTGTTAAAGATGTTCAAGGAAACATTCAATATTACATGCTCTATGCAAACAACCTTACCCGCACGATTGATGCTTCCGTACAATTTGAAAACCTGATCAAAGCCATGCAACGCTCAACCGCTGTCATTGAATTTGATATGACAGGTCATGTGCTCACAGCCAATGACATTTTTCTTAATGCTATGGGTTATTCATTGGACGACATCAAGGGTAAGCATCACCGTATGTTTTGCCCGCCAGACGTTTATGAATCACCGGATTATGAAGAATCCTGGAACCGACTCCGTCGCGGTGAGTTTATTGCCGATCGCTTCAAACGTGTCGATAGCCGAGGCCATGAAGTGTGGTTGGAAGCTTCCTACAACCCGATCACCAATGCCCAAGGCAAGTGCTATAAGGTTGTAAAATTTGCAAGCCTGATTACCGATCAAGTAAAGCGGGAAATAGAAGTGTCTAACGCGGCCAGCTTTGCCTATGAAACTTCTCAGGAAACCGATGCCAGCACCAAACGCGGTATTGAAGTTATGCACAACACTGCTGAGGTGATTCGTCAACTAACCAGCCAAATGACTCAAGCCGCCGATAGTATTAATAGTCTGGATCAACAGTCTCAAACCATAGGCACCATTATTCAGAGCATCAGCAGCATCGCAGAGCAAACTAACTTGCTGGCATTGAATGCCGCCATTGAAGCAGCAAGAGCCGGTGACCAAGGACGAGGCTTCGCCGTAGTTGCCGACGAAGTGCGACAACTTGCTTCTCGTACCTCAGAAGCGACCGAAGAAATCATTACGGTAATGAAGAAGAACCAAACACTGACAGCGGACTCCGTGAAAATCATCGAAGAAAGTCGGGAACAAGCCGAACAGGTTCAAGAGCTTTCCGCTCAAGCGGGTGATGTCATCAATAACATACAAGACGGTGCCAAAAAGGTCGTTGATGCGATATCACAATTTGCTAACCAGCTGTCTCACTGACAAGACCCTAACTCATGAAATAATATCAATTGTGTTAGTACTCTTGCCTCAGAGAATAAGCAGGACATTTTAGTCGTTAACCGTTAAGCTACGCGCTAGAGAACCTATCCAGAGTTCCAAATAATCCGACATACCCAAGATCGGAGATGATGAGGTCATTATGAGTAAACCCTTGCTCGCACTTTTGTTACTGGTCTGCACCGCCACAAGCCAAGCAGCATCAGACGTACCGAACCAGATTCAATCTAGCGTACAAGCCTGCGATGCTTGTCATTCAGATCAACACAACGCTAACAGCCACACAAGCAGTGTTGCTCCGGTATTGAATGGCATGTCCGATTGGTACATCGAACAACAACTTGCTAACTTTCAATTAGGCTACCGCACAGGACAAGGCCCGGACGCTGAACGCATCCAACAGGCCCACAGCAAAGAAGCCATTAGCGGCGACACCCTTTCGTTAGTTGCTGATTACTATGATGAGCTTGAGCACAGATTCAGTGACCTCACGCTCAGTGATACATCGAATCTTAATAACGGAGAGCTATTGTTCGAAGACAAGTGTGCTAACTGCCATACCAGCGCTTTTGGCCGCTTCCTCAGCGATGGTCCGGAAATTACACCTCTAGAAGCCCCCTATATTCTTCAACAATTGAAAGCAATGCAGACAGAGCAACGCAAATTTGCAGAAGAAACCAAGCATCATCGTAAGATGGTTGAACGCTTGAAAGACATGTCGACTCAGGATCTCATCGATATCGTCGGTTATATCAGTAAGAATGCGAAGAGCTTATAAAACAAGCCCAATCAACAACGAACCTGTGCTCATTACTTCTCGACTACTTCATCGCCGTCTTACTATCGACGTTCAAAGATCGTCTCGTGTCTCCCCGTCAAACACGAGACGCCAGTTAACGCATACAACCAATATCAGAGAACTTCATACAAAGTGAATGCAGAGAATCAAGACCAGAAATGTGTCTGCACCACTCTTTCAAGCTGATCTAAATATTAGACACCAAAGAGTCCAAAGGAACGCCTTGTTCTAACGTGTTTAAAGTGCCCGCTGAGTTAGAGTGGACTTGTTCAGAGGTTCCCTTGTTCTTCACGAGCCAGTAACTCACTGTTTGTAAAGCGGTTTGCTTTAGATCAACAGATAAAGCTTTTCTGACCGGGCCTCCGAGTTTTTATTTGCAAATAACAATAATTCTCATTATGATTCGCGCTATTTTCGCAACTGATATAAATCTCAATACCATCGTTATTATTGAGACGGGCTAAGGAAAGGCACGATATCAACACCGGAGTACATCAGTTGCCACCTAATACTTAGCAAAAGAATGGTAACGAGAAATGCACTTTCAAAAGAAGAAGCTAGCCGCCTACATTACAGCACTGATGTCTGGCAACCTGCTGTTTTCCGCTAACTTAGTACACGCGGACAACACCCCTGAAGAACTTCAGGTTCAAACCGCAGAAAAAATCGAGATCGTTGGCAATGAACTAACCAACGTCACCGAAGGCAGCGATACCTATGCCATTGAGGAAATGGGCACCGCCACCAAGTTCAAATTATCGGCCATGGAAACGCCCCAGTCTGTCTCAGTAATGACCCGTGCCCGCATGGACGATTTCAACATCGATACCCTGACACAAGTGGTTCAAAACACCACAGGCTTAATTGCTGAGCGCACCGAGACGGATCGTGTTTATTACAGTGCCCGTGGTTTTGACATTACCAATATTCAGTTGGATGGTGTAGGTCTGCAAAATACTGAAACCGCTTCAATCTTTAAAGGCGACATGGACACCGTTATCTACGATCACGTTGAAGTAGTTCGTGGAGCCAACGGTCTGGCAACGGGTGCGGGTAACCCTTCAGCAACCATCAACCTGGTTCGTAAGCGTCCTACCGAAGAGTTCATGGGCAGCGTTTCTGTTGCCGCCGGTTCCTGGGATAAATACCGTGCAGAAGCAGATGTCTCCGGTGCACTCACTGACTCTGGCAAGGTACGAGGCCGTCTTGTAACTGCGGTTGAAGACAAGCACGCCTACATTGACCGTTACAACCAAGAAAAAAACGTGGTCTACGGTGTGCTTGACATGGATCTCAGTGAAAGCACTGTGTTCACCGTTGGCGGTTCTATTGAGAACAGCCAAACGGACAGCCCAATGTGGGGTGCTCAACCACTGTTCTTAAGTGATGGTTCGCCGACGGATTTCCAACGTTCATCAAGCACAGGGACAGACTGGAGCTACTACGACTTAGAACAACGTCAATTGTTTGCAGAATTGGCTCATAACTTCCGTAATGGCTGGCAGGCCAAGGCCGTTGCATTACATACCAAACAGAAGTTGAGCTCCAAGCTATCCTATGTAGATGCCAACCCTATTTACGGCGTTCCAGCCTTTCCAGACGGAGCAGGTGGTTTTATCCCCAACCCTTTTGCGTCTTTTGAGCTCATGCTTGCAGCCTTTGCGTTTGAAGAAGAAAAAGAGCAGAACAACTTCGACCTATATGCCTCTGGCCCCTTCAAAGCCTTCGGTCGCGAACATCAGGCGTACGTTGGCGGTAGTTACTCCAAAGGCATCACCAACGCACAATATTATGGTTCAGCAAACATCAGTAATCTGCTGAACCCGACAGGTGTAATACCATTCAACGACTTGGATACTATGCCAGGTAACTTAGGTGATAACCTCGATGCTCGCGCGGTGGATCGCGGTCTGGCAGACTATAAAGATCGCCAGCTTTCAAGCTACGGTGCTTTAAACTTGAGTCTGACTGACCCCCTTAACTTGATTCTAGGTGCCCGTGTCAGTGACTGGCATACCAAGGGTGACTACTATGGCGCCCCTCAAGAAAGTAAAGACTCCGGTGTCATTACCCCATATGCAGGCATCACTTTTGATGTCACCAAAGCTTTGACCTTCTACGCCAGCTACACCGAAATCTTCAATCCACAGAATAAGATTGACCGTAACAACAATCTGTTGGAATCGGTGGAAGGCGTTGCCTACGAAACAGGCTTTAAAACCAGTCTGATGAACGACAAACTCACCGCTTCGTTTGCTTACTTTAATATTGAGCAAGACAACGTGGGCGTTGAAGACATCATGGTTGACGGTCGTCAAACCTATAAAGCCGCCGAAGGCTTAAACAGCAAAGGCTTTGAGTTCGAAATCGTAGGTGAAGTCACTGACAATCTACACACGACTCTTGGTTATACCTACCAAGATCTGGATGGCAGCGATGACGCAGGTAAAGAACTTTCCAAATACACACCACAGCAGCTGGTGCGTTTTGCCACCATCTACCGTGTACCAAGCTTGGAGAAGCTGAAAGTCGGTACCAGCATCAACTGGCAGGACAGCATCTCTCGTACAAACACCTCAACCCTTGGTCAAGAAGTGGCAACCCGTCAAGGCAGCTATGCAGTAATCAACTTGATGGCCAGCTATGACGTGACTGATAACCTTACGGTTCAGGCCAACGCCAATAACGTAGCGAACAAAGTCTACTACTCCAGCCTAAAGGCAAAAGGCACATACTCTCCATCAGCGATGTACGGCGATCCGGCAAATTACCAGATCTCAGCCCGTTACAACTTCTGATGATACCGTCCCGGAGGCCTGAGCAGGCTTCCGGGGCAATCCCTCATTGATTTTGCCTTTCTGCACCTACTTCAACAAGCCTGCCAATAGCGCCACTTTCTGAACATACTCGTCAGCCACTGTATCTGTCGCCTTGCCCCGCCCTAATTGATCTAACACATCCACGATGGCATCCAACAACAGATGCACAATCACTTGGCTTAGTTGCCCTAGCTCGTGACGGTTAAGATTGGGATAGCGCACTCTCAGCTCCGATGCCAATTCATCACTCAGCCCCTGCGCTTCACGACGAATAGCCGTTCGGATTTCCAAATGCTCACTGGTTCGACATTGCGGAATAAAGGTAAAGATGGCGGTATTTGTCTGAATAATCTCCACAAACACCGTCAACAAGCGCTCAATGCTTAAAGACTCGTCAGAAGACAATAGTTCACTGCGCGTTCGTCGTAATAGAACCGAGAACTCATCGATCAGGTTTAACCCCAGTTCTTCCATATCCTGGAAATGGCGATAAAAGGAAGTGGGTACCACGCCAGCGTTTTTCGCCACTTCTCGTAATGAGATATTGGAAAAGTGTTGTCCTTGCTCTATTAACCCGAGCGCGGAGTCCAACAAGGACTTTCGGGTCTGGCGTTTGCGTTCTTCTCGACTCATGATGACTTCTCATTTCGAACTTTGTGCATGAGTGTACACCAAATAAAAATCAAAATACGACCGTTTTATTCTCAAAACGTCAGTATTCATAGCAGTCAACAAATCCATCCCGTGATCGTATCTATATATAAAGCAAAGGCTAGCTACTCAAGCACGACAACTCTTTGGTTAACAGCGCCAAAGTTAGTGTACAAGTGTTGACTGAATTTTATCAGACTCCTAAGTTAGTGCACAGATGTACACAAAGAGGTGCACAACAAAAAGCACAAAGGAGTACAACCTCATGACAACAGAATTGAATCGCAAAGAATCCGGGCTACTACCCATCATAGGTATGGCATGGACTTACACATGGCTGTACAAACTGGGCGGTTATTTTTGGAACCGCTCTGGCCAACTTCAGGATTACGTGAATTTCCTGCTGTGCGAAGCCGACCCACTTTGGGATCAACAACGCATGGCCGCTCAAATTGTTAAGAAAGAACATCCAACCGCCAACTCCACAACGCTGTGGTTAAAGCCACCTGCAAAGTGGCAAGGCTTTAAACCAGGCCAGTACGTTCAGCTGGAATGTGAAATTGATGGCAGTCGTGTTCAGCGCTGCTATTCACTGTCCAACAGCCCAGAAAGCTTTGAGCAAACAGGTTTGATCAGCATCACCGTGAAAGCCATCACCGACGGGAAGGTGTCCAATTACGTGAAAGATCACTTAAGCGAGTCCGATCTGGTCTACCTTTCCCATGCTCAAGGTATCTTCAGCTATCAACTGTCTGACAGCACTAGCAATAAAGAACGCTCGCAAGACATCCAAGAAGAGCCAAGCCACTACCTGTTCCTGGCAGGCGGCAGCGGTATCACACCGATCAAGTCGATGATCGAACAGCTGATCGTAGACCGCACATTTAATCAGCCAAAGATTACTTTGGTGTATACCGCACAAAACGAAAGCGACGCCATTTATCTGGAACGTCTTCGTCAACTTGCAGAATACCAAGCGGATTTTGATCTTCATTTCCATGCCAGCGATGACCACGGCTATCTAACGGCCAAGCAACTTCGCCAATGGATCAACGAACCAAGCACGACGGACGCCTTTATTTGCGGCCCCAGTGCGTTCATGGACAGCATGCAAACAGGCCTCAGAAAGCAGGGCATTGCCGAAGATCACATCAAACTCGAACGCTTTGGTGCAGCCAAACCCGCCATCAAAAGCACTAAGGGGAAAATCACCACTTACTTTGAGCCGACGGAACAAACACTGGTCAACAAAGGTGAACAGTCGTTACTGGAAATGGCGGAAGAAGCGGGATTAAACCCTAAATACGGATGCCGAGCGGGTATTTGTCACGAATGTAAATGCAAACGTCCAGCAGGCGAACTACTCGACGCCCAAACCGGCGAAGCCATTCCACACGACCAATCGCATATTCAACCTTGTGTTACCTATGCCACCAGCGATTTGGTTGTTAGTCAGTGGAACTAAGCAAAGAGAGAGGAAAGAATTATGAACAGCATTGTTAATACTCAGTTAGCAGAACAAGAATCATCATCCAGCAAAAATTTAGAACCATCTAAAAAAGAATTGGCAACGACGACCAAATTCAACCATTGGATGACGGATGAACAACTGGAAGAATTCGGTAACGAACTCACCGCCTTGCGCGAAGAGACTCTAAAAGAAGTAGGTCAGGAAGACGCGGATTACATTCGCGGTATTATCCGTAAACAGCGCATGTGCGAAATTTCAGGTCGCGCGCTGATTCATTTCAGTATCAACCCGATTACCTGGTTAGCCGGCGTTGGTTTGTTGTCAGTCTCTAAGATCATGGAAAACATGGAGATCGGACACAACGTCATGCACGGTCAGTATGACTGGATGAACGATCCGAAATTAAACTCCCAAACCTATGAATGGGATACCGTGTGTGACTCTGATTCCTGGCGTAAAACCCACAACTACGAGCATCACACCTATACCAACATTCTCGGTAAAGACCGCGACTATGGTTACGCAGTACTTCGCTTAAGTGATGACACGCCATGGAAACCAAGACACCTGTTCCAGTTCATCAACTACGGGCTGTTAAGCGTGTTTTTCCAATGGGGCGTAGGTTTGCATGAGCTGGAATCGGAGCGCATCCGTCGGGGTGAAATTAAAGTCAAAGACAAAGTCCCGTTCTTGAAACGCATCAGTAAAAAAGCGTCTCGTCAGGTGTTGAAAGACTACATCTTGTTCCCATTACTGGCCGGCCCGTTCGCCTTGAAAGTGTTAGCAGGCAACGCACTGGCGAATCTAGGGCGTAACCTGTGGGCATCCACCATCATTTTCTGTGGTCACTTCACTCAAGATGCGCATACCTTCACGCAGGAAGAGTGTGAAAATGAATCCAAGGGCGCTTGGTATTTACGTCAAATGCTGGGTTCGAGTAACTTCACTGGTGGCCGCTGGTTACACATCATGAGCGGTCACCTCAGTTATCAAATCGAACATCACCTGTTCCCGGACGTACCAGCGCACAGATACCCAAAGATGTCGCTTAAAGTCAAAGAGATCTGTGATAAGTATGGGGTACCCTACAACACGAACAGCTTCGGTAAACAGTATCTCAGTGTTTTGAAACGTATTCTTCAGTATTCACTGCCGGATAAGAAAAAGCCGCAGGACAATAACGACAATTCAGCTGGCCAACTGCTACCGGGTTAACCTCAACATTTGCTCACAAGAAAGCAATGTAAGCAGACAACACTATTGGGAGGCCCCCATGAACAAGCTCATCAACCGGATTGAGATCGCCAAAGATTTCGCGCAAACCATGATCGATCAAACCATCACCACGGTTCAAAGCGCACACAACACCATTGCAAATACCAGCTATGAAATCGCTAAGCTGACGCCTGCAAATCCCATTTTGATGGAGGATCTAAAACAGCGTCATGATGAAGTATCCGGTCAGGTCTACCAAACCATCCGTTCAGTGAACGCACAGCTTGGAGGCTTGGCCTCTGAGCTGTTTGGCAACATCGAAGACAGCAAAACCGCAGATCAGGCGATGAACAAAACCACTATGACCGAGAATAAGGAATAGTCCATGTCCGAATTGGCTAATGAATTACTCGAGCTGCACGTTCAGCATGAAATGGCCACTCTGACGCCGGATAATTTTCTTGCCTGGCTGAGTGATGAAACCACACCGGTGTTGGACGCCCTGTCTCATATTCCATTGAATCAGCTGCTGAGCGAAGAACAGCTTAATCAAATCATTCATGATCAGGTCGTTTCTCATCCGATTCCAGGCGCCATTGCCGAAATTGCCGGTGATGCCGCGACGTTTTTGTTTAAATCTGACCCGCATCTGGACAGCCGCCTGAAAGACATCATGACCGCCAAGCAATTTCAAGGCTTTGTGTCTAAGATTCTGGAACTGGAAACTCAACGCCATCAAATCATTCATCAAATCATCGATTTGCCAGTCTATCGTTCATTGATTTCGAATGTGGTCTACAAAGCGATCACTCGTTATCTCTACGAAGACAACATGCTCAGCAAGCACGTACCGGGTGTCTCCTCGATGTTAAAGATGAGTCGCAACGTAATGAATAAAGCGGCACCGAAAATCAGTGGCGCGATGGAAGAAAGCGTTAAAACTTATATCAGCAACAACCTCAGCCTGTTTCAACAGGAAAGCAAAACCTACCTGATGGAATCCTTGAGCAGCGAGGATTTAGAGTCGTCCATTATGGATTTCTGGGACGAAGTGGAAGACAAAACCCTGCGTGAACTTCAGGAAGGCATGGACAGCATCGACCTATCCGAGTTTGTGGTCTTAGGCTATGAATTTTGGCTGGAGTTTCGTGAATCCGATTACTTCGCACATTGCTATCAATCGGTGGTGCACTTCCTCTATCAACGCTACGGTGACGAACCACTAGCAACCTTGTTTGAGGATTTGGAAATCACAGAAGAAACCGTGATCGAGCGAGCTCAACGTTTAGCACCGCAACTGCTAACAACCTTGAGCAACTCTGGTTTGTTAGAAGCCGTGATACGCCGACGTTTGGCGTCGTTCTATGAATCCGATGTGTTTAAACACCAACTGTCTGCATAAGCTGATGGATGTCAGGAGAACATACTCCTGACCTTCTCATTTTAGAAAAAGCAACACCTAACACCACTGACTATGGGTGATCTTCAGGTTAAGGCTAACCCTGAACCTTAGCTTTTAATAACGCTTGAACGTCCGCCAAGGTCTCCTGATACGAGGCCTTATTGCTTTTGGCGATCAAGGCTTTCAGGGTCGTTTCTGCTTTACTGTATTCACGGGACATCACCCAAACATCAGCTAACATCTTCAGGTGCTCATTGGCATCACTGACGACTTTATCTTTCAGCGCTTTTTCTAAAATGCGCCCGGCTTGATGATACTTTCCTTGATGAACCATCAAACGCAACATCCACAGATGATCTTGTTCTGTGGATAAGTACCCCGCAACATAGGCAGAGTGCAACGTGGAGAGCGCCTGAGTGTAACTGTCTAAAGATAGTTTTGAGTTTTCCTTGGCATTCAACGCAGCCTGCTGATACATACTTGCCAGTTGACGCCAGTAATTCATGTTTGGGAAATGCGTTACCAAAAGTTGAAGCTGTTGAACTGATTGCAAATGCAATGACCACCAAGGCTTGGATTTAGGTTTCGTTTCTGTCAGCGCGTTGAACTGACTTAACAGACCCGCCAACCTCATCCGATACCAGGATTCAGGCGCCACTGGCTCGGCATGAAGGGCCAATGCTTGATCAATGGCCACCACCACCTCCGGCCATTGTTCCAGTTGGTTATGAGCCTGCGCCAACATCATGTAATCTTTATCGATGATTTTTTCATTCAGGATGGGGTCTTTCAGCTTGCCTTCCGTTTTCAGCTGTTCCTGCGCCTGAGACAGGTTTTTCATCCACTGTTCGATGTGCCCTATGGCCGTCTTCCAAGCCTCGTTTTGCATGGCTAGTTGGCCTAGTGCCTGCTCAATCTGTAAGAGGTTTTTGAGCGGTAACCGGTTGAGCTCATGGACTTTTTTGTAATCCTGATAGGCGGCCTTATAGTTCTCATCCAACAAACTGAGACTGGCCGAGTACTGATAGACCAACGAAGCTTCATAGTCGTTAGGGGAATGATCAAGAAACTCATCAATCAATGTACGAACTGCTTTCTTATCCACCTCTGGCACTAAGGTAGAACCTTCCGGCGCTTCTGGCGATAAGCCTTTTTGAATCTCGACAATGCGCTTATACATCGCCGGTCGCATGCTGTTCTTAGCCTGCACTTCAACAGCCGTTAACGCACTGAACGCCAGGATCAACAGCAAGACCAAGGATCGAATCATTGATTGAGACTGAATCATAAACTGAAACATCGCTATTATTTATCCAGATTGAATTCAAACCGCTGACGGGTTTTGTAGGCAATTGCCTGACCACCACGCATCAGAGGATGATAGCGCCAACGAGCCACCGACTTACGAACTGTACGCTCGAACACGCCTTGAGGTTGAGATTCAACGAATACCAGACTAGAAGTATCTACCTGGCCCTGTTCATTAACTTTAAACTCAACCACCACATAGCCTTCAACCTTTCGTTGTAAGGCGCGTCTTGGGTATTGCGGATTAATACGCTTCTTGGGTACCTGTCCCATTTCCAGCTGAACGGTATTGGCCAGATCGGTTGGCGGTGCAATGGTCGGTAATGACGGCGGCGCCACCTGGAAATTCATCGTTGCATCCAGACTGACATCCGGAATATCAAGCTGCGGTAAATCGATGTTTGGCATCGGAGAACTGACTGCGGGTTCTACCGATTGTGGCTGCGGAATTTCTTCCGGCGGTGGTGGTAATTCCCGCTCACGCAACTGAACATCAGAATCAAAACGCATTCTCAACATGTTCAGATCCAGCGTTTGTTCTGCTTTTGCCAGATAACGAGTACCCGGATTCGCCAATTGCGCCATAAACATAAACAACGCAACCACGACTAACAGGGCCGGAGGAAAAAACCAAACCGCCTTCACTAGTTGTTCGCCTTATCTGCACTGACGGCCATTTGATCGATACCCGCCAATTTAATTTGATCCATCACCTTGATCAGCACGCCGGTTTTGGCATCCTCATCCGCCTGTAGCAATACGGCTAAATCCGGCTGCTCTACCTTCATTCGCTCCAGTTTAGGACGCACCATACGAATATCCGTTTGCTGACCATCCAGCCAAACCAAACCTTCTGCGGTTACCGCAACGCGAATACCAGTGCTTTCCTGTTCTTCAGCGGTTGAGGCCGACGGACGATTGATTTCCACCCCGGACTCTTTCACAAAAGTAGTAGAGACAATAAAGAAGATCAGCATGATGAATACGATATCCAACATAGGCGTCATATCGATGTCTGAATCATTCTGATCAAGTGTTAGATTTACACGACTTCTCATGTTTGTTTCTCTCTTAACTACGCCACACCTGTTGGGGTACGAACGTTAGTTGTTAATCCGATCCAAAGCGGTTAATTGCAATTGACTCCAGCGTTGCAACCAGGTGTAAATCAATAAACCTGATACCGCTAACACCATCCCAGCCATCGTAGGAATGGTCGCTCTGGCCACCCCGGCCGACATTAAACGGCTGTTGCCGGTGCCATGAAACGCCAGCACGTCAAACACCTGAATCATCCCCGTCACAGTCCCCAGCAAGCCAATCAGCGGGCATATCGCAACCAGGGTCTTAATCAGCCCTAAAGAACTTTGCAGATCCCGTTGTAATCGACCCACCTGAGTAATTAACTCACTCTGGGACGCACCGCCGCGCTTGCTGTTGAGACATTGACGTTTTGAACGAGGGAATTCCCGGAAGCGGAACCAAGCGCGTTCAAGCAAAAGGCTCCACATCACCAAGGCCGTCCATGCCAGTAAAAACAGCACCCAACCACCGGATTTAAAAAACTGCTCTAAGGCATCAAGCCAAAAACCAGGGTCTAACCACATATGAATGTCCAGCCCTAGCTGCGTTCAACTTCTGCCACGGCATTAGATGCTGGGGCCTTTGCCGGTTGTTGCTTATCCATCACTTTGGACAAATCCTGAGTCACTGTGGTTTTAGACTCCATAAATTCTGCCAATGTAGCAAACGCAACTTGTTGAAGTAGCTGTACCAAACGCTTCACCCGCGCCGAGATCAAGCTGTGACAGAACAACAATGGAATCGCTACACATAAGCCCAATACCGTCGTCATCAACGCTTGGGAAATGCCTCCCGCCATCAGCTTCGGATCACTGGTTCCAAACACCGTAATACTCTGGAAAGTACCAATCATCCCGGTCACAGTTCCCAACAGACCAAGCAGTGGCGCAACGGCAGCCAAGAGCTTTAGGAAGGTCAGCCCCACCTCTAAACGCGGCACTTCTTTTAACAGCGCTTCATCCACTCGAATTTCAGTACTGGTCGTGTCTTTTTCATCCAAAGAGGCATTGCGAACCGCGCTCACTACGCGACCCAAGGAATTGCGATCGGACAATGTATCCAACGATTTAAACTGACTCTTCACTTTCAACTCAGCGATCAGCACAGCGGCCATTCGCCAAAGCGCAACAAGAATCCCCAACGCACCCAAAGAAATAATGATGTAACCAATGATACCCGCTTGATCGATGCGCTCTTTAACGGTTGGCGTACGACCGATCAGCTCTAACAAGTTGCCACGGCTTGGGTCAACCAGTAGTTGCTCACCCTGACCGTCGAAGAAAGCTTTAGCCTGGGATACAGAGGACAAGGCTGGCTGACGAGCGAACACTTCCAATTGCTGACTGTTAGCGTCGTATTTCAGGAAACGGCCTTGTTCATCAATGGCCACAAACGGACCAACACGCAATACCTGAGAGGCTTGATAAATACCGTTTGGCTGCGCAACTTGCTGTTCAAAGGTCGTCACTTCGGACGTTGCGGTCATTTCCTGAAGCAACAAATACCAAAGCCCTTGAAGATCAGAGAGCGTTGGAATGCTTTTTTGATCCGCAAAACCAATGCTGTTTAAGCGTTCAGGAAACTGACTGGTGACCAACGAATCCTGTAAGACACCGCTTAAGTCCTGAGCTTGTTGTTTCACCACACCAAACACTTCACCCAACTGACCACTGCGCTGAGTCAACAATTCCGATTGTTCACGCAGTGCCTGTTCATTCTCGTCGTATTGATTCTTTAGTTGCTCCTGACGCGTTTCAGCATTGGCCAGTCTCTGCTTGGCTTGTTTCAATAACGCAGCTTGGCGCTTATGATCCGCTAAGAAAGTATTCAGACGTTGCTGATCCACCGAACGGTCTTGCGAAATACTGCCCTGCACTTGCTTCAGCAGGTCATCGAGTGACCCCGTTTCAGCTGCAACAGTGTGTGTACCAAAACTCAAAATAAGAAAGGCTGATAAAATCCAACGGGACAATGACATCTTATTTGCCTCCTGCAGTGCGTTGAATTGGCAATTCAAGTAGTTCAGGCACCGCTTGTTTCAGCGCTAACTGAATGCCCTTTTGAACCGACCAGTTTTGCGAGCTGTCCAACACGTTCCAGGTTTTGTTCAGCGCATCCCACTGACCAGATTGCTGACCATCGGACGTTTGATAATACAAACCAACACGGCCCAGGCGCAGGAACGTCACATCCCGATCCGGCTGACCGTCAATGGCCAATACACCACTGTAGGCTTCCAACGTACGACCATACTCCACTTCAATCTGATAAGCTTCCAACACCTGACGATACTTTTCGGCAACGCTGACATCGGCACGAGCCAATAACTCAGTCAGACGAGCTAAACGCTCAGAACGTTCGTCGTCAAGGAAAGGCAAATCACGCGCTACAAACTGCGTTAGCGTCGACAACATATCGCTAAGTAAAGGAAGCGCCGCTTGTTCAGTTTCTTTCAAAGACAACAACTGGCGTTCCAAATCAAGCAGCTCGCTCTGTTGTGATCCAATTAAGGTTTCCAACTGCTGGTTATAGCGCTCAATTTGTTCTGCTCGCTGAACTGTCTGCAGATACTCGTAATAGTCTTGTCTCGTCTGTTCATCTAACGCATCAATACGCGCTTGCACCTTGGACGACTTTTGATAGCTTTTGGATAAGGCACCATGAAGCTGATCAACACCCACCGAATTTTGTTTTGGTTGCTCACTGGCAGCGCCATTCAATGGCACAAGCCCCAAAGACATAGCAAATGCAACAGCCGCGATTAATTTCTGCTTAGATAGCACAGTTATCACCTAAGTATTTGTAAATGAATCTCATTATATTTTATTAACCTGCTCAAACAAGCGGTTGCATGATACTGAAAACACAAAAGAATATAAATAGTAATCATTCTCATCTTAATAAGATTTCATTACTTTCTGACTAAATACCCAACTTTATTGGATTCTTCTCAGCTTTATTGCCCCCCGTAATGGCCACATCATCGCAATATCACTGAACACTTGGTCATACACCATTGGTAACGAGTGCTAACAGGCAATAAAAATACAGTGATGTATGCTACGTGAAGATACGTCTGAACAGATGCGCTAACTCAAATAAATCTTTATTCGTATCAATCAAAAATAATTGCTCAAAAAAAAGCCCGATCAGGAACTCCAGATCGGACTTTTCATTTTTATTGGATAGCTTGGTTTTGTGAACCACTGAATAGATACCCTAATCTCTTGCCGGAATTTTCCAACCTCGTTGAACAGCAGGCCGCTGTGCAAATCGATCAATATACGCAACCAAATTTGGGAAACGATTGAGCTCAGTTAACTCCTCTGCTTCATAAAAACCTGACAAGGTTTGTAACCAGGGAACGATGGCAATATCTGCAATGGAAAACTCCCCAGCCACCCATGCTTGTCCATCCAACTGCCCTTCCAATACGTTAAGTAATCGCTTTACCTCCTGAACATAACGGTTTTTAGGTCTTGGATCTTCTATGCTCTTACCCCCGTAGACATGGAAATACCCAAGCTGTCCAAACATGGGCCCGATCCCCCCCATTTGAAACATTAACCACTGAATTACTTTTGCTTTTTCAACTGAATTAGATCCCAGTAACTTACCCGCTTTCTCAGCTAGATAGATAAGAATGGCGCCGCTCTCAAACAAACTGATGGGTTTACCTTCCGGGCCGCAGGGATCAATAATGGCAGGAATTTTGTTGTTTGGATTTAGCGAAAGAAAGGCTTCACTTTTCACATCTTCGTCTGCCAGTGAGACTAAATGTGGCTCATAGGCCAATCCTAACTCTTCTAATGCAATCGACACCTTTACCCCATTCGGAGTTGGGTACGAAAACAACTGAATTTTGTCAGGCGACGACGCAGGCCAACGGTCAAAAATTGGATACTCTGTGAGTTCTGGATAATCTCGCTGCGACATGCTTTCACCTATCAATCATAAAATGTGACGTTGAACATAGTTTGGTAAGTGGCCCATATTTCCATAAAGTTCGAAAATAATTCAGAGCTTGGGTATCACAACTTTAATGACGTGAAGGAAAGAGTCTTAAAAAAACCAGAAACCTTGATAGATTCCCTTCCAATAAGAAATCACTCAACAAGTCCGCTCAAATATTGATCTACATCAGAACTCCGAAAAACCGCATTTATAGAATGGTCTTAGATTAAAAAATTCAATGAGGGGAAAACCATGGATACATTCTTTGACTTGTTCGCAAACTTAACCGGACTGCTCAGCCTGTTCGTTATCGTGTTCACTACTGGTATGGGCATTTATTGTGGTCACATGTTCATTTCAAAAATGAAGAAAGAAGGCGAGGAATACGATAAGACGCATCCGAAATCATAATTCAGCTCCTTCTGAATCATAAAAAGCGGTAGCAGCCAACGGAGCTTCTACCGTCATGTATTTTTCTACGCTCGACCATTATCCGTTGGTGTTATTCGACACCATCACTCGTAGAAAAATCACCTTCAACACTTGTCCATTGCACTACACTCAAAAAAGCGAATGAGTGTTTCCTCCTGGTCGCTTACAATGCCAACGTTTACGCCTTATCTGGCGCAATTGATCAACACCATCTTCTGACATAAAAGGTTTCCCCGTATGAGCGACGAACAATCCCTGGATGCAAGTGAACTCGACTGCGAAAGTCGCTATGACTTCTTTCTTAGCATGGTCGGTGAAGAACGAGAAATTTGGATTTTGATTAATAACGATAATCAATTTTTGAAAATCTTCTCTGAAGAGGAAGACTTCGAATATCTCCCGGTATGGCCCACCTCAGAAACCGCAAAAGATTACGCCGATGCCAATGGTGAAGCATTAACACCAAAAAGCATTGCTCTGCCTGAGTTTTTGAATCGCTGGATTTCCGGGCTTCAAAACGACGGTTTGGAAGTGGGGGTTTTCCCTGCTTCCGATAAATCCGTCTGGGTTATTGAGCCGTCTGAACTAAAAAGTGACATTCAGGATGAACTTTCGGACGCTTGGTAATATAAGGGGCTTATCCAAAATGCCTCAAGCATCTCCATTAGATGCCATTAACACACTAGAAATTTGTTTTATTCTGTAAATCTGGCCGTTCAGGCAGCTATTTAACACCCTTGGTCTATGGATTCAGGGTTACAAGTCTGTTATCTTGCTGCTGGCCTAACAAACTGATTTTAGAGGAAATTATGCACAAGGAATATAAAGTAATTACTGTTATGGAAGGTGGTCTAGGTGCAATCTTTTTAGGTGCTTCTAGTATCCCGGTTCAAAAAATGGAAGCCGCATTAAACAAAGAAGTTGCAGACGGTTGGCAAGTAGTGTTCCAGATCGTTGAGCAAAAGCGTTTGCTTCTATTCTGGAAGCGTGAAGCAGTGATCATCACACTGGGTCGATAATCATTTGCCTAAGGCTCACTCATGCTAAAAAAAGACATTCTTGAAGAACAGCAAGAACAACTGAGACGGCAGGTTCGTGAACTGTCAGACAGTCAACGCGCAAGCTACTATCGACTGTCTGAAAAAGCCATCAAAGACCCGGATACCTACGCAACCTTAAACTACATATTCATTGCCGGCTTGCACCATTTCTACCTTGGAAAATGGGGCTTAGGCTTGATGAATATTCTCGTTTTTTGGGGCGGTATCGCGCTGCTTTGGTATGGTTTTATCGAAGTCGGTGTTGCGCTCTTGATTGGAATTTCTGTTTTTGAACTGTATGAGCTGTTCCGTTCCCAAGCCATTGTGTTAGATCACAACAACAAGGCCGGGCAACGGGTGCTGAAGGACGTGTTATCTCGAAGCGATAGCTAAGTTTTCATCCTTCAGTCAAAAACGTCGCATTACGCGACGTTTTTTATTTCTCTTATTACCGACCTAGAGCGCGTTCTCTAGCCATTAAATTCTGCACTGGCTTTTTCAAACTTCTCAATACGATCATCACTGGATGGATGGCTCGACCAGTACTTGGAATGCTCTTCTTCCGATTCCCCGTGCGCTTCTTTAAGCTTCTCCATCATAGTTGCAAAGTGTATCGGATCAATATCCATCAGCCGCATGTGATCCAAGGAAAACTGATCCGCTTCCTCTTCAAAACGACGAGAGTAGCCTGAATTCAACAATAAGGCCGGTGTCGCCAACAACAAGGCATTCACACTGGTAATATCACCGGTAAACACCACAACGGCCAATACAAGTGCCGACGTTTGAATTAAAGATTGCGTACCATGACGAAGCTCCACGTGGGCGATTTCATGAAGAAGCACCGAGCGAATTTCATGATCATTTTCCGCCAGCTTAACCAACTCATCGGTGAGTACGATATCTCCCGACGGCATGGCAAATGCGTTTGCACCAAGCATCTTCGAAGACCGTAAGTGCAATCGAAAATCGTACATACCACCTTCATCCGGCACCAACTCATTAAACAACGATTGCAGCTCATCTTGACGCTCTTTGCTCAAGGTCGATTCTTCAAAGTAGTCTTCATCAAACCCTTCAAAGGCCGCCTTACCTTGGTGCACTAACGTTTCAGGAGAAACCAACATCGCCGTCTCATAAGACACCTTCGGAATTCCATAGCGAATCCCCGCCCAGCTCAGTAACAATACCAAGACCAAGATCGCTAAACGAAGCATCAAAGAAGGCTCGATACTGAACGCTTTGGACTGAGCAGGAAATTGAGCAACCAAACGATCCACTTGATCGTTGTCCTCAGTCTCAAATAACACACCACCAGGAAAGGTAATGAAGCGGGTCGAATCTTTGATTCGAGGTGAGATTTCCAACTGTCTGAAATCTATTTTTCGTTGGGTTGTTGGCACAGAGACCATTCCCTGATCATCCACCGACAAAGCCATTTCTCGCTTTGAGGCCGTTTTAACATCCAAATACAATCCGTTGATAATATCCATAGCCGTCTCTGACTCTCATATTCAATCCCGTCATGATAATACAAAACACGCATGAATATTCATCTAAACCAGAGACGAATGTTAAGGAACCTCAGAACCTTATTTGGCAATCTGTTCCAACGTATTAATTCGCTGGATATCACCGTTCGACAACCCCAACTCGTACTTCATATAGTCATTCAACGCTTGAGCACTGGCGTTCTCTCCTAACGCATCTCGATATGCCTCAACAAGCGCTCTTTTTTGATCGAACGCTTTACGTCTCTCGGCCAATGCAATCAGACGAGCCGCTGCTTCATCGCCATACGTTTGAGCATACGCCTGGTATTGTGTTGCGGAATCACTCCCTGCTATGTCTTCAGACAGTTCCTTATGATGAATAGCTAACTGACTGGCCTCGCGCTCGACTTGCTGTACTTGTGGTAATTGCTGATCGAGACTAGCTAGCTGTTGTTGAATCTCTGCTTCTGACGCATCTGACAAACTGACGTGTAAGCGTTTCAGCATCAGCTCGTCATAGTCGTTTTCTTCACCAAACAAGGCAGCCTGAGTGGCTTGATCAAACACTTGGGACTGTAATGCCTCTCGCTCATGAAACACGCGAGTTAACGAGGTCAGATCCGATGGCGTTACCAACTGACCGGGATCGTACAACCGCCCCCAAACGTCCGGTTCAACGGCTAACTGATTCAGTTGCGTCTTGTAGTCGATGTACTGGGCTAAAAACCGAGAGGCCTGTTCTCGCGCAGGCGACACCAATTGCTCAGAAAAATAGGCTTCCAGCCAAGTGGTAATTTCCTCGATGGACGCATCGTCTTGTGCGGTAAAGAAATAATCTAGGACCTGTTTGGCCTGAGAATTAACGATCAGATTTCCCTGTTCATCAACCTCTAACGCACCAACCACACGGGTTCCCTGAAACTGAGAGGGTAACGCTGCTTGCCATTCAATGACTTGCTGAGCCCCTTTATTATCAGAAACTACAGCTTCGGGCTTAAGATTGCCTGCAGCATCCGTAATATTCTCACGAGAAGTCACAACCTCCCTCTCATTAAGACTATGGCTCTCACTGAATTTACTATCTGATGACGCACGTTGATTTTCAAATGTCATGCTCATCACAGCTAAACCGGCCATGACAGCCATCAACCCACATACGGTTACTTTCAAAGACGTTTTCATAAACCTGCCCTTCTTTCACAGAAAAACTTTGGCGGTCTAAGACCACCAAAGCCTTTCAAAACCTTCTTGGAACCTATTCAGTGCTTACAAACCTTGATTCTTAAGGCGGTTAGCGTGTGTCAGATACAAAGACGGCACATCCATAAACCAATGGCCTAAGCCCATGGTTTGGTTAATCGCATCGAAGTGGTTGTGCTTATAATTCATCTTCAAACCATTACCCAAGCCGTGACCACAGTTTGGCACTAAGCCATCCCACACAAAATCACCTGGCACAAACAACGACACCACCGTCACAAAGATAGAATCCAACGGATCAAACCAGTTAGTACGAGACTTCACACCACCCCATGAGTAGTAACGGACACCATTCACAGTCTGATTCACAAAGTACTTAGACGACACTTCCCCTTGGGTACCGTTTTGGTTATCCATGCAATCTTTCGAAGGCAAGCCTTGTGGGTATTGACGGTTAAACTCAGCAACCTTGTTGATGTCAGTCGCTTCAGCTAATGCCAGGATACTTTGCTGACCTCGTTGCTCACTGTTGTAACTGCCGTCTTGCGGTACACCTGACAAGAACTCGATAAAGTTGAAGGTATTATCAATCAGGAACGCTCCCACCGACTCCAAGAAGCTGCCTTCTTCAATCGCGTTACGGAAACCGTTGGAGAAATGCGTGCCCCGGTTCATACCGAACACAGTGGTTACAGACGCAATACGATCTGGCATAACCGCCGCCGCATAACGCGCCGCCAATGCACCCTGACTGTGAGCAATCAAGTTGACTTTTTCAGCACCGGTAATGGCCAGAATGTTTTCCAGATCAGCAATCAGTTCCTCTGAGCGTTGCTCATTAGACTGAATTGAACTCAAATTGGTGACATACACTTCCGCACCATAACGACGCAACTTACCCGTAATGCCATACCAATAATCAATGCCTAACGCAGTATCAAATGCAGCCGCACCCGGTACCATGACAATAGGATATTGAGTAGACGCTGCCCCCGCCAAAGACACCTGGCTGAACAGCAATGTAGATAAAACAAGAATTAAGCGATAAATCATGAGACACCCCTTTTATTGTTATTTGGTGAGGGGTGGATCTTAGAAGAGGCCAACCAGTCCGCTAACTACCCATTCGGATAGACTGAACCGTTAAGCCATTGAACTGTGAATCAGTCGTGGTTCCATCCATGAACAACGACTAGATTGCGTGAAATAGTTAAGACATAAATGTGAGATACAAAAAACCGAGCACTTAGGCTCGGTTTATTGTTACCAGTAACGGAATTACTGAATGAGGTACATAGCCTCGCTTGTGCCAATAGACATTCTCGCACCGCCATTTGCTTCTTCAGCAGAGCGAATGTGCCAACTGTCTTTGTTGACACTCCCTAAAATGTCAAAGCCATTCCATAAGACATTGCCAGAAATCGCAGAGATTTTAGAAAGGCGGCTATGTCTGTAAAAGTTCGTTGATTGAGCAACAAATATTGCAGACGTATCAAGAGGATCAGCAACAATCTCAATAATGTTATTGTCTAGATCAAATTCATTTATTCCCTGTAAATTCGCATCCAATATTTTTAATAAAGAGTGTCCTGGACCATCCACACAAGCAATCTCAGGTATTTGGTCATTATTAATATTAATGACTTCCATCCTTCTACAATATATATCTGCTTCGGCAAATAACTCAAAGCCACTAGTAACCTGCGTCAATATTTGTGTCTTACCCCAGGATGATGCGACATAATCATCCAAACCATCATTATTAAAGTCTGCAACTACAATGTCAGAGATATCATTAGAAAAGGATGAGTTATTACTAATTAAAACATCATTCTTAATATCAACAATATTGATGTTACTTCCTTGGGCATATATAACATCCCACATATTATCTCTATTAGCTTTCAATAATTTTAGTCGCTCAACCCCTGATGAGTCGCTATCAACTTCACCACTCCACTCTGTTATAACATCATCAATACTTAGAACTAATAAATCTGTTGGGTTTAGATATCCACCAGAAAGACCTAAAAACAACTCATCCGTATCATCTGCATCGTAGTCAAGGACTATTCCTGCTGTTATCCCATACGGATCGAGCCCAGTAGAACGAATAGACTCTCTCCCTATATGGAAGTCCAAACTATCTATGCTGCTTGAAGCTCTCATATATAGAGCTTTATCATCATTATCAACAGTGCCCCATCCGAAACTTACAAAAGATGATCCAAAACCGTCGACTTGATAAGTCGACAGGATTGAATTATCAACAACTACCAAATGATAGCCATACTTAAAAAGTATTTCGTTATCAGGATCTTGATCAATATTTCCCATCGTAAATACAGAAGCTCGATTATTCCATTCCAAAGGCCAACTAGCTTCAATCTCAAGATTTCCAGAACTAACATCATAAGCTACTGTCCCACCATCCCAATAGTCATAGCCTACAATCAACTCTTCCTGAGGATCAGTATCAATATTCCCAACAAATATTGATTCCACGTAAGAATCAACCAGATCCTTCTTCAAAGAAATTTCCTTGGAAACGGCATCAAAAATTCTTAATTCATCATCAGAATTATCTACTGCTACAATCTCAGAAATATTGTCCGCATTTACATCTCCTATAGATATAAACTGTCCAAACCCTTGTTGATAAAACCATTGATTGGCAAACGTGGCCCCATCATAGACATAACCGTTATTAGTGATAATTTCCAAAGCTTCATCACTATCTACATTCCCAATTGTAACTTCAAAAGCATCATCTCCCACGGGAAGTCGCTCGGAAGCATTAGTAACAATATCTCTTACTTCCACAAACCAATCAAAGTGATCATCTCTTAGTAAAATTTGCAATGAAGGGTTCCCACTAGTCGTAAGCTTCCCTACGCTTAAAGCCACTAAACGCTCAGGAATACTTAAATTAAGCAAAGCTTCTGCTCTTGCAGTTTCTGCATAGATCACGGATACACCGTACTCTGTTCCAACAATAATGTCCTGAACACCATTTCCGTCGACGTCAAATGCCTGCAACTGCTTGATAAGACCTTCCGTGGGTAACGAATAAGGATAAAGCCAATCCTGTACATACTGATCCCCTTCTTGAGCCAACAGCATCACTTTCTTACTACCATCTGTTGTAAGAATTTCATTGTTACCATCACCATCAAAGTCAGCCACATGTAGCGAATGATTCACAGAAGAAAAAGCTGTCTCTGACCTAGCAATCACTGAAGTAGAAATAGAACGTTCAACCCTAAACTCAATATCAATAAACGAGTTTGAATTATTAGGAGATAACACTCTCAATTCATATAAAGATATCCCACCAAATTCAGGTTCAACAGCCATCCATGTCACTTGCCCCTCATCATCAATGGTCATTCCTTCTGGAACACCTTCCAGTACAGCACTGATAGGCTGGTTTGGTGTATCAGGATCAATCATTGCCGCCGTAAAACTTACAACATCACCAGGAGTAAAACTCGCCGGAACGTCACTCACCTCCAGTACTCTCGGAGCATCTTCAACTTGGATAGTAGCTACTTCAGACAGTACTTGATTATGTCCATCAGAGACTAAAACACGAACGCCTACTTCATCACCATAAAAAGCCGTAAACGGAGGAAATTCATTTGTATTTGTCGTAAGTACTAACTCTTCGTTAACGTACCAACGATATTCTAAGAAGGTAATAGGATCATTTTCTAAATCTGAAACGGAGGGGTTATCAACATAAATAGGGAAGCGTGTATCTCTCGCATAGTCACGAAAGTAAATACTTGGACTATCTACGATAGGTATCATATTGATGTTATCGTATGGGATAAACTGGAGGTTACCAATATTGTCATCTATTAATTCTGACGTATCATTCAGCAATACTCCTGTTTCTAGGTAACCATCATTATCATTATCCAGAGAGACAACAATATTCTGTTCTGAATGAACATTAATTTGGCCGCTTTGCGTACCATTAGAAAAAGTTACTCCGCCACTTTTCAAAGAGTTATTGCTATAAGTAATGGCATTTTGGGTAGAAACAGTTACATAACCGACTTCACTTAAATAGATATTCCCATTTAAAGATAATGCTTGCGTATGAGGGTCTATGGACTCAATAAAGTTCTTATAGTGAACCTGAAGAGATATATTGGTATCCGTAACCGTTAAATTGTGATTGGAAGAATATAAGCCAAGTGCATAAGAGTTTTCGATGTAACCATCCAGGATAGAAACGCCTTCTGAAGAAGTTACCGTTACTCCATCATAATAAAACGTGTAATCCTCAAAATTCTCTGAATTATAAGAAATATGTCCTTTGCCATTGGTCGTTGCATCATCGTACTGACATGCATTAAAACTAATATTAACAACGCCCACGCCATATTCATCAACATTGCCGTTATAGCTAATTGAACCTGTATCACAATTAACCACATCATCAACAGGAATCACTTCAGAAGCACTAATTGCACTGGTGGATAGTTCAGCTGACTTTGACGTTTCAATTTTTGAAGAAGAGCCAGCAAGTCTCTTTTTCGTTGCAGTAGTTAGAGAGCCAATATTTAACTTAGTAAGTGTTTTTATTGAAGACAGTGTACTTTGACTGCTGGAAACACTGGCTAATACAGGGCCTGTTGGCTCTTCAACATCATTACCTTCTGGGCCAAATAAATATGAGGTGAATTCCAGTAAATTTCGTTCCGACAAACTAGCAACTTCAGTCTCGCCGCTGTAAGACGAATTCGCCAATTGAACATAGTATTGGTTAGCTTTGGTTTGAGTAGAAAAAGACTGTGTCGGTTTCTCCTTATTGTCTCCAGAGCTGGAGCCGCCACCGCCTCCACCACAGGCTACAAGCTGACTTCCAGCCAGCATACAGATCATCAATTTCTTGGACGTATTCATAGAATCACCTTCGTTAGCAGCACCTAAAGATACGGATGAACAAGCCGTACTTAGAAAACTGGCTACTGTGCTATTTCGTTATTATTTGGCAGGAATTTAAAACGATCATCCCTAGAAAACAGGGAGTTCAGAAAAAGCGGGGATAAAGGGATTAGGCCTCGTAAACCTAATCAAAAGCAGAGCAAATCAGACTTTCCTTAGTCACACAAAGCTTCTGAAATTGATCATATCCAATCCTTGGATATGAAACATACCAGAACGTCGGCAGCATTCAAGAAAATTAAACGATCGTTTGAACAATTTTTATACTCAAAACCATAAATACACCAAGTACTAAACTGATCACCAGATGCTCAAGCATGACAAATTAATTCAAGTTCTTAAAAGAGTATGACAGACAGCTTCCAAGCTTCATCATTTTTGTAAGAAGCGACTACTTCTCCAACAACATCACCGCGATGCCCAAGAAATCCGAGCTTGAAATCACTCCTACCAGCTTGCCATTTTCCACAACCGGTAGTGCACCGACCCGCAATTCTTGAAGCTTAACCGCAGCCGAAGACAAAGACTCAGACGCCTCAATGGTTTCAACGTCGGTGGTCATGATTTCCGAGATCTGAAGACGGCCTTCCAAAAGATTTTTACTGCGCTCATAGTTTTCCGACAGATTGGAGACACTGGCAGCATAGATGTCACGCTTAGAGATGATGCCTTCAACTTTGCCTTCTTTATCCACAATCGGAATCTGACGAATGCGTTTCGACTCCATTAACTCACGTGCCTGCGCCAAGGTAGCATTAGCGTTTAAGGTTGCAACGTCGGAAGTCATCACGTCTTTGATTTTCATTTAAAGATCCTTCATTAAAGAAATACACACAGCTTTTAAGATAGCCAACTTTGACCAAACCATAGAGCCAAATCCGTGAAAGAGTTCATTACTGGCTATTTCACTTTAGGCGATCCGAAGGCGTAGTTATTCTTGCCTTCGCTTTTCACTTTATACAACGAATGGTCTGCCTGTTCGACTAATTCCTGTGGTTCCAAACCATCATCCGGGAATAAACTGACACCAATAGAAGCACTGCAGGTTAGCGCCAGGTTGCCAATCACGATAGGCGTACTCATAACATTCAGCAGTGCCTTCATTACCCGATCGACATCACTGGCCTGACTAATGTGGTTAAGAATGATCAGGAACTCATCACCACCGTAGCGAATGACCGCATCGCCTTTTCTCGTCACCTGCTTCATGCGCTTGGACACTTCGATTAAAACATCGTCACCAATACCATGACCATGGTCATCGTTAATCTGTTTGAAGCCATCAAGATCACAAAAACAAAACGCCACCTTTTTATTTAAACGACGCGCCCCTTCCAGAAAGAAATGGATCGATTCTTCAAACCATTCACGATTGTTGATTTGCGTTAATGCATCCAAATAGGCTTTACGTTCAAGATATTGAAGGTTCTCTTCCAGTTTGATTCGGTGCTTTAAATCCACCACGGCGGCAACGGTAATCTGCTTTCCATTGATATGCGCCGGAGAAATCGACACATCTACCGGGCAACTACTACCGTCTTTTTTCAGCAACGCTAAACGCCTTCCTGTGCCAGCAAGCCGTCGTCGAGGGTTCTGGACATAATTTTCACGATCAATTTGATGTTGTCGACGCATGTGTTTGGGTACCAGAGTTTCAATAGCCATGCCCTTGAGCTCATTAGCTGAATACTGGGACAGCGTTGCAAGATACTCATTGACCAACAAGATTTCACCACGGCGATCTACCAACACCATGCCATTAGGCGAAGCGTTAAAAACCTCTTCAAAATAACCTTCGACACGGTCTTTGCCTTCTTCGATGGCATTAATCTTAACGGCATAGCTATAAAGAAAAACCAACGCCATTGCTAACAACAGCGCAATCACAATGCCATCGGAAATCACCAGTTCATAACTCGTCAACAAGTTACGCAGTTGGGATAACGTCACCAAACCTACCAGCACAAAGATCAACCCTCGGCGTAACAGATAGCTGCCTGTTCGCTGCTGGAACAGAGTCTTCATATACCCTTTATCTCTATGCAGCAACAACACCGAAACGGTCAAACACACCATGGCACTCAAGGTCACCAGTGAAATACCTAACGAAAACTCTCCCGAGTAAAACAGAGGCATTTGATTGAGGTAACCGGTAAAAAAGATCAGTTCAAAGAAGGCAGCAATGATCACCAGCAACTGCTCGCCATGAAACGCCTGTTTTGGGTCGACAAGCAAGCCGGTCAACATCGCGGATGACAATAAGAAAAACAGCCAACTGGTGTGAGGCGAGGAAACCAGCGAAGCCAATCGTAATTCCCCTGAGACGTCCAACTGTACCAAGCCATAATAACTGCCCGAGACAAACTCAATCAGGTTCATCAACGACCAACAACCCACGATTCCGGCCAAGGAAAATACCGCCCAGAAAGAACAGGTGTGTGAGGACACTGTGTCTCGAATCAGCAAGGCTGCCGACATCAACACAATCATAGTAATGGTATTGAAGGAAGTCTCTGGAAAACCGGCCACGACCTGATACAGCACAGAGATTTCAAACACCCGCCCAATCAGGGCAATCAATCCAATCGCTAAGGCACACAACGAGTACAGACTAGCTCGGGACAGTCGCTTTTTAAGCATCATTCAAACTCTATACAGGATGGAAAGACATAGGACAAAGGAGAGGCCGATTCAGACCCCCAAAATATCCCTAAAAGTATAGTTATAAGAATGAAAAGCTTACGAATAAACCTTGAGACTTTCGCCCTTTAATCAGTAGATATATGAGCGCATGTATGCCAGTCATCACCATAGGTATCAATGCCCAAGCAGACTGCCATTGCAGCAGCCGTTCAGGAAGCTTTGACTGAGTGAGTTCAACGTCCTCTTCTGTGTATCTGAACTCGCTCACCCGAATCGAATTCGGTTACGCATTCTTCATCCTCTATCTTCGCCTGAATTCAGAGAATATAACTCTGCTTTTGTCCCAGTGTGATTATTCGCTGAAACACTATCTCGTTTCAGGAATAAAGCTTGTTGATAAAATTAGTGGTTAACATACCTGTCAGCATGTATTAGGTTATTGTTTTAATGATATGTGTGTACTGGTTAAGAAATTACTCACCATTTATCACAGCGTTATATATTTTTTGATTAGAGAGAGGACAAGATGGAACACCCAGTTAGAATAGTCTTAAGAAAACAAAGAACAGACAGCACAGGAAAAGAGTTAGATCCAGAATATAAAACAGTAGACATTGATAGTGCAGAACTTGAGCATTTATTGTGTGATCCTAATAGTGCTCTATTCGGAAGCTTTAAGGTAATAGGAGCAGAAGCTATAAGTGCAGAAGAAATTCAGAAAAAGTATGATGAAGGGAGTATTAATCTAGATGATTCCTTTGATTTCTAAAGCATCTAATAAAAAGCGTTAACCGTCTGATGAGGATCGTATGGGATTAGATTATGTTGCATTAGCAAATAAAACAAAGAAAGAGTATATACGCCCATCTCCATATATCAGTCATAGCTCTATATCACATCTTGTTAATGACTGGTTTTTATCGTCTTCAGTTTTATACCTAATCAGTGAACCTCATATCCGTGATAAGCCAAAAGGTTTGTTTAGTGAAACTTTTTGCGGTTCTTGGGCAAATTCCGAATTTATATGGGTAAGCGATTACGATGAAATATACGATGGTAACCCCGAGTGGCAAAAAGATTGGAGTGATTTATCTTGTGATGCATATATTGTTTTGATGGAGCAAAGTCATAGGGGTATGCATGATCTTTTTGCTAGCTTAACAGTAAACCCAGATACAATTCGCCTGTTGGGTTACGTGTATGAACAGACAAAATCGGAAGAACTTGAAAGTAAGTTAATCGATGTATTCGGTAAAGGGTGGCAAAATTGGTACTATTTTTCGGTAAGTCACAAGCATAAACAAATTAAAGACTGGCCGAACATCAATTCTGAGGGTTGAAACAGTTAACCAGACGACACACTTTGCTTAGTAAGCTAGCTATTAGCACTCAAAATAATGAATGAAGAATTACTCATAAATATAACAGGTATTATGGATGAAGAAGCGTTTCATAAGTACATATCAAAGACGCTCAACCTTCCTGACTATTATGGAAATAACCTAGATGCATTCTGGGCTTGCATCACAGATAACGATCAATCTTCTATGCCAAAAACCTTGAAAATAAAAGGTCTCGCAGCTCTAAAGGGTTTTCTCCCAGAATTGCATGACGGCTTTATAGAGTGCCTTCAAGATTACGCAAAAGAATTTCCAGAACGACAGGTTATATTTCATCAAGACAGTTCATCGAATGAAGACATTTAGCTCAAGGATGAATATTAATTTTGTTGCTAGCCTCAAATCTAACAAAGCCAAGAATACCGTTACTAAAAAATAAAGCTCATCTACTCCAACTCCTACCACATCAATACTCTGCACTTTCCTAACCCCACCATCCCAAAACCCATATAGTGACTATTTTTTGCTCAGCTTTGAGCTATGGTAATTTTCAGCACGTCATAAATTCATTCTTTTTACGCCCTGCTCTGTTGAGAGGGTCAGGAACACACCATGCACTTACCAACGTCACTCAAACTAATGGCTTGCTTAACTATGAGTCTCAACACCTTTGCCAGCGATCACGCTGATACACTGCTTACCAACGCTACGATTTACGGATACGAACAGGCCGATGCCATCGCTATTCTCGACGGGAAAATCCTCGATATTGGTGATAGTGAAGCGTTGGCGGGCTACCGTACTGCCAACACCGAAGTCATTGATCTCGAATACGCTTTTGTCATGCCCGGTTTTATCGACAACCACAATCATGTATTTGAAGCAGCATCCGAAGCCGGAGGCAACTGCGAGCTGGATATGGATGCTCTTGCGGATGAGCAAATTCCCTATCTCAAAGCATGTCGGCGTCATGCCAACCCTGATGAATGGTTGATAGGTTACGGTTTTTCGATTGATGCCGTACTGCATGAAGATAATCGTCACACGCCGCTGGAAGTGATCGACCGAATTTTTCCGGATCAGCCTGTGGTGATCATGGAGCAGACCTCCCATTCCATGTGGGTCAATTCGGTTGCGCTGGCGGAGGCAGGCATCACCTCACGGACGCCAGAACCTCAAGGCGGAAAGATTCTGAAAGATGAAACCACCGGCGAGCTAAACGGTATCCTGTTGGATAACGCCGGTGACATTGTGATGGAAATGGCCTGGAACAGCCTCAAGAATCAATTCGATCAGAGTTATAAGGGCTTAATGATCGGCTTGGCCGAAGCCGCTGCCCACGGCATTACCACTATTGGCGATGGTCGTTTGTATTGGAAACGCGGTTGGTACGAGGTGTGGAAAGAGGCCGAAAAAGCCGGTGATCTCACTGCCCGCGTTTCACTTCGCCCGTGGATTTACCCCACCGATGCCATGGCCCCTCAATTGGACTATTTGAAAACCATCCACACCACGGATCGTTCCGGCTTGCTGCTGACCAATCAAGTCAAGATGTACAGTGATGGCATCTTTGTTAACGGCACCGCCAAAACGCTTGACCCTTATCATGATACCCACATTCCTGATGAGCCGTTTGGCATTAACTACATTCCACCGAATCAGATGAAAACCTGGTTGAGCGAGCTGGCAACACTGGGCTACAGCGCCCATATTCACGCCATTGGTGACGGTGCCATTCGCGAATCGCTCAACGCCATTGAACATGTAAAGCGCACACAAGAGAAACAACAAAGCACGAAACAACAAGCCACGAAATTGCTCTACACCCTAACGCACGTTGAATTAGTGAACCCGAAGGATGTACCACGTTTTGCTGAGCTGGATGTCACTGCCGATTTTCAGGTCGGTTCGGACTATGTAGCGGAACACGATCACGGCTGGGCCGAATTCTTTCTCGGTAAAATGCGCACCCTTGCGATGATGAACCTCAGAGCCATCTACGACACCGGTGCCAACCTGTCGCTTAGTAGCGACTGGAATGTCCACAGCATCAACCCGTTGGTTGGTATCGCCAACAGCTTGAAAATGGCCAAAACCGGCTTACCCAATGTTCACGCCGCCATCGACGCCTATACCATCAATGCCGCCAAGAGCCTGGGCATTGAGGACATCACCGGATCTTTGGATGTGGGTAAATCCGCAGACTTGGTGATCTTGGAAAAAGACATCACACAGCTGTCCATTAACCAAATTGCCAAGACCGAAATCTGGATGACGATGCTGCAAGGCAAGATAGTGTTTGATATTGATGATTAAGGGACTTTTTATTAAGGGAACTCTTTGTTAAGGAACTTTTTATTAAGGAAGCCAGTATGGCCGTACAACGTTTCTACGTCGAAGTAGCGACCAAGCAGGTGTTGTTACTGCTAATGATAGGTCCTTGGTTATACGCCAACACCTTCGACAGCATGCGCCACATGGAGCAGGAAAATCAGTCGGCCATTCTTGCCGTGGTGGGATTATTGATGGCAGCCGGCATTGTCGGCCTGTTTGAAGCTACCTACCAGAAAACAACACTGAGCAACCCGATACACCGCCATCTGGTGCATTTCACCAAGTTGTTTCTGTTAATCGGAATCAGTGAATTAATGATTCTCGCCTTGGCGACGATCGGCACCACGCATTGGTTATGGGATGATCCGCTGCTCTGGGCATTGCTGCCCATTTATGCCGCGCTGTATGTCTTTGATTGGTGGGACGCTCTTAGCGCTGCAACCCGGTCACCAACTGGTGATGCTGCTGAAAAGCAGTGATCACCGCCTTGCCTCGCTTCGACAAGGCCAGTCCGTTGCGCCAGCACAGCTCCACTCGTCGCGCGATGGTTTGGGTTTCAAAATCACAGTCCAACGCCACCAGCTGACCACTGTCGATCAGAGACTTCACAGCGTCTTTCGGCAAAAAGGCAAAGCCTTGGTGTTGAATAAGTAATTGAGTGACGGTGGAGACGTCTGAAAAGACGCCATAGCTTGGGCTAAAACCATCATTCGAATCGGCATCTGCGTCGCCCCACACTAACTCACGATACTGGCTCAACAACGCGGTAGAGACCGTTGTCTCCTTGGCGAGCGGATGTTCAACACCGCACACCAAGATTTCGTGATAACCGCCCAAACGACAATACTCACACTGTGAGTGATGGACGATCTCCGACTCATGAATCAGGATCAAATCCACCTCACCAGCAGCTAAGGCTGCTACTAAGCCTACTTTGTCATCACGATAGACATCCACATTCAACGACGCCGTTTCAGAGGAGCTAAGTATCTCAGTCAGCGGTTGCAAGAAGGCACTTTCAGGTAGGAAGTGTTCAATGCCGATATTCAGTACCGTCGGCTCCGCTTTTGCTAAGGTATAAGCGCTGTCGATGAAGTGATCCAATTGCCCAAGACTGTGCGTGAGTGCAGGCAACAGGCGTTGCCCATCCTCAGTTAACGAGGTCTTATTGCCGCTACGCTCAAAAAAGGTCACACCCAGATCGCATTCCAGATCCGAGATCCACTGGCTGACTTGGGGCTGCGTCTTACCCAACTTACGCGCCGCCGCAGAAATGGAACCGGTTTCAATGGCTAACAACAGGGCTTTGAGATGTAAGGTGTTCATAAACAATCAGTCTAGCGAACCATTAACAATCAGCCCAATAGCTGCTTACGTAAACGTTCAGCAATCTCTTCCGGGCGTTCCTGCATGAAGCAATGACCACCTTCCACCGTTTCTGCATGAAAGGCAGTGTGGTTTTTCAAGCGCTCAATGGAACGGGCAATGAACGGATAGGTTTTCTTGGCCGCCCAGATTTCGGTCGGAGTGGAAATACGTTTCAACGACGGCCACAAACGTTTCGGGTAGGACGAAAAAATATCGGCTTCGCGCTTCGGCGGACACTTCAAGCTGACACCATCATGAGTGTCTTGCAACGCATAATCCACATAGGCTTGAAGGCATTCAGGCTGCCAGCCTTTGAAAGTGCCACGTTCATGGAAATAATCGTAAGCGGCTTCGCGGTTATCCCACTCTTGTGTGCGAACGCGTGCTTGTTTCGCCAAAGGTAATTGCTGAAGCAGACCGAATAAGTCGATGGTTGCCATCACTCGTAACATCCCCGGCGGGAAAATCACTGGGTCGAGCAAAATTGCCTGATCAAAACAGTGCTTATCTTTGGCCATCATCAAGGAGGTAATCACGCCACCGAAACTGTGCCCGACCGCATAGATAGGCACCGCTTGTGGTAATAACCCGGAGAAATGGTGAACGACTTCCAAAGCCAAGCTCGCGCACTTATTCCACCCCATAAAACGACCGCCGGTATCGCTGTCACCGTGGCCCGGCAAGTCGGTGATCAAGAGATCGAAGTCGTTTAACAGCGGCTTCAACATAGGTAAGTAAGTGAGTCCGCAGAAGCCATTGCCGTGCAAGAAATGAATAATCGGTTTACCACTGAAACGGGTACGCCAACCTCTCAAATTAAATCCGGTACGGACTTGATACGACCAAGGCTCTAATTCTGGAATCATCTGATGACCTACTTTATGCGGCTAATTCAAAGGCAATAGTTTAATAGGTTCCAGCTTGGAATAAATAACAATTGTTAACCCTTTGCTTGTGTCTCTGCGGCATAACACTCAATCCTCGTTCCCTGACTAAATATCATAGGCTCGTAGAATGGCTGAATAACCCACGGAAGCTTCAAAATACTTATGCTTAACCGCCAAATACTCGGGATCAGAGAAGAAGGCATCTCTCTCTTCCTGGTCACTGAATCGAATGATAAACACACGGTTAACCACTTCTTGTAAAGGGCTTTTCAACAACTTATCCACAGACAGATCAAACACAAAATCGCCTTGATACTTCTGAAGAATTGGGTACATAGCTTCGCGATAAGCCTGATACCCTGCTTCGTCTTCCACTCTCACACCCACATGTATTTCATGCGCCATATTCGTTCACTCTTAGTTATTTTAATCTTAGCTATTTCAGTCTTAGTTACTTCGAATAAAGACTACCTTAAGTGATGGGCAGCAATATACCCATTGATATCTAGGATGGAAGCAAACGCAAAATCGTTCGAAAGTTTCTAGAAAACAGAATGAGGAGGTTCAGGATTGAACCTCCTCAGAGAGAATGTTTGATGAGACGGGTTACAGCTTGAACTTGGCCACCTGCACCTTCAGCTCATTGGCCAATGCCAGCATCTGTTCACTGACTTCTTTACCGCGAATGGCGTCTTTGCTGGACTCATCCGCCACTTCACTGATGCGTTCCGTACTTTGATTGATTTCTTCGGCCGCCAAATTCTGTTGTTCCGCTGCATTGGCGATCTGACAATTCAACGCATCCAACTCTTCAATCTGGCTGGTAATTTCCACCAGCAAACTGGCCACATTGGTCACATCTTCGGCCTTGTCGCTGGCCTGCTGACTCACCGAGGTCATGGATTCCACGGCATTCCCGGCGTCTTGCTGCAACTGGCTGATGGTTTGCTGAATGGTGTCGATGGATTCACGAGTACGGGTCGCTAACGAACGTACTTCATCGGCTACGACCGCAAACCCACGCCCTTGTTCTCCGGCGCGTGCCGCTTCGATGGCCGCATTCAATGCCAACAAGTTGGTTTGTTCAGCAATGCCGTTGATCACTTCCAAAACACTGCCTACTTCATTAGTACGTTCGCTCAATTCGGTAATCTTCTGAGTATTCTCGATGACCTGATCTCGTAGATGATTAATGCCGTTCTTGGCGTCTTCCACCAAACTCAAACTTTCGGCCGCTTTATGATTGGCCATTTCCGATTTTTGCGAGGCTACTTGGGTGTTTTGTTGTACTTCGGTGGCCGACGCATCCAACTCAACAATCGCCGCCGCGACCGAATCAGTACCTTTTTTGTTGTTGATCATGGAGTTCTTGGTGAGGTCGGAAATCTCATCCACGGTTTCAGCCGCATCCACCAAACGGTTGGCAGAATCGGCCACAAACAGATAACTTTCTTTGAATTTACGCATCATGCTGTTCAGTGCTTTGCTGACCGCACCCAGTTCATCGTCATGATGGACGATGATTTCCTGATTCAAGTCGAGGTTATCTTCCACCGACTTAATGGTTTTCTGTAACCGCTTCAAGCGGAACAGTACCAAGCGATTGAAGATAACGCCCAAAATCGTGAAGCCAATAAGGGTGAACAGCAGCTGCATCAGCGCTGCTTTGGTCACAGAACTGACGATGGACTCGTCCACATCGGTCAAATCGTAGGTTAATTTGACCGCACCTAAGATCTCACCTTTATTCACTTGGTGGCAGGTTAAGCAGTTGGTTCCAGCATAGTCATCGGTGGCTTTGATCGGCAGAATCAACGACATCAGACGTTGACCGTCGAGTTCAAAAATTTCGAAAGATTTCTCACCGTTAAGACCACTGCGCTCAAAGGCACTTTTGGCCGCCTGATCACTGTGACCTGCACCAAACACGCTAGTAATACCAGTGCCACGAAGAATACGCGCTTCCACAATCGACTCATGACTGAGCATCTTTTTCTGCATGATTTGGCGATTGGCGATGGTGCCAGTCAACATCATGGCATTGATCGAATCGAAGTAATTCAACGCCATGTTTTCGAGATTTTGTTCAACCAGATCCTCTGTCAGCGCTTTTTCGTCGTAATAGAAAAAGATCACTGTTGAACTCAATAAAATTAGGGCAATACCTAATAACGTCAGTTGAATCCTGTGAGCCAGCGACATACCTGAAAACATAATACCCTCATTTTTGGTTAGGTCTTTTGTAGGTCAGCAGGATAACGAAAACATCTGGACGGTTTGGTTAAGATTTGTGATTCCACTTGAACTAGATCAATAACCAATCACTTTTTTATTCTTAATGATGAATTGAACATCCGCTGCCAACGAAAAAGCTGCTGGCTCATACGGACTTGTTCAGAGGTTCCTTAACCAACAGCTTTTAAGAGGATCGGCGTATTAAGCGGCAACTTTAGCAAACCGTTCTCTATCGTGTGGTTTGTCGTAGTTCAATTGTGGCCCTTCTGGCACTACCCGCGTTGGGTTAATGGTAGCGTGGCTGTAATAGTAATGACGCTTGATGTGTTCCATATCGACCGTTTGTTTAACGCCTGGCACCTGAAACAACTCGCGTACGTAGTTTGAAATATTCGGGTAGTCTTCTAGGCGTTGCTTGTTGGTCTTAAAGTGACCGTAGTAGACCGCATCAAAACGAATTAGCGTGGTAAACAATCGCCAATCCGCTTCGGTGATTTGATCCCCCACCAAATAACGTTGCTTGCTCAACCGCGCTTCCAGCCAGTCCAATGCAGAAAACAGCTCGTCGTAGGCCTCTTCATAAGCCGCTTGGGTCGTTGCAAAACCAGCACGATAGACACCATTGTTGATACTGTCATACACCCGCGCATTCACTTCATCAATCTCGACCTGTAGAGCTTCTGGATAGAAGTCCTGAGTATCGCCGGTAAGCTCATCAAAGGCGCTGTTGAACATTCGAATGATCTCGGCCGATTCATTACTAACTATGGTTTCGGTTTTCTTGTCCCACAACACAGGAACGGTGACGCGACCTGTGTAATCCGGCTTGGCTTTGGTGTACAGCTGATGCATGAATTCAAACCCATACAAAGGTTCGTTGTTTTCACGCTCAGGGTAAGACTTTAATTCCCAACCATTTTCCAGCATGTCCGGGCTAACTACGGTGACGTCGATGTAATCTTGCAAACCTTTTAAGGCACGGAAGATCAAGGTGCGATGAGCCCAAGGACACGCTAAGGATACATATAAGTGATAACGCCCTTTCTCCGCCTTCAAACCGGCGTCACCGGTTGGCCCGGCAGAGCCATCGGCAGTTACCCAGCTATGAAACTTACTGGCTTCACGAACGAACTTGCCTTCTGAGCTCTTAGTGTCATACCACTGATCAACCCATTTACCCTCAACTAATAAACCCATAGCTTCCACCCTTACTTTTTTTGATTTCGAACGTTTGTCATCGAAACGGTTAGCAATTCAAACGATTAGCGATTTAACTAATTAGCTTTTTAACAATTAACGATTTAACTAATTGGCTTTTTAACAATTAAGAAAGAAGACTTCTGATTAGTCAGAAGCCAAACGTTTCGCTACAGCATTGTCGATGGACAAACTACCACCGCCAGCAAAGATCAAAGACACCGCGGCCGCCAACAGCGCTAAGCCAAATTCATAGCCGTTGTTGCTCAGAAACAAGCCGTTTTCCAAGTGCACAGTGATAATCGCCACCAGCATAGTAAACGCAGCCACAATCGCTGCCGGACGAGTCAGCAACCCAAGGATCAAGGCCAAGCCACCGAAGAACTCCGCCGACCCCGCCAAAAGCGCCATCAAGTAACCTGGCTCCAAGCCGATGGATGCCATCCATTGTCCAGTGCCTTCCAGACCGTAGCCACCAAACGCACCAAAGAGTTTCTGCGCCCCGTGAGCTATCAAGATGATCCCCACCGGTATACGCAATGCCAATGAAGCAATGCCTGCATCAGTTGCTAGAAGTTGTTTAAAGAACGCTTTGTTTAATACACTCATGATCGTCTCCTAATAGTGTTTGTGTGCGTCGTAACGCGATAGGAGACATAATAGAGATCGAATTAACCGATTAAAAATACATTAAATAGACAAAAACAATCTATTAAACTGATATTTGATTGAGATCCTTAATTAAGCTCTCTGGTTAAACTAAAGGCTCCTCGCAGATCCCCGACAGAGAACCCGGTCGCCTGATCTTCTGGATACAGCGTGTGAATTTGTTGTTTTAACTCCGGATTGATCTCTGAGCCATGACAAGCAAGACATACCGAGCCGGTAGGAATCGCTTTCATATAACGGAACTGGTCATCCACGACTGCGGCATATTCAATGGCTTGTGGAGCAGCCCCTTGCGCCAGCAAGGCATCAAAATCTGCCAGTACCGTCTTTTCCCAAGTGTCTGGTTTGTTGGACGGATTACGCACTTTAAACGCGGTTCGAGACACCTGCCAGCCATCGGTGCTGACGGAATCGGCAATGGCTGGGGCATCCAGATTGCACACCTTAACGGCACTGATCGAGCCATTGGTTTTCAGTTCCTGTTTCAGTGTCGACTTTAACTGCGAAGCAAAGGCTTTTACTTTGCTTCGCGCTTCCATCGTAAGCTGCTCCACCACCTTTTCATCTTGCTCCTGCGGCCACACCGACGAGGACATCCCCAGGCAAATAAGGCTGAATAAACCAGTAGAAATTAAGGTTGAGGTTCTTTTCACGGTGACTCCTCTCATAAAAATAAAACGGCATTAAATTAGATTATACTAATTTAGCTTATTCTTATATTATTTTATGGATCTAAGTCAATACAACCTGGGTTAACAAAAAGTCGATGAATTGGTGATGTGATGAATCCCCCAAGTCACCATTTCTTCGCCAAAATTTCATCTAAACGTCACCTTGACTGAAATCTATCGTCATACAGCCGCTTTAGGATACTTGCCGTTCCGGTCAAAAAATAAAGAGGATTGATGATGACCCACTATAAGAAGTTCGGCATAGCAACCATGGCGCTGGCCGTCACACTGGCAGGATGCAGCGACAACGACAGCAACAGCACGCCAAGCGAACAAGAAAATTTCACTCTACAACTGCTCCATAATGCCGATATGGATGGTGCTACCGGCGCACTAGATAACGTTGAAGCCTTTTCAGCGATCGTCACCGCATTACGCGCTGAGTACCCAGACAACACCGTACTTCTCAGCTCTGGGGACAACTACATTCCTGGGCCGCGTTATCTAGCCGCGTCCGATGACAGCATGAGCTTCATTGGTGGAGTTAATGAAGCCGGTAACGGTCGTGCAGACATCGCCTTTATGAATGCCATGGGCTATCAGGCGTCGGCCGTTGGGAATCACGACCTAGATGGTGGCACCGAAGAATTTGCCAGTATCATCAATGCAAGTGGCAACTACCCAGGTGCCAACTTCCCTTACCTCAGTTCAACACTGGATTTCACCCCTGATGACAATCTCGCCGACTTAGTCACAGACGATGGTCAAGCGGCCAGTGACATGACCAACTCGCTGGCTCAATCAGCGGTTATTGAAGTTGATGGCGAGCAGATTGGAATTGTCGGCGCTACCACCCCGACCTTAGCCAGCATCACCAGTACCGGTGATATTGACGTACTGCCGGACAGCACCAATGACAATGCCGCGCTGGCCGCGCAAATTCAGCCAGCCGTCGATGCCTTGGTTGCGCAAGGCATCAACAAAGTGATTCTGTTAGCCCACATGCAGGACATCGCCGTAGAACGTGAATTGGCGACCCTGTTAAGCAATGTCGACATCATTGTGGCTGGCGGTTCGAACACGCTGCTCGCGGATGACAATGATCGCTTGCTCGTCGGCGATACCGCGGCGGATACCTATCCACTGCAATTCAGCGATGCCGATGGTAACCCAACCTTGGTGGTCAACACCGACGGCGATTACAAGTATCTGGGTCGTTTAGTGGCCGAGTTTAATGAGGACGGTATTCTTCAAACCGACAGCCTGGATAATACCGTCAATGGCGCCTACGCTGCAGATCAAACCACTGTGGATAACCTCAATGGCCATGTGAATGCCGACGTTGCCACCATAAAAACCGGTGTGGAACTGGTGCTGGCAGAGCGTGATGGCAACATCTTAGGCAACGCCAGTGTCTATATTGATGGTCGTCGTAGCCAGGTGCGAACTCAGGAAACCAACATGGGTAACCTGACCGCAGACGCCAACCTGTGGCTTGCCCAACAATTTGATAACACGGTTCAAATCTCCATCAAAAACGGTGGCGGCATTCGTGATGATATTGGTTTAGTCACCTTCCCACCGGGATCAACCAGCGAAGACGACCTAACCTTTACAACCAACCCGGCCAATGACTTGGTAGGCAAGGCCGAAGGGGATATTTCCCAGTTTGATATTGAAGGCACACTAAGATTCAACAACACCCTGACCATCATGGACATCACCGCACAAACGCTGCTCGATGTGTTAGAGCACGCCGTGTCCAATGTTGAAGGGGTGTCTGGCCGCTTTGCTCAGGTTGCCGGTATTCGTTTCAGCTTTGATCCAACACGTAACGGTCGTATTGCCGACGGCACCACTGTTACCCAAGCAGGAGAGCGCGTACGCACTGTTGCCGTGATTGATAGTGATGGCAACATCATAGATACCGTGGTTCAGAATGGGGTATTGCAAGGCAATGCCGCACGTACCTTCCGCATTGTTACCCTTGGCTTCCTCGCTACAGATAATGATGGTGTCGGCGGTGACGGCTACCCTTGGGCGTTCCCGCTGGTCAATGAAGTACAACTGGAAGACACCTTAACCGATGCTGGCGAAGCCACTTTTGCTGAACCGGGCACAGAACAAGATGCTCTGGCGGAATACCTGATAGCGACTTACCCTGACTCCGACACCCCGTTTGACCAAGCAGAAACAGCACTGGCAGACGACACCCGAATCCAGAACCTGAGCGCTCGTACCGACACGGTACTGACGCCTTAGTTTTTTAGGGTGCTGCTCAATCAGGTTTAAAGGGCTACAAAAAACCCGGCGTATAAGCCGGGTTTTTAATACACAAAGAGCAACTACTAATGATCAGAAATCCAATGTTCCTGTGGCACCAGCCGCTAATGTTACATCCGATGTACCGTTGAAGATCAAGGTATCATCGACTTCGCCATCATCCTCGTCGCAGGTATAACTCAAGGTATAGTCACCCGCTTCCAGAAAGGCAGCGGTGTAGGTATAGACCGCATCGTCTTCATCGAAACTGACCGTGGCAGAACTGAGGGGCTCAGGATCAGCACCGTCAAGATCATCAGGAGTTATTCCTGCACCAGAGAACACGTAAACCACACCACTGTAGGTGTTGGCATCAGCACAAGCAGTTGCAATCAAGGTGGCATCCACTTCCCCTGAAATGGAACCAACTTCGGCGTTATCTACTAAACGAAGGGATGGTCTTAATTTATAGTCGCCACTGGCTAGGACGACAGACTTACGCAAATCGAAATCAATGGTGTAGTCAGCATTACCTGACGCCGTAATAGTAAAACCGGAATTCAGTTTTAAGCCGGTTTGAGAGCCGCTAGGAATGTCCAATTCAAATTGAGTGCCCGAAATTTCAATGTAGGAATCCATAACGCCATCTTCTTCGGCGTTAACTGCAAGTCGAATCCAGTTATAACTCCCGGCAGACAAGGTTTCATCGCTGACCAACTCGGCCGAATTGCCATTTTGCTGAGCCAATAAATCAATACTCATTGGAGAATCAAAAGTAAACGAGATTGCTTCACCCTCCGCCGGTTTAACTTCCACGCCTGTAAACTCCACCACCACACTGTCGGCGTTATCAACCGGAGCATCGGTAATGGAGAGTGTGAAAGTACCATTTCCAGAAGAAGTCGAAGCAGAGCCTGAACTGCTACCTCCACCACTACAGCTGATCAAGGTCATAGGTATTAAGACCATGGGTAACATCCGCTTAAACGCACTCATGTTCAGGCTCCTCTACTCACTATCGAGAGCTATCGGCGTCATCGCTTTTGAGTCAGTCATACTCACTTCGCTCAAAAGCGATGACGCTATTCGACGACTCTCTATATGCTTTTCTAAGTATAGCTGCCAGATCATCTGCGCTTTAGCGAACCAAGGCTTGGCAGATAAGAGGTTTGAACTCCAATTGTCCCTTTACGGATTATTCACTGGTTCTTTTGGCGAAGATTCTTGTCCCAATAGAAACGCCTTGATTCTGGCGATACCTGCCTGCATATCTTCCAGAATCAGATAATGGCAAGGAATCAGAATCAAAGTAATGAAGGTGGCGAAGAGCACCCCAAAGCCTAACGAAATGGCCATTGGGATCAAGAATTGAGCCTGAGTACTGGTTTCAAATAGCAGAGGTAATAACCCAAGGAAGGTGGTTAGCGAGGTCAAGATCACCGGACGGAAACGCGCCGCGCCCGATTCCCTTACCGCTTGCTCAATCGGCATGCCTTCTTTGACTTTTCGGTTGACGAAGTCCACCAATACCAGACTGTCGTTCACTACGATGCCCACCAACGCCATCATGCCCATGATGCTCATCATCGACAGATCCTTATCCATCAACCAATGGCCACCGATGGCACCAATGAAGGCAAACGGAATCACTGACATCACAATAAACGGCTGACTGTAAGAGCCAAACGGAATCGCTAGCAGTGCATAGATGGCAAACAGCACCATGGCGCCACCCCATACGATGGTAGTGAACGAATCCCGTTGTTCTGCCGCTTCGCCTTCCAGTGTCACTTGTACACGAGGATACTGCAGTAATAACTCATCGAGGTAGCTAACCAAATCTTCAGTCAATAACGTCATATTCACTGACGTTTTATCGATGTCCGCAATGACGTTAACCGCACGATCCTGTTCTACGTGATAAATGGCCGACGGTGAACGTCCCCACTTCGCTGTCGCTATATCGCCAAAACGGGCTTGATTACCATCAGCGGTAGTGATGAGCAGCTCATCCAAGTCCGCCAACGACGCACGTTCATCTTTGGGATAACGCACCATAACCCGGATATCATCACGGCCACGCTGAATGCGTTGCGCTTCATTGCCATAGAATGCCTGACGCACCTGGCGAGTCACCTCGCTGAGTGTAAAACCAAGCAGTTCCGCTTCCGGCAACAGACCAATCTGAAGTTCCTGCTTACCGTCCGACAGGTTATCACTGATATCAAACACGCCATCGTACGAGGCCAACTTAGCCTTCACCTTTTCAGCCACGGCATTCAGATCATTAACATCCTGCCCGACTAATTGAACATCAATCGGGTCACCCGGCCGACCAATTTCGGCACGAAAATTCAACTGATCAACGCCAACAATTGGGCCAATGCTCTCACGCCATTCACGAACCAAGGTCGAGCTGTCCACCGATAAGCTGCGATGTTCCGGCGGGGTAATTTCAAAACGCACCGAGCCCACATGAGACTGCCCCGATGAACCGCCACGCGCCACTCCTTCAGTCGCTAGAACGTTTTCAATGATGCTCTCACCAGTCACCGGGTCGATATACTTGCTCTGAAGATCAAAGGCCACCTGTTCAATACGGCGCACTACCTTTTGTGTTTCTACGAGCGGCGTACCTTCTTCCATGTACAAGGTCGCACGCGCGGTTTCACTTTGAATCCGCGGGAAGAACACAAAGCGCGTCCAGCCCTGTGAAATCAATCCAATGGTGATCACAAACACACAGACAAAACTGAACCAGGTGAGGTAACGACGATTCAAGCAGGCATTCACCACCGGGCGGTAAACATGCTGAACAAACCACACCAAGGCATCCGCACAGGAACGCTGAACTCGCACCAACAAAGGCGGACGACTGCCATAGTCTTTCAGCTGCTTGATGTGTTTTAAATGCGCCGGAAGAATCAGCTTACTTTCCAACAACGAAAAGAGCAGTACCGGAATCACTACGAATGCCACTTGCGCAAAAAGCACACTCAACCGCCCTTCGATAAAGATAAACGGCATGAATGCAACCACTGTAGTTAAGATGCCGAATACCACTGGCACCGCCACTTCTTTTGTGCCATTAATCGCTGCCGCAAGCCCGTTCGGGTCGCGACTGTAATGACTGTAGATGTTCTCACCGGTTACGATGGCATCGTCTACTACGACACCCAACACCAGAATAAAGCCGAATAAACTGAGGATATTGACGGTCACCCCCAAATACGGCATCAAGGCGATGGCCCCCATAAAGGTCACCGGAATACCGACCACCACCCAGAAGGCAATCACAGGTCTCAAGAACAAGCCCAACAGAATACTTACCAGCAACGCCCCTTGCCACGCGTTGGTTAATAAGGTTTGCAAGCGGGCACGAATGATCGAGGCATCATCGTCCCAAATACCAATATCTACGGTTGGTGGAAAACGATCACGGTTGTCTTCCAAGTATTGATGCACGGCATCAGACACCTGAATGGCACTTTCATCGCCCACTCGGTACGCATTGACCACCGCCGCCAGTTTGCCATTAAAACGAGTAAAGATTGGGTCTTCTTCGAAACCGTCATCAATGGTCGCCAGGTCACCCAATGTCAGTTCCGAACCATCGTCAAAACGTTTGACGACTATGCTGGCAAATTGACCGTAGTAATACGCTTGTGCCTTGGCCCTCAAGAGTACTTCCCCAGACGGAGAGCGAATTCGCCCAGCCGACAAATCAATAGATTGCGCTTGAATGACATTAGCAACTTCGCTCAGAGTTAAGCCGTATTCGCGCAGCTTATGTTCTGATACCTCAATGCCAATTTCATACGGACGGACCCCTTCAAGGTCAGTCTGAGTCAATGCAGGCAGGCGTACTAATTCATCCCGAACCTGACGTGCCAATTCGTTGAGTTCTTTCTCATCTAAATCACCCGATACCACCACGCTTAGTACTTCCCGTTTAATCAACGGACGTTCCACTACGGGACGTTCCGCATCCACAGGTAAGGTCGATAACGCATCGACTCGTGATTTAATGTCATTGAGCAGTTTTTGAGGATCGGCTCCGGCACGCACTTCCGCCGTCACCGTTGCGGAGCCTTCAGATGCCCGTGACGAAAGCGATTCAATGTCGGGTAAATCGGCAATGGCTTCTTCAATCTTATTCACCACCCCGGTTTCCATGTCTTCAGGAGTCGCAGCGGGGTAAGCCACTGACACATTCACGGTTTCCAGCTCAAAGCTCGGGAACACCTCTACCGGCACGACGCGCAACATGATGAAAACGCCCGCAATGACAATACTGAGCAACAGCAAGTTGGCGGCAACGTGATTTCGGGCAAACCAAGCAATCATGGTTTCGCTCCCGCTGAACTTGCGTTTTCGAAGTTTGTGTCGGTCTGCGCAATTTGCTCACCATTACGACGAATCACCGCAACTTTGGTCCCTGAAATGGCATAACTAAGCGCTGACGACACCACTTCATCTTGCGCTGAAATGCTTTGATTGTGTTTAGGCGCGTTCGCTACCACGACCACGTCTTTGTTCTGCCAAATCACATCCACATCTTGCTTTTGTAACCGTTGATCCACTACCTTCCAGACATACGTACCGTCCACCAATGACGTTCTTGGCAGCACAATGACATTCTCCAGTCGTTTGCCTTGAATACGGGCCACCGCATAGTCGCCGGCCAACAACGGCCACTGAGCATCCGACTGCGGTTCAATACGGGCAATCAGTTGCAACTGACGACTCTGAGCGTCCACCTCACCACTGTCTCGTACCACATGAGCCTTCCACTCTTTACGGTGCTCACCCTCACCTACTTCCAAAATCACTTCATTGACCGCATTGCCCTGTTTATCCGTGTGGATTGCCTGCCAATCCAGCAAAGGGCGCCAACGCGCAGAAATAGGCAGCGTAATCTCCATCTGCAAACCGGACAGTTCGGCCAATTGATTACCCGGCGAGACATAATGACCAAGATCCACCGATTGACTGAGCACATAACCATTAAACGGTGCCAAAATGCGAGTCCGCTCCAGATCTAACTGAGCTTTTTCGAGTTGCGCTTGGGACGAAGCCAGCTGCGCTTCGGCGGCGGCTAATTGCGGTTTACGCAATACCAAATCCGGCGGGTTCGATGCTTTATCGAGGGTTTTGGATAACCGCGTCCAATCTCGTAATGCCTGTGCCGCTTTTGCTTTTTCTTCGTCCAACGCCAGCTGCGACTGACGAAGATTGGCTTCCGCCAGTTTCACTTCCACTTCGTAATCTCTAGGATCAATGGTCAGCAACCAATCGCCCTGCTTAAAACGGCCACCTTTTCGTAAATGCTCAGAAATAGCCACCACAGTACCCGCCACTTCTGCGGCTAAAGTGGATTCTGTCTGTGCTTTGACCAAACCACGGCTGGGCATCTCAACCTGAAAGTCCGACACTTGGCTCATCACCGTTTCCACCTGAATCACGGTCTCTGCTTTCGGCGGACGCTTTTTCGCTTCCGGCTTCATCGCCACCAACAAATACAACACCAGCGCGGTCAACGCGATAATGACTAACGGTAGAGACAAACGAATCAATTTGGATGGAGTCGACATCAATAATTCCTAAATAAACGTCTATGGTGCCTGTAGATCAACAGAAGCAGCTTGTTGAGAGGCATCGCCAAAAACGACAAACTGCCCACCCAATGCTTGATGTAATTGTATGCGGTTCTGAAAATAACTGGTCTCTAGCTGCATCAAACGGCTGGTGCGTTCAAACGCAGTGCGTTGCGCCTGTAACCAGGTATTGAGGTTATCCAACCCCGACAAATAACTTTCAAAGGCTTGCTGTTCCGCTTGTTTGGAGACATCCACCGCCTCTTTGGCCGTCGCTAATTGCTGAGCAATCCAATGATCGTTATCGATGCCTTGTTCGACTTCAGAAAACGCGGTTAGCGCCGTGTGACGATAATCCGCAATGGCCGCTTCCAATAAGTGTTGCTGACGCAGCTCTTCTTGCTGCAACTTGCCAGCATTAAAAATGGGCGCGGTTAACCCACCCAAGGCATTCCACACCAACTCATCACCACGAAGCACGTCCGACAACAAATCACTGCTGGCCCCCACACTGGCGGTTAAAGTAAATTTTGGCAGACGATTGGCCCCCGCCGACAACACATTCGACTGCTGACTCATCACCGTTGAATAGGCGGCACGCACGTCTGGGCGAGCCTCCAATAAACGAGACGACAAATTCGTTGGCAATGTCGATAACGCCAAAGGCAGGGCATCAGGAATATCGTCAATCAACGAGGGATAGCGCCCCAATAGTACCGATAAGTCTCTCAACGCTTGATTAACAGCCTGTTTACGTTCCAACACTTCTGTCTGGCCATTAATCCGCTCGGCTCGCGCAGAGTAGACATCCAAGGCTTCTCGGATGCCTGAACTGAACCCGTCCTCAATCACTTCCAGACTGTCTTTCAAACTTTGTTCCTGCGCTTGCGCCAGGCGATACTGACGCTTACTTTCAATGGCTTCAATCCAAGCCAAGGCCACCTGGGCAGCTAGCGATTGTTTAGCCGAACGGTATAGAAACTCCTGTTCCTGATAACTCATCAAGGCCGCCTGCTCGGCGTCGGACAACCGCCCCCAGATGTCCAATTCCCAACTCAAATTCAAACCCAATGAGTAACTGTCGGTTTCAATGCCGGAAGCCGCTCGCTGACGAGAACCATCCAATGTCACGTCAAGTTCAGGTAATAACTGCCCGGACGTGATTTCCGCCTGTGAACGAGCCGCCAGTACGCGAGATGCAGACGCCTGAAGGTCTTGATTATGTGTCAAAGCTTCGCTGATCAAGGCATCCAATTGGTCAGACTCAATCACCTGATGCCACCCCTGAGCGACACTGTGATCAGCATCTTCAGACCACTTCTCTGGGATCTCAAAGCCAGACAAAGTTTCACCCGTAGTAGTCTGATCAACCGTTTGAGACAAGATCGAACAGGCACTTAGAAAGCTAACAAGCATCATTGAAATCAAAGGCTTGAATGTACATTTGATACTCGAATATCTAGGCATTGGGATTTGCTAATCTGTTCAGAATACGTGGAAGTTGAAAATGAGAATGAATCTATACTAAAGAGTTCATTCCACCACAGACTTAAAGTTATTCAAAGCGGCTTTACCCTTCTTTATTGTAGCTTTACGTCGTCAAGCCGCTCTTTGGATCAAAACTCTCATTGATTAGTTCATCCTCAATTCAAGGCGATAAAGAAAAATAAGAGCAAAATAACCACAAGATTTAGAGTCAATTTCTTACATTTCGTTCGCCAACGGATCACAGCCATTGTCTATAGTTATCTTCCCAATATGATGAATAAGGAGATTTCACATGCCTGAATCGTCCGTTCCGAACGTGCAGACTCATACTCCCATCACTGTCTATCAGGGAGATGAAAACTCAGACAAAATGAATGAATGGCAACTTCATGAAATTGAAATACTGAGGCAGGAACGACAGCAATTAGAAAGGCGATTAAGGCAACAACAAAGGGAAGGATAAGCAGGAGACGCTTCCAAGAATCAATTGGGGTCAGAGTAAGAACAATCCAGACAAAACAAAGTCAGCCCCTGACTCAACTATCAAATTCACTTACTCTGACCCCATTGATTCATATAGCCAAGCGCAATAGCTTTCAGACGTTATTGTTGATGCCAAAACGGCATCCCCACCGTCGGCGTACTTGGGCTGGCGGTCTGGCGCTTCAACATCAATCCGGCTTTATAGGCCAAACGCCCGGATTCCACTGCGGCTTTGAAGGCTTGCGCCATCATCACCGGCTCTGCCGCTTTGGCAACAGCGGTATTCAGCAACACCGCATCAAAACCCATCTCCAGCGCTTCGGCCGCTTGTGAAGGTGCGCCAATGCCGGCATCGATAATCAACGGTACCTGAGTGATGCGTTCACGAATCGCACTTAGATTGTACTTATTGAGTAACCCTTGGCCTGTACCAATGGGAGCGCCCCACGGCATCAGGACTTCACAACCGGCATCCAATAAACGCTGACAGACAATCAGGTCATCCGTGCAATAAGGTAAGACTTTAAAACCTCGTTTGATCAATTCAGAGGCCGCCTCAATCAAACCATACGGATCAGGTTGCAGGTTGTAATCATCTCCGATCACTTCTAATTTCAGCCAATCGGTTTTGAAGATTTCACGGGACATTTCAGCCAAGGTAATGGCTTCTTTGGCCGTCTTACAGCCGGCAGTATTAGGCAGTAATTTGAGCCCCATGTTTTGAATGTACTGCCAGATTTCATTAGCTTCACGCTGAGCAGCAGCTGCTCCGATTCCCGAACCGCCACTGCCAGAAGCAGGCGCGTTACTGGCCATTTGACGACGTAACGATAAGGTAATGATTTCAGAGCCCGAGGCCTGAACGGCTTCGTTCATAATCGCAGGAGACGGGTACAACGCCGAACCGATTAACATTCGGCTGGAGAAGCTTTCACCGTAGAGGGTTAATAGATCTTGTGAAGGATCAGTGTCTTGAGTAAGAGCGTCTTTAGTCATTATCAGCCTCCTGCAATCGGTGACAACACATCAATCTGATCGCCCGACTGAATCACTTGTTCGCTATACAATGAACGAGGTACGAATTCACTGTTCACAGCCACAGCAAAATCACCTTCAAACGCTAATTCCTGAAGAAGTGATTGCAAGGTGCCTGAAGATACCTGTTTGGTTTCACCGTTAACCAGAACTTCCATTCCGTTACCTTATTCTTTATTCATTCTCTAAAAACTAATTAACCTTTCAACCGGTCTTTTAATCGACCAATGCAGGATCAATCTCAGCCAATACTTGGTTGACCACCACCGGGCTCAATAAATAACCGTGGCGATACAAACCGTTGGCTTGGATCAAGCCAGATTCTGCATTCACCACAGGCAGATTATCCAGCATAGCAGGTCGGCAATTCACCGGCTGCTCGACGATGCGTGCTTCAGCAAATGCAGGGTGAATAGTATACAAAGCGCTGCTTAATTCCAGGCTGGATTGTACACTCATTGGTGACATATCGCTGCTTTCAATTTCGGTCGCGCCGATCACAAAGTGGTTATTCGGTTTGGGCGTCACGTACAGCTTGTATCGTGGGTGCATCAAGCGAATCGGTCGATTCAAGGTGATCTCATGGCACTCGACATTCAACACTTCGCCACGCACTCCTCGCAACTCCTGCAATTGAGGTTTGGCGCCGAGTCCCCGCGTATCCAACACCAAATCAAACCTATGTTGAGCGCCATCTTCGTCGATAATGACCTTTGGTTCACAACGCACCTTGGTATTTGGCACCAGCGTCACCTCTAAACGCTTAAGGTCGTCCAACAGTCCATGCAAAATTCGACGATTATTGAGATCCCCTTCCGGCTTGAGAAACAGCGCATGATCAAAATGCGATAACGCAGGCTCCAGAGTGCGAATCCCCACATGGTTTAACGGGTCAACCAGTTCATCCAGTCCAGGGCGACCATTGGCCTCTTCGTCGGCCAACTTATGCTTGAGATCGAGATAAAACTGCTCAAGTTCGGCCTGATCCTGTGGGTGCGCCACCACCAACGAACCGGCGTGTCGGAAATGCATGGTCTTGTGTTGCGTGGCTTCCAACTCTTTCAACCATCTAGGCCAGATTGCCAGCGATTCCAAGCCCTTGTCATAGACTTCTCGCGGACTGTGCACCAACTCACTCAACGGCGAAATCATACCCGCTGCCGTCCAACAGGCACCTGTCGGCTGCTCGAACGTAGCCGCATCAAAGACCGTAACCTGATAACCAGCCAATGCTAAACGCCAGGCACACAAGCGCCCCAATAATCCGCCACCAGCGATACCTATCTTCAATATGGATTCTGAACTCAAACGACTGCTACCTTGTGTAAATTACGTGCAATGACGGTGATCTTGGAAAGAACGGAGATTATAAGGGATTATAAGCAACACTTATAAGGGCGATGATGTATCCATTTGTTTGAATCGCGCACTTTGTTGCGAGAGGTCAAAGTCAGTACAATGGCCTTCCTGACACTATTCATCTAAGAAAGCGCATTCAAGAAATGCCATTTAAGAAAGCCATTATGATTCATCAACACAGTTCCAGCATTATCCAATCGCATACTCAGATTCAGCTCTCAAATGGAGAACCAGCAGAAGCCTTGGTCTTTCATAACGACCTGACGTTAGTCCTGTCTGAACACACGCTGGCGATGTTTAAAACGTTGGAACAAGTGCATGACCCACTGGGGAACGGATTGATTGCCAGTACTCAGCTCAGTGAAGACAACAAACTCGCGGTTGAAGCAGGGAAACTAGTACTGCAATACCAGTCCGGCTTTATTGGTTTGGTGGATGGTAAAGCCGTTCTGGTCACACCCAACGTCATTCAGCTTTTCCCTTCGGCTAACGATGCCTTACGCAATCAAAATGAGTTGGCGCGTGTGACGCTCGCCTAACGATTACTTCAGGCTAACGTCACACAGCTAACATCATACGGCTAACATCACACAGAGCAGAGATAAAAACCTTAGCCAGCCAATACCTTATCCAAGCCTGCTTCTAAATTCGCAACTGTGGTCTTAGGATCGTGCAGTTTTTCCAAACCAAACAAACCGATACGGAAAGTCATAAAGTCCTCGCGCTCACCACACTGCAACGGAACACCCGCCGCCGTTTGTAAACCGGCTTCCAGGAACTTCTTCCCGTTGTGCATCATCGCATCGCTGGTATAACTCACCACCACACCCGGTGCTTTAAAGCCTTCAGCCGCCACACTCTTGATGCCTTTGCGTTCCAGCATCGCACGTACCGCATCACCCAAGGCTTGTTGCTCTTCTTTAACACGTTCAAAACCGTATTCCTGCGTTTCCAGCATGGTATCGCGGAACGCCGCCAAGGCATCGGTCGGCATGGTTGCGTGATAGGCGTGACCGCCATTTTCGTAGGCACGCATGATTTCCAACCACTTCTTCAGGTCACAGGCAAAGCTGGTACTGGTGGTTTCTTCCAAGCGAGCAAGGGCTTTTTCGCTCAGCATCACCTGCGCTGCGCATGGCGATGAGCTCCAACCTTTTTGCGGAGCACTCAACAGCACGTCCACCCCGATGGCTTTCATGTCGATCCATAAAGTACCGGACGCAATGCAATCCAGCACAAACAAACCACCGACTTCATGCACTGCGTCAGCCACAGCTTTGATGTATTCATCCGGCAGAATCATACCCGACGCCGTTTCAACGTGTGGTGCAAACACCAAACTTGGTTTCTCAGCTTTGATGGTTGCCACCACCTCGTCCAAAGGTGCCGGAGCAAACGGCGCATCTTTGGCTTCTTCAATCTGAGAGGCTTGCATTACGATTTCACTGGATGGAATCTTGCCCATCTGGAAAATCTGACTCCAACGGAAACTGAACCAACCGTTACGAATCACTAAGCACTTCTGATCGGTGGCGAATTGGCGCGCTACCGATTCCATGCCAAAGGTTCCACCGCCAGGTACAACAACCACCGCTTCCGCGTTATAGACATCCTTCATGATTGAAGAAATATCGCGCATCACACCCTGAAACTTTTGAGACATGTGATTTAGAGCACGATCGGTAAAAACAACTGAATATTCGAGCAATCCATCCGGATCAACATCAGGTAATAAGCCAGACATGGTAACAACTTCCCTTAAGATAAAATCTTTATTATGTGTACAAAAAATAGTTAGCTTTACGTTAGTAAGCCTTAGATTCGAAAGCAAGAGGCTTTTTATTAAACCGCTGCATTTAGCAAGAGCGCTTAAGCTTTATAAACGTTTACCAGCAAGCCTTTAACACAAAGAAGGTAATACAAAGCAGGCTAAAGCACAGATGAGCGGCTAGAAATTAACTGCTGACAAGTATTAACCATTTGGTCAAATAATTAAATTCAATTAATCACAAAAAAGGCCTACTCCGATTAAGAGTAAGCCTTTTTAAAAGAGTTCGGTGTACACGAGCACTAACGACTCTAACATCGCAAAACGATCCGAGCCGTCTTTTGCCTTTGCCTAGAACCTCGCATCTAACACCTATGGAATTGATGACAAAATTGAGCTTTAAGACAATACGCCTCAGCTGGCGTCTGCTTTCGCCAATGTCACCTTGGATCTCTGAGTTAAAGACTGCTCTCGACAGAAACGTTCAGAGACTTTCATCAGTTGATCCAGGTCGACGCCCGTTTCTATGCCCAAGCCTTGTAGCATATAGACCACATCTTCCGTAGCGACATTACCGGACGCACCTTTGGCATACGGACAACCACCTAGACCTGCGATGGATGAATCCACCACACTCACGCCCATTTGCAGTGCCGCAAGAATATTCGCCAACGCTTGCCCGTAGGTGTCATGAAAATGCACCGCCAAATGTTTAGAGGAGACTTTTCGGGAAACCGCCTGAATCAATTGCTGCACTTTCAATGGCGTACCAACACCAATGGTATCGCCCAGCGAGACCTCATAGCAGCCCATCTCCATCAGTTCCGCACTGACCTCCGCAACCTTTTCGAAGGCGATATTCCCTTCGTAAGGGCAGCCTAAAACACAGGACACATAACCGCGCACCGGAATGTCGTGCTCATCCGCCAACTTCATTACGGGTAAGAAGCGGGCCAAACTTTCGGTAATAGAGCAGTTGATGTTCTTTTGACTGAAGGCTTCGGACGCAGCCCCGAACACCGCCACTTCCGAAGCACCGGCGTCGATAGCCGCTTGCAAACCTTGCAGATTCGGCGTTAACGCGGCATAACGAATACCTTCTTTACGATGAATGCGCTCAAAGACATCGGTCGTATCTGCCATCTGCGGTACCCATTCGGGAGAGACAAAGCTGCCCGCTTCAAGATGAGTAATTCCGGCACTGACTAAACCATCAATCAATCGTAATTTGGCGTCCGTAGTGATGATCTCTTTTTCGTTTTGCAGACCATCACGAACACCAACTTCCACAATCCGCACTTGCTCTGGTAAAGGTTGTGAAGCAAGAACCGTCATCAGCTGATACCTTCATTCTCTTCAGGAGTTTCTTGCTCCCGGGCTGTTGATTGATTTGTTGATCCAATTATTTGGGGCTGTTCAGCCATTTCTGTGAGCTCATCTAGCTCTAATAGCGCACGCCCTTCTTCCACCTGATCGCCGTCACGGTAAGCAATGTGAGAGACCACCCCATCATGCGGTGCTGTGAGGGTATGCTCCATCTTCATTGCTTCCATAATCACCAGTGCCTGACCTTTCTCGACTTGCTGACCTTCAGCCACCAACACAGACACCACGTTACCGTGCATAGGGGCGGTAATGCCATGATCGTCTGCACTGTGATCTTGCAAGCCTAAATCAGGTTTGGCTTGTTCCAGTAACAATTGGCTGCCATCAAAAAATAAGGCGATACGCGCTTGTACTTGATCATAGTAAATATGCACTGGAATCTTCTGTCCATCAATCCAAATTGCATGATCAAAGCCCTTTCTTTTTTCGATACGAACCTGATGGCCTTTGCCAATGCGAGCAACCCGATACCCTTGCTCATTAACGGTTACAGTCACCGGATAATTGGCATCATGAGATTTCAATACCAAAGATTCTGTAGCGGGCAAATTCATGCGCCAGTTGGTTAACGGATGACTCGACGCGGTTTCGGTGTGCCTTTGATCGACCAACCATGCGCTACCAATCGCTATCGCTGTATCCAACGCGGGATGCTCAGCCTCAACTAACGCTTGCTGATGCTCTTCAATGAAATGTGTGGTTAACTCGGCCTGCGCAAACGCCGGCACCGAAAGAATCCGCAACAAGTAATCGCGATTGGTGGTCGGCCCCACCAGATAGGTTTGTCGCAACATGCCTTTGAGGCGTTCCAGCGCTTGACTGCGATCTTCCCCCCAGGCAATGACCTTGGCAATCATAGGGTCGTAGTGCATCGACACTTCATCACCAGACACCACACCGGAGTCCACACGCGCCCAGACTCGATGTGAGGCTTGGGGAAACTGCAGATGCTCGATACGCCCCACCGACGGCAAGAATTCGTTGTCCGGGTCTTCTGCATACAGTCGGACTTCGATGGCATGCCCGCGAATCGACAATTGATCCTGAGTCTTAGGAAGGATTTCTCCATTGGCAACTTTCAACTGCCATGCCACCAGGTCAACGCCCGAGATCATTTCTGTCACCGGGTGTTCTACCTGTAAACGAGTGTTCATTTCCATAAAGAAGAACTCGCCGGACTTGTCCAGCAAGAACTCGACCGTACCAGCCCCCTCATAACCAATGGCGTGAGCGGCACGTAAGGCCGCTTCGCCCATACGCTGTCTTAATTCTTCAGAGACGCCCGGTGCCGGAGCTTCTTCCACCACTTTTTGATGTCGACGTTGAATCGAGCAATCCCGCTCAAACAGATACACACCGTGTCCAAACTGATCGCAGAACACCTGGATTTCCACATGACGCGGGTCGAGCACGTAACGTTCCAACAACACCTTATCGTCGCCAAACGCATTAATCGCTTCACGTTTGGCGGCGTCCAACGCGGCTATAAATTCACTGCCGGAATGCACCACACGCATGCCTTTTCCACCGCCGCCAGCACTGGCCTTGATCAGCAACGGAAATCCGATGTCCATCGCGTGTTGCTTAAGTACGTCCGGATCTTGGATGTCGCCATGATAGCCAGGCACCAACGGCACGTTCGCCTCTTCCATCAACGCCTTGGCTTTGGATTTCGAACCCATGGCCGCAATGGAGGTTCCACTGGGGCCAATAAACTTAATACCGGCCTGATCACAGGCGTCAGCAAAGTCGGCATTTTCTGACAAGAAACCATAACCGGGATGAATGGCTTGAGCGCCGGTTCGTTTGGCCGCATTAATCACCTTATCCATCACCAAATAACTTTCTTTGGCAGGCGCTGCTCCCAAATACACAGCCTCATCAGCCAACTGCACGTGCTGAGCGTTAGCATCGGCATCGGAATACACCGCCACCGTCTGAACGCCCAGTTTCTTAGCAGTACGTATAACTCGGCAAGCGATCTCCCCACGGTTCGCAATTAAGATCTTATGGAACATTAAGGATTCTCCTTCAAACCAGGCACATTGGTGTGCGCTTGCCAATCAGGCTTACGCTTATCCAAAAAGGCGTTCAATCCTTCCTGTCCTTCCGGTGAGATACGCACTTTGGCAATCCATTCCGATGTGCAACGCAGAATGTCTTCGGATAAAGGACGCGCCACTACATCACTGATCAGCCGTTTGGATTCAGACATCGCATGTGGTCCATTGGCTAATAACGCATCGATCCAGCGTTGAATCTGTGCATCCATTTCTTCATCGGTGTCGACCACTTCATGCAACAAGCGCATGGCGCTGGCGCGTTCAGCGGTGAAGGTTTCAGCGGTTTGGAAGAAACGTCGGGCATTGCGTTCACCCATGGCACGCACCACGTAAGGGCTGATGGTCGCAGGAATCAAGCCGATTTTGACTTCGGATAAAGCGAAGGTCGCCGACTTCACCGCCACCGCCATATCACAACAGCTGACCAGCCCCACGCCGCCACCAAAGGCCGCACCTTGGATACGACAAATGGTAGGTTTGGAACAATGATTTAGACGATACAAAAGATTCGCCAGCTGCAAGGCGTCGAAAATGTTCTCTTCATAGGAGGAATCTTTCATCGACTTCATCCAGTTTAAGTCGGCACCGGCACTGAAGTTTTTCCCTGAAGACGCCAGCACCAACACCCGGATCTCGGGGTCGCTTTCGGCTTTATCAAGCTGATCAAGCAACTCATTAATCACTTCGTCGTTAAAGGCATTGTGTATTTCAGGTCGATTAAGGGTTAACCAAAGCACGCCCGGTTGTTTTTGTTCTGCAAGTACCAAAGACATCGACTTCCCCTTACATTCTGAAAATGCCGAATCGAGTTTCCTCGATCGGTGCGTTTAACGACGCCGACAAACACATACCTAACACATTGCGGGTTTCTGCCGGATCAATCACCCCGTCATCCCACAAACGGGCACTGGAATAATAGGGATGACCTTGTTGCTCATAACCTTCAATAATAGGCTGTTTGAAGCTTTGTTCAGCTTCATCAGACCAACTTTCACCACGTTTTTCCATGCCTGCGCGTTTCACCTGTGCAAGTACCCCAGCCGCCTGTTCACCGCCCATCACCGAGATCCGGGCATTGGGCCACATGAACATAAAGCGAGGGTCGTAGGCGCGACCGCACATGCCATAGTTTCCGGCACCAAAGCTGCCGCCAATGACAATGGTAAACTTAGGCACTTTGGCACAGGCCACCGCCGTCACCATCTTCGCACCATGACGGGCAATGCCTTCCGACTCGTATTTCTTACCAACCATGAAACCGGTAATGTTTTGCAGGAACACCAGCGGGATTTTGCGTTGGGCACACAATTCCACAAAATGCGCGCCTTTCTGAGCGGATTCTGAGAACAGAATGCCGTTATTAGCAACGATGCCCACCGGCATGCCAAAGATACGCGCAAAACCACACACCAGGGTGGTGCCGAACAGAGCTTTGAACTCATCGAATTCGGAGTCATCGACTACGCGCGCGATCACTTCACGCACGTCATACGGGGTTTTCAGATCCGTAGGAACTACACCGTGCAATTCTTGTGGGTCGTATTTCGGCGGTTTAGTCTCAGTAACGTCCAGCTGCTGAGGCTTCACCCGATTTAAGCGACTCACCGATTGACGCACCAAAGCCAGCGCATGGTGATCATTGTTGGCGTAATGATCGGCAACACCGGAGGTTTTACAGTGGACATCGGCACCACCCAACTCTTCAGCGGTCACTTCTTCACCCGTGGCCGCTTTTACTAACGGCGGCCCAGCCAGAAAAATCGTGCCTTGCTCTTTGACGATGATCGACTCATCCGCCATCGCTGGCACATAGGCACCACCTGCAGTGCAGGAACCCATCACTGCGGCGATTTGCGGAATACCTTTGGCCGACATATTGGCCTGATTAAAGAAGATACGACCAAAGTGTTCCCGATCAGGAAACACTTCATCTTGTCTTGGAAGGTTGGCGCCACCGGAATCCACCAGATAGATACATGGCAAGTTGTTCTCATCGGCGATGGTCTGCGCTCTTAAGTGTTTCTTCACCGACAACGGATAGTAAGAGCCCCCTTTCACAGTCGCGTCATTAGCAACGATCATACACTCCTGCCCGGAGACAAGACCGATGCCTGCAACCACGCCTGCTGCAGGCACATCTTCGCCATACACTTCATGTGCCGCTAACTGACCAATTTCGAGAAACGGACTGCCCGGATCGAGCAACTCATTGATACGCTGACGAGGTAACAATTTACCTCGCGCTAGATGACGCTGCTGCGCCGCCTCACCACCGCCCTCAGCGATTTTGGTCGCCAAGGTATTGAGATGATCCACCAATGCCTGCATTTTCTGTTTATTTTCTGCAAACGTCGGGAATTTTGTATCTATCTTGCTGGTAATTTGCAACTTACACCTTCCAACAATTCATTATTAATTATCGTTCTAGTCGAATCACTCAGCATGAACACCCTATTCTTTTCTTCGCCGCTTCGACATCCTGTCGCTGCTTTGAAAAAATAGGGTATTCATACTTCACTTAAATTCTGAGTCACTGGACTTGAATTACGACTCCATGAACAGCTCACGACCAATCAACATACGACGCACTTCCGAGGTTCCGGCACCGATTTCATACAGCTTAGCATCGCGTAGCAAACGGCCTGTCGAATAATCATTAATGTAGCCATTACCGCCCAAAATCTGGATCGCATCCAACGCCATTTGCGTGGCCGTTTCTGCGGTATAAAGAATCACGCCTGCAGCGTCTTTACGGGTGGTTTCGCCACGATCACAAGCGGCCGCAACGGCATAAAGATAGGCTTTCGAGGCGTTCATGCGAGAATACATGTCGGCCACCTTGCCCTGAATTAACTGGAACTCACCGATCGGCTTACCGAACTGCTCACGCTCATGGATGTAAGGCACGACCACGTCCATACACGCCTGCATGATTCCGGTTGGGCCACCGGAAAGCACCACGCGTTCGTAATCCAAACCACTCATCAGAACTGCAACGCCCTTGTCGACTTCCCCAAGCACGTTCTCTTTCGGTACAACGCAATCATCAAAGAATAACGGCGCCGTGTTCGAACCACGCATTCCTAATTTGTCGAGTTTCTTACCGGTAGAAAAGCCTTCAAATTCACGCTCGATAATGAAGGCCGTCATACCGTGCGGCCCTTTCGAGACATCGGTCTTGGCATAGACCACCAGCACATCGGCATCCGGGCCATTGGTAATCCACATTTTGCTGCCGTTCAGCACATAGTGATCGCCTTTGTCTTCAGCGGATAACTTCATGCTCACCACATCGGAGCCAGCATTAGGCTCACTCATCGCCAACGCACCAATCCACTCACCAGACAGCAATTTCGGCAAATACTTAGCGCGCTGTTGGTCATTACCGTTGCGATAAATTTGATTCACGCACAAGTTAGAAAACGCCCCGTAGCTCAACGCAATAGACGCCGATGCTCGGCTGATTTCTTCCATCGCCACCGCATGCGCCAAATACCCCATGTTGGCACCACCGTATTCTTCGGAAACGGTCACCCCCAACAGCCCCATATCACCGAACTTTCGCCATAATTCGTTCGGGAACTCGTTTGTTTTATCCACTTGCTCGGCAATCGGTGCAATCTCACGCGCAGCGAACTCATTCACTTGCTCACGTAACAGGTCGATGGTTTCACCAAGACCAAAATTTAAACTGGTAAACTGACTTTTCATGGGTGCCCTCCGTTATTTAACGGTTCTTTTTATTGTTAGATCTTAGGGGGTGTTGACGTTGCTTAGCTGTCCAACATGGCGCTGTTGATACGCTCCTGGTGCTCATCCAACTCCAACATCAATAATTCAATATCGCGACGTTGCTGTTCCAAGCGTTGGCGGCTCTCTTCAATCTTCTCCAACACTTGTCGATATTGTTCTCGGTTACGTTCTTCCGGGTTATAGAGATCAAGTAATGCCTTGCTTTCTGCTAAAGACCAGCCAAGGCGCTTGCCACGCAATATCAGCTTCAACAACACATAGTCTTTCTGATGATAAATACGTTTCTGCCCTGCTCGCTCAGGGTTTAACAAGCCCTCGGATTCATAAAAGCGAATGGCCCGTGGCGTGATATCAAACTCTGAAGCTAACTCACTGATCGAATAGGTCTTCGACTTACTCATTTACTACTACCCAATATTATTTAAATTAATTTACGTTAACGTAAAGGTAAAGCTATCACTAAACCAAAGCATAGTTCAAGTTACAGGAACGGGCATAAATGGGAATGTGCGTTGAACGCCACAAGACAGATACCGAACTCATGGCGAATTACGAGGCTGAAAGCTGTATTTACAGCAGAATTTAAAATCAGAAAAGAGAGAGGTGCCAGTAAGGCAATGGAGCTATGAACACCCGCTATGGAAAAGCTGCCCGAAAGACCTCTGGCACATGCGCTAATTTACGCTGGTGATAATCAAAAAACACCACCCCGTTTTTGGCGTTCGCGACTAAGGTTTCACCTTGATTTTTTGTGACTCGGTAAATCACATCACAGCCGTATTTATTGAAATCCATCACCCCAACCTCAAAGGTCAGCTCCTCTCCGGCGAAACACTCCGACTTATAAATGGTAGCCAAGTCCGTCACCATTAAACCCAAACCACCAATATCCGATTCTGAGAAGCCATGATGATCAAGAAACTGGCAACGAGCCTCATGCAATAAGGAAATCATGGCATCGTTGCCTAGGTGGTTGGCGTAGTTCAAATCCGTCACTCGAACCACCTGCTTGCATGAAAAAACAAAGTGGTCAGGTAATTCTAATGTTAACCGGGCCATGGAAGTCTCCTAAATGATATTAATCAAACTCACTTCAACAAAGATTGACTAAACTAAAGAACATCTCTGAATTAAGTCAGGGATGCTCTAGTGTACTTACTTTGGCTTTCTCTTTCTTTGTCGTTATGACCGGATGCTATGAAATTTTCTGAAACGTTAAAAGATGCAGCTGATATCCTAAAATCTGCAGTGCCTGATATGGCACAGCACAAAGTGGCGGTTAATCCATACAACTATGGACTCTGGTATACGCATTTCACCGGGTCATCTCCCACGCTCAGTAAAGAAATCAAGCGTATTTACGATTCAAACGAACCACTGACTCCAGAAAGAAGCATCGAACTGTTCAAGAAATTTGTCATTAATGACTTACTGGTAGTAGATAAGAAGCTTGAAGACAGTTACCAATCCGTAATGGACAGCGTCAGCGAGTCTGCCAATAAGACCGAACAAAGCACCGGAAATCTTGAACAACAACTTATACGTTCATTACGTCATCTTGAAAACTCCAACACAAGCGATGAGCTGATGACAGTCATCAACACTATTGCCGAAAAAACCAGATTAGTGAGTGAGACAACCCGAGAATTTCGCCATGTTTTAAACGATGCGCAGTCTGAAATTACAAGACTCAAAGAAGAATTGAAAGTTGCTCGCGCCGCAGCCGAAAAAGACCCGCTGACGAAGCTCTACAACCGACGCTATTTTGATAACAGCATGGAAACGGCCCTCATTAATCACAAAGCGGGCGAGCCTTTGGCTCTCATTCTGATCGATGTCGACCACTTTAAGAAATTTAACGATAACTACGGCCACCTGATGGGCGACTTGGTATTAAAAACCATCGCTAAAGTATTAACCGATAGCTGTGTCGACACCAATCACATTGCGTGCCGTTTTGGCGGCGAAGAATTTGCCCTGATCCTACCAAAATCCACCATGCGAGAAGCTAAAATACTCGCCGAGAATATTCTTAAGAAAATATCGTCGTTGACCCTTAAGGATAAAAAGTCAGGCGCCGCCATGTCGAAAGTGACCGCTTCACTCGGTCTATCCTGTGCTGATCCCGACGACAGCAGCACGTCACTGATTGACCGTGCTGATAAAGCGCTCTACAAGGCGAAAGAAAACGGACGCAATCAAATCATCAGTTTTTAAATGAAAAAAGGCCATCAGCTAAGTGATGGCCAAATGAAGATATGGAAAGTAAATAACGCAGTCGTTATTCAGGATTAATTGCCAACGTATTCACTAGGCAATGGGAACTCAAATTCTGCCGCCACCGGGAAGTGATCAGACAGGTCCCAAGACCCCCAGTGCTTCTCTTCAATACTGCGAGGCGTAAGCAGCTTGTTGGTTGAATAGAACGGTGCCAAATGTTCATTAGAGTAAAGGACATAATCCAAGTACTCGTTGTATTCATCATCCGCATATACATTCACAGGGCCTGCGTAAGAGTACTCGTACTCACCAATTGCTTCTGGCTCAGTCGCGTTCAATACCGTCAAGAAGTCCTGATGTTCTGCAGGGTAGTTGATCTTATCAACATTGAAGTCACCCGACATGATCACTGGCTCATACGACGGAATCTGCTTCGCATCAACAAACGCCTTGTATTGCGCTAAGTGCTGGAAACGTACCGCAATGTCTTCCGCACCGGTATATGCATGGGTATGTGTGCCAAAGATATGATAATTATTGCTGCCTTTGACAATTTTCGCGTAGTTAATACCTTTTGCCGCCAAACAACCATCTTTACGACACGCATCGTAGACATCGCTGTCTTGCGCTACGATTGGCCAGCGACTGGCAATGAACGAACCACCGTTTAGAATCTTGCCAAACTTCCACGGAATATCGGTTTGGAATGGGTATTCATCACGCAACGCTGAACGGAATTGCGCCGTCAGAATCGGATCAAACACCTCTTGGAATACCACTACATCGTAGCCTTTTACGTACTCCGCAATAGTATCCAGACGATCACCGGTGTTCTTAGCAATGATGCCAGGTAGCAGTGCCCACGTGTTGTAGTTCAATACTTTCAACTGGTTACTGTAATCCGCCGTCGTTTCTTTCTCGAAGTTGTTGTGGATCACATAGCGAATGTCATCGCCAGAAATACGCGCTACTTCAGACTTAAATGCCAACTCCGTACCGGCACCGTCATTATTCATACGGATTGTATGGATCTCACGATCGTAGTGCCAAGGGTCTGATTCTGCAGACAGCCACATTTTAGAGAAGGTCATGGTACCTTCCAGTTTTTGCCTTAGCGTGTAACTTTCACCACCGCCATTTACGGTCGTTGTGAAATAGTAGCTTTTGCCCCACTTGATACCGTCATCACGATTGAAACGAAGGAACTTTACAGTGCCTAATGGTGGCACTTCCGTTGCTAATTGCTGCCACTCATTACCGTGAGTAATGTTGTTGTGACCGGTTTGAACAGTGTCGATGGACAGAGTTTCCATCGTATTGTTAGTTAAATAGATGTAGCTCTCTGCCGAGACAAACGGGCTGAGAACGAATCCAATCAGAAGAAGTAATTGCCTAAGAGCCATGGTAATGCTTCCTTATTTTTGTTTTTTCTAATTATTTTTATTAGGAGCTTATAGAAGCCCCTCAGTTGATTAGTTTATGATCAGGGAGCGCAAATCATGAGGTCAGATTGTGACATTTAAGCGACAAATTGGGTCAAACCTTAACCATTGGGCACTTCGCCCCCAGCAATCAGTCATTTCATACCTGCTTTTTTAAGTAGATCTTCAATAAAGATTACGATAACCCGACATAGGAATGGCCGATATTCCCGTTATTGACCGTTGAAGTCATTGCAAGTACGCAAGGTCTGGCTACAATGTTTGGCCTATCTGACAAACTCGTCGTATATGTACACGTACCGTTAGAAGCAATGGACACTGTTTTAGAATATCAAGCCAATACAGTGTCTCGGCATAATTACAAAAGGAGATAATGATGTCTGATCTTAAAGCAACCTTCGAAGCCGCTGTAAACTATGTTCAAACTGCTGAAGGTGATTTCAAACCATCTAACGATCTTAAATTAGAACTTTATGCATTGTTCAAGCAGGCATCTGAAGGTGATGTGAACGGTAAAAAACCAGGCATGACTGATTTTGTTGGTCGCGCTAAATGGAACGCTTGGGAAAAACTAAAAGGTCAATCTTCTGAGCAAGCAATGCAGACTTACATTGACCGCATTGAAGAACTAAAAGCGAACGTAGGCTAATCACCACCTATTCCGCAACATCTAAAAATGCCGCTGGTTACTTTTTGGGGAGTCCATCAAGTAACCAGCGGCATTTTTGTTTTTGGCTGCAATAAATTGTTTACGCCGCATTTAACACGACGCGATCTGAATCCACATACAAACGCTTCAGCTTGTCGGAAACAACCCGTTGGATATCGGTACGATCAAACTCTGATAATTTGGCCAAAAAATCTGGCCGAATACGATGCAAGTGCATGTAAGGTAATTTTTGATTGAACTCTCTGAGATCACCTTTAACCAGGACAGGTAGAAACGTATCACCCACCTTTTTGTGACTATTTACCACATGAGCAATAGCTTTCTTAAACGGGACAGGCTTGTTAGTCACATGCTTATTTTTCACTAACACAGTCACATGCAAACCACTTCTGCCAATCAGCTCTCCAGGCACAACCACAATGCCCGTCGGCTTAATTGCTTCGCAATTAATATGACTGATGGTGTCATGATAGGCATAAGGATTGGGTAACACCACCATCTTGGAATTATTGTCCGACGGAAAATTCATCGAATAGTTGGTGTAAAGCTGCTCCACAGATTCCGAATAAACACACAGGCGATTTTCAAAGAGCATAGCAAACTGCTTTGCCAATTGTTGCTTGGCAAATTCATCTAAGTTCCAAATCAGGTCTTCGTTCGTTTTAGCTTGCTCTTCATTCATAATGCTTCTCAGCACACTCTTCTTAAAGGAAAGGTTAGGAAACACTGAGCTAAAGCGAACTTGTTCAGAGGTTCCTTAGTATCGAGCCTTAAACTTACTCTAAATATAGCCTTTAAAAGTGTGATGAAAAGCAGAGATTAACAATCCTTCACGGCAGGAAAAAAGTTTTTTACAGTCCGCTTACAGAAAACCGCTACAAGAACGTGATCCGCATCACTTTATCTGCGGTATCGCATAAGTCACCGTGGAAAACGCCACAGGTTCCTCGTCTCCCTCACTGAACAACCGAACCTCACCCACCACCAGACGTTTACCCAGTTTTAGGATTTCTGCCTTAGCAATCAAATCACCGTGTTTAGGACGATTTAAAAAGTTGATACTTAAACTGGATGTGACACTGTGAAAGCCTTGCATACCTTTTTGAGCAATAATCGCAACCCACATCACCGCATCAGTCAGCGTCATCATTGCAGGACCAGAAACCGTTGCGCCCGGTCTTAAATGCTTCGTATTAGCGGGCAACCGCATGATCGCCATGTTGTTACCAACCTCTTCAATTATCGCCTTACTTTCAGGGAATCCTTTTGAAAATATCTCAATTACTTCTTCAGTGGATAAGCTCATAATCACCTCAAATTAAACCATCACAATCACTATACTGAAATCCAACATAGAAAAAATTGGCCCATACGACGGCTTTTTATGTTCAAAATGCACACTTTACTACCATCAATAGACATTAACTTCCGCCTATAACTGTATGATTTTTATACAACCAACAGATATACACCCAGTGCAACGTGAGATATATCTTACATAAAAGTAAGAAATTACTATTAATTTACTCATCAAATGCCGAAATTCCCTTACATACAAATCGCAACTAATTGATTTAAAAAGGAATAATTATTAGCCATCGAGAAGTGAACTTTCTTTTAGAGTAATAAGCGTACTTCTAAAGCGCCTGTGAACTGATATTATTTCTCTCGTGGTCAAGGATTTGGAAACAGACCACAACAAAAGGACTTGTAAGGAACAACCTCTGGATGAGGTCTAGCAAGGACACTGCTTAACAAGGACGTATCAAGGATTGATACAGACTCAAGGTTGAGTCAGGTACGGATAGCAAAGAATAACAACACGGAATGCACACACCGGACGGTGTTTATTGTCTGCCTGAAGACACATCCTAAGATCGACGGAACGGTCTCTTGTAGTACGGATGATATCGGCAGGAAGCTGATCGCAAAAGGAATGCGGTAGCTGATATGATAATGAGCGTTTACGAAATGTTTATTGTCATATCAGCAGCTTACTTATTTCCCTTCTCTACTTTCTCAAAACCTATTTCTCTTACTTACTTTCTTCTACCCAGATCAACGTTGCCCACACCACACACAACGGCATCATAAATAGATTCACCCCTGGAATCATAAACAACACACTGGTAACGCTACCAAAAGACAACGTACGTACCGGTCTTGCATGAATCCAGCGCTTACTGGCCGCAAAGTCATAACGACGGTTATCCAACGGATAATCAAAATACTGGAACGCCATCAGCCAAGCACCAAAAGCAAACCACAAGAAAGGCGCCACCAAGTTCACACCGGGAATAAAAGAAATAATCAACACCACCAAAAATCTCGGTAAGTAATACAGCAACTTTCGAAATTCTCGAATCACAGCATGCACAGCTTCTTCAAACAACGTTCTGTCGTCAGGCGCCTGATATTGATCCCCCAACTCTAGCTGCTCAACCTTTTCACTCAGAAACGCATTAAGCGGCGCTGCAATGATATTTCCTAAAATATTAAAGGTAGATATTCCTATGACCACCACAGCCAATATCACCAATGGCGCCACCAACCAACTAAGCCATGCTAACCACTCAGGAAAAACACCTTGTGCGGCATGAACCCAATCAGGAATCCAACTAAAGATATAAATGCCCAGAACAGAGAACAACGTGATATTGATTAATAACGGACCTAACACATACCAGCGCAGATCTTCGCTAATCAATAATGAAAACGAACGTTTTAAAGAAGCAAGCATGTATTACCTTCAATACTTGTGGATGCAGGGTATTTATAGGCATTAAATCAATGCATTTAAAGCCCTTGAAAGCTAAAAATTCACTCTAATGCTTTCTCATCAAAAAAACCATGTAAGACATTCGCCATAGAAACCGGCTGAAATGTCTGAAAACCAGCCCGCCTAAAAAACCTAACCCATTGTTTTTAAAGAATATTAATTTTTTCAAACGAGAATCATTAACAAAGCACGAAATACGTCACAATTCTGTCATTTGAAACCATTTAAATTACACCTATCGACAGGACGTCGACGAGTAAGTAAAGGACAACTTACTCACAAGGATACGCTTTAGATTAAGCACAAAAAGGAAATTGGCACAGGAAGCCCACGCCAGCAAGCTCAGGAAGAGCGGCATCTGCAGGACGCAACACTGGCGACAAGGTCATGGATTGACCTAAGGAATGGAAAACCACCCAATAATAACGATACAAAGTGGTGTAGCCTAACATAAGAGATCGGTGACGTTTGTCACCGAATACTCTTTTTCTTCACTGATTTTCTCACTAATCCCTACGTTCTAATGCCACTAAGCATGGCGCTTACGTTCAGCCAAAAAGCTCAATATCAAATAGGTTCCGATCACAATACTGGCAAACCAGTTCTTATCCAGATGCAACAATCCGAAGTTAATCCCCAACTGACCATAGACAGCAATAGCACCATAACCAAAGGTGCATAACAAAATGAACGCAGCCATGCGCAGTAAGAAATGATATGGCTGCATAATTCGACGTACAGCGGCATTTAACTCACCGCCGTAGATCACCAATAACACAGCGACCCAGGAGGTAATCAATAACTGTCGATGGCCCCAAAACCAACTCGATAAGTCCGAGTTCATTGCCCATAACCAATCCATACATCCTCCTTCGACACATTAGAAACCTGAAGACCTGAAAAATCTCAAGACATAAAAAAGCCGCAGTATTCTGCGGCTTCTCGGCGTTTTGAACAAGCGTTATTACTTTTCAACAGACTCCAATCGGTCTTCCACTTGCTCAACGTCCATATGACGCACATCCAGCCCTTTGGCCAAATAAATAACGTATTCGCCAATATTCATGGCATGATCGCCTACACGCTCCAGAGCACGCAACGCCCAGATAATATTCAGCACGCGTGAAATGCTACGAGGATCTTCCATCATGTAAGTGATCAGTTCACGAACCGTGCTGCGATACTCCATATCCACGGTACGATCTTCATGCGCCACTTTTAAGGCAGAGTCCACATCCAAACGTGCAAAAGCCGTTAATGATTGCTGAATCATTGAAGATACTTCATCACCGATGTGACGAATTTCAACAAACCCTTGCTGGGAGTCACCTTGCCCACTTAGTTCAATCGCTAAACGAGCAATTTTTGAAGCTTCATCACCAATACGTTCCAAGTCGCTGATGCATTTGGATACAGCCAATACCAAGCGTAAATCGCTGGCTGCAGGCTGACGTTTTGCCAGAATCTGAGTGCATTCCTTATCAATGGTGATTTCCATGTTATTCACCAGATCATCACGCTCTCGAACTAGCTCTGCCAGCTGAACATCAGCATTGATCAATGAACGAATCGCATCACGGACTTGTTTCTCAACCAAGCCCCCCATCTCCAACATGCTCTTTTTAACCCCTTCGAGCTCTTCGTTAAACTGTTGAGAAATGTGATGCGTATGTGCGTCTTTAATAGTATCCATTGTTTTCCCACCGCTTAATGCGCGTCTTATTCAATTATTTTTGTATATACATTTTATAAGAATAGACGCATATTTTAGCTTCTGTATGAAATTTATGTGTCAGATAACCAAAAATGCTAACCGAATTCTTCTTGCCGGAAGATCAAGCTCTTCCGGCAAACCAACATATCGATGCAGTGATTAACCGTATCGACCTGTGATGTAATCTTCCGTTTGTTTCTGAGTCGGATTAGTGAAAATCTGGTTCGTATCACCAAATTCAATCAAATCACCCATATACATGAATGCGGTGTAGTCAGACACACGTGCCGCCTGTTGCATGTTATGGGTTACGATGACGATGGTATATTCATTTTTTAATTCGTTGATCAGCTCTTCGATTTTCAACGTCGAAATCGGGTCAAGTGCCGATGCCGGCTCATCCAAAAGTAATACATCCGGTTTTACTGCAATGGTACGAGCGATAACCAAACGTTGCTGCTGACCACCCGACATGCCCAATGCACTGTCATGTAGACGATCTTTTACTTCATCCCACAGTGCCGCACCACGTAGAGACTGCTCAACCACTTCATCCAATACTCGACGGTTGTTGATGCCCTGAATACGCAGACCATAAGCTACGTTTTCATAAATGCTTTTCGGGAATGGGTTTGGCTTCTGGAATACCATACCAACGCGACGACGAAGGTCTGTCACATCCACAGAACGATCGTAAATATTTTCGTCCTCGAGCATGATCTTACCTTCGATACGACAAATATCCACAAGATCATTCATGCGGTTAAAACAACGTAACAGCGTGGATTTACCACAACCAGATGGCCCAATGAAGGCCGTCACTCGGTTCTTAGGAATTTGCATGTTGATGCCATGCAAGGCACGTTTTTCACCGTAATACAGCTGAAGGTCTTTAACTTCCAGACACATTTCTTCTTTTGCCAAATCACGTTGTTCCGTATCGCGACCCAACGCAGAAATATCCACCGCGTGCGCTGGTTTTTCATTCGTAGCTTGATCTGTCATAGCCTGATCTGTCATAGCGATATACCTAAATAATCGGTTAATTCTTTAAAATTCGTTTTTCATACAGGCCTGATATCAGGCCTGTATCTTACTAAATGCTGTTTTTGCTAAATACTGTTTTACTAGGCGTTCGTTCTTACCGTTAGTGCTCTAGAGACTTGTACTTTTCACGCAAGCTGTTTCGAATCGCGACAGCGGCCAAGTTCAAAGTAGCAATAACGACGACCAATAAGAGTGCCGTTGCGTATACCAAAGGACGAGCCGCTTCTACGTTCGGGCTTTGGAAACCAACGTCATAAATATGGAAACCTAGGTGCATGAACTTACGATCCAAGTGTAAAAACGGATAGTTACCGTCCAGAGGGAGCGATGGTGCTAATTTCACCACACCCACCAACATCAAAGGCGCAACCTCACCCGCCGCACGGGCAATCGCCAGAATCACACCAGTCATAATCGCCGGGCTGGACATTGGCAATACCACTTTCCATAGTGTTTCAAACTTAGTCGCACCCAATGCCAAACTACCTTCACGGACTGCACGAGGAATACGAGATAAGCCTTCTTCTGTCGCAACAATCACCACTGGAACCGTCAGAATCGCAAGTGTTAATGATGCCCACAACAAACCAGGCGTACCAAACGTCGGGGCCGGTAACGCTTCAGGATAGAACAACTGATCAATCGAACCACCCAGGAAGTAGATGAAGAAACCAAGACCAAATACCCCATATACGATCGAAGGAACACCCGCCAAATTGTTCACAGCGATACGAATGATACGAGTCACAGGGCCTTGTTTTGCGTATTCACGCAGGTAAACAGCAGCAACCACACCAAACGGCGTCACCATGATCGACATCAGCAAAACCATCATCACAGTACCGAAAATCGCTGGATAAATACCACCTTCAGTATTGGCTTCACGCGGATCATCCAACAAGAACTCACCCAACTTACCAACGTAATGGCTCATTTTCTGGAAAACGTTCAAGTTGTTCGGAGCATAGGCCAAAACAACTTTGCTCAACGCCATTTCAACCGTTTTACCATCAATGGTCTTTACAACCACCTGGTCACGTTGAGCTTGCTGATACAAACCACCCAGTTGCTCTTTCAAAACATCGTATTCGGCATTCAGCTCCGCACGCTCTTCGGCCAATGCCTGAAATTGAATCGGGTCAGTAACCCCTTGCAGCTCTAAGCCACGCTCTTTAAGACGAAGACGTTCAAGGCCGTAGTTAATCGAACCAATAACACCAGTCTCAATGTCATGAATTTCATCATGCAGTTGAAGTGCACGCTCGATGCGCTGTTGCAGTTCGTCCCAAGTCGCGTCAAAACCGTCTTTACCCGTAGTAAAGACTTCAGAACCTTGCTCTTTAACAGCAACCAGTTCGCCGTAGAAGTTACCCCACTCACGGCGCTCAAGAACGATCAGGTCTTCTCGTACTTCCTGCTTGGAAATACTGGTTTCCAACACCCATTGGAAGTCCTGGCCATACACATCACGGTTACCCACTTTCAACAATTGACGTGGGATATATTCCATATTGTCAGGGACATCGTAACCTGCAGAGGTCACCTGAACCGCCGATACCATGGTGGTATCGGCAATTTCACCCAACAGCACCGTATGTTCACCGGCACGATTCTCATACTCAGTGACATAAATGGTACTAGGCCAAAAATGACCTAAACCTCGGACTGCAATCAGCCCTAACAAGCCGATAACCATGATCACACACAGTGATACCGCCCCTGCGTTCAACCACACCCAAGGTGAGCCGCTTTTAAACCAATCTTTTACTGATACATTCATCTTTAAATACCTTTATCCAAGCGACCGGTTTACAGCGAACCGTATTTATTACGTAGACGTTGACGAATTAATTCAGCCACAGTATTCACCACAAAGGTAAACATGAAGAGCACAAAGGCCGCTAGGAACAGAACTCGGTAGTGGGTACTGTGTACTTCAGATTCCGCCACTTCTACTGCAATATTGGCCGACAAGGTACGCATACCCTCGAAGATATTCCAATCCATCACAGGCGTGTTACCCGTTGCCATCAATACGATCATGGTTTCACCGACAGCACGACCCATACCGATCATCACTGCAGAGAAGATACCCGGACTGGCCGTTGGCATAACCACACGCACCAACGTTTGCCAAGGCGTTGCACCCAAGGCCAAAGAACCATGGCTCAAGTGCTTAGGTACACTGAAGATCGCATCTTCAGCAATGGAGAAGATCGAAGGAATCACCGCAAAGCCCATCGCAATACCCACAACTAAGGCATTACGCTGGTCAAAGTCGATACCCAAATCATTGGAAATCCACGTACGCATGTCACCGCCAAAGAACGCCACTTCAATCGGCGTAGCTAGTGCCATACTCACCCACACCAAGACAAGCAGTACAGGAATCAACAGTGCAGCATCCCAACCATCAGGAACACGATGACGAATCGCTTTAGGCAAATTGGCCCAAGTGAAACCAAACAATAAGATGCCAATTGGCAAAATAATCAAAATCGCGAAGACGCCGGTCAGGTTCGTTTCAATAAATGGCGCCAGGAAAAGCCCCGCCAAGAAACCAATGATCACGGTGGGCAAAGCTTCCATCAATTCAATCACCGGCTTCACTTTACGACGCCATTCCGGGGCCATGAAGTAGGCAGTATAGATAGCACCACAGATCGCCAACGGGATTGCGAACAACATTGCATACAAAGCCGCTTTGATGGTACCGAACGCCAATGGCGTCAAACTCATTTTAGGTTCAAATTCGGTAGTAGCCGCAGTGGATTGCCAGATGTAATCCGGCTCATCGTAGTTCTCATACCAGATTTCATTCCATAGCGAACCCCACGACACTTCAGGGTGTTTGTTCTCAACTTCCCAGACTTTCAACACGCCATCGGACTCAATCATTAAGGCATCCGCACGCGGGGCAACGATCATAAAGTCCGCTTTGCCTTCAATCACCTGCTCTTCCAGCAAGTTTCTGTGCGCTGTAGTGTTGTATATGTCCAGCACACCGTCATCAGTGATGGTAAAGAAGCCTTTACGACGCTCTTCAATCGCAACCAATTCAATCGCTGCGTCCAATTCATCACTTTCAAAGGTACGAACTTTGGTGAAATCTTTTTCACCTTCTTCGTTTCTGGCCATGAACCACTGAGCTGTTTTGCCCGACGTATCAGCCACAAGAATAGAAATACCGCCCAACAACGGTTGGAATTGCGTCAGATTCTGACCTTTTGAAATCAAACGCTTAGGCTCAAACGCTTCAACGGCGTCCACGTCTTCAATATTGAAACGCTGCATTACGCCAGAACGATTGGCCACAAACAGGCGATCCATCTCTGCATCAATCACCAGAAAATCGGCGCGCTGTGCCACATCAAAGGTAGGCGGATCGTAACGTTCAACTTCAAATCCATCACCAAAGAGGTCTTCTTCTTTAGTGAACGACACCATTTGAATCGACAATGAATTACCCGCCGCGGCCAATACCATGTTCTCTTCGTTTTCATTCATTGCCAAAGAGACGATTGGCTCATCGATCATGTCGATTAGCTCTTCACCGTATGGGTAAGAAATTTCAGGGTGCAAAGTACGATTCGCATCTTGGTCATACTCAGCACGGTAATTATGTTTAAAGATTTTCACTTGGCCACTTTCAAGGCCAACCACCAAAGTGCGGCTACCAATTCGCCCTTCGGTGACATAGCTGACACGGCTGTCTTCACCGTCTAGCAAGTCGACTTCATTGAGCAGAGCACCTTCTTTCAAATCAAAGAACAGCACTTGGCCCGCAGCTGTCAGACGCATACCGATCTCAGCCTGCTCTTCTGTCGCCATATAAACGGTTTTAGTACTTGGATCATCAACCAACAGACCCGGTACTGAATATTCAGACACTTCTTCAATCGACGCCGACTTAAACATAGGCGCCACTTCATAAAGCAGATATAAGAAAATCAACATGATGGTAACGATAACGCTGATACCACCAACCCCAATTCCGTGGGAGGCAATTTTATCCGTTAAATTGCGGAGCTTACGCTTTCGCTTAAGTGCAGGAGAGTTAAGATCTAGATTCGCTGAGCTCATGGGCAAATATCTCAGGGGTTAATAAGTAACGGTTACTAATCTCTTAGCTTAGAGGCAGCCAAAATAAGACAATTGTGTTACAGAAATATTACAGAGTACATTCAAAAAAAAGGGGAAGTTTCCTTCCCCTTTTCTTGGTGCTTATAATCTGACGATTATAGGCCCACTTTATTTAATACTTGGCTAACAACTTTACCTGGTAGAGGGATGTAACCGTCTTTGATTACGATCTCTTGACCTTGCTTAGAAAGCACCATTTTCAAGAACTCAGCTTCCATTGGAGACAGAGCTTTGTTAGGCGCTTTGTTCACGTAAACGTATAGGAAACGTGAAAGCGGGTACGTTTTGTTTACAGCGTTGTCTGGTGTCGCTTCAACGAACGCTTGACCTTCTTTCTTCGCTAGTGGTAGCGCACGAACGCTTGACGTTTTGTAACCGATACCTGAGTAACCAATACCGTTGATAGACTCAGAAACACCCGTAACTACTGAAGAAGAACCTGGTTGCTCGTTTACGCTCGACTTGTAGTCACCTTTACAAAGTGCTTTTTTCTTGAAGTAACCGTAAGTACCTGATGCAGAGTTACGACCGAACAATTGGATGTCACGGTTAGTCCATTCACCGTTCAGGCCAGCTTGACCCCAAGTGTTGATTTCCGTCGGGTTCTTACACTTACGAGTGTTGGAGAAGATTGCGTCTACTTGAGCAATAGTCATACCCTTGATTGGGTTATCTTTGTTTACATATACCGCTAGCGCATCGATCGCTACCGGGATAGCCGTTGGCTTATAACCAAATTTCTTTTCGAACGCTTCAACTTCTTTGTCTTTCATCTTACGAGACATAGGACCGAAGTTAGAGGTACCAGCAGTCAGTGCTGGAGGCGCAGTAGAAGAACCTGCTGCTTGAATCTGGATGTTCACGTTTGGATAGAAACGTTTGAAGTCTTCTGCCCAAAGTGTCATTAGGTTTGCCAAAGTGTCAGAACCCATAGAGCTGAAGTTACCAGAGACACCAGACGTTTTTGAGTATGCTGGGATGTCTGCGTCTACTTTAGCGCCTGCAACTGCTTGACCACCGAAAGTAGCAGCGGCAAACAGAGAAACTGCTGCGAAAACCTTCTTCATTTTCATAACTACTCTCCAATATAAGTAGGAAAATTTATTAATACTTAGTTCAATAACTATTTGATGACGGTCAAGATACAAGCGGTTTATGACAGCAATGTTACAGTAAAGTCGAGTTTGTCACTTTTGCCATGATTATTTATTAGTCAGAAAACAGCGCTTCTATCACTTCATTAGCAGCTTCCCTATAATGCTTGCAAAAAATAACGTTTCCGTTGGATTTTCCCTATGTACGAAGTATTCACAGCCCTTCATCATCGGCTGTCGTCGGTTACCGACTTCATCGGTCGCACCGTATCCTGGCTGACCTTGGTCATGACCTTAGTTATGTTCAGTCTGGTGGTATTGCGATACGCCTTGAATTTCAACCTTATTTTTCTGCAGGAATCGGTTCTTTATCTACACGCTATCGTGTTCCTGCTTGGAGCCGGTTACACCTTTAAAGCCAATGAACACGTTCGGGTTGATATCCTCTACCGGGAAATGACAGAACGAAAGCAAGCCTTGGTGAATCTCTTCGGCTGTACCTTTCTATTACTGCCGATGATGATTTTTATCGGCGCCATCAGTTGGGAATACATCAGTTTTTCCTGGTCGATGCAGGAGAAATCCCAAGAAGCCGGAGGCTTACCCTTCGTTTATCTACTCAAATCAATGATTCTCGGTATGGTCTTTACAGTGATTTTGCAAGGTATTGCGGAGATCTGTCGTTGTTTAGCATTACTGCTTAATCCACACGCACAGAAGGAGGCTAAATAATGGAATTCATGCCTCTGATCATGTTCATCTGTATTTGCCTAGTATTGATGCTTGGCTTTCCGGTGGCCTTTACCCTGGGCGGTATCGCCCTCGCTTTTGCCGGCATCGGCATTCTAACCGGCACCTTTGATCCCGCATTCTTAGAGGCCCTACCGAACCGGTTATTCGGCCTAATGAGTAACCAGACCTTAATGGCGGTGCCATTCTTCGTCTTCATGGGCGTGATGCTTCAAAAGTCGAAAATCGCCGAAGATTTGCTGGAAAGCATGTCCATTCTTTTCGGCCGTTGGCCTGGCGGTTTAGGTATTTCAGTGACCGTAGTAGGTATGCTGATGGCAGCCAGCACCGGCATTGTTGGTGCTACTGTCGTCACCATGGGGCTGATTTCATTACCGACCATGATCAAACAAGGCTATAGCCCGAAACTGGCCACGGGGGCGATCTGTGCCACCGGCACTCTGGGTCAGATTATCCCGCCATCCATTGCACTCGTAATTCTTGGCGATGTACTGTCCAGTGCTTATCAACAAGCCCAGCTAAGCATGGGCATCTTCTCACCAAAAACTGTCTCGGTGGGTGATCTATTCGTTGGTGCCATCATCCCCGGTTTGATTCTGGTATTGCTGTATGGCTTATACATCTATTGTGTGGCGCTGTTCAAACCCAACGCAGCACCAGCAGTGAAACGCGAAGAACTGATTGCACAAAGCAAACACGATCATCTTGGCTTAATCATCCTATTCGGCTTGATTCCACCATTGTTACTGATCATCGCTGTATTGGGCTCGATCATTGCCGGAGTTGCAACACCGACCGAAGCGGCTGCTGTGGGGGCTTTTGGTGCAACATTGTTAGCAACACTGCGCAGACAGCTTAATCTGGAAACCCTGCGCGATGTCTGCCAGCAGACCACGCAAGTCACCTGCATGGTGTTCATGATCTTCATTGGCGCGGCCATCTTCTCTTTAGTGTTCCGAGGCTTTGGGGGTGAAGAACTGATTCAATCGGTCTTTAACGACATTCCAGGCGGGCCCTTAGGCGCGATGTTGGTGGTGATGCTGGTGATCTTCCTGTTGGGCTTCATTCTCGACTTCATCGAGATTACCTTTGTAGTCGTACCGATCGTCGCGCCAATTCTGTTGGCGATGGGCTTAGATCCAGTGTGGTTAGGCATTATGATCGCCATCAACCTACAGACCTCTTTCCTTACGCCGCCGTTTGGTTTCGCGCTGTTTTATTTACGCGGCGTCGCACCGAAATCGGTGGCCACTTCAGATATGTATAAGGGCGTAATCCCCTTCATCATCATTCAATTACTGCTGTTGATAGGCTTGGCAATTTGGCCGGAATTGGCCACTTGGTTACCAGAACAGGTGTATGGTAACTAGGGATTTGTTCAGAGACTCTCTAGAATTTTTTGATATGTAAAAACGCTCCCATGGTCTTGTTCCATTGGGAGCGTTTTACTTTTGGCACAAAAAACACTACTAAAGGCAGTTACAACGTAAGAAACAGTACAAATTAAGCGGTACGAGTTAAAAATGATACGCCACGGTGATGGTGCCAAACGCTTGAACGCCACCGGCTTCATCTTCAATGTCACGAGCCTCGTCATCCAAATCGCCAGCGCTTAAATGCCCGGTAGGATCAACCGCCACCAGCTTCACATCCGGATCATTCAACTGATAAGCCAACCCGAGCTCCACCATAAAGTCGAAGCCTACTTCACCGGTAATCTTGTTGCCCCAGCCCAAGCTGATGTATGGCAACACACCGCTGGATTCAACCTCGGTTTCCAGTGCATCAATGTCACCAGGATTAACGGTGGTAGAACCAACGCTGAAGCGCTTATCCATGTCGGCGTTAGCAGTAAAGTCCGTATCCACATACATCAAACCGCCAGAGAAAAAGATATCGCCCGTCCAACCTTGTGATGCGATTGGATACCAATCGAGGCCTAACTGCATCGCCGTAATCGAATAATCCGTATCTTCGTATTCAATGTCCGAAAACTCGATATCACCATCGTCCACTTCCAGATCCATACCACTGATCATCGCACGCCATTGAATACGGTCACCGCTTTTCACATGCCAATCGGTCGTTCCGGTTGCCGTCACCCCAACGCCAAGCACACCTGCCGAGGCGCCCAAGGATAGTTGTGCGTCATTCGACGACATATCCATGGTATCTGCATGAACCACTGAACCCATCCCCAGCAACCCACTAAAACACAGTGCATTGAAACACAGTCCATTAAAACACTGCGCCGATAACCAGAACGGCCCTACGTCTTTCCTCATCCATTGTGGCTTTTTAAACACCTTCATCATACTTACCGTTTTCATTCTATTCTCCTTGCTTGCTAAAGCGCTTATTCGATTACGCTATTCAAGGTGATGATGACGATTCACAGGCTTGTGGTCTGTAGCCTTTTTGGGACAAAAGCCGCAATTAATGGACAGAATGTGACAAGAGCGTTTAATGAAGCTCAACGCTCCCAAAAGGATAATGTGAGGTGTCATGGGCACAATATGGGCCAACGAACGCAGAAACGCGCGCCACCTAGATCGCTTTCCTCCGCCCACACTTGCCCTTGATGCCAATAGATAATTTGCTGGACGATGGCTAACCCCAGACCATGTTCTTTTGAAACTTCACGCTGCTCGTTATTGAGTTGTTTAAAGGGTTCAAACACCGCATAACGCTCACTTTCAGGAATGCCCGGACCATCATCGTCCACGTTCAGAAGATAAGAGTTTCCTTCAACTGTCAGAGTTACGCGAATGTTGGACGCCGCAAACCGGCAGGCATTGGCCAGCAGGTTGTTCACCAACCTAACCATGGCTCTGGCATCGAGCTTGATGAGTTGATCACTCAGTTCTGGCGCTACACTCAAATCAAAGCTAAGTTGCGGATGTTCAATACGGCTCTGTACAATTTCTTGCTCCAACAGCTTTGCAAAAGCAACCTCACGAAACTGAGTAATATCGGCCACCCGGCTGTAGCGAGACAAGGCCAGAATCTGCTGAATCAGGTGATCCAGAGTATCAATGCCAGACGCAATGCTTTGACGATAACGCGCTTGCTCTTCTTCTGTGGTATCCGCCGACTGCAACATTTCAAAGGCGAAACTCACCCGAGACAAAGGCGTACGCAGATCATGAGCCATGGCATTAGTGAGTTCCCGCTGACTTTGAATCATGCCTTCAATTTGATCGGCCATACGATTATAAGTCTGAGACAACTCTGAAATCATCGAGCCTTTCTTCACTTCCGCCCGATGCTGCAAATTGCCCTTTCCAAATTCCGACGTCGCCGCTTTTAGACGATTCAATTCTCGCCATAGCACGAAGATAAACAGGAAGATGCCCAAACTGATGCTGCCCACCAAAATGATCAAGGCCAGCGCCAGAATGGTTAATTCTGGCCCCGGTAACGGAATGCGATCAGCCACTAAAATCATCGGGTCTTCAACAGTATGTTGATCAGGTAAGCGCTGATAAATGACGGTTGATGCGTCCTCCTTCAGCGACCATGCAATGCCCTGTTCCAGCAACTGGCGGTGATGCTCAGGGGAAAGCCCTAACTGGCTCAAGGGTGAAACAGCCAGCTCAAAACCAAATTCCGGCTGCAGTTGAGCAATCAACACCGGCCAATAGGACGAATCCGTTTCTTGAAAACGCGCCATCAACAAATGCAAAGTGCCTCGACTCTGGTTCAAGGTGTCGAGATACTCCGATTCATCCAGCATCATATAGAGCCACCAGGAAGAAGCATCAAGCCGTTTCACCAAGACATCGCTGTCATTATCCGCCAAGATCAACAAGGTTTCGTTCGGCGGCAAGGCTAATAAAGCGGTTTGGTTATCCTCACTCAAGACCACCCCGACCTGTGCTTGAGAGGCATCCTGCTCCGCCTGCTGAATTTGCTCTTGAGACAATAAATACAGCTCATAGCCAAAGTAATCGGCCAAGGCATGAATCTCCGCCTGCCACTGTTCTTCAGGCAGCGCGGCCAAGCGCTGTTCGATCAGGTAAAAAGTACCTTTAAAGGTTTCGTTAACTCGATCCGAAACAAACCAGTGATTCATCATTTTGATCGGATTCATGGATTCCGAGAACAATAAGAACCCTAAGGGAATAAAGACCAGAATCCAGATACGAAAAAAGGCTTTAATCACTAGCACATCTCCACCGGCAGGCTTAACAGGTAACCTTTACCGCGAATGGTTTTAATGATGTTTGGCTCAGAAGAATCATCACCCAACTTCTTTCGTACCCGCGAGATACGACGGTCGATGGAACGGTCCAAGCCGTCATAATCAAAGCCTCGTAAGTTACGAACAATGTCATCACGAGAGACGATTTCGCCCTGATGTTCCGCCAACAATACCAGGAGATCAAATTCCGCTGTGGTCAGAGTAACCAGCGACTGACAACACACCACCGAACGGGCACTGAGATCAATCACCAAACAATCCGAGTGGGAAGAAGTTATCGGCGATGCGCTTGCCGAAGCTTGGTGACTACTTGTATGTGACGTGGCTTGTGCCATTTGACGATCCGTCTCCACACGACGTAACAAGGCACGAATTCGCGACAACAACAATCTCGGCTTTACTGGCTTAATCACATAATCATCCGCGCCGAGCTCAAGCCCGAGCATTTGATCCATGTCTTCATCCAGCGCCGTCAGCATCAGAATGGGTTGTAAGAAAGAAGGCCGAACGCGCTTACATACTTCCATCCCGGAAAGCCCAGGCAACATCACATCCAAGATCACCAGATCCGGTTGCTGTTGAAGAATGTACTCCGCCGCTTCGGCACCATTACTTAGGTGCTCGACCTCGAAGCCACTCTTTATCAGAAACTCTCGGATTAAGCCCGCTAATTCCTGATCGTCTTCCACCAGCAATAGTCGATAGGCCGGCGTATCCAATGCAAAGTTATCCATAATCGTTCAATCTTGTTTATACTGCGCTTTTCTTTACACAACACTCTTGTTTGTACCGAACTAATGGTGCCATGAACGCTGCCAAAGTACCCTGTTCAAAGTGTGACAGTTTTGGACACAGACACAGTTAACGAGCTAAAAAGCTCAACGAGAAACATCACCTGGCAAGGAACCCCACTAGAGGCTTTGTGAAAAATACTCGTCGATGCAATTGAGGCAGCCATGTTGATCTTGAAGCCAGGCACTGTACGGCATAGGCAAGACACTGATGCCCGAGCGGAACAAACTCTTGTAAGTATCCACATCGTAAAAGTCCTGAAAATCGCCAGGGAAGCCAATCAAGTCCACCCCAAGTAAGCGCCCATCTTTCTGACAAAGCACATCAATTTCCACCCCGGCAATCTCAAACCCTAACCAGCATTGATAACCGGATGAAGACAACGACTGGGCCAGCGAATTGGCGAACTCGCAGCGCGCTTCATCACTTTCAATGTTGGCGTTTGGCAGATGATTGTGTTCCAAGTAACGACGGAACAGGTTGTCTGTGGATAACTGTTTAGGGTCAACCGAATAGAACACCTGCATCCGTTCTTTGGCGCGCGTCACCGCCACGTTAAACATGTCCTCACGATTGAGATACGCCGACGCTCGCCCTGAACGATCATCAATGGCCATCGACAACAGCATCAGGTCACGCTCCTCACCTTGAAAACCATAAGGCGTGTCGATCCGCAATTTATGCGCTTGAATGGTGTCGTCCGATAAGGAAGCTAGAATCTCTTTCTCCAGAAACTGAGCTTGTTCACGAAACGGCGACAAAACTCCGATGCTCGGCTTCAACAGTGCATCCGCACATTCCTCAATCACCGATTGAATGTGTTGCAGAATGCGCTGTGTCTCTTCGCTGTTCCTACCGGTACGCGCCCGCTCACCGTCGACTTTGGTGAAACCCAGTGCCGGTTCAATCAATTCGCCCGGACGACTGCGCATCACCTTTAAACGATCCTGATAGAAATGGGCGTTACTGAAAGAAATTAAATCGGCCTTGCCCCGGTAATATTCGTCCAACAGGCACACCGCTTTCTGGCTTTGAATGGCATCGGATGCGATATCCAACACCGACTGGTCTCGATAACTGTATTGCTGCTCCAACGCCGGATCGAGCTGACAGAACTCAAACAACGCCTGCTGCTCTCGCCTCGATACGAAGGAGACATGCCGTAATTGCTTGCCATCCCCCACAATCACCGCGCGTTTGGCCCGTTGTAACGCAGGAATCGCCGTCGCCATGTCGCATTGTGTGGCTTCATCGAAAATCACCACATCGAACATGTCCGGCCGTAGCGGCAACACATTATTCAATTCATTAACATTCACCAACCAGATCGGAAAGGCATCCAATACGGTGTCAAAATCTGTTTGATCGAAGCGTTCTTTTTGCGTCTTTGAATTTCTCGCTTTCAACGCTTGTAGAAACTTCGACAGCTCACCTCGCTTATTGTCTAACAAGCCCTGTAACTGCTGTTCCCGGTAAGCATTAATGTATTGGGCACATAAAGCTTCGCGTTCGGCTTGTAATTGCCCAACCTGATGCGGGTATTGCCATAATGCCGAAGGCGATGACCAGCCGCTTAGCCACTGTAACAAAGGTCGAGTTAACGTCCGCCACCAATCACCGGAGGTCTGTGCTAAGTGTGAGCTGATCCAACGAGACAAGCGCAGTTTGCGTTGAAACGCATGAGATGCCTGATCCAAGGTATGTCTCACCTTGGTTAACGCTTGCTTTACTTCTTCTGGGTTGTCTTTCGGGGTCACCCCCATCGACAGCACCCCGTCCAAATACTCTTTCATCGATTTTTGGAAGTTACGCTCCGGCGTATGCACATAGCCTTGTTTCAGATTAAACGCATCAAGCAGCTTCTCACCGACCACATTAATCGCCTGCTCGCTCTTCGACACCACCAGCACCGACTCACCATGTAACATGCGATCAATAGCAACTGCAGCAATGGTGTAACTTTTTCCGGTCCCCGGTGGTCCGGAAATCAGGCTGACCGTTTCAGCGGCCGCATTGTTCAACGCGGTTAATTGCGGCTGACTGAGCAATCCGGGTATCAAATCCGGTTCACTGGCTTTTGCCAGAAACTCTGCAGGCTGCCCGCCCAATAAACTAGACAACGCCGGTGACAGGTAATTCGTATTCACCAACTGATTCAGCTCATGCAACACCCCTCGTGACCCTTTGGAGCGTTCGGCCAAAATCAACGAACAGGCACTGACGATTGACACCGTCTTGGACACTTCTGTCGATAAGCTTTGCAGTCTCGGCCAGCGCCCGACTTCCTCACTCTCGACAACAACGGTGTTGTCTCTGAGCCACTTGGATAACAGTGCTACATCCTCAATGGCAATCGGCCAAGTCATCGATGGAAAGGTTTCGAGCGCAGCACTGTCCAGTTCCGGTTTCAATAATTGCCGTAATAAAGGGCGATTGATGCGTAAATCCGAGTGATCAATGGAAAGATAATAAGTGCTGTCTTCTGCTGAAATACGCGCGGGAAAGTAAATCAAGGGCGAATTCAGAGTTCGGGACGCCGAGAACCCGGTGCTGCTGACCTTGCCCTGAACAAAGAAGCAGCCGTAGACCAACAAACGTTCTTTCTGGTATTTCTCAACCTGAGCCACCAATGGCTCAACTTTGTCGTCCACTAACGGCAGTTTCGGTAAGTCACCACAGGCCAGTTCGTCATTCCCTTCGATCACTAATTGCCGCGAGCCCGCAATTTTTGTGACATCACTGATCGAAATACCGTAGTTATCGGCCCGATAACAACGACGAAAATAATCAATTAACTGTACCAAGGACTGTTCCATGTAACGTCATCCGATGAATTTCCCGCTGGGGAGTATTACCAAAAAGCGCGGATCTTGGAAGTGAATCGATCAATTTCCTAGATCTCGGCACACAAAATGCTTCTGGGTCTCAAACCTACTTATTTTATGTGCTCAGACTGCAAGGATTTGCCATGGCCATTCAACTCAATAACAATTTGGTGAACAACACCAACAGCTCCAACAGCGCTGCGACGTCCACAGGAACGAACTCGGCAACAGAGCAAAAGCAAGATGCAAATAATCAGGACGATATCAAGTTATCCACACGCGCGCAGAAGATTCAGAAACTGAATGAAGAATTTTTCCCGAACGGGCCGGGCAGTTTGCGTATTACTGGCGATTTCATTCAACGTTTGTACGATTACGGCTTTATCTCTCAATCAGAGGCCGAGAATCTGGGCGGCCGCATTGCCGATTCAGAATTGCCTAAGAACCTAGAAAATATCTCGAACAACCTCAGCATCATTTCAGATCGTGTCAAACTGATTGATAGCAGTGACTCATTGATCGACATTTTGAAGCGTTCTGGTGCCATTCTGAACAATCTCGATGGTTCTAATCCAAGTGAGTTGGCAAAGGATATTTCTTCGGTCAATGCCGAGCTGGCCAATTATCTGAACAGTGACGATGCAGAGAAACTGACGGACGACGAGAAGAAAGCCCTGGATGAGCTGTCCGTAGCGCTGCGCATCGCCGATCGTATGAACCCGGCAAACTTATCCACAAGCAAGCTGAATCAGTATTTGTCGTTCCTTTAAGGCATCACAGTTTCTAAACTTACTCAGTCGTTGATACATATCAAAACGCCTTAGTCCCGCCTCACTACAATTAACCGTACATAATATGTGGTGAGGCTACGGGCTATGACAGAACTATCAACTGATTTCTCTAACTTTCATTGGGACGATGACATGATTCGTCGCTATGAAGGGAAAGGCCCGAGATATACCTCGTATCCAACGGCCTTGAGTTTTACTCCGATCAAGCACGATCAATTCCTAAATCATGCAGCGCAATGCAAGGACGTTACCGACCCGATTTCCTTGTACGTGCACATCCCGTTTTGTGAACGCCTGTGTTTTTATTGCGGCTGCAATAAGATCGTGACACAACAGAAAGAAAAGGCCGATCCTTATATTGCGGCACTGAAACAGGAAATGGAAATCACCAGTCCGTCGTTCAAGCATCGCCCCGTACATCAGTTGCACTTCGGTGGCGGCACGCCGAACTACCTGACCAAAGAACAGTTCCAGCAAGTGATCAGCTATCTGGAGAAGTACTTCGATCTGGACATGACCCGTACCGGCGAATACTCCATCGAAGTTGACCCAAGAACCTTGACCACAGAACAAGTCTCCCATTACCGCAAGCTCGGTATTAACCGTATCAGCATGGGCATTCAGGACTTCGATCCAAAAGTACAGGACGCCATCAATCGCGTTCAAACCTATGAAGAAGTGGATGAAATTGTTCAGGCGGCCAGAGGGTGTGGTTATCAGTCAATCAGTTTCGATTTGATTTACGGCTTGCCGTATCAATCCACCGACACCTTCGCCAAAACCTTGGATCAGGTGGTGGAGCTCAATCCAGACCGGATTGCCGTTTTCAACTACGCGCACTTGCCGGATCGCTTCAAAGCGCAAAAGCTCATTGATGCAGACGCCATTCCAAGCAGCGCAACGAAATTGGATTTATTGCACTTAACCATTCGTAAGTTGATGGAAGCTGGTTATGTCTACATCGGCATGGATCACTTCGCCAAAGCCGACGACGAGCTTTGTGTGGCACAGCGCTCGGGCACGTTACAACGTAACTTCCAAGGCTACTCCACGCACAATGAACTGGATTTGGTGGGCTTAGGTTCGTCGTCGATCAGCTTGGTGCAAGGCTTGTACAGTCAAAACTCCAAAGGCCTGAAGCTGTATCAAAACTTCCTGGCGCAAGACATTTTGCCAACGGAAAAAGGGTATCAGCTCAATGAAGACGACGAGTTGCGTAAAGAACTGATCATGACCCTGGCTTGCCAATACAAGCTCGATTACACCCAGTTTGAAGAAAAATACGACATCAATTTCAAAGAGTACTTTGCCAAGGAATTAGCCTCACTAGCGCACTTTGCGGAAGACGGCATGGTAGATTTGGGCGAAGATCAATTGCAGATCATGCAACCAGGGCGGTTATTAATTCGCTCCATTTGTATGGCATTTGATGCGCACATGAACCCAGAGTTGCAACAACGCTTCTCAAAAGTCATTTGATTCGTTCGAGTTAAGTCACATAAAAAGGGATCGCCATCACAAGCGATCCCTTTTTTTATTCAAGCAGGTTATCCGAGCCTACGGTCCAAGACTTACAGTCACGAACTACGGCACAATCAAGATCTACTGCATGGCCGGTTCAGAATCTTCACCCAGGTTCTGCAGTTGCGGCAAATATGGGGTGATCGCATCAATGTCCGCCTGAGGCACATCTTTCGATGATTCATACATGTTTTTGCTTTGTTTCATCGCATTCATCATCATTTGTTTTTGCTCGGCGGGAATTTGGTCGTTGTTCATCATCGCCTGCATTTGCTCCATCATTTGCTGCATTTGCGGGCCTTGTTTCTTCATTTCCAACGCCATATAAGCCATCATGATTTGAGAGCCCACCTGAGACCATTGCTCCGGCGAATCAAAGCCATAGCCCTCAATGACATCTTCAAACTCACCGTACAAGCCGGTTTTCTTGAGAGCCACAACACCTTGTTTAAAGGCATCGCTTAACGAACCTTGCTTTTCAATGTTGGCATCATACGGGGAAAGTGTGGACTCGTGTTTATCACCAAAAGCTTCCACCGCAGGTTGGCTTTTGATCCATTGAGAGACCAAAGTACCGGTCAACGTATCCGCAAGCACTGAAGAAGACCACACAGTACAGAAGGCAAATACCACTGCACCTAAACGTAAAAGAGTATTCATCACATCATCCTTAATGGGTTATGAAGGCAATTTAAGGGTAGTTCATCCCCATAAATTAGCCCAAAAAAAGGCGATCTGGGACTAGAAATGCCCGACGATCGCCTTCTGCTTTCCTGCAAGTCTATAACTTAAGAACCGGAACGTGCATTGATGTAGGCTTGTTCAGACAATGCATGCCAATTGCTAACCCCGTCACGGAAGGCAATGAACGAATCAAACACCTTCTGGGTTAGAGGATCCGTTTTCGCCACTTCAGAAACCACCTCATCGGAGGTTGTCTTCAACACTGCCAAGACCTCGTCCGGTAGACGACGAACTTCCACATTATGCTTGTTCACCAACTCGCTTAATGCCGCATTGTTACGCGCCGTGTACTCATCCAACATATCTTGGTTGATGGCTTTAGTCGCTACTTTCAGGATTTCCTGAAGATCAGCAGGCAAACCATTCAGCGCAGTTTTGTTAATGGAGAACTCCATCATAGAACCTGGCTCGTGCCAGCCTGGGTAATAACAGAATTTCGCCGCTTTATAAAAACCAAACGCCAAATCGTTGTACGGGCCAACCCACTCTGTGGCATCAATTGCCCCCGTTTGCAGGGCTGTGAATAACTCGCCGCCTGGGATATTAACCGGCGTACCACCAACGCGCTTAAGTACTTCACCGCCCAAGCCCGGAATACGCATTTTCAGACCTTTCAGATCCTCAATGGAGTTAATTTCTTTATTGAACCAACCGGCCATTTGCACACCGGTATTACCACCAGGAAGCGGATAAACATCATGCTCTGCGTAGATTTCTTCCCACAACTCCTGGCCGCCACCGTAATTGATCCAGGCGTTGATTTCTTGCGCAGTCAAACCGTAAGGCACGGAAGTAAAGAACTGCGCCGCAGGCACTTTACCTTTCCAGTAATAAGCACCACTGTGCCCCATTTGCGCGGTTCCACGAGAAACGGCATCAAACACTTCCAATGCAGGCACTAACTCACCAGCACCATAGACTTTGATCTTTAAACGTCCGTTAGACATGGTATCTACCAGCTTCGACAAACGTTCCGGTGCCATGCCCAAACCAGGAAAGTTCTTTGGCCAGGAAGTCACTAACTTCCACTCGAAGGTTTGTTTCTCGGACGTAGTTGCTGCAGCCTGCTCATCACATTCTTGCTTCTGACAGCCTGACAACGCTACTGCAGCGGCACCAATACCTGCCGCCGTTAATAGATCACGACGTTTCATACGCTTCTCCTTGTCTCTATATTCGTTATTTTTATTTCAGAATTCCTAAAGTAGCTGAAGATTAGCATAGGCCAACATCAGCCACTTACTGCCTTCGTCGCTAAAATTTACCTGAACACGAGCATTTCCACCACGACCTTCGCAGTTCAATACAATGCCTTCACCAAAGATCTCGTGATAGACCCGTTGCCCTAGCGGAATCAAGGTCGAATCCGGTTGTCCGGCCGACAAGCCTAGCCCAGAAGCGGCAGGCTTGGTAATCGGCGTTTTCACTCGTAGCTCATGTACGTATTCGCTCGGAATCTCATTCACAAACCGCGATAAGCGATTGAAGTTTTCTTTGCCATGCAGCCGTCGGCTCTCCGCATAAGTAAGTACCAACTTACTCATGGCACGAGTAATGCCAACATAAGCCAAACGGCGCTCTTCTTCCAAACGGCCCGGCTCATCGGCCGACATCTTATGCGGGAACAAACCTTCTTCCATACCCACCATAAACACCAATGGGAACTCCAAGCCTTTCGCTGAGTGCAAAGTCATCATTTGCACCGCCGATTCGTATTCGCTGGCTTGCGTATCACCGGCATCCAGTGCGGCGCTGTCGAGGAAAGCCACCAGCTCAGAGGAATGTTCGGTTTCATTACGGAATTGCTTGGCGGCACTGGCCAGCTCCTGCATGTTTTCCACACGACTGCGACCGGCTTCGCCCTTTTCTTTAAGGTGGTGTTCGATCAAGCCACTGCGCTCAACCACTTGGCTCACAATCTCATCAAGTGGTAAGCCGTCGGTGTGTTGCGACATCTGATCAATCAGCTGAATAAAACCATCCAAGGCGTTCGCCGCCCGAGCCGATAACAGTTTCAGCGATAACATTTCATTGGCCGCATGCCATAGAGACACATTTTGCTGACGGGCAAAATCACGAATCTGCTCCGCGGTTTTATTGCCAATGCCTCGCGCGGGGACATTCAATACTCGGTCAAAGGCGGGATCATCATGACGATTAGACAGCAGTCTCAAATACGCCATGGCATTACGGATTTCCAAGCGATCGTAGAAACGCTGACCGCCATAAATACGGTACGGAGTACCGGAGCGCAATAAAGATTCTTCCAGTACTCGCGATTGCGCATTCGAACGGTAAAGAATGGCAATTTCATCCAGACGATGACCATCGGCCTGATATTCGTCGATGCGCTCAGTAATAAAACGCGCTTCTTCTTGTTCGTTAAAGGCTTCGTAGAGGTCAATCAACTCGCCTTCACCATCGTCCGTCCACAGCTTCTTGCCAAGACGATCCGGGTTGTTCTCGATCACCGCATTGGCGGCGTTCAGAATATTGCCAGTAGACCGGTAGTTTTGCTCCAGGCGGATGACATCCGAGCCGGCAAAGTCGGTCTGGAATTGGCGAATGTTTTCGATCTTGGCACCACGCCAACCGTAAATGGACTGATCGTCATCCCCAACCGCCGTTAAATGAACGTTTTGGCCCGCTAACACACGCAACCAAGCGTATTGGATGGTGTTGGTGTCCTGAAATTCGTCCACCAGAATGTTGCTGAACCGCTTCTGATAATGAGCCAATACATCCGGGCGTTTTAACCAAAGCTCATGAGAACGCAGCAGTAACTCGCCAAAGTCCACCATGCCACCGCGCTCACAGGCTTGTTCATAGGACTTATACAACTCGATCATGCGGTTGTAGTAAGGATCATAAGACGGCGGAATATGATCAGCACGCAGCCCTTCGTCTTTCTGCGAATTGATGTAACTCTGCACCTGACGCGGTGGCCATTGCGACTCATCCATCTGCTGTTCACGCAGAATACGCTTCACCAAACGCAATTGATCATCGGAATCCAGAATCTGAAAGTTCTCAGGTAAGCCCACGTCTTGGTAATGCAATTTCAACAAACGATGCGCTAACCCGTGGAAGGTGCCAACCCACATCCCTTGAATCGACGTACCTAAAATCTCTTCGATACGGCCTCGCATTTCCCGAGCCGCCTTGTTGGTAAAGGTTACTGCCATGATGGCATAAGGTGACACATGCTCTACCTGCATTAACCAGGCGATACGGTGTACAAGCACACGGGTTTTACCCGAACCGGCGCCGGCCAGCACAAGTGCACTGCCCTGTTCTGCAGAAACGGCCTGACGTTGAGCGTCGTTGAGATGATCTAAGAGATGGCTAATATCCATAATTGAGAACTGGTTCCTGCCGAGTTATCGACTTTTGGCGAATTTTTACGATTTATTTTCCATTGCTTTCAAGCAGTTATAAAAAACTCTTCGACTTCATCCGAATATCTAGTTACATAAGTTTACAACTACTGAGAATTCAGTCATTATCCTGAAGACAAATAATAACTATGTCTTTGGTGCAGTGACTTACTGCTTAATAACTTAGTAGCCCAAGATTACTCAGATAATCCGAGACTACATACAAAGCCGACAAGTATCTAACAAAACCAGATCGGCCACCAGCACACAAAGACGAATAGCCAGATTTCAGCTTATGCAATCACTAAATCAAGCAACTACGGCACCAGTAAATGATGTCTCCCAGCCTGACGAAGCGCCTTCCGGTGAAAGTCAGCTACTTAAGGCTCAGCTAAAACGGTTAGCAGTCGAGTCTAAGGCCTTTTACACCCTGTCGTTACTGGCCAGCTTGGTTGTCGTGGTTACCTTTTGGCATCATCTTCCTCCGGCGGTCACCATTGGCTGGTTGGTATTGCAATGTTGTTTACCGTTAGGCCAACTCGGCTTCTACTCTTTCATCGCCAATAATCGCCAAGTCGCTATGCGCACCAAGAGTATTCTTGCGACTCTGGGTTCAGCGCTGTCAGGCTTAGCTTGGGGCGGGATGTTCTTTGCTATCAATCCCACCTCAACCAATGATCAAGCCTTACTGTTCAGTTTAATTGCGTCACTAGCCGTCTACTCTACGGCCGCCTTTTCGGCCTATATGCCAGCGTTCATCGGCTTTGCCGTTGCTATTCTAGCCGCGCCTTTTATTCATCTGGTGAACATCCAGGATTTTGCTCACAGCAACCTAATTTTTGTCGCCGGATTGTTCTCGGTATTCGTGTTTTACAGTGCCGTACGCATCAATCGTTCTACCGTGATCGCGCTCAAGTATCGCGCGGATAAAGAGGCGCTGATTAATAATCTTACACATGCAATGACCCAATCCGATGAGCTTAATCAGGAGTTGATCCAAGAGGTCCAACAGCGAGTAGCGGCAGAATTAAAGCTCAAGCGCGCGCATGAGCAATTGGAACAAACCGTCGATCATAGAACGCAAGAGTTGCAACAAACCAACCACCTGCTCGAGCAGGAAATGTCGCTGCATAAAAACACCACCAAAGAACTTTTGGACAGCCAGAATCGCCTCTCCAAGTCGATGGAAGTTAGCCAACTAGGCTTATGGGAATGGGATCTTGAAAACGATTGTATTTACCATTCGCACTTCCACAAGTTGTTTGGCAGCAGTAACACCACCACCAACCAATTCCTGAAACACCTGAAAGCCAACACCCATCACGAAGATTTTCGTGCCGCCCGCAAAGCCTTGATTGAACACATGCGCGGCAATACCGAGCAATACTTGGTGCGTTACCGTATTCGTCAGCCGGACGGCGGTTGGTTATGGTTTGAAGATTCCGGACAAGCGGTGGAGTGGAATGAAAAAGGCCGAGCAACCCGGATATTGGGTACGCGCCGTGAAGTAACCCGAGAAATGGAGCATACCGAGAAGTTACGTCTCGGGAATATCGTATTCCAAAACACCACTGAAGCCATTGCCATTCTTGACCAAAACTTCCGCTTTATGACCGTCAATAACAGCTTCATCACCATGACGGGTTATGAACTGAACGAAGTCATCGGCAAAACCTCCGTGGATCTGGACGACTCGGTAGAGAAATTGGAAACGTTAAAAGCCATTGGTCGTGAGCTGGCCCATAACGACTTCTGGCAAGGCGAAATCACCGATTACCGAAAGTCCGGGTCGGCCTACCCAATGTGGCTCAAGATTAATTTAGTCCGTGATAAGAGTGGCTTACCATCGCATTACATTTGTTTGCTGTCGGATCTCACCGCGCGTAAAGAAATCGACCGCAAGCTGCGTTACCTGACGCATTACGACAAGCTCACCGGTCTGGTGAATCGAGACCTATTTCTCGATCGTCTACACGCTTCAATGCAACACAGCCATCGCACCGAACGCCCTTTGGCGCTGTTTCTGATCAACCTCGACCGCTTTAAACTGATTAACGATACCTTTGGTCATAATGCTGGCGACAAGGTTCTACGTACTGCCGCCGAACGCCTGTCCCAGATCTTTAGCGATGCCGATACCGTGTCTCGCTACAACAGTGATGAATTTGCCATTGCCATTGAATACTCAGACGATCTGAGAGCGATCCAAACCAAGGCACGTAAAGCCATTGAAGTGCTCAATCTACCGGTCAATATTTCAGATAAAGACCTAATCTTGTCAGCCAGTATCGGGATCAGCATCACCCCGAACCACACCAAAGATATGCATACCTTGATGAACCAAGCCGAGTTGGCACGAAATCAGGCCAAAGGCATGGGCGGCAACGTTTTCTATCTTTACTCTGAACACCTTAATGACAGTTCAGCTGAACGTTTACATCTGGAAAATGAATTACATAATGCACTGGTCAAACAACAGTTTGAGGTGTTTTATCAGCCAAAACAGAATCTTAAAGACAATTGCATTGAATCCGCTGAAGCATTAATTCGCTGGAACCACCCAGAACACGGTCTCATTCCTCCGGCCAAATTTATTCCTCTGGCCGAGCAAACCGGATTAATCAATAAGATCGGGGAATTTGTACTGCGAACCGCCTGTCAGCAAGCGCGTTGGTGGTCTTTGAAAGGTTTTGGCGATCTCAAAGTCTCGGTAAATCTGTCCGCCCAGCAATTGAAAGCCGACGGCTTTATGGCGCTGTTGAAGCAAATCCTCAAAGAAACCAATCTCGAAGCGGACCGCCTGATTCTTGAAATCACCGAAAGTTTATTGATGGACGATGTCGAAACTACCATCAGCCAGCTTCAGGACATCCGTGACCTTGGCGTCGGTCTGTCCATCGACGACTTTGGCACCGGCTATTCGTCCCTGAGTTACCTTAAGCGATTCCCAATCGACATTCTTAAGATCGACCAATCCTTTATTCGTGAAATCAACACCAATCAGGACGATGCCGCCATCACCAAGGCCATTATTGCCATGGCCCATAGCCTGGATTTACGCGTAATTGCCGAAGGGGTTGAAACCATCGAGTCCCGTGAATTCTTGCGAGATCAAAACTGCGACCTCATCCAGGGCTATCTGGTCAGTCGTCCACTTACGAATGATCAAATGCAAACCATGCTGGCCAATTTCGCCGCCTAATAAAAAGTACTCAATCACCGACTTCAAACCGCTCACAAAGCAACCAACTTCTATTCATCTTCGCACCAACATCTTTTCAAACGGCCTTTAGAAAACGACCGCTGATTCCCTATTACCGGGCTTTTTGTAAGAAAAGAAGGAAATATTTCACAGAGATCAATTAAAAATCAGCATAATGTTTGATTTTTATACAATCCATTGGTATTAAAAAGTAATAGAGATTACATAAGACCGTCACAATTCAGCTTTTAAAATTTCGAATTATTGATCACCAAGGAGGCCGACTATGATCAATGGCGAAAAAGTAAGCGAAGTGAAAACCGAAATACTGAACGCAAGTATGCATGTGGAGCTAGACGGTAAAAAAGCGCGTGAGCAGGAGAAGTGCAAGAAAATGCGTGCCGCTCGCTTATCCATTGAGCTCTATCGTGAACAACAGGAACTTCGACATCAAATCGAAGAATTCCCATTTGACGAGTAACTTCGCAAATACAGTCACCGCACATCATTAGATCTCTGCGTGATTGCAATCACACCCCTGATGTTGCCAGGTTTGTGAGTGTTAAGGATCATTTTCCAATCTTTGGTGTTGGCTAGTGTTCTTGTCCCTGCTTTCTTGCTGTTTTCTTTGTTATTTAATGAAACCTTCCGCCAAAAATAAGGACTAACCTTAGTAATATACTCACCTGATTTAACGGGTTTTTCGTACCAAAATAAGGTCGACTCATGCGTGCCATCAAACTCTGTTTTACTCTGTGTCTGGCGCTGATACTAAGTGCTTGCTCCACCTTCAATGTCTCTACGGATTACAACCCGAAACTCACCACCGACCACTGGAAAAACTATCGTTGGCAACTGGCTGACATTTCTCCCAAAGACCCTTACGACAGCGACTTAACCCGCCAACGCATCGTAAACGCGATGAATAAAGAGCTACAAGCCAAAGGATTCAACTTAACCGAAAACAAAACCGCCGACTTCCACATCTCCTATTTTTTTCTGGTAGAGCCCAAAATCGACGTACATCGTTTCTATAATCACCGATGCCCTTGGGTTGGTTGCAGCCACGCCAGATACGAAACCTATGTCGACGAATACCAATACGGCTCGATCATCGTAGACATTCACGACGGAACAACCAATGAATTACAGTGGCGAGGAATCGTGGGTTCACGGGTCAGTGAAGGCGCAACGCCGCAAGAAAGGGAAGAAACAATTGGTCTGGCAATCACTGAACTAATGAAGGCGTTTCCGCCGAAGGAATCTTTAAAAGAGGAAAAAGCGCTCTAACGCATTAGCGTCGGCGCTTCTTACGCTTAGCGGCTTTGTCAGCTTTCTCGGCTTCTTTTTGAGCGCGAACTTCTTCCATTTTGATTTCTTCGGCTTGAACCATCTCAGGCGTTTCATAGGTTACCTGACCCAACATGCCGGAACGCAGTTCATTCAGTAGAATTTCAGACGCTTTGTGTAGATCCACCATGCCGCCGGAACGACGACAGCCGCGTTTGTTGCCAATCGCTTCGAGTAGCTCTAGATCACTGCCCGGTAATTCATCAAGTTTATAGCGTTCCTGGACACGCTCAGGATAGGCTCGAAGCAAATAAGCACTGGCGTACATTGCCACATCTTCAAATTCCATGGCGGTGTTTTTTACCGCACCGGTAACCGCCAGGCGATAACCGCTGTCCGGGTTCTCGAACTTCGGCCACAAAATCCCCGGAGTGTCGGATAACAGAATGCCATTGCCAAGATTGATTTTTTGCTGACGCTTGGTCACTGCAGGTTCATTCCCTACTTTGGCGATCACTTTTCCAGCCAAGGTATTGATGAGAGTGGATTTACCCACGTTAGGAATGCCCATGATCATGGTGCTGATCGGTTTAAAGGAGCTCTCTTTTTGCGGCACCATCTTACGGCACAGGTCCAAAATCTGGTGTACCTGTGAAGGTTCTTCGGCGGTAAGAGCGAGTGTTTTCACCCCCTGTTCCAATTCAAGATAAGCCTGCCATTCTTTGGTCTTTTCAGGGTCAGCGAGATCACTCTTGTTTAGAATCTTGATACACGGCGTCTCGCCTCGTAATGAAGGCACCATCGGGTTATTGCTGCTGTAGGGAATTCGAGCATCCAACACTTCAATGACCAAATCCACCTGCGGCATGATCTGACGAATTTCTTTCTGGGCCTTGTGCATGTGCCCGGGATACCACTGAATAGCCATAACATTCCCTACAGATGGTGAACTTCTATCGAAGCAGGCATTCTACCGAAAACCCTTCTCAGCGAAAACTCATCCTTTTTCCAACCAATATCCACCTTTGGAAGGATCAGCTCATCCTTATCCCGTTTTAGTATGGTCACATAATGAAAGATCTACCTAAGATCTCACTACAACAGCCCCTAATAACAATAAAAAAACGATGTCGTTAGTCGGTGATTCAGTCATTAGACACCTTTATCCACAAGATCACCGGGCATCAATCAGAGAACATACGACATAGAGGGACGACTCATGGAGACGTTACTGGAAGATTCGATCAATACATCGCGACTTAACGCTCGCGATCCAATTACGAACACGAGCTCAGTATCTGCTCAGGTACTGACCTTTCCGCGAACTCATGCCCGCACATCAACCACGGAAGATCTTCCTGCTTTTTCCGAGGAAGAACGTATTCATTGGCTGGAAGCGTACGGCGGTCATTGCATGTCGTATTCAACACTGCAACCAAACATGCAGTACTTTGATTTACCCGGCGTAGGATTTATCGCTTACCGTGATGCCCTTGGAGAACGAGTTGTGTTGTCCGACCCAATTTGTCCACCGCATTTGCAGGTGCTGCTCATTGCAGAGTTCCTGAAAGCATCACCCAAACGCACCAGTTTTGTCCAAGTCACGTCACCGGTCGCCCAGATCCTGGCGCAACAATTCAATATGTACACCACCGAATTTGGTCAGGAAACGGTTATTCCATTGGCATCCTGGTCACTCAAAGGCAAGAAGAAACAGATCTTTCGAACGGCACTCAATCAAGCCGATAAGCTCGGCATCAAAATCATGGAGACCTTTTCTCATCTCCATGACGATTACGTTTCAGATAGCTGGCTAAGTACCCGCCGCTGTAAGAACAACGAAATTGGTTTCTTAATTCGCCCAAAAGACATGCCTTATCAAAAAGACGTGCGCCGTTTCTATGGTTACAAAGACTTACAACCTATTGGCTTTGTGCACTTTGATCCGATTTACCAACAGGGCAACGTCATTGGCTATGTGCCCAATATTTCGCGCGCCAATCACTTATTCAAACAAGGCTTGTTCTACGCCATCATGGCGGTCGCCTTGGAACAGTTCCGAAAAGAAGGGATTAAGCTCATAAACCTTGGCTTGTCACCCTTGCATCTCAAGGGGCCAAACACCGACGAAGTGCCTGGTATCCGTTCGTCCCGACCACTGACCCGGATGTTTCTGCTCACCCAACGCTTTGGTCAGCGTTTCTATAATTTCCAGGGCATTCAGTTCACTAAGCAGCGCTTTCGGGGGGAAGAACACACCACCTATGTGGCCAGCCGCAAAGCCTTACCGCTTAAAGCTTTCTTAGCCTGCTTTAAACTCAGCAATCTCATTTAGTCCATTGAATTAACGAAGTTTCCAAAAAGTAATACTCCTAAATTGTTCGTATTGCCTCTTCGCGCCGGTGTTGATTTAGACACATGGCGCATTTTTTTGTCCACCTCATAGGCGTCACTACTAAGGTTTGATATGGTAAGTAACACAAGAATCAATAGCGCGTTACGAAGTATGCTAATAAAAACAAAAATCTCGCCGCCCGCCCATTTCCATAATCTGGTCGAGCGAGAACGCCTGATTAAACGACTGAATACCTCTCAGGGTGGTCAACTCATTCTATTGGCGGCACCGACCGGCTATTCAAAAACCACCTTGGTCAGTCAATGGTTGGCACAAAGTGCGCGGGACTTTGCTTGGCTCACGCTCGATCATAAAGACAACGACCCCGGTCGCTTCTGGCGCTATGTCTTTTCAGCCCTATCCCATCAAGGCATTTCACTGCCCGAGCTGACACCGGAACTCATTGCCGAGCATTGCCCCAGCACCATCATTAACGCCTTTGAAGCCCTCAGCAGCGATACAACCTATACACAACAAACGCCTTTTGTTCTGATTCTTGATGATTTTCAATGCATCACCAATGACACCATTCTTAGCCAATTGAATGAGCTGTTGGATTTTCTGAGCACTAACCTCAATGTGGTGATTACCAGTCAGGTGTATCCCGACTTAAAGTTGTCGAGACGCCGTTCAAAGCATCAAATACTGGAGCTTACCCAAGCACAACTGGCATTCACCGAACAAGAAAGCGAAGCTTATCTGACGCATCTGGTGGATCATCAGGTGACATCACACACGCTCAAGAACGTCCATCAAAAAACCGAAGGTTGGCCTGCAGGGATTCAACTTTTGTCGATTGTGCTCGATCAGGAAGCTCAAAAGCGACATACCCTGGATTTAAGCACTCCCATATCCTTCTTCGACGATGAAGTGCTGGCGACCTTACCACCGGAACTGCAGCACTTTTTGCTCAACACCGCATTTTTACCTTGGCTGCACCCGCAGCTCTGTGATGCGGTATTAGAGATTGATCATTCAGATCGCCTCATCGAACAGCTGAATGAAAAGAATCTGTTTCTGGTGAAATACGGAGAAACCTGGCGCTTTCATGATCTCTTTAAAGAGGCCTTGAACAGCCACAACCAAGTGACCGAACGTCATCGACGTCGTGCTATTGATTGGTTTGAAGCCAATGGCTTTATTTCTCGTGCCATTGACCAATGCATTCCGCTCAAGGACTGGCAACGCATCACTCGATTGATGAATCTGGAAGCCAGAGCCAAGCTCACCAACGGCGAACACATGACCGTCGATGGCTGGTTGCGAATTCTGCCGAATGACATGCAGCAGGATCGACCACGCTTAATTCTGTTACGGGCAGCCATCTTTCTCACGAACAGCCACACAGAAGAAGCTGCGGAGCACCTTGATAAAGCGAAACGACAGCTGGAAATTTATCGCAACTCCCCTGAAAAGCAGGCCGAAGCGGAACTGACTGAGTCCGACTTAGAAGACACCGGTAAAGAAATCACTATCATGGAATCGTTCGTAGCCATGTTCCGAGGCGATTTCCAAAGCGCTCATTCGCTGTCAAAAACCGCGCTGGCAACGCCATCAGGAACCGAACATCTCGATCTTTTTGCGCAAATGCCCATGTGTCATGCGTTGATTCATCAAGGTAAGCTGACCGAAGCCATGCACCTTTCCGAAGCCATTATTCGGCAAGGCATGCACGATGCGCTTCCGTTTCCCGTGCTGATCGGCATATCCAATCTCATTCCCACCTACATGATCTTAGGCAAGCTCGATAACGCCCTGCAATTACTGGATCAAGTGGAGGACTGGCACGCGCAGTTACCGGTACCCTCACCCTATGCACCGTGGATCGACGGCATGCGCGCCTTAATATTCAGAGAACAAGCCCGATTGCCTGAAGCCCTGGAACGGGTTCAGACCTTATTGAACTATATTCCAGACACCACAGACCCATTTCAAATCATTCCTATCTACGCCATCGCAGCGCACATCTATCGTTGCAACTTTCAGATGGAACGCAGCGAGCACCTACTGCAACAAGGCTTGTTGGTTCAGCAACAACACTTACCGGATGATTGGCCGTTTTCTTTTCCTCGTTTAAGCAGTCTGCTATTGCTTGACGCTATGATTCATCAGAGAGAAGCCCCTTTAAATGAATGGCTTAGCAATAACGAAATCGAATTAAAAGATCGAACAGACTTCTTATCCGAATCGGAGCGCCTGTTTTTAGCCAAGATCTATCTGGCAGTGGGCCGTCATCAGGATTGCCAGCAGCTGTGCGAGAACATTCTTCGCCACGCGGAAGATGGCCACCGGGTACTTAATCAGGCCAAAGCCTTAGCGACCTTGACCACCTGCGCCGCAGACCAGCACGATTTTGAGCAGTGTTTGCAGTACCTACAAACCACCTTACTGTTGTGTGAACAACATGGGTTTACTCAGTTACTTTTGGATGAGGGCCCACACATCGGCCCACTGCTGCAAATGGCTCGCCCCTATGCATCAAACCCAGACTATGTCGACTTGTTGCTGACCACCTTTGAGCAACATCAGCAACGATTCATAGACCACACTCAAACCACAAAGGCAGTCACTGCCGAGTCATTGCTAAACAACAGCGACAAAATCATTACGTCCTCTGAATTGGTCGAACCATTGAGTAAACGTGAAAATCAAATTCTTGGGCTGATTGCTGAAGGCTTGAAGAATCAAGAAATTGCCGACCAACTGTTTGTGTCCATCACCACGGTGAAAACACACGTTCATAACATCTATGGAAAAATGGACGTGAAAAATCGCACCGCCGCCGTCGCCAAAGCACGGGAACTAAACCTGTTAACCAACCAGTAAGAAGCATGAGTAAAGCAGCCGATGGCCAAGCTATTTAAATATCAACCCGAGACAGAGTTCTACACCGACGAAGGCTGTTATATCACTGAGTTGAGTAACTCGGCCGACGATAAGGATTGTTCCATTGCGTTGGCTCGCGTTAAACCCGGAGTGACAACGGAAGTGCATCAGCTAATCGGCACCATCGAGCGTTACACTATTTTGGAAGGTGAAGGCCGGATCATGAGCGGCACACTCGCTGGCACCTTACTCTCGCAAAAAGACACCATTGTCATTCCCGCCGATGAGCCCCAGAGTATCGCCAATGAAAGCGATCAGGATTTGGTCTTTTTGTGCGTCTGTACTCCTAGGTTCAAACCCCAAAACTACCGATCCACTATCGACGAATAGCCTTTTAAACAATCGTAAGGTAAGTTACTTCTGAGCCGCTTTTTGCTGCTGCTTCCACAACTTCAACGCACGATCTAAATACCATTGCATGCGTCCTTGCTGATTGAACTTTGCAACAATGTTGGACAGCGCTTGCTTAATTTCCGGAGTGTTACAGCTCGACTTTTTAGAGATGGTTATATACAGGTTTTCACTGCTAACCTTAACCGGTAACGCTTCCAGATTAGTAATGCCCTGGCGCTCAATGTAAGCCAACCCTGGATTCTCTTCATAAATCAGGTAATCCACCCGTTTAAGGCTCAACATGCCCAGGCCTTGATTTAGTTGGCCCACCTCTTCAATGGATAAATACTGTTTTGCGTACTCATCGAATTTTTCGCCAAAGCTGTTATTGATCACAGTGATCCCCTGATAAGGAATCAGATCTTTCCATTCTTTATAAGCAAACGTCTTGTCTTTATTTACCCATACGGCTGTATTGGTTCCCTGAAATTCAGGGTAGATATAATCCATGTACTCGGCTCGCGGCGTTGTAAAGAATGCTCCGGTAATCATGTCGATATAACCTGCAGCTACTTCCGCTTGAACCCGCCCCCACGATCCCTCGTAATGAAGATCAATCTCAATCCCCAAGTACGCGGAGATATCTTCCATTAAAAAAGCGATAGCACCATTAAAGCGTTTCGGATGATCCGGCTCACGCCATAGATACGGAGGATACTCAGCGTTACCGCTAGCCTTGATTCGCTCACACGTCGGTTGAACTGACACATTGGCACTGCTTGCAGTCGACACCATCAGAAACATCGACGCCAAGCCCACTAAGCGCAGTTTATTCATTGCGTTTACTCGATTCGTTTCAGTACATATAACTTGCGTACTCATAACTATAGTAAAAAATCCAAATTCCAAAACGATTTAGATTACTTACCTTTATGTTCGCCGATGTTACAGCTTTCGGGACGACAGTGCTCGGGACGACAGTGCTCAGGACGACTGTGTTCGGTGTGATAGCACTCGATGCGACAGCACCACCTGCACATTGGCCAACACGATCAATGTCGCGCCCAACACCATCTGCCAAGTGATTTGTTCGCCCAGAAAAATCACACTCATAATCATCGCCTGAGGAATGTACAAATAATAAATCACCGCCGTAATATGACCTGGCATTTCAGTACTCACCTTGTTCCACAAGGTATGCGCCACGAGCGTACACATCAGCCCCAACACAATCAATCCCGACCAGTCTTGCGATGTCAGATCCCACTCAGTCATTGACCAAAGGCAAGAGAATCCCAAAAAACCGAAACCAAACTGCCCTAACGCCCGGTAGTTTGTGGATAGGTGTGCGATCTGTCGATTAATCGGCGGTAAACAAGCGTACAAGAAGCCACTCAAGACACCAGACAAAAAGCCATACACCTGAATTTCAGTACCAGTTTCAAACGGCGTTGCAATATACACCCCGGCAAAGGCCACACACACCGCCAGAAAATCGGCTCTGCGAATGGGTTCTTTAAAGAACAAACGGTTCACGAACAACAGATGAATGCCGAAAGTACAAACCGCAATGGCCGCTAACGAAGCGCCCGCCCGTTTGATGGAATAAAAATACAAATACCAATGAACGGTAAAAGTCAGCCCTAACACCGCCAACCAAAACCAATCGCGTCGACTGAGTTTATGAAACTGTCGTCCCAGCAGCATAATCAAGGCAATGCCCGCCGCTGCAATCGCCAAACGTACAAAACCAATGGTGGCTTCATTGGCGGAAATACCATAGATAAGCACAGGCACAAAGCCCATGGTGAAGATGGCTAACAGAGCCAAGGCTATTAAACGAAGATTGATCACGGGCGCACTACTGTTAAGGGTTGCTACTTTACAATGAGCGGCCAGCATAGCACCGATCTCTCATTCACTTAACAGGAGCCGTCTGATCTCGGCAAATAAAAAAACGCTCCGAGCCCTGGCTAAGGGACGGAGCTTAAATGGTGAGGAACTTCCCCTGTGATCGAAATCACCGGAAGAAGTATCACGAAGGAAGAGAAAATTTGTGTACTTTAATGTGTTCCAAACAGTTCCGAGAATCGTCTAACCGATTAGCTGAGATTCAGTAATCTCCATCATGCTCGCCTTGCCGGCCAACATCATGTCTTTATGTGCACGCGCTCTCGGTAAAATTCGCTCGAAATAGAAACGGGCATTTTTCACTTTGGCGTCAAGGAAATCACGATCAAAGGGTTCGCCGTTTGGATGACGTTTACCGTCGAGTATTTCTTGCGCCACATTGGCCATCTTTAACCAGAAGTACGCCAAGCTGACATAGCCGGAATACATCAAGAAGTCATAACTGGCAGCGCCCACTTCTTCAAAATCGCCAATGGCTTTGGAGCCGACTTGTTTCGCCAACTGTGGCCACTCTTTTGAATATCCAGACAAGGTATCGGCCAAATCACCTAACTGCTCGCTTGAGGTCTTCTTGCTCAATACGTGCATCAGCTTGGTAAAGCTCAACAGGCTCTTACCTTGATTGGCCAGTACTTTACGGCCCAACAAGTCCAGCGCCTGAATGCCTGTGGTGCCTTCATACAACGTCGATGCACGACCATCACGGAATAACTGCTCTGCGCCGGTTTCTTTAATGAAGCCATGACCACCGTACATTTGAATGGCCAGATCCGCCGAAGCCAAACCAGTGTCAGTTAAGAAGCCTTTGGCAATCGGTGTCAGTAAACCAAGCAGTTCGACGCGCTCTTTGTCCGCACCCGGCTGATGAGATTCATCCAACAGATCAGCACAGAATTGCGCCATCGCACGACCGCCTTCGGCCAACACTTTCTGCGTCAGCAACATACGACGAACGTCCGGGTGAACGATGATCGGGTCGGCTTCTTTTTCCGGTGCTTTCACTCCGCCCAAGCTACGCATCTGAGTTCGTTCAATCGCATACTGAAGGCTCTTCTGGAAGCTGCGCTCGCTCAAACCAATGCCTTGTAACGAGGCGCCCAAACGCATTTCGTTCATCATGGTGAACATGGCATTAATACCACGATTTGGTTTACCAATCAGGTAACCTTCGGCTCCTTCGAAGCTCATCGAACAGGTTGGGTTGGCGTGCATGCCCATTTTTTCTTCGATGCCAATACAATGCACTTCGTTCTTCTTGTTCCAGACTCCGGCTTTGTTTTTCAACTTGGCAGGCACCAAGAACAGCGATAAGCCTTTAATGCCTTTCGGTGCATCTTTCAAACGCGCCAATACCAGATGAACAATATTATCCGCCGCATCGTGTTGACCAGACGAAATGAAGATCTTATTGCCTTTGATGCTGTATACACCCTCAGACACTTCTTCGGCTGAGCTACGAATCAAGCCTAAGTCTGAACCGCAATGGGCTTCAGTCAGACACATGGTGCCTGTCCAAGTGCCGGTTAATAACTTTTCAAGGTAGGTGTCTTTCAGCTCATCAGAACCATGACCAATGATCGCGCGCGAAGCAGACATAGTCAGCGCCGGTGTCATACTGAACGAATGGTTAGCCGAGGTCAGAATTTCACCCACCAAGGTAGACAAACGCTCCGGCAGCCCTTGCCCACCGAATTCTTCCGGCATCGACAAGCCCATCCAGCCGCCTTCGGCGTAGGTCCGGAAGGCATCACGCAGCTTGGCCGGCAACGTCACTTTGCCATTGTCGAAGACACAGCCGTTGGTATCACCATCCTGATTGATCGGCACCAGTTCTTCTTCGGCGAAGCGCGCTGCTTGCTCCAGAATAAAGAACAAGTCTTCATTAGAAACATCACTGGAAGACTGGTCGTCCGACATTTCATTCAACAAAAACTGCATGTCCTTCAAAGGGACTCGATATTCTGGCAATTGCTCCGCCATGACTGGCTCCTCACTGTCGTTCGTAATTTTTCTTAGTGAGCGGATTATCAGGAACAACGAAAGAATCAGCCTTAACATTTGTTAAGCGACGGGATATTGAAAAGAAAGGAGGCTCTGAAAAGGAAAAAGGCCATGCTCAAAATATACCAAGCATGGCCGGGGGTAAAATGATGTTGTTAAAATGCCGTGATCATATGGTGATACAGCGGAATCCCGACAATGGCATTGAACGGGAAGGTAATCCCCAATGACATCAACATCGCCAAACCAATATCGGCTTTAGGGATAGCGGTCCGAATCGCGGCCGGCGCCGCAATGTAAGATGCACTGGCAGTTAGGGTTGCCAACACCACCACAGAACCTTCGGCCAAGCCCATCGCCATACCGGCACTTAACCCAAGTAAGGACAAACTCGGCGGAGCTAACAGCGCAAACAACAGCAGACGCCATTTCTTCCAAGGTACCGGCGACAAAGTCTCTGCTGCCGTTAAGCCCATTTCCAATAAGAACAAGGCCAACACCGCTTTAAAGGCACTGGTGAACAATTCGGTCACACCGGCACCTTGAATCGGGCCGTACATAAAGCCAATAATGACGCCGCCGGTCAGCAGCACAACACCTCGGTTGGTGAAGGTTTCACGCCACAGCTCACTCTGAACTACACCGGTATCCGGTTTGTCTTTGCTGAACTTTCGGTAGATGGTCAACGCCACCAAGATAGCAGGCAGTTCAAGCATCACCAGATAGAGTGTCACTTCCGGATCAATCGGTAGATTCAGTGTGTCCACATAGGCCAACGCCACCGCAAAGGTACCGGCACTGACCGAGCCGTAGTGTGCCGCCAAACTCGCGGCATTGGCACCATCGACCTTTGCCAGCTTGGTGAGTACCGGGATCACAATCAAGGGAATAATTGCGCCCAGCAACGCCACCATCAACAGTTCAAACACCAAAGCCCATTCAAGAGAATCATGGAGCGCCATGCCCCCTTTAAGGCCAATAGTTAACATCAATAACAGGCTCAGTGTTTCATAGGCCGCTTTGGGAATGCTCAAGTCAGACTTGAGCAGCCCAGCGACCAAACCGAGCACAAAGAACATGACTACAATATCAGGCATTACTTACGACTCCGGCGTGATTTCCACCAGAATTTCACCTGGCGTCACACGATCACCTTTCTTCACGTACACATTGGCAACGGTTCCTGCGATGCTGGCCTGAATCTCATTCTCCATCTTCATCGCTTCCGTCACCAAGATGCCCTGACCGGCTTTCACCTGATCGCCTTCGTTAACCAGAACATCCACCACGTTTCCAGGCATAGCCGCTGTAACGTGTCCCGGATCGGTGGCTTTACGACGCTTACTGCCGCCTTCGCTTTGATAGGAATTCAGCGGCTCGAACAAGGTTTCTTCAGGCATGCCATCCAAAGACAAATAAATCTTACGCTTACCACTGTCGGCTTCTCCGACCCCGGTAATCGCCACTTCATAGGTTTCGCCATGAACATCAATGCGGAACTCAGTCGGTGTACCGCCTTGAGCCTGTGGCACCTGACCCGAACCAATGGGCTGTAACACTTCGGGCTGAAGCGTACCGTCACGACGTTGTTCCAGGAATTCTTTACCTAAGTCCGGGAACATCGCATAGGTCAGCACGTCTTCCTCAGAAAGTGCCAGATCACCAATTTCTGCCTTGAGCTTAGTCATTTCAGGAGCCAAATGATCCGCCGGGCGACCTTCAATAATGCGTTCATTACCTATCGCACGCTTCTGTAACTCCGCATCAACCGCCGCTGGCGCCTGACCGTAACCGCCTTGTAAATAGCGTTTCACTTCATTAGTGATGGTTTTGTAACGATCGCCACTCAATACGTTATACACCGCCTGCGTCCCAACAATTTGAGAGGTTGGTGTCACTAACGGCGGATACCCTAAGTCTTTACGAACACGAGGGATTTCATCAAACACTTCACGAATGCGATCCAAGGCATGTTGCTCTTTCAATTGGTTCGCCAAGTTGGACATCATACCGCCCGGAACTTGGTTGATCTGTACCGAAACGTCTTCGTGGGTAAACTCACTCTCAAACTGGTGATACTTCTTGCGTACTTCACGGAAGTAATCCGCAATCTCACCCAGCAAGGTCAAATCCAAGCCAGTGTCGTATTGGGTACCTTTTAAGGCAGCCACTTGAGATTCCGTTGAAGGGTGACTGGTGCCATTGGCGAAAGAAGAAATGGCGGTATCGATTCGGTCTGCACCTGCCTCAATGGCTTTCAACTGACACAACCCGGCCAAACCAGCGGTTGAATGACTGTGCAGAACCACTGGTAAATCCAGCTCTGATTTCAGTGCTTTCACCAAATCGTATGTAGAATATGGCGTTAACAGACCCGCCATGTCTTTGATCACGATGGAGTCCGCGCCCATGTCTTTAAGTGTGTTCGCCTGTTTCACAAACGACTCAGGAGAATGCACCGGACTGGTGGTGTAGCACAGCGTGCCTTGGGCGTGTTTACCGGCTTTTTTCACCGCTTTCATCGCCGTTTCAAGGTTACGTACGTCATTCAGTGCATCGAACACACGGAACACATCCATGCCATTGTCGGCCGCTTTCTGAACGAAGGCTTCCACCACATCGTCCGCATAGTGACGGTAGCCCAGAAGGTTCTGGCCGCGTAACAACATCTGCAATCGTGTGTTCGGTAAGGCTTCACGCAGTTTACGTAAGCGCTCCCACGGGTCTTCCTTCAAGAAACGCACACACGCATCAAAAGTTGCGCCGCCCCAAGCTTCCAAAGACCAATAACCCACCTGATCCAGCTTTTCACAGATTGGCAACATATCTTCCGTACGCATACGCGTAGCGATCAAGGATTGATGGGCATCGCGTAGAATTACATCAGTAACTTCAATTTTTTTACTCGCAGTCATGAGAGTGTCCTTAAAATTTTGTCATTTCTAATTCTGTTGAATCCGTCGTTACTAACCACCGACAACCTATCGGTGTCTACCAGCCACCACCTACCAACCGGCATGTGCCGCTACTGCCGTGGCGATGGCTAACGCAATCTCACTAGGATGTGTTTTCTCTGAGTACTTCAACAACTCAGGATGTTCCGGTACGAAACTGGTATTGAACTCCGCACCCTGGAAATCCTCATGCCCGAGAATCTCTTTGTAATAGTTGGCAGTGGTTTTAATGCCGTGTAAACGCATGTCATCCAATGCACGTTGACCACGGGCGATCACTTCGTCCCAACGCAGTGCCCACACCACTAATTTCAAACACATGGAGTCGAAATACGGCGGAATGTCGTAGCCGGTGTAAATCGCGGTATCGACTCGAACCCCCGGACCACCCGGTGCATAGTAGTGACTGACCCGGCCAAAGCTGGGTAGGAAATCATTCTTGGGATCTTCCGCGTTGATTCGGAACTGCAACGCATAACCCCGGTATTGGATGTCTTCTTGTCGATAGCTCAATGGTAATCCCGACGCGATCTGGATTTGCTCACGAACAATATCAACACCGGTAATTTGCTCGGTAATGGTGTGCTCCACCTGAACCCGGGTGTTCATTTCCATGAAATACACCTGATTACCGGTCAGTAAAAACTCCACCGTACCAGCGTTTTCATAGCCCACCGCTTGCGCCGCTTTCACCGCCAACTCACCGATGTAATTGCGTTGTTCCGGGGTTAATTGCGGACTTGGCGCAATCTCAATCAGCTTTTGATTACGACGCTGAATGGAACAATCGCGTTCGTAGAGATGAATGACATTGCCGTGGGAATCCGCCAACACCTGCACTTCGATGTGTTTCGGATTGACAATGCATTTCTCCAAAAACACTTCGGCACTGCCAAAGGCTTTGGTAGCTTCACTGATCACACGCGGGTATTGAATCTTCAACTCTTCCGCCGAGTCACAACGACGAATACCTCGACCGCCACCACCGGAAGTCGCTTTCAGCATCACCGGATAGCCAATCTCTGCGGCTAATTTCAGCGCTTCCTCAAGATCTTTTAGGTTACCCTCTGACCCTGGCGTCACCGGAACCCCCGCTGCGCGCATGCTGTCTCGCGCCTGAGTCTTATCGCCCATCTTGTGGATAACGTCGGACTTGGGCCCGATAAAGGTGATGCCCTGCTCTTCACACAAGCGTGCAAACTCAGCATTCTCAGACAAAAAGCCGTAGCCAGGATGGATGGCATCACAGCCCAGTTGCTTGGCTGTACTCACGATTTTGTGAGGGTCTAAATACCCTGCGATGGGGTCATCCCCTAACGAGTGCGCTTCATCCGCCCGCTTTACATGCAGGGCGTATCGATCCGGTTCGGTATAAATCGCCACCGAGCGAATCCCCATTTCGGCACACGCCCGAATGATTCGCACCGCGATTTCACCTCGGTTAGCGATCAAGATTTTCTTCAACATGGTCTATTCCCTCTAAAGATTTCCCTCTAACCCCGCACACTCCAGAGAGTCATCGAATGGGCCATTAAGGGCATCAAGTCATTTTTTGCTAAGAATAGAGCCGATCTGCATAATGTAAAATTGATATTTATTTGATTAGCTATAAGCTATTACTTATATATAGATTTCCAGAGCAACAAGTACGTCAGGACGTTCACGATGCCACTTTCCGTACAAAAATTAGTCAACCGCCTGACGTTTCGACAACTGCAGGTGTTTTTAGGGGTTTATCAGGCCAAGAGTTATTCCAAGGCCGGGGAAGTACTGGGCCTCAGTCAACCGGCCGTCAGCAGTCAAATCCGACAACTGGAAACTGCCTTAGGCGTGCCGGTGTTCGAGTATGTCGGACGAAAACTTTACTGTACTGCCGCGGGAGAGAAACTCGCCGGCTCCATTCAGGTGATCTTTGATGAACTAAGGTTTTTGCAATCCAACTTAGCCGCAATGAAAGGCCAGGTGGCCGGTGATTTGAATCTGGTAGCAGTCAACACCGCGCAATATGTGGTGCCTTACCTGTTAAAAGATTTCCTATCTGATCACCCGGATTTGAACATCAAAGTCAGTGTAGTTAACCGCTTGGAAGCAATACGACGATTGAACAAAAATCAGGATCATTTGGTGATCATGGGTATGGTGCCGGAAGAAAAGCCGCTCGCATCCCTCCCCTTTATGGACAATGAGTTTCTGCCCGTAGCCCATGTTAATCACCCAATTCATCAAGCAACGAATCCGAGTATTCAGGATTTCATCAATGTCGGACTGCTCTCAAGAGAAGTGGGCTCGGGCAGTCGTTTGGCCTTTGAGCTGTACTGCCACGAAAACCGCATTCGTTATACACCGATCATGGAATTAGGCTCCAACGATGCGGTAAAACACGGTGTCTTAGCTGAGCTTGGTGTCGCCGTGTTACCCAAGCTGGGGATATTGCCAGAACTTAAACTGGGGTTACTAAAAGAAGTGGAGATTCCAGGCTTCTCGCTAAAACGTTCCTGGTGTGTGGTTTACCCCAAAGCCAAACACCCGACACCCGCCATGTCAGCCTTGCTGGAATACATTCACAATAACCTCGACAGTTTCGCCCAACACCCCATGCATTTACACACCTAAAGGACCTAAACGTAAACAGACCGAAATGACTTTAGACACTGGTTTGATGTCGATTTTGAAGAAGAATTCGACGTCCACGCTTTCGACATCGGACGCGCATTCTTTTACAGTAAGGCCCATCAACTGATACGCCAAAATTACTTCGTACATCAACATAGTTCATACACCAATAACAATAAGAAGCGAATAACCCGTGAAGAAGTCGAACCTCATCTGGTACAGCATTGCTGCCAATGTCCTACTGGGCATACTCGTTCTTTTTGCCTTGTTTAATCCACTGTTTTTCCTGAACTTCAATCTCAAACTCAATAAACCGGTGAACATCTCTCTCGATCAAGAGATCCCGATTAAAACCAACATCCGTCAGGATCTACTCATCGACGTTCCTCAAGGGTTAACAGGCGATGTCATGTTGAACAACAACATTGATGTTGCCCTCAACGATACCCTGCAAGTGCCATTGGATTTTGAGCTGGATGTATCACTCAATACCACGCTTAACTTTGAAACCACCACCGATTTGGACCTTGAATTACCCATCGACATACCGGTCAGTGAAAAGCAATTAAGCTTTAACCAACTGACCGTTGCATTGACCGATGGCGTCATGATCGACGATGAAATCGAAGTCAATACCATGCTGCCTGTGGACACCGAAGTCACCACCGTCGCAGGCGTGACCTTACCGATTCAGGCCAATATCCCCATCAATGTACGTGTACCGATCAAACAACGTATCCAAGTCGCCGATGACATTCGCGCTGACATCAGCCATCTCGACGCCCGCTTACAAAGCTCGGTGCCCGTCAAAGCCAGTATCCCCATCAAAGGGACAGTGGATGTTAATGGCTCGGTCACCGTTCCGATAAAACGGGTTGTCGATGTACCGCTCAACCAGACGATGAGCCTACCGATCACCTCTAAGGTGCCGGTCAGTATCAATCTGAATGAAGGCATTCCGGTGCAGCTGGATTTCGATTTAGACAGCAGCGTGCAGCTCGAAGAAACCATCCCAGTCTCGATTAACGGAGACTTTTCCATTCACGCCGATGACGTAGGCGTCGAGATATTCCAACGTTAATGCGCACATGAAAAAACGCCGAGCTTTAACAAATGTTAAGGATCAAAACGGTTTCTGCGAAGATACTTGCTCACCATCAGGTATGAGCATTCGTTCATTTTCTGGAGAAAAGCTTGATAATTCTTTAGCAAATGAATCCCAGAAAAAGCACGCTTCATACGGATCTCGCAAAGACGAGACAAACAACAGACTAGAAGAAAGCCGCAGTTACCAAGAAAGGCTTGTGAAGGAGAAAAGTTATGACCAATCAACACTTCCCAAAATTGATGGAGCCACTCGATTTAGGTTTCACGACACTTAGAAACCGTGTCTTGATGGGCTCTATGCACACCGGCCTTGAAGAACACAAAGACGGCATCAACCGTATGGCGGCGTTCTTCGCGGAACGTGCGCGTGGTGGTGTTGGCATGATCGTAACCGGTGGTTTCGGCCCGAACGCCGAAGGCGCAACGCACCCACACACCAATCTGATCAAGAGCGATGAAGATGCCCTGAAGCACAAGCCAATTACCGATGCGGTGCACGCTGAAGGCAGTAAGATCTGTATGCAGATTCTTCATACCGGTCGTTACGCGTTTAACCCAAATTCGGTGGCTCCTTCTGCGATTCAGGCTCCTATCAACCCATTCAAACCAAAAGAGCTGGATAAAGACGGCATTGATCAGCAAATCCAAGACATCGTTCAAATGGCTAAATACGCGCAAGTAGGCGGCTACGACGGTGTAGAAATCATGGGTTCTGAAGGTTACTTCATTAACCAGTTCTTGGCACAACGTACCAACCAACGTGACGACGAATTCGGCGGTGAATACCAGAACCGTATGAAAGTAGCGATCGACACCGTTCGTCGTACCCGTGAAGCAGTTGGTGAAGAGTTCATCATCATCTATCGTCTGTCGATGCTGGATCTGGTTGAAGGCGGCAGCACGTACGAAGAAGTGGTTGAGCTAGGTAAAGAGATCGAAAAAGCCGGTGCAACCATCATTAACACAGGTATTGGCTGGCACGAAGCGCGTATTCCGACCATCGCCACCAAAGTACCGCGTGCAGCCTTTACTTGGGTAACTGCGAAATTCCGTAACGAATTGAGCATTCCAGTGATCACCTCTAACCGTATCAACACGCCGGAAGTGGCTGAAGAAGTGTTGGAACGTGGTGACGCTGACATGGTATCGATGGCGCGTCCGTTCCTGGCGGATCCGTTCTTCGTTCAGAAAGCAGAAGAAGGTCGCAGCGACGAAATCAACACCTGTATCGGTTGTAACCAAGCGTGTTTGGATCACGTATTCAGCGGCAAGATGACCAGCTGTCTGGTGAACCCTCGTGCCTGTCACGAAACAGAAATCGTCATCGAACCGGCAAAAGAAATCAAAAACATCGCGGTTGTTGGTGCAGGCCCTGCAGGTCTTGGTTTCGCAACCACTGCAGCCTCTCGTGGCCATAAGGTAACGGTATTTGATGCCTCTGCTGAAATCGGCGGTCAGTTCAATGTGGCTAAGCAAATCCCAGGTAAAGAAGAATTCTACGAGACCATTCGTTACTTCGGTAAGCAAGTCGAGCTGACGGGCGTTGAACTGAAACTGAACACGCGCGTAACAGCCGAAGACCTAAACAATGGCGACTTCGATGAAGTTGTCATCGCGACCGGTATTTCTCCTCGTACTCCGGAGATCGAAGGCATTGATCACCCGAAAGTGATGAACTACCTGGATGTATTAAGAGACAAGAAACCAGTTGGTAAGAAAGTCGCCGTGATTGGCGCCGGCGGTATTGGTTTCGACGTGTCTGAATACCTGACCCACGAAGGCGAAGCCACCAGCCAGAACATTGAGGCCTTCATGAAGGAATGGGGTGTGGACATGACGCTAAAAGCACGTGGTGGTATCGAAGGCGTTGAGCCAGAAGTTCATGCTTCACCACGCGAAGTCTTCCTACTTCAACGCAAGAAATCCAAAGTGGGCGCCAAACTAGGCAAAACCACAGGCTGGATTCACCGTACGGGTCTGAAGAACAAAGGCGTTCAAATGGTACCGGGTTGTTCTTATGTGAAGATCGACGATCAAGGCCTACACGTAGAAGTGGGCGATCAGAAGCAAGTGCTTGAAGTGGACAACATCATCGTCTGTGCCGGTCAGGAGCCACTACGTGAGCTGGTTGAAGGCTTGGACAAGCCACATCACCTAATTGGTGGTGCAGACGTAGCCGCTGAACTGGATGCGAAACGCGCCATCGATCAGGGCACTCGTTTAGCGGCTGAGATCTAATCTACAGCTAAACACCCTGCCAAACTGTGCAGCAGAAAGCCCCATCACCGACAGGTGATGGGGCTTTTTTAATTTAAATCCGACCACACTGCTTATTCGCGCCAATATTTCTCTTAGGCGACACTCTTTAAAATCTATACGTACCATGCCTTGAAGTAGTGCGTCATTTCTATAACTATTACTCCTCTGAAAATAACTAAAAGAACAATAGATTGGATAGCCTTATGACCTTCAACGGATTGAAACTCGTGTTTATCTCTTCCAGCATCCTACTGACCGCTTGCGGTGGTGGCGGAGGCGGGGGCGGCAGCTCGGATAACAACACCGGCGGATCAACCACACCGCAAACTCAAACCGGCGTACTGTTTGATGCGCCTATCGCTAATATGTCGTATACCATCGACGGCGTGACCAAGACGACCAACGCACAAGGCGAGTTCCAGTACCACTCGGGCGATAACATTATCTTCAGCCTTGGAAACTTTAACTTTTCTTCAACGTCTTCTAAGCCATTAATCAGCATCATCGACCTGTTATCGAACCCGAGCGTTGATCAGGAAGTGGTGAATCTGGCGCGTTTTATACAGACCATTGATACCAACGCTGATAAAAACGCTATCCAAATCCCGGATTTAACCGGCCTTGATCTTTCAGGCCTCGATCTCAACCAATCCATTTCAGACTTTGAAGACGACCCGTTACTTCAAACCCTCCTGAATAATCTTGGTGAAACCGACTTGATTGATACTCAAGAAGCAGTGGATCATCTTTATGCCCAAGCAGCATCGTTAGAATTTAATCTACCTGATTTATCCGACGAGTTAGATGGCGACGGCGACGGTCAAATTGACCAAGAAACAACGCCTCCACCACCAGAGCCAGAACAAGACAGCGATGGTGATGGCGTCAACGACGACCAAGATGCTTTTCCGAATGACCCCAACGAAACCACGGATACCGACAACGACAACATCGGCAATAACACAGACACCGATGATGACGGCGATGGTGTTCCAGATACCTCCGATCCATTCCCATTGGATGGTAATGAAACGCTAGACACCGACGGCGATGGCATCGGCAACAATGCCGATAACGACGATGATGGCGACGGCGTTAACGACAACAACGATGACTTTCCATTGGACGAAACTGAATCCGTCGATACCGACAACGACGGCACCGGCGATGTCGCAGACTCGGACGACGACGGTGATAACGTCAATGACAATGTTGATAACTGCCCATTAACGGCTAACCCAAATCAAGAAAATGCCGATGGCGACGATTTTGGCGATGCCTGCGACTTTGATTCAGACAACGATGGCGTTGATGATCAACTAGACAACTGCCCGAACATAGCTAATCCCAACCAAGAAGATACCGACAACAACGGCCAAGGCGATGTATGTGATAACGATGCCGATAACGATGGCGTTGCCAACGAACTCGACGTCGATTTGGATGGCGATGGACTGATTGAGATTTCAACCCTGGAGCAGCTGGACTGGGTGCGCAATGACCTCACAGGTAGCGCTCGTCATAACGGCACAACCGCTTCCACCACGGGCTGCACAAACTGTAATGGCTACGAATTATCGAATGATCTCAATTTCGATACCAATGGCGATGGCGTACTGAATGCCAATGATCAGTATTTTGACCCGGATGGCGACAGTTCCAATAAAGGCTGGCTGCCGATTGGAGATGAAACTACCCCCTTCCTTGCCGAGTTCGAAGGAAACGGCTTCACCATTAATAACCTCTACATCAACCGATCTGGCAATGTTGGGTTATTCGGTGTGGTTGGCAATGATGCCCAAGCATCCACTATAGCAATCAGTAACCTCAATATATCCGGAGACCTTACCTCTGTTTCTGCTGCATCCGGCAATGCCGGTTTACTGATCGGCCAAGCATACAGAGTATCTTTGGATACTTGTTCAGTTTCTGGCGATATTATCTCACTTAGCGGTAACGCAGGTGGCCTGATTGGTGAAGGAAACACCTCCGTCTCCATATCCAAAGCAAGCGTAACCGCTGACATCACCGCAAGCGGGTCAAGCGGTGGATTGGTGGGTAAAGGCGAAAGCCTGACCATCCTACGTACAGATTTTAATGGTGTAATTAACAACTCCGCCTCAAATAGCGGAGGGGTAGTTGGGCACCTTAACAATAATGCGCTCATCGCCTACATAGACATCACCGCCACCATTAACAGTGACAACGGAGTCGCCGGTGGCGTCATTGGCTTATCAGAAAACGAAGATGGGAATACCACCTTTATATCCTCAGTGTTGATTAATACTGAGCTATCAGGCGGAAATCAACTAGGTGGCATCATTGGCAGTAGCAACGGACACTCGTTGATTAATCTGGCCGCCTCAAGTGGCACCATTGTGTCTGCAAACACTGGCAGTCAACTAGGCGGCTTGGTGGGTTATTCAGATAATCTACTGATCCACGGCAGTTCTTCCGATATCAATATCACTGGCGATACCAAAGTGGGTGGGCTGGTAGGGTATTCCCTTGGTGACCTATACATCGCAGCCTCTTATGCAACAGGAGCACTGCAAGCTACTCAATCCATCGGCGGGCTTGTAGGACATATTGCAGATTCTGGAAACGCTGAAGACGGTGAGACACTCATAAAGAGCTATTCCACTGCACAGGTTACTGGCAATCAAAACCTTGGTGGTTTAATCGGTCTGGATGAGTCTGCAACCACAGTGAGTGCCAGCTATTGGGCGACCGACGCGTCTGGTCTAGCACAAGCGGTAGGGACAGGAAATGGAACCAATCAGGTCAATAGCTTTGGGGCACTTGAAGAAGAACTGGCCTGCCCAACGTCTGCTGATTCTACAGGCTGTGTTGCTTCTAACCCAAGCGCAACACTGTATTCTGAGTGGGATGCCATCGACCATGATAATGATGAAGAGACTCAAATTATCTCAACTTGGAGTTTTGGCAATGACTCTGAGCTTCCAAGCATAGAGGTTGTATTTCCCACCAACTAATCACAACCAACTAATCACAACCAACTAATCACAACCAACTAATCACAACCCCTCTGTTTGGATAGTCACTCCCAACAGAAAAGCTCCATCACCGACAGGTGATGGAGCTTTTTTAGTTCAACCAAACGGCCTGTTACAAGCACTGACTAATTTTTTGTTTTTCAGCATAGAGTCTGGCGGTAATCATGATGCTTCTCATCTGCTCATTCAGTGCTACCTGCTCAGAGCGACGACTGTACTTTCTTGAGTTGACCTGACGGACTAAGCCCTCCCAAGAGGAAAGATTTGACTGCGCTACCTGAAGAGCCACGGCACAGCCAGACGTCCCTTGCAGCTTGACCTTATGTTGCTCCAATTTATCAGCAGTCTCCGTATCCAATGAGGCGATTGCCAAACTGTAAGCCGTCAGCCCGGCTTCATTGATGTGGTTCAATGCCTTACTTTTGGTGAGCAACAGATTTGCAGCTTCGCTTGCACCGTATTCAATAGCAATCATCAGTGGTGTATTGCCCGTGCGGGTTAATTGATCGACGGTTTCAGGGGCTGTTTCAATCAGTTTCTTTATCTCATCCACCCGATTCAGAGAGGCCAAGTAATGGATGTCTTGCCACTGATTAATAGTCGAGTAAAAGACGAAGGCGTGTCGATATTTTTGCTTAAAGATTAAGCGCTGCACCGCATTCATTAAGTCTGCGCGTTTCTTCTCTGATAAGGATTGAATGTTGTTATAACCTCCATCCAGCCCTGCCAGATAGCCCGTCACCCAAGGTTCTGGGGCTTTGAAAGACCAGGTGAGCAGTTGATCTATCTTCCAACGATAAGCCAAACCTCGGTCTTCGATTAAGTGCCTAACGGCGTTTAAGCCACCTCCCCTCACAGCGGCTTCCAGAACCAACTCTAACGGTGTCGAATCCTTATTAACAAAGTCCCTAAAGGAGGCTTCTTCTTGCTTCGTCCAACTCTGCTTGAACATAATTTGTGATATTTCAAAGTCTTTCACTAGCTGCTGTTGAATCAACGACAGCAGCCGTGCATCCACAATATCTTCGGGGTAGTTATAGTAAATCGAGCTTTTAGAGTTAACGCTGGCTCCCAAGTTATAGAGCGTTTTGGAGACTTCGTACATGTCATTGGCAACAGCCAAATCAATCAGCTTATATTCAAAGCGTTTAGCATAGGCATCCTGAGAGGGATCATGCGCATTCATCTTGGGGTGATAATAGTAACGAATGAAACGCTCCGGATCGGAAACCTTATTCCATACTTGGGCTGCCGCTGTCACCGGAAAAAATTCTGGTTGGTATTTCAGAAATCTAGGTAGAATTTCGTCATTAAAATTATGATGCTTCCGAACCACCGGTCGCATAGAACGATCCACTTGTTCACGAAATTGGTCATTATCGCGAAAGTCATAAAACGCTTGATTGATGTCCAAGCCATGCTTTAAGAACACTTGTATCGCCTGTTCATCACCATCACGGATAAAATGCTCTATTTCATAGCCATTGCCATTTTGTCCCCAATAACTCACTTCACCACTGAACTGAGGATGCCCGAAGAAACAAGCATTCAGTGTTTCATCGTTTGCCTCTAACACATCTTTTATCAGGTAATAATCGGCTCTGAAATCGGTTTCATATCGAGAGTGAATCGCCTCGCACGCCAGCGGGTAGTCCTTCCTCTTCACAACCCGCTCGATGGTATCCATCGTGACTTCCCTGAACCTGCTGTTCGGGCGCTCTTTCATGTACTTGAGCGCAAAATCGTCGTTCATCAAGTACGCGCGGTCATAACTAAAATACCAGTGGTACAATTTCCAGCTTCCGGCATATAAAACAAACGCCAGAAACAACAACCCTATGATTCGTAATACCCACTTCCAAAGTGGTGTTTTCTTTGTCTGTACAGCATCCATGCTCAACTTATTTTCCTTGTGTTAGGGAACCTCTGAATAAGTCCCTCTCTGCTCAGGCCTATAAGAGAAATATCTATTTGAGGCGCGGTTTTAAAGGCATAACGGGTTACGTCAAGAAGCCGCAACAAAAAAGAGAGATTTCTCTTAAGGCCCCGAAGGGCGGGGCTTAAAAAACGTTATAACATCGTTGAACTTCTTGAAAAGGTCTAGACATTCTCTACGAAGCTCGCCTTGTTCTGACGTTTTCGGGCTGACAAGGCTTCCAGCGCCCGCTGAGCTAGAGCGGACTTGTTCAGAGGTTCCCGAGATCTACTGGTTTTTATTAAGGCTGTTTTATACCCTAATTCGAGAGAAAAACCTTTTAACTTAATCACTTAACGTATGGAAAACATTGCTTGTAACTTATCCAGGCAACCATTCCAGCCTTTAAGATGGTTATCCTTATGCTCTTCCTCAGCAAGCCCTTGATGAATCAAAGTGACCAATGTTTTGTCGTTCTCCAACTCAGCAAATAGAACCGTAACCTCAGAAGTGGTTTCACCATGATCCCATTTCCAGCTAAACCTTAATTTTTCATCTTCAATAATTTCAAGATAGCGACCACGCACCGTACAGGTCTCGCCGGTTGGCTCTTGCATGATGATGGTAAATTCACCGTCCAACCGGAAATCCAGCACGGCATCTGGCACCGTCATATCACCAGGAGCAAACCAACGCACAATCAAATCCGGTTCTGTAAATGCGTCAAAAGCGAACAAAGGTTTGGTATCTAATTTTCGTTCCAAATTAAGAGAATGCATAAGCTCATCCAATCAAAAGAATCACTTAAGTGTAGCCAGTTTCCGTTTTGTCTTTTTGCTGGAAATCAAAATAAGCACACATCTAACCGATTAGCAGACCATTCCGCCTGATAGATGACCAAGCACGCTCTGTATAAACACTGATCATCCAGTTATGCTCTAACTAAAGTTGATCCGCAGGGAGGCGAGTATGGGAGCCATCGCTTTTTTATTGGTAGGAATATTCTTTGTATTTCTAGGACGGACGTTTTGGAAAAAGCATCATGAATTTCTGGAAAAGAGTATTGAAATACCAGGAACGGTTAAAGAACTGGTGCTTAAAACAGATCGAAGCCGCAATAGTGGAAGTTACTCCTATTACGCACCGATTGTTGAGTATTATCAAGACAAGAAGACCTATCGTTTCACAGCAGAAGTAGATGCCCAGCAGCATTATTTAAAGATAGGTGATTCCACTAGCGTATACATTGACCCCACTACACCCAAAGTGGCCAAATTAGTCAGTTCCAACGGTGAACGCCTGTTAATGCTCAGAATAATGATGGGATTGGGAGGCGCGGGGATCATATTAGGCATCTATCTACTGACCAAAAACGGATTCCCCGTTCAACAACTTATGTCGCCTATTAGTTGGTTATTTGCTGGCGGCATCGTCATGCTCTGTTATAAGTTTGTTCCTATGATGGGCACCATTCTCAACGGCCCGATCTACTATGAAAACGCCGAAGAAATTACATCTGGGGACATAACCCAAGAACAACAAAAAGATAAGGATGATGCATGACCATCGTAGTAAGCGTAATGATTTTTGCGATCTTAATGATCGTGATTACTAAAGCTCCTGTAGCCCTTGCCATGGCAAAACTAGAAAAGGGCTATAACAACCGTTACCCAAGAGAGCAGCAAAAACAACTGACCGGATTTGGCCAACGTGCCCTAGCCGCCCACCTGAATCACTTTGAATCTCTGCCTGTGTTTATCGGTTCTCTGGTTATAGCCCTTATCGGTTCAGCCGACATCAACAATATAGAAATCCTCGCACTAACCTATGCAGGCGCTCGCCTCGTCTACACCCTGTGTTACTGGGCGGATGTTCATTTTTTGCGCAGCCTTAGCTGGGCTGTCGGCTTCGGTGCATGTTTAGGACTGCTGGTTATTGCGTTGCCGTAACCAAGACAGCGTATCACTCAATAACCAGCTGCAATTCAGCCATCATGTACCCTGTATTACTGTGCAAGTTAATCAGGGTACGGCCATTGCCCACTACTTCATACCCTCGGTCTAAAGCCGTTAAGTAAAGCTGATGCCAAGCCAACATAAGCTCGGTTTGGTTGCCTTTAAATTGTGCAACAAGGCAGTGGGCTTCTGGTTTGAGTTCGGATTTGAATTCATCCTTGGCTTCACCTTCGCGCTTCACCCACCAACCCAGTTGAATCACAGTATCTTCTTTAAGAATCGAGTCCACCGTGGCGCCTTCGACAACCAACGAAAATGCACCATCAATTTCTGTGGACGTTTGGAAGGCAATGGTCTGTGCCATACGTTTGGCTAAGGCTTCGGTGGTCGGTTGGTCTTTGGCTTGTTGAATGCTGTATTCACCGTAATACCAGTGACGGGCTGGAATATCTTTGAGCTCAATGGAATCCAGGTCCAAACCGGTATTGAGAGTCGTTGATGCCAGGCTATGAGCAATCGGTAGTAGCACCAATATAAATGTCGCGAAAATAGATCCTAGACGTTTCATGATTACTCTCTCCCATCCGAACATTCTGAGCTACTTGGGTTTTGTTTGCAGCGAATACGCTTAAACAGTTTCAATGCTTTACGGTCATACACGCCATCTCGCATTAAGGCTAAGCGCACTTCTTTGAGCATCATGTTGTATGAATTGCGATTCTCTTCCTCCGGCTCAATCCAGTAGCTTTTGTTAATTCGGTTCTGGGCCGTAGCTACAATGTCAAAGGCCATGTCGAATCTTGGCACTGCAAGCTCTCTGGCCTTTTGACCAAAACTCGGTGGGAAGCGATCGGGATGAATCAACATCTGGAAGTTCATCTGCGCGATGGGGTAATTAAAAATACCGCCGTTGTCTCGTACCCCTTTTTCCATTTCTAACGGCTCAAAAGCCACCAAAGGAGCATAAGCAATATCCGCAGTGCCGTTATTGAATAATCCAGCAAAGGTGGCGGAGCTGGCATGAACCACTGAGCCGCCCACATAGCGCACCATCGCCAAAGACGCCGCGTCATTTTCCAGAGTAGCAACTCGTTGACCTTGCATCTTGGTGACATGATCTATGTTGCGATCTCGGGTCAAAAGATAGATAGCCCCTGCCGGGAAAATCCCCGCCACTTCAATGCCATTTTCAACCATCAGCGGGTAAGCCTTCGGCTGCATCAAGGTTTGCAGCACCATCTTCATACCATCCAAAGTGGGAATCGCACCCATGGCTTCGATGGACCCCGTAAACTTGTTGAAGTTTCGCGCGCGAGTGCCGGTTAATAACACTGCGTCGCATTGCTTCGCTCGGAAATCTGACTCAGCCACGCCTTCATCGGTATAGGCCGTCATCTTAAGCTCAATGCCCCAGTCCAATGCCAATACCTTGGCTTCTTTCATTAAGTTGAACAAAGGGCCTTTATGTCCAACCGGATCAAACACACAAAACAATCTGGAAATAGGGTCGGCAGAAACAAAGGAAGAAGCACTTAGCACACAAGTCAGTACCAGGGTTTTCAATAGTAACCATCTCATAGGCTGCATCCTTATATTTATTATTTCCAAAAGAGCTTAACAATAGGGCTCATCGTCAAAGTTAGGAATACACGACCACCGGTGTGAATTGTCGACTACTTAACATTTCTCACGGCAATCTGTCGCAGAGAAACAGCTGACGGCTACACAAAACATTGTTCAAAGGCGCCAAGGTTCATAGAGTTTTAAAACTGGACAATAAGTGACCAGGCCAATAAAAATAACAATTATCAGGGACACACCATGACTCAACGATTTAGAGATAGATCCAATCATAGAAAAGGAAAATACAGTACACTTGGGCTAGCCATTGCTCTGGCTTCTGGTTACTCCTCAGCCTCTATTCTTACTCCCTTACCCGGTGAATTTCCTCATCAGGAAGAGCTCTGCTCCACCGACTACGCTCGGGAACAAGCACGTGCAGATTCAGCGGCTCAAGCGTTTCCACAACCCGTAATTGATGTGATCAACGTGCATGATGAGGTCGCCTGGACTCGCCTCGGCGGTCAGCAACTGAGTCTGACTCCAGGAGATGTGGTTACGCTTTCTGGCAGCGGCTTCGGACAAGGCACTGACATCGACTTCAGCAAGATCATGCTCGGCAACACCCGTATTCTCGAAACCGACTTGCGGATGTTCGACCAGAAGTTATCCACAGCCGATCAGGTAAACTACGAAACCGAAGAACAAGTGGACAGCTGGCCGAAGAATATTCTGAGTTGGCAACCCCATGAAATTCAGTTTCGCGTTCCCGACCATGCCAGTACCGGCCCTTTGATCGTGCAGGTTCAAAAACGGATTGGATCGAATGAATCTCTCATTAACCCTGGCGAGCCGCATAATGTCATTGATGCACAAACCTCTCGCATCATCAGCGACACCTTTCAACATCAATGTGATGTTGTCTCCGGTCTGAGCGCAGCCAAAGCCAGCGATCCGATTCCTGTGACTGTGGATAACCCCGATTTTGACCAGCTTGTTCAGAAAGGCAGAGAGATCTTTTGGTCTTATGATTACAACATTGGGGTCGCCCACTGGGTTCGTAATCTCGACTGGCCAGCGATTTTCAGTTACCGCGCCTTTGACCCCATTGCAGGTGGCTATGCCGATCCCAGAAAACTGTTCGGCGCCTATAAAACCGTCGAAGGCCAAGTCCCCGACGAAGCCATCCAGGATGTCTATTTCGATGCCTACCCCATGCCAACACCCATCCCCGGTTTCCTAACTCTGGCGCCAGCAAAGTTTGAAGGCAACACCAAAGACACCGGCTGGGTCGGTTATCGCTATGCGGAAGGTAACGCACCCTACACAGGCCCAGGAGAATTCATTGGTTTTAACTGTGCCTCCTGCCATGGCTACCAGATTTCCTATCAAGATACCTCTGGTGAAGAAGTCACTAGAGTCTTCCCTGGCCTTCCAAACCCGGAATGGTCGATGAAATGGACGGTGCTTCAAACCTTGTTTAAGAAATTCAAAGGCATCTATGAGAAGGAACCAGGACCTGTTTGGGCTGAAGGCGATGAACGCGTCGCTAAAGACATGTTGCTTTACCACATGCCATCCGGAGCCGGTGAGCACAATATGGTACGCATCAAGGGCGAAGGCAGTCATACCGACAACGACTATCAATTCTCTCCAATTGCCATTCCTAATGTCACCAACTACATGGGCGTTCGTCGTTCGCTTTCGCACACTGAGTCATACGTTGGCTTTGAGGGTTCTTACATTCACTCTGAAGAGCCGGACGGTGCACAAGGCGCGATGAGAAAAGCACCGCTGGAACAACTGACGGCCTATATGACGCAACTGGATCAAGACGATGACCTATTAAGAGACATCGGTATGTATCGTTGGTTGAACCAGAAAGGGCTGTTAGCAGAGCAAACCGGCACCGAAATGCGTACCGAAACTTACACGGAAATGGTGCCGCAACCGAAGAAAAGGAACTGGTTAGGTATCTGGGTGGATCAACCGGACCTGGAAGTCACCAAAACCCGTGAAGTGCCAGTATTGCAGGAAGGTGAGTTCTTAGACGCTGGTTGGCAGTCTTACCCAAGTGTTGTCGCCGCTGTTGAGCGGGGGAAATCTACCTTTGACCGAGATTGCGGCAGCTGCCACAACGACGGTATCGGTTTGAACTCCAACGAGAAGATGGTTCGTTTGGATCAAGTGGGTCGTTTCTTCGCTCCAACCATCTATCAAAAAGAAACCGAATCCATTCGCGCGACCTTCCTACGCGACATGTATTGGGTGCAAAATCGCGGACTTTTGTCAGACGGTCACGTGCGAAATATGACCGACTTGGTTGATCCAGCCCGATGTGATGACACGTCTGAACTTTATCAGCAATACTACACTCTGCATGCACCAGTTCGTCCAGAGCCCGGTTCGGTAGACCAACCCATGACCCACCCTGACCTCAACCGCCGTGGCGATGTCTTCCGAGTACCAAAATCGGATTACTTAACCAAACTGGACAGAGGCTACAAGCGCAACCTATTCATTGAACGCCACAAATACTTCAGCACTGTGGAATGGGATGAGGATCACTACTACTGGGATTATCAGAAGATGCGCGCCGAGTATGGTCCAGATGAAATGGGCACACCGGAGCCGATTGGTATGCCAGCGGCACCACACCCGTGGTGTGCTGATAACTCAGAAGAAGTGAGCGATTTGGTTCAATACATTATGACGCTCTAATTACCCTGTCATCTTCAAAATTAGAGTAAACAAAACGAATAAGGCAGGCTTGAAAGCCTGCCTTATTTACGGGCATAAATATCGCCCTACTTCACTTCCGCCTTCTTCCGCAAGCGGGACAGAGACACAGGAGTTATCCCCAAAAAAGACGCAATATGATACTGCGGAAGGCGTTCCAGCAACTCAGGGTATTCTTTACAGAACCAACGATAGCGCTGTTCGGCATTGCCGAGCAGTAGTCGCGCTTCATGGCGGGCATTCTTCACAAACACCCGTTGCAGCATCTTAATTTCCAGGCGTAGCCATTGTGGGTGCTGATCACCGTATTCGGAGAGCTGGTTATAATCCGCCAACATTAACTTAGAGGGTTCCAGCGCCTGAATGTAGTACTGACAAGGCTCATCACTGATGATGGCACTGATCGGAGCAATCACTTCATTGGCTTGATAGAAATGCTGATTCACTTCATTACCGGCGTCATCGATGTAATAGACGCGCAATAAACCTTCGAGAATAAAGCAGAATTCATTACAGACATCACCAGCCTGAATCCAATGTTCTTGAGGCTTCATCTCGCGATATACAAACTTGGTGCCCAACTCAGACCAATCAGCCGCACCTGTCCCCAGTTCGCGTTCAAAGGCCGCGAACAACTTCTGATATTCTGGATTGGATTTAGAGCTTGCCATAAGCTTCCTTAAATCAACAACTTATAATGCCAAGTTAGATTAAACAGCTAAGAGTTTCACGTGAATCATTGAATTCATTTTACTCCTTAAAAGCGCACCTGACACTTTAAACCTGAGGGTATTTTATTTCTCGGGTTGGGTAAGGTTAACTGAATTCGAAAGGTACCACTGGCGGGATCAACCACAGGGTCAACGGTTTTTACACTGGCCTGGTATTCGCCCTTGAAAGGGCCAGATTCTAAACCAACCTTCGCTTTCTGTTTCTTCTGTACTTTTCCGAGGTATGAGACCGGCGCAATCACTTCAGCGTGCAGCGGATTGATGCTAACAATGGTCATTATCGGATCGGCAGAAACAAACTCCCCTTCTTCTTTTAGCGTTTCAATCACCAAGCCGGAAATCGGGCTGTAGATGGTTTTCATTGCTAACCGCACTTTGGCTTCTTGCAGTTCCAATTGGGCGATCTGAGCATCGGTGGCAATTTCATCCTTCTCATGGTCGGAAATTAAATCCTGAAGTTTGTCGTTGCGTTCAACGGTACGGGAACCAAACTCGGCTCTGGCCTTAGCCAAATTCACCGTAGCGGCTTCCAATTCGGATCGTAACGTCAGCACCGGCGCGCCTTTCTTGATGTAACTGCCACGTTCCACCATGACTTCATCCACCACGCCCTCGACTGGACTGGACACGTCGATGTTCTTATTTGGTTCCAGAATGCAATCCAACGCCTCTTCTGTAAGAGACAATGTTTCTGCTTGAGCCGTCGACAGCCCGATCACATTCATCGAGACGGTCAGCACAACTGTCATCCACCATGCTTGGCGCTTAAAACCTTTCATTCTTTGTTTATTGTTGTTATCCATTTAATGCTATTAACCACTCATCACTATTAACCGAACAGACCGTCTATTATTCCAAAATTCCGGTAAACGCCAGCAATTCTCGTTGCTGTTCATCTTGCTTCAACATGGTGATACGCATCTTTTCATGACGCTTTTCCAAACGCTTTTGCGATACCCGAATGGCCCATACGCCAAACCAACGGCCTAAGCCATAACGTGTTCCCAGAATTCTAGAGACCACTGCAACCATACCGTTTAGATCATGATGAGTGGATTCAATATCTTCGACACACAAGATTTCCTGATAACTTCCCGGATCGCCCTGACGTGCACAGCGCCCAGCCAGCTGTCGATCCACCCGACCAGCCTCAAAACGCTCCATCAGAATAACATGTAAACCGCCTAAGTCTTTGACTTCTCGTTCCAATTTAATGTCAGTGCCACGGCCAGCCATGTTAGTCGCTACGGTAATTCGTCCCTGCATCCCGGCCTGAGCAACGATACTCGCCTCTTGCTGATCCTGTTTGGCGTTGAGCAGCTGATGTTCCAACCCGTGATCAGTGAGTAATTCACTCAAATGTTCAGACGCCGCAACTGAACAGGTGCCCACTAGAATAGGTCGACCAGTATCATTAACATCCTCAATCGCCTTAATAATGGCCTGCCAATGTTGCTCTCGTGTTTCGCATACGGTTACGGGGAAGTACTGACGTTTCGAAGGTTGATGAGTAGGAATCGGCATCACCCGCATCCCATAAATGGTCCACAACTCGTTACGCACTTCTCGAGCGGTCCCGGTCATCCCGGACAGATGAATATAACGACGAAAGAAACGCTGATAACTGATTTTAGCCAGCGTCTCGCGTTGCTTACTGACTTCCACCCCTTCCTTGATTTCAATCAGCTGATGTAAGCCGCGTTCCCAGGCTCGATCCGGCATCACCCGACCTGTATTCTCGTCAACGATATGAATCTTATCTTCGTCTGAAATAATGTAGTGCTGATCTTTATGGAACAGTTCACGAGCGGTTAATGCCTGACGCACCACTTCTTCGCGGCGGATCTTGCCGACCCACAACGGCCCTAAGCCATCACACAATTCTGCGATTTTTTCACGCCCTGCATTATTGATGAATAAGGAACGCAGACCACGATGGATGACATAATGCACCTTTTCTTCCAGCTGTTGCGCCAGCTGCCAAGCCTGACGAAGAAAGGTCTCTTCTTCTTCGCCACCCCGATTGGCGGAGATAATCAAAGGTGTTTTGGCATCATCAATCAACACACTGTCGGCTTCATCGAGAATGACAAAGTGCAACCCGCGCTGCATCACTTGTTGGGTTGGGTCTTGGCCTTCATAAAGACTACTCGCTTGAAGTTCGAGATTATGACGCACCTTATCCAACGCCATCAAATCCCGCAAATAATCAAAGGTCAGGTCCTTGTTGCTGCAATAAGTAATATCGCAATCGTATTGCGCGGGACGATCTTTGTGATCAGTTTCGCCAGTCACACAACCGACCGATAACCCCAGGAAACGATAAACCGGCGTCATCTCCTCAGCGTCACGCGCAGTCAGATAATCGTTGGCACTGACCACATGCACTGGCACACCGGCCAAGGCCGCTGTTGCAGCGGGTAAAGCCGCTGTCAGGGTTTTGCCTTCACCGGTCTGCATTTCCGCCAACATGCCAGATAGGATGACGCGCCCACCGATGATCTGGCTATCAAAATGACGCATCCCCAAGGTTCTGCCAGAGGCTTCCCGGATCAGGGCAAAGGCTTTGGCCACCACAGGGTCGGTAAACCCTTCGGAACGCAACAATCGACGAAGTTCAGCAATTCGCGCTTTTAATTGCTGATCAGACAACGAGGTTAATGCTTCTGCTTCGGCATGCACTTTAGGTACAAAACGGCGAAATGGGTATAAACGGCATTTCCAAAGATTCGACACCCGGCCAAACCATTGCCAGCCCCACAGGTTCAGTCCATCACGTTTAATCTCTTTACGCTCAGCACGCGCAGCCCGACTCGCAGGCCGAAATCGATCAAGGTTACTCGAATTCGCTCTACGAGTAACCTTGATCCGGGTATTGGAAACCTGCTCTGCTGATTTGGACTCAATCATCACACCGCAAACTCTTTCAGGAACAAGCGACGCACCAGCAAGTACACACGTTCTGCAATGGCGGTTGGACTGTGTTCAAAGCGCACATAAACTTTCTCGCCCACTCTGGGCTGAGTGTCATTCGGTATCCGTAAATCGAACTGAAACCAGTTTTCCAGAGCTTGCGGTTGATCACTCTGTACCGCAGGATCAACCACAATATCACCGCCACCTTCAAGCGTCAGAGCGGGATCAGGAATCGCACGACTACCGGCTGGGACTTCACGAATCATTTCTGCAACCACTTCCTGATCGATGTGATCAGCGCGACGAGCCGTAATGCCTTTGAGGTCATAACGCACTTTGTGAATATCATCCTGCGACACACTTACCCGAACTCTGGCTTGTTCCTGCTGCTGGATATAACCCAAATATGAGCCTCTCGGTAAGAAGCGTCCGACTAAATCATTCAGTGTTTTGATTTGAGTAATACCGGTTACAGGAGCGCGCACGACCATGGCCGCTAATTGTTCCTCGGCCAAACTCAGTTCGGCTTCGGTGCGTTGCATCTCGTCTTTCAGAATATTGGCTTCAGTCTGGTCAACGCCTATGGTTGCTCGGTGCTTGGCTTGTAATTCCGCCAAACGCGCTTGAGCGATGGCAACATTCGCTTGGATTTCCGGGGAAGCACATTGAATCAAGGCTTGATCGGCAGTGACCGATTGCCCCGGCTCCACTAACACGGCCTGAACAAAGCAATCGGCACCGGCATGTACTTGCGCTTTTTCTGGTGCCCAAAACACACCGGGTACCACGGTAAAGCTCGGAAGAGGCACAAATAGCAAGAGCGCCAACAGCGCCAAAAAGCTGCTAACAGCGACACCCACCCGAGTTCTAAAACGTTTCATTACCGCATCCTGCCATAAGTACTTCACCACTTTATTGAGAGGCGCCAACACCCCGTTATAAATCGACCAACAGGCCAGCAACACACCAATAATAAAGAAATTGGCTGCCACAAACAGCGCAATTGTCACCATCACAAATATGCGATAACAGAACGCCAAAATACTGTAGAAAAATAACCAGCAGCTTTCCCGTTTACTGTGTGAGGGCGACAGTTCTTCAATTCTTAATAGATAGCGACGACACCAATACCCCACATAGCCATTACTTCGTGTGGCTAAATTGGGAATTTCCAACCAATCCGATAATACGTAATAAGCATCGAAACGCAGCAACGGATTACCATTAAAGAGGACGGTAGAAATGCCACCGATCAGCATGACGTTGAACAAGAACGCACGAAATAATCCAGGTTCCACGCTAACCCACAGTAGCACAGCCACGGCCGCTAAAAAGGCTTCCACCAAGATACCGGAGCCCGCCACCAGCATCCGTTGATATTTGGACCGAAAACCCACCGAACTGGAGGCATCCACATAGGGCACCGGAATAAACACCAGAAACATCAAACCCAGCTCATGCACTTCGCCTTGCCAGCGTTTGATGGCATAAGCATGGCCCAGTTCGTGAATCAGCTTAATCACCGGATACACCAAGGCCAACGCAATAAAGTTACCGGTAGAAAACGCCTGATCGGTAAAGTTTTCAGTCAACGCCTTCCAATGAATACCCAACTGAATCAGCGCGGTGATCACCACCGTCAACCAAATAAGTGCCGTCACTCGATTAAACAACCAACGGCCAACCCAAGCCGTGTGCTTGAGATAGACTTCTGGATCAATCAAAGGAATCTTAAGGGAGAGCGGCGACTTAACGTATTGCACCAGTTTATTCTTGCGTTCCACCTGAAAACGACGATTGAGATCGGCGATGTCCGGCAAGGTATCCGAGCGCAATACATTGAACTTATAGAGCTGGCCGAGCAAATAAATCAACTCATCCTGGGTCGGCATGTCATCGCCCAATTGCTCACAGGCCCGTTCCCAGATCTGCTGCATGGTATGACGTCCATCCATCAGCTCGATGATCAGCTTGGCTTCTTTAGAGAACCGGCTGAACTTCCCGCCAATATCGTCCTGCAACACAAACCAAGTTTCACCGCGATACTTCTGACGATGTATTTTTGTGTGTGATCGCAATTGCGGCTTGAGTTTTTCAACCCGATACCAGGACTGACTGAATAAGGAATCACTCATAGCGCATCCTTACCCTAAGGCAGATATTCCCACAGGGTCAACTTAACCCACACCAACAACTTACGCGTCCAGATCCAGATTAACTTACGCTCATCTACCGCAATCTTACCGACACCCTCCATGCCGGGGCGTAACTCTTTCGCGCCTTGTTGATCCTGAGACTGAACAAGCTGAGCTTCTACCCGGAAGAAGTTACCGCCCTCTTCTGCGACCGTCACCGGTGTAATGCGAGACACGGTAAACTGAAAGGTGTATTCAGGGAACGCCGACAACACCAAATCACCCGCTTGCTGAGCTGAGATCTCTGCAATCTCTTTCTCATCCACCAACAAGATAATGCGATAACCATCCAGCGGCGCGACTTCAAACAGCACTTCACCCTGATCGACAAAGCCGCCCAGCCGTTGGCTTAAGTCGCCGGAAATCACCACACCATCAAACGGTGCCACTAATTGACTGCGCGCTAATTTCTCATCGGCCAACGACAACTGCGCCATCGCCTGATCCATCTGAGCTTTGGCGATGTTCACTTCCGAGCGTTGATGCGAGGCAAACGCCTGGTTGTATTGATGACGATATTGGGAACGCTGACTCAACCAGTTTTCCCGTTCCAAGCGCAAATCACGATCATCCAACTGACATAACAATTGCCCGGACTCCACCACATCTCCGGCTTTTACAAAGGCGTCTTTGATATAACCGTTGTAAGGCGCAGCCACGACCCGCTGAACTTCGCCTTCTAATACAACATTGGCAGCAACACGATACTCACCGGTCGCCACAGAGAAGAAACCAATCATTGCTGTCAGAGCTAATAAGGCCAGCTTACGTCCCATGTAATCGACGCCAATGACACGGCCTAACTGTTGTTTACTCCGATCAACTGCAACCCGAAACAAGCTTCGTCGATTGAGTCTCTTATCTTCAAGCGCTGGCGCACACAACACACTGATGCTCTGGCAGTAAGACAGCTCATCGTCGCTAAATGGCCTTGGTTGCAGGTTCTCATCGGCGGTGCGCTCAAACGTCACCACACAGATATATTTATCCGCAACATAAATGGGCAACGACATCACCGAAGCACACTCACTGACTTCCAATAACCAGTGATGATCCGGCGCGGACAGTTCGGTATTGGGCCCCGGATAGCGCAAGCTTTGCCCCGCTACCAAAGCTTCTTCCATCGCTTGCGAAATGGCTCGCACCAGATTCATTTTCTTACCAAACTGCGCGCTGTGCGAAAGAGCCTCGACATGAATTTTGTGCCCATTCGGGAAGCCAATACTGACACGTTCACACTCGAAGCGATTGGCAAGCTCGGTAACAAATGCCATCGCCGACGCCAGAAAGTCTTCCTGACTGTGTACTTTGGCCAGCAGCTCCATCGATTGGTTAGCTTGAGCTCGGTGATGCTCGCTGCTGGTCAATCGCTTACGATTAAAATACAGCTCCAGCCAACCCACCGACCACTGCAATTGGCTCATCGCAGCTTGAAGTTGCGCCACATCTTGCGTCTCTAGCTGCAAAGCAACAATGCCACGTAACTCATTATTCACATGAACCGGATACGCCGCCGCATACTTCTGACCTTGCTCATCCATGGTCAGCAACAAACCACAGCCCTGATCGATGACACCATAAGCCACCACCGACAGTTCCATCACTTCGGCCGATAAGGGCCATTTGGCGATGGGTTTGAACGAATTCTTTTGCTCATCGCGAATCAACAACACGGCGGAACGCACCGAGGTTAACGAGTTGCATTGAATCTCCAACCAATGAAAACAATACTCCGCCAGGGTTAATTCCTGATTGATCAGGTTCATTAAGGTTAACGGGTCTTTCTTAGGAGCAGAAGAGGCTGCAGATTTCGAGGAAGGTTGAGGCTGTTCGGTCATTTATTTACTTCGTCCATGACACGTTTTGTCAGGCTCAACACTTAACCTCAGTAAAGAAGTTAAGCGCCGAACCTTAACGCGAATTAGTGCTTTTGATCAGCAATGTCTGGCTGGGGCTGGCCTTGATCAATCACAATTTCACCCATTTTATCTTCGTACTGAGCAACGGCATTGTTCAACAGTAACGACAAACGCTTGGCTGCATGAGGCCCAAGAATAATGCGGTTAGACAAAGCAATACGAACATCCTGCTGACCCATCGCCCAAGATTGGTTTGCCCCAAATAACAGGTTGAACTCTTCCTTGGTGCTCGACACGTTACACACATTGGCGTAATTCATTTCCATCTTGCTGTCGTCCCAAACAATGCGAACCTGACGTTTTTGTTCTTGTTCGTCTTTTTTCTCTTCGCTCATTTTACTTTCCTTTTGTGTGTAAAGTGATTCAACCCTCAGCCCTGACACTTACTCATCAATCACAAATGAATAAACAGCAGGAACAAAGGGTTGTATTCGATCCTATCCAATCTTGTTCTTTAATGCATCATTGGAAACCAATTGACCGTCTTCCCAGCGAATAAAGCTGCGCTTCTGAGCATCCTGATTCAAGGCTTCACAGTCAACATTCTGCATCGCTAACCAATTATGAACTTTGGCACTGATGCGTTGCTGTTTTGTCATGCTGCCCGTTGCTTGGCCCTGATTTGGCTTGGCTACGGCATTGGACAACACTTTCCAGCCACCCAGTGCCAACAAGGCCGATGCCACGTCTTCACGCTGCAATCCTTCCGTGTCAGCAGTCGAAGCCTGAGGATTGCCAGCCGGAACATGGCCTTTTCCATCCGTTTCAATTTGACCCTCTTGGATTGGTTCTTCTACCGGCGGTTCTTCAACCATGTCAGGGTTGTACGGCACCAGCTGACCGGTCTCAGGATCAAGAACATAAAACTTGCCATCGACTTCCACCGGCTGACCGGCGGCCGTAGCTGGAAGCTGATTCAACTCATTAATGATGACCTCGTTCTCTGACATCGAACTACCGCCATTCTGATCGTAAGAGTCAGACGTAGATAGACTTTCTCGATTTGTCTGACCAAACGAAGTGCCACCACCAGGAGTGTTATTTGGACGTTGACCAGGATTGCCATCATTCGGACGATTACCTGGGAAGTTTTGCTGTGAACCGTTTGCACCCTGACCATAGAGTTTGAACATCTCACGTCCAGCCAAGTCCAGCTGACCCGGTCCAAAGCGTTGAACGTTCTTGATGATCAAACCTTCTTCAGGGGTTTGAGCGGGCTCAACCGTTGCTTTACCGTATTCGAAGACCATGATGTCGCTGGAGAAAGATCCTATGAAGGTATCAGAATCAAAGCCACCCAGCAGTACATCGCTGCCTTCGCCACCTTCCAACGTATCAGCACCACCAATGAAGGAATTATCGGTAGCAAACTCCCGTAAACTGCCACTATCCAGACGAGCCAAGCCACCATCACCAGAAATGAAGTCATTGCCAGCGCCACCCGAGAGAGTATCGCCCGCTGCACCACCGATGATCATATCCGTGCCGTCGTTGCCCTCGATAACATCGGAACCACCCTCATTAGGTTGAAGATCGTTCACGAAGCTCAGTTCCAGAGAAGCAAAGTCACCAGCACCTTGAACCACGCCAAGATCACCAATCAGAATGTCTTCGCCTGCACCACCGCTGACCTGATCATTACCAAGCCCCGCAATCACTATGTCGTTGCCACCATTGGTTGCAATCACATCATTTGCGCTACCAGGAGGTTGATTCTGGGCAATCAGATTTACCCCATTGGCAAAGTCTGCCACGCCAGTATCACCAAAGACGATGTCTCGGTCATTGCCCGTCGTAATTTGATCATTGCCCAAGCCACCCATCACGAGGTTAACGCCATCACCAGAGTTGATCTGGTCATCGCCGCCTAATGGGTTTTGTCGAGTAACACTTTGCTGTAGGAGACCCGCCTGGAAGTGCAAGTCGCCATTATCACCAAGAAGAACATCTGAACCTCTGCCTGAGCTCACGCTATCATCACCCAGACCTGCAATGGCGGCATTGTCACCATCACCTAGGTTTAACTGATCATCCGCCGTGAGCCCGATATTGGACACAGCCGTAGCAAAGGCTTCGGCTGGCACAGGTTGAACAGACGCTTCAAGAGATAGTGCATTACCGTCTTCAATAATGTCACCTATATCGGCCAAAACTTGATCATTGCCAGCGCCCGTCACTATGCTGTCTGAGCCCAGTCCAGCAATCACCCAGTTATCGCCATCACCAGCGTTTACTGAATCATTACCACCATCCAGTTCCTGAGTGCTGAACATCTGAGTAGCGATATTGGTTCTATGATATTCACCTGAATCCAACAAGATACGATCATCGCCTGAACCAGACGTCACCTGATCCGATCCCTGACCGGCAATAATGAGATTGTCGCCATCACCCGCCGCAATCACATCAGCATCAGCCACCGTTGTTTGCAATGAGCTAACCGCATGCAATTGATCTTCAGTACGGGTCACACGACCTATATCACCAAAGATAATGTCTGAACCCTGACCTGTAGTGACGGTATCGGCACCGACACCGGCTAGAATCACATTATCGCCATTTACAGCGCCGATGGTATCGTTACCACCGTCCTCTTCCTGGGTAGTAAAGACTCGGTTTAGGTTGCCAGCCACATAATGCAGCTCGCCGTTATCGCCGAGGATGTGGTCAGCGCCGGTACCTGATGTAACTACGTCATCACCCAGACCAGCAATGACGATGTTGTCACCGTCGCCGACATTAAGAACATCGTTGTCTGTGGAGGTTTGTGTCGAAGCTATAAAGCTGGCATCGCCATTCGTTTCCAACGTAATGGAAGCAATGTCTCCCATCACTAAGTCATTGCCAGACCCAGTGGTGACAGTATCGGCACCGACACCAGCCAGAATCACATTATCGCCATTTGCAGCGTCGATGGTGTCGTTTCCACCGTCTGCTTCTTGAGTAGTAAAGGCTCGGTTCAGGTTGCCTGCCACATAATGCAGCTCGCCGTTATCGCCAAGGATATGATCAGCACCATCACCGGAAGTGATCGTATCGTCACCCAGACCAGCAATGACGATGTTGTCGCCGTCACCGACATTAAGAACATCGTTGTCAGCAGAGGTTTGTGTCGAAGCTGTGAAGCTGGCATCGCCATTCGTTTCCAACGTAATGGAAGCAATGTCACCCATCACAATATCGTTGCCAGCACCCGTGGTGACAGTATCGGCACCGACACCAGCCAGAATCACATTATCGCCGTTTGCAGCGTCGATGGTGTCGTTTCCGCCCATGTGTTCTTGTGAAGGGTTTTCCTGAGTGGTAAAGGCTCGGTTTAGGTTGCCAACCACATAATGCAGCTCGCCGTTATCGCCGAGGATGTGGTCAGCGCCGGTACCTGATGTAACTACGTCATCACCCAGACCTGCGATCACAATGTTGTCGCCGTCACCGACATTGAGAACATCGTTGTCAGCAGAAGTTTGTGTTGAAGCAATGAAGCTGGCATCGCCATTCGTTTCCAACGTAATGGAAGCAATGTCCCCCATCACAATATCGTTACCAGAGCCCGTGGTGACGGTATCCGCACCGACACCGGCCAGAATCACGTTATCGCCGTTTGCAGCGTCGATGGTGTCGTTTCCGCCCATATGTTCTTGTGAAGGGTCATCCTGAGTGGTAAAGACTCGGTTTAGATTACCAGCCACATAATGCAGCTCGCCGTTATCACCGAGGATATGATCAGCACCCGTACCCGATGTAACTACATCGTCACCCAGACCTGCGATCACGATGTTGTTACCGTCACCGACGTTCAATACGTCGTTATCCGCTGAAGTTTGCGTCGAAGCTATGAAGCTGGCATCGCCATTCGTTTCCAACGTAATGGAAGCAATGTCGCCCATCACTAAGTCATTGCCAGAGCCCGTGGTGACGGTATCGGCACCGACACCGGCCAGAATCACGTTATCGCCGTTTGCAGCGTCGATGGTGTCGTTTCCGCCCATGTGTTCTTGTGAAGGGTCATCCTGAGTGGTAAAGACTCGGTTTAGGTTACCAGCCACATAATGCAGTTCGCCATTATCACCGAGGATATGGTCAGCACCATCACCGGAAGTGATCGTATCGTCACCCAGACCAGCAATGACGATGTTGTCGCCGTCACCGACATTAAGAACATCGTTGTCAGCAGAGGTTTGTGTCGAAGCTATGAAGCTGGCATCGCCATTCGTTTCCAACGTAATGGAAGCAATGTCACCCATCACAATATCGTTGCCAGACCCTGTGGTGACGGTATCGGCACCGACACCAGCCAGAATCACATTATCGCCACTTGCAGCATCAATGGTGTCGTTTCCACCGTCTTCTTCCTGCGTGGTAAAGGCTCGGTTTAGGCTACCTTCAACGTAATGCAGCTCGCCATTATCACCGAGGATATGGTCAGCGCCGGTACCTGATGTAACTACGTCATCACCCAAACCAGCAATGACGATGTTGTCACCGTCGCCAACGTTCAGTACGTCGTTATCCGCTGAAGTTTGCATCGAAGCAATGAAACTGGCATCGCCATTCGTTTCCAACGTAATGGAAGCAATGTCTCCCATCACAATATCGTTGCCAGAGCCAGTGGTGACGGTATCGGCACCGACACCAGCCAGAATCACATTATCGCCACTTGCAGCATCAATGGTGTCGTTTCCACCATCTTCTTCCTGCGTGGTAAAGGCTCGGTTTAGGTTGCCAACCACATAATGCAGCTCGCCGTTATCCCCAAGGATATGGTCAGCACCATCACCGGAAGTGATCGTATCGTCACCCAGGCCAGCAATGACGATGTTGTCGCCGTCACCGACGTTCAGCACGTCGTTATCCGCTGAAGTTTGTGTCGAAGCTATGAAACTGGCATCGCCATTCGTCTCCAACGTAATGGAAGCAATGTCGCCCATCACTAGATCATTGCCAGAGCCCGTGGTGACGGTATCGGCGCCAACACCAGCCAGAATCACATTATCGCCATTTTCAGCATCAATGGTGTCGTTTCCACCATCTTCTTCCTGCGTGGTAAAGGCTCGGTTTAGGTTGCCAACCACATAATGGAGTTCGCCATTATCACCGAGGATGTGGTCAACACCGGTACCTGATGTAACTACGTCATCGCCCAGACCAGCAATGACGATGTTGTCACCGTCGCCGACGTTCAAGGTATCATCTGCGTCATAGTCGGTGGATTGAGCAATCGATACCACATCCAACGTGGTATCAGTTACATCCACTCGACCCAGATCACCCAGAACTATGTCACTGCCAGCCCCCGTGGTCACAACGTCATTACCAAGGCCTGCAATCACAAGATTGTTGCCATCACCGGCATTGATGGTGTCATTACCATTAAATTGATCGTTAGAGGCTTCGGACTCGGCAGAAGCCGAGGTCAGCACGCCTGCTGCGTTAAACAATGCCTGACCGCCATCCCCAAACAGGATGTCGTCACCCAGTAAACTGGTGATCTGATCATCGGCACCACCACCGAAGATGACGTTATGGATAGACGCATCCGTAGCAGAGCCACCCGTAATCTGGTCGTTACCATCACGAGATGTGGTACTCACCCGAACCGCTGTAACCGCAGCCAAGGTAGATAATTCCACTTCACCGTTATCGCCCAATAACCAGTTGGTGTCCGCTCCCGCAGTGATGGAATCTGCACCGCCACCAGCAATCACTAGATCCAGGCCATCCGACACATCAATGGTATCATTGCCAAAAGTATCCAGATCTGAATAGATCATCGCCAACTGATCAATATCGCGCATGGTAATGTCATCACCCGCCGCGTTAACTACATGACCACCGTCACCGATCACGATGTCATTGCCCGTGCTTGACGTGATGTTATCGTCGCCATTGTTGGCGATGATTAAATCATTGCCTTCCGCACCAGAGATCACATCATTAAAGTTAGACCCGTAGATAGTGTCATGGCCCAATTCGCCCAAAATGGTGATGCCTAATGGTGACGCCGAAGCATCAATGACATCGTCACCGTCTTGGCCATGGATGGTTAAGCTTGGAGTTCGACCATTAAGTTCGAAGTCAGTCATACGAAGGTCGTCATCACCCGTACCTGTGAACAGCTCGGTGTGATCATTCGCATGAATATTGGAAATGGTGATGTCGTTTCCGCCGCTGCCACTGTAGATGGTCAAGCCTTCACTGAAATCACCGCCTAAGGAGTGATAGAAAATATCACCTGCGGTATAGCCCGTCAGTCCGGTATAACCAGTCAAACCAAGTGAGGTTGCTTCTGAGTCACCCAGCAGTTGTTCTGCACTGCTCATCACAACCGTGTCGCCAGAAGTATCAGCAACATCGGTAATGGTTAAGCGATTAGCCCCTTCGCCACCATCCACAGCCAGCTTGCCAAGGATTGTGGATAACTCCATATTGGCCGTGTCACCGCTTTCACGATACGCCGCATTTTGGTCATTACCGACCAAAATGGTGTCATTACCAAGCCCTGTATCCACTAGGGTAATGGCATGTTCAGAGGTTCCTTCCACAAACACTTGATCATCGCCGGAACCGGTACGAATGGTCAGCGATTCAATGGTGTCGTAATTCACCGTAATATCAGCACGTTCGATGCCCAAACCGGTAACAGAGATGTTATTAGTCACCTGCGTTTCGGTGAAGTCGATCATTTCAAAACGGGTGGTTTCATCGATCAGAACACCCGATTCAACACGTTGATTAACAATGTCCGCGAAGGTCGCGTCAAACTCAGAGCGCGACATCAGGGTTAATGGGCTGGCCAATAACTGAATGTCCATCGAACCGGATAGGTAATCGTAACGATCTGGATCGGTGGTATACAAAGTGACAGTTTGAGTAGGCGAACGGCCGTCATCGTACACAGTGGTAGTAATCACACGATACGCACTGACCACAAAGAAGTCGCCCAACTCGCTATCACCCAACAAGCCTTTCTGAGTTTCGGCGTCGTAGCTGTACTCAATGGTGCGACCCAAACGACCGGTTGCGATGGTCACATCCTGACGAGTCGATTCCACCGAGTTGGTTTGCGTGACACGAACGTTGTCAGCAGAACTGTCGCCAGTATCAAGTATTTCAATGCTATCAACGCCTTCGCCACCGTCGAGTTTCAACAGCTGGAACACCAGCTCTTGTGGCAACAGGCTTTGACCATCCAACTGCAGATCAAGATCATCGACGGTTCCTTGAGCGTTACCAACGATGATGCGGTCTTCACCGGCTCCGGCATGAACTTCAGTACGATCATTAATGCCTTTAATGCGGATGGTGTCATTACCACCGCCGGCATTGATGATAGTGCGTGTTTGCTCTGCGGTATCAACTACAGTGAAGTCATCATCGCTGTCACCCAGGTTGATCTCCACTACATCCATATTGCTGTAGTAGATGCCGTATTTAGTACCCAACCCTTGAATGGTATCGGACAGGTTCGATGAACTGATTGTCGCCGAAACGATGAAGTCGTTAGCAACATCCAAGGTTAACGGCACATCCGCATACACCAACCATTCGACATTACCGGCACTGTTGACGGTACGAACGGTATGGATGTGACTGATTGCAGCACCATTTGCCGTTTCGTAGTAGTTGCGATCTACCAACAGCTCGACAGGAATCGGTGCTTGAGGAATCTCGGCATAACCCAAGCCAGCCAAATACGCCTCTGCTTCCGCTTCGGTGGCAAAAGTTTCTTCCAACGCACCTTGCTGTTGTCCATCCACCGTCGTCATCAGATACACGTAAGCGGCGATCAACGAACCATCGTCGTTGTAACGGTAGTAGGTAGCGTAACGCGTGTCTGTACCTGCTTTGCTGTAGAGTGCAGACTGATCTTCCTGAGCCGCCGAAGAGGTGTCGGTCGGCGCATCAATCAAGCCATACCCCAAGGACGCAAGATACGTATCCAAATCTGCTTGAGAACTGAAGCGATTAATAAAGGCTCCATCAACGATTTCAACTTGCGTGGTACCGGAAGGGTCATTGACCATTTCAGAGACTAAATCCGTGGTGCGACCATTATTCCCCGCCGCAAATTGGATCTCATTCAAGCGAACGATTTGTTCCTGAATGCTTTCAGCTATGGCATCTGACGAAACACCCAATGGCAAACTGCCATCCAAGGCGGACGCATCGGTCACCAAATCAGGACGGGCGATCTCACGGCGTTCCATACTGCCATCGCCATCACCCAATTGATTATTGATGATCAGACGATCCTGACCAAAGGCGCCTTCGATCGTCACAGCACCTTGAATGCCGTCGAGGTTGTAGTTTGCATCCACATGGATGTTCTTAACCACGGTGGGTAACGGCAATTTCGCCCCGACCACACGGCTGTCCGTTTCTGTGACCACCACATCCTGGTATTCATCCGGTACGTCGATGCGATCATAAAGAATATCGAGCAACTCCTCTTCGGTGTACCAAGCACCGAATTCCGCCACTAGCGCCGTCCAATAAGGGTGCGTCGCCGCAGAAGTTGGAGTCAATGAAGAGATCACTTGCGGATCTAATCCACCCGCTAAATGCGAATACTTGTCGCGCATCCAGCTCAGGTAAACCGGCTTCAGAACCCATTCGGTATGGGCTTCTTCCACCAATTCTTGGGTAACGTAAGTGGTGTCGAAATCATCCCAGAACTTCTCAAGTACTGAGCGGCCTTGATCGATCACAGTGAAGTCCAGTGCATCGCCACCAAAGTAGACTTCATCCTCACCAGTACCGGTATTTACCCGAACGGTCTGGCCATCCAACGTGCCATAAATGTATACGGTATCGTCACCACCACCGGTCATGACCAGCAACTGCTCAATGGATTCGATGCGTTCTATTTGTAGACCAGAGCCATAAATGCGTTGCACTTCTTTGGTGCCGCCCATGCCATCATCGATGGTTTCCACGAAGATGTAGAAAGTATCGGCCAAGGCAGTACCTGAAATGGCCAGACTGTCGAAGCCGCCACCGCCCAATACATTTACTGGCGCACCATTGATGACACTCAGAATGTCCGTGGTATTTTCATCCGGTTCTTCTTGATCCTCTTTACCCGCACCGACATTGGCAACGGTCGATTCTTCCGTACCCGCCGTCGTCACATGCGCTTTCAGGAAGAAGGTATCGTCGTCTTCTTCACCGTACAGCCAGATTTCAGCAATGTTGTGGTTTACTTCGAAGTAATCATCACCGGTGCCACCATAGAACCAGGATTCCGAGCTCACCCCATCGGTGATCTCATCCACCACTTCAATCGCACCATAGGTCACATCATTAGCCAGCTTGGTCGAGAGCACATTACCGATGAAGAAGAGATCATCGCCGGCTTCACCAAAGGTACGCATTTCAATGCCTTCGCTGTTGTCATCAACAATCAAAGTATCGTCACCGGCACCGGCATAGACTTGCAGATCCTCAGCGGAACCGTAATTCACGGTTTGATAGAAGATATTGCCTGAACCAACCTGGTCGGTATCACGAGTAGTCACATCGGTACTGAATTGCTCTTGTCCAACCGCTGAGAACTGCTGTTGAATGGCCGTAATATCGCCGGTAACCCGCTGAACCGTATCCACATCAAACAATAACAAGTCAGCATCGTTCGTGCCGAATAAGCGAACCCGATCAATCAATACGGTGCCCACTTCGGTGATTTCAGAGCCATCGGCCAGATAGGTAGTTGCGCTGTCGCGGATATCGATCAATGAATCTTGCGTGACACCACCATTCACATCGTAATAGATGTCATAGGTATCGCCTTCGTAACCGCCATCCAGAATCGCCGTATGCTGCCAGTCATGAATCTGATAGTCGTTAATCCCCTGACCACCGGTTAGGGTGACTTGCTCAAAGACATCACGCAGAATTTCAAGCTCATAATAGGCCGACTCATCAGCAAAGAGCGCATTACCTGACACGTCTTGAGTAGCAATCAATAGCGTATTTACCGCATCTACGCCTGCACCTACGGCCAAAGGATCATCCGCCGATTGTACCGCCGACGCTTCCAAACGGAAGTTGGCATTGCGTTGCTCGATCAGAGAATCCACTTCACCGTCATCAGTGGTGGTATCACCGACGGATACTTCATAGAAGAGATCCACCGAGCGACCACCGACCACAATATCGGCACCTTCACCGCCAACAATGGTTTCGGAGAAATCGGAGCCCACCAACACATCATTACCTGTGCCGCCATCAAGCGTCAGTTGCGTTAACTGCGTATCAATACCTTCCGCAGACGCCGTAATATCCGGAACTTCTGCAAAATCCGCATTCCATTCACCGGCATAGAAGCGATCATCTCCACCGCCCAACTCGAACACCAACTCATCGCTGAGATCAGTACGCCCCAGATAGAACTGACGAGAGCTTGGGGTATTGGCATTGAAGTCGGTACCACTTAATGACCAATCGACAATGTATTGCTCGGCCGAATTGGTCATGGTCATCACATCGTCGATCATCAAGTCATCACTTTGAGTGAAAATCACTTGATCGACTTTGCCATCACGATTAGACGCGGTCGTCGCACGCGACGCCGCCACTAATGCCGGATTCAACGCCAATGGCAACAATGCAGCATCCAAATAACGGCGAACAATATCGCCACCAAGATCCAACGCTAAACTGTCGATCTTAGTCTTAGCGATGTCTTCAAGACGAATGACATCTGCACCGTCAGAACCACTAACGAAGAGATTCTCAAACTCCAACAGTTCAACGGATTCAGCACCGTTGGAGCCCGCCGCTTGCCAGCTCATGTCCAGTTGATCCGCATTCACACCAGTCAAGGCCAGGCCTTCACCGGACGCCGACAGTCCTTGCGCAGACACCAAGACCACAGTATCGCGACCAGTGTCAGTACCGTCGCCTATCAAGCCATCCCGTAGACCACCACGGAACACGATGTCGCTGTCATCACCACGACGCCACACCATGATGTCATTTCCGGCACCACCGACAATCACATCCGCATGACGGCTGCCCCAAAGAGTGTCGTCGCCTTCTTCACCATACAGACTCACCGCAATCGGAGAATCACTGGCATCAATAACATCATGGCCCATCTGGCCATACACCGTCAGTTGCGTCTCGGCAGAAGACACAAAGTTATTAATGGTGATGTCGTCATTGCCCAAACCGGCATAAAGCTCGGTATGGCTGCCAGTAAACGCCGAATTGAAAACGTAAGTGTTTCCACCGGAACCACCTCGAACGATCAAGCCAAGATCAAATTCACCCAAGGCCGAGTAATAAATACCGCCCGCCGCAAAGCCTGAGATCAATTCTTCAGACGCTGTACGTGAGAAGGTAATGGACTTAGCCGTTGCAGAGCCGGTGTCATCGATTTCGAGAGAGTTATTGCCCGTGCCCGCATCAAGGTGCAGATCCTGAGCTAACTGATTGGTGGTATTGCTGCTGTCAGCAACGCGAATAACATCATCACCACCGTTGGTTTCGAGGTAGGTCTCAGCGCGGGTCTCTTCAACCGTGACCTGATCAGCACCGCCGCCTAAGAAGATATTCAAACGCTCAACACCAGAGTAACTAATCAAACCGCTGAGATTACTGCTGGTATTCATCGCACCGGTAATGGTGCCATTAACCAGAGACACCGTGCGACCAGACGTATTGGACGTATCCTGAACACGCAACACATCCTGCGTACCGCTTCCTAAATCCAGCGTCAGGTCGGTTAAAGTGATGGCTTGCGTGGAACTGTCACCCGATCCAATAAGGTCTTCACCGACGATTACTTCATCGGAACCCGCACCGGTATTCAGAGTCAGTGTTTCAATCTCAGCAACGCTATTGAGTTGAACGGTGTTATTTTCATCGCCTTGATTAATATCAAGATTTTCAAAGCCACGAATATAGATGTCGTAACGACTGCCAAAGCCGCTCAAGGTGTCATAGGTTGTCGATTTCCACTCGATGAATTCAGAGGTATCACCGTCTTCGTCGATGTCATCTACATCCACAGAACGACCGGACACGAAATCATTATCGACGGTCAGAGTTAAGGCCTCAGAGGCGTACACATTGAAACCGATCACATTGCCGTTTTCGTCTTCCACCAAGGCAATGTTAATTTCACCGACCAAGGTATCCGTGCTACTCACATAAGACACAGGCGCTTGCACTGGCGAGTCCGGTACAAAGGCGTACTGCGTACGCACCTCAAGTGTTTCAGAGACACCCAAAACGTTGTTGAGATAATCTTTCAATTCAGACGCCGTCCACTCGCCGCCGGAATCTTCCGCCAACAACGGCGTTGCCGTCAGCAAGGTATCGGATGTGGTGTCATCACCGCGTTGATAGATCCAGACTTTGTCCTGAATTTTGTTGCCATTGACGTCGAACTTATAGCTGGCGTAACTGAAATATTGCTGACGCACAAAGTTATTCGCCCAGTAGTTCAATAAGGCCGTTTCGTTGTTAAAGACGGCAATAGTTTCGGACTGTGCAGCCACGATATTAATGTCGTTAATGTCCGTTCCGAGATCAGCGACCTGATCATAGCCATCTTCAAAAATCGCCGCCCACAACAGGTTATCGTACTCATCGTAATGACGAACGATTTTGACGTCTTCTTCGTTGATGTCCAAGGTAGTCTGGAAAACATTGATCTGGTCATTGGTCTTGGCCGTAGTCACTTCTGGCGAGAAGCTATAGCCATAGTTCGACAGGTATTGATCCAAATCCAAACCAGAGGCAACCGCCACTAAATCACCGTAACGATCGATAAATTCCTGTACACCCAAGTATTCCAGGGCACCCGCCATATCAACGGACAAGCCTTCGTTCTCCAACGATTGCTTGAGACTGGCATCGTTACTGATACGGGTATTGATCGCCGTTGCATCGACCTGATCAAATTCCTGAATCTTCTGACCGGCCACCAAAGTGACATCCGTCTGACCGTTCGGGTTATCCAGCATGTCGTTAACAACACCCGGACGGCGTACCTGATTATCGCGATACAAGGTGCTGGCCGCAGCATCAGCCACCAATTGGTAATCCACCGAGGTGCCCGCCAACATCGTTTGCAATACCGAGCTGTCGATATCGAAACGCGCTTTTACAACATCCGCCGTCTGAATCGATGATTCCAGATCATCGCCCGAAGACTTGTACTGCTGATTGTTGATGTAAATGCTGTCGTTGCCCTGAACACCAAACAGCGACACCGCTCCTTGCAACTTACTTAGATCAAAGTTCGCCGGTACCGTGACTTCCAACTCATACTCAGGCACGGTCGGGCCGAAGGTTTCGATCTTCTGCTCCAGCGGGAAGTACTGATCGGTTTCGCGATACGCATCGACCACGTTCTGATCGTACAGATAGGTCAATACGTCGTCGACGAAATCACGGTAATCCCAGTGCCACCACCAGAAGCCCCAACCCACCAGACCATAACGGTAGTAGCCATTCCACCAGATATCATTGACCCAGTTCCAGGCAAAGTAATAAGGGAAGTTGAACGGTGTAATGTAATCGTTGCTGTTAAAGACATCGTCGATGCCCCAGGCATCGCCTAACCAGTTCGGCTCATACTGGCTCCAGGTTGAAGACGTCTCGCCCAGTTGCGGATCTTGTTGCGTCACCACATCCAGAAGCACTTGTTCAGCCACTTCCGCTTCAGGAATGGTGACATTGAAGTTTAATTCGCCACCACCAAAGTGCACTTCATCATCACCGGTACCGGTATTGATCAGCAATTCCTGACCGTCCAGCGTACCGTACATGTAAATGGTGTCGTTACCGCCACCGGTCAGCAGCATCAAACGCTCGATGCTGTCGATTTCTTCGATCACCAAACCTGCGCCGTAAATGCGCTGAACCTCAACCAGATTACCTTCATCATCGGTGACGGTTTCTACGAACACATAGAAAGTATCATCAAGCACTGTACCGGCAATCACCAAGGTATCGAAACCACCACCGCCAAGAATATGTACCTTGTTATTCTTCACATAACTGAACAAGGCATCCTGCGCGGTTTTATCTTCATCACCGTCGGCACTGTCACCGGTAACGTTGGTACGTTCGGAGGCAATCTCACCCTCTTCACCGTCTTCGTTCTGAGCAATGTCGTCGTTTTTGGTGATGTGCGCTTTCAGGAAGAAAGTATCGTCACCGTTATCCCCGTATAGCCACAACTCCGCTACGTTGTGGTTCACTTCGAAGTAATCTTCGTCTTCACCACCGTGGAATTGCGACGCCACCGAAATACCGGCAGTAATGTCGGTCACGTATTGAATGTCTTTGCCATCCACCGTTTCGGTGGCGACACCGGTCACGTTACCAATGAAGAAGCTGTCATCACCGGCCTGACCAAAGACATTTAACGCGACGGTATTGTCGTCACTGATAAAGAGGTCGTTACCTAAGCTACCCAGAATCTGAACTTCTTCCGCGCCGGCAACGCCTTCTTTGGACAGGGTGTTACCGTCGGCATCGACATTGACAATGGCACTTTGATAGATCACGCGAGCATCGAATGACGACGCCGCCAAATCACGAACCACTGCCGAGGTTACATCATCACTCGGGTTCTCGAAATCATCCGCCAAGGCATCCGCATTCAATGCATTAAAGCCGCTTTCGATGGCGGATTTATCCTGATAGAAATCAACGTAGCCTTGTTCTTCAAGCTGGTTATTACCAAGATCTGTACGAGAAGCATCGAAGTGGAAACCGTCGTCGTTACGGCTACCGATCACTTTCACAATATCGGTTTGACCTAAGCCCACTAAATCGGGGCCATTGGCGACAGGTGTTACTGCACTGTCGAGAATTTCATAGACAGCACCGCTGCCATTGATCGAATCAGACCCCAGACGAACTTCATAGGTATCGGCACCATAGCCCATATCCAGATAGGCATGCGCTGCCCAGTCACTGACTTCCACCACGTTGTCGTGCTTACCACCGATCAGTTTCACATCTTCAAAGACACCAATGATGTGCTCTGCTTCGTAGTAGCCCGGAGTCAAGTCGTAGGTGTCGGAGTAACGGCTGATCTCTGCGCTATTCTCCTGAACAGTGTGAATGACCACATCGTCTGTGGTCAGTTTGAAATCGGCGTCTGCGGTTTCGAACAACAAGTCAATGCTGCCATCATCGCTGTCACCGCTGATGGACTGCTCATAGAAATAATCAACGCCACGACCACCGGTGATGGTATCCGCACCAGAACCACCAATGATGGTATCGCGGTAAGACGAACCTATGATGCGATCCGAATCGGCACCACCGTCTAAGGTCAACTCCATCATAGGCAGCGCTTGTGGGGGTACTTGCTCATCAAGGTTAATCGCACCGGTATCAGGCAACACCGAACGTTGCTGAATATCCGAAGCATCGATGTAATCACTACCGCCTTTTGATTCGATGACTATACGGTCATTGATCGAGACATTATCGGCATCAAAATCGGATTGCGTCACATGGAAAGCAATGGCATCGGCCCCACTTGGTTGCCACAGCACGCCATAACCGATGAGTTCATCCAGTACGATAAAGGAATCGCTGCCGTCGTTACCGATAAGAGTCACCGTATCCGGGTCATTGTCCGGTTCGATAGCCCGTTTAACTTGATTGGAGGCCAAGCCGCCAGGGTTGTACTCCAGCGGATCATCGTTTTCATCGCGCAGCAATACGCCGTTTTCATCGTAATAACGGAAAACTTCATCACCACCGAATTCAATGGAAACGGTATTCACCGAAGAACCGGCCAGATCATCCATAACCAGATCATCAGCACCATGACCTGTGGTAACGCGTAATCCTTCAAAACCACTCAACTTCATGGCAGACACGCTTAGCGCCGCAGCGGAAGAGCCCCAGTCCATACGGATGGCATCAGAACTCGAGTCCTTGGTGATGCGAATGTAGTCATCCACCACACCCACGCCGTTCACCACCAACAAGTCTTGATCCTGACCTGTGTACGTCTCAAGCACTAGGTTACCGTCACCGTCGAAGACAAAGCTACCATCGGCATTGGTTTGATAACGCTGTTGTGGCCCGGTGGAATCACCGGCATCAACCACGGAGTCCTGACCGTCCCCGTCGTACCAGTTAATGGTATCGGCACCGGCTCCGCCATAAATCTGATCAACTCCGGCACCACCATTGATGGAGTCATTGCCTTCTTGACCAAAGATGCTGTCGTTTCCGCCACTGCCAGAAATTTCATCGTCGCCATAACCACCGTACAGGTGGTCGTTGCCCGTGCCATCGACAGCGAATTGCACCAATTCGATGGATAGACTGGTGTCGATAACATTACCCGCCGCATCGAACAATTTATAGCCAAACTTACTGGTGGTACCGCTGGTTAGATCAGAAAGCGTATATTCTTCCGCAACGGCCGCGTCATCAAAGACATCAAACTCAAACTCTTGTTGTCCGGCGTCCGGGTCTTGAGGGTTAATCAGGAATACCTGGGAAACACGATTACCGGAGACATCGAGAATCCAGTATTGCTCTTCAAAACCGGCAGTTCCATCACCAATCAGGGAATCGCCACCGTCACTGCTGGCAGCGCCACCTAAGATGTCAGTGACGGCAAACCCATCACTGTTGACGCCCTGCCCGGCAATGTAATCTTTGTTGTGGCTGGCACCGCCATCGAAAGCACCTGTGGTATCGCCATAACCGAACACCCAGTCATCGCCATCGCCACCTTTGAGACTGTCACTGCCAACGCCACCTTCCATAAAGTCATTACCGGCGCCACCATCGATGGAATCGTCACCGGCACCACCGTACAGGAAGTCATTGCCATCTTGACCGACAATGGCGTCATTACCGGCACCACCATAGAGATAGTCGGTTCCCGTACCACCGATCAAGGCATCAGAACCTGCGCCCCCAAAGAGATAGGCAGTACCGCCGCTGTCCACCCGGAAGCTGTCCATACCATCGCCACCGCGGAGGAAGACATCAATATCTTCGGAGACAGATTTATGGATCAGTACCGTATCACCGGCTTGATCAGCCAAACTTTGAGACAAACCAATAATTTCGGTGACCTGACTTGCTTCGAAGAATTGGGTTACACCATTCATTTCGACCTTGATGTAATCAAGACCATCATCGGCTGTAACCTGACTGACTTTGACACTGGCAGGGATACTGGAACTGGTACCACGAACGGTATCAGCAAAATCTTCATCGTTCGGGTTGTAATCTTCTTTGTCGTCGTTGCCCGGCACTTCATTGCGACGGTTATAACGGTCATCGGCGTTTTCACCAATGTGCAGTACCAACTGACCATCACTATTCACATGCGCAACCGACGGTTGTTTCACTGGCGCACAATGATGATCAAACTCTGCTAGCGTTACACGCAGCAATTCATCACGAGCCTGATAGATGGTCGCTTTACCTAAGAAGCCGAGATCGATACCGACCCAGATCGACCAGCCTAAGTAAGCTTCTAACGCACCCGCAGCATCAAACAAACAATGAGGTCCGTCGTAATTAGTAAGACGGTCGATCATTTCTTCGATGCGAATCTTACTGTCTTTGTAACCTTCTTCCTGAGAGCGCAGGCCTTCCTGGTTATTCACATCGCCGCCTTGCAGCTGGAACATGCTTTCCGCCCAATCCAGCTCAATTTCAGCGAAGATGCCACCAAAGACACCCACTTCCACTAACCCAGCAATACCGGCACCGACAAAGGCTTCAATATTCACCCTTGCCCAGGCTTCCGGCAGGTCATAGACAGTGACCATATCGTTACTGTCGGCTTTCTCTTTTACCTGCTCCGCATACTCATCTTTACTCTTGGACGGATCGAACGCGTGTAACTCATTGTACTTTTCATCGACTGTAGTGGCACTGCCCGACAGAGCCGTACCTGTGCTGTCATAAACATGGTCATCGAGGAACAGACCGTCGAACAGGATGTTATCCACATCCCCCCAATTCAACTGATCACCGGAACCGGAGATGGCATTACGAACGCCATCCACCAATACTCGAATGCCTTTGGTATCCAGGCCGACACCAAGATCGAAACCGATATCAATGGCACCACCAAGACCCACCACCAGCGGCCCGCCAACGTTGAACTTCTTATCGTATTCAAACTGCAGACCGACAGACGGTAGGTTGTACAAGAACAAGGTCACGTCCTTGCCCATGAACATATTGAAGATGGAAGTCGGGTTATTAATGATTGGGAACTCAAGCGAGGCTTTTTTCTTGGTCAACGAGTTGTTGATAAAGCTTTGCGAATTCTGCGATCCCTGGTTGTTATTACCACCGGTGTTGGAGTTGGCCATGGCTGTGGATAAGTCGAAGTCGGCAAAGTCATCTTCGCTCGCTTCCTGTGGAGCGCCATCGCCACCAAAGTTCACCGCATAATCCGGGAAGTACAAACGACCGCCACTGGTATCCGGGAAGGACTGGATCACAGTGACCAGCTCGGCAATGGCTTCGATTACTTTGACAACCGCCTTCACACGAGGATCGGCTTTGCCCAGCATTTTCGCCAGATCCAGCAAAGTCGCCGGACCACCCAGATCAGAAATCACCGGTAGTTCCGTGGTCAATAGCTCAACCAACGGCGCAATCGGATCGGTGATGTCTTTCAGGGTATCCAATAATGGGCCCACAAAGTCTTCAATGAAGCTGCCCAAGTCGAGATAGGTATCGATGAACTCAAGAGACTTACTGCCACCGGTAACGCCACTGGCTTTACCAAAGCCTTTGACGATGTCCTGATGGAAGTCGAGAGTGGTTCCCACCTGGAAGAAGCCGCCATCAAAGGTGCCGGTGCTGGAATCATAATCGCCTAATCCCATCACGCCCATCAAATTGGCATCGGCCGCTCCGGTCAACGTCGCGTAAACAAAATCGTTTACGAAGCTATGACCTTTCATCTCACCCAGGTTCAAATAGCCATCATCAACACCGTCTTGAGGGTCTAACGTGCTGTTGGAATCTTGCAGATCCACCACCAGATCGGCGGTGAGCGCGATGGCATTTTCGCCTTCCACACCTTCAATGTGTGCGCGCAGGAAGCTCAACCACGCCTCACCTTCCAGTTCAGGCAGGCCAAGCGTTAAATTCATCTCCAATTCATTGAAGACAGTGGTGCCATCGGCTTTATCACGCTGCGTGGTTAAGAAGAAATCGTTCTGATTAAGATCGACCCCGAAGCCCAGCCCTAATTGCCATGCCAGTTGTGCCAGAATATCCGACTCGATATCCAGCCCCATGCCCGGCAACGCGGCACCAAAATCAATTGGAATCAACTCATCGAACAGCATGCCGTCGATGACGAAGTCCAGAGACACCTGACCGTTTTCAAAGGCGGCTTCATTAACAATGACTTCGAAGTTTTCCACCAACGGGCGGAAACGGTCGGCAGACGGATCAATATCCACCGATTGCATTTGTGCAAAGAGATACTCCAAGCCTTCAACCAACAGGTCAAGCGTGGTTTTCACTTCACCCGATTCATCACCACCTTTGCCTAAAATGCCATTCATGGTGGTTTCGATATCGTTCGCAATATCGGTAAAGCGTTGACTGACCGCCGACAATTCATCACCAATAATTGGCAGACCGGTTAAGGCGTTGCCGCCAGTCATCGACGCCATGCCTTCGAAGAAGCCGACAATACCGTCAGTCATCAGCTCCGGCGCATTCATCAACACGAACAATTTAGCGCTGTTGATCAGATCGTCTTTGATATCGGTAGCGGACGGAATGTCTATGTTCAGATCGCTTAAGCTCAAACCACCACCGGCCAACTGAATGGTTTTCTCGGTCTGATCTTTTACATTGACGAGGAATTCCGTGACTTTGATGTCATCGGAGAAATACAGAGGCAGAGCAAAGTCGAAGCCCAAACCGTAATCGGCAATAAAGCCGGCATTACCATAGGTCAAATCGAAGAAGCTGTCGGAGAGATCGACAAAACCATCCACCACTTTGAATTCAACTTTAAGTTCATTGGTAGCTTCGTCATAAACCGTGTCTTTGATGTCATCTGGTAGCAGATCCAAAATAGCGTCGAAACCTGCCGGTAAACCGACTCGGATGGCGGTGAGCACATCCAAATCATCCACACCCAGCTTATCGAAAGACACATTCACACCCGTGCCTTCGTTCATCACAAAGCCTGGTGCGCTGACATCAGCCCCAAAGAGATTGACGTCAAAGTCGAGCACGAACTGAGCGACCCCGTCGATGACAAAGTCGGCGCTGGTTTCCAGATCGAAGAAATCACCGATACCTGCCGGTAAGAACGCATCGAGATCGGCATCGTCGAAGCCAAAGTTGAAACTGCTATCCAGTGCATAGTCCTGAACCAGATCGACACTGAACTGACCGTTTTCGAAGACGAAGCTCATCGCATCTTCGGCAAAATTAAAGGCACTTTCGATGGCGTCTTCCAGCTGATCGAGAATGGCTTCACCGGCGTCATTCAATTGAATGATGATGCCGTTCGGTGCCGTTGAGTCGGCAATGATCTCAATACCAAAGTTGGCAAAATTATCGCGGTCGATACTGGCAAACAGCGCCTCTAGATAACCTCGAATCCCGGTTAAATCCTGAATACTCTGATCAAGGAACGGAATATCAAAGTTCGTGAAGTGATCCGGGCTGGTTGCTTCTTCAGGCAAAATGGTGGCGATCAGATCTTCCAGCGGTTGCAGCAGCAATTCATCGAGATCCATTTCAACGTCCAGCTGCATCGCCGGGTCAAAAGTACTGCCCGAGGTTGGCGCCGCTTTTTCAAAGACATTGTCATCTGTGAAACGTAAGGTCGGCGCCGCATAGTTGGTTACGTTGAAACCGGCAATGGTGGTCGTCAACGGCAATACCGCTTCTAACGAGCCACTTAATACGATATCGAGGTAATCTTTCAGACTGGTAATGTCACTGAAGCTGATACGAACGCCTTCAGCATTGGCTTCATCGGCCAGAATACGGCCTTCACTGGTAATCGCCGACAAGTCTGCCGCAGGATCTTCATCCAATTCAGCGGACACCAATACGGCAATGCTTGCATCATCAACACCAATTTCTACTGACGACGGATCGCCCATCGTAAAGTCGATACCGTCACCCACCAGACCGGCATCAAAGCTCACATCATCCAATCGGATAAAAGCAAGATTGTCGGTATCAATGGCCCCCGGATTCCTCAAATCGATGGTCGATAAATCCAGTACCGCGCCCAGTGAAATATTGGCATTGGCAAATAATTCAATATTTCCAAGAGAAGCAAAGTCGTCTTCAGTCACACCCAGACTACCAAGCGAATCGAACAGCTGATCCAGAATGTCTGAGCCGCCAAGAGAACCGGCAAACTCATTAAACAAGGTCACTAGATCATCAAGCGACTTGGTGAAACCCGGAGTCAGTGAGAAATCAAAGTAGAGTTCTTTGGTATCGGCATCAAAGCCACCGGAGAAGCTAAACGGCCCGGCATCAACAGAACCTTCCAGCGACGGTAACTTAATCGAACTGAGGTAATTCAACAGCCCTTGCAGCGTTGGCAAGCTGCGCAGGAAGCTTTCTACTTCACCACGAATGTCATCCAAGGTGGCATTAACATCGTCAATGCCCAACCCGTATTTCAGTTCATCCAGGAAGTCGGCAATGTTGAAATCTGGCAAGCTGCCTAAATCGACACTGACCAAGCTGTACATTTCCAACGCATAGCTTGGTAATTGAGTTTTGAACAGCTGAATGGCATCGACGCTAGAAACATCAATGTCTAAACCGAAATCGAAATTGAGCTTCTCTGCTAATTGCGCCAGATGGCCGCTCAGACTCACATCGGTAAAATCAAAATCACCGCCTAAACTCAGGATATTACCCAACGAAGTCAGCGCTTCAGGCGTTTCAAAGTCGTAACTCATCGCCTGCAACAGCGCAAAGTAATTTTCCGCCGTAGCCTTGAGGTTCAATTGCGCTAAGGCATCATCAAAACTTTGCAGAAGCTCGGTTTCGAAGTCGGTCCCCGGAATATCAATGTTGATCCCGGCAATGATGTCACGCAGGCCGTCCAGACCTTGCTGTGCTTTATCCAGCACATCGACAATGGCATCCTGAAGACCGTCGCCGATTTCAAAATCGAGACTGACCTCAAAGGAATCAAAGTTCAGTGTTGGCTGTTCATCACTCAACAACTCTGGGTCATTGAGCAAAATCACCGGCGTGCCCAAATCACTGAGCGAGCCAATATCACCAATGGTGACATCAATTGGCAGGGTCGCATCGAGACTCAGGTTGTAGTCTTTGTTGAACGCCAGCGCATTGGCTTGATCGAGAGTAACTCGACCCGTTTGAGCATCGGCATTGGCCAGTTCGAGCCCCAATTCACCAGTGACATCCAAGGAACCGTTGAACACACCAAAGCTGTTACCATCGCCTAGCGGGATTTCCAACACCAGATCGTTATTGCCTAGCGTCAGTGTTGCCTGGAACTCATCCACTGAGACAAACACGTCGTCCAAACCAAGGTTGGACAAGTCGGATAAACCAATTCCAAAGCTGAACTCGGATTCCAGTTGAGCCGCTAAGAAGAAGTCATCCAGGAAGTTTTGAATCTCTGCCGGAATTGAAGCCGGATCAAGGGTTGGTAAATCAAGATCAACACTGCCGAAGTATTGCTGGAACAAGGCATTTTCAGTGATACCGTCCAAGGCTCCGGTCACCGCATCATACAATTCGACCGGATCAAAAATACCTTCGAAAATAGCGGCGTAATTGATCTGTGCACTGAAGATGATTTCTTGCGTTTCAGTATCGAAATTGGCAAAGATACGGATTGGCGCATCGGAATGATCCAACACATAGGTCAGATAGCTGGAACTGTAGGCCAGCATATTGCTCAAGGTTGGCAGATTACCAAAGCTGCTGTAGATGCTTTCAGCAATGCCTTCCAAGGTCTCCGGAATGCTGTCAAAGAAGGCGTTAAAGGTATCTGCAAAGGCCTCAGTTAATGCATCCAAATCAAACCCATTGAGCGCACTGCTAAGCTCATTGGCATCGGTATTATTAATATCCAGGCTGTTAGCAGGGTCGGCTTCGTTGTTCACTCGAACAATGGCACTGCCATAAAGCGCCACAAACTCGGCAAATTCCGTTGCATCCGTCGGAACGGCAAAGCCGTCTTCTGCCATTTGCGCAAACAGATCTAACGCCTGATACAGATCGAAGAAATCTTCAAAACTCTGCAGAATGGTCGAGACATTCAACATGTCATCGACCATATCGGCCAATGGCCCAACGATGCTATCAAAGCCTTCGCCTAGATCGATGCCGGAGAAGTCGATACCCAAATCAAAGCTCGACCCCACATCCGGTTGCGATTGACCTTGCAGCAAATCCACCAACTGATTGATGAAGGTGACGTTCGGTAAGACATCAATACTGCCAGCATAGCTTGCATCCGGAGTCAGAAGCTCAGTGCCTGAGACTCTTAAAATCGGCAGACCATACTCTTCAAGATCAAAACTGCCATTGACTTCAAACGTCAACGGTAAATACACGTCGAAAGCGGCGGAGTTAGAGCCCTCTTCGCGTAGGAATTCAATATTGAACGAAGCGTCCTGCATACCCGCCGTAATCGGCCCAAGCGGCACTTCAAAATCCAAGCCTTCAACACGCGCCTTGGCTCCCAGCTCATGCAGGTCCGTAGCAAAGCCATCGGTTGTAGCGTCATTATCAAAAATCTTCGCAAGATTGATGGACACGTCCATGTTCAACAGCAATTCGGCGACCACACGCAAGCCATCTTCCAAAGGCCCTAATGAAATGCTGTTTAAATCCGGTAACTCAGGGAAATTGATGTCTTCCAGCGAATCCAGCAAACCGGCCGCTTGCTCACCAATCAGGTCGATCACCGCCTGAACCATATCATCGGCACCCGAGGTAAAGTCGGTGACGATTTGGTTCATGTCAGCGCTCACGCCATCCAACAACGTTTCCAGCTTGCCGACCTCACTATTCAGCAACTCACTGGTGACATCCGCCGCGCCCAAATCCAAGCCCAACAGGTTATTGGTGAGACTGTCGAATTGTCCCACATAGCCAGTCACTATGTTCAGGAAGGCCGCTTTCACATCATCGAGATTACTGAAACCGGAGGTAATGGTAGTCAGGAAGATCTGACTCAATTGATCCAGCCAGCCTTCAGCCATGGTATCGATGTTTTGCAGCAAGGATTGCAGGTCGGCATCCAGTTCGCCTAACCGACCGCCATCACTCAGGAAGCTTTCTAATGCCGCAGTGGTGGTATTGATCTGATCAAATAAATCCCCCAGCACTTGTTTGGCTTCGACGATTTCCTGCGTATCAATGACCGGATTAATATCGATGGTGAAGTTGATGTCTTGATTGAAGAAATCCTTCAACGAATCCATCGACAGGCTGCCCTGGAATGGATTACTGATGCTCAGCGAGAAGCCTTTACTGGCCGACGAATCGCTGGATTCAGCGCCACCGAAACTCGGCATCGACAGATTGCCAAGGAAATTAAACATCGACTTCAGGCTTGGTAAGCCATTGAACGGATTGCCAATATTGACGTTACCGCCTAATCCGTCCGGTACATTAATATCGAAGCCGCTGAAAATTTGGCTACGGATGCTGTCAAAATCAGTGGCCACGTCAGGCAACTGCAGTAGGTTGCTTAGAGACCCAAGCAAACCGCTGATGTCGAAATCAAGATCAATGCCCCAGCTTGATTGAGCAAACAACGGCAACAGATACACATCAAAATCACCGGCCTGGAATTGCGCAGACACGGCAGAGAGATCACTGAGATCAATATCAAGACTGAACTTACTGTTGAGCCAAGCCCCCAACTGATAAACATCGCCATCAATTGCCAGATCCGAAATATCAAAGTTCGCCCCCAGCGCCAAAACGCCATCGAGCCATTCCAGACTGGCGGCCGCAGACCAATCGAAACCGGACGCGCTGCTGTCATCACTTGGTGAACCAAAGCTCTTGAACAGACGGAATAATTCCAAACTGTATTGCGGTAACTTACCTCGGAAAGTCTCAATCGCTTGCGGTGTTGATAAGTCGATGCGTAAGTCATATAGATTGTTCAGAAGATTACCCAACGACGCTATGTGAACGTCGTTCGCAAATTCAAACTGACCACCGAGTGACAACCAATCACCCAGCAAGGTGAGGAAGTAATTTTCTCCGTCATCGGCAAAACCATTAAAGCCGTTATCGAAGATATTAAAGTTGAGCGCGAAGTACCCCTGCAGCATGCCCGGAAGGTCTGGCAAAATGCCTTCCAGCGCGTTCATGATGTCGTTGATGTCGATCGGTAAATCGGCCGGATCGACGTTGAACAAATCTCCAACATAGCCATTAAGGTTATTGCCAAGATCGTCAAACAGACCAACCAAGGTATCCCAGAAGGCACGGGTAATGCCCATATCCAACGATACGTCGGTGCCATTTGTTTCGCTGCCAGTGAAGCTAAACACCGGCAAGATCCAGTCGCCCAGCGTAATTCCTGCCGGCAAATCAACACTTAAGTCGGCCAACAACGTATCCACAAAAGCAGTATCGAACGGCAGACTCAGACCAAAGTTATAATCACTGTCCCAACTGAGATCGAAATTATTAATGTCAGCCAAAATCTCGTTGAGGTAGACACGACCGCCGGTAAGCGCCGCCGATAGTTCACCGGCAACACTCAGTACACCACCTACCACAGACGGATTGGTAGCCAGACCAAACGGTAATTCCGCCACCAAATCACTGATATTGGCAGCAATAGCAGCTTTGGTTTCTTTGAGCTCGATAAAGATATCGTCAGTGCCCAGATCCGAAATGGCCCCCGAGAGCAGATCGGCTAACTCCATCCCGACTCGAACGCCGGCATCCAGAGTACCTACCAGTTTCAGATCCAGGGCCAAATCAAACGGCAAGGTGAAATCATTACCAATATCAAAGCTGTTAAGGTCAACGCCTAAGGTTTCAAGAATACTCTCGACGGCAGCCAGTGAATCGCCACCTGAACTTGCAAGTTCCTGAATTTTAGCTTCAAGATCAGCGAATAACGCAGCAAAGTCCGCCGGATCGTCAAAATTTTCACTGATTACTTGTTCCAGGTTCAAATCAAAATCCAGGAACAGCTCTTGGGCTTCAGCATCGTAATCGGCAGAAATCGCAATAGGGCCAGCATTCGCACTGTAGCCAAAGGCTTCCGCTAACGCCGACTGTAAAAAGGTCATCAAGTTGGTGACGGTCGGCAAGCTACCCACTTTCGCCGTCCAGTAATTGGCAAATTCTTGGTAGGAGCTCGGCAGCTCAATACCCAAAATACTCGCCAACGTATCTGCTGTAACCGTGTCCGCCAGTAAACCAGTGTAGGCTGCGTCGGCATCCGCCGCTGCTTGCACATCCAATACCGCGAAGTAAACGTCGGCGTACGACTTCATTAAGTCGAAATCGAAGACGCTCTCAAGCTGAGTTAGAAAATCGGTGAGGAAATCAGGCACCGCATCGCCCAGCGCGGATAAATCAACAGGCAGCCCCAAACTGCTCGGATCGCCACCATTAATGCTAACGCCCGTTAGACTGTTGAATGCGCTGCTCACCGCATTTCGAAGTTCATCGGTGATCAGTAGATCAACACTTGCGGCCCAGGTTTGGCTTTGACTTAGGTCGTCCGCAGCCAATGAAATCACCGGACTGCCAAAGGTCGACAAATCAAAGCCACTGATATCCAAGGCGGACAAATCGAACGGTAAATCCGTGCCAAAGCCTACTTGGGTAAAGCCATCGGCTCGGACTAAATCAAAGCGCAATGCCGCATCTTCAAGCGCAATCGGCCCGGCATTCAGATCCAGACCTTCCACTTGAGCATGGATCTCTAACTCATGCAGCTCAGTCGAGAAACCATCGGTGGTGGCATCCCCATCAAAGATTTTGGCAAAATTCAGATTCACATCCATATTAAGCAGCAGCTCAGCCACCACTCGCAGACCCTCTTCCAATGGCCCTAAATCAAGATCCGAGAGATCAGGCAAGGTTGGAAAATCAATGCCTTGCAACTGAGAGAAGATACCTTCCGATTGACCTTCAATCAGATCAAACAAGGCCTGAACAACATCGCTCGCCTGAGATGCATATTCACTTACCAGATCACTGATGTCGGTATTCACCCCCGACATAAAGCTATCCATCTCCGCCAAAGCCGTTGATGGATCTGCCTCACCAATAATGTCGGTAATTGGCGACGTATAGTCAGACACCAGTTGATCGAATTCCGCTTTCAGCGCATCAACCTGACTGAAACCACCCAACAAGGTATTCAATAACAAAGTAGCCGTCTGAGAAATGGCATCCTCAACCGAGGCTTTCACCGTTTCCAGTGTGGCTAATTCGGCCCCGCTCAAGCTGGCTTCAATGTCGGTGATCTTGGTATTAAGATCATTAAATAACGTCGTTAAAGCCGCTTTGGCATCAACGATGTCTTGCGTATCAATCACCGGGTTGATATTGATAGTGAAGGCAATGTCCTGATCGAAGAAATTCTTGATCGCATCCAGCGAAACACCGCCAGCAAACGGATTATCAAAGCTGAAGTTAAAGCCTGCACCGCTGCCTGTGCCTGATGAATCAGCGGAGGAACCGCCACCAGGTAACGAGAAACTCGGCATCGACAGATTGCCCAGATACTCGAAGAATCCGGAAAGCGAAGGCAAACCACCGAACAAATCACCTACATTGAGTCCATTACTGCCAGAAGATGGCGTACCTGACAGATTCGGTAAACTGAACTGCGGGAAGGTCAAGCCCCGTAATTCATCCAAGGAGGTTGGCACACTTGCCCAATCAAAGATCGATGCCAAATTCGATGCAATGGCGTCAAAGTTAATGTCTATCTGAGGAAGCTCAAAGCCATTACCGTTGGAGCCCTCACCGAACTCCACCGAGAGCCGATGCAGATAAATATTCAGATCAGCACCCAAGTCACTCAGTGCCGTGAAGCCAGAGAAATCCAGCGACATGTTAAAACGAGCATTGAGTGCTGTTTCCAGAGCAGAAAGCCACTCAGATTCCGACGCAGGCGTTGATCCTGCGCCGAGCTCAACGGCAAAAGCGTCAAGAACAGAGACATCTAACCCTCTAAACCAGCCCTCAAAATCAAAACTCTTGCCGTGTTCGAAGAGACGATAAAACTCAAGACTGTAACTCGGTAAGCTGGCACGGAATTCAGCGGCAGACATCGATAGATCTATGCCGTAGAAGTTACCAAGCCAAGTTTGTAACGCCGCCAAATCCGTATCTAAATCAAAGCTCACTAAACTGGAGCCATTCGCAGTATTCAGCCAGCCAGCCAAATCGCTTAGGAAGGTATGATTAGCGCTGTTATTACTCTGATGGTTTAGATCAAAAATGTTGTACTTGAGCGCATAGAACCCTTCCAAAAGGCCGGGAATGTCGGGTAATAACCCTTTGATGGTGTCAATCAGCTGTGAGACATCGAACGGCAAGTCCGTCCCAGTCAGTTGACCGACCCAATCCGCAATCTGGTTATCCAAATTGCCATAAAGCGCAGACAGATCCGTGACAAAATCACTGGTTAGCCCAAGATCCATGCTCAGACCATCAAAACTGAAGCCAGAACCGTCGTTCGTTCCCGTCAAAGACACCACGGGCATGATCCAATCAAACAGGTTCTGCCCAACAGGCAAGACATCCGCCAACGCGGTGGTGATCCCTGACGGTAAGTTTGATACATCAAACGGCAGACTCAGATTGAAAGAGTCGCCCGAGATTGACCAGTCAAAGGCGTTCGCAGGCAGCGTCGCCACCAAATCAATGTCGGCAGCAAACTGTGCTGAAGCAGCAATACCAGCGACAAATGCCCCCCCAGAAAAACTGTACAGTGGCGAGGCCGTACCACCGTTTGGTACTTCCGATAATTCAAAGCCAAGATTATTGGCCCGCAACTCGGCTTCGGCGGTCATGTTGGACACATTCAATAGCACCGAGCCTGTGCCAGTGCCATCCGACAAATCAATTCCACCCAAAGTAAGACTAAAGGCCGCATCCACCTTCACGGCCATTAAAATCTCAAGAGTCTCGCTGAGACTAAACTCAAGGGTCGAATCTGCGGCAACCCCAAAGATGTCTTCCAGCAGCTTTTTAGCTTCGTCCGGTAAGGTCGAACCGGCACTGTCGGCACCGGTAATTTCAGACAAAATCTGATTGAGCGACGCCAATGCATCATCCGTCAGTACGTCCGTCAGCCCCAACACACGCTCTACGGCGAAATCAAAATCTAAGGTAAGGAAGCCGTCAGCATTAGTATCACCGACGACGGTGAACGGGGTTTCTCCGGCCGCAAATAAACTGTTTAACTGACTTTGCAGCTCTGACGCCAAACCGCCCACGGTCTGATCCGCCAACCCTGAAATCCAACCTGAGAGTTGCGCGCCATTTAACGCTTCGGTTAGGCCAGAGGTGAACAAATCCTGTACCTCGGAGCTCATCGCGCTCAAGTCAACAGAACCACCAAAACTGTCGCCCAACAAAGCTAAGTCACTGGGGATGTTATTAACCAAACTGGATAACGCAGTGATCGCCGATGAAATATCAGTGGTTGCATCCAAGTTATGGAGATACGCCGCCAACTGACGCTGATCTAATTGATGCTCGGTGGAGCCGGTTTGATACTCCAACGCCCAGTCACCATCGGCACCGGTTAAATCGTTAGAAGCAGCCACATCCGCTGAGGTCAGCGACGCCAGAGCATCAACAAATTCGATGCCTGATGCCCCATTAGCCACGTCACAACCGTATAGGTAAATATCGCCCTGATCGGTCAATGATTCACCCCAAGCCTTCACTTGGCTTTGACGACGATTCAGCTCGGAGGTCGAGACATTGGTATTACCAAGACGCAATTGTCCTGCCTTACCGTGAGATAAGAGGTGAACAGCCGCCAAACCTTCATAGCTGGCCAGAATATCGCTCAACTGATCGAGGCCATCCTGCTCTCCACCAATTACATGAACACTGACCGCTTGCCCTTGAATGGCAAAGCTCTGCTGTGGTGTGGCATCAAAGTGATGTTCAAAAGCGCTCCAATCGGACTCGCTGAACGCTGCGTTCTCTGTGCTGCCTGCTTCGGGGGTGGGAACAGTGGCAGCTGCAGAGTCAAAGCCCATCGACAACAGCGCGTTTTTAATCAGGTCAACGTAATCTTCTACAGAGCTATCGACCACGATCACCTGCGGGGGAACAGATGAAGCATCCGCTGCTGGGGAGGCCGCAGATTGTTGTATTAACTGGTAGGCTAACTGTTGTTGAAGTAACTCATCGGGGGTTTGAGTTGCGGCTTGCGGGGGAATATCTGGGGAATTTTGAGCGGAGTCTTCAGTTATGGAATCATCGGAGGAATTAGCTTGTTGAGTATCAGACTCAGATGGCGGAGTATCTTGTGTACTGGTGAAGGCCTGAGCATCATCAAAAGACTGATCCACCAAACTCGAAATCGATTCCGGCACCACAATGTCTTGATCCAGATCCTCAATAATCAACCGAGAATCGTCTTCGGGCAATTGGACGTCGGTTTCGATGATCAACTCTTCCGGGGCTACATACTGCCCTGTGTCGTCATCTAACGGCATTGGTATACCGAGATCCGCAGATAATAGAATCCTGGGCTCCAACGCTTCCAGTTGAACCCGTTTTCGTCGCTGTTTACCCGCGTCGTCTTGCTGATCCAGGTTTAAATCAATGTCGTTTTTTAAGTCAACAGACTTGCTAGCAATCTTCTTAGACTGCTTTTTATTCTTAGCCATGAGAACCCCCTCCTCCGAGACCAGAAAAGCTACTGCGCTGGTAGCTTGTTAGCCAGTCTACTTTTGGCTGTCATTATTGGTGTGGCAGAAACCGCTCTAAGGCTGTTTCTGCATCGGCCAGATTCGTTCCCCAACAAACCCAGCCAACATTCTGTTAATTGAACAGTTGATTCATCTGTTCTAAATCACCGGCTTGCAGACTGCCCGCCGCTGCTTTCAATCTAAGATCTGCCAGCAAATAATCGTATCGTGCCCTTGCCCAATCGCGCTTAGCAGAATACAGATCCCGCTCTGCATCCAGCACGTCCATACTGGTGTACAGACGTGGATAACCTTTACGTTTGGTAACCACCAACACTTCTTGCGCATCCATTGCTTGCTTCAAGGATTCGACGCGACTGATTGATGTATTTAATTGCTGGAAAGATAGACGTGTTTCACGCGTCACCGCCCGTTTTTCCTGATGCAGACGATCAATTTCTACGTGATACAGTTCGGTCGCCTGACGCTTTCTGGAACTGACCTGACCACCTTCAAACAGCGGCACTTGCAACTGCAATGAAATTTCACCGGTTTCAACATCACTGCCGCCACCGAACAAAGAACCGTCAACGTCCTCACGATTCCAACCACCCACTAGCTGTAGGGTTGGATAATGGCCGGCCTGCTGACGCTCAATCTCTTCTCTTGCTTCTTCCATAGCACGATATTGAAGCTGAATCCGCAGGTTGCCTTTCATTGAAGAATCCAACCAGTCACCCACAATCGCCGGTGTCGGTTGTTGCAATGCAATCTCTTCTTTCAGCGGGATAAACTTCTCAGCACCGGCACCGCTGATTTCTCGCAATGCTTCAATGGCATCGTCAAGGGTGGTTTCTGCTTCCAGGCGATCTGCAAAAACACTGGCCAAACGCGCTTTGGCCTCCAGATAATCGGCTTCACGACCCAACTTGGCTTTCATTCGGGTTTCAGCCACTTCGGCTTGTTTTCTAACCGCCGCTTCCTCTTTCTGAAGAAACTCAAGATTGTCTTGAGCACCGAGTACCGTCAGGTAACGTTCAGCGACTCGAAGAATGAGTTCCTGGCGCGCCAGAGCCAACTCGGCATCGGCCTTGTATAGCTGCTGTTTTGCTTTATCAATTTGAGAGAAGCGCTCCCAATCGAACAATGGCTGGGTCAGATTGGCACCGTAACGTTTGGAGTTGTACGCAGTTGATCCACTGCCGAAAACTTGGTTATCGCTGGATTTGATCTCTTGATGGGTTCGGGTTTTTCTGGCGTCCAGTGAGATGCTTGGTAGCATCCGACCGTAAGCCTGCTCAATGCTTTCAAACGCCGCTTTATGGTTACTTAATGCTTGTAAATATTCGGCATCGTATTTTTCGGCACGCTGAAACAACGTCCACATATTATCAGTCGCAATGGACTGGTAGATTGGTGAGCTGAAGGTGTGTTCGTTTGTAGCTGATAAATCAGCCTTTACCGCAGTCACTCCCATTAGTGAGACAGCGACAACGGCAGAGGTGCAAGCTGCTCTAGCCACACCTGACCATCGAGTCTTACTTTCCATAGTGTTGTTTCTCTATTTCTCGAAATTTGAGCACAATCCTATGCACACTTCGGAGTGATTAATGTCTTTCAAAAAGGCCAAACCACTTTGCATGGATGTTAGGAATTATTATTAGTTACAAACGTTAACACAGTTGGATTACGTATTGTATAAACATTGACCTATTAGGTTAATTTTAGCGGTTTGGTGTGAACCTGCTCTCATTGCCTGCTACAGCCAAGATCAGCGGATGGAAATCCAAGATGAGCGGCGCCCCAAAACGGTTCATTTTTCTTATTTTCCAGGCATAAAAAAAGGGCGTGATCCTAAGATACGCCCTTCAGAACTCGTACTAAAACTTACGCCAACATCTGACGGATAAACTGCTCACAGGTTGGTTGATCCATATAACGCGGCACAGGGTAGTTTAAATGCGCTTCTTTCAGTGCCAATTTCGCAATCGCTGGAATGTCGTCTTTCTTCAGCGCTTCCAGATGAGCAGGAATACCAAACTTGTTGTTCATTTCACGAATACGATCAATAAACTTCTGAGCCAATTCCAGATCCGTCTCACCGCCTACGGCTAAACCGCTCACTTCTGCCAATTTAGCTAAACGCTCAGCCGCCGCTTCTTTGGAGTAATCCAACACGTACGGAAGAACAATCGCGTTGCCTAAACCGTGTGGCGTGCCGTATTTAGCACCGAAGTTGTGAGAGATCGCATGCACATAACCAAGGCTTGCTTTGGTGAACGCCAAGCCCGCATAGTAAGAAGCCAATGCCATGTTTTGACGAGCTTCGATGTCATCACCCTTCTCAACCACTTTCTCAAGGTTCTGCATGATCAGGCGCGTCGCGGCCACCGCATAGCTGTCGGTGTCCGGGCTAGCGTTCATCGAGATGTAGGCCTCAACGGCGTGAGTCAGCGCGTCCATGCCAGTAGCAGAGGTTACATGAGGTGGAAGCCCCGTCATCAAAGACGCATCCAAAGACGCCATCATAGGCACCAATTTCGGGTCCATTAATGGCGTTTTCTGGTGTGTCACCGGATCAGATACCACCGCAGCAATGGTCACTTCAGAACCGGTACCTGCAGTTGTTGGAATAGCAAAGAAAGGTGCTGGCGCTTTCCACACTTTGAAGAAACCAGACAACTTCTTAATCGGACGATCGTTAGTCACACGTGCTGCGATCACTTTCGCCGCATCGATTGGCGAACCACCGCCGACAGCCAGAATCGCTTCACAGCCATTCTCTTTGTACATCGCCAAGCCTGTTTCGACTTGATCATAGGTTGGGTCAGGAAGAATGCCGTCGTAAACGACGAAGTTAATGCCGTTCTCTTCGAGGGATTTTTTGATGTTGTCCAAGATGCCCAATTTATGAAGCACTTCGTCCGTTACGATCAGAACGTTCTGCGTCCCCATTTGAGCAATGGCTTCACACAATTCCAATGATGAGCCAGGACCACTGAATAACGTCGGCTTAGGCATTGGAAGTACTTTTGCCGCCACTTTCAGTGCGTTCATCACACCACGATAACCTTTCACTTGAAGAGAAAATAACATGTTCTTTAACCCTTTTAGCATTCCAAAAACCCGTGATACTGCGCTAGCTTTATGCTAATCATCCAAATTAGAGTAATTACTCTAACACGAGACGCAGATCAAGAAAAGTAACTAATCATGTTGGAATGATAAATTAGGCGTTTCACCCTAATTTTGTCTGGAATCAGCAAAGCGGCCAGTAGCCAGGATTTCAGGTTTGAAGATAAAGAAAAGCCCGCATCTAAAAATGCAGGCTCAAACGAAGGAAGATAGCAGATCAAAAAAAGTTATGCGCCGGCTATCCCCAGACGCATAACCAAGGGAAGAACTATAAAACCAGGTTACGAATGTCACCCAGCAACTCACTTAACAGTGAGGTAAATCGAGCGCCGTCGGCACCGTTTACGGCCCGATGGTCGTAAGACAGTGACAACGGCAACATTAAGCGAGGAACAAAACCTTCGCCATCGTAAACCGGCTTCATCGCAGCTTTAGATACCCCTAAAATTGCGACTTCAGGTGCGTTTACGATGGGAGTGAAGGCTGTTCCTCCAACACTGCCCAAACTGGAAATGGTAAAACAACCGCCCTGCATATCAGACGGCAGCAGTTTCTTATCTTTGGCTTTCTTGGCTAGCGCCATGCACTCTTCGGCTAACTGCCAGATGCCCTTTTGATCCACATCCCGAATCACTGGCACCACCAGTCCGTCTGGCGTATCCACCGCAAACCCAATATGGATGTAGGATTTCTGAATTAATTCCTCTTTGTCCATATCGAGCGACACATTGAACTGAGGGTATTGCGCCAAGGCATATGCACAGGCTTTCAGAATGAACGGTAACGGCGTCAGTTTGACGTTACGTAACTCCGCCACTTTCTTCTGTTGTTTTCTAAAGGCTTCCAATTCGGTGATGTCCGCCTCATCAAACTGAGTCACATGCGGAATGTTCAACCAATTGGCAGACATGTTCGCAGCGGTAATCTTATGGATACGGCTCATGGGTTGGCGTTCGACCGCACCGAACTGACTAAAGTCTGGTAACTTGATCGCAGGAATACCGGAACCAGCAACCACATTCGAAGCGCCGCTTTGCGCTTTCTGCATCTGAGCTTTTACGAACGCCTGAACGTCGTCTTTGACAATGCGTTGTTTTGGCCCAGAGCCTTTTACCAAGGTCAAATCGACACCCAGTTCACGAGCAATCTTACGCGCCGCCGGGCCTGCATGAACTTTGCCCGACGACTGATTCAACTCAGAGGCCGCTTTCTCAGCTACAGCTGTGGTCAGCGATGGCGTATCCGTTGATGCAACCGTCTGTTGAATCATTGTCTGTTGAGAAACCGGAGCAGATTTTTCTGATGCGGAGGCTTCAACATGAGGTTCACTGTTCGCGTCTTTAACAGAAGCGGATTCAGCAACACCACCCACACCAGTTAACTCGGCAATCGGGTCGCCTTCGTTCAGCTCGTCACCGACTTTGGCAAACAATTTGGCGATGGTTCCTGCCGATGGCGACGGAATTTCCATCGACGCCTTATCGGTTTCCACCACGATCAGGAAGTCTTCTTCCGTCACCGCATCGCCTTCTGACACAGACACTTCAATGACACTGACCTTAGCCGCACCACCCAAATCCGGAACACGTACCGTCATGTTCGAAGATGATGACGAAGTATCAGTAACGACTGGGGCTTCTTCCTTCTGATCAACCACAGGCTCTGAAACGCCAGACTGAGAATCGCCACCAGCACTCGCATCGGCTTCCACGTCCAAGGTGAGGATCAAATCACCTTCGGAAACTTTGTCCCCCACCGCCAAATTCATATTCATGACGACACCTGCATCCGTGGCAGGGATTTCCATCGTGGCCTTATCGGTTTCCAACACAATCACCGCATCTTCGACCTCAATTCGATCGCCCACTGCCACACTGATTTCAATGACCTCAACATCGGCGCCGCCACCAATGCCAGGGACTCTGAGTTCAACACTACTCATATCAAGCTCCTTATATTGATCACGCTGCCTTAACGGCGAGCCGGGTTTGGTAAGTTTCGGTCAATGTCGTATTTACGCATGGCGTCCAGCACCACCGACTTGTCGATCTCATTGCGATTGGCCAGCGCTTCCAACGCAGCAACCGCCACGTAATGACGATCCACTTCGAAGAAACGACGCAACTTCTGACGAGTATCGCTTCGGCCAAAACCATCGGTGCCCAACACCGTAAAGTCGGTCGGCACATAGGCGCGAATCTGCTCACCATAGAGTTTGATGTAATCGCTGGAGGCAATCACCGGCCCTTGTTGATCTTTCAAGCACGAAGTTACAAAGGCTTCTTTAGGTGCTTCATCCAAGTGCAGCAGGTTCCAACGTCGAACGTGCTGACCATCGCGAGCCAGTTCATTAAAGCTGGTGACACTCCACACATCTGAACTGATGCCAAAGTCATCTTTCAGTAACTGCGCGGCGGCACGAACTTCATTCAAAATCGCCCCTGAACCGAGCAGTTGCACTCTTAAACCGGATGCATCTTTGCCTTTGTCTCCGGCGTCCGCTTCCACAGACTCAAATAGATACATGCCTTTGATGATGCCGTCTTCAACGCCTTCCGGCATTTCCGGCTGACGATAGTTTTCATTCATAATGGTGAGGTAATAAAAGACGTTTTCGTTCTCACCGTACATACGGCGCAAGCCGTCCTGAATGATCACCGCCAACTCGTAAGCGTAAGCCGGGTCATAGGCCACACAGTTTGGAACCGTGCCCGCCAGAATATGACTGTGGCCGTCCTGGTGCTGTAACCCTTCGCCATTCAGCGTGGTGCGTCCGGCGGTGCCGCCCATTAGGAAACCACGCGCCTGCATGTCACCGGCCGCCCAGGCCAAATCGCCCACGCGTTGGAAACCGAACATCGAATAGAAGATATAGAACGGCACTAATGGATAATCATGGGTGCTGTAGGAGGTAGCACACGCCGCCCAAGCCGACATTGCACCGGCTTCGTTGATGCCCTCTTCGAGGATCTGGCCTTGCTTGTCCTCTCGGTAGTACATCATCTGATCGCGGTCGTGCGGCACGTATTTTTGACCTTCGGCGGTATAAATACCGAGCTGGCGGAACATCCCTTCCATCCCGAAAGTACGAGCTTCATCCGGCACAATCGGCACTATCCGTTTACCGATTCGCTTGTCTTTGGTAAGCGACGACAACAAACGCACAAATGCCATAGTGGTGGAAATTTCACGTTCACCCGAGCCTTTCAATTGGCCTTCAAAAACATCCAGCTCAGGCACAGTTAACGGCTGGCTTTTGGCACGACGACTTGGATAGAAGCCACCCAACTGTTGTCGGCGTTTATTCATGTACAGCATTTCCGGACTGTCTTCCGCCGGACGATAGTAAGGCACGTCTTTCAGTTGCTCATCGCTTAACGGAATACCAAAACGGTTACGGAACGACTTGAGCGTGTCCTGATCCAGCTTCTTCAAAGAATGGGTGGTGTTTTGCGCTTCACCGGCCGAACCAAAGCCATAACCCTTAATTGTGTGCGCCAGAATAACCGTTGGCTGGCCTTTGTGTTTGGTCGCGGCTTGATACGCGGCATAGACTTTGTACGGATCGTGACCACCGCGATTCAATTGCGCGATGTCTTCATCGGTTAAGCCTTCGGTCAACTTAGCTAGTGCTGGATCACTGCCGAAGAAGTGTTTACGAATATAGTCCGGGCCATTGCTCTTGAGGTTCTGCAATTCGCCATCGACCACGACGTCCATCGCTTTTTGCATGGCGCCGTTTTTGTCTTGCTCGAACAGCGGGTCCCAACGGCGACCCCACACCACTTTAATGACGTTCCAGCCAGCACCACGGAAGACGCCTTCCAGTTCCTGAATGATCTTGCCGTTACCACGTACCGGGCCATCGAGGCGCTGTAAATTACAGTTCACCACGAAAATAAGGTTGTCGAGTTTTTCACGACCGGCCAAGGCAATGGAGCCCAAGGTTTCCGGCTCATCCGTCTCGCCATCACCAACGAAACACCACACTTTACGATCCGAGGTATTGGTCAGTTCGCGGCTTTCCATGTATTTCATCACGTGCGCCTGATAAATGGCCTGTAACGGCCCCAAGCCCATGGAAACGGTCGGGAACTGCCAGTAATCCGGCATCAACCAAGGGTGTGGATAAGACGACAAGCCATTGCCATCCACTTCACTGCGGAAGTTATCCATTTGTTCTTCACTGATCCGTCCTTCGAGGAAGGAACGCGCATAGATACCCGGCGCCGTATGCCCCTGGATATACACCAAATCGGCATCACGGGTTTCATCACCGGCATGGAAGAAGTAGTTAAAGCCCACATCGTACAAGGTCGCAATGGAGGAGAAGGTCGAGATGTGTCCGCCCAGATCACCCGGTCGCTGATTCGCTCGAATCACCATCGCCAAGGCATTCCAGCGAATCAAAGAACGAATGCGTCGTTCCATAAATAAATCGCCTGGCATCGGCGCTTCTTTGCTGACAGGAATGGTATTTCGATACGGTGTGGTGATGGAATACGGTAACTGGGTGCCTTCGCGCGTTGCACGCTCAGACAATCGGGTAAGCAGATAACTCGAGCGATTGATGCCCTGAGTTTCCATAACCGACTCTAAGGAATCTAACCACTCGCGCGTTTCGACCGGATCTGAATCATCTAGCATCTACTACTTCTCCTAATGAATGTTATTCATTGAATGATTGGGAATGTTATTTTTCTTACGACTGTTTTTTCTTACGACGGCTTAAAACGCCGCGCCCATTGCAGGCGCAGCAAACGGTCACTCAACGGGGATCGAACAACCGTATTCTTAAGAGGAGTTAACTGGCGTCAGCGTTTGAATACGAAGACTGATGACCCTGAACTTGAAACTCTGGGGTAGCCGTCGCTTCTTTGTTGTATACAGCGGTATCTAACTCGTTCTCACTCTTGCCAACCAATACAGACACCATCAAGTCGCCACAGACGTTGACACTGGTGCGCGCCATATCAAGAATTCGGTCGATACCGGCAATGATCGCCAAACCTTCCATCGGCAAACCAACGGTAGTTAAGACCAAAGACAACATGATCAAGCCAGCACCCGGTACACCTGCGGTACCAATCGACGCCAAAGTCGCAGTAAGAATGATGGTGACGTATTCCGCCATGCCTAGATCCACACCAAACGCCTGAGCCACAAACAATGCCGTCACACCTTGATACAGAGCCGTACCATCCATATTGATGGTCGCACCTAACGGAAGAACAAAACTGGAGATGCCTTTGGATACGCCCATTTCTTCACGAGCGCATTTGATGGTCGCAGGCAAAGTACCTGAGCTGCTTGTGGTGGTGAATGCAACCGCCGCCGGGTTAACCAAGGCTTTCAAATAACGAATCGGATTCAATCGTGCGAACACACTGATGATGCCACTGTACACAAACACCACATGAATGATGCTGCCGATGTAGGCCACGGCAATCACTTTGATCAACGGCATGAGAATGTCCAAACCGTACTTACCAGATACCCACGCCATCAGACCGAAGATACCGTAAGGTGCGAACTTCATAACGATTTCAGTCAGCTTGTACATGGCTTCCGCCAAGCTCTCAAACACAGCGACTGCTGGCTTGGCTTTTTCACCGACCAAGTTAAAAGAAATACCGAGGCCCAAAGCAAACACGATGATTTGCAGAATGTTACCCGCAGCCAGTGCGTCTACCGGGTTTTTAGGCACCAGGTTAATGATGGTATCCACCAGCGATGGGGCACTCTTGCCTTCATCGGCTGCAGCACTGGCGACCATGTTAAGGCCATCTCCCGGCGTTAATACCGTCGCTAGCACCATACCAATGGTGATTGCCACAGCGGTAGTGCCTAGGTAAATGAACACCGACTTCAAACCAATCCGGCCCATCTTTCGGGTGTCCTGCATGGAGGTCACGCCCACAATCAACGAGCAGAAAACCAAGGGAACAATCAACATCTTGATCGCGTGAATAAACAGGGTACCGATGGGTTTTAACACTTCCGCATCGTGGCCAAAAATGGCACCGACCAGGATACCAAGCGTCATCCCAATCAGGATCTTTTTCCATAAGGCCATTTGGCCCCAAATTCCCTTGTTACTTTCATTAGTCAATGATGGTTGCATAACATCACCCTATAGTTGTTGTAGTGGGTTGGTTGCAGAAAGATCAGTCTCAGCGCAACCAGCGCTGAGGTCTGATCATGTTTTCGGGTTTTAAAATCTCATCCAGCACGTCTGGCTGAATCAGCTCTTCTTCACGAATCAGTTCCAGTACACCCCGACCACTGGCCAAGGCTTCTTTTGCAATTCGAGTGGCGTTTTCATAGCCGATGTACGGGCTCACTGCGGTGATACTGCCGATGCTCTGATCGACCATGTTCTTGCAATGCTCTTCGTTGGCGGTAATGCCGGAGACACAGCGGGTTTCGAGCATGTGCATAGCACGGGATAACATGCGGATGGATTCCAGCACGTTGTAGGCAATCAACGGCTCCATCGCATTCAACTGCAATTGCCCTGCTTCCGCCGCCATGGTTACCGCCAAGTCATTGCCGATGACCTGATAAGCCACCTGATTGACCGCTTCTGGAATGACCGGGTTAATCTTGCCCGGCATGATCGAACTGCCCGGCTGTTGCGCAGGCAGATTAATTTCGCTCAGGCCACAACGTGGCCCCATGCTCAATAAGCGTAAATCGTTGGAAATTTTGGAAAGCTTCACCGCCAAGCGTTTCAGCATCGACGAGAACAACACAAACGCGCCCATGTCAGAACTGGCTTCTACTAAATCCGACGCCGACTTGAATTGGATACCACTGATTTCAGACAACTGATCAACCGCCAACTTGGCGTATTCCGGGTCGGTGTTGATTCCGGTGCCAATGGCGGTGCCGCCGAGATTCACTTCTTTCAACAGCTCGGTTAAGCCCGCCACACGATCAATGTCTTCACCCAACGTGGTAGCGAAGGAATTGAATTCCTGACCCAAGGTCATTGGCACCGCATCCTGCAACTGGGTACGGCCCATTTTCAAAATGTGTTTGAACTCGTCAGCTTTCTTCAAAAAGGCTTGCTGTAACGAGGCTAAGGCATTGACCAGATCGCCATGACTCAACAGAATCGACAAACGAACGGCGGTGGGATAGGCATCATTAGTGGATTGGGACATGTTCACATCATTGTTTGGATGCAAGTGTTGGTAGTCCCCTTTTGGATGACCCAAGTGTTCCAACGCGATATTAGCGATGACTTCATTGGCGTTCATATTGGTCGAGGTTCCTGCGCCGCCTTGCACCATGTCGACCACAAACTGATCGTGGCAATAGCCCTCCAACAACTTGGCAACTGCCGCTTCAATGGCCTTGGTCTTGGACTCAGCCAACAGGCCTAACTGATTATTGGCTCTCGCCGCCGCCAGCTTCACCATGGCTAAAGCACGAACCAACTGAGGAAAGTGACTGAGTGGCACCCCACTCAAATCGAAGTTCTGCGTCGCACGATGGGTTTGAATACCGTAATACGCCTCCCCTGGCACCTGGGCTTCACCCAGCAAATCTTTTTCCTTACGGAAGGGAGATGTCATGTTCATCGCGTATGTCGTACTCATCACTCGGCACCTAATCGTTATTTTTTATCAACCAAGGGCATTAACCGCTGTTGTGCTTCGGCCTGCTGTCTATTTGTCTGTTGAGAACAGTCAAACCGTCCATAACAATCGCAATATGAATGCCAAACACAAAAAATCGCTTTAATAGACTGTTTTAAAAGGAGTTTTATTGATCACCGGAAGAGAACTTTCGAGTCCAAAGGGGTATAACCTACGGGCGAAAAGTGAAGCCAAACCAGACATAGAAACTTGATTTATTAATTAAATTCAATGGGTTAGCTTATAACCACACAAGTTATAACCTTTCTCCAGGTTATACCCCTTTGAGAACGCGTTTTCGGGTAGATAAAAAAGAAGACGTAAGACAGCAAAGACACAGGAAACGATACAGAAAAAACCAAACAGACGGGCATAAAAAAGGCGCTTCGAAGAAGCGCCAAAAAGGGACGAACAAGGTTAACTGTTACTAGGGAAATAACTACGCTACCAAGCGCTCATTCCTATTCAAATACCAAGCCACACAAGCATCCGCCAGTGCGCCGGTGGCATCCACCGCCAACGGCAATAACGGCGAATGGATCGACTCCAACGCCAATGGAATCTCGGTACACCCTAAGATCACCCGCTCCGCGCCGTTATCCAACAGTTTTTGCATCGCCAATTCCAAGAGCGCTGCGCCTTCGTTGACCTTGCCGGATTTAACCAGATAGATGCCTTCCATCACCGACATCTGATCTTTATTCGCTGGCAACGTACAGGCTAGTCCAAACGACGCGAGCTCCCGTTCATAGAATCCTGCTTTTAGCGTTCCATCGGTGGCTAACAGACCAACCCGACGCTCCCCCACCCAACGGACAGCCGAATCTTGGGCAATGCGCTCGGCGCAGACCTTAGCAATGTGCAATAACTGGATGTGAGTTTCTTTGGCTAAGGCCTCATGCCAGTAATGGGCGGTGTTGCAGGGAATTGCGATACAGCCCGCCCCTCCTTGCACCAAGGTATCCAAGCCCATTTTTAAGGCTGGCAATGGCGATGCAGCCCCCTCCATCAGACAAGCCGTTCGATCGGGAATCTGCGGAACCGAATGAATCAACAGCGGAATATGATCCTGATCACTTTGTGCCGGCGTCTTGGAGATGATTTTTTGAATGAAGTCCACCGTAGCCAGCGGCCCCATACCACCTAATATGCCCACTTTGTCGCATACCTTGTCATACATCTTGCCACCCACGGGATGGCGCATGTTGATTTTTCTGTCGGAGTTCAGGGGAGTGTTGAATCGATTGTTCATCTTGAGATCTACTCTGCGGGTTAACGAATAGCTCTCAACATAAAAACCTCGCTTCATGGCTACCAATGCCAAAACAACACTCACCATACGTAAAACGCATAGCCTTCTCACATCACCAATTAAGTCCAATAAAATCAATACGATAGAAACCTCATACTCAAACAACATAAGCTATTCTTTAAATGCATACGCTTAAGAATTGATAGGCAGTGTAGGAATTTGGTTTAGAATTGAATTGTCATAACAAAAACAATCGAGCAGTAAATAAGACCATGAACATCGAAACTAAATGGCTGGAAGACTTTCTCTCTCTGGCGGCAACTCAAAGTTTTTCCAAAGCCGCAGAAGCAAGGCACGTCACCCAACCCGCCTTTAGTCGACGAATTCGAGCCTTAGAAACCGCCGTCGGTTGCCACTTGGTGGATCGTAATCACACCCCGATTCAACTCACCGCCGAAGGCCAGTTATTTAAGATCACCGCCAGCAACACCCTGGATCAACTCAAATCCAGCATCGAGCATATCCAAGCCCTAGCAGCGCGACATCAAGTGGTGGATTTTGCGGTGTCGCACACTTTGTCGTTATCCTTCTTCCCCAGTTTTATTCAGTCCTTACAAGCGGAATTGAGTAACACCCATACGCGACAACTGGTCGCTAATGTCGATGACAGTTTTCAGGCATTGAAGAACGGCATCTGTGATTTTCTGATCGCGTATGGCGGGCAACATGTGGAATCGGATCGCTTCACTGGCTTTACGCTCGCAACCGAATCTCTGGTTCCGGTATCCATTCCCAACGACAACGGCCAGCCTCTCTATTCACTAAACAGCTTAAAGCAAGCAAACGACTCTGAGGGTTCTGCGCTCGCCGAAGCACTTCCCTATCTCGCCTATCCCGAAGACATCTTTCTCGGGCGACAAGTCAAACGGCTGCTAAGCCAACACACCACCTCGTTAAAGAAGACCTTTGAATCGCCGATGGCCGACAGCCTCAAAATGATGGCGATGCAAGGCTTAGGGATCGCCTGGGTGCCGGCCTATTCAGTGAAGCGAGAACTCGAACAAGGCCATTTAATGATTTGTGGCGATGACACCTGGCAGGCGCCGTTGGATATCTGGTTGTATCGCTGTGATCGCGCGCTTTCCCCAAGCTCGGAGAAACTATGGCAAACCCTACAAGCCCGCTTTGAAGTCTCTATTAGCAGTCAAAACCCTAAAAGCTGTCAAAACCCTAAGACTAGTCAGACGCCTAAGAGCATCGCTAGCCATGACTAAGGTTTCGCTTCAGACAATTGTATGGCGGAGATTTGCTGAACGGATTTTTTCGAAGTTGCGTTTCTGCGCTGTCCTTATGGCTATGTACACGGTTTCCGGGATCGCACACGCCAATCTGCAAGACCCAAATCGAGTGATTCAGGTGGGCGGTGATCTCAATTACCCGCCCTATGAGTTTCTCGACCCCGATGGCAACCCTGCGGGTTATAACGTCGAACTGACTCAAGCCATTGCCGAAGTCATGGGCATCAAGGTGAACTTTCAGTTAGGCGACTGGGGCGCTATGCGCCAAGCGCTGGAAACTGGCGATGTCGATATTCTGCAAGGCATTTCCTACACCGACGAGCGCGCCCAGAAATACACCTTCTCACCGGCGCACGCCTATGTTCACCAGTCCATTTTTACTCGTAAAGGCAACCCGGTAATTGATGATATTTCCGACCTCAAAGGCAAGTCGGTGGTGGTGCAACGCCAAGGGGTAATGCACGACTATTTGTTGGATCACAACATCGGCGCAGAATTAGTATTGGTAGATACTCACGCCGATGCCATTCGGTTATTGGCCTCCGGCAAACACGATTACGCCTTGGTCGCTAACCTACCCAGTTTGTACCTCAGCCAAAAGCTGGGCATTTCAGACATCGTCCTTTCCGGTAAAGCCTTCGAAGCGCAAAAATACGGATACGCAGTAAAAAAGGGCAATGAATCCTTACTGGCCCAATTCAGCGAAGGCTTAGCCATTCTCAAAAACACCGGACGCTATCAGGAGATCTACGATAAGTGGCTGGGGCCATTGGAGGAGAAAAAATTCCCGTGGCGTAAATTCGTCACCGCCGCCATCGTCATCTCACTCGTTATTCTCGCTATTGTTTTTTGGAACCGCGCCCTAGCCAGAGAAGTGGAACGCCGCAGTAAAGAACTGGAACTGCGCCAACAACAACTCATTCAGGCCGATAAAATGACCTCGTTAGGTATTTTGGTCTCCGGCGTGGCGCATGAGATTAACAACCCCTGTGGCCTGTTAATGCTCAACATTCCGATCCTTCGGGATTCCTATCAGGACGCCCTCACCGTACTGGAAGAGCACTACCAAACTCATGGTGACTTTGAGTTAGGCGGCCTAAGTTATTCACGAATGCGAGAAGAAATACCGGCCATGCTCGATGAAATGTTCGCTGGCGTGGAGCGCATCAAACGCATTGTTGATGATCTGGGCGACTTCTCACGACAAGACACCTCCACCATCAAAGAGGAAGTGGACTTAAACACCATTACCACCGCCGCTATACGATTGGTGGATAATACCCTGCGCAAATCCACTGAGAGCTTTCATGCTGAACTGGGTAACAACCTACCGACCTTTAAAGGCAATGCTCAACGTGTCGAGCAGGTCATTATTAACTTGCTGGTGAATGCCTGTCAGGCGTTGGAAGACAAATCCCAGAAGATTGAACTTAAAACCTATTACCGGGAAAGTACCCAACAACTGGTGTTAAAAGTAATCGATCAGGGCTGTGGCATCCCGCCCGAGAACCTCTCGTCCTTGAGTGATCCGTTTTTTACCACCAAACGGGAAACCGGCGGCACGGGTTTGGGGCTTTCCGTCTCGTCCGGGATTGTTCGGGAACACGGAGGTACGTTAACCTTCAACTCAAAAAGCGACCAAGGCACCACCGTTACTCTATCCTTACCCATTGAATAACGTATTCGTTAATTAAACTTTAAATAGCCCAACAGGCAGTTAACACACCATGACCAAGAACACCTTTCCTTCCTTTGGCGTATTGCTGGTAGACGACGAAGCCCCGTTTCTTCGGAGTCTGAGCATGATGTTGGAACGTCGTAGCGGTATTAATAACCTTCACCGATGTGAAGACAGCCGTATGGTCATGGACATTCTTAAACGGGAACACATCGGCCTGGTGATTCTTGATCTCACCATGCCCCATCTCTCTGGCGATCAGCTGCTGGAACAGATCACCGAGCAATACCCGGAAATCAGCGTGATCATTTTAAGCGGCTTAAATCAGGTGAAAACAGCGGTGGATTGCCTTCATCTCGGAGCCTTTGATTACTTCGTCAAAACCACCGAGGAAGACCGTTTGGTGGAAGGCATTAATCGTGCGATTCAAGTCTTAGAGCTGAAACACGAGAATCAGGAACTCAGCAAACGGGTACTCAACAACACCCTTGAGAACCCGGAGGTTTTTGAGAACATCATCACCGCCGATCAAGGCATGCGCTCGGTGTTTCAATATCTCGAATCCATCGCCGCCAGCCAACAACCGTTATTGATCACCGGTGAAAGTGGTGTCGGTAAAGAACTGTTTGCCAAAGCCGCCCACGCACTCAGCAAACAAACCGGCCCACTGATTACCGTCAATGTGGCCGGGCTCGACGACAACGTCTTCTCAGACACCTTGTTTGGACATCAGAAAGGCGCTTTTACCGGCGCGGATCGCGCACGCCCCGGCCTAATTGAACAAGCCGCTGGCGGCACCCTGTTTCTCGACGAAATCGGCGATCTAAGCATGGCCTCCCAGGTCAAACTGCTCAGACTGTTGCAGGAAGGCGATTACTTCCCGCTGGGCAGCGACAAACCGAAAACGCTGTCCGCCCGCATAGTGGTCGCCACCCATCAAAACCTCACCGACAAACAAGCCAACGGCGAATTCCGCAAAGACCTCTACTACCGATTGCGAACCCACCATGTAGAAATCCCGGCGCTGCGCCAACGCCAGGACGACATCCCGTTACTGCTTGAACACTTTCTCAACGAAGCGGCGAACGAACTGGAAAAGAACAAACCCAGCATCCCCAAAGAACTGCTGGTGTTACTGAAGAACTACAACTTCCCCGGCAATGTGAGGGAACTCCGCGCCATGGCCTTTGACGCCATGAGCCTGCACAAATCCCGAATGCTCTCGATGAACGCCTTCAAAAAAGCCATCGACGCCACCAGCGACGGAACAATGCCGACCATTTCAGCCACCGAAACGACCACTCGAAATGTCTTCAATCTGGATGAACCTTTGCCACAAATGTCAGAAGTCTCAGACTTACTGGCTCAGGAAGCCATGCGTCGTGCCGAAGGCAATCAATCCATCGCCTGCTCACTGATCGGGATTTCCCAGCCCGCGCTGAGTAAGCGGTTGAAGAAGATGGAGAGTTCGGGGGAAGAATGATCCTCCTAAATCGCCTACTCTGTTTTATGTCAGACCTTCTGTAGACTCACTTGAAGGAAGAAACCCTCTCAGCAATCCAATTACCTGACGTGGGGATTCGATCTGAGGAAAGTGCCCAACGTCAAGAATCGAGTGCAGATCCTGTGTTCGGGATAACCCCTGCAATCTTTTGAAGACATCCTTGCCATACATGGGGTCAGCCTCTCCAACCACATAGCGAATCGGCACATCCGATTCTTGCCAAGCGCGAGCCCATCGTTCACCGTGAATCTGACGGTCTTTCAAGAAGAAGTTCAACTGGTGCAGTTGTTTGTTACCGTGTTGAAGAGCCAGCAATTGCCAATAACTGTTTAACAGTTGGCGAATACCGATCTCCGTCAATTGGCTTTTCGAGGTTTGCGAGAATACCCGCAGCATGCTTCGGTCAAACTTCTTTTGATTAAACATCAAAGAAATTAGAAAGCCCACTCTCGAAATCAGCAGTTTCTGGATGAGCCTTGGATTCGAAAGCTCAGGAAAAATGGAGCCACTCATTGCGAACAGGCTAAGTAAATAAGGTGCACTACCTTTGGTGTTTGTCTGTTCCGGGTGGTTTCCACGATCCAATAGCTCCTGAGCCACCAAAGTGCCAAAATCATGAGCAATCACGTGGTATTCCACAACACCCAGGCTCTGCAGTAAGGCTTCCACAAGATCCGCCTGAGCCATCACACTATACTCACCCTGCTTAGGCTTATCTGAAAAGCCAAACCCTAGCTGATCCAAAGCAATCAGACGATAGTGTTCCGAAAGCTCCGGCCAGATATGGTGCCAATCCCAACTGGATGTGGGAAAGCCATGAATACAAATCACACAGGGTTTTTCGGCTGAACCATCGTCCCGATAAAACACCTTATGCCCAAGATACTCAAAGTAGTGTCCCTGAGATTTCCATTGCTGAAGTTGTGCATTCATCTCGCTCTCCCCTAGTCGTCATTTGAACCCTGAGTGTATGAGCACAAGACAAAGGAATCGTCCGGCTCTATAGAACCGGACACAAGGTTAAGCAGGAGCGTTTTATTGTTGGCTATCGTCTTCCAACATCAGCGACTGACGATACTCAGACGGCGTTACACCGGTTTCTTTTTTGAAGGCGCTGTAGAAAGTGGACGTCGAACGAAACCCCGACTCCAACGACAACACCAAGGATGTCTGCCGTTGCGCGTGGTCGTTATCGAGTAATTGTTTTGCAAATGCAATGCGATGGTGGTTAACAAACTCGTGAAAATTCTTGTGATAGAGGCTGTTCACCACTTGTGACAAGTGATTAGTCGATATTGATAGCTGATCTGCCAAATGGGATAAAGACAACTCCGGTTGCAGGAACACCTTGTCCTGAGCCATAACCGTTTCAAGTTGCTGCTGAATGGACAACATCGCTTCCCTGGTTAAACCAGAAGTGCGGTACTTTTCTGCTGATTGAGCCCCTGCCTCGTCTTTTTCACCCGCTTGATGAGGACGGTAGTTCAAATGCAAGGAAGGCACTTTGGCAAACAGGCGACCTGTCGAATGGCTAAAATAGACCTGCACACTCTGCAACTTATTCTCTCGAATACAGAGCATATCCACCCCGGATAACTCTTTTCCCGGCAGCACCCCAGAAAGACGCCAGGGCGAAGCCACCAAACCTTCCCCCTGAACATTCCGTTGATCAATGGTGACGGTCAGATTCGGGAAACAATCAAACAACTCTTGTGCACGCAACGCAAACAACGACGCCGGAATTTCATCATCAAGGTTGGCATCGATATACACCCCATCCGGGTGGAAACAAGCCAAAATAGCATCTGCATCGTGGTTATTCCATGCTTCAAGATATTGATCGGTTATGTGTTTATGTCCCACAGAATCAGTCCTTTTCCATAAGATCAGACAGAGTGAGCATAACCGGTTCTGATGGGGATAACTGTGTTGCGACTAGCAAATGGAGATAATCAGATATCCAATTCATCATGAATATCTGATTTAGATCGAAAGCCTCTACTCGGATTTGTTATCTGGCTTTGCTAGGTTTTCAACGTTACCTAGGACAGACTTATTTTTCCTGAACTCAAATAATAACTTGTTCATTACTAAATATTGATTAGAACAATCGTGATCTCTATAAAGCTCTGTTAGTTTTAAAATCGACTCCTCCAAACCATACTTTGCTGATAAATAAACATATGAAATGACAGTAATATTATCGCCTTGTTTGCCACTTATTATTTTCCACAGGTCTTGATACCTATGAGGGTTTGGGCTAAAAGCGTAGCTAACGTAGCCACTTATAAAGCCCTTATAGGAAGCATCATCGACCTTATTATTCTCTAGAAAATATTCAAGGATATACACATTATTTTTAGCCCAATACAATGATTCGTCTTGTAAAAATTCACTATAGTTTCCCTTATAACCCCCTTTAGAAAGGAAAAAGTAATAACCGTACGAATCACTTGTTTCTGAGGGAACAGATCCAAACTCTACCCCCGTCATTGCTTGAAATAGTATATCTAATTCAGGATTATCATTATGAAATGCGTTTAAAATTACATCTCTTCCAAATACCTGATCTAAATACGCTGGAATAAAAGACGGGACAGGCTTTCTACATAGCTCAATGTCAGCAAAAGACATTGAGCTAATAAGAGAAAGAACTACAAATAAATATCTCAAATAACAACAACCTTAACTAATAAACACAACGTTTTTATCTAAAATCAACGACTCCGCTCAATAATCCCCATCATTTTGTACATCAGCAAAGACGCAGCAAAGTCATAGGCGTGGAAGCCGGCAATCGGTGCAAATTCCATTACGTCGAAGCCAATGATCTCACGTTGTTTGGCAACGGATTCGAATAATCCAAGGGTTTGATACCAGCCTAAACCGCCCGGTACAGGGGTACCTGTGGATGGGAACACGGATGGATCCATGCCATCAATATCCAAGGTGAAGAACACTTTTTTCGGGAAGTCTTCCGGCAGTTCGATGGCACTGATGTTTTGAGGCACCAAGTCGTCTGCGTCTTGGTAATACACGCCGTGCTTTTTGCGAATCTCGATTTCTTCTTCACAATACGCGCGAATCCCTAACTGATACAGAGGAATGCCTTCGTCCACACAGCGTTTCATTACGGAAGCATGACTGTATTTGTCGCCTTCATAGGCTTCACGTAAGTCGGCGTGTGCATCGATTTGGACGATACCAAAGTCTTTGATGCCCGCATCCAGCATGCCTTTGATAATGCCGTAAGTAACCGTGTGTTCACCGCCAATGCCCACCGGCATTTTGCCCATTTCGCAAATCGGTTTTACCGCCGCTGCGATGTTTTCGATCACTTGGTCTGCATCGGCATCACAATCCACAGGGCCATGAGTGTAAATACCCAGTTCACAAGGTTTGCTCTTGCCGTCCCACTCTTCCAGCTGCCAGGAAGCTTCCAGAATCGCCGATGGCCCCTCATTGGTTCCACCGCCGTAAGATACGGTGCGCTCAAATGGAACAGGCACAATGTGGAACAAGGCTTCTTCCGGTTTAGGTTGTTCGATTTCGGAGCCCAAGAAAATTGGGTAAGTTAGTTCTTTGGTCATTTAATTCATCACTCTCATCTAGCTGGGTGCCAAGTTGGAGGTATTAAAGATCGTTTTAGAGCAGCGACATGGATGTCGCGTTAGCTTTGAGGCACAGGGATGTGCCTTCAAAGCGGCGAAGAAAACGACTTAATACCACCAACAGCAAATTCTACAATCACACCATTAGGACAAACGTTCTTTGAAATCTTCATAGCCGAATTGTTTTACAACTCGAACGTCATCCGTTTCGCTGTTCCAGATCGCAATCGATGGCAGGTTGATACCGTTAAAGGTCGTGGTCTTCACCATAGTGTAGTGTGACATGTCATCGAAGACGATTCGATCACCGACCTTTAATGGCTCTGCAAAGCTGTAATCGTCAATCACATCACCCGCTAAACAGGTCATGCCACCAAAACGATAGGTATGCGCTAACTCACCCGCTTGCCCTGCGTTCATTACATCCGGCCGGTATGGCATTTCTAACGTATCCGGCATGTGACAAGTAGCCGAGGTATCAAGGATCGCCAAATCCATCTGGTTATGAACGATGTCCAACACTTCCGTTACCAAAACACCTGTGTGGATCGCTACCGCTTCGCCCGGCTCCAGATACACCTCAACGTCGTACTTTGCGCGGAAGTCTTTGACGCGGGTAATTAAGCCTTGAACGTTGTAATCCGGCTTGGTGATGTGATGCCCGCCACCGAAGTTGATCCAGTCCATGGTCGGAATCAGATCAGCAAAGCGTTCTTCCACCGCTGCTAAAGTCCGGTCTAACGGCTCATAGCCTTGTTCACACAAAGTATGAAAATGCAGCCCTGAGATGCCATCCAAATACCCTTCGCCCTTCTCCGCCTTGGCCTTTTCAAACTCGGCATAAGGAATGCCTAAACGCGAACATGGCGCACAAGGGTCGTAGATTTCCACTTCGCCTTCGGAGTGCTGCGGGTTAATACGCAAGCCCACATGCGGCTTACCGCCACGTTGCTTTTGCGTTTCCTCCACCAAACCTTTGAAGCGATACCATTGATTAAAGGAGTTAAACAGCAAGTGATCGGCGATCTTTAAAATCTCTTTCAGATCTTTTTCAGAATAAGCCGCCGAGAACACATGCACTTCACCGCCGTATTCCTGATGCCCCAACAAGGCTTCGTTTAAACCGCTGGCGCAGCTACCAGAGAGGTACTTCTTCACCAAAGGGGCAAGGCTCCACATGGAGAAGGCCTTCAGTGCCGACAGCACTTTCGCACCGGATTCTTGCTGAACCTTGTTCAACAGTTTCAGATTGTTCTCAACCGCTACTTCATCCACCACAAAACACGGGGACGGCACTCGGGTTGGATCGAAGTTTTTAAAGGATTTGGAAAGCATTGGGACTCACACACATTATTAATCACGCTGATTAATTGCAGGGTTCAGTGCGATAACTTGGAATCTCGCTCCGAACTATAAAAGGGATAGGGCCTATTTAGCTTTCTGAAGCAGTCCCATGGATGGGACGGATGTTTCGAGGCACAGGGATGTGCCTTCGAAACGGGCGTAAGAAAATAAATATGCGCTATCCCTTAAAAGGAACCGTAACCGAAGAACTACTTCTCCAGCGGATGCTCAGACAACTCAACTTCTGTCCAAGGCAAACCGTACTTGTTCAGGTCTTCCATGAATGGGTCTGGATCAAGTTGTTCCATGTTCCAAACACCTTCTTTCATCCACTTGCCTTCGACCATCATCTTGGCACCGATCATCGCAGGAACACCGGTGGTGTAAGAGATCGCCTGAGAGTTCACTTCTGCGTAGCAGGCTTCGTGATCACAGATGTTGTACACATAGACCAACTTCTCTTTGCCATCTTTAGTACCGCGCACGATACAACCGATGCAGGTACGACCTTTGGTACGTGGACCAAGGCTCGCAGGGTCAGGAAGTACTGACTTCAGGAACTGAAGCGGAATCACTTCCGTGCCTTCATACATCACAGGCTCGATTGATGTCATGCCGATGTTTTCCAATACTTCTAGGTGCTTCAGGTAGTTCTCGGAGAAGCTCATCCAGAACTGGCCTTTCTTGATGCTTGGGAAGTGCTTGGTCAAGGACTCCAACTCTTCGTGGTACATACGGTAGATGTTGTAGGTACCCACGCCTTCAGGACAAGTAAACTCCGCCTTGGTCGACATCGCATCGGTTGGGCGGAAGTCACCGTCTTCCCAGTGACGACATTCAGCAGTCACTTCACGGATGTTAATTTCCGGATTGAAGTTGGTCGCAAACGGATGACCGTGATCACCGCCGTTCACATCGATGATGTCCAACTGATGCATCTCATCGAAGTGGTGCTTCGCCATGTGCGCCGTATACACGTTGGTTACGCCCGGATCAAAGCCTGACCCCAACAACGCCATTAAGCCTTTCTCGCGGAATTTCTCCTGATACGCCCACTGCCACTTGTACTCAAACTTGGCTTCTTCAGGCGGCTCATAGTTGGCCGTATCCAGATAGTGAACATTCGCTTCCAAACACGCATCCATGATGTGAAGGTCTTGATATGGCAACGCCACATTAATCACCATAAACGGTTGCTCGGCTTTTAATAACGCCGTCAGTTCCGGCACATTGTCGGCATCCACTTGCGCGGTGCGAACCGTTACGCCGGTCTTTTCTTTCACTTGTTCAGCAATCGCCTGACACTTGGCTTCAGTACGACTCGCCAAAATAATATCCGTGAACACCTCAGATAACTGAGCACACTTGTGGGTAACCACACCACCAACGCCACCAGCGCCGATAATCATAACTTTAGCCATAATAGTTCCTTATCTATCAAGGTCAGACACAGTGTCTCGAAGAAATCCATCTGCATTGCCCGTCCATCAAATCTTTCGAGCCAAACATCGCAAATAGGATTTCAGTCATAAATTCTTTCGTTGTACGAGCACGAACTTAATCGTGTTCGTAATAGGTATAACCGTTCAAGCTGGCGGAGAACGCCGCCAAAATTTCCTGACGCGTCGATACGCTGATCTTGCCACCGCGTACCGCTTTCTCAACGGTATTACGGAAACGATCACGTATCCAACGCGGTTCATATTCCACATAACTCAATACGTCAGCAATGCTGTCACCATGCAACTCTCGCATGAAATCATAGCTGCCATCGGCATTAATGCGAATGCTGACCACATTCGTGTCACCGAACAGGTTGTGCAGGTCACTCAGTGTTTCCTGGTACGCGCCCACCAAGAAGGTGCCAATATAGTAGTCTTCGTTCTTCTTCAACGGGTGCAGCGGTAAGGTTTTACGGCCACCAATGAAATGATCGATCTTACCATCGCAATCACAGGTCAAATCCGCAAACATCGCCTCACGAGTCGGCATCTCATTCAGACGGTGCACAGGTAACATCGGAAACACCTGACCAATCGCCCACGCATCCGGCAAAGACTGGAAAACACTGAAGTTACCGTAGTAAATGTCCGCCAAGTCTTCACGAAGGTTGGTAAGTTCATCCGGAAGATGCTCAACAGACGGCGCCAATAATTGAACTTTCTGCACAATATTAAGGAACAGATTTTCTGCCATCGCCCGCGTTCTCAGATCTACCTGGCCCCGATTAAACTGGTGACGAATTTCATCACGATAGAAAATCGCATCGTTGTAGCATTCCTGAAGGTTTCTGGCACTGATGCTTTCAGTCACTTCATAGAGGTTCTTCAACGTTTCATTGGCATCATCTTCTGGCTTTTCGATCACAAACACCGGATCAAAATGTGCCACATCCAACACATTGAATAAGAACAAGCTTGAATATGCCACTGTCGCGCGACCGGACTCCGAAATCAGCACCGGGTGTCTAATATCAAGCGGATCAAGGGTTTGCATCACCGCCTCAACAATGTCGATACAATACTCGTTGAGGTTATAGTTCTTACTGTGATTGCCTTTCTGATGGACGCCTTCGTAGTCCACGGCCAAACCGCCACCCAGATCCAAATAGCCCATAGGTGCGCCTTCGTTAATCATGCTGATGTAATAACGACAGGCTTCCTGAACACCTTGACGAATGTTATGGATGCTCGGTAATTGTGAGCCCAGATGGAAATGCAACATCTCCAGACAATCAATCATGTCGGCGTCTTTCAGCAGATCAATCACTTCCAACAACTGAAGACTGTTCAAACCAAAGATACTGCGATCACCGCTGTCTTGCTGCCAATGACCTTCAACGGTGGTGGATAACTTCACTCGTGTCCCAATCATCGGCTTAACACCCAATTCACGGCTGCGACGAATAATCACTTCCACTTCGGTCGGGCTTTCCACCACGAAAAAGCATTTACGCCCTAGCTGCACAGCACGCAACCCAAGGTCGATGAACTCTTCGTCCTTGTAACCATTACAAACGATGTAACTGTCTTCGTTTTCAAGATAGGCCAAGGCAATGATCAACTCGGCTTTACTGCCGGCTTCCAAACCATGACTGTAGCGGTTACCAAACTGAGCAATTTCTTCCACCACGTGGCATTGCTGGTTCACCTTAATTGGAAACACACCACGGTATACGTTTTGGTAATCAAGCTTTTCAATGGCGCCACGGAAGGCTTCGTTGATGCGACTGATCGAATGATCCAGCAGGTTTTCAATTCGGAGCAACACCGGCATGTGCAACTCGCGGTCTTTCATTCCTTCAATGATGTCCATTAAGGACACATTCACCGTATGACCATTCACCGGACAGGTCACTATCACCTCACCCTGGTCAGATACATCAAAGTAACCATTACTCCAATGATCAATGCCATAAGTTTCTTTGGCAGTTTGGATACCCCAATGGCTAAACGGCGTGGATTTCATAGTCCAGACACTCCAAATATCAGTGACCTACAAGGTAGGTAGTTTAGAACAACAATGTTGCCTTTTATTGATCGAACCCGTTCAGAATGCTCTTCTGAATCGGCTCTCGATCAACATCCCGAAAGATCGTCTTCGTTGCATCGCATTGTGTGTCTTTCGAGGCGCGGATTCTATCAGCTTTTACACCACAGTCGACCAGATTTTTAGCGGTTTTAAAGCCAATTTAAAACCAACTGATCTTTCACCGCAAAACGATCAAAATGTCCTTTCACGGTGTCCAATATTTCAGACAGATCGCTGCTATTTTCGGCCTCACACACAAAGGTCAATGTTTGTGCTTCGGCCGTCATCACGCAAACCCCCATGTCAAAATTCACCGTACCTTCATACTCCGACCAAGTCGCAGGTACTCTGTGGGTAAAATGTTTGCACAACTTATGAATGTATCGTCCACCGTCAGAGGTTGTAACCGCCCCTTTTTTCTGCACCATGAATACCTTCCTTATTTAGAGGATCCCAAGCTGTTTTCTGTCTCAAACTGTTTTAGTTTCAAATACCTATCGACTAAGAGCTCTGTCGGCCAAGACGATGGGAAATCCTTGAGAACAGGTTTCAATTCGCCCTTCAACGCCATACGCCTCTTCCAAATGCGCAGGTGTTAATTCCTCGGGCTTCACCAATGCCAATAGGCCTTGTCGGGCCAAAATCAACACATAATCACAAAACCGCAGCGCCAGATTCAAATCGTGACTGGCGACCAATGCTATGGCACCAGCATCGGCCGTTTCATCACGAATTGCCTCCAGCACATTCAACTGCCAGTGTAGATCCAATGCACTGGTTGGTTCATCCAACAACAACAGTTTAGGTTGTCTGACCAATACTTGTGCCAACCCAACCATTTGGCGTTGTCCCCCCGACATTTCACTCAGGCGTCTTAACGCAAGATCTCGTATTCCCAGTCGATCAAACACCTGTTCTATCGAGGCTTCTACCTGAGCAGCAGTCAAATCCGTTCGCACTGCACGACAGGCACTGTACACCACCTCATAAGCCACCAAACTGATGGCCTGAGGCAATGCTTGCGGCAAATACCCGAGCGTTCGAATTAATTGCGCTCTTGGCATGGCCGACAGAGTTTGTTGTTCATAGTGAATATCACCCGAATATTTCACTAACCCGGCAAAGGATTTCAACAACGTCGATTTCCCCACCGCATTCGGACCAACCACAGCAACCAGCGACCCTTTAGGTAGTGCCGGTAAATGAATGTCTGAAATAACCCGACGCGAGCCATAGCTAATATTCAAACCAGAGACAGATAACGTCATACCGCTGCCCCTCTACCGCGACTCATGATCAGAGTAATAAACAGAGGAATGCCCACCAAGGCCGTAACAATACCGACCGGAAGAATCACCCCAGGCACCAAGGCTTTCGAGGCAATCGATGACAGCGATAACAATAGAGCACCCGCTAAAGCACTGCCCGGTAAAAAGAATCGATGATCTTCGCCCAGCATCATGCGCGCAATATGAGGCCCAACCAAGCCAATAAAGCCAATCTCACCCACAAAGGCTAACCCGATGGCCGTTAACAGGCTGACTCGTAACAGCACCACCAAACGTACCCGCTCGACATTAATGCCGATACTGCGCGCCTGATCTTCGCCGGTTCGTAACGCTGTCATCGACCAGATGTGAGTCAGACTCCACAACAGACAAATACCAAAGACGCTGGCGACAATGGTCACCTTATCCATACTGGCTCGCGCTAAACTACCCATCGTCCAGAACACAATTTGCTGTAATGAGCTGGCGTCTGCCACAAACTGCAACAACCCGACAATGGCGTTAAGGCCAAACATCAGAGCAATACCAAACAGCACTACGGTATGAATGCTGGCGCCCAACGTACGTGACAACACCAAAATCAAAATCGACGCCGCCGACGCAAACACAAAGGCCGACGCAGGTAACAACACGGTAAAACTCAACCCTAACCAGGACAAATCCAGCACAATCACTAACGATGCCCCCAGCGTCGCAGCTGCACCCACCCCTAAGGTAAACGGACTGGCCAACGGGTTATTCAGAACCGTCTGCATTTCAGCGCCCGCCAGCCCCAAACAAGCCCCCACCACCAGCGCCATCAAAGCGTAGGGCAAGCGCACATCCCAGATAATCACATCGGTGGTGGCATCCTTACTGTCGGTCAGCAGACCAGACACCACATCCATAAAGGACAAATCAGCCGGCCCGGTGGCAATATCCGTTACCAGAGACAACAAAGTCGCCAGCACCAGCATCGACAATAAGAGCAGGCGCTTCCAAATGAACTGGCGATACTGTTTAGATAAAGTACGTCCAGAGAGAGAACGCTCGGATAAATCACGCCCAGACAAGCTATCTTGATCTGAACGATTGTTTTCCGCTAATTCAGCGACCTTGGCGTTATTGCTCATCCGCCACCTCTGTCAGCTGAGATGAGTTTGAAGCAGTCACCTTGAGATCTTGCTCTTCCAGGCTTATCCAGTACGTCCCATTTAAAGGCACTGGTTGGAAACGCTCAAACAGCTCCGCCATGGTTGCTTTCGGGTTCAAATCCGTAAAGGCTTCCGGGTACAACCACTTAGCAAACGCCTGCACGGCAACAACATTCATCGGTGTATTGTAAAAATGATGCCAAATAGCAAAGGCTTTCCCTTCTTTCACAGCAGCTAATTGTTGTAAACCGCGAGAACTGGAGGCCTGCAGCGCATTTTTAAACGACTGGCGCGCCACGGCTTCTGAAACACCAGCCCCCAACACAATATAAGGAGGTACATTGTCTTCAGATCCTCCTTTGGCATCGTCACCCTCATGTGCGCGCTTCCAGGTATCTGTAGAACCAATCGCGGTCGCGATATAAACATCCGGCTGATTGGTCAGCAGGTACTCAAGATTCATCACACCACCGGCACCCGGAACAATGTCTTTAGCCACATTCCTGCCATTTACGGTATCGGCAAAGGAGGCCATCATGCCTTTCACCATGGTTTCGCAACACAAATCCTGTAGGCCAACTCGGCTGTGAATAAAGACACGGGGGGCATGCTCTTGCTGATCTTGAGCGGCTCTCTTGGCAAGCCCCTCTTGAACACGCTGTAATTGTGCCTGATAAAACTGATTAAAGGCCTTAGCCCGATCTTCACGACCCAGCACTTTACCCAGAATGTCCATGCTCTTAGGCGTATTCACCAAAGGCGCACGACGAAAATCCACAAAAATGATCGCAACACCAGCACGTTCCAACTGTTGGATCACATGAGCATGACGCGCCGTTGGGCCATGCCCTTCCAGGCCAAAAATCGCCACATCCGCATTCAAGGTCAGTACCTGTTCCACACTGAACGAATCTGCCGAGGTATGACCAATCTGTGGAATGTCATCAATTTCAGGGAATTTGCGGCTAAATTGTCGATAACTTGCAGGATCTGTCTGTATAAAATCTGCCAACATCCCTACGATTTTTGAGATCGGCTGTTCATCCAGTATGGCCAAAGCCGGTATGTAGCGGCTTTCGCCAAGAATAATTCGTTCAACGTTGGCAGGAATCACCACTTCACGACCAGCCAAGTCCGTCACTGTCTGTCCTTCCCCTGCAAACACCACGGAACACAAAACCATGGGGAACAAACAAATAGCCCTGATTAAATTCATCATATAACACATACCACTTAGCTCACTGCGGTTTAACAGAATGCTCATCACTATCACTCATCATTTGAATATCACGGAAATGCCCATCCAATGGTTCGGAGGGTTTATCACAGATCTCTCATATCACTTATGAAGCCTGTGTAAAAATACGGGCGTGTCGTTTTAGAGCTTCCTAGCTCTAACGATCTGATTCACCCAAACCCCTTTAATCATCCTGATCAGGGTAAGATCGACTTAATAGGAAAAGGCGCTTCCAAGATGGCGACAAGAGAGATGCATAATCGGAGGAAACATCGCCATTTGAGATGCTCTTTTGAAAAGTCCCTGAGAAAACCTTTCTAAAAGAGCAAACCATCTCAGAAGCTGATTGGTTCAGCGCATCGACTAGATACGAAGCGCTGCAGTTAGACGAACATCACGACCTGGCTCATTTTGGCCCACAATCCATGGATATGTGCTCGTTAAGTCTTCTGAACTAGCATGATCTAGATATTGTTTGTCGAATATGTTCTTAACCGTCAGGGTTAAAGATAAGTCTTCATCTGATGTTGGCAACCAACGCGCATAAACATCATGAACACCATAACCAGGCTTGTTCACTTCATCATATGCACCTTCGCTCCACTCATCATCAACTGAAATGTTAAAGCCTTTAACAAACTCCCCTGTCCAGCCGATTAGAAGATCATTATTAAACTCGTACGAAACATCAGCAATCACCTTATCACCGATAGACGTGGCCGTAGAACCGGTAATATTACGATACGCTTCTTGGTCATCGATTTCTGTTTTAGCACTATGGAAGCTCAAAGCTGCCATTAAACCTTCCCAGTGGTAGTCTGCTTTAACATAGAAACCGGTAGTTTCAATGTCATCATCCATATTTTGGTATTCACCTACTGGTCTTCCTCTGAATCCAATTGGTCCAGCGTCATATTCAAGGTAAACAGCATTTTCAATTGTTAAGACGTATGCACCCGCAGACAGACCGAAGTTCTCATAATTAAAGTCAAAACCTATTTCAAAGTTATTAGACTTTTCACCTTCAATATTCTCGTCTCGAGCCGGTGCAGCGTCTTCAAAGAAGGCTGGTACAGCAGCATAAGCACGATAAGCATCAACTACTTCAGGCCCTCGAAAAGCTTGGGAGTAACCCGCACTGACACTTAGATTAGAATTTACAGTGAAGTTAGCACTCAAATTCGGGCTAATGGCATCATCCGAAACTTCACCTGAAACCTGATCAACTTCGTAGTCGTCATAACGGACACCCAAAGAAACAACCAAGTCATTTGTTACATCAATCACATCCTGAAGGTATAACGCCTTAGCCTTACCCTCTTCCTCACTGCTTTGCATCTCAAAAGCAGCATCAAGCATGCCATCAACCGCTGGTACACCTAGACTTGCAGTTCTAGTAGTAGTCAAAGAACTTTCATCATCGCGGTAGTTCACACCATAAATAAGCTTATGGTTAGCGATTAAACTAGTGTTCTGTACAGTGAATCCGAAGGTTTCTACTTCACCCAGGTTGTCTGTTGGAATAACGCCTATGCCTAATGCAGTAGCATCAACCTCAGCAAAACGATTCTGCTCATTTTTGGTCTGATAAACGTTAACCATCAAATCAAGCAGATCGTTATTTATAGAGTCATACTCATAGTTAAGAATTGCCGTTCTACGATTTGCTTCAGTAGGGCTAATCGTATTTTTTGCTGTTGGCGCAATCCACTCTGAACGGTATGGCATGTCGCCTTTGTCATCCATGTTCTCGATGCTGATAGATAGCTTCTGCTCATCGCTCATGTTGGCAACCAACTTGGCATAGCTCATCTTCTGATCCGCATCTGAACCGTTAATGTCATCGCCATTACCGTCTTCAGAAACATCATGCTCAGAACGAACAAAGGTAGCTAACACGCTTAATGAATCTGAACTGTCACGTCCATATACCGAAGATGATGCTTTATAGCCTTCTGAATTGCTGTAATAAGTACCTTTGATCAGAGCACCCGCTTGCTCGCCAGGCTCAAGTAGATCACTAGGGTCTTTGGTTACAAAACGAACCGCACCACCTAGCGCACCGAAACCAGCTGTCGCACTACCTGGGCCTGCTTCAACTTCTACTTGCTTTAACAATTCAGGCTCAACAGAAACACGACCTGCGTGGTGGAAAATAGCGTTCGCTTGTTCCGCACCGTCTACTGAAATGTTCAGTGCGTCTTCGCCAATGTTACGCAAGTACAGTTTTTGTCCTAAGCTAACGCCGCCACCCGCATTAACTTGTGGGTCTAAACGGAAAATCTCGCCCAAGTCAGAAGCGGTTGTTTTTTCCAAGTCTTCCTGCGTTACCAAACTATCAAGACCTGCTGTAGCCTGGCCTTTAATCTCAATCATGTTAGTTTCTTGAACGTTTTCTTGAGATTCTTCGGCGAATGCGGATGTTGCTGTCATTGCAGCAGCCACAGATGCTGCTAAAAGACTGAGCTTATATTGTTTGGATGCTTGTGCTAGCTGGAACATGTTTACCTCGTTAATGATAATTATTATCAATTGCGGCCATTATCATTAATAAAGCTAAAATTTGAACAACTTTTACAAGTGTTACATTTCTAAACCGATTTTTTTCTCTCATAAATGCATCAAAATACAGAGGGTTACGATAGTGTCCATCACATCGCCTCCACCCCAGAAAGTCGGCCCTTCGCCATGAAAAAGCGCATCATATGATGAGTACCAAAGTAAACTCCGTACTAGGCTTTGACGTTGTCGAGAAAAAACCGTAGCGCTAAATTATATTTACCGACGAGCAGATGAATAGTGTCGAAATTATCGACAATACAAGAAGCCACAGACAGTGGCCTCCCTGGATGACTGAGTCAAACTAAATCATGAACACTTTCTGGCAGTACCTGTACTAAGCAGGTGTTTGTGTGGATCTTGAGGCCACCTCAGCTTTTTTAGCCTTTGAATTTTTAGCCTCTGAAAACGCCACCCAGCCCTTTAGAATGAAATGCGACACCACCAGAACACCAACCATGGATAGCAAAGTGCTGGTCGTATCTAATCTATTAGCGCCCACCAGCATGTGCCCCCAACCGATCAGTAACCAGTGAATGATGTAAAAAGCGGTGACGTTCTTACCCCAAAAATAGAAGGTATCAAGAAAGCGACCAGGCGGCACTCGGACAACTACTTGCTGACAAATAAACATCCACAACAGCACATAACCAGAAATCGTGATCAGCAAACCTGGGCCGGCACGTAAATGATGAGGCGCATGAAACTCAGGGTTTGTCCAAATGATGGCAGCGCCTATTGCCATTAACACAACAGCAAGCAACAAGGCCTTATTAAACACACCATGATGATCCTGAGATCGTTTTAACCACTGACCAAAACACATACCGGCAAGACAGTAGGTTACCCAAGGAAAGAACGGGAATACCGCACCCTGGCTGGTGTCACCCCATAACAACTTGAAGAACTCATTGCTTGCTCCCCAGTCAACAGATAGATCCCATAGATACGGAGAACCAAACATTATGAGCACTGCTGCCGCCAACCAATATCTGGCATCGGGCAAGTAGTGTCGTATCGTAATGCAAAAGGCATAAGCGAAGCCGGCAAACTGAAAAATATCACCGACAAAAAATTCACTGGTTGGCGTATATTTCCCAAGTTGCTCATAAGTTACCAGCCCCATCTGAATGGAAAGCCACATCGGCAAGGAGCTGCGCATGAAGTTAAGTAAGTAACCCAACAAGAACAAACCCAACGCCCGCTTCAATCCTGCGGATAAACTGCCCTTAGAAGCCTGCACAATCAAGCCGCCCATGACAAACACAAATACCGATGCCGAGGGCCAATCAATAAAGGCCTGTAGACCAATACCAATGCCACTTTCATGCACTTCAGAGGTACCATAAGAGTTCAATACATGGATCATGATCATAAACAGCACAGCCAAGCCACGAGCAAAATCGAAGGCCCGTACGCGGTTCTGAGAGGTATCCCTCTTCGTAGTGGGATCAGCGCTATTTTGATCGTCCATAGCTTGATGGGTAATAACTTGATGAGTCATAGTTAATTTCACTTTGTTCGTAACATTTGGGTTTATTGAATAGGAAGACAGATACGCATTTTGAGTCCCTTTTTATGCCCACAAGAGGCATCAGGCTCGCTACAGTTAACAGCTTCAATTGAACCGCTTACGGCTTCGATCTGCCTTCGGGCAAGCGCCAAACCAAGGCCAAATCCTCCGGTTTGTCCTGAGTTAGCAACGTCTGAATGATTACCCCGTCGAGACTTTTCTACTCTGAAGAAGGGTTTAAAGATGTCTTTGATATATTCAGCCGGAACACCAGGGCCTTGATCTATGACTTCCACCAGAAACTGGTCGTTGCGTCTTGATATTGCAAGGTTCACCGTGCCCCCCGCAGGGGTATACTTAAGCGCATTGCGAATAATGTTCTCGAACGCCTGAGCAAGAGCTCGGTGGCTGCTTTTTTCGAGTACAGCCTGATCAGTAAAGTGGGTAGTAATTTCGCGATCCGGGTATTCGAAGCGTGCATCTTCGACCAACAAATCTAATAACTCGATGAGGTCCACCGCTTCCTCATTCAAGCTCGGCTTTTCGTTTTCAAGCCAAGCCAAAGTCAAAGTATCTTCCACCAAATGACGCATGGTCGACGATTCCTTTTTCAGTCGCTCCATCGACTCTCCAGGGTTAATCTGGTGTTCTATGCATTCCACCGCCATATCAATACGGGCCAGCGGGGTTCTTAATTCATGGGACAAGTCAGCAATCAACTGACGTTGGGTAATGATGAGCGAGCCTATTTTTTCAGTCATACCATCAAAGGTTCCTGCCAAAGCAGCCAATTCATCGTTTCTATTACCCAAGCATGACCTCACGCGAACATCATAATTCCCCAAAGAAAACTGTCGGGTCGCTTTCTCAAGCTGCTTCAACGGTAACATCACATGGCGATACAGAATCAACGCCAAAGCAGTCAACAACAAAAATGGCAACAGAAGTTTGAGTATCCAATTGGTGTACTGAATATACGCACCTGGACGCATACGCTGAGGCAACTGAACCAACAGGTATAAGTTCTGTTCTGCGAAGGTGCCTCCTGGATAGGTAACATCCATGATCGGGTTCCATTCGAAGTAGAGATGAATCTTCCACTCTACATTTCGTCCCAAACGGAAGTTATCTCGGTATTGTTGCGGAATATGACTGTTCGCAATCGCCTCAATATCCGCTTTAATAACCCCAGCCCATGTATTCTCCCGCTGCTGCAACGCCTCTAACCATAGACCTAACGCCTGCTCACCTTGCGTTGTCAGAATGTGTTCCGCTTCAAGCCCTAGCGCCAATAACTCTTCCTGGTATTCTTGATCTATGTAACTCATTCGATGTTCGGTGCGATTGATTAATAAATCTATCGCCCAGAACAAAGCTACTGTGCCAGCCGCGATGGTCCAGCACAGTTTCCACATTAACGGTCTATTCATATTTACTTTTCTTAGAGGACTCTTGAGGCAATCAGGAACTCTTGAGTAATCGTAACTAGGTAAAGCTGTATCCCTTACCATGCACGGTAGTGAGTCGATCGGCTGGCATACCGGCATCCATTAACTTGCGACGGATTCGACTCAGGTGCATATCTAAACTTCGGTCATAGCGACTGAATTCACGCTCTAGCACCAACTGATACAAATACGGTTTGGACAACACTTCATGACGATTTTCAACCAAGATCCACAGCAGTTTGAACTGAATTGGCGTTAAGCTAATGCTCTCTCCGTCATAAGTAACCCCTTGGCGAATGCGATCCAGCATCAGTAAGTCGACGGTTTGGCAATTGGCCTGAGCCTGAGGCTTGATTAAGCCCAGTGAACGTCTAAGCAGAGCATCAATTCGCAATACCAGCTCAGTAAAATTGAAGGGCTTCGGAAGATAATCATCCGCGCCACTGGAATACCCTTGAATACGTTCTTCTTCAGCACCGCACGCCGTTAATATCATTACCGGGGTGTGTTTGCTCTTGCGCAATTTGTTCAAGACCGAAAAACCATCCATTGTAGGTAAGAGCACATCCAATAAGATCAAATCGAACTTATCACTTAAGGCGCTCAACAAACCTTGTTCACCATCATGACATTGATGCGTATTAAAGCCGCGACCTTGAAGAAGATCAGCAAGCTGATTATTTAAAGTACGATCATCTTCAATAATTAAAATTGAGGGAGCGTTTGCAGTCATCATAGTGGCCTGATTTGTCTTATTAGAATGCGTTAGTAAGTGCTATATAAGTGCTATATAAGTGCTAAGACCGGAAATGTTAATGCGAATTATTTTCATTTTCAATATTAACCGTTCAGCTTCGCCACGTACATCACAAATGAAAATGATTATTGATTTCAATTAATATTCTCACTACCATGCCCGCCATTGCCTAAAGACCAAGGGAACCCCTGAATACGTTCTAAATGCGCAAGTTCTACAGTAAAAGCAATACACCGCCACTACAGAGAGTCACATGTCCACTACTCCAGAGCTACCATCACTCGACGCTTCCGCTAGTCATGACCCACACCAGACTTCCCATGATGAAGTAGCCCAGGCGACATCAAATCCTGTATTTACGGGTCCCATTCTTAAAACCTTTTTCTATTACGTAGTGCCTTCGATCATAGGTCTGATCGCCATAACAACCGCCAATCTGGTTGATGGCGCGGTTGTAGGTAATGTCATTGGCCCTGACGCACTGGCCGCAATCTCTCTACTCATTCCTTACTTCACCTTACTGTTTGGCATTGCCTTAATGCTCGCCATCGGAGGCTCCGTCAGCGCCGGGAAATACATAGGTGAAGATAACCAACAAGCAGCTTCTTCAGTCTTTAGTAAGTCTCTGATCGTTACAGGCCTGATCGCCCTTAGTTTTGCCATCCTCAGTACATTCGGGTCTCACACCCTGTTCAGTCTTCTCGGGGCACCGGAAAACCTCTTCAATACCATGCAAAGCTATTTTGAAGTCATCACCTGGATCTTGATCCTGCAACTGGTGACCATGGTGCTTTACTATTTTGTCCGTGCCGACGGACATCCCGTGCTCGCCACCACAGCATTAGTCATAGGCGCAACTACCAACATCATTCTGGACATTGTTTTTGTTGCTTATCTGGAATGGGGGATAGCCGGTGCCGCCTACGCAACGGGCATTTCACAAGTTCTACAGCTAACGGCTCTATCTCTTTATTTCCGAAGCAAAGAACGCACTTTGTCGTTTTCATTCATTCAGCATAACTGGCGTGAAATTTTGACCAGCGCCTACAATGGTGTGTCTGAGTTCATCAATGAAATTTCGGCGGGCATCATCATATTTTTGCTCAACTGGCTGATCATCAGCCGTTTGGAGGTAGACGGTGTTGCGGCATTCTCGGTTGTTAACTATCTGATCTTTTTGAGCTTAATGCTGGCTTATGGCGTAGCAGATGCACTGCACTTATTAGTGAGCCAAAACTACGGCGCCCAGAACTTCTCAAGAATTCGTCATTTTTTATTCACGGCTTTTGCTTCCGTATTGACCATCGGGTTACTGCTGGTGACCACCCTACTGTTAGCGGGAGAAACCATTATCCAAGGCTTTTTAGACGCCGATCAGAAGCACATCAGTTCGCTGTCAGAGCAACTCATTTTATTGATCTGGCCATTGTTCTTGGTAAACGGCATTAACATCATCTTATCCTGCTATCTCACCGCAATTCACAAGCCCAATCCTTCGGCCTTAATCGCGGCCTCACGCACACTCATACTCCCGGCGCTGCTGTTGCTTAGCTTCTATTGGCTGTTTCCTGGCTGGCTATTTTTAACTGCTCTCCCCATCGCCGAATGGCTGGCGTTTCTTCTGGCACTCACACTGTGTTATCAATATCGGCCTCAAGTGCAGGCGAACGAGCAGTCATAGTGACGCACAAGAGCCAAAACAACCTCTAAGTTCAGCACTCTTCAACCTTTTACCAGAGGCATAAGTAACAATTGTAAACAGCATTGCAATTGATAAGCATTCTCATTAAAGTGGCACGAATTATTCATCTGCTCCCCCATTTCAAATAGGAAACGAGGAAACCTCATGCCCCTGTCAGCTCGCGAAATTGCAGATAACGCCTCCTTTCAAGCCTTTATGAACAGTTATTTAAAGGAGGTTGATCCTGGCGTCTGGCATCACAAAGAATGCTGGCAACAACAAACCGGACAACCCCTGTCACCTCAATGCCAACATGTTCTAGAACTTAAATTACCCCACCAGAATTTAACACTGGCTCTGGGTATCAGTTATCGCTCGATTGTAGGACGACACACCCTGATCGAAGCTCATCAAAAAGCCTTGCACCAATTTCATTGGCAGCCCCTCGATTTCTTTTCAGTGATGTTATTGTTAGTAAAAGAAATCTACGCACCGGCTTCAGGGCAAGGTCAAAACGACCTTCAAAAGACTCAAGAACTGGAGTTGCTGGCGCGCTTGATTGAAAGCCAACAAGTGATGACGCGTTATCTTGAAACCAGAAACCAAGATCAGAGATTATTCAGCAACCGCTTTATCGACTCAGAGCAATCCATTCTTTTTGGTCATTGGCTACACCCTACTCCTAAATCTCGACAAGGCATTCATGAGTGGCAACATCAGGATTACACCCCCGAACTGTGTGGCCACTTCCAACTGCATTACTTTGCGGTGGATCGCGCCTTAGTTGAACAAGGTTCAATTCTGAGTCAAAGCGCTGAAGAGATTCTTAATCAGGTTCTTTCGTCTGAGAACAGCAACACACTGCCGCAGCTAGACGAACACATGATGTTAGTCCCGACACATCCGCTCCAGGCTCAGTGGTTACTGCATCAAGCTTACATACAGGGCTATCTTGAAAGTGGCAAAATTAGAGACATTGGGCCATTAGGAGCCCGTTTTACACCGACGTCTTCGGTACGCACCCTATATTGCGAGTCTCTGGGGTTCATGATCAAGCTGTCGATCCCAGTGAAAGTCACCAACTCCATGCGCATCAATATGCACCATGAGCTGGAAGCAGGTGTTGCCGTCGCCAGCCTGTTCCGACAAACCCAGTTCAGCACTACCTATCCTAGATTCCAAACCATTGATGATCCGGCGTATCTGACCTTGAACCTACCGGAACAAGAGGAAAGTGGTTTCGAACTGATCATCCGTGAAAACCCATTCAGCGCGTGTCAGCCAGAAGTTGAACGTCAGGCCGTAGTGTCCTTAGCCGCTCTGACTCAAGACAGCCTTGATCCCGAAAAGCCATCGCGATTGGCCAGTCTTATTCACACTATCGCAGAAGAGCAACATTCGGACCTTCAACACGCCGATCTTCAGTACGTTGCTCAGGAGTGGTTCGAACAATACTGGATCAGTGCCATAGAACCCGCTATTCGCCTCTATGATGAACACGGTATTGCTCTCGAAGCGCATCAGCAGAACTCGCTTCTGGATGTTACCCACGGCTACCCATCACGCTACTTCTTCCGCGATAACCAAGGTTTCTATCTCTCCAAAAGCCATAAAGAATCGCTGATCGCCATGGAACCAATTCTGGCGAAGACCGACGATCTGTTCTATGACGACGACATGATCATCAATCGCTTCAGTTATTACTTAATAGCTAACCAATTGTTCTCCGTGATCAGCCGCCTGGGCAATGACCAGTTGTTGCCAGAGCAGCAGACCCTGACACGCTGTGTTGAACTGCTAACGGAGTTAAAGCCCGCGCTCTCAGCTCAAGGAAAACGCCTGGTTGAAGTGATCCTCTGTCAACAAGACATCGCCTTCAAAGGTAATCTGTTAACACGGATTCACGATGTAGATGAACTTCAGTCCGATCAAGAACTGGCGGTCTATACCAAAATCAGAAATCCATTCCGCGACATTGCGCTGTCCAAGCACATGACTGCTACAGACACGGCTCATCCCAATGCCTCGTCAGAGACACCGAACAAAGTAAGTCATAATCAAGCGTTCGCCGAGAATGGGTTACAAGCACTGATTTCTGCCTCGAAAAAAGCCGCATTAGCCAAAGATCAACTAGCCAAAGATTTAGAAAGGGTGCCGTGTGAGTCCGTTTGATACACAGATCCCGAGCCATCCCCCTATGCGCCTTGAATCAAAACCAGAAACGACGCTTCTTGTGGAACGTCGTATTCTTAAGCAATTGTTCGAAGCGCTGTTATTCGAGCAAGTCATCGAGCACCACTATGACCAGCCGTTTTTTTACTTCACGCTGGGGAAAACGCAATACCAGGTTGAAGGTTACGTTGCGGGCTATAGCCGCATTCGCTTAAACCCGAGCAGTCTATACAGACGACTCGATGGAGTACTTCAGCCAGTTCAACTCAATGACGTGATTGAAGAACTCCCCACCACCGCAGCCATCAAAGACAAGCTGACCGAGCAATTGCAGCAAACCCAACTCTTGTGCCAATGGAATGCGGATCACCTGATGAAACTCAGCTCCCGCTATGGTCTGGACTATCTCGATCTCGAATCGCAATTGGACGAAGGCCACCCGTACCACCCATGTTTTAAGGCACGCACCGGCTTTTCTTTGGAAGACCACCAGCGCTATGGCCCGGAATGCGCCCAGCCGATTCAATTGCACTGGTTAGCAGTCAAACGAACACACATTCAGCAGAGCTTGCCAAGCGCTGTGTCAGATCAATCAGACCTGGCCTTTTGGCAACAGGAAGTAGGGGCAGAAGCTTGGTCAGACCTTGAGCAAGCCATGCAAGCAGCCAAACTTTCATGGCAAGACTACACACTGCTTCCAATCCACCCTTGGCAATGGCAACGCTTTCAGCACAATCATCTCAGACCGGCACTTGAGAATGCAGAGCTTGTCTATCTTGGTGCCGCAGGTGATCACTACCAAGCCACTATTTCAGTGCGCACTTTGATCAACATCACGCATCCGGAAAAAGCGCACATTAAACTGCCGCTGAGCATGATCAACACATCGTCACTGCGTAAACTGGAACCTCATTCGGTATGCACCGCGCCAGCTATTTCACATTGGCTAAAACAGGTGGTCAGAAACGACGATTTCTATCTGACCCATCCGATGATTTTGCTGGATGAATACGCCGGTATCTTGATCCCGGAAAATAACGATGACCATGCCTGGCAAACTCAGTTACGAGGCCAATTAGGTGTTATCTTCCGTGAAAGTATTGATCCTTACTTGCATATCGGACAACAGGCCATGCCATTTACCGCCCTGTATGCGGAAGAAACCACAGGCCAACCTTTCATTCAGCCAATCATTCAACAATATGGTCTAGAAACCTGGCTGATCCAGCTGATTGATGTCACCGTGATTCCGGTGTGGCATCTGTTGGTCAAACACGGTTTAGCGGTTGAAGCGCATGGCCAAAATATGGTGTTAATTCATCAGGATGGCTGGCCTAGCGCCGTGGTGTTAAGAGACTTCCATGAGAGTGTGGAATACGTCGACGATTATCTGGCCAATCCCGAGCTCAAACCTGATTTCGACCAAATCAACCCCTGCTATCAAAATGCCCCGGATAACCTCTATTACTGGATGGAATCGGTCGAAGCATTGCGCGAACTGATCATAGATACCCTCTTCGTATTTAACTTATCCGAATTGGCCTGTGTTTTGGAACGCCACTTTGATTATTCCGAAGCCCGCTTCTGGGACACCATCTATCAACGTCTGCAGGAGTACGCTCAACAAGGGCACTGCAGCCAGGCACGACTGGATCGCATGCCAATTAATCAACCGACCATTTACACCGAGTCCTTAATCAAGAAAAAGTTGGCAGATATCGAAGCCGATCATTTTCACCATCAGATCGCTAACCCTTTTGCTAACAAGCCTGCTCTGACGGTTTAATTCCTATAGGTAAAGACATGTTTTTTATTAACGATGATTTCTTCGATCAAACGTACGTGACCACTCAACATCAATCGTTCGAAGCGCTCCATTTGAAGGCATCTTCCAGAATTGCCGTCTGCCTGGAAGACAATGCACAGTGGTTAGCGCTGTGTTTATACCTCAAATCGATCAACGCCTCAGTGATGCCGATTCATCCGGCCATGCCGAAAGATACTGCGCTGCGTATGGCAAAGAAAGCCGGTTGCCACACACTGTTTTTCCACAGTTTGAATCCATCAGAAGCGATAGCTATAGAAACAGGCAGTGTACACCACGAAGAAAATCAACCCGGTGTGCTGATTCAGATGAGCTCCGGAACCACCGGCGAACCCAAATGCATTGATCGCAGCTGGGCGTCCATCGATCGTGAAATTGAAAGCTACCTTTCCGTGTTCACCTTGCCCAATGAGATGACTCCTCTGATCGCCTGCCCGGTGACCCATTCTTACGGTTTGATCTGTGGCGTGTTGGTGGCCCTAGCTCGCGGTAAAACCCCGAAAGTCATTACCAACATCAACCCGAAATACCTGGTAAAAACGATTCAGGCGGCAGACAAGCCGTTGCTCTATACCTCACCCACCATGTTGCAAGGGGTATTACGTTTACTGCCCAAAGAGCAAAAATTACACGCAGCGATGTCGTCGGGCACGATTCTGCCAAAACATACCTTTGATCAGTTCTCACCTCGTATCGAGCACTTCTTCCAACAATACGGTTGTTCAGAAGCCGGCTGTATCGCCATTAATCAGCGCATGACGTCGGCCATCGAAGTGGGGACACCACTGCCACATTTAACGGTAACCGCTGGCGCCAACAGTGATCAGCCTGCAGAGGTGGTGGTAACCACCGAAGCGGGCCATCAGATTCACACCAACGATCTCGGCTATCTCAATGAACAGGACGATGGTCAGAACATGCTGAGCTTTGTCTCTCGCCTTGATGACACCATCATAGTGGCTGGCCTTAACGTCTATCCGCAAGAAGTGGAAGACATCGTTCTCACAAACCCCGAGATACAGGATGCGGTCATTTTCAAAGTGGAAGACAAATACGCCGGACAGCGCGTAGGCCTGCAGTTCACGGCACAGCAACATCTTGAACCGTCTGAACTTAGAGCCTGGTGTCAGGCCAACCTCGCCAGCTTCCAGATTCCTCAGTACTTCGATCAGGTGGAACAGATCGAGCGTCTGGCCAATGGTAAGGTCAATCGCAAGCACATCGCTCGAGTCTTCCAGGAAGCACAAGCACAAAAAGCCGAGGCCAGGGCGAAGCAGCCACCGAAACCCGAGCTAAAACAAGAGCCCAAACAAGAGCTCAAGCAAACAGCCACTCAACCGGCGTAACCGTTACAAAACAGGTACCCCGTCACCAAAAGAACGGGGGCCGACATGCTGATCCTAGCTACTTTAGCGTCAGCATTAAAAACCAGCACGCACCCAATGATAGCAATGACAAATGTCTGATCAGGACGCCCAAATGAATACAGTACCAACACTGACCAAAGCTCAGATCATTCACGCGATTTATGACGTGCTCAATGAGCACATGATGATTCCGCAAATTGATGCCTTTCACGAAGACGCCCTGCTCAATCAGGATTTATACCTCGATTCGGTATTGGTCTTGGAGCTAATCCTGAATCTGGAAACCGAACTTGGTCTCGATATCCCCGACGACGCCCTGACCAAAGACGACTTTGAAACCGTTGCAAATCTTGCTGACTTTTTACTTGCCAAGAAGCATCAGGATGACACCGAAGCGGCAACGTCAGAAACATCAACAGCGATGTCCGAACCATCAACTATGGTTGCACAAACGGCTGTGCAAGACGCATCGTCTGACGAGTCCGAAGAAGAGCTGGACATCAAAGTCCATTGCTTTGTAAGTTGCATTTGCGACATTCTGAAACCAAGCCCGCTGGTGGACCATCGTCCGTTTTACTTCGGGGTCTGGGACGCCGAAATCGTGATCAACGATCAACATCAGTTGGATTACCACTCAGACACCATCAATCATGACAACTTCCGTCATTGGTACAAAGCCTTGTATTCGGTGGACGTCGAGCCTTGGTACGATGCGTCACAAAGTAAAGAAGCCAACATAAACACCTTACTGTCGCTGCTTGACACCAAAAGCGATCTCCAACGAGTGATGGTGATGATTGATATGTACCGCTTACCGGAGCGTGAAAACAAGTTCAATCAGAACCCTTTCCCGCATTATGTGATGCTGGAAAAGACCGAAGATCCGGACGAATGGATGATGCTCGATCCCGATTTCCGTTGGGAAGGCCGTTTGCCGAAAGATAAGATTTTGCACGCCATTGCATCACCGGCAGTGGCCGGAGGCTATTTGTTCGACAGTCAGCAAATAAAGCCATCGTCCAACACCGCCATTCGTGACTATTACCTCGACAGCTTCAACCCGGATCACAACCCGATGACTGATGCGGCTCGACAGGTGGTGCAACATCATCAAGCCAGTGGTCGCTTTGACGCCTTACCCGATGCCTTAAAGCAACTGCCAGTACTGGCCATTCGTAAATACGCCTACGAGCATGGTCTTGCGTTCTTCTACCTCGCGCTTGGTTACGACCTCGGCGCAGAACACGACAACGAGTTTGAAGACCTGTGTGTCGTCATTGAGCAGCTGGTCGAGAGCTATAAGCTGGTGCAATACCGGGCGATGAAACTGGCCAAAGCCGAGACCTTTGGTGATCAAGAACAACAACTGCTGGATGAAATTCAAACCATTCTGGATGAACAGGACGCCCGCGAGTTTCAGGTCAAAAGCCGTCTTAACCAGCTGTTTGAACAATGGTGTCAGTGCACCTTCAATGTCGATACCTTCAATGTCGACAGCCAAACTGGCCATGCGGTATCAGCAAACACGGATCAATCGGAGGCGGAGCCTGCATGAAACTGTCAATCTGCACCATCTCGTTCCGACATCAGTTAGTATCCATCGATCAACTGGTGCAATGGGCGCAAGCCAACCATTTCCAAAGCATCGAGCTTTGGGGGGTGCATGCCAAGAACCTTGCCGAACAACCGAGCTACAATAAAGAGTGGCTGGCCGGATTCGGGCTCACCACCTCGATGATCAGTGATTACCTGCCGCTGCAAGGCCCGGAAACCGACGCCTTCAACAAAGTTCAGCAACTCTGCTTACTGGCAAAACACTGGGGTGCCACCAAATTGCGCACCTTTGCCAGCAACAAAGGCAGCCAGGACGTCACCGTTCAGGAACGAGCAGACATCACCCGCCGCATGAAAGACATCTGCCAATGGACGGCGCAACACGGTATCACTCTGATTGTCGAGACCCACCCCGGCACCCTGGCCGATTCCATGGCATCAACACTGCAACTACTGGAAGAAGTGAATCAACCCAACCTCAAAATCAACTTTGATGTGTTGCACGTGTGGGAATCCGGTGAAGACCCGATCGATGGTTTCAATGTTCTGAAACCCCACATCGAACACTTTCATCTCAAAAACATCAGCTCGGCCGACTTATTAAGTGTCTTCTCACCCCCCAACGTTTATTCGGCATCCGGCAGCCGCGAAGGGCTGGTACCACTGTTTGAAGGAGCAGTCGATTACTCACGCTTTTTGAATTACCTAAGAGAATACGCCGATGCTAAATTCCTAAACATGGATGCCTCACTGGAATGGTTTGGCGATCACTGTAAGAAAGTCCTCAGTGAAGACCGCTATAAGATTCAGCAACTCTTTCAACAATGTGACTTTTCAACGAGTCATGTAAGTTAAGAAGCCTCTGCATACGTCATCCAATGAATACGTCATCCAAGTTCAACAACTCGTACATGCTTCCCTACTACGGTTTCTACAAATGTGAAAACAATCGTCAAGCGGCCGTGTTTGCTTGACCGAGTGCCTATATTGAACTAGAAATAGGAGGTTCCATTCAGTTTTTTACACTCTGATTTTTATACAGTTTTTGACGTTTCAGCCTATAAATTAAGACATCTCTTAACAACAGAAAACGTCTTTGCTGCCTTTAAATGGATATTAAGTAATGACCGATTTTTTAAAACCGGAAGGTAGTAATCTTGTCGCAAAAAGCAGCAAAGGCACAGAATACGTAGTCAGTAGGTTGGTCTACCGGGGCGCACTCTCCGAACCCTATACTCTGGAAATAGACTTGTATGCGCAGGAAACCGATGCATCATCTTGGCTGGGTCAGGAATTCAACTGCAATTACTACGATACCTTAGGCACTTCCAGAGACGCTGAAAGAGAGTTTCACGGTGTCGTCACCGAAGCGCAAATCCTGTCAGCCGGTGAATCTCAACGTTACTTGCTGCATCGCCTGACCTTAAAGCCTTGGTTTGCCTTACTCGAATTCAATTGTGGCAATCGGGTCTTTCAGGAAAAATCCACCGAAGACATAGTCACCAGCATCTTCAGCGACCTAGGCTTCAAGGGCAAATACTCGACCGGCTCCTTGCCTTCCACTAAACGCGCCTATTGCCTGCAATTTGAAGAAAATGATCAAGATTATGTCGAGCGCTTACTCGCCGAAGAAGGCATTCATTACTACTTTGAACAAGACAGCAGCAGCCATAAACTGGTATTGCATGACGCCTCCCTGCCATTTGATACGTCCGGTAAGATTAGCCTCGACCACAAGCTTACCGCCACGCAAAGCAATGAAATTCTGCTAAGCTGGCAACCCAAGTTTCAGTTCCATACCTCAGGTGTAGAACTGTCCAATTACGATTACAGCAAAACCAAGCTGACCACCAGTAAAACCAAAACCAGTAAACATAATATTTCCAACAGCTCCAAGTTAACCCAGTCGCACTTTCCAACCCCCAGTGTCTCAGGGCTGATGGACGATCTTGCGAGCCGCTTGGTGAAATCCCGGTTGGCTCAGGCAGAACGCAATTACCAGCTGATTGACGCAGAAACCAACAGTGTTGAGCTGGTGCCGGGCCGTTATGTATCAGTGAATTCGCACCCCGATAAAAGCCAACAAGGCGATTACCTGATCACCGAAGTCGAGCAAGTATTTTTCGTCGATAGTTCCAGCGCGTTTAGCTATCAGGGCCGCTTTACCTGTGTCCCTAAAGACAACGGCCATTACCCGGAATCGATTCCAAAACCAAAAGTGCAAGGCATGCAAAGTGCGGTGGTCGCAGGCAAAAAAGAAGACGAACCGGCCAGCGATGACCAAGGCAGAATACGCATCAAATTCCATTGGGATACCGATGCTGAAGGCGATAAAACCAGTTGCTGGGTACGGGTAGCTCAGTCTATGGCCGGTAATGGCTACGGTCTTCAATTCATTCCCCGCGCCGAACAAGAAGTATTGGTCAGTTTTATTGATGGCGACCCCGACCAGCCAGTAGTGACCGGCACGGTCTACAACAGCAAACATGCGCCGCCGTATAAAACCACCGACACCACACAATCGGGGATCAAAACCCAGTTGGCTGGTAAATCCAACGAAATACGCTTTGATGATAAGAAAGACAACGAACAGCTGTATTTTCATGCCGCCAAAGACATGCTCACGGAAGTGGAAAACGATGCCACGAAAACCGTGACCGGCGAACAAAAGACCACCGTCACCAAAGACGTATCGCTCACCACAGAAAAGAACTACACCCTGACCACCACAGAGAACATTAACCAAACCACCAAAAAGAATTTCACCCTGACCGCTACCGATGACATCAGCGAGAAAGGTAAAAACATTACATTGGAAGCCGACACCCAGATCCAATTGAAAGTGGGTGACAGTAAGATCACCATCACCAGTTCTTCGATCAAAATTGAAAGCACTAACATTACGGTGGACGCCAGCAGTGCTCTCAAGAACTCTGCTATGAACATTACCAACAGCGCTAGCTCGGCCTTTAAAGCCAGTGGTACGACCCTAGCCCTGGACGGTTCCGGCAGCGCAGAGCTCACCAGTAAGGGCTCAGTGAAGCTAGATTCTAAAGCCTCGTTAACGGCACAGGGGGCAATGAGTGCCGAACTGAAATCCAACCTCAAAGCGTCACTCTCCGGCAGTGTTATGTCGGAAGTCAAAGGGGCCATTGTTAAGATCAATTAAAGGCCCCCTATTAACGTCAGATGCTACTAATCAGGTAGAAATACGAGCTAAGTAATGTATAAAAAAATTCCGTTAGACCAGTCCTTAAGCATTCTGCAGCGCTATGACGTCAGTGAAGACTGTCTGGCGCTCATTAATGGCACCATGCCACCCGCTGAAGTCATTGATCAGTTACAAAGCGCCAAACTCGACAATGATCTGGTTCAGTTCTTGTGCCATGCCTTACCGGTCAGAGAAGTCATTTGGTGGGCCTGTCTGGCATTGGAACTTCGACAGCAGGATTGGACACCTCAACAAGCCAACGCCATTACCTGTGCCAAAGGTTGGGTAAAAGAACCAGACGAAGCCCATCGTCGTCAGGCGGAACATATCGTCAATAAAATTGGTCACGATTGTGCCCCGGGTTGGTTGGCACAAGCAGTGTTTTGGAATGGCAGTGGCAGCATCACCGATGTCGGAAAACCGGCAGTGATGCCACCGGAAAATCTTTACGCCAAAGCAGCGGCTGGAGCGATCAATATGGCCTCCGTAATGCCTGCCTGGGATGGCAGCAACGAGTATTACCAGAAAGTCATTAAAATCGGATTAGACCTGGCCAATGGCGGCTCGGGGAATATCCATTAAACGTATTCAGAGGTTATTAAACCTTAATCCTGTAACTTAAATTATTTATTACCTGAATAGGAAGGAAATCACTTATGGGTACACCCGCATCACGCGTCGGCGACATGCATGTCTGCAGTATGCAAACCCCGGGCACGCCACCTATTCCTCATGTGGGCGGCCCCATCTCAGGACCAGGCATACCTACGGTGTTAATTGGCAACATGCCTGCGTCTGTAGTGGGCGATATATGTGTATGTGTCGGTCCACCTGACGCTACGGCCAAAGGCAGTGCAACCGTCCTGATCGGTAATCGTCCTTGTGTTCGGATGGGCGACACCAGTAGCCACGGCGGCTCGGTGGTAGTAGGAATGCCTACAGTGCTAGTGGGTGGTTAACGCAGGAAATTAAACACTTTGGTTTGATCCGCTGTATGAACTAATCTCTCACAGCCCATACAGCGGATCATAATGAATAACGTCTACTTAAGAATTTCAATACTACTTAATACGCGCCACTATCTTCTCAAGCTTTTCATATTCCAGCTGAAGCGCTTTACTATCACGTTGTTTGTACTGGTTTTGCTGATGCTGAGTATCCAAATTGGCTTTACGGCAAATATCACATACCGCCCTTCTGGAATAACTGATCTTTTTAACGCCATCTTTATGCTCTGAGGTTCCAAAGTGAGCAATTACCGCCAACTGATCCTCAATTTTCTTCATCTTATCTTTCAGTCGACCCAATACACCGTTGTTGTATTTAGCCGCGATCTTACTCTTATGATGACTGACGTTATCATCACCCACTTTCTTATCTTCTGTCTCAATCTTCTCAAGCATTTTGGCGCCGGTATAGGCCGTCTTACAGCCGTGGTAATTAACCTTATAGCTCTTAGGATCAACCCCGCACAGGGTCAACGCATTGATCACATTCAACAAGTATCCTTTCGCCGGACCATAGTGACCACTGCCGGTATTTAAGTGCTTGATCTTGCCATCCACCACTTCAATTTCACCGGCACACAAGACAGGTTTGCCCCCCATGTAACTGGAGTGGTATTGCCCAGTTTCCTTGTAGGTGGTGCCCGATAAGTGCGGGCCACTGTAAAAATCGCCCACCACCGACAACACATAACCGCAATGTTTGTCAGAAATGGTGTTTTTACTGCCAGTACTTTGAGTGAATTCCGAATTCATCTTCACCCATTTCGTCGAATCTTTAGAGACCCACCACTTCTTCTGATAGACCACCCCATTTTTGATCTTCAAGCGGTACATTTCGCGGTCTTTTTCTTTGTAATAGAGCGCTGATTTCTTTTGAAAGTCGACTTCGTAACCGTGATCGGTCATACCCACTGTGAAGTTATCCTGCAACCAGTTGGGAAGCTGGTTAATTGGCGTATCCAGCTGATAACTCAGCAATTTAACCACTTGAGCAAACAAGGCATTCACCCCCTTTGAACGTCGGGTATTCACTGACTCATCTTCTCGGCCGGCCAGTACCAGCCAACGATCCAGCGCATAATACAACTCAGCCATAATCAATAAAGCATCGGCGCCAAACTTAGCATCGGCGTCTTTTTCCTGAATCTTATTAATGGTGGTTAACTTGGCATCGATGAAATTCAGCAGTTTCTCATTCGATCGACTCTTTCCCGTCAATGTCACTTTCAACTTTGTACTGCTCTTAAAACTGGCCGCCGACATCAATACTTTACAAGACGAGTTCACTGTTTCTTTATTCTGAATCTTTAGTTCTGGCATCTTTAAATTCCTATTTTCATTCCTTATTAACGCCATCGCAGATCATCAACAACGGCCCTTTTCTGGAAATTCCTACCCTGTTATTTTTATTTTCATATCGAACTCATGCTCCCTTCATGCCTCTTTGGCAGCCAAGGCTACTGGTCTTCCCGAATGAGAAAAGAACATGTACAGCACGCCGAGTACCACCGATAAAATGCCAAACAACGACATAGCCAGTGGCGAGTTATTATTTAAGAACAGTAATTGCGCAATCACCGCCGGACCGGCCACATGACCAAATCGCTCAAGAAAGACATAGGTTGCAGCAATCTTCTTAACACCTTCGCGCTGTGACACCTCGGTATTATTAATGTGCGTCATCACAGGGGCAGCTAAGAGCCCATTTGAAATGCCTAAAAAGATGATCGCGGTGTACAGCACCAGAGAATTTCCGCCAATACCGAGCGCATTCGCTTGATTCGACAACCACAACAACGACTCCATCCCCGGCATCAACCCAGCGACATGAGCATCCGACTGACTAACAAAACCGACGAACACCGTCGCGACGCCACCGACAATAGCACTGCAAATCAAGACTCGGCGGGACATTCCTGGACCATCGACCAAACGGGTCACGTATTTAGTCATCACCATGCTGGCCACGTAATAAATCATTAACATCAGGCCAACGTCATCGGCTTTATAGCCCTGCCCCAGCATCACCAAAGGCACGGCAAACATCACCACACCGGCAATCGACATCTTGCCCACTATCCCGATGAGCGTCAGAGTCCGCATAAACTCAGTATCCCTAACCACAGAGACGATATTCCTGCGCAACGCTTCCCAAGGGTGTTTACTCTCCTCAGTTACTTCTTGAGCCACATTACCGGCAATGGATTCCGCCCGAGGTACCAGATTCCACAGGTACGCAATGGACAATAAGCTGACCACTGACGCCATCAGGAAGATCATCCGATAATCGATGTAGGCGTACAGCAAGGCGCCAATGGCGGTACCAGCAATGAGCGCAGAGTTCCGGCCCACCACTTTCACCGCATGGCCTCGACTGCGCTGGCTTTTCGGCGTAATCACCATCACATAGGATTGCAGACCAATCAGGAACAGCCCCTGTCCGATGCCCGAGAAGATTCGCGCCAAGGCCACAATCCAGTAATCATCACTGAGGAAGATCAGCATCATGCCAATGAATTCGGCCAGAAAACCGACGGTCATCAGTTTCTTCAGGTTGCCTCGTTCTGCGTATTGACCGGCGGGGATCAGCACCAAGGCAAAAAACAGGTAGTACAAGGTGAATGGCATGGACGCCGTCGCAAAACTGGAGCCACTAGTGGCGGCCATGTCCGCGATCAGTTTGGGTAAGAAAGGCACGAATAGCGCATTGACCAGCACCACCATAAAATACGCCGGTTGCACTAGGTTTAAACCAATCTCAAAGCTGATACTGCCTTCCTTGTCTTCAGCCCCTGTGGACGCGTTACTATCAGTATTAGGATGAGAAGCTGCGTTCTGGGCGCGTTTATCCAATAATTCAATCAAAGACGTGCCGGCATTGAGGAAGATCCACGCCAACAAGGCACAGGCAATGAACAATACTATGAAGGCCTTGGTACTGGATAAGATGGTGCGAATCAGTACATCCGTTGGGATATTAACCGCCACCCGAAACTTTATGTTTTCACCCTGTTCGCGACCCAGGTCATTAACGTATTCGTAGCAGTCTTCCAATACCTGATAGGGCTTACCCACTTGAGAGGGATCAGTATGCGCCAAGTTAGTATCACCTTTGATTAAGGCAATAGCTTCAATGGTTCGGTTACCGGATTTATATTTATCGAGCATTCGATCGATGCCCGCCAAGTCTTCAAGATGAACACCGACATCACGCACCGACGTCAGCCGCTGCACCATGGAATCGGTCATCGCCCGCGTGGTGGCATTAGCACCATGCTCATACACGTTGTATACGGTTTTACTGATTACCAACGACAAAGCCATGTAGCAAACCACATACGTGATTTTGAGTACCCGCAACCGACTTGAAGAGCTGGCAGTTCTCAGCTCATAAATGGCGATCACCACCAAATAGAGCAGTGTCAGGCCAATTACCGCCTGAAACGGCAAGGCAAATTGCCTATCCAGTTCAGACACCAAAAGCGTCTTGTCAGCTTCAATCTGAACTTCCCCCACAGGGCCAAACTTACTGGTGAGCTGCTGTGAAATCAGATAACTACGTTCAGTTTCCAAACTCTGAAATGCCGGAAAATCAAACTCAATCGGGTTAGCCCGATACTCGTCCAGATTCGGTTTAACATCTTCCTGTTTCGTTCCGTCTTTGGACTCAAAAAAGATGATCGCGCCATTTTGATCGATCACACGAATGTTAAGAATACTGTCATCGGACTTCATCAGCGTTGAAGCAAGGGTGCGAAACCCGGAAAACTGACTGACTGGAAGTCCGGCATTCAGATAGCTGTCAAAGCCGTTTTTAACAATTTCACTTTGCGCCGACATTTTGTTCAATTGAAACGGCAAATACTTCAACTTTGCTTCGTTGTAACCAATATAAGTCAACAGCATCAACGTGCTGAATACGATCACTAACATCGGTACGCAATACCGAATGTTTCTTAAACGCTTGATCATAAATTGAATCCACTACCTACCATAATCACTACTACTATCACTACGTACCCTGGTGTCTACTCTCGAAGGGTATGAGCCCGACGTGGGTTCAGGGTGAGTTATCGTTATTACTGGATGTATCAGAGGTTTTGGCCAAATGACCGAACCAACTCACCCCGATAGCCATACACAAAATCCGCGCCTTCCAAGAAGGTAAACGGCACTTTTAAATCCAACTCCCTGGCCACTAAAAAATTCAGAGCAATATCCGGAGGAGTAACCACCCCCACTTCCAGACTCCCAGGATCAACGCCATCTCGCAAAATACGTAACGCATACACTGCCGCCAAGTGCGCGTTATTTCTGCGATCAATACCAATGGCGACGGCCGCACTTTGACGCCCTTCTCTCACCGCATTGGGGTTAGTTGATACAATGGGAATGCCATTGGATAACTCACTGACCATATCCAGGTTGGAGAAAATGGCGGTGCTGCTGGTCATCCACATCAAGCTGTGTTTTAACGTTGGATCAAGTTTTTCCAGTGTTCTCACCGTTTCAGGTAAGCCTTCGGATAACTGTGCTCTGGCCTCTTCTCTGCTGTTCACCGTGACATCGATCACCCGAATGCCTTGTGCTTCCATTGCTCGGCGAAACGGCAATACCTCGGTCTTCACCACTTGTGTGTGATTCTTGTTGTAAAGCAAGGCCACATGTTTCAACTCTGGATTCAATTCGAACAAATAATTCAGTTGTATATCGATGGGCACATTCAGTGTTGTGGTTGCGATGTTGGTGCCTGTGCCTTCTTTATACGAGCTAACCTGACCTAAGGTCACCGGGTCTTTATTGATGGATGTTACGACGGGCAAGGGGCCGTTTTTATAATAACGATGCACCAACGCCGCCGCTTCCGACCCCATGGTGAAGACCAGATCAAAGCCTCGTTGCTGAGCATCGTTCAATAATTGTCGACCAACAATCTCGTCACGATTAATGTTGATGACTTCAAACTCGGACAGAAACCGTTCTTGATGAAACACCTCAAGCAATCGGTTCATCGCCAACTTATAACTGCCGGATTTTTTGGCCACAACCACCAGAATTTTATGCAAATCATCACTCGGCGATTGCCCTTTGGGGGTAACCAAGAGCTTGGAGGAATCCATGATGTCGAAGCTTGATCGCCAGTGCTTATGATTAACCTCTGAAAACGTCAACCAACTTATATCCCGATCTGCCGCCTGCACGGATACCGTTATGCTGCATAACGCAAGGCTAACGAGTAGCGCACTGACACTCTGCCTGCAGGCTCTGAGCATGATGTTTAGAACAACCCAATTACTCACTACATTGATTCCTGTGTTTGTTTAAACCCAATTCATGACTAACCGACAGATCCAGATCAGCCAGTCGTTGACTCAGATAGCGTTGATAGAATGTTGGCAGTCCACTGCCTTGGATCATGGACAAAAAGCCATCAATCAAAGGCTGCTCCGAAGCCCAATTCAACGTCGGTAATGTTCCATGGCAAGTCACATGCATCACCACGAAAAAGGCGTACCAATCAAGATCCGGTGTAACTCGAATACGCCCCTGTTTGAGTGAAGGATGTGAATACGACGGGCTAAAGCCCCGGTAAGAAAGCTGGCTCAAGTTACTACCCACCGCCATTGCATGGCCAAAGTCGATCAGCCGGACGGTGCTATCACAATCATCGCTATCACCATTACCCACACCATTCCCAACACCGCTAGCATCACCAACAGCAAGAATCAGATTATTCGGTTTGATATCGCCATGAACGATGTGCGACTTGTGGCATTCCACCAAAGCATCGACCAAGTGCATCATCACCTGCTGATGACCTTGGAAGCCCGGTCCTTTGCGTCGAATAACCGCAGCCAAGGTGTTGCCCTCAACGTAACGGGTAATCATGATCGTCTGATGCGGGGTTACTATTTTTTGAATCAACTGCGGAGCGCAAGGCTGCTGTATCTGAGCCAGAACCTCACATTCATGGTCTAGCAAATAGCGCCCGCTCTTATCGCTGCGTACCTTGATGCAATGCCACTGCTGCGAAGGTATATGCCACCAGCGCCACACCCCTTTACCGATTGGAAGTGGTAACGACTGATACTCCGCAAACGCCTCTTCATGAGCCAAACCAGTAGTCTCTGAGATCAAAGCATTACGAACCTCTATGAGTGCAGTCATGCTAGATAGACTCCGGCAACCGGAAGCGATTGAAGAAGCCTTTCACAAATGGATTCACTTCGCCTTCCACCTGCAACTGCAGCTCAATGTATTGACCATCCTTTTTAGTGATTAAAGCACTGATGTTCTTCTCTCGGGTTAACTTGCCATCCATCGCTTCCGCCAAACGGAACCAGCTCCAATCGCCTTGATACGACTGACTACTCAGCGTACTTTCATTGTTCTTTAACCAGACATCCAAGGTTCTGCTTTGCGTTTCTGCCAAAGGCCAGGTCATGCGAGTCCAGAACGCCGGACCATGTCGATAAACAAACAATGGCGTATCGCTTCGAATCGAGAACTCCGTCAGCCCGGAACTCATACTTTGTGTTTTCAGAGTGAAATCGACCGTAAAGTTGTCTGCTTCGAATAAGGCTTTTTGAATACGATGCGCATCGGCTTGTGCTTTCCAAAAGCCCGAAGCCAGTTCGAAAGTGACACCAGGTAAGAAAGATTTTTGAACCGGAGAGCCATTGTCTCGTGTCTCAAAACTGCCCAGATAGGTATTGGAAAAGCGTTCCAAAGTACCCTGAGGCCCAAAGAAGGTTTTGAAATCATTGAGATTTACACCCGATTTTTCCTTAGCATTAAACGGGTACAAAGCACGAATGTTATTGCTGTAAAAACGAACCACCTGATCCTGCCAACGCTTATTCAGATAAGTTCTTACATCTTCCATGGCAAACTGATTGGTGCGCTCTGCCACAGAGAGTGTTATGCCTTGCAGCAGAACATCGTAGTCGTAATCCGACAGGCTCTGTAACTGGGCGAGAGGGTTGTTATTGCCAGCCTCTGACAACTGCTTAAAGAAGAACTTACCGCGATCCTCACTTAACATTGCCCGTTTTACCCACTCCGCCGAGCTGGCCAAATGCTGGATCAATTTATCCAAGGCGCTTTGACCGGCCTTATCGGCTTCAATCAGTTGATGGTAATACTTAAAAGGCTGACTGATGGTGTTAGCGACTTTGACTTTGTCTTGTTGTTTCTGCGCCAGGATGGATTCGCTTTTATCTAGCACGCCTTCTGGTAAGCTCTCGGACAAACTCGCCACATCAATATTGTCCGACACCACCTGAGCCGCTAATGCCTTGTTAGTTTCAGCACTCTCGAACACAGAGGTCAGTTGGGTGTTAAAGGTAATCATTTCGTAGACACTTCGCACCGGCGAGGACACAGGGTCAACGGTAGCGGTGAGTTGCTCAGACAAGGCATTCCAGCTGTAAACGTTTACACTTTCAATGTTGTCTGCGAAGGTTTTCCAGTAGGCAATGTATTCTTCCACATAGCGACGCTTAAGTTGGCGGGTGATGCGGCTCAGCTCGGCCTTACTGACTGAGCTGCCGGCCATGTTTTCATAAGCCTTGAGCGCTTTCTCAACCAACAGGAAATCGGTATCCAACATCAAGGCTTCAAACCCTTCACGGGTGAAAATGTACGGCGCCAAATAGCCACTGAAGCCATCTTTAAAGCGGAAAACTTCGGTAAAGCTACTGCCCAGCTGTGGCCGTAAATCCACACGGCGATTAAACGGCGGTTGTTCCAAGATGTGTTGATACATCAGATCACTGACGTTCTCATTCGACAACGACTCTTGCACCACTTGTATCAGCGCCTGATCACCTTCTGGTGGCACCACGCCGGTTTTCAGCAAGTCTTCAATTAACTCTTTAAAACGTATTAACGTTGGGCCATCGCTCTCGCCTTCTTCACGAAGTGATCCGAGGTAATAATTCACTAGAGGTTCAATGGTCGCGCGTTGATGATCGTTCAACAACTGATGCAAGTTAAACAACACCAGCGTTTCAACTTTGTTGCCTAGCTTGTTGTAGATATACAGGTCATTGCGCAGGTAGTCACGAAGAGCAATCAATAGAATATTTTGTAACTCAGAGCGATACGCCTGATCCACCGCTTGTGCAATGCTTGGATCAGGCAACCAGGACACCACATACCAAGGTTTAGGCTGATCATAGACATGGGCAATGTCCCGCAATTCGGACAAGCTGAAGATCGTTGTTTGCAAGTCCTCACTCTTAAACTTGCCTTCCGTAATCGAGCTCTTATAGCTGTCGAGCCGGTTCAGCGCCTGAGCATCCAGCCCTTGGTAATACTCGAAGTTTGCCCACAACAACCACACAAACCCGGCCAGTGTCATCGCTAAACTGCCGCTGACACCAAACCGTAGCAGCGTGTATAAGTTTTCACGCCGACCATTAACTCCAACCAGACCGGCTTCACGCACGATGTCCTGACTGAACAGCTTCTTCGCAAACATGCTGCCATGAGACACCACACTGCTGCTTGCGGAAACCGTTTGATTGCCCAGCCGAGACGCCAACAACATTGAAAGGCGATCCACCGGTATCCCTTCACGGCTGGCATTCACAAAGTAATAGCCTCGGAAATTCAAAGCCGTTGAAAAGTGCTCTTCCAAGAACAGTTGTTGAAAGTAGTACTCGATTTCGGTCTTCAACAATCCGAACTGATACGGTGCGACCAGAATCGATTTGCGATAGTCGGTATTTAGCTGCAAACGTAAAAACGAATAGACCTGAGACGACAGCGTATCTTGCAGCTGATCAAATGAATCACTAAACCACTCCGCTTGATAACCCGTCGACTCCGCCACTGGCATCATAGCGCCAAACGGCTGTTCCAGTTTTTGTTCATCAATGACAGAAAAGAACTGACAAAAATCGGCTAATTCGACCATGTCAGTAAAGACGCTATACACCGGCAAGTTCAAACCAAAGGCTTTGTTCAGACGGTTCAGAAGATTGCGTTGCTCTTTGGCTTTGGTGCTGACTTCTTCATTATTCAGATTCAATAAGTTGGCTGCCGGCAAAGTAAACAGCACGCCATTGGCCGCTTGTCTTGGGCGATAGCGATTCAGCAACTTCAGTACAAGCTCTAAACAGGCTTCCAGCTCAACGTCAGAACAAGCTCGGGTGTGCGTCCCCACGACAATGGCAAAATCACTGACCCAGAAGGTGATCGGCAAATTCAGTTTGTCCTGCTGAACGATCTGAAAGCCCATTTGATTCAGCAACACTTCATCTTGTTGAGGTTGCTCATTCAACAAGAAATACCAAGGCATTAAGCCGTATTTGTTTTTTCCTTTGTGTCGCTGGCTTTGTTGCCAAAGTTGATGAAAATCGCTTTCGATCACACTCAACATTTGATCCAGCTTGTCTTTATCTCGTTGAGTCTGTTCATCCGACTTAGATTTACCGGCGACCTTACTCATGCCCCAAGCAATACACCACGTCACCAAGCCACCCAACAATAGAGAGAGCAAACCACTGACAGCCAATTCCAACGTATTTGACCAGAACCACCAGCCAAGTAGGTTTGACGCCCACCAACACAGCCCAGCCAGCACCAAGGCAAGCACGACATAGAGTACTATTTCAATTTTTGAACGCTTCATCAATCAGAGCCCAGCCTTCCATTGGGAGTCATTTTTTCTATTATTCATCAGCATCATTGCGCTGTTCTGTCGGCTTGCCATACAACCTTTCCGCTCGTTCCATTTCTTCTTCAGTACTGTCATAGATGAATTCAGTATCGTGGCCGACATCAAAATAGTTGGCGCTGAATTTAGGTAAGGTAATGAAACTGCGAGCCCGTTGTTCCAGGGTATTCTGATACCAGAATGACGCACCGCCCCAAATCAGACCTATCGCGACGAAGAACACCAACAATTGGCCTCCGAAACGAGCTCTGCGATGCGGTTTACGCACAGAAGGCAATTCCAACGGAGCAACCGGCGCCATGGATTCGGCTTTACGATAAGGGTTCAACAGCTGCTCTAACTGATGCATCAAAGCATCGAGCTTTTCCCGTCCCCGAAGACGGTATTGCCCCCGAAACCCCATTTTTAAGAAGATATACACCAGCTCTAGCCAGTCCATCAGTTGATTTGGCTGGCGCAACGCCTTTTCCGTTACCTGGAAAAACTGCTCACCGCCATTACGCATACCAAACAATTCACTGAGCAAGGTATGGTTTTCCCAACCGCTGTCCTCTCCCCATTCGCAATGCATGATGAATTCATCTAACACCACACAAAACAAAAAGCAGGTTTTATCAGCCACCGATGGCGGGTAATCCAGCGCCGCAATCCGCTGTTTAAGGTCGCTGATCGCGCCCTTAAGTACCTGCTGATGTTGATGTAAATCGTCCGGTTTCGGTATTCGAGTCACCACCACACACATCGATAACATTTCAGCACAGGCGTTCAGCAACTTATTCTTGCTGTGACCATAGTGTTGCAGTGCCTGGGTGTTTCTCATTTGGTTCTTTAGCGCATCGTTGCCTTCCAGCAGAATGCGAATGCTGTCGGTAGGACGATAGTGAGACTGGGCAAAGTCGTCATTTACATCACTATTGAAGTCTTCCGAGGCAAACTGATCCGCACTGAATCCAGCGAACGAAGTGTCCGGCCTGGCCTCTGATCTGGGCTTGGCTTGACCGGCAACCGGATCGGGCCTGACCGTAGAACGATTCTGAGGCGATGACTGCCCAACCGGATCGCCGTTTTGGTCATAAACAATGGTATCTTCATCCAGAAAATCCGAACTCATATCCCTACCCCAATGCGTACAAGGTTAGTTCAAGATCAGGAATGCTCAGGTCGACGTGCAGAGCAATGGCTTCACGTCGATCAACAATGTCTTTCCAGTACGGGTGATGCGTATCGATCTCAAAATAGGTGACATCCGACTTCGGTTTTAACTCGCTCGGCGCCACCGATAACGGCGTTAGAGTCACGCCTGACAAACTGTTGCGCACCACTTCGGCGATCTGGCTGTTGGCACTTAACTTACAGGCTTCCGGGAAACGCTGAGCCAGCATCATCGAGCCCATGCTCGATTCCACACACAAAATAAAGCGGCTGTTGGTCAGTACCGCCACATCCTGAATCGCCACCCTTAACAAACGACGTTTCTGGAATAACGAGGTATCCCACTTAAACTCCATAACACTGTCATTTTGTGTCAGCGATAGCTGCTCACGTAGCCTTGAAAACACTTGGTTAAAGGCCGGGTGCATGTTTGAAATCTGAAAGGACTCCATATCGTCTGCCACCGATGGCTGGTGGCTGCATAACTCCGCCGACAGCGTCGATAACTGCTCATAGACTTCTTCGGTGGGCACTGAGGTATTTTCCAGGGTTAACTTAAACCAAGGGACATATCGGTTTAATGTTTGTAAAAGCAAATAATCACGCAACAAACTGTGTTCACTTTGATGCTTTTGACCGGCTTTGATGCGCTTCACCACCATATTGGCGCGGCTCAACAACAGCACCTGCATTTCTTTAAGACGCTCGGTAATGAAGGTCGACGCGCCATAATGGCGACACGCCGGAATGAATCGTTGATCAAGAATGACACTGCCGTCTTCGCGGCATTCCAGCACGCGGGCAATCGGCAATACGGTCATGCCGGTCATATCATCGCCTTCGATCAGCAATTCAATATTGATTTTCGAAACGCTGGCGTCGATGGCCCGGCTGGTAGCATCGCATGCGTCATACAAGCTGACCGAATCCAGCGTATAACGATGGCGCTCGCCTTTATCACCGTATTCAGGTTCACCCTGAACTGAAATCGGTAACGCCAGATAAATACGCTTATCTACCGTGGTTGAAGGTACATCCAACAACACCTCTCTTGAACACTGAAAATAGCCACCGTCCGGAAACAAACCACTGCAGCTTTTTACCGCAATCTTGCCTATTTTTAACCGTTCCAAATCAATCTGTAGCTCGGTCAAGCCGACACTGCGACCCGCACCAGCAGCAGACGTATATTTGCTGATGTAATCGTGAAAATAACGGTCTTGTTGTTGGAAGTGTTGAGGGGCGATAAACATCCCCTCACTCCAAACGATTTTATGCTCAAGTTCCAAAGGCTTCCTCTCTTGTCTCTTCCTGACGTTGTCCTGATTAATCGTCCGTTGCTTCGGTAATCGAAACCGATAAGCCACTTACCCGAATAACCAATTGCGCCTCACTGTCTTGAGGTAACTTAATGACAGCTTTTGATTTGGCGTTGTCGTAATTTGCAAACTCGGCAAACACCGCCAGATACTGTGACTGACGATGAATATCCAACGCCAGTGTATATTGTTCTCCCGGCACTAAAGGCGGTACGTTATGGACATCCACCAGAGAGCCCCCCAACACCTCAATGTCTTTGCGGTATAGATCAATAAACCCGGATTTTTGGAAGGTGCCCGACTCCGACAGTTGATAGACCCGCAACACAATCGGATGCGACTTATTACCACCGTAAGGATTTACTTCATCGCCCACTGAAATAATCACCTTATGTGAGACGATCAGTGGAATTGGATCATTCGAAGAACACCCCGAAAGAGCCACCACGACAGCGAACATCGCCATCTGAAACACCGACTTAACGGCGCTTTTGGTGATGAGTAAATTCAATAGCCTGTTCACGATTGCTGATCCTTTTCCCGCAACTCTTCCACAAACATGGCAAGGAACTGTCTACGGAAGTCCCCCTGTTTCAGCTTGCGATTAAATTGCTTGCGATATAAATCCCAATACTTTTTATCTTTAGAACCCCACCCCGACAGATAATCATCAAACTCTTCTTCCAGAGTTTGAGGGGTCAGCGTTTCTAAAAAACGATCCAAGGTGACTTGCAAACACGCCATCAGTTTTTCTCGCCCAATGTTTTCTCTTCGGGCAGGCTTTTGTTGTTCCACCAGCTTGGTTAATAACTTGAGATTTTCCTGGAACATTTGCTGTTCTCTGGAACGTAACGATGGCGAAGTTTCACGCGCTAATGACTGAGCCTCCAACACCGGAATATTCAAATCGTCATCCAGCATGTCAGCTCGTGTGTCCCTGGGTTCTTTTAAGGTCATGTCATTTTCTGAAAACGGATCATCTCCAAACGGATCATCGGACTGAACATGCTCTACCGAAAATTCACCGACGGACTGCTCTTCCGTACTCATTGATGGACTGACTAAAGTTTCTTCTTGGCCGAACGGCGACATAAAATCATCCTGATCTACAAGGTTATGCTTAAATGGCGACTCTGTTGGTTGCTCTGTTGATGGCTGGGATAGCGGCGTCTGATTGGATTCACCTGATGCTTTTACAGGCGAAGGTTTAGATAACGCTGAATTCAGATCACTGACCAACAACACATAGCCACCCAGTTTGATCACATCCCCATCAAACAGGGCAATACGCTTTCCTTTACTTAACGGTTGTACATTGACGGTTAAGCCATTCGCACTTCGGTTAATCAGTTCATAACCACCGGAGCCATCAGCGCAGGGCACTATTTCAGCGTGGACCCGCGATAGAAAACGACTAAAGTCTGGCAATACCAAAGTACAATCGAAAGCGCGTCCAATGGTGCCCCCCATACTGGGAAAAGCGACCTGACGGGTGAGCACTTGTTCGTTTTCAGGCACTTCAACAAGTTGAATGCTTATGGTCATAGTGAACTCTTTTTACAACGTTCCATTGCGCTATTAAACGTATTTAGAAACGCTGGATTTAGTTTTAAAAACTGTCTTGAAAAATGGACGCCCAGGTCTTTATTGCTGTGGTGTGCTCGCTGGAAGTAATCCATGGGTATTCCCAACTTTTTAATGGAGTGCTCAAATACGCCTGTGTACTCAAGTGCCACATCCAAATCGCCTTGCCATAACATCTGCAACAACACATCTGCATCTCGGGGCTTTTTAACAACGTTGTAGCCATTTTTCTTAAGATACAGCCACTTAGTACTGTTAAATTTTGCACCGTAGCGTGCCTGATATTTGGCCGACTCTTCTTCGGGATCAAGGGTCACGTCCGGCGCCATAAACCAAGTCAGTTCTTCATTAATCACAGGGGTCGACATCACCGCGTACTTGTTACGGGACGCGTTGTTCGAACCGGTAAAAAAGCCGTCCATACGATTACTTTCAACCAACAACTGGGCCTTATCCCAACGAGTCATGGTGAAGCGATACGGCTGCTGCATACGTTGTAATGCGCACTGCACACGCTCCACCGCGATACCCCCCATATTTCCATGATCATAGGTTTGATAAGGCGGCCAAAGTTGAGTCGCCAACAACAAGCGTTCAGCCCCCAGACTCGTATTGCTCAATAGAAACAACAAGCCGGAGAGAACTATCGTCGATAAATGGTGGTCACGCTTTCTGGTCATGGATGTTAAATTCCCGGCATCACAGATCATTCAATCTCTAACTCACACGTACCATTTTTGATGCACGCCGTAACTTTAGTAATAGGTAAACTTTCACTGAGTCGAACAATGCATTGCTCGGCAAGTCTCGGCATTAAAGTACGATTGATGATTTGCTCAATGGCTCGGCCACCGGTAGTCGGGTCGGTATTACACGCCACCACGTAATCAATCAGCGCCTGATCGTAAACAAACTCGGCCTGATACTGCTCTTTCAGCTTGTTACGAATCCGGTTCAATGAGATTTCAGAAATCTTCGCCAGTTCTTCGTCGTTCAGCGGGTAATAAGGGACAATCGTGGCACGCCCCAAGAAAGCCGGTTTAAAGAAGGTCTGAAGATCAGGGCGGATATGTTCCACCAGTTCGCTGTGCTCTGGACGGCTCTCATGTTGATCACCGTGTTGGTCACAATAATCACAAATGGCCTGATCCGCTGCGTTGGAAGTCATGATAATGATGGTGTTTCTGAAGTCGACGGAGCGGCCTTCACTGTCTTTGATGCTGCCTTTATCAAAAATCTGATAGAACAAGTCGTGTACGCCTGGATGCGCTTTTTCCATTTCATCCAGCAACAACACAGAGTAAGGGTTTCGACGAATCGCCTCGGTCAGCACACCACCCTCACCAAATCCCACGTATCCGGCAGGCGAACCCAACAACATGGAAATTTTGTGCTCTTCTTTAAATTCGGTCATGTTAATGACCGTCAAGTTATCACCGCCGCCATAGACCAGATCTGCCAACGCCATCGCCGTTTCGGTTTTACCAACGCCGCTTGGGCCACACATCAAAAACACACCGACAGGCTTACGGCTATCCGTCAGACCCGCACGGGAAATTCGGATGCTCTTCGCCAACTCGGAAATTGCGACGGTCTGACCAATCACACGATCCTGAAGCTTCTCTTCCAGGCTCAGTAGTTTGGACACTTCATCACTGACCATATTGCCTGCCGGAATGCCCGTCCAATTAGAAATGACGGTTGCAATGGCTTGCTTATCGACCATCGCTTGGACCAAAGGAGTATCACCCTGTATTGTCTCAAGCTGCGTTAATAAATCCTGAAGGGTTTTCTGATCTTCAGCATTCACAGTACCTGTGCCGTAATCCTCTGAAATCTTGCTCTGGGTTTCTTTGATTTGATCGACCAGTTTGACTTCTTCTTCCCAGCGCGTATCAAGTTCTGCTTTTCGTTCGATTTCCTGCTCAAGCAGTTCTTTCAACTCAGCAATGTCTGGATCGGCATGACTGAACTGGGCATTTTCCTGCTCTAGCGTGGCCAGTTCATTTTCCAGATAACGGATTTTCTGACCCAAGGCTTCGATGACTTCCGGCTTCGCTCCCTGCGTCAACGCAATGCGGGCACAGGCGGTATCCAACAAGCTGATCGCCTTATCTGGTAATTGACGGCTTGGAAGGTAGCGAATGGACAGTTGAATAGCTGCATCAATGGCATCATCACGAATATATACACCGTGATGTTCACGCAGAGACGCGGCAATGCCTCGCAACATTTGGGTTGCATCTTCAGGCGTCGGTTCTTCCACTTTGATGACCTGAAAACGACGAGTCATCGCTGGGTCTTTCTCAAAATATTTTTTGTATTCCGCCCAAGTGGTTGCCGCGATAGAGCGAAACTCACCCCGTGCCAGTGCAGGCTTAAGCAAATTAGCGGCATCGTTCTGGCCCGCTGTACCACCTGCGCCAATCAGAGTATGAGCCTCATCAATAAACACAATAATCGGGGTCGGTGAATTTTTAACTTCGTTAATGACGTCTTTTAAGCGATTTTCAAACTCACCTTTGATACTCGCGCCTGCTTGCAGCAAGCCCAGATCCAACGAATGAATTTCAACGCCCTGCAACACCGCAGGTACTTCGTTGGCCACAACGCGTAAGGCCAAGCCTTCCACCACTGCGGTCTTACCAACACCCGGTTCACCCACCAGAATCGGATTGTTCTGACGTTTACGGCACAAAATATCAATGGCTTTACGGATTTCACCGTTACGGCCGGAAATAGGGTCGATCTCACCCTGACGGGCTTGCTCGGTTAGGTTCACGGTATACTTCGCCAATGCCTGCCCAGACGCAGGGCCACCGGCACCGTCCGTCATAACGGGAGCCGCGCCCGACTGAGTCACCCCAAGAGACCCCAACTGCTCAATTTGAGCTTTGAGTGTCTCCAGAGACACCTCACTGAGAGACACTAAACTCAACGCTCGCATACCAAAGGCATCCGGTTGCAGCAAACAAAGCAACAAGTGCAAACTGACGACCTGACCATGCCCGAAATCGACCGAGGCCAACAACCAACTGTCTTTCATAGCGTCCGCTAACGGGCCACTTAACATTGGCTGACCATTCGCACCTTTCGGGAGCTTATCTAATACCGTCGTTAATTCGGCCAACAGACGCTCAGAGTCGATGTGTTGTTGCTCAATGAAGCGACTCAAGTGTTTGTCTTGAGAAGCGAGTATCTGAACCAACCAATGCTCAATCTCAATAGCAGCCACGTGCTGATTCATCGCGGCAGCGGCGGCTTGTTCCAGAGCTTCTTTCAAGCCTGTATCCAATTTACCAACCAAGTTCCCTAACTTCACATTCGACATGACAGCCCTATCCTATTTCAAAAGAATTTTCTGGTACTCTTCCGGCTTTGCCTGAGGCTCCAAGCAGTTGCTTTCGCCCAATTGAACCGCAGTCGCGGCATTAGCAGACAAAACCGGCAAAGAAAGAAATGCCCGCTTTACATACAGATAAAACAGAACATCCGCTGACTCGCGTAAATACGCGCGCACCAATGTGTGTATGGTTTGAGAGAAATTCTGATCATTCTTCAATTGAACAAATTCTTCACGCGAAGCAGGTTCAATTAAGATTTGCAGCTGCTGAAAGTTCAAACTGCATTCTTTACCCAACAAAAACCCCAAACCTAGCTGATTGTTTTGTGCCTGAGACACACCAATACGGGTAAACGATGACGCCGTTAAACGCTGTTTTCGCGCCGGTGTTACTTCAATATGAATTTTGTACGGGAAGTACTCACTCAACAGCTGTCGTAAGCTGCTGATGCTTCGAACTTTTAATCCCATGAGAATACTGAAACGCAACAAGCCGGTTCGATCTCCGGTTGTGTCCGGCAGCGCAGACAGTTGCGTCAGACAGGTGTTTCCAGTGGCACTTTGTTGAACACGGGCACCTTTCCGTGTTTGTTGTTCGGCACGAATCACCAGTGATTCATTCACCTGAGTCCGGTGCATTAACTGGTAATACCGGTGATTAAAGATGTCCAGAAAATCATGCAAGCCAGCTTCTTCATCATGCAAACTTGCCAATAGCTCTTCGTAGAGGTAATCCGGTAATACACCTCTCGCCCCGGAAAGCGCTTCCATGCATACCGTGATTTTATTGACCGTACCTAACGCTTCGAACGCCATTACCTGATCGTCACCGCCATGCGGCATCGCATCAGCAGTCCATTGAATCTCACCGGTGCGTCCCATCGCGTGTAGCAAGCGCACCACTTGTTGAAATTCGAACCGTTCTGGTTGCTGAATCAATTGTTTAACAACCGTCTGCTTGCGTTGTTTTTTAAGCGCTAGGGACATAATTGGCTCCCGTGCACTCTAGGAAAAATCATTTTTGAATCATCACTGCCAAAACAGTGAACACTGACCTGGATAAAACGATCAAAACTGCAAAATTGCTGATACAAGGCATTGAGTACCTGAGCAAATAACGCAATCTGACCATTTAAGAGACTCGCATCCAGAGTTACCACCACTTCTGTACCGGATGCAAAGATGTTGTGCCCACACACTTGCATGGCTGCCACTTGAGGTAAGTAACTGACACTGCGAACCGCGTCCGCTTGTCGACAGCTTTCGCTCGGACAACACAGGGTTAGCACTTCTTTTAACGCCTGCGTTGGATTATCCGTATGCAACAGCGAATGGAAATTGGTGTTTAATAATGAAATAAACCGCCAACCCAGAGTTTCATCCAATACCGGATACACTGGCGCCGAAGGTGTGGTCAGTAGCGTGACTGAACCAGGTAAATCAACCCTCGCCAAACATTCGGCTTCCGTACCGGCCACCAACAAACAAGGCGAGGTACCGTTGCAACACACCAAGTCTAACGCCAGCACCAACGCTTCTTCTGTCAGGTTATTGGCTTGAATCCCGCCGATGGACAGATCCATACACAGCTTTCCAAGCTCATTCCAATGCTGGTTAGCTTGCCAATGTAAAGGGCTTGAGGACTGACCGGCCGTCAGGTAGCGCTCACCGTAAAGAGGCTGAATGAACCGGCTGCCATCAGACTTAACTTCCTGTACTTTCTTAACAGACACCACTTCAACGTCAGTGTCGTTAGACGAGTCCGCCACCACAGGCACCGATAACTTAGTGAAGTCGTAGCTCATCGGTTCACCCACTTGCTCGAACACATTCACCGCCGGTACGGTGTACAAGCGGAATACATGGGTATCGAATAACCGAAGAAATTCAATCGGCAGCTGTTTCACGAATAAGCTGATCACGACACTGTTGGTGCGATATTGACCAATCTCTTTACCAAGCTCTTTGATTCGGAAATAGGCGCCCTTATCCGAATAGGTGAAGTAATCGCGCAGCGCATCAAAGCCTTCAAATTGGTTACCGTAACGCGGTAACCACTGAAATTCAGGATCACTGATTCTGGACTGTAGACGGTCGGTATCAATGACCGTGAAGTCGGTAAAATCACTGTTGGAAACCGTGATCGACGCGGTATCCTGCAAGAGCAACTCGATCAAGGTAGACGCGTTTTGCTCGAAGCCATTTACAAAAAATTCAAAATCATTAAACGAAAGCTGATCGAAGCGGGCATCAGGGTCGCAACAACTCAGCGTCAAATGAATCACCGCATCGGTGATTTCCACCCCTTCCGGCAGAATAAAGGTAAAGGGCGCCACGTCGCAGTCAACGCCTGACAACACAAACGGATGGATTTCCAAATCCGCAACGGTGGTAAATACACATTCGTTTTGATCACCCGAGCCCACCACAAATTGATTACCTTTCGGTAACGTCAGGCTTTTTTGTAACTGCTCAGGATCGGGAGCCAAGGTTAAATTGGTATAGCTTGGCAAAATCTGGGTATAGCCTGGATACAGAATGGTTAACAGGCTTTCGACAATTTCAGGGAACTGCTCATCCAGACGCAGCTCTGTTTTAGCGGTTAATAGCGCCATACCATCCAGCAAACGGGTTATGTTCGGGTCTTCTGCGTTATTGTGTTTGCCCTGAAGTTTCGCCGCCTGTTCCGGGTGTCGTTGAGCAAACCCGGTCAATGCCTTTCGAATATACGCCAGTTCACGCTCGTAATAGCGCATTAATGTCTCAGCCAAAGTCTTGCTCCTCCATACTGATTTGCTGATGAGCAAGGCTTAATCTTGATTCAAAAGACAATTCCCTCTCTTTCTCGTTTTCTATTCGTTCGTCGTTCAGACGCACAGACAGCGAAAAATCAATGGCATTGCTGTCGTCATTTCGTTCAAACACCTCGGTGACCACTTCGGACAACCGAGGCTCAAAGGTTTTAATCCAGTTTTCCACTTGGTTGGCAAACTGATCCTTATCCATTTGGCTACTGATGGTTTGAATATTTTCAATACCAAAGCGAAAACTCGACGTTTCACATTCCACCAATTTCGGTGATAACGCCACCAACGGCGCTTCAGTTTCAAGCAAGCGGGTTAAGTGATAGCGAACCGATTCAATCAACTCTTGTCGAGGATCGTCATAGCTCTTTTTTGCTAAAAAGGCGCGCCAGAAAATCATATCAACTCGCCTTCCCTAAATCGGTGCTCAATACAATTTCTCCCGCAAAGTGGTCGAACTGATATTGAGGCTGTAACACCACTTCGCTGGTAAATACGCCTAACTCACCTACGACCTCTTTCACTTCAACAGAGGCTTTACGCAATGGGAACTTCGACAGTATTTGATCATCCTCACCGACGACATTTCCGGCATAGTTATCGAGCCATTGATTCAAAAACAACTCACATTCACTGGCGGTGCTGAAGTTACCAATCATGCTGCGAATTTGTACTTTCAAATAATGAGCAATACGGCAGGCCAAAAGTGTGGTTTGAAGTTGCGCAATTACTTTATCGTCGTCACTTTGGCCGGAACGCCATATCGAATTGTTGTTGGTAAAATAATATTTATCCGTCAGAGCACTCTTGGATAGCGGGATAAATCCTTGCTTGGCATAGAAGGTCGATAAATTGCCAAACAAACGCACTTCCGGATCCGGCGACACCAAATGAAGATGACCGGATTTGGCTCGCGCCAGATTGGATGGTGGTAGATTAATCACCGCACCTTGATACAAATCCTGCCAGCGGGATTTTAAAAACCCGAACCAACACAAGCGGTTAAATTCACGAATAACGATGGAGGCAAACGCAAATGCCGCGCTGCCCCATAAGCCACTAGGCACTTTAGAAGAGCTCGTATCCTCTTCATCAAAAATAAAACCGATTCGGCAATCCTGATAACGGCTTCTTAACTTCACTCTTGGCATGGCTAAACCAATGTAACGCGCTTCAGGATGCTTTCTTAAGCGTTGCCAGCCTTGATAATCTGGCCCGTCTAAAATTTTCTCAACCCGTTTGATGTCCGATAACCAATCAGCACCGAGCTCGCCAAAAAACTCGGAGGAAGGCGCCATCACGAACGGACACAAACACAACTTTCCTAAGCTTCCAACCAACTCCAGAGTGAACAGATCATCGAACTCATCGTCATAACCCATATCGACCGAGACATAATGATCAATCACGATTAACCCAAAGGGTAAGCCGCCTTGGGTATTCAATTCTTTATTACCGATAAAGTTATAGAGCGTACTGCGATTAATGGTGTTGGCATTGTTTAAATCCCTAGACATCTCAGCCCAGGAAACATCCAACAGCTTCACCAATATGCGTCGGTAATTAACCGGTAAACTGACCAGCGAATGCAGGTTCCGCCAGCGGGCTTCCAAGCGACCAAACTCGTCGTTCTGAATAATCGCAGAAAGCTGTTTAGATAATTGTCGATCTAACTGCGCAATGCTTCGAATGACAAAGCTTCGAAAGGCATCCACGCTTTCCAAGGCACTTGGGTCCAACTGACGCAATAATTCAAGCGCTTGACGTAAGGCTGTTTCATCGCCTTGCTCCAGCGTTAGATCATTGAACTCTTGCTGCCAGTTTTCACCAAACATAGATCACCCAATGACCGACCTCAGTCGGCCAATTTTCCTTTTAACTTAAATTAACCCGGTATCTTCGCGACCATACGGACCGATGTGGTTAATTCTTCCATTTGCAACCAAGGACGTAAGTGCGCAATCGCAGAGTAAGCGCCCGGTTTACCTGGCTGCTCAACCACGCTGATCACGGATTCCGCTAACGGCGTTTTAGAACGTTCTTCGTTACCAATCGCCCCTGAGTTGGTGTATTGATCAATCCAGGCTTGCAGTTCACGTTGAATGTCCGGTGCTTCCAGGTTGGAACCCAGTTTGTCTCGACCCATCACTTTCAGATAATGAGCGATTCGGCTACTGGCCATGATGTAAGGTAAGCGCGCAGAAATAGCGGCATTACTGGTCGCATCCGGGTCAGTAAAGGTTTTCGGTTTTTGAGTGGTTTGACTGCCGATAAACACCGCATAGTTGGTGTTTTTGTAATGAACCAGCGGTAAGAAACCGAGATCACTCAGCTCTTTTTCTCGTTCATCGGTTAGGTTCACTTCGGTCGGACATTGCTGTTGAATATCCCCCGCATCCGACAGGTAGGTCAGGTTAGGCAGCGCTTCCACTTTACCGCCGTTGTCCATGCCTCGAATAGCGGTACACCAGCCAAACTGGGTGTAGGCCTGAGTCATTTTCAGACCCAGCTCGTAAGCAGCGTTAGAGAACACTAACTCACTGTTGTCTTTTGGTTTAGGGTTGCCCGCGCTGTCTACCGAAAGCTCTTCGAAATCAAACGCATTGGTACCCAGACCATTCGCCCCATACGGAAGGCGCGCTAACGTTTTTGGCAACGTCAATGTAACGTAACGGGCTTCATCACTTTCACGAAAAGCATTCCAAGCCGCATAACTTGGGGAGTCAAAACCAGCGGCCACCGGTTTGCCCTCATCAAAGGTTTCGAACGAGTCAAACTCGAACATTTCCGGGGCAGCAGCTGCAATAAAGGGTGCATGACTGGCAGCGGCGGTTTCGCCCATGTAACGCAAGAGTGCAACGTCTTCGTCTTTCTGAGTGAAGTTATAATCGCCCACCAGTAAGCCATACGGCTCGCCACCAGCGGTGCCGTATTCTTTTTGGTACAAGGCATCAAACAACGGGCTGCGATCTACCGCTGGCGCGTCTTCAAACTGTTCGAGCAGCTCTTCTTTATTGAAGTCCACTAGCTTAATTTTCAAGCTCGGACCAAGTTCACTTTCTTTCACCAACTTCTGCAGACCACGCCATGACCCTTCAAGGGTTTTAAAGTCGTCTTTCTGGATAATCGCCGATAGCTGTTTCGACATCTGTTTATCAATTTCAGCAATGGCGTTTTCGATGGTCTTGGTCAGGTTTTTGTCCCAAACCACTGTGCCTCTCAATGCCTGTTCTGCTAATACAGAAAACAGCTCTTTGGTGGTGTCGGCCGGTGTTTGGGTAGTGGCTTCAATGGCGCGATCCAGAAAGCTCAGTGTGCCTTCTTCAGTTGCGACCTGCGCTTCTTGATTCTCTTCAGTACTCATTACTCACCCCCCTCCGTGTTAAGACCTAACTCACCAGACAATGCATTGATGGTGTCCGCACTCTGCAGAACTTCTTTCAACAGTTTCTCCAAATCCCTGGAGCGATCCGCCTTGGATAACAAGGTCTTTAACTGCGAACGGGTATCCGCCAGTTTTTGTAAGGCATCAACCTTGCTGACGATGGCATCCGGCTCGAAATCCTTCATGGATTTAAAGTCAAGATTCACTTCAATCTCACTGTCATCATCACTCAGGGTGTTTTCAACTTTCAGTTTGAGTTCAGGCCCAACTCGCTTCATGACCGTATCAAAGTTGTCTTTGTCGACCGAGTAGAACTGACGATCTTCCAACTCTTCACGGTCTTCTTTATGAGCCGAATAGTCACCCATAACGCCAACAACAAACGGCAGTTCTTTGGTTTCTACAGCGCCATTCGTTTCTACGTCATAGGTGATACTAACGCGGTTTTTACTTACCCTTTTATGCTGTGCATTAAGAGCCATATTCCCTTCTCCTGTTTAACCTTCAGAAACTCACTGAGCCTGGTAACTACTTGGCTTTAGATTCTAGTTTTGCAGTGAGCGTGTCATATTTAATGGTGTCGCCCTTCTCAATCTTGCCGCCATCGCCTTCATAGTAGTAAGTGATACTCAGATTGGTGTAAGTCAAATTGAAGTCTTCTTGTGGGGTATCGCCACCTGAACAGCTCACGTCGTAAGATGACATACGCGCCTTCTCAAGCGTCAGAATCATGTAAGGGTCAACGCCGTTTCCTTCACGTGACGGTTTGGTCATCAATACTTCAATTTTTTGACCTTCGGTTCCCGGTGAAAATAAGAACGTTGTCAAGTGTGGGCTAGCACCGTCTGAGGTACGAGAGATGCTTACTTCCCCTAATGCCACCATGCCTTTATCAGCATTGTTCGCATTACCTACATCCACGCTCACACCACGGACGGCACCCCAAGAAACAGTATCGATGGCGAAGAACCCTTTCTTACCACCAATATCACCAATAGTTGCAGCACCTTTGATTGCATCTTTTCCGTCAATGCGCATAAAAATAGAAGCCATGTTTTTCTCCAAATATTTATAAGAATTTCAACTGCTGTGTTAAAAGAAACTTACTCACTTACAATCAAAGCCGTGTTGCTCTTATGTAAGAAACTACCATTCGAAATTCGAAATACTGCCTTCGGATTCCGAAGAACTGCTTGAATCATTTGCTGTGGTACTTGTTGTATTTGCTGTTTCTGACTCACTATTTTCAGAACCAGCATCGGCTACTGCTCCAGAAGCCGTCTGACTTACCGCCTGAGCACTCACCATTACTTGAGGAATATCGGTCTTATTGGTACTTTCCAGCCCCGCCAGGTTGGTAATTCGCCCCATCACGGCATCGTTATCACCGACCAATTCCTGCAACAGCTCAGGCAAAGGCATATAGCCCCAGCGAATGGCTCGTTCGATAAGCATGTACACCGGGCTATGAGGTTCGGTCTTTAAGAAGTAATCCGCGACTTTGCGTAATTCATTGAAGGCATGATCCCGACTGACGATCTCGCCGTTGGTGACAACATTGACCACCTTGTTAGAGTTAGCGCCAGTAGGCTCACCGGCATCCTGATTGACAACCTCACTGGGCTCAGAATTACCCACAGGTTGTTCTGCCGTTGGCTGATGTTTATCCAGAGGCCAAGGATTTAACTGATCACCCACCAAATATTTGATGGCATTGATAAGACTCTCGACGTTCTTCTTAACAAAACGGAAACTTAACCCTTGCGCACCTATCTTCTGGCACTCTTCAGCAATAAAACGCTCAATACTTTCAAGGTGTTGAAGCATATCGCCCAGCGCTACCACGGTGGCTGTCACGGTTTGACGATCTGACGCTAACGCTTTGGTCGCTTCCGCTTTTAATGTAGCCAACTGACCACTGCGTTCAGCATGAGCGTAACGAGCAAAATCAATGTCCCCGATTAAACTCTGTAGCTGCAGTGGCATGTACAGCAAACCACTGTTTTCAGTCTCACCCACTAACTGCAGTAATGGCTTAATTCGAAACTCAGTAATTTCCTTTGCTCGTCCAGCGTCATCTTCAGACTTAAGCTTCTTCTCCGGAAGGATCGGTTGAAGATCAGACCAGAAGCTTTGAACCACTTGGGCAAACACGTCCAGCGCTTTTGCGGTATTAGCCATCGGCGCATTAGTGAACATTTGAGCTGTAATGAACCAGCAAAACACTTCAACGTCTTTGGACGTAGAACTTAAAATTTGATCGCATTGGGAAGCCAGCTCATGCCAGTTATCCGAGTTTTGCTTTAATAGCTCTTCATCGGCAGTAGCATCCGGGGTTTCAAGTAACTGGCGAAATGACGATTGCGCCATGTTGAAGTGGTTTCTCAGACCCCGGTACACCGTCCGGTTGTCTTTAAGATATTCACCACACGAACTCTCGTCAGAGATAGGAGATATCAAATGTTCCAATTAACTCGTCCTAATTAATTATTGTTGTTTCCCTGAAGGCTGAAACGGATTGCATGCAACCTAAATTGAATCAATTGAATAGTTCAGCTTAGACCAGATTCCCGCATCAGCAACAAAGTAAAATGAGACCTTGCAGACAGTTTTTACTTTGCGTTTTTTCGGTTTTGCTCTACGTCGACCTATAAGACTAAAAGCAAAATGTGCAAGAAATACGTAAGGATTGTGCCAATATCTGAAAAGTGTGTACGAACGAGAATGACAAAGCGGTTTATAGAAAAGTCAAGGATACGTTTTGGTTACGATATGAACAGAAGGAGAATAAAGAGGTGATAAAAACTGCTTTTTTGGTGGTTCAGCAGTCTTACGTGTGATGAATCACATCGTTGGGAGATCGAAAAAGGAAGGTTGGCACCGTTGTTTTGAGTTCAAAGATCATAAACAAGCACACGAGCCACATATTGATTGACTATGTGAAGCCCGTGTCATGTCATGCTATTAATAATAAAAAACTGATATTTTGAGAAAACACCTTAAAACACAAAACTGCGCTTTTCCGGTGACAGGGCATCGTAACCACGATTCCACTGCTTCTTACCAGCATCACTTTGGCTGTAGAAGCCGTCCAATAAGCGTTGTTTGTCTTCATGAGTGAGGTTGGTGCTAATACGAGAGGTTAGGCTCTCTAACGCACTCGAGCGGGCCTTCCCGGTCAAGCCGGTGAGTAACTTAAATACCTGATCACGATTGAGGTTACGCGGCAGGTAAAATGACAGCATCTGAATGGCTTCGGCTTTACGATCTTGGGCGTAATCGGTTTGGTCGTAATAGCCCGCGATCAGAGACAACGCCCCATCGAACATCATTGGGTACTGAGCCCCCGCTAACAAGTGTTGCAGGATTGCGTTGCGTTTTTCATTCACAGATGACACCAATAATGCCTTTATGTCTGCCGAAGAAAGGTCACGAGGGCGGAAACGAATCAGATGTTTGGCTGCTTCGGCTCGCACGTCCCAATTCCACTTATCATCAGAGAACCCTTCACCCACCAGCTTCATGTAAGTTGGCTTATCCAACGGCATTGGCAAGAACTTACGTACGGAGAGAATCGCGTCGGCACGCTTATCGTTATGAAGGCGATAGACACCATCTAACTTCAGATAACTGTGTGAACCAATACCGGCTTGAAGTGTTTCGCTGTAAACGCCAATGTTTGAAGACGGCGGATTTGACGGGCATTCAGGTTGCGCTGGACAATCACGCCCACTCACCTGACCGTGTTCAAGCTGAGCAATGCGCTGATCTTTTAACGACAGGTTGTCTTTGAGGGTGTCGTTCAGTTCGGTGGTTTTATCCAAACGGTTCTTAAAGTCATTGCACACCAACAGATATTGATCGGTCTTGATGCGTAGGTTGTCCAGTGCATCAGAGAGACGTTGATTCTCTTCCACCAACTGAGCTTGCGATTGCGACAAGCCTCTCGCCTGCTTTCCTTGCTTGCGCAATTCCGACAGCTTACCTTGCAAGTTCGCCAGTTGGTTTTCCAGTAACTCAGTGCGCTGTTGCAGTTGTTGATTTTGTTGCGTCAATGCGTCTTGTTTTTGAACACTGCAACTGACCGATTTATCCAGTTCTGAAAAATTATTATCGTATCGATCGGCATCGAACTTATCGTTCGACAAGGCAGTCTGAGATACCAACGCCAACGAAATGGCTGCGGCGATGGCAGAAAGTCTATTGGTTGCAAACATGTGCTGATTCCTTAGCTTGATCAGTTGATCAGTATTTATCCGTGAAGCAACCATAGCATAGAGCAAGAGAAGCTTCCTAGAGGGATGTACCAAGGTTGCGGAGTAGAACGCATGCCCATCCTTAGAAATAGAAAATTCCTATCAACTAACTAAATATTATCAATTTCATACTATCAACAGTAAGGGTTAGAGTGTCATCATCTTAACCAAATACAGCGTCGAAGATTCAAGGAACGCCTGAATAAGGAATGAAAAAATGGATATTCAAAAAATCACCGAACACTACCTTCAAGCACTAAATTTACCTGAGCCTCAGCACAGTATTGAGTTTCTGAATCAACTCCAAAGCCGCCACATTGCAGAGTTCAGTTTCAACAGTTTGGCTGTGGTACTAGGCAAAGACATTGACATCGACAGCAACGATGTATTCCAGAAAATAGTACAAGAAGGCAATGGCGGTTACTGCTTCGAGCACAATAAGCTGGCCTACGATGTGTTAACTCATTTGGGCTTTGAAACGCGTATCTTGATGGCGCGTGTGGTCTATAACAACCTGGATGCAGACGCGCCACGTACCCACAGACTGACGTTAGTCACCCTCGACGGCGAAGATTACATCGTCGATTGCGGTTTCGGTCATTACGGTGCCTGGTTCCCGGTGAAATTGAGTGATCAGTCTCAAGCTCAACTCAGCGACACTTACCGCATTGTCGAGCACGACGACGGCCGTTTGTTGTACCAGCTGATCAAAGATGGGGAGTTCTTCACCCTGTACACCTTCGACTTGAATCAATACAACGAAGCCGATTGTGTCATGGGGAACTTTTACTCTTACAAGTTTCCCACAGCCGGCTTTGTGAATAATTTAGTGGCTTGCCGCAAAGAAAACGACACCATTTGGTCTTTAAGAAACAATCAGTTATTTGTCATCGAAGCCGGTCAAACACAGATTACCCAGATAGACACTCCTGAGCTATTGGCGTCTCTGTTGAAAGAACTTTATAACTTAGTCATCGATGGGCAACAGGCTGAATTCTTATTCGATCGTTTCATAGCAAATCAATAACTTACTCCATAAGGCAAGCGGCTCTGCTTGCCTTTTCTCCCTCTTCCCTAATGCCTTCCTGAATTGAGATACCGTCAATCTCTCACACGGTTATGAGCAATTAACCACAAATAAAACCCTTCAGATCAACTTCAATTAAAGAATCACCTAAGGAATCTCTTAAGCTTTTCTTATCAAGGCGACCCTATCTTTGGTCACCCTGACTAACCGTTAGATAAAAAAGAGCAGTATCTCTATGCCTAGTGAAGCAATGACTCGTCGATTCAGAAAACCCTCATGGCTGACCTTATGTGTGCTCGGTATTCTGCTGGCCGCCTGCTCCAACAACCACACCATCACCATCAAGAGTGACCCGCCGGGCGCCAAAGTCACCGATCTTAAGCAAGGCTATTTGGGCGAAACCGACTTCGAATATGTCGCTTCGGATAAGTATTCCACGTCCGGGAAATCCCGCGAGTCTCTTAATTTGACCTTCAGTAAGCCCGGCTACTTGGAAGAAAAGCGCGATATTCTCAACATCAAACACAGCCAAACGATATTAGTATCTCTGCACTCGGCACCGACCTATCTCTATATCGAGACCATTCCGCCCGGTGCTGAAATGAAACTGCACGACAAACAAGGCGGGGAACTGAATTTCGAAGACACCTCTAAACTGTCGCGACAAGCCTACTTTGCCAACCGCCGCTACGAGATCCCAGACAGCACCCGCACTTTATGGGTGGAGTTAGAACAAAAAGGCTATAAACCAGTGACTCGTGAAATCAAAATTGAACCACATAAGGAAAACCGGTTCTCCTTTCAGCTCAATGAAATCATTGCCACCTTGCAGGTCAATTCCATGCCCAGTGGCGCCGAAGTGTATGAACGAACTCTTGGTTTCTTAGGCCGCACTCCCCTGAAACTTGACTTCAAATGGGACAAATTAGTACGCCTGTCACAGGACTACGATGCGTTGGAAACCTCGTCGGTCAATCTGCAATTGACAGTGAAGAAAAATAACTACCAAGAGAAAAGCCTGATTCAAGAGTTTTATCTCTACAAGCGCAACCCGGTAACACTGATCGAATTGGAAGAACGTTAACCTAACCCTTGGAATGGAACTCTGGAAACCCCTAAGGAAAGAAGCGAAAGCTCAGGAGCCCATTATGTTCAGCAAACTCAATATTGCGTATGCAATTCTCATCGCACTGGTTCTCACCAGCTGTGCCAAAACCGCCGTCACCATTAAAACCGAACCTTCTGGTGCCAAGGTCTATCTCTTCAACGAGAAGGGCGAACAAAAAGACAGCGTTCACTCAGACACTAACTATGTGGTTAAGAATAAAGAAGATTATTTTGATAGAGACAGCGAAACCACTAGCATTCTGATGCTGGCCATCAAGGAAGGCTACAAACCACAACTGAGCTCCACTCGTTTAAGACTGGGTGAGAAGAATGAGCGCTCGCCGATCGTAAGACTGGATCCACTCAGCACCGACATTTCCATCGAAACCAGCCCACCGGGCGCTACCGTGAAATTCTACGATACCCGCAATCGCGAAATTCCGTTCTTGGCCAAAGAGTTCGTCTCAGTCAGAAACCCCAACCTAGCCAGTCGTATTGAAGACCATCTACGCGATGTTGACCACACCACCAAAGCCATCAAACAGAATAATTTAGTAACGCCCTTTGATCAGAAGTACACCACGCAAACGGCCAACAACTTCTTCAATCGCATTGCCAAAATCCGCATTGAAAAGCAGGGCTACAACCCGGAAGTGCATGACATATCCATTCGTCCGGACGAGTCCAACAGTTTTTCCTACAAACTCAAGCCGTTTAACACCAGCATTAAGATCATCAGCGACATTGATGGCGTGGAGGTGGAAGACGTCAGCAATGTATCGGGCGCCAGCTTTGGGTATTTAGGAAAAACGCCGTTCATTCGTAAGTTCACCTACGATGAAGTGTACAAACGCGATACCTTCTGGAACTCCGGCAACATTGACCTGACGCTGAAATCCTCTCGTCCTGGTTATGAAAACGAATACCAGAACATCACTGTGCCGATCGGTGAAGAGATGACGGTCAAGATCACCATGCGCAGCCAGCCCAAAGAGATTTCGTTCCAGTCCGATCCTCAAGGCTCGCACGTTTATGTATTCCGCCAAAAAGAACGCGATGTGTTTAACCCGGACACCAAGAAAATCGAGAAGAAAACCCTCGATCACTGGAAGCACCTGGGCGTGACGCCGTTTACCTATTACATGGATACCTCTGACCCGCTCAAACATACTGATCAGCTGAAGTTCAGCCGTCCGGGCTATAAAGACGGCTTTGATTTGTTCAAATCTGGTGTCAATAACTACCATCTGGTTCTGACACCAGCGGGTGACATCATTCAACGTCAAGAACTGAAAAATTAGTCGCATCATTCGATTACTTGATGAAATCGATCACTCACCCCTTCACATTGGCAGCCCTGTTCGGGCTGCTGTTGTTTAATCAACCAGCTTATGCGAATCAGCCAACGCACCAGGGTCATGCTAGAACCGCGCTGGTCATCGGCAACGGGCTGTACGCAAAGGCGCCCTTACGCAATCCCACTCAAGACGCCAGGGATTTAGCGCAAGTGCTGCGACGCCTTGGTTTCGAAGTGCAACTCAGGCTCAACGCCAACCAACGCACCATGGAACAAGCCATCGACGAATTTGAAGATACCCTCAATAAACACGGCGGAGTTGGCTTGTTTTACTACGCTGGTCATGGCATTCAATCCCAAGGCATCAATTATCTGCTACCGGTCAAAAACACCATCGAACGGGAACGGGATTTGAAATTTGATGCCATCAACGTCAATCGCATCATCGCCGCCATGGATGCCGCCGATAACGCACTCAACATTGTGATTCTCGATGCCTGTCGCAATAATCCTCTGACCCGCAGCTTTCGTTCCGCCAGTCGAGGTTTAGCACGATTGGAGCAGACACCCACCGGCTTACTCATTGCCTATTCCACCTCACCCGGTGAAGTGGCTCTGGATGGCGATGGCCAAAACAGCCCGTATGCGCAAAGCCTGATGTCCAGCATTCAAACGCCGGGGCAACATGTGTTGTTAACCTTCCAGGACATCGCCAACCGAGTACAGAAAACCACCAAAGGACAGCAAGTACCGTGGATTTCTTCCTCGTTAACGCAGGACTTTTATTTCCAACCCACCGACGTTTCAACCTCGACAGCGTCTGTAGTGCCCGTTCCCATTCCACCAATAGCCTCTCAAACAGCTCACATAGCAGCTCACGTAACAGACCAGGAACCAACTGAGCAGCTTCTGCCAGATCTAAAAACATTGGAAACGCCGATCACCCCCCCTCCCAACGCCTACCGTTGGACAAGCTTTCGGGACGCAATGAAAAATGGCAGCCAAGGCCCAATGATGGTGACCATAGGCACAGGCAGCTATGACATGGGCTCCAACGACGGCAATAAGCAGGAGAAACCCGTCCATGCAGTGACGATCAATGCGCCCTTTGCGGTATCAGCTCATGAAATCTCGTTTGCCGACTACGATCGCTTCAGCCAAGCCACACAACGAACCAGCCCATCAGCCCCATGGGGGCGCGACGATCAACCGGTCATCAATATTCGTTGGCAAGATGCCGTCGATTACACCGAGTGGTTAAGCCAACAAACCGGCCAGCGATATCGGTTGCCGAGTGAAAGCGAGTGGGAATACCTGGCGCGTGCTAATTCGACAAACCGATACCACTGGAGTGACGAGCTGCCACAATGTTCGGAACTGCCCATCAGCCGCATTGATGACGCCCGTAAATTCAAGCACAACCAATTGCCCTTCTGCGCTCACAAGCTCAAACAAAAACAGGCCATTCGAATCAATTGCCGTCATTGCTTCTCCTGGATTCACGACGGAAAAAGCTTCCCGGTCAACAGCTACCCAGCTAATGGCTTTGGGCTGTTTAATATGTTGGGTAATGTCGCTGAAATGACGCAAGATTGTTGGAAGGCCAACTATTACGGCGCGACTTCTGATAGCAGCGCGTATCTCACGGCAGGCTGTAGTCAACGCACTATTCGCGGCGGACACTGGAATAGTGGCCACTTAAACGTCCGGGTGACATCACGACACGCGTTCTCAATAAATGAACGCTCAGACAAGGTCGGTTTCCGAGTGGTACGAGAAATGTAGTTAAACGATAAAGAGATCTGGAGAACAGCTAAAGCCCGACGACGTTTGCATTCGCCAGGCTTTATTGACGTTAAATCGAGAGGCTACACGATGGCCTACAAGACCATCGCAGCCACCCAACCGGCCACTAATAACGGTAAGTTAAAGTGCAAGAAGGTCGGAACCACAGTATCCCGCATGTGGTTATGCTGACCATCAGCGTTCAAACCTGAGGTTGGCCCCAGTGTTGAATCCGACGCCGGAGAGCCTGCATCACCCAACGCACCCGCCGTACCAATCAGGGCCACAATCGCCAATGGGCTGAAGCCCATTTGAATACACAGCGGCACATAGATCGCAGCAATGATAGGAATGGTCGAGAAAGACGAGCCAATGCCCATAGTTAATAACAAACCAATAACCAACAACAAGAAAGCGGCCAATGGCTTATTATTGTCTAACCAACCGGTCGCGCCATTGACCAGGGTATCAATGTGACCTGTAGTCTTAAGTACTTCCGAAAAACCTGACGCGGCAATCATAATGAAGCCGATAGAGGCCATCATCTTGATACCGTCCACCAGCACACCTTCGGATTCATTCCAGCGCACGACACCCGTTACCGAGAAAATCACAAAACCGGCCATGGCACCCAAAACCATAGAGCCCAACCAAAGCTGTACTACAAAAGCGACAACAATCGCTGCCGTTGCTACCAACAAGGATTTCTTATCGTACTGACGATCGGTGTGTTCGGTCTTTTCAATCACAGAAAGATCGTATTGGCGCTTACCACGATAGCTCACCAGCATCGCCAACACTAAACCAGCCAACATGCCCAACGCCGGGATCGCCATCGCCGTCACGACCGACACGCCTTCCACGTTCAGGCCACCGTCAGCGACTTTCGCCAGCAAGATGTCGTTCAAATAGATATTACCGAAGCCAACCGGTAAGAACATGTAAGTGGTGACAAGACCAAAGGTCAGCACACAGGCCACCAAGCGGCGATCCAATTGCAGTTTGGACATCACCAACAACAATGGTGGAATCAAGATTGGAATGAACGCGATATGAATCGGGATCAGGTTTTGAGAACACACTGCCGCAATCAGCAACATCGTCAATAAGCCGTTCTTCAACCAGATCACTTGAGTTCCGGATGCGTCTTTGTTCAGACGCTTCAAAATGGCATCGGCCAGTAAGTGCGGTAACCCTGACAAGGAAATCGCCACCGCAAAGCCACCTAATAAGGCATAGCTCAAGGCAATATTAGCGCCGCCACCAATGCCGGTGTTGAACGCATCCAAAGTGGTTTTCAGATCCAAACCACCCACCCAGCCACCAATAAAGGCCGCAATTATCATCGACAACATGACGTGCATACGTGCCAGACTCAAAGCCAGCATCAGTACCACTGCTACAACAACTGCATTCATTCTTCTTTCTCGAATTCAAATGGGTTCATTTTCCAGTCAACAGGCAATTCATCAACCATCCATACACTTGCGCTACAGAAGGCTTAAAAACAGGAAAGCTGACCAGTAAGAAAGCGCGGCACGATACCATAGAAGAGGTCGCTATGCTTGAGTTTTGATCAATAAATTTACAGGCGGTCTGATCCATTGGTCAGGGTTTACCATTTGACATAAAAATCCCATTGATCAGCTCCATATAAGCCTCTAGGATTCGCTTTTTCCTGTAGATCTGTACCTTTATGAATCGACACCTTACAGCCAACACCAGAACGCCGTTTATCGCCTTAGTCTTAGCCATGTTCATCTGGGCCAGTTCCTTTATTGCGTTGAAGATCAGCTTTGATGTGATGCACCCGGCGCAGGTATTATTTTTCCGAATGCTGTCGGCCAGTGTCTGTTTTCTGCTGTTAATTCGCTGGATGCGTCCGATTCAATATCAAAAGGGCGATTGGAAATTCTTTGTACCTATGGTGGTGATGGAGCCGTGCCTCTACTTTATCTTCGAATCCATCGCTCTACAGAACACCACCGCCTCTCAAGCAGGCGTAGTAACTTCTTTACTGCCGTTACTGACTGCCGTTGGCGCGGTATTGGCCCTAAAAGAACGAATGAATCCGATCATGTGGATTGGCTTTTTGATGGCAATGGTCGGCGCCGTATTGTTGAGCCTGACCAGCGACAGCACTGAATCGGCTCCTAACCCCATTCTCGGTAATTTCTTCGAATTTTTGGCCATGGTCTGCGCGGCGGGCTATACCTTGATCGTCAAGCACCTGATCACCCGTTATTCCGCCCTCTTCCTAACGGCGCTGCAATCCTGGACTGGCGCGCTGTTCTTCCTTGGCCCGGCACTGTATTTCCCGATGCCCGACGAAATCGGCGTGGTCGCCATTGGCTCGATCCTTTATCTGGGGGTGTTTGTTTCCATTGGCGCCTATGGTTTATACAACTACGCCATGGCGTATGTCCCTGCGACACAAGCGTCCGCCTTTATTAACCTGATTCCGGTATTTACCGTGATGATCGCCTTTGTGGTGTTGGATGAGCGCCTTAACTTGTATCAACTGATGGCGTGTGGGCTGGTGGTGCTTGGGTTGGTGATTAATCACAAGGCGGAAAGCAAAGCGAAGAGCAGTAACTAGCGTTACTGCTCTCCCAAGAAACACATTAAGACTAACTTACCTGCTTTAACAGCGTGACCGGCACATACTTGTGATAAGGCACTTTGGAGAACGGGTCGCAATGATCCGCCGCCGTTAACAAGTTAACAGCCGGGCCCTGTCGCTCATCGCCATCGTATTGCATGCCATAGCCATGGGGTAAGGTCACCATGCCGGTACGAACCGAGTCATCCACCTCAACCACCACGCTCAGCTCACCGCGATCCGATTGCACGATCACCGAATCACCACTGTCGACCATCAGCTGTTGGGCATCCTCTGGGTGCATACGCAAGCTGCCGTCTTTATCAACTTTTCGCCACTTAGGATCACGATAAATCTGGTTGGCGTTATAGCTTCGACGTTCACCCGCCATCAAAATAAACGGACGATCAGAAGCCGCAGGTGTGTTCGTCTTCAAGGCACTTAAATCACTGAGCATTTCCTCGATGGCTAAGTGAATCTTACCGTCCTTATTCTTGATTAAGGACCAGACGTCTTCATAACGATGCTGACTCATCACCATACCGGATTTGGACGCCAAAATTTTTCGGAACAAGTTCGGCCCTAAGGTCACTTTATTCCCCGAAATACCTGCTCGTTGAACGGCCTCGCTGTGCTTAGACGCGTATTGAATCGCCAGCGGCAACAATACAGCTGCGGCAGCCGAATCATTCGGTAAGGCAGCACCTAGCGTGCGATACAGGATCGACGGTGCGTAGCGCATCCACTGTTTGTTCAACTTAAGGGTCGCCATCAAAGACGCAAGATAGACCTGATAGCTTGTCAGTTCAGGCTCATTCTTGGCAATGCGCTCCAGGATCGGAAAACGAGTCGGTATCAGCTTCATCTTTTCCAACAAACGAGTATAGATTTCCGGTTCAGGTAAGCATTCCGCATAGGGTTTGTTAATGGGGTGACGTAAATGGAAGAAGTTTTTCGGAAACTCAAGGTTAAAGCCAGTGGCTTCAAACTTCTCAAACTGAGACGCCGCTGGCAATACGTAATGCGCCAAACGCGCCGTTTCGGTATAAGCCACATCGACAACGACCAATAACTCCAACTTACTGAATGCGCGTTCGTACGCAGGGGTGTCTGCGTAAGTCATCAACGGATTGGCGCTGTCCACCCAAACGGCTCGAATGCGGTCATCGCCAGAGTGCTCGATTTCATCGGGCAGAATGTTCGGTGGGTAGAGGCCCGCAATGGGAATCATCTTATGATGTGCGGTGCGTTGAATGTGTTTGCCCTTAGCTTCAGCACGTTCATCCGAATTACCCAGAAGTGGTATCAGGAAGCTATGCAGGTTGTTCACCCCCTGGCGACCAAAGTTACCTGTCACCACGTACAGCATTTTCTCCAAATACGAATTGAGTGTCGTATTCAACGTCTGTTGAATGCCCAGATCAATACGCACACAACCACGCTCTGCCTGAGCGAAACCTCTCGCCACTTGCTGAACCTGTTCCAACGCTAAATCGGTCTGCCGAACATAGTCTTCCACCGGAATCGCTAACAATTCTTGCTCTAAAGCCGAAAACCCAGTGCAATGTTGGTTAAGGAACGCCTGATCGTGCAGTCCTTCCTGAACAATAATGGCAAGAATCGACGACATTAAAAACGCATCGGTGCCGGGCTTAACCTGCAAATGAACATCAGCCATCTTGGCCGTTTCAGAACGGCGCGGATCAACCACCACCATGGTACGACTCGGATCTTTCTTCAGTTCTTTGAGCGTATCTCTGGCGTTGGGGATACCGTGCGATTGGAAAGGATTACAGCCGATAAACAACACGTAATCTGAGTGTTCTACGTCTTCGGTGATGTGGCAGCGCTGATCCCCAAATAACCGACCATTAACCCAGAAATCCTGAGTTTTCTCTTGTGCCAGCGCGGAATAAACATAGCGACTTTTCATCGCCAGTCTGAGCTGCTGCCCATAAGCGCCGCCCAAATGATTACCCTGACCACCGCCGCCAACAAAAGCAAAGGCATCGCCACCGTGTTGATCGCGAATACTTAATAATTGTTCTGCGATTTCGGTTAATGCCTGATCCCAACTGATGGGTTGATGGGAGCCGTCAGCCTGGCGCTTAAGAGGGTGCGATAAACGATCGGCGTGTTCTTGGTAATGCTCTAATCGCGCTGCTTTCTGACAGATATAGCCTTCCGTCATTGGGTGGGCTTTATCTCCTTTGATCTTTGTAAAGCGATCCCCTTCAGTCGTGATGCTAATACCGCAATTTCGGGAGCAAAGAATGCAGGCGGTCGCATGCGTTTGTTGGCTATTGGCTTCGGTTCGGCTCATCAGCTATTACCTTATTGTTATCGTGCGATCTTCATCGGCAACAGAACATATTCAACGGATAAGAAGCTATCCGGGATGCATAAACGTCTTGCCGTTTACATTATTCGCAAAAAAGGTGCGTGACAATTCACTATAGCTGATGCTTAGATAAGCTGAACTTATCTAATGAACACTCTAACGGGATATCTGTATGCAACACAAAGCACCGCCAATCCAATGGCTCCCGGTGTTTGAAGCCGCCGCGCGGCTGCTGAGTTTTAAAAAAGCAGCAGAAGAACTGTGCGTTTCCCCTCCTGCGGTAAGCCAACAAATAAAAATCTTTGAAGACTACTTACAAGAGCCATTATTCGACCGCAGCGAACGTCGCCTGAAACTGACACCTGTGGGCGATTATTACTATCAAATCGCCAAAGACATTATTCAGAGTCATCACAAAGGCTATCGGAATTTTGAGCGCACCTTTAAAAATCCGACCCTACAAATCAGCGTTCCATTATTCATCACACAGGAACTGCTCATTCCCCATTATCTTGGCTTTCGTCAGTATTCACCGGATACCGAATTGCGTATCAATACCGGCAATCATTTGGTTGACTTTGACAGTGACGATATCAACGCCGCTATCCGTTTTGGCGAGGGTCATTGGCCTGAATTGGAGTGTCGTAAGCTGTGCCCGATCGACGTCGTGTTCGTCTCTAGCCCCGCTTACAGTCTGCAACACCAATTAACCTCCAAGACCGAGTTCACGCAATCCGATCTGGAAAGTCATATCCTGATCTCAACCAACGAACACTTCAGTGACTGGAAAAAGTTATTTCCCAACCTCAACCCCACTGAAAAAGTTATCTGCGACTCTTATTTCTCGGCAGTAAAGTCTGCAGAAGAAGGATTAGGCATTACCATAGGCATGCTGCCGGTGATCAATAACTGGGTCGTAAACCAACGTCTTACCATACTCGGCTCGGCTGTTCGAGATAGCCACTATGGCTATTGGCTGGTTGCCCCCAAAGACAGCCGACATAAAGAAAAAATCGATGCCTTATATGAATGGCTAAGCTCATTGTTTGCAACAAGCTTTCCTGAGGTTTAGGTTGAGGGGATTGAGATGAAAACACCTAAGCTTAGTTACTTAATCTAGTGCAATAAAAAAAGAGAGCCGGAGCTCTCTTTTCTATGTTCAGTTATTTATCCACCCTATTCAACCGTTACCGATTTAGCCAGGTTTCTAGGCTGATCCACATCCGTGCCTTTAAGCACAGCAACATGGTAAGACAGCAGCTGCAACGGAATAGTGAATACAATCGGCTCAAGAATTGAGTGCATTTCATTCAGGGTAATGGTGTGGTCATCCGAGTAATGCCCTACGGTTTTATCGTCGGCCACTACGAATAGCTGACCACCACGCGCACGTACTTCTTCGAGATTTGAGCGTAGCTTGTCTAACAGCTCATTATTCGGCGCTACAGTAACTACTGGCATGTCAGCATCCACAAGCGCCAGAGGGCCGTGTTTAAGCTCACCGGCAGGATAGGCCTCGGCATGAATGTAGGAGATCTCTTTAAGCTTAAGTGCACCTTCCAATGCCACCGGATACATGATGCCACGACCTAAGAACAGCGCGTTATGCTTATCCGCAAATTGTTCGGAAACTTTCTGAATTGCTTGATCCAGTTCTAAAGAATCCGCCAACAGCTGAGGTAACTTATGTAACTGACGAACCAATTCGGTTTCAGCGGTTTCCGCCAGACCATTGCGACGAGCCAAGGCAATGGTGATCATTAATAAAGAAACTAATTGTGTAGTAAACGCCTTAGTTGAAGCCACACCAATCTCAGGGCCCGCATTAGTCAAAATACACAAATCCGATTCACGTACAAGTGAACTGCCCGGTACATTACAAACCACTAGGCTGCCCATCAAGTTACGCTTCTTCGCTTCTTTTAATGCCGCGAGGGTATCCGCCGTTTCACCGGACTGGGAAATGGTGATGAACAAGGTGCCATCCACCAACACAGTTTTACGATAGCGATACTCACTGGCTACTTCGATATTACAGGGAATCCCTGCTAATTCTTCGATCCAATACTTGGCCACTAGCCCGGAGTGATAACTGGTGCCACAGGCAACAATTTGCACGGCTTTGGTTTGATCAAACAATTCAGCGGCTTTAGGCCCGAAGGCTTGCTCTAGAAGTTTATCTTGGCTGATACGACCTTCTAACGTGTGCTTAACCACCTCAGGCTGTTCATAAATTTCTTTCAGCATGTAGTGGCGATATTCGCCTTTACTGGCAGAATCCACACCGTGTTCAAACTTAGTCACTGGGTACTCTACTGCGTCGCCATTGCTATCAAGGATTGAAACGCCTTCCAGTGTTAATTCAGCAACATCACCATCTTCAAGGTAGATAAAACGATCCGTCACTTGAAGAAGTGCCAAAGCATCCGAAGCAATAAAGTTTTCGCCCGAACCGACGCCGATCACTAAAGGACTTCCCAAACGAGCACAAATTAAACGTTCGGGATTAGATAATTCAATAACACCTAATGCATAGGCTCCTTCAAACTGAGCAACTGCAGCTTGTACCGCTGCCATCAGATCTAAACCTGACGCCATTAAACTATTCAACAAGTGCGCGACGACTTCAGTATCTGTATCCGATGTAAACTCATAACCTTTCGCCTTCAGCTCTTCACGAATGGTTTCATAGTTCTCGATAATACCGTTATGAACGATCGCCAGTTTAGGACCACCGTTATCTGAGAAAGATATGTGAGGGTGCGCATTGCGTTCTGTTGGTTTACCATGCGTTGCCCAGCGGGTATGAGCAATACCCAGCTTACCATCGAGCTTTCCTTGTTGAACAAGCTCTTCAGCCGCGGCTTCCAAATCAGCCACCTTTCCGGCAGCACGTACCCGCGTTATCTGATCACCCTGATGCAAGGCAACTCCTGCACTATCGTAACCACGATATTCAAGGCGTTTTAATCCTTCAATGAGGATGTCCTTAACAGGACGCTGAGCAATCGCTCCTACAATGCCACACATACTCTATTCCAAATTTATTCCGTTACCAAAATGATTTACCCAATCCGTCCTAAGACTGTTTTGTTGGGCGTTTCCATGTGGATAAGTTTTTCTGACGGCCACGGGCAATGGCTAACTCATTATCGCCAACGTCTTTAGTAATCACTGAACCAGCCCCCGTGGTGGCCATCTTTCCGACTTTTACAGGAGCCACCAAACAGGTATTCGAACCGATAAAAACACCGTCTTCGATTTCAGTTTTAAACTTGTTCACACCATCGTAATTACAAGTGATAGTGCCGGCACCAATATTTACCCCAGCACCAACTTCGGCATCACCAATATACGACAAGTGATTTACTTTACTGCCTTCACCAATATTGGCTTTCTTCGTCTCTACAAAGTTACCAATCTTCGCTTTAGATGCCAGCTTGGTGCCTGGTCTCAAGCGAGCAAATGGCCCGATATCACAAGACTCTCCAACCTCTGACTCATCAATCATTGAGTTAGCCTTGATATGGGTTCCCTTGCGAATCACAGAATCTTTAATAATGCAGTTTGCTTCGATGATGACATCATCTTCAATCACCACATCACCTTCCAGAATCACATTCACATCGATGGTGACATCTTTACCACACTGAATGTTTCCGCGGAGATCAATACGAGCAGGGTCCATCAGAGTCACGCCATTAATGAGTAACTCTTCGGCCTGAACTTGCTGATAAATACGCTCCAAAGCAGCCAACTGAACTCTGCTGTTTACCCCTTCTACTTCCCAAGCAAAATCTGGCTGGGTCGCAGATACCAACTTACCTTCACTTACAGCCATTTCGACAAGATCAGTCAAATAATACTCTTGTTGAGCATTATCATTGGACAACTTTGGTAACCACTGAGCCAGTAACTCAGTTTTCACAGCCATGATTCCGGTATTAATCTCTGTAATCTTACGTTGTTCCGGCGTTGCATCTTTATGTTCTACAATCGCCTGAACCGAACCATCTTCAGAGCGCACTATACGGCCATAACCGGTTGGATCGTCCATATCCAAAGTCAGTAAAACCAGATCTTTATCTGCCACTTCTGACATCAATTCGGCTAACGTCTCTCGACGGGTTAAAGGCACATCACCATATAGAATCAGAGTTACTCCTGATTGGCCTTCTAATCCAGGTAAGGCTTGCATCACGGCATGACCAGTACCTAATTGTTCTTCCTGCAAATACCAACGTAAATCATTACCAACAAGAGTATCTCTTACCGTATCGGCACCATGGCCAATCACCACGTGCATGGTGGTTTGTTCCAAAGATTGAGCGGTATTAATCACGCGCTGAGCCATAGGAAGGCCCGCAATCGGGTGAAGTACTTTAGGCAAGGAGGATTTCATCCGGCTTCCTTGGCCGGCCGCAAGAACAACGACGTTTAAGGTCATAAGAAATAGATCCAATCTATTAGACAGAGTAACGAATATTTAACCGCAACATTATACATAGTTAGTGTCTAAGCGCACGGAGCAGAATGACTACATCACAAAAATCAGACAAAAAAAAAGGCGACCGAAGTCACCTTTTTCTGCGTCTGCCCGGTACTAATGACCGCCGCCAACCTTCTTACGAAGTTCGGAGATGGTACGAAGCATAGCCGTAGCTTCAGCAAGTTTTGTCGCAGCAACTGAGTACTCGAAGTCATCGCCACGGTTCTCAAGCTCACTTTGAGCAAGATTGCGAGCTTCTTCTGCAGCTTGAGCATCCAAATCTTCACCACGTAATGCTGTATCAGCCAATACATTGATCAGATTAGGTTGAACTTCCATAAAGCCGCCAGTAACAAAGAATACTTCTTCTTCGCCGTTCTGTTTAATAACACGAACAGGACCAGGCTTTAACTCAGTCAGCAAAGGGGCGTGACCTGGGGCAATACCCAAGTCACCCATTTTACCGGCTGCAACCACTAACTCCACCAAGCCAGAGAACATAGTCTCTTCGGCGCTGACGATATCGCAGTGTACGGTGATAGCCATGTTAGTTGCCTCTCTTACCGGTTACTTAGATAGTCTTTGCTTTTTCAACTGCTTCTTCGATCGCGCCTACCATGTAGAATGCCTGCTCAGGCAATGCATCGTAGTCACCAGCCAAGATGCCTTTGAAGCCACTGATAGTGTCTTTCAAAGAAACGTATTTACCAGGTGCACCGGTGAATACCTCAGCAACGAAGAATGGTTGAGATAGGAAACGCTGGATCTTACGAGCGCGAGATACAGTTTGCTTATCTTCTTCAGAAAGCTCATCCATACCCAAGATCGCAATGATGTCTTTCAGTTCTTTATAACGCTGAAGAACTGTCTGTACACCACGAGCAATTTCATAGTGCTCTTGACCAACAACTAGCGGGTCCAACTGACGAGACGTTGAATCCAGAGGGTCAATCGCAGGATAAATACCAAGCTCAGCAATTTGACGAGAAAGTACAACAGTCGCGTCCAAGTGAGCAAAGGTGGTTGCTGGAGACGGGTCAGTCAAGTCATCCGCAGGTACGTATACAGCCTGGATAGAAGTAATAGAACCTTCTTTCGTAGATGTAATACGCTCCTGAAGTACACCCATCTCTTCTGCAAGAGTTGGCTGATAACCTACCGCTGATGGCATACGACCTAGAAGTGCAGATACCTCAGTACCAGCAAGCGTGTAACGATAGATGTTGTCAACGAACAATAGTACGTCACGACCTTCGTCACGGAACTTCTCAGCCATAGTCAGACCAGTCAAAGCAACACGTAGACGGTTACCCGGTGGCTCATTCATCTGACCGTATACCAGCGCAACCTTGTCGATTACGTTTGAGTCAGTCATTTCGTGGTAGAAGTCGTTACCCTCACGAGTACGCTCACCAACACCAGCAAATACTGAGTAACCTGAGTGCTCGATCGCGATGTTACGGATCAGCTCCATCATGTTTACAGTTTTACCTACACCAGCACCACCGAATAGACCAACTTTACCACCCTTAGCGAATGGGCAAACCAAGTCAATTACTTTAATACCAGTTTCAAGTAGCTCGTTAGAAGCTGCTTGTTCTTCATAAGAAGGCGCTTTACGGTGAATTGCTGAACGCTCTTTCTCACCGATTGGACCTTTCTCATCGATTGGGTCACCTAGAACGTCCATGATACGACCTAGAGTTTCTACACCCACAGGTACTTCAATTGGAGCTCCAGTGTTTTCAACGTCAAGACCACGAGATAGGCCTTCAGTTGAACCCATTGCAATGGTACGAACGATGCCGTCGCCCAATTGCTGCTGAACTTCAAGCGTAGTTTCTTTGCCTACAACTTTCAGCGCGTCGTACACTCTAGGTACATTGTCGCGTGGAAATTCCACGTCGATGACGGCGCCGATAATCTGTACGATACGTCCGCTCATATTGGTTCCTCATTAACCAAATATATTCGTTTACAATCGCCAAGCGTATGAATGATCTCTTTGATCATTATACCGCTGCAGCACCACCCACAATTTCTGAAAGCTCTTGGGTAATCGCTGCCTGACGTGCTTTGTTATAAAGAAGCTCAAGCTCCTTAATAAACTGACCTGCGTTGTCGGTTGCGTTTTTCATTGACATCATACGAGCAGCTTGTTCACTCGCATTATTCTCAACAACAGCCTGGTACACCTGAGACTCAACAAAGCGCTGAAGTAACTTCTCAAGAAGTTCTTTTGCTTCAGGCTCATAAATGTAATCCCAGTTGTGAGCACGTTCAGTCGTTTCTTCTGCCTTTGGCAAAGGAAGCAACTGAGAAACCGTTGGCTTCTGAGTCATACTGTTCACAAAGGTGTTGAATGACACATAAAGACGGTCAATTTCGCCAGCTGCATACGCATCCAGCATCACCTTAACGGCACCAACCAATTGATCAATGGATGGAGTATCACCCAATTGATTAACAGAGCCGTCAATCTTTATGCCCAAACCACGGAAAAAACTTTGCGCTTTTGTACCGATAGTACAAAGGCTCACTTCCGCACCTTGGTCAACCCACTGTTTCATATCGTTAGTCACTTTACGAAACAGGTTAGAGTTTAAGCCACCACACAAACCGCGATCAGAACTGACAATAATATAGCCAACTCGCTTGACCTCACGCTCTTGCATAAAAGCGTGCTTGTACTCTGGACTGGATTCCGCAACGTGACCAATCACTGAACGCATACGGTCAGAGAAAGGACGGCTGGAAGCCATTCTGTCCTGAGCTTTACGCATTTTACTAGTCGCAACCATCTGCATTGCGTTAGTAATTTTCTGCGTGCTCTTAACACTACCTATTTGCGTGCGAATCTCTTTTCCGATTGCCATGATGTCACTGCCTTTTAACGTTGATCCAGGCTACTCACAACACTCAGTAATGATGCGCTCACCGCCTTGGCGATGAGCCTCATTGATTACCAAGTTTGAGTAGCTTTGAACTTCTCGATAGCTTCTTTCAGACCAGCAGCGATGTCATTGTTGTAATCGCCTTTCTCATTGATCTGAGCCATCAAAGTTGCGTGTTCTGCATTTACGTAGCTCAATAGAGCCGCTTCAAATGCTACAACTTTAGGTACTTCAACGTCTTCGAGGTAACCCTCGTTGGCAGCGAATAGGCTCACAGCCATTTCCGCAACGCTAAGTGGAGCATATTGCTTCTGCTTCATAAGCTCTGTCACACGCTGACCGTGCTCAAGCTGCTTACGAGTCGCTTCGTCAAGGTCAGATGCGAACTGAGCAAACGCTGCCAATTCACGATACTGAGCCAATGCTAGACGAACACCACCACCTAGTTTCTTAATTACTTTAGTCTGAGCCGCACCACCTACACGTGATACAGAAAGACCGGCGTTGATCGCTGGACGAATACCTGAGTTAAATAGGTTAGTTTCCAAGAAGATCTGACCGTCAGTAATAGAAATTACGTTGGTAGGTACGAACGCAGATACGTCACCACCTTGGGTTTCAATGATCGGCAATGCCGTCAATGAACCAGTTTGACCTTTTACTTCACCGTTAGTGAATTTTTCTACATAGTCCGCGTTTACACGAGACGCACGCTCAAGTAGACGAGAGTGAAGGTAGAAAACGTCACCTGGGTATGCTTCACGACCTGGTGGACGACGAAGAAGTAGAGAGATCTGACGATATGCCCAAGCTTGCTTAGTCAAGTCATCGTATACGATCAAACCGTCTTCACCACGGTCACGGAAGTATTCACCCATAGCACAACCAGCGTATGGAGCAAGGAACTGCATAGATGCTGGATCAGATGCAGAAGCGACAACGATGATGGTGTGATCCATTGCACCGTGCTCTTCCAACTTACGAACCACGTTCGCGATAGAAGATTGCTTCTGACCTACGGCAACGTAGATACACTTAACGCCAGTACCTTTCTGGTTGATGATAGCGTCAATTGCGATCGCAGTTTTACCAGTCTGACGGTCACCAATGATCAACTCACGCTGACCACGACCTACTGGAACCATTGCGTCGATTGACTTAAGACCTGTTTGCACAGGCTCATCAACAGACTGACGAGCAATAACGCCAGGAGCAACTTTCTCTACTGGGGCCATTGTTGGATTTTCGATAGGACCTTTACCGTCCAATGGGTTACCAAGTGCGTCAACAACGCGACCTAGTAGACCTTCACCTGTTGGTACTTCAAGAATACGGCCAGTACATTTTGCTTTCTGACCTTCTTGTAGACCTAGGTAGTCACCCAATACGATTGCACCTACAGAATCACGCTCCAAGTTAAGCGCCATACCGTAAATACCACCGTCAAACTCAATCATTTCACCGTACATCACGTCCGCTAGGCCGTGAATACGTACGATACCGTCAGATACGCTGACGATTGTGCCCTCATTACGGGCTTCAGAAGATACATCCAAGCTTTCGATGCGCTTCTTGATAATATCGCTGATCTCTGATGGATTCAGTTGCTGCATGCTTTTATCCTCAATGCTCAAAGGCAACTTAGGAATTGATCGCTTCGGCCAACTTCTTGAGTCGTCCAGCCACTGAGCCGTCAATAACCATATCGCCTGAACGAATGACAACACCGCCAATCAATGCTTTGTCAGTTTGACCTGATACATTAATTTCACGATTGAACTTCTGGCTTAATGCTTGTGCCAGCTTCTGTTGTTCTTCATTCGCCAGATCAAATGCAGATGTAATATCCACATTAATTGATTGTTCTTGATCGGCTTTAAATTTATCAAACAAAACGGAAATCTCTGGCAATAATGCCAAACGATGGTTTGCAGATAACACAGACAAGAAATTTTTCAGACCGTCTGTAATTTTGTCACCACAAATATCGATAACCAGTTTTGCTTTCTCGTCGGCAGTCAGTTGTGGCGCCGACAAAACGCGAGCCGCGTCTTCGTCTGCGACAACCTGAGCACTCATGCCCAAGCCCGCTGACCACTGATCCAGTTGGCTGTTCTCAAGAGCAAACTTAAAAGCTGCTTTTGCGTACGGCCGCGCTAGTGTGGTTAATTCAGCCATTGATCAACCTCTGCTTATAGCTCCGACGCAAGTTTGTCGAGCAGCTCTTTATGTGCACTTTCATCTACCGAACGCTCAAGAATCTGTGCTGCACCAGCTACTGCCAATGCCGCTACTTGTGAACGAAGTGCTTCTTTCGCACGGTTCACTTCCTGCTCAATCTCAGCTTGAGCACCCGCTTTAATACGGTCGCCTTCCGCTTGAGCAGCTTCTTTTGCTTCGTCGATGATTTGATTTGCACGCTTGTTGGCTTGCTCGATTAGTTGCGCAGCTTCTTCTTTGCTTTCACGTAATTGTTGACCTGCTTTTTCTTGAGCAAGTTCAAGATCACGTTCAGCGCGATTTGCTGCATCCAAACCATCAGCAATTTTTTTCTGACGCTCCTGAAGGGCAGCCATCAAAGGTGGCCACACATACTTCATGCAGAACCAGACAAAAACCGCAAACGCGATAGTTTGGCCAATCAGTGTCAAGTTAATGTTCACGCCAACACCCCTAATACAGTGAATTTATTTTCGGTAACCAAAAATTTCGGGTAAACCAAAAATTAATTAAGCTACTGCGAAGATTAGGTACATTGCGATACCAACACCGATCATTGGAACAGCATCCAATAGACCAGCCATTAGGAACATCTTACCTTGAAGCATTGGAGCCAACTCAGGTTGACGCGCAGTACCTTCAAGTAGACGACCGCCTAGCAAACCAAAACCGATTGCAGTACCTAGTGCACCTAGACCGATCAACAATGCGCTTGCGATATAGATCAAACCTGCATCCATTTTCTTCTCCTAAATTTAAAGGTTAGTTAAGTTAAAGTTTAAGGTTTTTAATTAATGGTCTTCATGCGCCTGGCTTAAGTACACCACGGTAAGAACCATGAAGATGTAAGCCTGAAGCGTGATGACCAGAATATGGAAAATTGCCCATCCCAATTGCAATACACCACCTAGTGCACCCAGAGCCCAACCGGCGCTGTATAGAAGTGCAATCAAGATGAAAATCATTTCACCGGCGTACATGTTTCCGAACAGACGTAGGCCAAGAGAAATAGGTTTTGCAATTAGGTTTACAAGCTCAAGCACCAAGTTGAATGGAATCATAGCTGGGTGATTGAATGGGTGTAGGCCAAGCTCTTTAGAGAAACCGCCAATCCCTTTGATTTTGATGCTGTAGTAGATAATCAGAGCGAAGATACCCAACGCCATGCCCAACGTAATGTTCGGGTCAGTGGTAGGTACAACCTTCATAAAGTGGATACCCAACATCGTGCTTACGTGTGGAATCCAATCTACAGGAATAAGGTCCATCAGGTTCATCAGGAATACCCAAGTGAAGATCGTCAATGACAACGGAGCGATCAACGGGTTACGACCATGGAATGAACCTTTTACCGTATCGTCAATGAACTCAAGGATCATTTCCGCAAAGTTCTGGAAGCCGGTAGGAACACCAGTTTCAGCCTTCTTTGCAACGCTACGGAATAAGAAAAGGAAAAGTACACCCAATGTTAGAGTCCAGAACATGGAATCTACATGGATCGCCCAAAAGCCCATTTCGGAAGCTTCTTGAGCAGTGTGAGCAAAGCCCCAAGTACCATCTGCTTTTTGACCATAGGTCAGGTTTTGCAAGTGGTGTCGGATATACTCGGTAGAGGTTAATGCGTCTCCGGCCATAGTTTCTCTCAACGTCCTAAAGGTTAGTAGTTATCAAAACTTTACATATAAAGGCGCCATAATGTTACACATCATGGCTGCCACAAAGGTCATAAACACGGCTATCAAGTCGGCTTGAGGATAACTTTTAAACAGCAAGCCAAACAGCGAAGCAGATAATACCATCTTCCATGTTTCACCTTTGTAAAAAGACCTGACTGCATGAGCGGTTTGACTCGCACCGGTATACTGCCAGGCCTTTCTTACAAAATACGCATTGGGAATCGTATATATCATGCCGCCAAATAATGCCGATAAGGCTGCATTTTCGTGTTTAAAAACCAAAAATAAACCTGCCATCAAGCAGGTTACAACACATTGAGCGAGGATAATTCGAAGCACTTTAGGGGTAGGTATGGTTGACTGCATACAACAAAAATTCCCTACCAATCCACTCGATTTCTCGACTCAAAAACACGAAAACAGGCGACCGATTCCAGTACCCCTGATTTTGGGTTCGCAAAGTATATTGATATTGCTATGCAGGTTCAACAATTGTGGGAAAAAATGTAGCAGAATTCTGTTTAAATTCTAAACAAACACAAGATATAGGGAGTAAGCGGTCATTTACTCCACTATATTCAAGAAAAGAAAGGAAATATTTAGCGTTGGGAATCGTGATTTGGTTACTTTAAGTGGCTCAAAATACCATCTAACTCATCCAAACTTGAGTAACTGATGGTCAATTTACCTTTACCCTTATTCCCATGATTGATTTTAACCGGAGACCCTAAACGCTTAGCTAAGTTTTCTTCCAAACGCATAATATCCGGATCAACCGTTTTGGACGGAGACGGTTTGGTTTCTTCACCGCTTAGAATTTTCTTCACCAAAGCTTCGGTTTGACGAACAGTCAGACTGTCCGCAACCACTTTACGAGCCACTTCAGTTTGTAGTTGGGCTTCTAACGACAATAATGCACGCGCATGACCCATATCGAGATCACCACGTTCCAGTAAGGTTTTCACCTCTTCCTCTAGATTCATTAGACGAAGTAAGTTAGTTACTGCAGTACGAGACTTACCAACGGCTTCTGCCACCTCTTGCTGCGTTAACTCAAACTCTTCCTGCAAACGAGATAAAGCACGGGCTTCTTCAATAGGATTAAGATCTTCACGTTGAATGTTTTCGATCAACGCCATAGCGATAGCGGCTTCATCCGCTACTTCACGAACAATGGCCGGAACTTTATCCAAGCCAGCCATTTGCGCAGCGCGCCAACGACGCTCACCCGCAATGATCTCATAGTGATTAGCTTTAATCGGACGAATAACGATGGGCTGCATAACACCTTGGGCTTTAATCGATGCAGACAGTTCTTCTAAAGAGGCCGGATCAATATCCATGCGAGGTTGATATTTGCCTCGCTGGATAAATTCCACTGGAACATGAGTTAAGGCACCATCCTGAGACAAAGCACTCTTGGCAGTATCTTTGGTGTCAGCTTTTACATTGCCAGTAGCGCCCAGCAAAGCGTCCAAACCACGCCCTAATCCTCGTTTTTTCGTTGTCATTGCCTCTACTTTCACCTTTGTTGTGCAATCCTTGGTACAAATAAGACGAATAAATATTACGCCGGCACCAAGGCGTCTCTTTCTTCTTTCGTTTTTCGATTCACTTCGCCCGCTAACGCCAAGTAGGATTTAGCGCCTTTAGAGTTTTTATCGTACATAATAACGGGCAAACCATGGCTTGGCGCCTCAGCCAGACGCACGTTTCTAGGAATAACCGTGGTATAGACTTTATCACCAAAGTATTCAGTCAATTGATCCGACACATCATTGGTCAAACTGCTTCTTGGATCAAACATGGTGCGAATAATCCCTTCGACTTTCAAAGCGGGATTAACTCGCTCAGAGATCTGTTGAATGGTACTCATCAAGGCACTTAATCCTTCCAACGCATAGTATTCGCATTGCATCGGAATCACCACACCACTGGCTGCAGTCAATGCATTCACCGTCAGCATGTTCAACGATGGTGGGCAATCAATGATGATGTAATCGTACAGTTCACGCACATCATTCAAGGTATTTCGTAATCTCAGTTCTTTAAAATCCGTTTCCAGTAGCTCAACTTCGGCGGCCGTTAAATCACCGTTGGCCGGAATCAGATCATAACCTGCAGGCGTTTGCTTTTTGATGATGTCATAAATATGTGCATTGCCCACCAACAAATCATATACAGATAATTCCAAATCGTGCTTATCGACACCACTGCCCATGGTGGCATTACCCTGTGGGTCCAAATCGATAACCAGCACTTTACGTTTGGTCGCGGTCAGCGAAGCTCCCAGATTGACACATGTCGTGGTTTTACCCACGCCGCCTTTTTGGTTGGTTACCGCAATGATTTTAGCCACAGTCAGATTCCTTAAATGGGTTCTTATTCGGTCCAAGTAGACGAGAGTCAGTTAAGAACAATTTCCTTTAAGAACAGCATGCTCCATGCCAATCACAAACGTCATTGAACTTATGGATAAGAACTCAAGCTAATGATTATTTCTGATCAGAGAGAACGATTAAGTGACGCTCAGCCTGTAAATTAGGCACAGCCAGTGGAATGATCTGCTCCACTTTAGCCCATTCTGGCAGCTCAGCCATCTCGTCTTCTGGGACAACGCCCTTCATTGCGACAAAACGGCCGTCTTCGGCAAGCGTTTCACGAGCCAGTGTAACCATATCTGATAAGGATGCAAAGGCTCTTGAAGTGACGACCTGAAATCTTTTATCCGTTTTCTGATCAGCGACCGCCTGCTCCACTCGCCCATGGATGACAGTGACATTATCCAACCCTAAACTCACTTTCGCCTGAGTTAAAAAACGGGTCTTTTTACCATTACTGTCTAACAAAGTAATGTCCAGCTCTGGACGCGTAATTGCCAACGGAATACCGGGTAAACCCGGACCGGTACCAACATCCAATAATGGACTTTGATCGATGTGCGGAATGATCGCCAAGCTGTCCAAAAGGTGCTTAACCACCATTTCTTCCGGGTCACGAATCGCCGTTAGATTATAGGCTTTGTTCCATTTCACCAAAAGATCAATGTAATCCGCTAACTTGGTTACCTGTGTGTCAGTTAAATCCAAAGCCAACGTGTCAATGCCACGCTTCAAGGTTTGCAATAATTGCGCTTCCATTAATTTTATTCCAGAGCTTAGAAATTCACTTACGCACTTTGCTTTTCAACTAACGCGCGTTTTTTCAAATACACAAGTAACAACGAAATTGCTGCCGGAGTGACACCGGAAATCCGCGATGCCTGAGCCAATGTCTCAGGACGAAGCTGTTGCAGCTTGGCCTTAATTTCATTAGATAGACCAGAAATACCTTCATAATCAAAGTCTTCTGGTAACTTGGTGTTTTCATTTTTACGAAGACGTTCAATTTCTTCTTGCTGACGAGCAATGTAGCCTTCGTATTTAATCTGAATTTCCACCTGTTCTGCCACTTGAGGATCCTGCGTTACCGGCTCACCTTTCAAACAAGCGGCGTCGTCATAGCCAACTTCAGGACGTTTCACTAAATCGAGTAAAGAATACTCTCGAGACAATGGATTCTTAAGCTTTGGATTAATCCGTTCCGCTTCGGGCGTGTCAGGCAATACCCAAGTAGACGCCAAACGTTGATTTTCTTTTTCAATGTTTTCACGTTTTTCACAGAACACCGCCCAACGGTGATCATCCACCAAGCCAAGTTTACGACCTTCTTCAGTCAAACGCAGATCGGCATTGTCTTCACGTAATACCAAGCGATATTCCGCACGGCTGGTGAACATGCGATACGGTTCTTTAGTGCCCAAGGTAATTAAGTCATCAACCAACACACCGATATACGCCTGATCACGACGAGGACTCCAAGCTTCTTTCTGTTGTGCCCGAAGTGATGCATTCGCACCAGCTAACAGCCCTTGTGCCGCAGCTTCTTCGTAACCAGTGGTACCATTGATCTGCCCGGCAAAGAACAAACCATGGATATGTTTGGTTTCCAACGAAGACGTTAGGTCTTGAGGATTGAAATAATCGTACTCGATGGCATAGCCAGGACGCACAATGTGTGCATTTTCAAACCCTTTAATGGAATGAATCAACTCGATCTGAACATCAAACGGCAAACTGGTGGAAATACCGTTGGGATACAACTCATTGGTGGTTAAACCTTCGGGTTCCACAAACACCTGATGTTGATCGCGATCCGCAAACCGCATCACTTTATCTTCAATGGACGGGCAATAACGAGGACCAACCCCTTCAATCACCCCGGCGTACATAGGAGAACGATCTAAACCACCACGAATAATGTCGTGGGTTTTTTCATTGGTGTAAGTACTGTAACAACAGATTTGTTGCGGATGTTGCTCACGAGATCCTAGATACGACATCACTGGAGTTGGCGTATCACCCCATTGTTCCGTCATCACACTGAAATCAACGGTTCTGCGATCAATACGTGCAGGTGTTCCGGTTTTAAGACGATCAACTCGGAAAGGCAGCTCGCGCAAGCGTTTTGCTAACGCAATGGAAGGGGCATCACCGGCACGTCCGCCAGGATGATTATCCAAACCAATATGAATCACACCGCCCAGAAAGGTTCCTGTGGTTAATACCACAGAAGGGGCTCTGAACTTCACGCCCATATTGGTTACGACACCTTCAACGGTGTTGCCATTCACTATCAAATCATCGGCGGATTGCTGAAAGATCTGCAAGTTTTCTTGGTTTTCAAGAATGGAACGAATGGCCGCTTTGTAGAGCTGACGATCTGCTTGCGCACGAGTGGCACGTACTGCAGGGCCTTTACGGGAATTTAGTACTCGGAATTGAATTCCTCCCAAATCCGTTGCCGTTGCCATGGCACCACCCAGTGCATCCACTTCTTTGACTAGATGACTTTTACCGATACCGCCAATGGCTGGGTTACATGACATTTGTCCCAGGGTTTCTACATTATGCGTCAACAATAAGGTGTTACTGCCCATACGAGCTGCAGCTAATGCAGCTTCAGTTCCTGCATGACCACCACCGACGACAATGACATCAAAACGTTCTGGGAAATCCACTCGTGTTACCTCGGAAACTCTTAGGTGATAAAGACCAACTGTATTAGTCGGTTAAGATTTGAAAAGATGGCGCATTATATAGCAAGGTTAATAAATGACCAATTTTATTTGAATGTTCTTTTTAGAATTTAAATACCTTTATATCTTCTCTTATATATAAGTGTTTTATATTTATTTGTTTTTAGTAGATCTTTGTTATTTATTGAGTACCGAATTTCTGTTGATAAGTATCTTAGTTTATTGTTTTGTATGTGTTTTTTGAAGTTATAAGTCGTTACATAAGCTCATCATAAGCCGTGCAGAAGCTATGTATAGCGAGATGAATAACTCCTATGTTATGCACATTGTCATGTTTTCCACATTTCATCCGGGGGGTTGTGAGTAACTTTTACCGGGTATTGTGAAAGTCTTTTCCACATTAGGGGATTTTGTTGTTATTTGGTTTTTACCTGTGAATAAAATTCAATGTATAGCTTATAGAACTTTAAAAAATCGCTGTAATCGACTGAATTTATTGATGAATAGCTGAAATAAAAAATGTGGATAAAACTATGAATAACTGCTTTTTGTAATATGGGGTTGTTGTAGAGCAAGCGGATGGGCAATACGGCGTTGTTCATTGAGTTACAGCCGACTGCCCAAAATATTGAAGAAAAAGGAAGGTTTGAACGTTATTTACCGATACAGAAGCTACTGAAAATGCGACCTAACAGGTCATCGGGGGTGAATTCACCGGTAATTTCGGATAAGTGATTTTGTGCATCTTTGAGGTCTTCCGCGAGTAATTCCCCCGCTCCCATCATCACCAGTTGATCTAGCCCTTTCTCAATAGAGGCTGCCGCTCGATCTAATGCATCCAAATGTCTGCGACGAGCAATAAAGCCGCCTTCGGTGGTGCTTTGGAAGCCCATGCTTTGTTTCAGGTGATCTTTCAGCAGATCAATGCCTTGTTGTTGTTTGGCTGATAGACGAATTACGGTTTGTTGCTGGTCGTTTTCCTTTAGATCGGAGGACTCTCCCGACTGATCGATCTTATTTCGAATGATGGTGATGGGAATGCGCGTTGGTAATTGATGAACCAGTTCTGGCCAAATCTGTTCTGGGTCATCGGATTCAGTTTCGGTACTGTCGACCATCAGCAAGATGCGATCTGCTTTTTCAATTTCTTGCCATGCGCGTTGAATGCCAATTTGCTCTACTTCATCCGGGCTTTCGCGCAGACCGGCGGTATCTATGATATGTAGAGGCATGCCGTCGATGTGGATATGTTCCCTTAAAACGTCGCGAGTGGTGCCGGCAATGGCGGTGACAATGGCGCTGTCTTTACCGGATAACGCATTCAGCAATGACGACTTACCGGCATTGGGGCGTCCGGCAATCACTACCGTCATACCTTCGCGCATCAATGCGCCTTGGTTAGCTTCTGCTTGTACGTTAAACAGATCTTGTTGAATGTTTCTAAGATCCCCCTCCACTTTTCCATCGGCAAGAAAATCGATTTCTTCTTCGGGAAAATCAATGGCGGCTTCCACGTAGATACGTAATTGAATCAGAGATTCCACTAAGGCATTAACACGTTTTGAGAACTCCCCTTGCAGTGAACGCAGTGCACATTTGGCCGCTTGTTCCGATGCGGAATCGATCAGGTCAGCAATGGCTTCAGCCTGGGTAAGATCCATTTTGTCATTAAGAAAGGCGCGTTCCGAAAACTCGCCCGGGTTGGCCATGCGAACACCGGCAGCAACAATGGTGGAAAGTAGCATATCCAGAATGACAGGCCCGCCATGGCCTTGCAGTTCAAGTACGTCTTCACCAGTAAAAGAGTTGGGCCCCGGAAAGAATAAGGCAATGCCTTCGTCTATTTGAGCTCCGTTAAGATCATAAAACGGGCCGTAATGCGCATATCTTGGTTTCAGGCTTTTCTGTGTGAGCTGTTCTGAAAGAGCTTTGGCTTTGGGGCCGGAAATACGGATGATGCCGACGCCTCCGCGACCGGGAGCAGTGGCTTGTGCAGCAATGGTATCTTCAGTGTAAAGTTTAGACATGGGTCAATACGGCTTTTTGGTTCAATGAGAATAATGGATTATAGCGTTTCAAACAGGCTGTAATACATCCCTGGACGCTCAAATAACAGCATCCATGCAGTCAATGGTTTGAAGCTGCTATAAACCCATACGCTTTGGAGAGGTTCTCTAGAAACAAGAAAGGCTCCCGAAGGAGCCTCTCTATACTGCCGATCTAATGATTAACCGGCAATTTGTTTGTTGATGTACCACTGTTGGGCAATCGACAAGATGTTGTTCACCAACCAGTAAAGTACCAAACCAGCCGGGAAGAACATGAAGAAGAAGGTGAACATGATTGGCATCATCTTCATTACTTTCGCCTGAGTTGGGTCTGGCGGTGTTGGGTTCAATGACGTTTGAATGAACATAGTCACACCCATCAAAATAGGAAGAATGAAGAACGGATCTTTCACCGACAGATCCACAATCCACAACATAAATGGAGCTTGGCGAATCTCAACACTTTCAAGCAGTACCCAGTACAAGGCGATGAACACCGGCATTTGTACCAAGATAGGCAGACAGCCACCGAGCGGGTTGATCTTTTCTTTCTGATACAGAGACATCATTTCTTGAGACATCTTCTGACGATCATCGCCATAACGTTCTTTCAGCTCTTGCAGTTTAGGTGCCACACGACGCATGTTGGCCATTGAACGGTAAGAGGCTGCTGATAGCGGGAAGAAGACGGCTTTGATCACGATAGTTACTAGAATGATGGCCAGACCCCAGTTTTGTACGAGGTTGTGGAACATATCCAATAACCAGAACAGAGGTTGAGCTACAAACCACAACCAGCCGTAATCCACGGTTAATTCTAGGCCTTCTGAAATTTCACCTAAGCGATCCTGAATTTTAGGACCCGCAAAAAATTGAAGGCCAACCGTTTCAGTGGTGCCAGGCTCAACGGTAAAACGCTTTCCTGTCATACCGATGATGTACAGACCTTGGTTTTTCAAAACGCGAGTCTGATAGGTATATTCTTCTTTAGATACTGGTATCCAAGCACTGACGAAGTAGTGCTGAAGCATACCTAACCATCCACCTTTGATCTCTTCGCTGAACTTGCTCTCGTCCATGTCATCGAAATCAATTTTAGTGTATGGCTGATCTGGCATGTACAAGGCAGCACCAAGGTAGGCTTGCATGCCCATTGCAGTTCCTTGGCTTGGATCTGCGCTTTTATCACGCTTTAACTGGGCAAAGACATTTGCATTCCAATCTTTGTCCGTTTGGTTATTTACGATGTGTTCAACCTGAACCAGATAATCGCCACGGGTGAAGATGTAGCGCTTAGTGATGGTGATGTTGTCTTTGGTGTAGCTTAAATCAACGCTTAACTTATCTTGGCCTTCGTCCAAACGATATTCGCTTGCTGAGGTTTGATACACCGGACGGGTTTTAGAGGATTTGTCTGGCCCATCTTTGCCGATTAAACCCGATTGTGCGGTGTAGGTACGCGCAGCGGTTTGTTCAAGTAGACGGAATGGCGTGTCTTTTTGTTCAAGTGATACCGGATAGAGAGGCAGTTGAACTTCAATGATGTCGCCACCCAAAGTATCAATCAGTATTTCCTGAGTATCAGTCACCACACGAATTACACGGCTGGTGTTTTCTTTGGTAGCTTGTGCGGCTTGCGGTGCAACTTCAGGTTCTTCGATTACGGTAGGAACATCACTGCTGTTTTCAACAACCGTATCTTCTGCTGGTAACGCCGTTGAGCTATCCGCAACGACAGCAGCCGATGAAACTTGTTGGGTTTGAGCAGGTTGTCCATAGTCTTCATTCCACTGCAGAACCAGTAGGTATGAGACGATAGCCAAACCTAGAACCAATACGACTCTTTGAAAATCCATAATATAGGCCAAACTTCTGTTATCTATGAGTTTGTGAAAAGTGTGATGGTACGTTGGAAATTAAATGCGTTCGTACGAGTCAATTTCTGAGTAACGGATCACGTAAGCTTTTCTTGAAAAGCGCACATTTTATTCATTTGTCACTCGAAGAGCCAGAAATAAGCTACGAAATTGATCGATAGAATAAAAATTAGTCGGAGTTTTCGGATTTAGCTGCTTTCTTGTGTTGCTCCGACAATTTGTGCCAGGCGTATTTGCAGAACTTAGAAATCGCAATGTTGTCTTTGTTTCCAAGACCTGGACGAGCGATAAAGACGATATCAATGCCGGGTAATTTGTCTTGGTTAAGACGATAACAGTCGCGCATGACACGTTTAACACGATTGCGATCAACGGCGAGTTTGACTTTTTTCTTGGCAATAACGAAACCAAGACGGGGATGAGAGTGTTGATTAGGAGAAGCGATGAAGAGGCCGAGTGGGCCAGAGACTTTAAACTGAGAGTGGTTAAAGACCTGGTTATAGTCCCGCGCGGTTAAAAGTCTTAACTGTTTGGGATAACTATAACCAGACATGTAAGCAAAAACTGCAATTAAACAGTTAGAGACTTACGACCTTTAGCGCGACGAGCTGCAAGGACTTTACGGCCGTTTGCAGTTGCCATACGTGCACGGAAACCGTGTGTACGCTTACGCTTAAGTACTGAAGGTTGAAAAGTTCTTTTCATAACTAGCTACCTATGTAAGGCAAATTTAATGTATACATTTCAAATTTGAGGGCGTGAATTCTAGAGAAATATCAACTAAGAGGCAAGTAGGGATTAAAAAATATTCAATTTCTTGGATAAAACGAGCCATTTATCGCCTAAAAAGTCTATTTAACGATAGTTCAGTTGCTTGATGGTCGCCGAAATAAAGGCTGTTTAAGCTTGAATTAGTGCGTAGATACCTTCCAAACGACAACCTGGGCCTTTGTCTGTTTTTACTTCTATTTCAACGGTTAGGCGCGCTTTTCCTTTCTCTTTATAGGTCTCAATGAACTGTTGGAATTGGGCTTCGTCCATTTTTGCCTGAGCTACCAGGTCGGTCGCGACAGGTTTTTGATAATGAATGTGTGCCTCGGCAATGACTAAATCGCCTTGAGGCAACCACTGTCCTGAGACTTTGGTATGAATCAGAGTCCATCCGGTAAGCAATGCGATGGATGATAAGCTGCCACCAAAGGCCGTGCCGTGCATGTTGCTGTTATTGCTTAATGGGGCTTTAAGAGTGAGTGAGCGTTTACCAATATCAACCACTTCCACACCCATGGCTTTCGCGAGTGGAATATTTTTGTGGAGGTATTCTTTGATTTCTTCTTTGCTCATGGACTCACCTTCAAATTAGCTGGGCAAGTATATAGCTAACTTTAAGAATAGCGAACTGATAGAGGTCAGGAATTGTTAGTTTGGTTTAATCGGGCGACGACACGCTCGCCATGACAATGCCCATTTCAATCCAAAGAGTGACTTTGTAACCGTTCAAATATTGAGTAACGGGTTGATCACCTGCTTCGATATTGGGTAAGCCTTTGAAGTGTTCCGGGTTGTAAGTGGTTTGGAAAAGCGTGGTTACGTCACCTTGCTCCGTTTGATAACGGATCTGTACCGCACTGACAGTACCAATGGAGCAATATCGGCCGCCGATAAGCGTACCTTGCGGTTTAAAGAGGTGCGAGTGATAAGGTCGAAAGTCGAGCATGTCAAAGTAGCTGACCAGCTCTTCAAAATGATTTGTTTTAAGTTCCAGCGGCTTCAGCTTTCTATGATTGAAGGTGATTTCTTCTGCGATATCGCGGATTAACTGATTGGTGTTATACACAGTTGTGTTGTGAGTAACTTGTTGATCGTGTTCTGTCAGTTGCTTTTGGTAATGGTATTTGGACAGTAGATGGCCAGAGACAAAACCAACTAGAAGTACCGAGAACAAGCCAATTGCTAAAGATAGTGACCGTCTGCTGCCCTTTTCTTCAGGCGCAGGAGAGGGGCTGTCCGCCGTTTCCTGTTTCGGCTGATAGCTGCGCTGAAGATGATCCAAACCTGTTCGTTGTTCATCATCTAACTTGATTTGTTGATAGTGGGCTTTTAACGCCTGTTTTAGGGTTTTCTTCTCGGTCATGTATTCGATCTAATATGATGTAAGCTCGCTTGTATTGCTTCATGTTTGGCTAAAAATTGTTCTGCTTTTTTACGAATCCGGTGTAATTTGGATAATAAGGTGCCTCTTGGTTTACCGGTTACTTCCGATAATTCCTGAACGGTATAGCCTTCCACAGCCCAATAATAAAGTAATTCATTTTCTTCCGCATTGAGGTGTTCAGTGAAGGCGATGACTTCCTGCTCATTGATGAGAAGCTCTTCCAAACAATTGGTATCCAGTTCCAAAAAATTGTCTACGGTGGAGGTGGATTGCTTGTCGTTATCATGAAGTTTTGCCGATACTGCTTCCTCATAAAACACTTCTTTCTGGTGGGCTGACGACTTAATTTGATCAATAAAGGCATTTTTTATTGAACGTTTAAGATACGCCATCGCCTCTTGTTTTGGGGAGTTCAATCGCAGGTAACGTTCGACGCAGGTGTAGACCAAGTCATAGGCATCGTCTTTGTTACGAGTCAAAGCATAAGCGTATTGGTACAGCTTGTTCAGTTGTTGTTCATTAAACATGATTCATCCCCTCCCAGGTTTGAATGCTCGTTATTTGTAGAGACACGAGGTGTCTGAGTTGTTAGAGCATGCTTACTGAGATGTTGGGATCGCCATTGAGTTCCCCTAACCGTTGTTTTCTCTAGACGACTGATCAGGGTATTTGATTGCTTTCAGGTGGATAAAATGTTGATTAATTGGATAAGAAATAAGGCGCTGCTGATACGTGGGTGTATCAGCAGCGGGTCAAAACATTAATGGCTTAAGCGTCTTGTTTCGAAAGGAAGTTGGCAATCGCACTATCTAGGCTCATTAAGCCTTGCTCGATGTCTTCCTCCGGAATGATCAACGAGGGAGCCAGACGCATCACGTTCGGGCCGGCGACTAAAATCATCAAGCCTTGTTCCAGTGCTTCGCTGAGTAAGTCTTTTGCTTTGCCATGGAAGGCTTCTTTCAGTTCGCAACCAATCAGTAATCCAGAGCCACGAATGTCAGAAAAAATCTTGTGACGTTCGTTGATACGATCCAAACCATCCATAAACTTACGATGTTTGGTTTTAACGTTATCCAATAATTGACGGTCGGAAATGATATCCACCACAACTTCGGCTACGGCACAACCTAAAGGATTCCCCCCATAAGTACTGCCATGAGTACCCACTACAAGAGCACTCGCGATTTCAGTGGTAGTGAGCATGGCGCCAATCGGGAAGCCGCCGCCAATGCCTTTGGCAGTGGTTAAAATGTCAGGAACGACGTCATAACCTTGGTAGGCGTATAGTTCACCCGTTCGACCGGCACCGGTTTGAATCTCATCAAAGATCAATAATGCATTGTGTTTATCACACAACTCGCGCAAGCCTTTCAGGAAGTCTTTCGATGCCGCTTTTACACCACCCTCGCCTTGAATCGGTTCGATGATCACTGCGCAGGTGTTGTCTGAAATCAGCGCTTCAACCGACGATAAGTCGTTGTACGTGGCATGATTAATATCGGCTGGCAGAGGACCAAAACCGTCAGAGTATTTAGCTTGGCCACCGGCAGAAACGGTAAACAAGGTTCTGCCATGGAAAGAACTCTCAAAGGAGATTATCTGAGTTTTTTCAGCCCCGAAATTATCGAAGGCATACTTACGAGCCAGTTTTAATGCCGCTTCATTGGCTTCAGCACCGGAGTTCGCAAAGTAGACTTTTTCTGCGAAGGTTAATTCGGTGAGTTTTTTGGCCAATCGTAACGCCGGTTGATTGGTCATGACGTTGCTGACATGCCATAGGTTTTCGGCTTGTTGTTGCAGTCGTTGAACTAACTTAGGATGACAATGGCCTAGGCAGGAAACTGCAATTCCACCGGCTAAATCAATGTATTCGTTGTTGTTTTCATCCCATACTCGGCTGCCTTTGCCACGTACAGGCACAACAGCAAGGGGCGAATAATTAGGAACCATGACATCATCGAATGTCGATCTGTTCGTCATTGTTATACAGACCTCAATAAAAAATGTTCGTTAAGGATTGGCTGTTGGGATGTTTGTTGTCCGACCTCTGACTTGTGTCATTAAGGCGTTATTTTCAGGTTAATGCCTGGTATCGGTGAGGATGGAAAAGAGACTCCATGTTGGTACATGGTTGTGGTTGGATACGCGCAATAGTCGGCCGAATACCATCCCCCTGGTCGATGATTACTGCTTAGTCCCACGCCGCCGTAGGGTGCTGCCCCACTCACGCCAGTAATCGGTTGGTTCCAGTTAACTACACCCGACTGGATTGTGCAATCAAATTCATCAAACTGAGCCTGATTATCACTAATTAAACCGGAAGTAAGTATGTACTTACTTTTATTGGCGAGATCAATGGCTTCGTCAAACGATGAATAGCGGCACACTTGGAGAATAGGACCAAATATTTCCTGATCGAATGTCTCTTTAATGGACGTGATATCCAGCAAACCAGGGCTCATAAATGCGCTTTTTTCATCGGCTTGATGTGCACTGAGTAGGACATGAGCGCCTTTCGAAAGTAGCAGTTGTTGTTGCTTAAGTATGCTCTTCGCCGAGGCAAGATTAATCACAGGCCCCATAAAGGGAGCAGGTTGCTCATGATAATGACCAATCATTAATAGATGGGACTGTTCGATCAACTGTTCAAGCAAGTGATCTCCGAACGTGCTGTCCGGAAGGTAGAGACGGCGTGCGTTTGAACAACGTTGTCCGGATGAAATAAATGCGGAATGAAGAATGTGGTAGAGCGCAGCTTGGGTGTTCTGCACTTCCCCAATAATTAAAGGGTTGTTAGCACTCATATTCAGACAGACTAATTTATCCGGCGTTGTCGCGAGTGTTTCGTTGATGGAGATACCGGTTGTTGTGGTGCCGGTAAAAAGCACGCCATTAATGTCAGGATGATGTGTTAAGTGGTGGCCGACGTTGGCATCCCCTTGCAGTACATTAATCACCCCGCCGGGAATGCCTGTACTTTGCCAGAGCTGCGCCAACAGATCCGAGACTTTCGGTGTGCGCTCGCTGCCCTTGAAAATAATGGTGTTACCGGCCAATAAGGCGGGGATTATATAGCCGGTAGCGATGGATGCAGGAAAAGCAAACGATGTCAGTACAGCCAGCGCTCCATGCGGTTTATGCCTTAATTGAATATGACCACCGGAGGTGGCCATCACCCGTTCTCCGGTTCGTTGGAGATAGGCTTCAAAGGCCAGTTCGGCCTTTCCTGCGACCGCTTGAATTTCCAGCTGGGCTTCCCAGTATGGGCGGCCGGTGTCATGGCACAGTGCTTCGATCAGCACATCCTTATGCTGCTTAATGACTTGTTCAAAACGATGCAGGTATTTCAAACGTTCTGAAATGTCGAGCTTTCGCCAGTGCTCAAAGGCCATTCGGGCGGCCTGAACCGCTTGATTTACCTGATCTCCACTGGCACTGTAGCCTTCCCAAATGACTTGCTGGGAGGCCGGTTCTTTGGAGATAAATTTCTCGCCCAAACCGACTTGCCATTGACCGTTGATAAGTAAATCGTGACAGGCTTTCATAATGTGCCTCTCTGTTCGTAACTAGCTCAGCATGTTAGCGTCTTTGGCATAGAGGCTGGCCAGTGTTACTGTTTGATTCTCTAACAGCAATCCATCAATGATGTTCTGCGGCAGATAGAGTTGCTCGCCATCAAGTCGATAACTGAAGCATAGACGACAGCGATAGTCTTCCAGCTTTTGGTTAGATAACAGAATAGGCGCTTGTTCCGACGGTAAATCAGCCGGGTCAGTCGCTACTGCGGTTAACTGTTGAGCCTGCTTAATTAAGCGCAAGTCGTCGATGTAGGCTTCCATCACAGGCCCGCCATCGAAGATCGCCACATAGTTCTCATACCTCAACCCTTCTTGCTTAAGCATTTCTAAAGCTGGTTGCGTATTGGGATGAACTTTACCGATGCAATTGCGCGCGGATTCTGCAAGCAGGTGACTGTACACAGGATATTTAGGCATCAATTCCGCAATGATGGATCGATGACCACGTCCTGTTAAAAAGTCAATGCGTTCAAATTCCATGTTGAAGAACTTTTTACCGAGGTCGTCCCAAAACGGTGAATGGCCTTGTTCATCATTGAAACCTCGCATTTCAGCAAAAAGTTTCTCGCCGAATAATTCACGAAACTGTCGAATGAATAAGAAGCGACAGCGACTCAACAACGGACCGTTTTTATGGCCACGGGCATCAGGGTGGACCAACAGTGAACACAATTCGGAGTAACCTATTTGATCATTGGTTAAGAATAATGTTGGAGTATTGGTATAGATATTGATGTCGCGACAGGCATGTACCATCTGGCTGACGCGGTAGGTATACCAAGGCTCATCCCAACCTATCGATGCTTCAATACCACACACGCCAAGGGCCCGATCGTCATCATTGGCGAGGACAAATAAATAGCTGGCTTGTTCACGTGGAATGCTTTGCTGAAAGGATTCTACTGCACGATCAATTTTCTGAGCTAAATAGTCTCGATCGGCCGGTAAGCTGTTCATCCCTACTCCAGCGGCTTTCGCTAAATCATAGAGGGCATCTAAATCTTTGTGAGCGATGGGACGTACGATCATAGTGTCTCCTCCCCTGAATGAGCAGGCACATAGCGAATCCATTCTTGTGGATTAATGTTCAGTACGTTTTCTATTGATTCCAAATTCCACTCACTTTCAAAGTTGCCATAGATGGCCATAGGGTGATGTTTCTGGGTGTTCATGACGATGCACGGCTGGGTGTTCGAATGAAAATGTTCGAGACGAATACGGGCATTCTCATTAAAGGTATGGCCTGAGTTGTTCTGACAAATCAGGCATGGCCCCCCATCGAAGATATCGAGGTGTTGTGATGGTGCAAATCCTTCCCGTAGAAACAGTTGGTAGTAATCCAACAGATCTTGTTGAGGTTCGCCCAAAGTGGCTTGGGTGGTGTTGGAAAGCAGGTTTTTATAGAGCGGATGATTGGGCATCAGTTGCGCAATTAAGGCTTTATCTTCAATGCTGGCATGGTAACAAGCCTGCTCCAAGGTCATTTGGAAGAAGTGTTGTCCCAGATCTTTCCACAAGGGCGAATGACCGCGCTCGTCTTTAAAGCCGGGAAATTCGATCAGTAAAGCAGAACTGAACAGTTCCGTGTGCTCGGCCATATACAACAGCACGCCCTGCACCATCAAACTGATGGCCTGACTGTTTCTGTGCTCCGCTAATAACGTCATCGAATGTAATTGAGAAAACCCGGCCAGTTCGTGAGATTGATACAGAACAGGGATCTTTTCTTTGACTTTAAGTCGGTAGCTGGCATTGATCAGCGTTTCTTGCCGATAGCTGTAGAAGGGTTCTTTTTGGCCTGTGTAGGGTTCAACGGCAACGGTACCTACGACCACTGCATCCTGTTCAGGTTCTGAAGTATAACAAACCACCCACAAGTAATTGGATGCAAAATTCTTAGTCTTAATGGCTTGGCTGCCAGACGGTAATGCGTTGTTGGGTTGGCGAAAAGCTTCTTCGCTCTGTTGAATAAACAGCCTTAATTGATGGGCTTCTTTCGGCAGACTGGCTTGGCGTACGCCCTGATTGCAGGCTAATGCCAATATAGTGTCCAAATCGGTTTGTTTGGCTGGTCTAAGAGAATACATCCAAAAGTCTCTGTGTTGTTTTGTTGTGGTTCATTGAGGAGGTGTAGTAATGCCCTCCCCGAAATAAAGCGCTATATAGTAAAGATGTTTAACTCAGGCTCTAGAGAAATCGTGTAATAGAGTGTAGTTCAGATAAATGGTTCCAAGAAAGTCTTGACCTTAAATCTGTTTATATGTTTGTTGGTAATATTGTGGATAAGTTCTTGATAAGCTGTTCTTAATGGGTTGTTAACTATTGTAAGTATATGAAATATAAATAATTAACTGTTATTGGTGTTTTCTTTAGAGGTGAAAATATTTGTGGATATCTGTGTTGGTAGAGCGGATTTTTGTTGTCTCTAGACTATAGTTTTAGGTACAATTTTGCGGCTGTATTGAATTTGGAGTGTGTTGTGTCTGTTGAGCTATGGAAGCACTGTTTAGGTTGCTTAGAGCAAGAATTGCCTTCTCAGCAATTTAATACCTGGTTAAGGCCATTAGAAGTGGAAGGTGACGAAAAAGAGCTCGTTATCATTGCTCCGAACCGTTTTATTCGAGACTGGGTTTTCGACAAGTTTTTAAGTCGGATTTCAGGGTTAATGATGGAGTTTTCCAGCTCTGCTCCACCTCGACTAACCTTCGAAGTGCGTCAAGGCGGTCGTGCTAACTTCGGTATGGCTCGCCCTAGCAGACCAACCAATAATCGCTTTAGTAACCAGTCAGTCAGCTCTGCATCGAATTCACAAGCGCCACACTCCGCGCCAATGAATTCTCATGCTCAATCGTCAGATACCGGTGAACCAGCGTTTACTCCACCGCAGGGAATGTACTCCAATCAGCGTATGCCTAATTGGTCCGATGCGCAGGCTACTTCCTCTGCGCCTCGAGCAGACAGGGAAAACCTATCGGACAGTGATTCAGAAATCAGTGTCGAATCTGCCATGCAGACCTTGGCTTCTTCAGGTCGTGACTATGCAGAAAGTGATTTCGGGGATCAGCATAATTATGCCGATCAGATGAATATGTCATCCCCTGCTCCGGCATATGCTTCAGTATTAGAGAATACCTCCGCGATCGTGCATTCGTCAGGACAAAGCTTTGGTAGTAATGCGTACTCGCATCAGAGTCATTCAAATCAACACCATCCTCATAGCCTCACTCAGAATCCTATGGCGGCGGCGCGTGAATCGAATGCTGCAATTAAGTCTCAACCTTATGAAACCAATCTGGATCGAAACTTAACCTTTGAAACCTTTGTTGAAGGTAAGTCGAACCAGTTAGCATTAGCCGCATCGCTGCAGGTGGCGGAAAGTCCGGGTGGCAGCAATAACCCACTGTTCTTATACGGTGGTGTGGGCTTAGGTAAAACCCATTTGATGCAAGCCATCGGTAATTATATGTTGAAGAAGAATCCAAATGCACGGATTCTCTACCTTCGTTCTGAGCAGTTTGTTGCCGACATGGTTCGAGCATTACAACTCAATGCCATTACCGAGTTTAAGCGTTACTACCGCCAGGTTGACGCGCTATTGATTGATGACATTCAATTTTTCTCTGGTAAAGAGCGGTCTCAAGAAGAATTCTTCCATACCTTCAGTGCGCTGTTGGAAGCCGGTCAACAAGTCATCATGACTTCGGATCGTTTTCCAAAAGAAATTGATGGTGTGGATGATCGTTTGCGTTCCCGTTTCGGTTGGGGGTTGACCTTTGCTGTCGAGCCTCCGGAGTTAGAAACGCGAGTGGCGATTCTTAAGAAGAAAGCCGAAGAACAACGTGTGGATCTGAAAGATGAATCGGCCTTCTTTATTGCACGTCGAATTCGTTCCAATGTTCGTGAACTGGAAGGTGCGTTGAAGCGTGTGATTGCTAACGCCCACTTTACCGGCAGCGAAATCACCCCTGACTTTATTAAAGAATCGTTGAAGGACTTGTTAGCGCTTCAAGACAAACAAGTCAGTATTGATAACATTCAGAAGACGGTGGCCGATTATTTCGACATTCGTCAGAAGGACATTAATTCCAAACGCCGAACGCGTTCGATTGCGCGACCGCGACAGATCGCAATGACCCTTTCCAAAGAGTTAACCAATCACAGTTTGCCGGAAATTGGTGAAGCCTTTGGTGGTCGTGATCATACAACCGTTTTACATGCCTGCCGTAAGATTAATGAGTTGAAGAGCTCGGATGCAGACATGGCCGATGACTACGGCAAGTTGATTCGAATGCTGACAACTTGATGCCGCATGTATTTCGAGTGGTTGCTGCCCTTCTTCGTCTCTATTCGATGTAAATCTTAGTGATAAGGTTTTCTAAAAATACCCAGTTAACTTACTGATACTCTATACTTTTGTTGATTTTAGAAGTTAGCTTGGTTTGCTGATAGAAGATGGATAGCATCAGTCGGTAAATTAGTGAATAATAGAACGCATTATTATTTTTAAATTTAAAAATATTTTCAGATAAAAAGAGAGCGGGAGCTAATGAAATTTTCAATTTCCAGGGAAGCTCTATTAAAACCTTTGCAGTTGGTTGCAGGGGTTGTTGAGCGAAGACACACACTGCCTATTTTGTCGAACATTTTGATGGTATTGGAAGACGGTCAACTTAAGTTGACGGGAACCGATCTTGAGGTGGAATTGGTAGGTGCTTTGTCGCTTGAAGAACCGGGTGAATCCGGTCAAATTACCGTTCCTGCTCGTAAGCTACTGGACATCTGTAAATCTCTTCCTGATCAGTCGGTGATAGAGTTTTCTACAGACGGTGCTAAAGCTCAGGTGAAAGCGGGTCGCAGTCGTTTCGTATTAGCTACCTTGCCAGCCGATGATTTTCCTAATGTGGAAGAAAGCACGGCTGACTTAAACTTCACCATGAAAGCCGAAGATCTTAAAAATCAATTTGATCAGACCAGCTTTGCTATGGCACAACAAGACGTGCGTTATTATCTCAATGGCATGTTGTTGGAAGTAACTCAAGGTGTGGTGCGTACAGTAGCAACCGATGGTCACCGTTTGGCGATGTCAGACAGTACTGCTGATGTTGCATGTGATAAGAAGCAAGTAATTGTGCCTCGTAAAGGTGTGATTGAGCTTCAACGCTTGTTAGGTGAGAGTGATGAGCTAATCACAGTTACCGTTGGTTCTAATCACATTCGAATTAATGCTGGTGATTATCTGTTTACCTCTAAGTTGGTGGAAGGCAAATTCCCGGATTATGAGCGCGTTGTCCCGAAAGGCGGTGATAAGGTGCTGTGTGGTTCTCGCCAAGAACTGCGTCAGGTTTTTCAGCGTACTGCGATTCTATCGAATGAAAAATATCGTGGTGTGCGTTTGATTGCAGAACCAGCGTCATTGCAGGTGATTGCCAATAACCCGGAACAAGAACAAGCGGAAGAGACCGTAACTGTTGATTATGAAGGCGAGCGCTTAGAAATCGGTTTCAACGTAACCTATTTGTTAGATGTGTTAAATGCGTTGTCGGGCGATCAAGTTAAGTTAACGTTGTCGAACCCCAACAGCAGTGCGTTGGTAGAAGATTTTGACGGTGGCAGTTCCGTTTATGTTGTGATGCCAATGAAGCTGTAAGCTAGAATATTACCTTAGACTACTTCTAAAGCCGGAATTAAGTTCCGGCTTTTTTATGCCCTGCGCTTCTGCACTTTTATACGCTTTTCTCTCTTTTTTAGTCTTTCGTCTTACCCGTTTGGGTAGGGTTCGATCTACCTGAAATCCTTTACCATTGGTCAGAATTGACCTGTTTATTGTGGGATATCTTTCTATAATCAGGATTAGAGTAAGGAATTCAATTGCTTCATTAAAAAGGTGCTGGCTCTCGATTCCAAGCATTGCTCAAAAAGAAACCTCGTAACAAAAATAATTATTGAGGAAACAACATGAAAGCTATAACCCAATGGGCAGCTCGCTTTGCGGTTGCTATCTCCCTTTCTATTGTCAGTTCAACGGCTTCAGCTTGGTGCTGGTTCTTTTGTGATGACAATAGCGACTATGCCAAAACCAAATATCCGATTGTACTCGTACACGGCATGTTGGGCTTTGACAGTGTATTAGGCATGGATTACTTCTACGGTGTGGAAGATGCGCTTGAAGACAAAGGTGCTAAGGTATTTCCTGTGCAAGTAACAGCATTGGATTCGTCTGAAGCTCGTGGTGAAGAATTACTGACTCAAGTTCAGCAGATTCTTGCAGTGACCGGTGCACAAAAAGTTAACCTGATTGGGCACAGTCACGGTGGGCCAACGGCACGTTATGTGGCATCGGTTCGTCCTGATTTGGTGGCGTCTGTAACCAGTGTTGGCAGCCCACACAAAGGTTCTGATGTAGCTGACTTAGTTCAAGATATTTCAGATGGCAGTCAAGTGGTTACAGTGGCCGTGAGTGCTATCGTTAATGGCTTGGGCAGTTTGATTAATTTGCTGTCGAATAATCCAACGGATGGTAATCAGGATTCTTTAGCAACCTTGGCGTCTTTGAATTCTGAAGGTGCTGCTGCTTTTAACGCTCAATACCCAGAAGGTATCCCGAGCAATTATTGCGGTGAAGGTGATCATGTAGCATCTAACGGTGTACGTTATTACTCTTGGAGTGGTACCTCTCCTTATACCAACGTGTTTGATCCAGCAGACCCATTCCTGTTGCTTGCCTCTGGTGCTTTCGCATTGAAATCTGGTGAAGCAAACGATGGTCTGGTTGGTCGTTGTAGTTCGCATTTAGGAGATGTAATTCGCGACAACTACTCGATGAATCACCTTGACGAAATCAACGGTTTCATCGGTGTTCATCACTTGTTTGAAACGGACCCTGTAACGGTTTATGAGCAACAAGCTAACCGTCTTAAGAAGGCTGGTCTGTAAATCATGTGATTCTACGGTGCTTGCTAACTCATTGTTCGATGTAGATAGTTATCGTAACTGTAGTTATCCATAAATGGTCTTCGAATGAATGGCCTTCAGACAAAAAATCCTCATTTCTAGTCATAGATATGAGGATTTTTTTTGTCGTTTGTTTGTTAGAATGGATGACGTTGAATAATGGATTGAAGGCCCCTTTTCTATGCTCATCACTCAATTAAAGATTGATGGTTTACGTAATCTTAAACAGTGCTCTGTGTCCTTTGATCCCATCAGAAAAGTCTCTCTTTTTATTGGTAATAATGGGGCAGGCAAAACCAGTGTCCTTGAAGCTATTCATTGTTTGGCGACGGGCAACAGCTTTCGCTCCTCCTCTCTCAAGCATTTAATTGCACAAGGGGTTGATGCTTACACCATATTTTCTAAATCCTACCTTTCCCATTCTGACTCTGATCTAGCCATTGGTGTTACTAAAAATAAAGATGGTAAAGGCGAAGCGCGGCTCAATGGTGAAAAGATTAAATCGCAAGAAACCATCAGTTCGTTATTACCTGTGATAGTGTTAGAGCCGGGTTCGTTTGATCTTGTGATTGGAAGCCCTGAATATCGTCGCCGTTTCATGGATTGGGGGGTGTTTCACGTGAAACATGAGTTTTGGTCGCTGGCCTCTCGATTTAAAAAGGCGGCCAAACAACGTAACGCCCTGCTCCGTTCTCATGCGGCTCCATCGCTTATTCGAACATTTACTCGTCAGTTGGTGAATTTGGCAGACTCTATGTCGGAAGCTCGACTTGAGTACTTTGGCGCACTAAAAGATGAATTTGAACGCGTTGTAGCGCAATTAACTGATTTAGAAAACGTCGAGATAAGATATAATAGGGGATGGTCTAAAGAAGTAGATTATGCGGACTATCTAGACGCAAATTTAGAAAAAGACTTGGAAGCCGGTTATACCCGATACGGACCACATCGGGCTGATTTGATCATTCGAGTGAATGGTCTACCTGTAAAAGAAGTCCTCTCTCGAGGACAGTTAAAGCTTCTGGTCTGCGCTTTGGTATTGGCGCAATGCCGTCTTTTTGAACGGCATGGAAACAACGAAACACTCTTGCTGTTAGATGACCTGCCTTCTGAATTAGATGAAGAGCATCGTAATAAGGTTCTGCAACAGTTGATAGCCATGGGCCGTCAGGTGTTTATGACATCGGTTGATCTCGGTGGTTTTAGCAGAACGATTTTAGAACAGACTCAAGTGTTTCACGTGAAACAAGGGAAGATAACAGCAAGCACTGATTAGAATGTGCTAAGAGGAATGTTATGTCAGAACAAGAATATGATTCGTCCAGTATTAAGGTTCTAAAAGGCCTTGATGCGGTAAGAAAAAGACCAGGCATGTATATCGGTGACACAGATGATGGTACCGGTTTGCATCACATGGTATTTGAGGTGGTAGATAACTCCATCGATGAAGCGTTAGCAGGTCACTGTAGTGACATCAAGGTTATGATCCACCCTGACGAATCAATCAGCGTATCTGATGATGGTCGTGGAATTCCGGTTGATATTCACGAAGAAGAAGGTGTATCGGCTGCAGAAGTTATTCTGACGGTACTGCACGCCGGTGGTAAGTTTGATGATAACTCATACAAAGTATCCGGTGGTTTGCACGGTGTAGGTGTTTCGGTTGTAAACGCCCTTTCTGAGAAACTAAAATTAACGATTCGTCGTCAGGGTAAAATCTGGGAACAAGAATACGTTCATGGTGTGCCGACAGAGCCGCTGAAAGCCGTGGGTGATTCAGAGTCTACGGGTACAGAAATTCATTTCAAACCGTCTGCAGAGACGTTTACCGGGATTGAATTCAGCTACGATCATTTGGCTAAGCGCCTTCGTGAGCTGGCATTTTTGAACTCTGGTGTCGGCATTATCCTGAAAGACCTTCGCACTGGTAAAGAAGAAACCTTCAAATACGACGGTGGTCTGGAAGCCTTTGTTAATTATCTGAACACCAATAAGTCGACGATTAACTCCGTATTCCACTTCTGTAATGAACGTGACGATGGCATTGCGGTTGAAGTGGCACTGCAGTGGAATGACAGCTTTTCTGAAAATATTTTCTGTTTCACCAACAACATTCCTCAGCGCGATGGTGGTACTCACTTAGCCGGATTCCGTGCTGCGTTGACTCGTACTTTGAATCAGTACATTGAGAAGGAACAACTTCAGAAGAAGCAGAAAGTGGCAACTACCGGCGACGATGCTCGTGAAGGTTTGACAGCGATTATCTCGGTAAAAGTGCCTGATCCTAAGTTCTCTTCTCAGACCAAAGATAAATTAGTGTCTTCCGAAGTGAAGTCTGCGGTTGAACAAGAGATGGGATCTAAACTGGTTGAGTTCCTGGAAGAAAATCCAAACGAAGCCAAGCAAGTTGTTCAGAAAATGGTGGATGCCGCGCGTGCCCGTGAAGCGGCTCGTAAAGCTCGTGAGATGACTCGTCGTAAAGGCGCTTTGGACATTGCTGGCTTACCAGGTAAGTTGGCCGACTGTCAGGAAAAAGACCCTGCCCTATCAGAAATTTACCTGGTGGAGGGTGACTCGGCCGGTGGTTCTGCGAAACAAGGTCGAGACCGTCGTACACAGGCAATCTTACCGTTGAAAGGTAAGATTCTGAACGTCGAGAAAGCCCGCTTCGATAAGATGCTGTCATCGGCAGAAGTAGGAACTCTGATTACTGCTCTAGGTTGTGGTATCGGTCCGGAAGAATTTGACCCAGACAAACTGCGTTATCATCGCATCATCATCATGACCGATGCGGACGTGGATGGTTCTCACATCCGTACGCTATTACTGACCTTCTTCTTCCGCCAAACGCGTGAATTATTGGAGCGTGGTCACATCTATATTGCTCAGCCGCCTTTGTACAAAGTGAAGAAAGGTAAGCAGGAACAGTACATCGACAGTGAAAAAGATCTGGAGAACTTTATGATTCAGATCGCACTGGACAATTCATCGCTTCATATTAATTCTGATGCTCCAGGTATTAAAGGCGAAGGTCTACAAACCATCGTGGATAAGTACCGCTCAGTCATGAGCATGATTGAGCGCATGGCCCGTGTCTATCCGAAAAAAATAATGGAAGAGTTGATCTATCGCCCTACCGTGACGCTTGAGAATTTAAAAGACAAAGCGTTCATGGACGACTGGATTGGTGCGTTTAAGGGCAAACTGGAATCTGAAAAGCGTAGTGGAACGCTCTACGAGATCATTCAGCATCAGGATTCAGAGCGTGGATTATTCCTACCTCAAGTTGCTGTGACAGAGCATGGCATTACTTCTGACTACGTGATTAATCATGAGTTCTTTGAGTCTCCTGAGTATCGCGCGATTGTTGAGTTGGGTAATCACATTGCTACGCTATTAGAAGAAGGTGCTTTTGTGCAGCGTGGTGAGCGCTCTCAAGAAGTGACCAGCTTTAAAGAGGCACTGGAGTGGTTGATGAAGGAAGCGCGTAAAGGCTTCAATATCCAGCGCTATAAAGGGTTGGGTGAAATGAACCCTGATCAGCTTTGGGAAACCACAATGGACCCTGATTCTCGTCGTATGTTGCAGGTAACGGTAGAGGACGGCATTGCCGCAGACCAGATGTTCACGACCCTGATGGGTGATGATGTTGAGCCGCGTCGTGAGTTCATTGAAAAGAATGCTCTGAATGTATCGAATCTGGATTTCTAATTCTTATTGAAATTAGGTCTATTTGATACTAAAAAAGCCGGAATGAGAGTTCTCATTCCGGCTTTTTTAGTTGTGAGGCGACTGAGAAATACTAGTTCTTTCTGAGTGTAAACTTGCTGACCAGTTTGCCATTTTCAAATTCTAAAAAAGTATCTGAGATCACTTCATTGCCAAAACTGTTGTCTTGGTATGTGTATATTGAAAGATACAAAAACTTTCTGAATTCCTCTTCAGGCATATTTGAAGCGCCTGCATAGATTACTGTCCTTCTAGGAACAGAGACAATTATTTTTTCAGCGTTGAGAGATGCTTGTGCCTTCATTAAAAAATCAGGGCATAAAATTAGTTCACTTGAAAAGTCATTACCTGAAGCGGTTAATGAATACTCGTTGAGCTTTTCTATTGCATACGGTTCTTCACACAAATTAGTGAGCGCTTGTGTATGAATATCATCTACATCCAAACCTTCTTCATATTTACTTAGAATTTGATAATTTTTCTCATCGTTAAGTGCATAAACCACTATAGGAAGATCGTTAGATTCAGTATTAAATAAATTTTTAGACAGTACATGCTCTCTGATTGAAAGGTCTGCAGCCTTTAATAGGGGGTAGACCTTTTCATTCGGTTTCAATTCAGCCATTAGTGAACTACTAAATAGTAGGGAGCTTATAATACTTAAGACTCTCATAATCTATATTGCCTTATTATATTAACCAGAAATTTGTTGAATATTATTGCTTACAGAAACCTGCTCTACCCCTTCAATTACTTGTAAGGATTTTTCTGTCCAGGTTCGAACCTCATCAGTTAATTGCTCTGCTGTTTTTCCTTCACTGCTAATCGGTGATCCGATGTGAACTTGAATGGTTCCCGGATACTTAATAAATCCTTTATTGATATAGAAATGACCTGAGTTATGCGCAATCGGTAGTACTGGCACGCCGGCATTAATCGCTAATGCGGCACCACTGCGGGCATAGCGGCCTAAGCTTTTGGGAGGGTTACGCGTTCCTTCTGGAAAGATCAAAACCCAAATGCCTGAATTCAGATAGCGACTGCCCTGCTCTAAGACCTGTGCTCGGGCGTTTTGCTTGTCGCCGCGATTGATGGCAATGGGTTTGAGTAACGAATAAGCCCAACCGAAAAACGGAATCCATAGCAGCTCTCGTTTAATCACTTGTGTTTGAGGGGTACAGATAGACTGTAGGAAAAACGTTTCCCATGAGCTTTGATGATTACTACTGATCAGACAAGGATGCTCAGGAATGTTGTGCTTGCCGGTAATCTCATAGCGTACACCGCAGATCACTTTCAGTAGCCAAATGAAGCTGGAAGTCCAAGTGGTGATAATAAAGCGATAGCGCAGCTCATAAGGTAAAAACAAGCCGATAATGATGCCCAATGTGTTTTGGGCAATCGAGAAGAAAAAGATGATGATATAAAAAATAATCGATCGGATTAGTGCTAACAACATAACAGCAAGGACACCCATATATAGATAAAGGCTCGTATTATCGCCAAAGCGAGCTTCGTCATAATTAGCTTTTGTTAACAAGCAGAGGGAGATGCCGTAACAAAATTGGGAAGAGCGATATTTGGTTAGAGTTTTTGCGAGCGTGATAGTTTCTTATTAGAGACGGGGATTATAGCGGGAAAAGTTAGAGTAGTTTATCAATAAAAAGGGCGAATGAAGTTTCATTCGCCCTTTTGTCGGCTTTCAGTAAGTATTGAAAACCTTATTCGCTTATCTAACCCATTAGGCTTGAAGTAAGGAGATATCCGCCACTTCAAGGAATAGGTTACGAAGCTGAGATAACAATGCCAATCGGTTGTTACGAACGGCTTCGTCTTCCGCCATTACCATCACCTGATCAAAGAACTGATCTACTGGCTCACGAAGTTCGGCCAAGGTTTGCATGGCTTGCTGGTAATTAGATTCAGCAAATACCGGTGCCAGCGTGGAAGATACAGATGCTACCTTCTCTGCCAGTTGTTTCTCGGTATCTTCCTGAAGCAATCCATTATTTACAGATTCCGGGATGGCCTGCTCTGCTTTTGCCAGAATGTTGGATACACGCTTGTTGGCTGAAGCCAATGCTTGTGCTGCGTCCAGTTTGTAGAAAGCAAATACCGCATGCACGCGGTTATTGATATCCAATGGCTTGGTAATGCCTCGGGCACGAACGGCCTGGAATACTTCTGCTGGGATGTTTTCGTCCTGATACCAGGCGCTGAAACGATCCAACATATATTCAACTAAAGTGGCTTTGGTGTTCTCTTTCAGTGCAACTGGCCATTCATTGTCCATTGCCCAGTCAATCAGCTCACCAAGATCCAGGTCGATCTTCTTCTCAACCAAAATACGTAGCACGCCCAGAGATGCACGGCGTAACGCGAATGGGTCTTTGGTACCTGTCGGTATTTGACCAAGGCCAAACAAGCCAACAAGGCTGTCTAGACGGTCTGCAAGGGCAATGGCGGTACCTGTAGCCGTTGCTGGTAACTGGTCTCCGGCAAAGGCTGGCATGTATTGCTCTACCATGGCTGCACACACATCCGCATGTTCACCATCATTCTGAGCATAGTATTGACCGGCAAGCCCTTGAAGATCAGTAAACTCATAGACCATTTGCGTTACAAGGTCAGTTTTACACAGCTTGGCTGCACGTTCTGCAAGCCCTGTGTCACTACCTGTTGCGTTAGCAATCTTGCTTGCCAATGTTGCGATACGCTCTGATTTATCAGCAATACTTCCAAGTTTGTTAACCCAAACCACTGATTTCAGTTTATCGAAGCGGCTTTCAAGCGTTTGCTTACGATCGGTATCCCAAAAGAATGCCGCATCAGCAAGACGAGGACGAATGACCTTCTCGTTACCGGCGATCACCTGTGCCGGATCTTTACTTTCGATATTGGCAATGGTGATAAAATTTGGTTTCAACTGGCCATTAGCATCGACTACGTGGAAGTACTTTTGGTGTTCTTTCATCGAAGAAACCAAGGCTTCTGACGGTACATCCAGGAAGCGCTCTTCGAAATTACCAGCTAACGCAACTGGCCATTCGTTTAGCGCGGTAACTTCATCGAGTAAATCTTCATCAATAACTGCTTCGCCGCCAAGCTTTTTACCTTCTGCGGTTACTTGCTCTTTGATCAATTGCTGACGCTCATCGAAGCTTGCCATCACAAAGGCACCACGAAGTGCTTCTTCATAAGCACTCGGCGATTCGATATGAATATCATCTGGCGCATGGAAACGGTGACCGCGCGAGGTATTGCCCGCTTTCAGGCCAAGCACTTCGCCATCAACAACATCGTTGCCGAATAGCATCACTAACCAATGCACCGGACGAACAAATTCCGTACGGCTTGCACCCCAGCGCATACGCTTAGGGATAGGTAGCTTGTCTAAGCTGGTTTGAACGATAGCTGGTAGCAAGGCCGTTGTTTCCTGACCTTTGATGCTCAGCTCGATCATTAACTTACCGTTGTCGCCAGTTTTGATTTCGGAGACATCGACCCCAGAACGCTTGGCAAAGCCTTCGGCTGCTTTGGTTGGGTTACCGTCTTCATCAAAACCGATTTTGGCCGGTGGGCCGTAAACGACTTCGTCTTTGTCTTCCTGTTTTTCGGGAAGATCAGAAATACGAACCGCCAAACGACGTGGTGCTGCGAATAATTCAATCTTACTGCCAGACAGATTCGCTTCGGCTAAGCCTTGTTCAATGCCATCGGCAAAAGACTGACTAAGACGCTTAAGTGCTTTTGGTGGTAATTCTTCAGTACCTAGCTCAACTAGGAAATCACGTGTTGCCATTAGTTTTTCTCCTGTTGAGCTTCTTGTTTCGCTTTGGCCGCTTGATACTTTGATAGTACTTCATCACGAATGCCCTCTTCCGCTAATGGGAAGCCTAGCTCTGCACGACTGTTGAAGTAGGCTTCTGCGACGGATCGAGCCAGCGTACGAACGCGCAGGATATAACCTTGACGTTCCGTTACTGAGATCGCACCACGCGCATCCAGCATGTTGAAGGTATGAGAGGCTTTTAGTACCTGCTCATAGGCTGGAAGTGCAAGGCCGGCCTCGATCAAACGAGCACAATCTTTCTCATGCTGATCGAAGGCTTTAAACATGAAATCAGTATCGGCGTGTTCGAAGTTATAGGCGGACATTTCCACTTCATTCTGATGGAATACATCGCCATAAGTCACTTTGGAACCGTCCGGACCATAGCACCAAACCAAATCAAAGATGCTGTCGACGCCCTGTAAATACATGGCGATACGCTCAAGACCGTAGGTGATCTCACCCGTTACCGGGTAACATTCCAAACCACCCACTTGCTGGAAGTATGTGAACTGAGTTACTTCCATGCCGTTTAACCATACTTCCCAACCTAGACCCCAGGCACCCAAGGTTGGTGATTCCCAGTTGTCTTCTACAAAACGAATGTCGTGCACGCTTGGGTCAATGCCCATCATGCGCAGGGAATCCAAATACAATTCTTGAATGTTACTTGGAGATGGCTTCATTACGACCTGAAATTGGTAATAATGTTGAAGACGGTTCGGGTTCTCACCATAGCGGCCATCGGTTGGACGGCGGCATGGTTGAACGTAAGCAGAATTCCACTTTTCCGGGCCGATGGCACGAAGGAAGGTTGCTGTGTGGAACGTCCCCGCTCCTACTTCCATGTCGATAGGCTGGTTAATCACACAGCCTTGTTGTGACCAGAAATTCTGTAGAGCGGCGATTAAGCCCTGGAAAGTTAAAACATCTGGTTCTTGATACGTTGGTTTGGTCACAGAAGACCCCTTAACTGTTCGATCTTTATTATTTCTCCGCAAGTATATGGGGCAGATATGTCATAACGTCGAGTGAGAAATGGTCACTGATTTTGCCCTGAATTTAATGAAACATCAGAGCTGCTTGCTGCCGGATTCGTTGCGGGAATTGGTTGTTCGCTGTACGAATTAAATAAACGGACAATGATAAAGACAAAGCCCCCATCCTTGCAATGGAGAAGCCTGGGTTTATTAAGAAATTCGGGGGTTTCTGTCGAAAAAGATGCTTTTCTTTGACTGAGGAAGTGGATGGACTCTCCACTCCCCTTATCTTTCCCAAAAGTCAGGAATAAATAACACCAGTACGGTAAAGATTTCCAAACGACCTAGCAGCATGGCTGCACTTAGAATCCACTTTGCGGCATCGTTAATGTCACCGTAATTTGCGGCTACTTCTCCCAAACCTGGACCTAGGTTATTGATGCAGGCACCTACGGCAGACCAAGCGGTCACCATATCCAGACCGGTCATCAAGAGCATGATTTGCAAACCAATGAAGGTGATGATGTAAACCGAGAAAAAGCCCCAGACGGCTTCGATTACACGATCTGGCACAGGTTTACGTCCCACTTTAATCGGAATCACAGCGCTCGGGTGCAGTAATCGACGAATTTCACGCAAGCCTTGCTTGTAGATCAGCAGCATACGAATCACTTTCATTCCGCCGCCGGTGGAGCCTGCACAGCCGCCGATAAATGCAAGGGAGAACAGCAAAAATGGCAAATAGCTTGGCCAGGTGGAGAAATCATCGACGCCAAAGCCAGTAGTGGTTGCAACCGAGACGACTTCAAATAATGCCCGGCTCCAGGCTTGGCTTTCAGGGTAAGCCTGAGTGGTCGCCAGAGTCAGGCCGGTAATGAGCACGGCAATGATCAGAATACTCAGGAAAAAACGGGTTTCAGGGTCTTTCCAGTAATAGATGAAGGTGTTTCTCCGCCAAGAGACAAAGTGCAGGCTGAAGTTGATGGCGGACACAATCATGAAAAAGACACAGATCAGTTCCACGGCTTGGCTATCGAAATAGCCGATACTGGCATCGTGGGTTGAGAAACCACCGATGGCGACGGTGGCAAAACTATGACAGATGGCGTCGAAAGCACTCATACCGGCTAACCAATAACCTAACGCACAGCTGATGGTCAGAGATAGATAGATGTACCAAAGCGCTTTTGCGGTTTCGGTAATACGCGGCGTCAGTTTCGAATCCTTCATCGGCCCTGGTGTTTCAGCCCGATACAGCTGCATGCCCCCAATCCCGAGCATAGGTAGAATTGCTACCGCCAATACGATGATCCCCATGCCGCCGAGCCATTGCAGTTGTTGGCGATAGAAAAGAATGGAGTGGGGTAAGTCATCTAAGCCGGTGATAACCGTGGCTCCGGTGGTGGTGAGCCCGGAAAGGGATTCAAAAAAAGCATCGGTGAAGGATAAGCCCGGGTTATCTGACAACATCAGAGGAAAGGAACCGAACAGCGCCAGAACCAGCCAGAACATCAGCGTTACCATAAAGCCGTCTCGGACGGAGAGCTCTTTGCGGTGTCGTCGAGCAGGATACCAAAGCAGGAAACCGGAAATAACGTTGATGCCGAAAGCGATGCTAAACGCTTGCATGCCGCCATCGTTGTAGATCCAGGCTACTAAGATCGGTGGCAGCATCGCCAGGCTAAAGATCATTAGCAAGATGCCCAGGATTCTTGAAGTCAGCACGAGATGCATAGCAGCGCCTGTTTATTATTGTTTGAGTGGTTAGAAGAACATGAAAGATGGTTGGAACAAGCGCTCTACTTCTGGCACTTTGCGTTTATCCACCAAGAACAGAATGACGTGATCATTTTGCTCAATCACCGTATCGTGGTGGGCAATAATCACTTCCTCATCACGAACAATCGCGCCGATGGTGGTACCTTCAGGCAACTTAATGTCTTCAATGGCACGACCAACCACTTTTGAGGAGCGTTTATCTCCGTGAGCGATGGCTTCAATTGCTTCCGCCGCGCCTCTTCGTAGTGAGTGAGCACTCACTACATCGCCGCGTCGAATCTTACTCAAGACACTGCCGATGGTGCTGTTCTGTGGTGAGATGGCCACATCAATGGCGCCGCCCTGCACTAAATCTACATAGGCCGGATTGTTGATCAGAGCCATCACTTTTCGCGCGCCCAAGCGTTTTGCCAATAAGCACGACATGATGTTGGCTTCGTCTTCATTGGTCAGCGCACAGAACACATCGGTTTCTTCGATGTTCTCTTCCAGCAGCAATTCCTGGTTGGAAGCGTCACCGTGTAGCACGATGGTTTTATGAAGGGTGTTGGAGAGGTATTCACAACGGTCGTAATTACGCTCAATCAAACGAACGCGATAAAGATTCTCGACTTCTTTCGCCAGTCGTTCACCAATGTTACCGCCGCCGGCAATGGTGACGCGCTTATAAGAGCCTTCAAGTTCACGCATTTCACTCATAACATCGCGGATATGTGAACGGGCGGCAATGAAGAAGACTTCATCATTTTCCTGAATGATGGTGTCGCCATGAGGAATGATCGGACTGTCTTTACGGAAAATAGCGGCCACTCGGGTGTCGATGTTTGGCATGTGGTCACGAATGTCTTTTAACTCATGCCCGACCAGTGGCCCGCCTTTGCGGGTTTTGACTGCAACCAACTGCACTTTCTTATCGGCAAAGTCCAGAACCTGAAGAGCGTCCGGATATTGCAGTAAGCGTTTGATGTGGTTGGTGACGGCTTTTTCCGGACTGATTACATGATCAATAGGAAACGCGTCTTTCTTGAACAGAGCATCTTTTAAGTTGGTGTAGTTGGCGGAACGAACCCGGGCGATTTTGTTCGGAGTACGAAACAGGGAATAAGCGACCTGACAGGCCACCATATTGATTTCGTCGGAATTGGTCACCGCGATCAGCATGTCGGCGTCATCGGCGCCTGCTTGTTTGAGAACATTAGGATGACAGCCCATCCCTTGAGTGGTGCTGATGTCCAGTTTCGATTGGAGATCTTTTAAGCGACCGGCGTCAAGATCAACAACCGTAATGTCCTTATCTTCACTTGCCAGAGTCGCTGCTAATGTGCCGCCGACCTGGCCTGCACCCAAAATGATGATCTTCATAGGGATGAATACTCGGGCTCTTCGTGTTTACGAAATCGTTAAGGGCAATCATTGTACTCAGTTAACCCTCAAAATAAACAAGGAGATTAGAGGAAAGGTTCTATTTTTGGCCGAGGGCGCTTTTTAAACCGTATTTCTAATCGCTTTTTAATTGGCCTGACGTTGAAAACCTTAGGCCTTTATTAGCTTAGCGTAGTAAAAACCGTCATGTCCTGGCGTGGTGTCGGTGTGTTGCTCGGGTAAGAACTGCCAACCGTGTTGCTGAGCAAAACCAAGAGGTAGATCCAAAGGAACGATCTTTACATCCTGGTGTTGTTTAAGGAAACGATCAATGACGTGTTCGTTTTCCGTCGGCAGGATTGAACAGGTGGCGTACAGTAAAACTCCACCGGAGTTTAATAAAGGCCAGAGTGCATTCAGAAGCTGAAATTGAGTATCCGCAAGTGCATTGATGTCCTCTGGACGTCTCAGGTACTTGATGTCCGGATGTCGACGAACAACGCCGGTGGCCGAACAGGGCGCATCCAATAGAATACGGTCGAACGATTGGCCGTCCCACCAAGCTTCAGTGTTGCTGACATCTCCGGCGATGAGATCCGCTGATAAATTGAGACGACTCAAGTTCTGCTCAACCCGCTTCAGTCGATCGGCTTCAAGATCAATGGCAACCATCTGAGAAAGATTGGGTTGTGATTCCAACATCGCGCAGGTTTTACCACCAGGCGCACAACAGGCATCAAGCACGCGCTGGTTCGGTGCTAAGTCCATTAACTGGCTGGCAAACTGCGCGGCGCTGTCTTGAACGGATATTAATCCTTCAGCAAAGCCCGGTAGTTGGGTGATGTCGATGGCTTGATTGAGGGTGATGACCCCTGTTTTGGGAGAACGTTGAAACTCAATGCCTTCACCGCTTAACTGTTCAGCATAGGCATCAGTATTTGTCTTTGATGAGTTAACTCGCAAGGTTACCGCAGGCTGGCTGTTACTTGCCTGATAGACGGCGTCTTTTTGCTCTGGCCAGAATTTCTTAACGCGTTTTGCTAACCAACCGGGAAAGGCGCTGTGGAAGCAAATGTCGTTATCCAGCTTTTCAAAGATAGCTTGCTGATCACGCTGATAATTCCGTAATACACCATTCACTAAGGCTTTTGCCCAAGGCTTTTTTAAGCTCTGGGTGGCATCGACGGTATTGTTGATGGCGGCATGATCGGCGGTACGCATGAAATCCAACTGATACAAGCCTAAAAGCATAAGGGCGTAGACGTCTTGGTCTTTCTCTTTTAGAGGTTTTTGTAGCAATTGTTGGGCGATGCGTTCTAGCCGAGGGCCTTGACGAAATGTACCGAGCACTAGTTGATGAGCCAAACCTCGTTCCGAGGGATCAAGGTTGGATAGCATAGGCTCCAACGTTTGAGACAAACTGCCCTGGCCTTTAAGGATCGGGGCAATCAGTTGAGCGCATTTCGCAAGTAAGGCGTGTTTCATACAAGAGAATCAACTTTGGAATTAGGCGAAGGTCTTTTGATTGGCAAACAAGTTTTTGTTGCCATTAAGAATTTGTTCGGCCGTCATGGCTTTTTTGCCTGGCAGTTGCAGCTTCTCAAGGCAAACAACGCCATCACCAGACGCTACGAAAATGCCTGACTTGTCACTTTGAATGACAGTACCCGCTGCTTCACCGCTTTTTTGCTGTGCCACAGAGGCTTGATGAATACGAATATTCTGCTCATCCATAAAGGTATAAGCGGATGGCCAAGGAAACAGGCCTCGTACTTTACGGGCGATGTTTTCTGCGGTGTCCGTCCAGTCAATCTTACCCTCTTCTTTGGTGAGCTTATGTGCGTAATTCGCTTGAGTATCGTCCTGAACTTCCGGAGCTAACGTACCTGCTTTGAGTTGTTCAATGGCCGTTAATAGAATTTCACCGCCTTGCTGTGCAAGTCGGTCATCTAAGCTGGCGCTGGTATCGGAATCAAGAATGTCGGTGTAAGCTTTAGCCAGCATATCGCCGGTATCCAGACCCACATCCATTTGCATGATGGTGATACCAGTCTGTTGGTCACCCGCTAATAAAGCACGATGAATGGGCGCAGCACCTCGCCAGCGAGGAAGAATTGACGCATGAACGTTGATACAGCCATATTTCGGAGTGTCCAGCACGGCTTTCGGTAGAATTAATCCGTAAGCTGCGACGACCATAAGGTCGGCATCCAGTGCTGCCAAATCAGCACGATCTGACTCTTCTTTAAAGTTCAGAGGTTGGTAAACAGGAATGTCTGCCTCTAATGCTACTTCTTTCACTGGGCTAGGTTTCAGTTTATGCCCTCGACCAGCGGGACGATCGGGCTGTGTATAAACGGCAATGACGTCATCCGGGCCCGAAAGTAACGCTCTAAGAGACTCGGCTGCAAATTCCGGTGTGCCGGCAAAAATGATTTTAAGAGGACTGGCAGACATAGATTCCCTGAAAATACTCAGATAGCGAAAGAAGGAATCTGGGCTTGATGAAAGCTCAGCCCAGATCAATAAAATGCAGGTTAGCGATCAACAGATTCACTAAGCGAGTTTTGCCTGACGCTTATGCTCTTTTTCTAACTTGCTCTTGATACGGTTGCGTTTTAACGTCGATAAATAATCTACAAACAGTTTACCGTTCAGGTGATCTAATTCGTGCTGGATACACACCGCCAATAGGCCTGTTGCTTCCATCTCGAAGGTATCACCGTTGCGATCAACCGCTTGCACTTTAACATGTGCCGTGCGAGTTACTTCTTCGTAGAAGCCTGGGACGGACAAGCAGCCTTCTTGCATACTTTCCGGGTCACCATCAAGCACTTCGACTTTTGGGTTGATAAGGACAAGCGGTTCATTCTTGTCTTCAGAAACATCAATGACAACGATTTGTTTATGAATATCCACTTGGGTCGCTGCCAAACCAATGCCTGGTGCGTCGTACATGGTTTCAAACATATCATCGATGATTTGGCGTATTTCATCGTCTACCGTTTCGACGGGAGTCGCGATGGTACGCAATCTTTTATCCGGGAATTCTAAAATTGTGAGCTTTGACATAACTTGATTTTAAATTAGGTAGTAAATCTGTAGATTTGGCTGCTAATATTAAGCAATGCCAATAATCTTTCGCGCGTTTCGTTAGGTTTTGATGCTATTTTAGCAAGAACTCAAACAAAAAGCGCTTGTGGCGAAGTATTCATTTATATGAATCTCATCACCAGACAACAATAAGGACAATTGAAATGTGGAACAGGCTTCTCACTGTTGCCATTGGGTGTTTTCTTAGCTTATATGCCATGGCTGCAGATTTTGCTGCCCAAGACCCAATGAAAGATGGACATCCTGATAAATACATCGTGATCAAAGGGGATACTCTTTGGGGGATTTCTGAGAAATTTCTAGACAGTCCTTGGTTGTGGCCAGAGATTTGGCACATTAATCCGCAAATTCAAAATCCGCATTTAATTTTCCCTGGCGATACCATTGGTCTTGTTTATATTGATGGCCAAGCCAAGCTCACGGTATTGCGTCGAGGCGCGCAAGGCCGAACAGTGAAACTGACACCAACGGCCCGTATCACGCCAATTGATACGGCGATTCCTTCTATTCCGATGGATGCAATTGACAGTTTCATCGTCAACAACCGAATTGTTGAGGAAGAACAGCTGCTACGAGCGCCTTATATTATTTCTGGTGAAGAAGGCCAATTGATTGGTGGTAAAGATGACCGTGTTTATGCTCGCGGTCTTTTTGATGAGAAGCCACTGAAACGCTACGGTATCTACCGCGGTGGTCAGCAATACGTTGATCCGGTGACCAAAGAATTATTGGGTTATGAAGCATTGGACGTTGGTTCGGCCAAAGTAACGGCACAGAACAACGATGTATTGACCATGTTATTAACGGATACTAACCAAGACATTCGCATTGGTGACCGCTTATTAGAAGCAGAAGAAACTAAGTTGGAAACAGTCTTCCACCCTAGTTCTCCTGAAGAAGAGATTCGTGGTCACATCATTGCGGTTCCGGGTGGTGTGAGCCAGATTGGTCAATACGATGTGGTTGTGATCAACAAAGGTGAGCGTGAGAAGATCAAACCAGGTAACGTACTTGCGATCTATCGTAAAGGTGCGTTGGTGAAAGATCCGTTTGCTAAAGAAACCGTTGAATTACCAGCGGAACGTGCTGGCTTGCTGATGATCTTCCGTGTATTTGATAAGGTGAGTTACGGACTGGTTCTTCGCTCCAAGCGTGTACTTTCTTTGTTGGATGAAGTTCGTAATCCGTAAGCTCTAAGGCTTAACTGAGGTCATTCCTAGGAATGACCTTTCAAGAAAACCGAAGGTTTGATGCCTTCGGTTTTTTTATAGCCAGAGAAAACAGCTTAGTCTGAGAGGTTGTTTATTCAGCCGCAATCACAGGTTACGCCATGCACGATCCTTCGCTGTTCTTTTCTTCTAGAACCTTACACTGGCTCAAGCTGAGCCTGATCCCAGGCATTTCTTGCCGAACTTTGATGAAGTTACAGACGGTCTACCCTCAACCGGAAGACATCTTAATTCTGTTGGCTTCGGGGGAATGGCGGAATCTACCGTTACAAAAATCGGCTAAGCACTGGTTGGCTGAACATAGCCAAGACATAGACGCTGCGCTTAAACCAAAGTTAGAGCAGACGCTTGAGTGGGTTCAACAAGGCGGTTTTGTCTTGGATTGGCAAAGCCCGGACTATCCGCCGTTATTGAAAGAAATCTATGATGCGCCGGTGATCATTTATGGACTGGGGCAACGTCAAAGTCTTATGGCTTCATGTTCTATGGCGATGGTTGGTAGCAGAAAAGCCACCCGTTACGGTGTAGAGCAAGCACACAGTTTTGCGTATCAATTAGTGCATCAAGGTTGGCAGGTGGTATCTGGAATGGCATTAGGAATTGATGGTGCTGGACACCAAGGGGCGCTTCAAGCCGTGTCAGAAGGTGCAGCTGTTTCTACTGTTGCCGTGGTGGCGACCGGTTTGGATCTCACCTACCCTTCCTCTCATAAACAACTGAAGCAACGTATTATGGAGACGGGCTGTGTGATCAGTGAGTATCCGTTAGGAACGCAAGCCAAAGCCAATTATTTTCCTCGTCGCAATCGAATCATCAGTGGTTTGAGCCAAGGAGTGCTTGTCATTGAAGCGACCGAAAAGAGTGGTTCCTTAGTCTCTGCCCGCTGTGCTTTAGAGCAGAACCGGGATGTATTTGCGCTGCCTGGTTTGATCACTAATCCTCAAGCAGAAGGATGTCATAGTCTGATTAAGCAAGGCGCCAAGTTGGTAACATCGGTGGAGGATATTTTAGAAGAATATGCAACCGGGCATCAGGCTCAACTCAAACGCAAAACGGAACATAGACGAGAAGTAGATGTTTCAGTTCAGCCTATTATTTCTCGGTCACAAACGCTTGTGCCTTCTGAGTTAGTCGTGGATTCGGCACCGCTATCTTTAGTGGAGCCAACGGTGCAGCCTGAATCTCAGCACAGTGTACCTGATGATCCGATCCTCTCAGCAATCGGCTCACAGGGCGCGTCGGCGGACGAGATCATAGTTCGAACGGGCATGAGCTGGGCTGAATTGAGTCAAAAGCTGTTGATGCTGGAGTTAACCGGAGTGATCGAGTCCAAGCAAGGTGGCTATGCATTAAAATCGCACTGATTGTGAATGAACAATTGTATGTGATTTAGAATGATTTCTTGTGAACGTAAACCGCCGTTTTTAAACAAGGGACTTGCAGCGTCGTTGGCATCATCCGACAATGTTCACTGATATGCGTATCAGTTGTATATCTACTTTGTGTTAATACCTAACATTATTGGCTGTTAAGCATCTTCATAGATGCTTTTTGAGTTATTGTTATTGATTCATTGTTTGTAATTAATTGTTGCCTTGAAGAGTAATCAAGCATGTATGTTTCTCCTGTTCATTTAGGTCTGGCTGTTAAAGCGATAGAAAATGGCGGTGTCATTGCCTACCCTACGGAAGCCGTTTGGGGGTTGGGTTGTGATCCTTGGTGTGATTACGCTGTGTTTGACCTGTTACAGATGAAACAACGCCCATGGCAGAAGGGGCTGATCTTAGTGGCTTCCGATATGATGCAAGTTGCGCCGTTATTGGATCATTTAACTAAAACTCAATTGTCTAAATTGGAAATGAGTTGGCCCGGCCCGGTGACTTGGGTGCTGCCTGATCCTGAGGGTTGGGTGCCTGAATGGAGCCGAGGTGAGCACTCTTCTGTGGCGATTCGGGTATCATCCCATCCATTGATTAAACAGCTGTGCGATCGCTTTGGGCGCCCAATCATTTCAACGTCTGCCAACTTGGCGGGTAAAGAGCCTGCCCGAAGCAAACAGCAATTAGATGCACGTTTGTATCCGTACCTGGATTATGTCATGCCAGGTGAAACCTTAGGTTTATCACAGCCGTCGGTCATTCGGGACATTTTGACCGATCAGGTCTATCGCGCGTAAGTATTAACTAACCCTTCAGACATAAGTTTTTTGCTCACATTAGACATTTTTAACCTGCTTTTTGGAGTTCAACATGACCGACATGGTATCCCTCGTTAAAGACTATTTATTGGATTTACAGGATCGCATTTGCAATGCCCTAGAGCAGGAAGACGGTCAAGCGAGCTTTCAAGAAGAATCCTGGACGCGTGAGCAAGGCGGTGGCGGCCGTACTCGTGTCATTGCTGATGGTGCCGTGATTGAAAAAGGCGGTGTGAACTTTTCTCATGTGTTCGGTACGCAATTACCGGCCTCTGCGACGGCTAATCGCCCTGAATTGGCTGGTCGCAGCTTCCAGGCTTTAGGTGTGTCTTTGGTGATTCATCCTAAGAACCCATACGTTCCAACATCGCATGCCAATGTGCGCTTCTTTATTGCGGAGAAAGAAGGCGAAGCCCCTGTTTGGTGGTTTGGTGGTGGTTACGATTTAACGCCTTACTATGGCAATCAAGAAGACTGTCAGTTCTGGCATCAAACGGCCAAAGATGCCTGCGCACCGTTTGGTGACGATATCTATCCAAAATACAAGAAGTGGTGTGATGAGTATTTCCATCTGAAACACCGTGATGAGCCTCGTGGCGTTGGCGGTTTGTTCTTCGATGATTTAAACGAATGGGGCTTTGATAAGAGTTTTGAGTTTATGCAAGCTGTAGGTAACAGCTATATCGAGGCCTATCGTCCGATTGTCGCTCGTCGTAAAGACATGCCGTATGGGGAACGTCAGCGTAAGTTCCAATGTTATCGTCGTGGTCGTTATGTGGAGTTCAATCTGGTCTATGACCGAGGCACCATTTTTGGCTTGCAAACCGGTGGGCGCACGGAATCGATTCTGATGTCGTTACCGCCGATTGTGCACTGGGATTACAACTGGCAGCCTGAATCTGGCAGCGAAGAAGCTGAGCTGTACGAGCGTTATTTGAAAGAACAGGATTGGGTATAACAAAATGGCAGAGACACCTGCGAACAAAGACTTATACGCCGTTATTGGTTCACCGATCAAACACAGTAAGTCGCCATGGATTCATGGTCAGTTTGCCGAGATTACCGGTGAGCCCGTTGAATACCGCGCTGTTTTAGGAAATGAACAGGACTTCGCGGGTTCCGTCGAAGCGTTTCGTAGCGAAGGCGGGCAAGGTTTGAATGTTACGGTTCCTTTCAAACAAGATGCTTTTGATTATGCGTCTGAGTTTTCTGAGCGAGCCAAGCGTGCCGGAGCCGTGAATACGCTAGTGTTTAGAGAAGACGGCAGTGTCTTTGCAGAAAATACCGATGGCGTTGGTATTGTACGAGATATTACCGTCAACTATGAGGTCGCCATTTCTGGCAAGCGAGTGTTGGTGTTGGGCGCCGGTGGTGCGGTGAGGGGCATCTTGGAGCCACTACTGGCGGAGAAGCCCCAAGAAGTAGTAATCGCCAATCGTACGGTTAGTAAGGCAGTGCAGCTGGCAGACGACTTCTCGGACTTAGGTTGTCTTGTGGGGGTTGGCTTTGCTGATGTAGAAGGCAGTTTCGATTTGATCATCAATGGTACCTCGGCCAGTCTTGCCGGTGAACTTCCGCCGATTCCGAGTTCGGTTATTACGCCAAGCAGTGTGTGTTATGACATGATGTACGGCGCTGAGATGACGGTGTTCAATCAATGGGCACAGCAGTTAGGTGCTGCTGAAGTGATTGATGGCTTAGGTATGTTGGTGGAGCAAGCCGCTGAATCTTTCTTTATCTGGCGTGGTGTCAGACCTGATACCCAGCCAGTTTTACAAGCGCTTCGAGCGTCATTAGCAAATTGATTGCTCTTGGTTTGATCGCTTTCTTGGATGTCTCTTTGAATAGATTCAGGCTTTATATTGCTGATATTCATGGAGACTTCTAGACTGATGATAGAGTGATTTATTATCCATCATCAAAGAGGCGTGTTGTACGTGTTTCGCCCCAAAAAATCCAAAAAGAAGCATGGTTTATTGATCATGCTGATAAAGGTGTTTGTCCTCTTATTTGCTTCCGCTGTTACTCTCCCGAGTAGTTCCGCCGCCCAAGCCCCCCCTTTTATTATTGCTGGCACGTCTGAGCCGCCCTTTAAAATGAAGACCGATTTCGGTATTGAAGGCATTGATGTCAGTATTGTCTCTCATATCATGAAACAATTGGACATTGATTATGACATCCAATTGATTGAATCGGGCGCTCGTATTATCAGAGAGGCTGAGCTTGGTCGAATTGATATGGTGATGAGCTTTTCATTTAAGCCCTCCCGAACCGATTATTTAATTTATCCCCAGCAATCCTACAAGAAAGTGTCCTGGCATTTCTTTGTGCATAAGGATAAGTATTCAAACTATCAATTTGAGCGCTTATCGGACCTTCATGGTGCTGATATTGGTGCAGTAAATGAGTGGGCCTATACCCCTGAGTTTTGGAATTCTGGGTTGACTATCATGCCGGTAAGTAAGCATACGTTGTTGATTACTATGCTGCTAAGGTCACGGGTTGATTTGGCTCCGATGAATACCCTGGAAACACTCTATGATCTCAAACGTCGGGGATTACAAGATCAAATAGCTTACTTGCCTAAGCCTCTCATTGAGCGACCCTATTTTAATGTGATTGTGAAACACTCGAATCATCCTATGAAGAACCGGGTGATCAAAGAGTACGATCGGTTGGTAAAGCGGTTAATTGAACAAGGTTATATTCATCAGGTGTATGAGACGTATTTAGGCGGCGGTGATTGGAATGGATTGATGAACAGTGCGCAGCCGGATTCTTTATCTGGCGAATAAATATCTCTATGGATTACACATCGTAACCTTTAACTCAGAGAAAAGTGCTTGGGTTTAACAAAACTTTCATAAAACCTTCTTATTCTTCGCGCTGACTGACATTCAGACGTTGGACTGAGTTTCTTCAGCGCGAGTTACTTTTGGAACAAGTTTCCTTGCAAATCCATGATTTGTTTCTTCATTAAGTGAAAGCGCTAGATTTTTGTCTGTCTGTCGAATTCAACGAACCATTACTATTGGGGCATTCGATGAGACCAGCACATTCGCTTACGATCACCAATTTCATCATCTGGACTTCTACCGCTTTTATCTGGGTGATGTGTCAGATTGCATTGCTGTTGACCAGTGCTCATGCAAACGCGCAACCAGCGTTATTGGCGTCAACGACGCAACTGGATTTCCATCAATTACCAGAAAAAACAGAGACCTGGATTCATATGCAGGGGTCGAACACCGTGGGTGAGCGGTTGACGCCGTCCATTGCGGTGGACTTTATGCGAACCAAAGGCATCCAGGATATTGCTATCACCACAGGTCGTGATCAGTACGATAAGTACATCAAAGGCGTTAACCCTGAAACCGGAAAATACGTGCAGATTCGCATCGAGTCATACGGTTCAAGCACCGGCTTTAAAGGTTTGGTCAAGGGCACCGCAGACATCGGCGCGGCGTCCCGTCCTATCAAAATGAAAGAAGTGGATAAGCTACAGAAGCTGGGCAATATGACTTCGAAAGAAGCCGAGTTCGTGATAGGCATTGATGGCTTGGCGATCATTGTGCATCCGTCGAATCCCATCAAATCTCTGACGGTGACAGAAATTGCGCAATTGTTCAGCGGTCAAATCACCAATTGGTCGCAATTGGGCGGCTCGGATCTTCCTGTAAATCTGCATGCACGTGATAACGAATCGGGTACTTGGGATACCTTCAAAAACCTGGTCTTGGCGAAAAAATATAAGTTGAGTCCTTCCGCAAAGCGTTATGTATCGAACGACGAGTTGTCACACCAGGTCTCGCTAGACCCTAATGCGATTGGCTTTTCTGGTTTGAGTTCGGTGGGGGACAGCAAGCTCTTGGCGGTGGCCGATGGTGAATCGTCACCTGCGATGTATCCAACGCGATTGACGGTGGGTACCGAAGACTACCCACTAGCGCGCCGTTTGTTTTTATACGCATCTCCGATCAACCGTAAACCGATGGTTGATGAGTTCCTGAACTTTGCAATGGGTCAGCAAGGGCAATTGCTGGTGGATGAGATTGGTTATATTTCGCAGAACATTGAAACTCATAACCTAGCAGTGTCCGCTGATTTGCCAAGCTACTATCAAGATGCTGTCGAGGGGGCTGATCGTTTGTCGATGAACTTTCGCTTCAAGCACGGTAAGGCTCAACTGGATAATAAAGCCTATGCCGATGTTCAACGTTTGGTTGAGTTTATGAACCAGGATGGCAATCAAAGTAAACGAGTGGTGTTGATCGGCTCGTCTGATCCTCGTCTGAAAAACGAGTACGCGGTGTTGTTGTCCAAACTACGTGCAAAAGTGGTTCGTCGTCAGCTGATCAAAGAAGGAATCGAGCGTAGCCGAATTCAGACCGTTGCCAATGGCGCGTTGATGCAGGTAGCGGGTAATGACTCTCTGACTCAGCGTATTAAAAATCGTCGTGTTGAAGTTTGGATGCAATAAGTATTTGATAAGGGTGAATGTGTGTTCACCCTTAACGCTCAGCTAAATACTCATTCTTAAGCTTCACATAGTTCTTGGCGGTGTAGAGCAGATAGGCGTATTCACTTTCTTTGAGTGGTCGCACCTGTTTCGCCGGGCGCCCCATGTATAAGTAACCAGATTCCAAGACCTTACCTCCGGGGACGAGACTGCCCGCGCCGATAATCACATCATCCTGTACTTCCGCGCCGTCCATAATCACTGAATCCATGCCAACCAGAATACGATTGCCGAGGGTACAACCATGCAACAGCACTCGATGCCCTAAGGTGACATCGTTGCCAATGATTAACGGATGCCCTTCCGGGTTGTAGTCGCTGGCGTGAGTAATGTGCAGCACCGAAGCGTCTTGAATGCTGGTACGATCTCCAATGCGAATGGCATGCATGTCGCCTCGCACTACTGCCGTTGGCCACACCGAGCAATCATCGCCCATAGTGACATTACCAATGACTTGAGCACTTGGATCGACCCAACATCGGGTGCCAAAGTTAGGGATCCATTTCTTGAATGAGCGAATATTGCGAATTGAAGAGACGAGAAAATCCGTGGTCATGAGCCCTCCTCTTTTGGGATGAGATACACCAGAAAAAGATAGACCATCATACTGGCGATCAGCGCAACAAGTAAGTACACATTGAATTGCCGAGTCAGGGTTTTGTATTCACTGCTGTCGACCACTTGGGCTAATGAGTAATTAGTGTTTTGAATCGGCATGTAGAAGACTTCTTTTGCTCGGCCGTCTAGGGTGAGCTGAGTATGACCGTGTTTACCGGCAACCATATTTCGTCCGAGACTTTTCAGCGCTTCCGATTCTTCGGCGAGGATATTGAACAACAAAGCCGAAGGTCTTCCCTGTGGGTTGTTATGAGCGCCTTGATCGGTCTGTTTGCGAATGACTTTCTTTGGGTTCCAGTGATACCAGTAATTGCCATCTTTAGAGACGAGCATGAAACGTGTTTTGTGATTTTCCATGCTGGCGTCAATAGTGGCTTCAGGGCTGATCTGATCGATCAATTGAGTGATACGATCCCAGGAAATGCTGCCGCCGAGTAAACCCACAACGTTTCCTTGATGATGAATGCTGGAAGCAATCATGATTTGTTTGACTCCAGAACTGTAAGAAATCATCGGATTCGATACGTAGGTAATTTGTTGATGTTCCAGATTATTATGCAACACCACGCGCCAGTAATCGCGTTCTGACAAAGTAATTTTCGGAGAATACGGGTCTGCGTCGTTTTGAGTGACAAGGCCCTGTTGACGTGGATTACCTGTCACTGAGGAATAAAAATTACCATTCGGTAGCGCCAGCACAAACTTTTCAAAATCCTGATGTTTTGCGTTCAATCGCGTTGTTAACAGAGGCTGAATGGTTTGCCAGTTCATAGTACCTAGTTGAGGTAAATCCGCGAGCAGGCGTACTTCGGCTTTGCGGGACTCAATAAAGTGAGCGATGTCTGATGCGGCTGAATTCAACGCTTGGTGATACGACTGATGTTGCTGTGCTTGCAGCATAGGTACGTGCAGTGAGCGTACCATCAAAAGACCGACAGCAACGGCAATCAGACAGGCCAAAATAAAACGCGTCGGTTTGGTTCGCGTTTTTTTTGATTTGAGGTGCGTCGTGGCTGAGTTGTTAACCATGTTGTTCCGTCTGTATTGCGCTTCGTTTTTTAAGTAGGTGTTTAAATTCGCGTGCAATAGTAAGTGTAGCAATTTGGTTCATGTGAGCTTTATGGCTTTAGGTTTGGCTTACTCGGTCTCTGCATCATTAGGCTTTTCCTTCGGGGCGTGTGGTTGCGATGCTTGGTTTTTGGCTGACGTTAAAAAACGAACCTTAGTCAGTAAGGCGTTCACCGAATGTTTGATGTTTTCAACTTCCTTGGGATCATTGATCGGAATTGGGGAACAGTCTTCTTGATTGATTTGGTGTTCCAAGGTGTCATTCAGTTGAATCAAGGGCTGAGTTATCTGTCGTGACAAATACCACCACAGACTTACGATAACCAGGATTGTGACAAGCGTCAGCACTATGTAGAAGTACACCAAGGCTTTAGATGCCGAATGAACTACGGAAGCCTCTACATAAGCAGCTAACGAATAACCGGCATTTTTAATTGGTGCATAAAATAAATAGCCATCGAGGTTTTGTCGGTGATCTCTGATGAAGTCAGATCCAGAAATACCGGACAGCATTTTGCTGCCTATATTACTCAGTTGTACGCTGGGTTCTTTGAGAATGTTACGGATTCTTTCTTGATTCTCGCCGATGTCATTCTTGATGGCTTGGCCCTGATCTGTTTCAATCCGGATCACTCGTTCCGGGTCCCAGTGATACCAATATGTGCCGTTCTTGGAAATCAGCATGAAGCGGGTGTTATCAGGAAATTCCTGAAGAATTTCGGCTTTGGTTTCTAGTATCAGCTGGTGAATCGTTTTCCAAGGTAGGGAGCCCCCGAGTAACCCCACCAGCTCGAGGTCTTGATCCATAATTGATGAGGCGATGACCACCTGTTTTACACCCGTGGTGTATGAAATCATGGGGTTTGAGATATAGGTCAGGGCTTCTTGGTCTTTGTTCTCGCCTATGATTCGCTTCCAGTAATCACGTTTTCGAATGTGTTTGGGGCGGGCTTTGGGCGATGTATCGTCGAAGGTTCTTAAGCCTTGTACATGAGGGTTTCCCCCAGCGGTGTTATAGAAATAACCTTTCGGTGTACCGACAATAAACTTCTCGTAAATGGTGTCGTGCTGTTCTAGCTTGTTCATTAAAAACGGCCGCATCTTGGTAAAGTCCATGCTACGTACATCGTCATGTTCTGAGTACATGGATAGCTCGGCAATGCGGGCGGTGAAAAAACGATTAATGGATTCGGCACCGTGCTCAATGGTGGCCACCATGGCCCGGCGTTTTAACATGTGAGTTTCTGAAACACCCTGATATAAGGCGATCGACATGACCAACAGCAGTGGAAGCAGTGAAGTAATAAGAAAACTGATGAGCAGCTGAGAGCGAATGGTCATTATGATTATATTGTAGTTATTAATGAAACTTTGAAATCAAGTATAGACTCAAACCTTCTAGAGATTCCTTAGAGCTTAATAAATAAAAGAAAAGTCCTCTATTGAAATAAGGGGAATCTGATACCATCTAGATAAATAAATGGTGTGAACGATAGTCCAACACTGCGGTTTTCCGTGAACTATTTCTAGCGCGTCTCCGTGACAGGCAGGTTAAGAGAACATTATGTCGAATCCAGCAAATCCGTTATTACAAAACCCTGAATTGCCCCAGTTTTCTGAAATCAAACCGGAACACATTCAACCAGCCATTCAACAATTGATTGAAACTAACGAAAAGAACACTGAACAGCTGTTGCAACAACTCGATACCGTGACCTGGGATAACCTGATTTCGGTCTCGGATGAATGGGATGATGTGCTGAGCAAAGCCTGGTCGCCGGTCAGTCACATGAACTCCGTGGTTAACAGCGATGAGTTGCGCGATGCTTACAATGCGTGTCTGCCATTGCTTTCTGAATATTCCACCAAACTAGGTCAAAACCAGGATCTGTTCAAAGCCTATAAAGCCTTAGCTGACAGTGACGATTATGCGAATTTAGATACCGCACAAAAACAAGTCGTAAATGACGCACTGCGTGACTTTCACTTATCCGGTGTGGATTTACCGGAAGACAAAAAGAAGCGTTATGCCGAGTTGAAAAAGCAGATGTCTGAGCTGACCAGCAAGTTCTCAGAAAATGTACTGGATGCAACCAACGCTTGGTCAAAACTGATCACCGACGTGAATGAATTAGCAGGTGTTCCTGAGTCCGCGTTGGGTTTGATGAAGCAACAAGCGGAGCAAGCCGAACAAGAAGGCTATCGCCTGACCTTGGACATTCCTGTATACCTGCCGGTGATGACCTACTGTGAAAATCAGGCACTACGCCAGGAAATGTACACAGCGTACGCCACCAAAGCTTCGGATCAAGGGCCGAACGCCAACGAATACGACAACACTCAAATCATGTACGACATCCTGAAGTGTCGTAAAGAGTTGGCGGCGTTGCTTGGTTTTAGCAACTATGCAGAGCGTTCACTGGCCACTAAGATGGCTGAGAATACCGATCAGGTGGTCGATTTCTTGTATGACTTGGCGGCAAAGTCCAAGCCGGTGGCACAGCAAGATCTTGATGAATTGAAAGCCTTTGCCAAAGAAAACTTTGGTGTCGACGAGATGAATCCGTGGGATGTAGGTTTCTATGGTGAAAAACTCAAGCACGCCCGTTACGACATCAGCCAAGAGCAATTGCGCCCGTATTTCCCGTTCCCGAAAGTAGTAGCCGGGATGTTCCAGTTGGTGGAGCGCCTGTATGGCGTGACTGTCATCGAGATCAGCGAGTTTGATCGTTGGCATGATCAAGTCTACTTCTACGAGATTCAAAAAGACGGTGAAGCTATCGCGCGTTTCTATCTAGACCCGTATGCGCGTGCCAAAAAGCGCGGTGGTGCCTGGATGGACGAATGTCGGGTACGTCGTGTTCGTGAAGACGGTTCTTTGCAGCTGCCAGTAGCCTATCTGGTGTGTAACTTCACGCCTCCAGTGGGCGATCAACCTGCATTGCTAACCCACGATGAAGTAACCACCCTCTTCCACGAGTTTGGTCATGGTCTACACCACATGTTGACCAAAATTGATTATTCGGCGGTATCGGGCATTAATGGTGTGGCGTGGGATGCGGTAGAGCTTCCGTCTCAGTTCATGGAGAACTTCTGTTGGGAAGAAGAAGTGTTGGCCTTTATGTCGGGTCACTATGAAACGGGTGAGCCGTTACCGAAAGAATTGTTCGACAAGATGATTGCGGCCAAGAACTTCCAGTCTGGAATGCAGATGGTACGTCAGCTGGAGTTCAGCCTGTTCGACTTCATTCTGCATCGTGATTTTGATGACAGCACCGACATTCAAGAGGTGTTGAATCAGGTGCGCGAAAAAGTGGCGGTGATTATTCCACCGGAATGGCATCGTTTCCCGAACAGTTTCAGCCACATCTTTGCTGGTGGTTATGCGGCCGGTTACTACAGCTACAAGTGGGCGGAAGTATTGTCGGCAGACGCCTTCAGTCGCTTCGAAGAGGAAGGCTTGTTTAACCCGGAAGTAGGTCATTCTTTCTTGAGTAATATTTTGGAGAAAGGTGGATCGAGTGCGCCGATGGATTTATTTGTGGCCTTCCGTGGTCGTAAACCGACGGTTGATGCTTTGTTGCGTCACTCAGGAATAACAAAGTAAGTCTCGGATAGTCTGTCTCTGACGATCAAGGCGATGGTGGTTCTGTAGGATTCATTTTCCAAGGGCTTAACCGTCGCCTTTTTGGTATTCAATCAGCGTTAAGTTGGATGAATAACATGCTCAAGCGTATGAGATTCGTTACACTATAAGACAGAGTCTTTAAAAATGAGAGAATCATGAAAAAACGCTTTATCGCAGGTGCGGTTTGTCCTCGCTGCAGTGAAATGGACAAGATTGTGATGTACACCGATGATAACGGTGTTCAAACCAAAGAATGTGTAGCCTGTGGTTTTTCTGAAAATATGAAAGATTTGGAACAGCAGCAGGAATTGGCGACACGCGTGACGCCGGAGCAAGAAGCGGTACGTGATGAAGAAGTTCAGGTGTTGCAATTCCACTCTAATTCCGAATCTAAGCATTAATCTTACCCATTAATGCCCATCCCAATATGGATGTGACAAGGTCGCTTTTGACAACGGCCTTGTCGCTTCTTACATCTCTTATGTCGTAACAATTATTTTATTGTGTTTCCTTCAATAAGGAGACCGCTATGAAACATACGATATTAGGAAAACACGTTCATTTTGAAAGAAAAGGCTCTGGCGAGCCGATGTTGTTTCTTCATGGCAATCCCGATACCTCTTATATGTGGCATCGTCTTATCGGGGAATTACAAGGTGATTTCCTGTGTCTTGCGCCTGATTTACCGGGGTATGGACAATCCCAAGTACCGGACGGCTTTGATTATTCCCTTGATCAACAAGCTCAGTATCTAGAGCGATTTGTTGCGTCGCTCGATTTGAATCAGCCTGTTCATTTGGTGGTGCATGATGTTGGTGGCTTCTTTGGTTTGGCCTGGGCGGTGATGTATCCTGAACGCATTCGTTCGATCACAATCTTTAATACCATTTTCACGCCAGAATATCGTTGGCATACGCTGGGTAAAGTTTGGCGTACGCCTTTATTGGGAGAGTTCAGTCTCAAGAGCATGAGCAAACGTGCGTTTATCCACAGTATTCGAAGTGCGGCGCCTCATTATCCCAAAGAAGATATTGTTGCCAGCTTTGATCAACTAACGCCCAGCACTCATAAAAACTTGTTGAAGTTGTATAGAGCAATGTCGCCTCGTAAGTTCAAAGGCTGGCATCAACAATTACAAGCGTTAAATTCGGACGTACCGATGCAGGTACTGTGGGGAGTCAAAGACCCTTACATTAGTCGAAATATGGCACATTCCTTTGGAACTGAGCGAGTGCATTTCTTTGAAGAAAACAGTCATTGGTTACCGGCGGAACAACCTCAGGCGTCTGCAGAGTTGATACGTGCCTTTGTTTTTCAGAATAAGGTTGTTAAGAATAAGATGGCTCAGAATGAGAGTACAGAGTTAGTGACTAAGCCAGCTCTGGCGCGTTGAATAGCGCCAACAGATCAATCCCATACCTGTACTTCGGCAGAACATAAATAGCATCATTGCCAGCCACAATCCGTGGTTGGCTAGGCGTTCATCAACGCTCTCATTCGAGATCAAGAACCAGTGATTAAGGCCGAGCAGAGGAATAAAAATCAGGAAGCTACTGAACAGCATCACGTTCTGCATATCACGTACTTTGGTGGCGCCAATAAAGACGCCGTCGAAGGTGTAACACCAGACCCCAATCACAGGCATGGCGATCAGCCAAGGCAAATACTGGCTGGCTAAGCTGCGAATGGTGTCAAGATCGGTCAACGTTGAAATCAGCAATTGTCCGCCGACTCCGAAAGCGAGCACCAAAAACACCGCAGATATCGCCGACCACAACAAGCTGACCCGAATGACACGATTTACCTGCTGATGATTCTTTTGACCGCAGGCTTCGCCGACTAAGGCTTCGGCGCCATGAGCAAACCCATCGAGACTGCTGGAAATCAGCAGTAGAAAGGTCAGCAATACTGCGTTGGCTGCCAGGTAGTCTTCACCTAAACGAGCCCCTTGGCTAGTGAAGAGTGCGAAGGTAAAGAGCAAGGTTCCGGTTCGGATAAAGATGTAGCGATTGACGCGTACCATTTCCTGAATCACTGGCCAGTTTGGCAGCCAGTGATGCAGCTGGTGAAGCTCCTGGCGATAGTATAAGAGCACAAACAGCCCCCCCAGAATGACGGTGGCAACATCCGCCACCAGAGTGGCGATGGCGACACCGGTGACGCCCATCTCAAGATAGACCACTAAGATCACGTCTAACAGGATGTTGATGAGGTTGGCGGTGATCAGCATCATCAAGGGCACTCGGGTGTTTTGACGGCCCACAAACCAGCCAATCAAACAGTAGTTCATCATCACAAAGGGCGCACCCAAAACCCGCCATTCGGCATAGAGATGCGCTTGAGCCAGTATCAGTGATTGGTTTTGAGTGAGTAATGGGTTCTGATTGAGTGATAGGTCTTGATTGAGTGATTGTTCTTGGTTGAATGAATTACTCAGCGCGTGATTGTTACTGGGGTCGCCGGCTAACAGTTGCAGGCCGAGATCCAGCCACAAAGGGCTGAATAGAATCAAGGTTATGCCCATGACCATGGCAAACCAGATGCCGGAACGCAGTAATTCCAGAATCCGTGATGCATCGCGACTGCCGACCGCTTGTGCGGTCATGCCACAGGTGCCCATGCGTAAAAAGCCAAATAGCCAGAACACCGAGGTAAACAGGGTGTTGGCTAAGGCGACACCGGCTAAATAGCTGGCATTGTCGAGATGCCCTAACACCGCCGTGTCCACCAGCCCCAATAAGGGTACGGTGATGTTACTGAGCATCATAGGCCAGGCAAGGTGCCATAGCCTATGGTGAAGGGAGGACGAGTGCGATGAGGACATGCTTACAAAAGGGTGGCCTAGTTCTGTTGTCTAAAGTGTACTGTCTAGTGTGGCGGTTTAATTTGGCTGCCTAATTGGGTTGAACCAGACGCACCACGCTGTGAGTGATCAGGAACATCAAACCGGCACTGGTAACAATGGCGGGGCCAGCGGGTAAATCCATAAACCAGGAACCGGCTAAGCCGGCGCTGACGGCCAACATTCCAAAGGCGGTGGCGATCATTGCCATCTGTTCGGGCGATTTACTCAACACCCGAGCAATGGCCGGGGGAATAATCAACAGTGAGGTAATCAGTAAGATACCGACAATCTTCATCGCAAGCGCAATCACGATGGCGACCATGACCATCAGAATCCATTGTAGCCATTGCACCGGATAGCCTTCCGCAGCCGCCAATTCCGGATGCAGGGTAATCGACAGTAAGCCCTGCCACAGCTTGATCAGTAAGCCGATGATCACCACTGCCAGCCCGAGAATCCAATAAAGATCCACAGGTTCCACCGATAACAAATCACCAAACAGATAGGCCATCAGATCAATACGCACGTCTTCCATCAAGGCGGTGACGATCAGGCCCAAGGATAAGGTGGTATGAGACATGATGCCGAGCAGCGTATCCATAGCAATGGTGCGGCTGTGTAGTATCACTAGCGAGGTTGCCAGCAACACACAACCGGCGGTGACTGCCAGCATTAGGTTAATCTCTAATAACAAACCGAGAGCGATACCCAGTAAGGCGGAGTGCGCCAAGGTGTCCCCGAAGTAAGCCATTTTGCGCCAAACCACAAAGCAACCCAACGGGCCGGCCATTAAGGCGATGCCTAAGCCGCCAAGTAAGGCCAATAACATAAACTCAGGCATGGCGGTGTTGATCTCCATTATTCTGTTGCGTTGCCGAAGCCGGTGAGGCGTCGGCGTTTAACTCTGTTGTTGCTGGTTGCTGTTCGCTTGTTAGTGGTTGCTGCTCGTTTGTTATTGGCTGTAGAGAGTCAGACGTGTTTGAATTTAAACAGTCACCGTGGAGATCGTGTTTATGATCGTGATGGTGGGTGTAATGCGCCAACGCCGGGTGCAGTCGTTGTTCACCAAAAATGGAAATGTATTCATCGCTTTTGGTGACTTCGTCCGGGTGACCGGAGCAACAGATATGATGGTTGAGGCACAGTACTTGATCTGTGGCTGACATGACTAGATGGAGGTCATGAGACACCATGAACACGCCACAGCCGTATTCGTCGCGTATCGATTTGATCAGATCGTACAGTTCGGCCTGACCGTTAATATCCACGCCTTGTGCCGGTTCATCAAGAATCAACAAATCCGGTTGATTGAGCATGGCTCTTGCCAACAGCACGCGCTGCTGCTCTCCGCCCGAAATGGTTTGCAGCGGCGAATGTTGAATGTTGGCAACCCCAACACGGGTTAGAGCTTGTTCTCGCTGTACCTTGGTGGTCTTTGGGCCCAGCGCCAGAAAGCGATCTACTGTGATCGGCAGGCTTTGCTCAACGTGCATTTTCTGCGGCATGTAACCGATCTTAAGATTGGACGCCAGTTGTACTCGCCCGGTTTGGTATTTTTGAAGTCCTAAAATACAGCGAATCAGTGATGACTTACCTGCCCCATTTGGCCCAATCAAGGTAACGATCTGACCCGACTCAATGTCGAAGGTGACGTCTTGCAGAATTGAACGCTTTTGAATTTTCAGCGATAAACCTGATACCGATAGCAGGCTCATGCGTGATTTCCTTCGGAGGTATGTTCAGAAGCGGTTGACTGACATTGAGGGCAGATGCCATAGATTTCGGTCACGTAACTTTTCATCTCAAAGTGATGTGCATCGGATACCGATTTGATGACGTTGCGAATGTCGCGATTGTTGACCTCTTCGGCCTGTTCGCATTCTTCACAGATAATGAAGGTACCTGTGTGGCGATCTCCCGGGTGGCAGCAACCAATAAACGCATTCAGTGAATTGATGCGATGAATCAACCCTTGTTCAAGAAGAAAATCCAGGGTGCGATAGACCGTGGGCGGTGTTGCGGAGAAGTCGCTGTCTTTGATTTGATCCAGCAGCTGGTAGGCCGTAATGGGTTTGTGGCTTTGCCAGATTAATTCAAACACTTGTTCCCGTAATTTGGTAAAGCGAACGCCTTCTTTCTCGCAAAGAGAACGGGCCTGCTCTACGGCCGAGGCTTGGCAGTGGTGGTGGTTATGTTGTGAAAACGCCTTTTCCATCTTTCTTAAGCCGCCTAAAAAAGTGATAATGTAATACTATAACATTTTAGAGCATCAAGTGAGAGTATCGAATGCAATTTTCTGGTTATCTGCAAACCCTATCGAAAGGCGTTGTTGCCTGTTGGTCTAGCCTTGGGTGGGCTGTGTTGTTTGGGGTATGTGTAAGTCTTATGACATTGAACGTATCCGCTAATGAAACCCCGCAGAAGTTGCAAGTGGTTGTGTCTATCCCGCCGTTAAAATTCATTGCTGAAGATGTGATGGGGGAGCAAGCCGATGTACGCTTGATCAGCCAAAATGGGTCGCCACATCATAAAGTCATGCGCCCGTCGGATATTCAGATGTTGCTCGATGCCGATCTGATTCTATGGGTCGGTCAAGAGTTAGAACAATACTTGGTGCGCTTTGTGAATCGTTCAAAGGCCACGTCATTGCCGCTGATTGCGCATACCAGTGAAGAAAATCACCGACATCCTGACGAGGAGCATGGCGCATCTGATGATCATGCGGGTCACTCCCATCATGGCCATAACAACAGTGTTGATCCTCATTTGTGGATGAGTCCGACAGCGGTACAAGAATATGTAGCCGTGCTGAGGGATCATTTGTCAGCAATGACGCCTGCCCATGCTCATGATTTCAAAACGAATAGCGAGCGATTAATGGCCGCCATTGATGAATCTCGTTTGGCGTGGCAAGTACAAGTTAAACCTTACATTGGCCAGCCATATTTTGTTTACCATGACGCTTATGCCTACTTAGAACGTGAGTTGGGTCTCGACAGTGTGGCTGTGTTGACAGTGAACCCTGGGGTGAAACCCAGTGCTAAAAAGCTCGGTCAGTTATCGCGTCAGCTGTCCGGTGTAACGCAGGCGTGCGTGTTTTATGAGCCTGAATTTCAACAGGTAAAATTGGATCGTGTGACCACGGCGCAGTTGCATTATCAGTTGCTTGATCCGTTAGGATCTAAACAGTCGCTACCGTCATCGGATACATTGCAGTACATCGAGTTTATCAGTCGTTTGGTCGGCGATCTGACGGGATGCCTATCGAAGCTTTGATCTATTTTCTAAACTGGATCAATTTCCTAAAACCAGATGGTTTTCTAAACTAATAGTATCTTCATTCCATAATCCACGAACCAGGTAGGAACAGTCCATGACGTCTCGCAATATCTCGGGTGCTTTTTTTATCGCTATCGTGAAGAGCGTTGTGTTGTTGAGTGCTTTGCTCAGCTTCGGTTGGAGCAGTGCATCTTTCGCCCTGCCAAAAGAAATCGAAATTGATCGCTTGTTATTAGGTGTAGAAACGGCGGTTGAACAACAGCAATGGGATAAAGCCAATGCCCGGTTGATTGCGGTTCAGGCGTTGGAAGATGATCTACCCTCACGCTTTTACTTTTACCGTGGGCAAGTGTCGTTGCAGTTAGCGGATGATAAAGGTGCGCGTCAGGCCTTGGAGCGCTATCTCGAACAAGAAGGCAAAGAAGGGCAGCATTACCGCGACAGTTTGATGTTGTTGAATCAAATTGAAGAGCGAGAAGATAGGGCAAAACAAGAGCAAGTACGTTCGTCGATGGCCAGTCAACTGGTGTTGGAAGACCGTGGTCATTCTTCATACCTTGAGAAACTCCAAAAGTTGTATCTGGTGGATTCCGCCAGAGATGCTTTGGAGTTGCATATCAATACCCTGCTTTCTAACCACAGATACATTCCTGGTCGTTACCGCAGTGATCGTGATTGGCGGGGCAGCTTGTATCAGGTACAGGTGCGTCGTGGTCAAATTTCAGTGATGGAAAAACGCTCGAACGATCAAGGTGGCTACAGTCTCAATCAGGATCAGCTCTCCATTTATGGGGTAAACCCCTATCTGGCAACGCACTGTGACAGCGTGGGTGATCAGTGTTGGATTCGTCATCCCGAAACCGGTAAACAATGGTTGGAACTGGAAGCGAATCCAAAAGCGGCGGATAGCATTGCCGAAGCCTTTTCTCATCTGTTAAGGCACATGCAAGGCGGTTGATCATTTTGGTGCAGCGGCGTTTTTAATCTCCCAAGACCGCTCCGATTCATCCTGGCTATGATGCCTATTTCTACGTTTCAGCCCTACCTTTGTAGGGTTTTGACAGTAGCCTTTGTAAGACATTGGCTCTTCCTAAATTTAGTAAAGAAAGCGTCATAATTCCTTCCTATAGTTTGCCTGTCTACTAATTAACCACATCGGTGCATACACTCAGACTCTTGTTCAAAACTAGTTCGTTTTTTGATCACATTTTTATTCGATAAATTGGCTAAAATTTAGTCAGGTGATTGAAAAACAAGAGAAAAATATTTTTGGGTACGGCTGATGCGTAAGTAAAGGTGTCAAAATTCTTAATACTATCAGGAGAACTATCATGATGGACGAAAGCAGCTTTGTTGTGTGCCTAGCCTCAACCGAAACCGAACGTGAAAGCATGCGTGCCTTGAAAGACTATTTCGAAGGTATGTACTTCGCAAACTAACATGGATCGCTGAGCATGGATGCTCATTTTAGATTCCACGCTATACACTTATTTAGCCGCTCTTTAACAGCGGCTTTTTTGTTTCCTGATTTTATACTCCTCAATTATTTCCAACTTTCCTGCCTTGCATCAGTGGATTGCTTTGATTTCTATCTGCGAGCCTGCCATTATTCCGAGCTCAGACAGGCTGGGTGAATTAAGAGGTTGAGGTAATGGAAGGCAGCGCACAGCAGACGAATCATTTCGATGTATTGATTGTGGGTGGTGGAATGGTTGGCAGTGCCATCGCGTGTCGTTTAGGACAAGTGGGGATGAAAGTTGCTGTCTTTGATCGTTTTCTGCCTAAAGCGTTTGAGCAAGACCAAACCCCCGATCTACGAGTCTCTGCATTAAGCCCAGCGTCCATTGAATTACTGAAAAAAGTGAAAGCCTGGCCGAATATCGAAGCCATGCGTTATGCGCCTTACCAACGTATGGCGGTATGGGAAAAACTACAAAACCCAATCACCGGCAAAGATATCCCCACCCGATTGAACCGCACTGAGTTTGATGCGCAAGAACTGAATGAACCGATGTTGGGCGTGATTGTTGAAAACCGAGTGACGCAATTGGCTTTGCATCAACAAATGGCGCAACTGGATAACGTGAAGTTAATTGTTCCGGCGGAAGTGGCTCAGATTGAAATCGACGATCAGGTGCGTATCGAGTTAGCTGATGGTCAGACATTTACCGGTGAATTACTGGTCGGTGCGGACGGTGCCAATTCCATGGTCAAGCAGTGGGCGGGCATTGCGACTGAGGCCAAACCTTACGAGCAGCACGCTATGGTGGTGACGGTAAAATACCAAGGTTGTCAGGAAGACATTACCTGGCAGGGCTTTACCTCTACCGGGCCGGAAGCCTTCTTACCTTTACCCGACATCAATGGCGAACATTATGGTTCGTTGGTGTGGTACAACCTGCCTGAAAACATTGAGTCTCTTTCGACACTGAACGATGAACCATTTAAGAAGAAGTTACAGCGTAGCTTCCCGGAAGATCTGCCGGAAGTTACTGAGGTGTTGGAACGTGGCAGTTTCCCGCTGATTCGTCGTCATGCAGAGCGCTATTGTCAGCATCGGTTAGTGTTGGCGGGTGATGCGGCACACACCATTAACCCATTGGCGGGCCAAGGGGTGAACCTGGGCTTTCAGGATGTGAACACTCTGACCTCGATTATTATTGAAGCGCGGGATAAAAGTCAGGCATTCTGGGCCGAGGATGTATTGCAGCAATACGAGCGTGTGCGTCGTCCACAAAATGCCATGATGATGCGTATTATGGATCTCTTCTACCACACCTTCAGTAACGACATCGTACCGTTGAAAATGGCCAGAAATCTCGGCTTGGGTGTTGCGGGTCGCTTCGTCTTTGGTCAAAAGTTGGTAATGAAATATGCGATGGGGCTGGTCAATGTTTGGCCGGAAACCTTACCGAAAGTACCAGCGGTTGCAGAATTGATCTCTGGTAAGGTGCCTGGGCTGGAAGATGTTAAGGCTAAGCTCTCCACGCTTCCGACGCCTAAAAGCTTGTTGGATCAGTTACGCGGCTCTTAGTCCGCGTAAATCATGTTTTCCGTTCTTCTGCCCTGCACTCTGTGGGGCGATGATTTTGGTGTTATCAAATTAACATCCTGTTGTGTAATTAACATCTTATCTAGTGTTGTTTAAAACACATCATAAATAAATAATCTCAATAAAAACAGTTAGTTAATAACTGGCACGTCTCTTGGAATAGTTTGTTGTCTCGATTTCGTAGGAGGGAATTAGACAATGAACAAAACTACGCTTATTTCGTTAGTTCTTCTTTATGGTGCAGCAACGGTCGGTTACGCCGATGAAGTTGTGGGTCGCGCACCCAATAATCTCGTAGGTCAAACCCTCGGAGGTTGGTCTGGTTTTTTACTCGGCGGCGCGGTTGCAGGTCCGGTTGGTGCCATTGCTGGTGGCTTAGCCAGTGCGTGGGTCGGAGGTGAAGCACAGGAGATCAGCGGCTTCAGTGAATCCGCCTACCAAGTAAAAGATGATCAAGGAAATGTATCGGTGGTTCGCTCCCCTAATCGGCAATGGCAGATTGGTGATCACGTTGTGGTGCAAGGCCGTCGTCTGCATCCATCACCGAGCAACGTTTAATCCGATAAAGCTACATCCATTAAACCGACCTATTTTATTGCCAGTTTGGAAGACTCATGATTACAAAACAACAGCGACAACTTATTGAACAGACCTTACCCGCCGTAGAAGCACACGCTTTTGATATTACTTCGACCTTTTACCCTTTGATGTTTGGACGTTATCCACAGGTTTTGAATTACTTTAATCAGGCTAACCAAATTCGGGGCACACAGCGTCACGCCTTAGCCAATGCGGTAATTATTTATGCGAAAAATTTGGACCGACTCGATCAGTTGGGAGAACGTGTGAGTCTGATTGCTCACAAGCATTGCTCATTAGGTATCTTGCCTGAGCATTACCCGATTGTGGGTGAATGTTTGCTCGCGGCGATTGCAGAAGTGCTGGGTGATGCCGTTAACGATGACATCATTGCGGCTTGGGGGGCGGCGTATCAGCAATTGGCAGATATCTTGATGGGCGTGGAGCAAGATATTTATTCTCGTCATCAACAACGAGCCGGTGGTTGGGAAGGGTTTAAAGTCTTTAACGTGATCGCCAAAGAAAAAGAGAGTGAGATCATTACCTCCTTTGTACTTCAGGCCGATGATAAACAGGTGATCGACTTTGAACCGGGACAGTACATTACCTTGCTGCAGGCATTCGATGGTTTGGAGCATCGCCGTAATTACAGCCTCTCCGATAAGCCGGGTAAAACGACGTTACGAATCAGCGTGAAGCGTGAAGAAGATGGCCAATGGTCTAATCACTTGCATGATGATGTGAAGATGGGGGATCAGCTTAAGGTGTCAGCGCCTTACGGTAACTTCGTACTCAAACAAAACACAAAACCCATGGTGTTGGTGACGGCGGGTGTGGGGATTACTCCAGCCATTTCCATGCTGACAGCTGCTACCTCTGACCATCGTATGGAAGGTCGCGATATTCACTTTATCCATTGTGCCCGAAACAGTCAGCATCATGCCTTTGGCGAGTATGTTCAGCGGATCTCTGATAGCGATGCGAGTGTGCGAAAAACTGTGATCTACAGTGACCCGTTGGCATCGGATCTTAAGGGCAGTACAGGTTCAGCGGATGCTTTTGGGTTGCTTAACGAAACACATTTCATTCAACACCTGGGTGATGTCAGTGATGTAGAGTTCTATGTGTTGGGGCCAAAACCTTTCATGCAATGCGCGCTTAATATGGCGGCTAACTTGGGCATTCCGCAAGATCAGATACATTACGAGTTCTTTGGGCCATTAGAAGAAATACAGCCTGAAGCTCAACAGGTGGTGTTTAAGTCTGCTGATGAGGTGTTTGAAACCGCCTGATTATTCTAACGATAACAGAGGCTGAGTTAGCGTCAGCCTCTGTTTCCTGTGATGAGGAAGAAACAATGAACTATAAATTGATGTTGAGTTGTTCTAATCGAATGATGGTGTTGTCGTTGATCTTGTTTGTGGGCTCCTTATTCTGCGCCTTTGTTTTACCCTTGCAGTCGTTTGCGCTTACCATAGCCTTTCATCTAGCTAATATTGTATTAGCGACCCTGTTCAAGTTCAGTTACATCGCGCGGCTGATTGCACAAAAAGAGTTGGGTCTGACATTACGCTAAATAAGGAATGGTGAGTGACCACGTCTTTGTATCAAGTCTTGGCAGAAATTCTTGGTGATTTATCCAAGCACATTGGCAGTGATGAACGCTATCGAAAATTGCTGAAAGCTTGGTTGGAATTGGTGCCCAGCGATGCCTGTGCATTGTTGAAACTGGAAGGCGAGCAGCTGATTCCTCGCGCCGTAAAAGGCTTTGGTCAGGACTTAATCGGTCGTCAGTTTCGTGTCTCTGAGCACCCGAGACTGGCCAAGATCTTACACAACCGCCAATACGTGCGGTTCGATCTCAATTCAGACCTTCCTGATCCGTACGATGGTTTGATTCCTACCGACGATGGCTTGTTGCATGTCCATGATTGCATGGGGGCTTCGTTGTACATTGACGATCAACCGTGGGGAGTAATCACGCTCGATGCGTTAATTCCCGGTACCTTTGATCAGGTGGAACCAACGCTGTTACACACCTTAGTGCGGATTACCGAAGCGGCCATCAAAACTGCGGACTTGATTGAGAACCTGGAACGGCGCGCTGAACATCAAACACAGGTGGTTCAAGCCATGTCTGATCAACACAGCGACTTTAAGATGGTGGGTCGCAGTGCGGCCTTTCAACGGCTTGAGCGAGACATTACTACGGTGGCTGAATCTGACCTAACGGTATTAATTACCGGTGCCACCGGCGTCGGTAAGGAGTTGGTGGCGCAGAGCATTCATCATCAATCCGCCCGTCATCACAATGCCATGGTGGCGGTGAACTGTGCCGCTCTGCCCGAGCATCTGGTGGAAAGTGAATTGTTTGGTCACGTTTCCGGTGCCTTTTCCGGCGCCACCAAGAATCGCAGCGGTAAGTTTGAACTGGCCGATGGTGGCTCGTTGTTTTTGGATGAGGTCGGAGAATTGCCGTTGGTGGTGCAAGCCAAACTGCTGCGGGCCATTCAGCAAGGTGAGATTCAGCGGGTTGGCGCCGACAACACTTTCAAAGTGGATGTGCGTATCATTGCCGCAACGAACCGAGACTTATCCCAAGAAGTGGCCGAAGGTCGATTCCGTGCGGATTTATACCATCGACTCAGTATTTATCCGATTAAGGTCCCTGATTTGGCCGAACGTCGTGATGATATCAGCCCATTGGCGGGGTATTTCCTGAGTCAGTTTCAACGCAAGCTTGGGCACATTACTTTGGCGATGTCCTCCGAGGCGGAACACGCACTCTATCATTATCACTGGCCAGGAAATATTCGGGAGTTGGAGCACTTGCTTCATCGGGCGTCATTAAAAGCTTACGCCGAACGAGCTGATCAGCAACGGCTGATTGAGATCCAACCCAAGCACTTGGATCTCGATACTGAAGCGCTCGAACCAGCGGTTACATCGATGTTTGATTCAGTAAGCGTCGGTGATAGTGACAACATACTTCCGTTGAAGGAGTGGGTGGACATTAATCAGCGCCAATACATCCAGCAATTACTGACCCATTTTGAGGGCAATAAATCTAAAACGGCGAAAGCTCTGGGAGTGGATCGCGGTAATTTTCATCGACTGCTGAAACGGCTGAATTTATTGGTGAGTTGAATAAAACTGCTCTCTGATGTCACTCATCTCGGGTGAATCACGTAATTCAGCTAGAGTATCCCATAGATGATCGGCAAACCCAGGGTAAGATCGCACCAGTTGGAACGACAGCATCAGATAATAAGGTTTGCTGGATATGGGAATGGGGTACTTAAGGAGTGTACTGGCCAATTCAGGGCTGTTGTTAAGCACCTGATCAGCGCGATCTGTTTGTAAGGCGGTGCCTGCCACTCGCCCTTCTTTCACTTTGACTAAATTGGCATAGGGCCCATGAAATTCGGCGGTTTTAATGCCTAAAGCAGTGAGTCGATCACCAATAGAAAAGCCGTTCTGATAGGAAATGATACCGTTTAGGTTGATAAAGGTTTCGCCATTCCATCCCAGATTTGATCCCTTTGGAATATACAGCGAATAGCCTGAGGTATGAATCCGTTTATTAGCGTTCAGGTTTCCTTTGGTTGTGACTGGGTAGCGACCCATATTCAGTCGTTCTTGTTTGAAGCTGGCAGCAAAGGCGCCATCCACTTTATTTTGCTCCAAATGTTTTAAACAGCGTTTCCAGGGCAATGATAGATAATCAATCTGAATGTGAAGCTTTTGAGCTAGGAGATTTAGTAATTCTATGTCCAAACCTTCGGATTTTCCTCCGACAGTCATTACCCAAGGAAAGGCATTGGCGTTTTCATGACAAAACACTAACTGAGATGGTGCGGTAGTTGAGGGGGCGGGTGTGTTTGCAACCGCATGAGCACAAGCCAACCCGATGACGAGGTTGAGTAATAATGGTGCGATGTTCCAACGGCTGCGTTGCATGGCGAACCTTAGATAAGCAGGTAACGTTAGTAATACAAGTATAGGTAACCTGACTTGCGTGTTTGACCGCTTATCGTGAATTCTACAGACGTGTGTAAAGACGTTGGTTGGCAATTATCTCGAAGAGATACTTACAAAAGAGACTTTTAACAGTGCAAAGTTTACGCGGAGGAACGGTGGTTTCTCCGCGCAGGTATTGAGTGATTTATTGATTATCAATGGATGGCGGTAATTACAGCAACTCTCCGTTTCGATCGATGGCATTTAGTTGATTGCCATCCGGGCCGGTATCTGAGGTATCCGGAATCCATGGGTCTAAACACGCTCTGTCTTCCACGCATGGATCGGTCAGTGCTTCGAGGAAGGCTACGAGCTGATTTACTTCGGTGTTATTCAGACGCGGGTTTTCTGGGAAACGGGTATCATCATTGGCGCGATCTTGAGCCAGTTTATTCAGTGCCAAGTTGGAGTTTGTTTCGGCATTAGGATAGAGAGAGGCACAATTAGTTACCTCTTCAAACTGAGGTAATTGGCACCAACCGCCGTCGTCAAAGAAGTCTCTGACACGACCTGTAGGATTGGTATAGTGGCGAACCACTTCTTCCAGTGTTTGATAAGCGCCAACGTGACCATAGGGTGCAGTAGTCGCAATGTTTAGAAGTGACGGCGTTCTGAAACGGTATCTGTCCGTAGAGTCACCGGTTTCGCGTTCACGAGCAAAGTCATCGTCGTTGCCATCGCCTTTGCCTGGGCCAAAATGTGGGAAGGCGACGGTGTGATGATCGCCATCGGAAAAGAGTTCACCACTATGACAAGCAGCGCAGCCTGCACCACCTTCACTGACACGCGTAAAGAACAAGATAGCACCGGCTTTTTGGTTCTCGCTCAGGGCGGTGGTATCGCCGTCCAGATAGTTGCGCCATGGGGTATCCACAAACACCATAGAGCGTTCATATTCGCCAATGGCTTCGGCAATATTGTCGAAAGTGATCAGCGTGGACGCATCCGAAGTAACGCCAAAGGCGGTTTGGAATTCACTTAACCAGGCGTTGGTGGTGAGTTCACCCTCGCCTTCATCATAATCCCCAATACGTGCTGCTAAGTGATCTCGAATGGTGTTGTTGTCACTGCCGTTTTCAAAAGCTGCTGTTTTCATTTCTTCGACCGAGGTGACTGGGAAGCGTGCTTGAGCAGTCACTAAGTTGTTACCTGCATTAGTATCGGCTACACCAAAGGCTGTGTCTGGTGTACGAATACCGGAGCTGGCACCGTTGGCATTTTCTTCCTGCCCTAAGCTTTCCACACGGGAATCCCAGAACAGGCCGGTGTCCCAGAAGCCAATGTTAAAGACAGTGGGCGCATTACGGGGCACCAAGGGTAAACCGTCTTGATGTTCTCGCCCTTCTCCCAATAGATCGCTTGATACGGCTTCCACTCCCACTGGCAGAGATAAATCATCGCCGCCACCCAGTACTGGGTGATGACAGGTAACGCAGGCACTGTCGAAGTCACCGCCTAAGCTTTTGCTGTAGAAGAGTTTCATCCCTAGTTGGGCCATTGGTGATTCGATGTCTGGTAAATTTCGTTCATCGACAGAGCTTTGATCGAGGTTACTGTCGGCGATGATTTGTAGCAGGGCTTCATCGTTTGCGGTCAGTTCTACCGTTGTTTCCTCGTCTGCGGCTGTGGTGGTGTCTTCTGATGTGGTAGTGCTGTCTGAGCCGCTGCCGCCTCCGCCTCCACACGCGGTGAGAATGGCAAAAGATGAGATCAGTAGTGGCCATTTAATCCACCCAGTGACTGCAGATATGTATTGGTTCTGTTCTTGATTAGGTTCTTTAATAGAGTGTGATTGCACGTCTGTATTCGTTTTCGTTGTTATTGTGCTGTACATGGGATTTCCCCTCATTCAAGCCAAGCGGTTTATGCTCTGTGACAACTCACTCTACGTGAACAAATTGCACGAAAATGAAAGGAAATAAGGAAACATCAAGGAAGTTGTGTTGCAGTTTGTAGAGTAAAAAACATCCAAATACTGCTTGCAATCTTATTTTGAACGGTGTTCAATAGCCTCAAATTAAACAGTGTTCAATTAAGTGAGTTGGACGCTTAACAAGGTCCGAGTTTTTAAACGATCGCGGTGAAATGATGGCTAGACGCTTTGATCACAGCAGTGAAGAAATAACCGATATGGCATTGCAATGGGTGAAACACCACTTGCAGAGCGATTTGTCTGATAGTTTAAGTTTACGCAAGGTGGCGAAAGGCATAGGCTATTCGCCGGGTACCTTAATTAATCTGTTCGGTAGTTATGGCTATCTGCTATTGAGGGTAAATGCTGATACCTTGGATGAGCTTTCTGAACAGATGAAAGCTGCCAGCACCAATGATACGGTGCCGGAACAGCAGTTGAATGCAATGGCCTTGTGTTACCTTGAATTTGCTATGGCGCACACCCAGCGCTGGCGATTGATCTTTGAATTAAAGTTGGCGACGGACGAGGATATTCCTGACTGGCAACAGCAGAGAATTGATCAACTGTTGAATCAGGTAAAAGGCTTACTGACTGGCATAAAGCCTGACGCCTCGAATAGGGAAATTGAACAAACGGCTCGTATTATGTGGGCCGGAGTTCATGGCATTAGTTTTCTGGCGGTAGAAGATAAACTCTTCTCACCTGCCAAACTTAATCATTCTGAGATGGTAACGACCTTGATTAGAAACTATCTAACGGGTTGGTTATCGGATACTGAGTCACGATAAGGAGAGCATGATGACGGATCATAATTCTAGCAATATGAGTACTCAGGAAAGCGACGAGCAAGGGCAATTTGCGCTGTTGAAAAAGCGCCGTTTCCTGCCTTATTTCTTAACCCAAGCACTCGGGGCGTTTAACGATAACGTCTATAAAAACGCCCTCCTCTTATTTGTTGCGTTTGGAACCTTTAGCTCGATGACGTCGGATGGATCAGGAATGGATAAGAACCTGATTAATAATTTGGCGGCAGGCTTATTCATACTACCTTTCTTTATTTTCTCTCCGTTAGCCGGGCAATTTGCCGATAAGTACGAAAAATCGCAGCTGATTCGTAAGATCAAATTGTTTGAAATTGGTGTGATGGCGCTGGCGTGTTTCGCGATCTGGCAAGAGTCGATCATGGGCATGATCTTACTCTTGTTCGCCATGGGAACACAGTCCGCTTTCTTTGGGCCGGTGAAGTTCTCCATTCTGCCTCAACACTTGCGCTCAGATGAGCTGGTGGGTGGCAACGCCTTAGTAGAAACAGGTACTTTCCTGGCGATTCTGTTAGGTACCATTTTGGCGGGCTATTTGGTGGATGCCACTGATGCCAAGGTGACGGTATCTATCTCGGTGATGGTGTTTGCCGTACTTGGTTATCTCGCGTGTCGCAGCATTCCAAAAGGTGAAGCACCATCGCCTGAACTGAAAATTAATTGGAATCCGGCAACCGAACTGATTGATGTGTGGAAGCGCACGCTTGATAACCGTTCGGTGTATTTGTCGATCATGGCGATCAGCTGGTTTTGGTTTATGGGGGCGAGCTATTTAACGCAATTCCCGAACTTTGCTAAGGACGTACTGCAAGGCAATGCGCAGGTTGTGACCTTGCTATTAACATTGTTCTCGATTGGTATCGCTCTGGGGTCTTTGTTGTGTGAACGCTTGTCCGGGCGAAAAATTGAGTTGGGCATTGTGCCAATTGGTTCGTTGGGGATGAGTGTTTTCGGGATTGATTTATTCTTTGCCGTTCCGGAGACAACGGTTGCCGATATTGGTGCGGTTGCCTTTATTCAGAATCCTGACAACTGGCGTTTAATGGCGGACTTGTTGCTGTTATCGATCTCTTCTGGTTTGTTCATCGTACCTTTGAATGCGTTAATTCAAGAGCGCTCGGATGAAAAAGAACGTGCTCAGGTGATTGCCGCCAGTAATGTCTTTGGGGCTTTATTTATGGTGGCCAGTGCCCTGTTTGCGATCCTGTTCTTGAGTGTTTTGGAACTGACCATTCCTGAATACTTCTGTGTATTGGCGATTATGAACCTTGTGGTGGCTGGTTATATCTATGCGCAAGTGCCGGAGTTTGTGTTGCGCTTCTACATTTGGATGCTGTCTCACACCATGTACCGGGTAAACCATAAGAACCTGGAAAATTTACCGGATGAAGGTGCTGCGGTAATCGTGGCGAACCATGTCAGCTTTGTGGATGCGCTGTTGATCGCTGGTGCTTGTCGTCGTCCGCTACGCTTTGTGATGGATAAGCCGATCTATGAGAGCAAAGGCTTGAACTGGTTCTTTAAGTTGGCTAAGACCATTCCGATTACCTCTGAGCGACGTGACCCAGAGGCCTATCAAGCAGCGATGAATCAGGTCAGTGACGCGTTAGCCAATGGTGAAGTGGTGTGTATTTTCCCGGAAGGTCGTCTGACCCGGGACGGTGAAATCGACACCTTCCGCCGAGGTATTGAGTTGATTATTGAACGCAACCCGGTACCTGTGTTGCCTGTGGCGCTACGCGGTCTGTGGGGGTCTTTCTTCAGTCATGGGAATGGTGCTGCTTTGGCCAGTCCTCCCAAACGTTTCTGGTCAAAAGTGGATATCTGGGCCGGTGACCTGGTGGCGGCTGAGCAGGTGTCTGCGCCGTTGCTGGAAAGTAAGGTGAAAGACTTACGTGGGGATCTTGCTTAGAAGGATTAAGTCTGGAGCCGCTTTCGCCTGATCCATCACGATCAGGCGAACTGACCTAAATGCATTTGAATCGCTTGATACAGGGATTCCATCTTAAACGGCTTAGAGATAAAGCCGACCATTCCGACTTCAAAACACGATTGCTGGCTTTCAATGGTGCTGTTAGCGGTTAATGCGATGATCGGCATGGTGTGACCTAAAGCGCGTATTTCTTGCGTTGCTTGTAAGCCATCTTTTTCTGGCATCTGTAGATCCATCAAAATCAGATCGAAATGCTCCATGGTCACTGCATCGACGGCTTCATCACCATTACCAGCCAGAGAAACCTCCAGACCCAGTTTCTTCAGCATGGCATTAGCTATCTTTTGATTTACCGGGTTGTCTTCGACTAGCAGTACTTTGCCCGAGAGTTTCATAGCCGCATTACTTTGATCTTCAGGTGTGTCTTGATAGACATCTTCTTGCTGGGCAGGTAAGTAAGGAATCGACAAGGTGAAGGTGCTGCCTTGATCTACTTCACTGCTTACCTGTAGTTCACCATCGAGAATTTCAGCCAGTTTCTTACTGATGGCTAAGCCCAAACCAGAGCCGCCAAAGCGTCGGCTGATGGAAGAATCTTCCTGTCCGAACGGTTTAAAGATGGCTTCGCGTTTATTCGGTGCGATGCCGATGCCAGTGTCTGAGACGGAGATTATTAGGCGATCTTCTTCCAGGCGCAGATTGACTGAGACTTCACCTTCATGAGTAAACTTGATGGCGTTACTGATCAGGTTTAACAATATTTGTCGAAGCTTATTGGGGTCTCCCAAGACCAGCAATGCATGATTTTGGTTGCTATCAACCTGATGAGGTTGTGTCTCATCGTTGAATCTGAGCGTCAGGAGTTTGTTCTTGGCTTGAGCGTTGTAGATAGAGGTGACAGAGCGAACCAAACTGATGGCATCGAAGGGGACCTGTTCTACAACATGACGTTCCGATTCCATACGGCTGTAATCAAGCACATCATTGATTTGAGCGAGCAAGGCTTCAGACGATTGTTCCAGGGTTTTCATTAAGTCGGCGCAATCACTGACGTCTTCCGAGGCTCGCATTAATTGAATGCTGCCGATGATGCCATTGAGAGGCGTGCGGATTTCATGACTCATGTTAGCGAGGAACTGGCTCTTAGCCTGACTGGCGTTTTCGGCTGTAATCCGTAGGTGGTTGCTGCGTTTGAACTCGCGGTACAAGACCCAGGTCAGCACGAAAATCACCAAACCCAGCCCCAGAATGAGCACCCGTGTGAGCTCATAGGTTTCTAACACTTTCTTGGAAACGTCATGGAAATTTTGATAACTGCGCTGAAAGATTTCCCGAATTCGGTGTTTGTATTCTTGCGACCAAGCACTGTTCACTTCTTGAAGCGCTATCGCGTACTCAGGCGACATCTCATAGAGTTGCGCTTCATGCGTGTTTAAGTAGGTTTGAATGTTCTTAAGGTAGCGAAAAGAGGTTTGATCGTACTTCTTTAACTCCTGGCCTGCTTCACCTCCGACCAGGATATCCGCTCGGTTCCACAGCAACTCCAGCTTAAAGACCGCTCGATTACGATTTTCTTCGTTGCTGAGGTGAATGTATTGAATGAGCGAACTGTTGAGTCGCTCCAGCTCTAGTTGGAATTGTGAGAGATGCCAAGGACGGTTATCGGTGATTTGTTCTGAGTATTGCTGAATCTCGCCGGAGATACGGATAAAGATGACGGCTAACCAGATGGTGACCGTAAACAAAATCAAGAACCAGAAATTAATGAAATTATACCGCTTCATTCGTAGGCAGACTTTTCTACAGGTTAAACAAGAATATTAGTAAAAGGATAGTTCGGTTAGCTGCCAAATCGACCAGTCTTGGTATTTACGCTCGATTAAGTGAGGATATTTACTCCAGGGAAATACGATCCAAAAAGGCCCTTTGTTTCTTAACCTCATAGGTTGTCCTTCGGCATGGGATGCGATAAATGCCCCCGAATTGATCGCTTGCTGAAGATCAATCTCGACTTGATAATCGTTAAGTGCCCTGGCGCGTACCTTAGTTGCCTGAATTTGGTAATGTGCGATTAAGGCGCTCAAGCTGACCCCCGAGTAAACTTCGGGCTCATTTGTCCATGGCGTGATGGTTTTAAGTGTCTCTTGAGTCAGGTCTTTTAGTTGTTCCTGAGATAAGTGGAGTGCTGTTTCGTGATTTTTAATGGTCAGCTCATAACCATAACTCAGCATACCAAACAGGGAAAATGCCAGACCTAAGAGAAATTGAACGGCTAGTTTACTCATAAAATTTTCCCTTAGTCATAGAGGCAGAAGGTTAAGCAGGGGCGATTTTAATAAGGATTAACTAGTTGAGTATATAGAAAATTGGTCAATCGGTTGAAATTATGCCATTAATCCGCTGAAAGGCGCTGTTAGAACGAAATGTCTAAACGCTTTCTAAGAAGCCTGTTCCTTGAGTAAAGACAAGCTGTTAGCAATCAATGTTCGAAACCACTTTTGCTCTTCTGGTTTGTGCTGTCTTTGGTGCCAAATCATTTTGTAATTGAAGGAGGGGGCCTCTAATTCAGTGGGTAACTTCAACGTAGCCAAGCCCAGTTGCTCAAACACTTGTTCATTGAACCCTTTTCCTCCCAGCATCACAAAATCTGTGACGAGTAAGGTCTGTATGGCGCTGTTGAGATTATGGGTCTCTAACAGAATATTGCGCTTACGCCCTAAACGTTCTAGGGCTTCCCGGTCTTTCTGCTGGGTGTCGTTAAATTCGGGAATTACCAGCTTTATGAAAGGATAAGAAAGGTATTCATCTAAGGTAATGATTTCTTTGGTGGACAGAGGATGTCCTTTGCGAACCAGTACACAAGGCGAAATATTAGCAAAGCTGTGTTGATAAAAGTTGGCTCGTTCCACGTCTACTAAATTAATCGCCAGATCCAGTTGACCAACGCTGAGCTCGTCCATGCTGTCTTTAGACCAAGGTACTACCTGAACTTTTACATTCGGTGCAATTTGACTCAGTTGTCGCATTAGCGCGGGACAAATACGCGCGGCAAGGTTGTCCATCAACGAGATGCGAAAGGTTCGGTCGCAGTGCAGTGGGTCAAATACCGGGGGATCAAGTAGCTGTTTAAGTTGCTCCAAGGTATTGTACAGAGACTCTCTTAATACCAAGGCTCGATCAGTAGCTTGAATGCCATGTGTGGTGCGAAAGAACAGTTCTTCGCCAAACATATCATTCAAACGCGCTAGCATTTTACTCATGGCGGATTGTGTGACGTGCATTCGCTCTGCCGCACGAGAAACATTTTGCTCCTCAAGTAATACTTGGAACGCCACTAACAGTTTGATGTCGTATCGAGCCAGTTCTTCGAGTTTCATGGTGTGGGTTAAGTGTTTTATGAATGTTTGTCTAGTGTAGACGGATGTGGGGGCCGTTTGATAGACCCGGTTTGAAAACCAGATCCATCAACGGTTGTTTCCTGGGGGGTGAATGATTGAATTACGTCAAAACAAGGTTGAATTACTGCATTATTCTTCGTAACTCATCAAACTCTATTGGCGGGGCCGCTCTCCAACGCGTGGTGACAGCCTCGGCCATGGATTGATCTTTAAACAATAAGTTATTCACGTATTTTTGTGTTGAATCATGAAAGACCAGCAGTACATTTTCGTCAGTGTCAGAGTATGCTAACAAGGTAACTTTTTCTTCTCCGGGGAAGGCTTCATGTTCTCTGGTGGGTAAATGGATTGTCAGAGTATCTGCCGTGTCGTCGTGCGTTTCAATTTCCCAGTCAGCTTCGATTGGGGGGTAGCCATCCGGTGTTAGTGTTACGGTGTTGTCAGTAAATTCCATCCGAGTAAAAATTATAATGGGTTCGTTACTATTTACATCGCTTTGGATATCTCGTAAGTGATACCAGGTTTGGTCGGCAAAGTGCTCAGCGGTTAAGGGCTTCCCATAAAAGTAGTTCGGTGCGTCTGTAGGGATGTAAGTGTAAGGTTGGTCTCGATCATCAAAGATCAGGATCAGGTTCTCAGACTGATAAACGACCTCATGGGAATATTCATCATTATTACCAAAGATTAGGCGATGGCCATCGAATTCGTAAGGTGCAGGGATAGTAAGAATTCCGTTCACGTTTCCGTCTTCAAAGGTGATGTTGTTGTGAAATTCTTTGAGCCCAATGATTCTAGTAAGGTGCACTAGTGACCAGAGTTGCCGATCAAACAAGTGTTCGACAGATTGATCGACAGGTTCTACTTCCGCGCCGGTTTCTGATAAGTTGAATCGAATGGAATCAAGATCTGTCCCCAAGTTTTGCTGATTAACCAGTGCCTGCGCAAACTGAGTTACCAGAGTATTAAAGTCGTCTGCATCCATTTCTTCTGACAGAGCCGGAATAATACTTCGAGCAAATAAATGGGCTTGACGCGCATCGTCGGCGAGGTCGGCATTTGCCTTCAATTCAACGTAATCTTCTGCAACCACGGATTCATGAACATTTAACAAGGCTGCCAGTTGAGCCGTCGATAGATTCAGTTGCTTGGCCAAGGTTGTGAAGGGAGTAACAACACTTGAGCCAGCTTCGGCAACCAACTCGTAGGAGTTGCTGATCATGCCAATGTGGTCGGCGTCCTGCGTTTGACCCGCGATAATACGAGCGATGATCGGATACTCTTTATCCGCGTCATCAATGGCGATTTTACCCTGAGCGTTGGTCGTCTCGTCCAGTGTTTCACCCTGATCGCAGCTTGAGTTGCGATTTCGATCGATGCAGATTTGGGCATTCTCTAAGTAGCCGTCGATGACGGTAATATCCTGATTCGATGTGCCTGGATTCGTTGGAGTGCCGCCGCCACTGGAGCTTCCACCGCCTCCGCCACAACCGGCTAAGGTCAACGCAGAAGCTAATGCGAGGGTTTTAAATGGCAAGGCAGGAGTTAATACATTCGACTTCATCAGACGTGATCCTTGTCTTCAATTGGAATTAGGTTATTCCTGTGGGCTATATAAGCCACACATCCTTGTAGAACTACCCGGTGAGGTCAATGCGCAGTTACGAATCATAATTATTCGATATTGTAAAATGGATTAATTATTGGGCTGATAGTGAATGTATTGATAGAAAGTGATAATGAAACAGAAGAGATAGTGTGAGTAATTTCTATGTCGCAGTCAAAAAAGCCCCGTGATAAGGAAGCAAATCACGGGGCAAAATGGTTAGTAAGGGGGTTACATAGAAAGGTTGCGTTGCTGTTTAAAACTTGTAGTTCACCGACAGTGAGCCTGCGATGGCGCTGTTGTCGTAGTCGCCGGCTGGGCTGGCCAATAGGCCTTCGTGTTCTTCAATCTTGGTGTTGCCAAGGTCAGCGTACTCCACACCCAGTGAGACTTGGGTTTGATCGTTCATCTGATACATGGCGCCCAGGGTGTAGCGCTTGATGTCATCTAACGGTAGATCCGCGGTGCGGTCTTCCGTTTCTACCGGGCTTTCGTCGTACGAGAAACCGGCTTGTAGGGTCAGATCTTGAGTTAACTGGTAATGACCACCGATGGCGTAACGGTTGGCGTCTTGCCAATTGCGTTCGATCGGAATGTCTAAGCCACCGCCCAAATCGGCACTGATGGTGGTGGTTTCAAAGTTGCTGTAGAAGGTACGGCCTAAGTCCCATAAGAGTGCGGTTTTGTCGGTCACTTGATGGTAACCACTGATTACGGCACTGGCTGGATTTTCCCAGTTCAGACGCGTGGTGGCACTGCTGTCCATTAAGGGCGTTCCGCCAATGTTAGCCGTAATGTCGGCGTCGCCTTTCAAATCGGTTTCCACTTCGGAGCGATAGACCACGCCTATGCGATGATCCTGATTGAATTCCCACATAGCCCCCGCTGTCCAGCCATAGTCGATACCGTGTGCGTCCAAGGCCATATCGGCTTCAACTGTCGGATCGATTGGGCCTGGTAAGTTCTGAGTAAAGCTTGGTGACAATTCTTGTTCGGCAGTGGTGTAGTTGATGTTAACTCCACCCCCTAAGGACAAATGGTCGTTGATTCGATAAGAAATTGTTGGCTGTGCCTGAATGGTTTGTACACTGGCGGAGGTTACCGCATTACTGCCGGTCCATTGGCCGCCGTAATCGATTTCACTGCCGAATGGAGCCAAGACTGAAAAGCCCAGTTTTACGTCTTCACTGAGACTGTGAACGTAGGCAAAGGAGGGAATGAATACGGTGCTACCGGAATCGCCGCCACTTTCTTGGGTTGAATCTGCTGCGTCGAATTGTAAGTCGGTGTCGGCGACGATGGCTCCAAAACCTATTTGGTTGCCTTCTACCAATGACATGGTGGCCGGGTTTGCCCAACTTGAGCCTGCGCCGTTACCTTCTGCTGCGTGTCCTGCGCCGGCGGTACCGAAGTTTGAAGAGCCGGGCATCAGCTGAAGACCGACTGCATGGGCAGGCGATGTGAACAATGGACTGGCGGAGATTAATGCGCCAGCCATCGATAGTCGTACTTTACTGCGCGTTTGATGTTTCTTGGTAATGCTGTTGTTATTCTGTTTACGTCGCATAATGTCACCCTTGTGCTTAGAGGTTCCCATCTGGGTTTTGGGTAATTTAGCGAGTCGTGAACGGAGAAAAAAATGAATCCTTAGATTAGTTGATATTCCTATAGGGAATGAAACTAATTGATGATTATGCTATCCGGGAATGTCATGGCAGGTTCGAGCGGTGATTAGCCGAGCTGTTTGTGCAGCGCTAGCAATTGTGCCTTCATTTGGTTCGGATCTTTAGACGAGGTGTCGTCGCCTTGTTGAGTTTGGAAGGTTCGTGCCGTGTCGATGCGGCTTAACCACCAACGCATGGCCGAGGTTTGTTGCATGATAGGAAGCGCGGTTTTCTCCTTATCGGATAAGGGTCTCACACTTTCGTAGCCGTCTAACATGGCTTGGTAGCGATCACGAAGGATGTGGTGTTGTTCATCTAAAGTCCAGTCATTCAAAGTGATGGCTAGATCGTAGACTGCATAGTCATAACTTGCATTGAACAAGTCGATTATTGCAGTGATCTTGTTGTTATCTACCAAAACGTTGTCATGAAATAAATCGCCATGAACGGATGTCTTGGGCAAACCTTGAGCGGCGTCTTGGTAACGCTTAATGCCGTCTTGAATCAGGGCTTTATCTTCACTGCTTAACTCATCAAAGTGCTCGACACTGTGTTGCCAGAAGGCCAAGCCTTTCGGACACTGGTGATGTTGTTTGTAGCTTTCTCCGGCACGATGGAACTTAGCCAGCTCAACGCCGCATTGATGGCATAAGTCCGCCGTCAGCTGTTTCGGAGTACGCCCTGGCAACTTTGGAAAAACTGCACCGGGTTTGTTATAGAGAGTAATGAGTCGTGAACCTTCGGTGTTCAATAACGGATCGGGCACAGGCACCCCTTGCTGATACAGATGATCGTACAGTTCCAAATAATATGGCAGGGCTTGTTCCTGAGTGTATTCGAACAAAGTGAATACCCACTCACTTTGAAGCCCTTCTTTTTCGGAGATAAAGAAGTAGGTGGTGTTTTCAATGCCGTCCGCGACGCCTTTAAAACTGACGACTTCACCCAGCTGGTAAGTTTCGCAGATGAATCCAAAGTCTTGTTGGGAAAGCTGGGTATACACGGACATGGTTGAGTATCGCTATGCAGAGTTTTACAGAAAGTGGAAGAATCAGGCAGACAGTATTAGCTATGCCTGTAGGGCTCGTTTGGCTGTTACCATTCAAGAATTTTCCAGGTTGGAATCAACAGTTGCGACTCATCGGTTCGAAGCATCTGACCATTCTCAGCAGGTATCAAATAGTAGGTGGGTGCATTCTTCGGCTCGACCTTGATCTCCACCAAGATTCCATTCACATAGTATTCCGAAATTTTCTTACTATCCGTCTGTTTAATGATGACTTCTGGCTCAGAAATGTCGTTCTCGGTTTCCGCGTAATTCGGCGCGCTTACAACCATGGCAAGCATCATTAGAGACGCCTGAAGTATTCTTTTGAGTCTGAGTGAAGTCTGTAGACGCATGGTCTATCCCTCGTGTGTCTGCTACTATTTGGTGCTTTTAATGATACGGTTCCTGCATCCGATAATACGGCCATGAATGGCCGGTGTACACCGAATTCCCTCTGATACCTACGGATATTTCTTTGCTATGACTGATCAAAGCCCTGCTCCTTTAATTCTAGTTGATGGTTCATCGTATTTGTTCCGGGCTTTCCATGGATTGCCACCATTGACCAATAAAGACGGTCATCCAACCGGGGCCATAAAAGGGGTGATCAGCATGTTGCGTCGGATGATGGCGGATTTCCCGGACAGTCACATGGCGGTGATTTTCGATGCCAAAGGTAAGACCTTCCGTAATGACATGTATGAAGAGTACAAAGCTAATCGTCCACCCATGCCGGACGATTTGAGAGTCCAGATCCAGCCGATCCATGAAATCATTCGTGCTATGGGAATCCCGCTATTAGTCATAGAAGGGGTGGAAGCGGATGATGTGATCGGAACGCTCTGTCTTCAAGCCACCGAACAAGGCGTCGACACCATAGTATCGACCGGTGATAAAGATATGGCGCAGTTGGTCAGCGCTCATGTGTCGCTGGTGAATACCATGACCAACACCACCATGAACCGCGAAGGGGTGATTGAGAAGTTTGGCTTAGCGCCTGAACAGATCATCGATTATCTGGCGTTGATGGGCGATAAAGTCGATAACATCCCTGGTGTACCTGGGTGTGGCCCGAAAACAGCAGTGAAGTGGCTGGCTGAATACCAGACGCTGGAAAGCCTCACCGACAATGCTGAACAAATCAAAGGAAAAATTGGCGAGAAACTTCGCGCGAATCTAGAACAGCTGCCGTTGTCGAAAGCCTTGGCCACGATTAAGTGTGATGTCGAGTTGGATCAAGGGCCAAAAGATTTGGTATTGGGTGATATCGACGACGAAGCTCTGCTTGGTTTCTTCAATACCTTTGGATTTAAAAGTTGGGCCGAAGAGCTCAAAAATAAAGGCGTAAAAGCGGCGGATGTTGCTGTGTCAGGTGCTGTTTCAGGTGCTGATAGTGAAGCAAGTAATGAGGCTCAGGAAGTCGTGATTCCTGAGGTATCAGAGACTGAGTACCAGACGCTGTTAGATGAAGCTTCATTAAAGAGTTGGGTCAGCCTGTCTGCAGCTAAACCGATTTATGCGTTTTATCCTGTGGTGTCTGACGACCATTATCGCGCCGCACACTTTATTGGTTTAGCCATCAGTGTTGAGCCGGGCAAAGCCGTTTATGTTCCGTTAACGCACGATTATGTGGGAGCGCCTGAGCAGCTCGACCCAGAAAAAGCGCTAGAGATTCTTGCTCCTCTGCTGAAAGGCGAATCCATTAATCAGGTGGCTTACAACGCCAAACGTGTGGCCCATGTGTTGGCAAACTATCAACAGCGCTTTGTAGGACAGATTCATGATGTGATGCTGCAGTCTTATGTATTGAACTCGGTAGAGAGCAAACATGAACTGAGCGAAATCGTGTCGTTGCATCTCAATGAAACGCTCAAGAACGACGAAGCGATTCTAGGCAAAGGCAAGAAGCGGTTAGCACCGAGTCAGCTGGAAATTGATGCAATGGCTGAGTTTGCCTGTGCTCAAGTGGATATGGTACTGCGTGCTTATCAGGTGTTGTTGGCGAAGTTAAAGCAAGAATCGCAGTTGGATTGGGTGTATCAATGGATTGAACGTAAGCTCTCGCCGGTATTAACCGATGTCGAAGCCAATGGTGTACAGCTGGATCAGACGGAATTACACAATCAAAGCCAGTATCTGGCAGAAACGCTAGCAACTATTGAAACGCAGGCCTACGACCTAGCTGGTGAAGAGTTCAATATGAATTCACCAAAACAAATCGGTGAGATTCTCTATGAGAAGCTTGAATTACCGGTGAAGAAAAAGACGCCGAAAGGTGCACCTTCTACTGCAGAGCCGGTGCTTCAGGAATTGGCGCAGGAATTTCCACTGCCTAAGTTGATTCTCGAACATCGTAGTCTGGCGAAACTGAAGTCTACTTATACCGATGCCCTGCCCGAGTTGGTTCGACCTGAAACGGGGCGTCTGCACACGACTTATCAACAAGCGGTGGCCGCCACAGGACGTTTGTCGTCGACCGATCCCAACCTTCAAAATATTCCGATCCGTACCGAAGAAGGCCGTAAAGTCCGTAAAGCCTTTGTGGCGCGCCCGGGCTACAAAATCATGGCGGCGGATTATTCTCAAGTTGAGTTGCGTATTATGGCGCACTTGTCTGGCGACCAAGGTTTGGTGAATGCCTTTAAACACGATCTGGATGTGCACCGAGCCACCGCTGCTGAGGTTTTCCACGAAACATTGGACGAAGTGACGGCGGATCAACGCCGTAAAGCGAAAGCCATTAACTTTGGCTTGATCTACGGGATGTCGGCCTTTGGTTTGGCTCAGCAATTGGACATTCCCCGTGGTGAAGCAGCAGAGTACGTAAAGCGCTACTTCGAGAAGTACCCAGGCGTTAAAGAATACATGGATCAAACCCGTGGCGAAGCCGAAGATAAAGGCTATGTTGAAACACTGTTTGGTCGTCGCTTGTATTTGCCGGGTATTCGTTCATCCAATCAAATGGTCAAGCAAGGTGCATTACGTACGGCGATTAACGCGCCGATGCAGGGAACGGCGGCCGATGTCATTAAGATGGCGATGATCGATGTGCATAACTGGTTACGCGAAGCCAAGGTGGATGCCAAGTTGGTGATGCAGGTACACGATGAATTGGTGTTGGAAGTGGCTGAAGCGGATGTGGAATTGGTGCGTGATGGCGTGCGTTTCCGCATGGAGAATGCCGCGTCGTTGGATGTGCCATTAATAGTTGATGTGGGTGTCGGTGATTCCTGGGATGAAGCCCATTAACATTTAATTCGAAGCTACTGCGCTCGACTATACGTTGTTAAAAGTCAGCTTAAAATACTCATTTACTCTATGTAGACTCCGTTTTTTCGCTGACTTTTGCCTAGTCTAGCCTACGCTCATGACGCTTCTTTGATTGTTGAACTGGCGTTTTGTGCTCAATCGGATGCTTATTTAGTATTTAAACAGGCGTTTTAATTTAATGAGGAAAAAGTTTGAACTAATAGACAGTTTGGTCTTCTAACCTAGTAACTCACATTGAATCTGAGTGATTCCGAAGATAGTCAAGCATTTGAAGGGTCGCAGCAAATTAAGTGTGTAGTGTTTTCCTCGTTATTCTCTGTTTTCAGGTAGTTGCCCCGATATTATATCGGGGCTTTTTTTGTCTCTTGTTCCGTCTTATTCAGAGTCTTGATCGATGAGCTCTTCGATGGCTTGATCGGCTTCGTCGGGGGTAAGCCACTCAGTCAGGCGACTTTTAAGTTGATCTAATCCTTCTTTCTTTAGTGCAGAGAAGGTTTGAACGCTGGCTTCACCTTGGAAATCTTTAAGTGCTCGTTTCACATCCAGCATGGTGTTCTTAGCAGGCCCTTTTTTAAGTTTATCCGCTTTGGTCAACAGAATATGCAGTGGCATTTGGCTGTCTTCAGCCCACTGAATCATCATGCGGTCAAACTCTTGAAGTGGATGGCGTATGTCACTAACTAACACCAACCCTTTTAGTGATTTACGCTCTTCGAGGTATTTGGCGAGGTGTTTTTGCCACTCGAGTTTCTGTTCCAGAGGGACTTTGGCAAAACCATAACCCGGTAAATCCACCAGGCGGGTTTGTTCTTCCCCTAAGGTAAAGAAGTTGATCAGCTGAGTGCGACCAGGGGTTTTACTGGTTCGAGCCAGTTTCTTTTGTTGAGTTAAGGTATTGATCGCGCTCGACTTACCTGCGTTTGATCGACCTGCAAATGCCACTTCTGCACCGGTGTCGGGTGGGCAGTGTTTGAGTGTCGGTGCACTCGTAAGAAACTGGGCAGCATTGAATTTGATGGTGATTCGATCAGACATAGGTGTTCATCCAAAGAAAATGTGCGGGAATGATACTCGGAATACAGAGAGGTTTCAGCAGTTGTTCGTGTTTTGTTTGGTTAATATTTGAACGGAATGAGCAAAAACGGATTAAGTACGCTTAGGAATAACCTTTTGGAACTTAGAATAGATAGTATATAATACCCGCACTTTTTTGGCGGGGTCTTGGCATAGTACCAGGATCGAGAGAAATATAACGATGAGGAGAGCGGAAAAAGCGAGTATACGCCTATTCCGTTCACACGTTAGAGACAATAAACGGGTCTTAACAATGAAGAAAATCATTCTGACTGCTCTAATTGCAATGGGTGTTGTTAGCTATGGTCACGCAGCTGGTGATGCCGAAGCGGGTAAAGCAAAGGTTGCTGTATGTGGCGCTTGTCATGGTGCTGATGGTAACAGTGCTGCTCCAAACTTCCCGAAATTGGCTGGTCAGGGTGAAAAATACCTGTTGAAGCAGTTGAAAGAAATTAAATCGGGTGACCGCGCAGTGCTAGAGATGACGGGCCTTTTAAACGGGTTTAACGATCAAGACTTGGCGGATATCTCTGCGTTCTTTGCATCTCAGAACGGTACTGTAGGTTATGCGGACAAAGAGAAAGCCGCGCTGGGTGAAAAGATCTACCGTGCAGGGATTGCAGACCGTGGAATTGCTGCTTGTGCTGGTTGTCACTCGCCAACAGGTAAAGGTAATGCCCCTGCAGGTTTCCCTGCATTGGGTGGTCAACACGCACAGTACACGGTTAAGCAGTTGAAAGATTTCCGCGACTCAAAGCGTGCTAACGATCCAAATGGCATGATGCGCGACAACATCTACACTATGCGTGATGATGAAATCGAAGCGGTTTCTCAGTACATTCAGGGTCTTCACTAAGCTTTAGTGCCTTTGCTCGATTGATCCAAGTCAACAAAGAATCATTTTTTTTGAGGCGTTGACCGGGATTAAAAGGAACCAAGTTCCAAGCAAATGATCCTACCAAAAGGGAGTCTTAGACTCCCTTTTCTTTTGTCTGGATAAAAGCTACATTGACCCTTTATTTTCTGGCCAGATGGTTGGATATGGAAAGGATTCGACCTGAAGGGATCAACCTGAAAGGTTCGATCCGACTGATGCGGTTTGATGATACGATCAATAATAGGAGTATTTAATGAAAGCCTTGCTCACTTCTCTTCTCACAGCGACTTTACTTGTGATGTCGCAGCTTGTGTCTGCTGAAAGTTTTGTTGCCGGGAAAGACTACCAGGAGGTGCCTTACGCGGTTCCGACGCGTGATGAAAACAAAATCGAAGTGATTGAGCTTTTTTGGTATGGCTGTGGTCACTGCTTTAAGTTTGAGCCGATGGTCCATGCCTGGTCCAAAACGGTAGCGGACGACGTAGATTTCTACCAACAGCCTGGTGACTTTGGTGGCTGGGCTACTGAAACGCAGCTGCACTATGCCATGGAAGCACTGGGTGTGTTGGAAAAAGGTCGCGACATGGTGTTTAACGAATATCATGTGGTGCGTAGTAAGTTGCGTAGTGATGAAAAGCGTATTGCCTTCTTTAAGCTGCTCGGTGTATCTGAAGAAGACTATACTAAAGCTTGGAATTCGTTCTCAGTTCAAAGTAAGGTAAACATGGCACAATCGCGTACCAGAAGTTACCGTGTTACAGGTGTTCCTGCGATGGTTGTTAATGGCAAATATCGAGTTGATACGCGTTCTGCAGGCAGCTTCGAGCGTATGCTTAAAGTGGTGGATTTCCTGATTGAAAAAGAGCGTGCTGCTAAATAAGTAGTCGCTCACACAGACCACAGATTTGGGTGATTTATTAAGGGATAATGATGCTGAAGAAGGTCAGAAAACGCGTTGAACAGCTAAAGGAAGCGGTGGATGAGATCCGCTCCTTATCTGTGTATAAAGACGTCGCTGGCGCTCAAGTTGACTATCCCGTTCAAAAGTATCTGCCAGTCATTGAAGATGATGGTCTTGAACACCTGAGACTGATCTCCTTCAACATCCAAGTGGGCAATTCAGTGGGACGTTATCTCCACTATTTGACTCGCAGCTGGCAGCATCTTTTCCCCTACTCTAATCGTATCGATAACATGGATCGCATTGCCGATGTGTTATCACACTTCGATATTGTTGCTTTGCAAGAAGCGGATGGCGGCAGTCTTCGCAGCGGTTTTGTTAACCAAGTGAAGTATCTGGCGGATCGCGGTCAATTCAGTTTTTGGCATCAACAATTGAACCGTGACTTTGGTTTGTTGGCACAACACGGCAATGGCGTGTTAAGTCGCATCGTTCCGAAATCGGTGGATAACCATGTTTTACCCTCCTTAATTCCTGGCCGAGGGGCGATGTTTATCGAGTTCCAGACCAACACCGATGAGCCTTTATTAGTGGTAATGATGCATCTGTCGTTGTCTCAGCGGGCGCAAATGAATCAGTTGGCCTATGTGAAAGAACGCGTGCAGGATCATCAGCATGTTGTTGTGATGGGGGATCTGAATTGCCATGCAGAGCGCTTGGTAGAAAACTCGCCGTTAAAAGACAGTGAACTTATGTTGGCGACGGATGGAATCAGTACTTTTCCAAGCTGGGCGCCTCAGAAGGGGCTGGACCATATTCTTATCAGTCCGACCTTACGAACACACGCAATTGATGTGTTGGATCATCCAATTTCAGACCATTTACCGGTCGCTATCGATGTCAGCTTACCGCAAGGGGTTAAGTTGATGGATCGTACCACTCACTAACCGCATTCCGGCATTGAACTCACAACTGATCGAGGCCTTTTTGAGATTCAATGATCAGTGATGGCTCAATAACGAGAGTGGGAATTCACAGCTGAATTTACTGCCGTAGCCCAGGCGGCTTTCGATGCCTAAATGACCATTGTGGCGAATAATGATGTGCTTGGTAATGGCGAGACCTAACCCCGTTCCGCCAGTATCCGATTTACGACTCTCGTCCACTCGGTAAAAGCGTTCGGTCAGATGCGGAATGTGTTTTTGGTCGATGCCTGGGCCGTTATCAATCACGTCTACGTGGATACTGGTTCGGTCATGATAGCCTTTGACTTCAATGCGTCCGCCACTTTGAGTGTATTTTACGGCATTGATGATTAAGTTGCTGAAGGCGCTGCGTAGCTCGTCATAGCTGCCGCTCATTTCAATGTTGTCTTCACAGCTTAGGATAATCTCATGCTCGCCGTTGCTGTAAGTTCTTGCTTCCGCGGAAATGTTATCCAGCAGATGCTTGAGATTGACCGGTTGCTCTTCAAGATTGATTTCAGTGGTTTCAAGACGCGTCAGAATTAACAGATCTTGTACCAGATCTTGCATACGGGTAGCTTGTGTTTGCATTTGATGGAAGATGCGTAGCCAACGATCATTGTCGTCGGTGTAGTCAATTAAGGTTTCCAGATAGCCAATCAGTACCGTCAGCGGAGTTTTAAGTTCGTGACTGACATTGGCAATAAAGTCCTTACGCATGCGTTCGAGGTGTTCAATGTGAGTGATGTCTCGTGCGGTGATCAATCTATCGTCGTTACCAAATGGTGTTACTGAGATCTCTAAGACCATCGTGGGGTTGATCGGGCTGTTGAGTACCAAAGGCGTGGTGTAATCACCGTACTCAAAGTACTCCACAAAGTCGGGATCACGAATCAAGTTGGTGATCTGTTGGCCTCCGTCATCTGGTGAACGAAAGCCAAGCAAGGCCTCTGTTGAACGGTTCCACCATTCCAGTGTGCCATCGTATTCGACCATGATGACGGCATCTTGCAGTGCTGCCGTAGATTGCTGGATACGATCAATAATGGTTTGAAGGCGGCGTTTGCCTGATTGGTGTTCTTTCTCTTGCCGATAGATGGAGTCGAAGAGTTTTCCCCACAGACCTTCACTGAGAGGGAGCTTATCCAGCTCTTGATGTTGTAACCAGGATTCCAAACGGGACATCTGACGGATATTCCACAGTACATAGGCCGCAAGACCTAAAATGAGCCCGACCAGAGGAAAACCAAAGAAATATCCGATGAGAGATGTAGCCAGTACCAGCAGCGTTACCCGCTGTAATTCAATATACCAATTACTTAACACCGAGTGCCCTCAACAGCCACAAGATAAAAAGAAAGGATAAGTCGATTGCAGTACTTATCCTTATTGTTGCTGACAGCTTACTCTAAGCAGCCTTTGTCGAAAAGCGATAACCGGTTCCGCGAACGGTTTGAATTAGGCCATCGTGCCCTGTCACCGCAAGTGCTTTTCGCAGACGACGAATATGTACGTCTACGGTTCGCTCTTCAACATACACATTGCCACCCCATACGTGATCCAGCAATTGACTGCGTGAATAAGCACGTTCTTGGTGTGTCATAAAGAATTGCAGCAAACGAAATTCGGTTGGCCCCATCTCAATGGAGTCTCCGTGGGCTAAAACGCGGTGAGACACCGGATTTAACTCCAGACCATTAACGCTGACCGTTTCTTCGACGCCTTGAGGCGTGGTTCTGCGAAGTACCGCTTTAAGACGAGCAACCAGTTCTCGTGGTGAGAAAGGTTTGGTGATGTAATCATCAGCACCCACTTCCAAACCTTGGATTTTATTATCCTCTTCGCTTTTCGCGGTGAGCATAATAATAGGTACATCCGAGGTTAATTCGTCTTTCTTGAGTCGTCGTGCAAACTCAATACCGGATACGCCAGGCAGCATCCAATCCAATAGAATTAGGTCTGGTTGTTGATCGACGATGATTGAATGCGCAGATTGCGTGTTCTCGGCTTCAAGGCAGTTATAGCCAGCCATTTCCAGCGCAACCATGATCATTTCCCTGATCGGGGCTTCGTCATCAACAATTAGAACTTTTTTTCCCGCCATCACTCATGCCTGTGTTGGGTTATTGAATAACAAAAATTTAAGACAAGCGTATTAGAAGACAGTTTTGTTACAGAAGTATGACATTAATTGCAAAGCTTGCACAAAGTAGAGTCAAGCATTTGGTTTTTGGAGGGCGTAAATACGCCATAAGTATGGCCCATCCGCGGTTTAAGCCAGTTAATCAGCGTACTAAATAGTCGATAAAAATACCGGTAAAAATGCTTGCGCCAACCCAGTGATTATTCAGAAATGCTTTAAAACACATATCGCGATCACGGTGTTGCGTGAGGGTGTATTGATAGACAAAGAAGCCGGTGGCGGCGAGTAATCCAAGATAAAAGAAAATACCTGCGGATAACTGGTTTGCTGCTAATAACAGCGTGCAGAGGGTCAGCACCTGAAGGCTGATGATGGCGATATTATCCATGTCGCCAAATAGAATGGCCGTTGATTTGATGCCGATCTTTAAGTCATCTTCACGGTCAACCATGGCGTATTGGGTATCGTAGGCAATTGTCCATAATAAGGTTGCGGCGTACAACAACCAAGTGACTTCTGAAACCGATTGTGTTTCTGCGGTGAAGGCCATTGGCACAGCCCAGGCAAATGCGGCACCCAGAAACACCTGCGGGAAGTAGGTGTAGCGTTTCATAAAGGGGTAAAGTGCCGCTAAGAAGAGTGCGCCACAAGACATATAGATCGTTTCTAGGTTGGTAAAAAGCACCAATACAAACGATGTGAACACTAACGTAGCGAAGAGCAATAAGGCTTCTTTGGTGGTGACACGGCCTGATGTCAAAGGACGATCTTGAGTTCTGCGAACATGCAAATCAAAGTCGCGATCGGCGTAGTCATTAATAACACAGCCGGCGGAACGCATAAACACGACACCTAGAACGAAGATCACTAAATTTAAAACGTGTGGAACGCCTTCTGCAGCTACCCACAGTGCCCATAAAGTCGGCCAAAGCAACAGAAAAATACCGATGGGCTTATTAATGCGCATCAATTGTAGGTATTCAGGAAATTGTAGTTTGATGTGCTTGGCTAGATTGTCCATTGTCTTAAACTTGCGTACTCCGTTTTGATCATGGGAATACTAGGAGGATTGCCGAGAAAAGACAACGGGCATAAAGGTTTCCGTTACCAATAAGGTTTTATGGCTGCCATTACAGGTGAAAATTGATCGACGACCCCAGTGAATTTCCCGGTTTTTTTGATAACGCCCTATCTCAAACTGCTTTCTTCGGTATCGCGGGCTACTGAAGAGTAAATGACCGAGCGGCTTACTGCCTAAATGTCGGAGCTTGATGTCAGGTCCGGTTAACGTCGAAAGAGGCACAACACTACGCGCTCTGACCCAGACAGCGCCATCCACAATTAGGTCGACTTCCCTGATCCAGCCGAAGTCAGAAGAACAGGCCAAAACGCTCTTTTCATGTTGGAAGAGTTTATTGATGCCTTCTTTATTAACCTTTACTTCAAAAGAGGAAGTGCTTTGAGCCATCAGACGTTTGGTCAATGAGCCTCGATGTAACAGCCAGCTACGTTGGGAATTAGACCAAAGGTTGGCGTACTTTTTATACGCTGATGTCCAACGATGTATGTAATGAGGTGTTTCAGGCATGAATAACCGACGCCATAAATTCCGTTTATCTGGTTTGCTTTGGAGGTCGCAGTATACTGGAGTTTCAGGAGATTATCTTTTGTAGGATTGTAAGACAATATTGATTGAATTAGAATGCGCTTACAAATTTCAGGTGATATAGTGCCTCAACCACGAGCCGACATCTACTTTAGGTATTAGCTGTTTTCACATCTGATCTGTTAATTAAAGTTAGAATGTCACGGCACTCCTTACGTGAGGATGTTGTTCTTACGGTGTTTTTCATTAAAGGCATCAATGGGATACCCTCTCCTGGAATACATAATTATTAAAACTCTGAGGAAGCTGTATGAAAAAATGGCAATGTGTCGTGTGTGGCTGGGTATATGATGAAGAGCTGGGCTGTCCTGAAGAAGGAATTGCACCTGGCACTCGTTGGGAAGATGTACCGGACGATTGGGAATGTCCAGATTGCGGAGTTGGTAAAGAAGACTTCGAAATGATAGAAATTGCGTAACCCACTACCCTTGGTGCAATTTCAGACACAAAGGAAATTCGTCAAAAGCGAAACTGTGTCCATCCAAAGATCCTCCTTGAAATGAAGCGCTGATTTCACGCTTTATTATTTCTAACTAAGGGTGACTGCATGACAGACAACAAAGAACTGCCTATCGTAATCATTGGTTCGGGCTTAGCCGGATATGGTGTTGCGAAAGAATTTCGTAAGTTAAATACAGAAACGCCATTACTGATCATTACGCACGATGATGGCCGCTCCTATTCCAAGCCGATGCTTTCAGCAGGCTTTACCAAGGATAAAACGGCTGCGGCGTTGGCGATGGCAAATGCTGGGGAGATGGCTACTCAGCTAAAAGCGTCGATTCGTACACAAGCAGAAGTTACAGCAATTGATACTGAGGCCCATATCCTTTCTCTGGGCGAAGAAGAAATTCCTTATAGTAAGTTGGTCTTGGCAATGGGTGCTAAGACGCATAAAGCACCTATTGAAGGCGATGGCAGCGATTTCGTATTCTCTGTGAATGACTTGGTGGATTACGATCGTTTCCGTCAAGCGGCCATTGGTAAAAAGAAAGTGGCCATTATCGGTGCTGGCTTGATTGGTTGTGAGTTTGCAAACGATTTGCGAAACGGCGGCTACGACGTTGATGTGGTGGCTCCAAGCCAGACAGTACTTCCTAACATGTTGCCTGAGGCTGCTGCGCAGGTGTTACAGCAAGGTCTGGAAGCTGCAGGCGTTCGTTTTCATTTGGGAGCACTCGCTAACCGCGTTGTGACCCAAGACGATGGCGTGAAAGTCTGTTTGTCCAACGGTGAAGAACTCGAAGTGGATCTTGTATTATCCGCGATTGGTTTGACACCGCGTGTGGAATTAGCGAGCAAAGCTGGCCTTTCGTACAACAAAGGCATTGTGGTTGATCGAACCCTCCAGACATCCCAGCAAGATATTTACGCCTTGGGTGACTGTGCAGAAGTAGATGGCTTAGTGCTGTTGTATGTGCTGCCTCTGATGGCGTCGGCACGAGCTTTGGCGAAAACTCTGAATGGCGATGTTACAGATGTTCAGTACGGTGCCATGCCTGTGGTGGTTAAAACGCCGGCGTGTCCAACTGTGATTGCTGCGCCTGTGGATCAAGCAGGTGAATGGGTTGTGGAAGGTGAAGGCCAGGATTTAAGTTGTAAATTCCTGGATGCCGAAGGTAATCTGAAAGGCTTTGTGTTAACAGGTGCTAAGGTGGTTGATAAGTTGAATTTGTCGAAGCAATTGCCGCCGTTATTAGCTTAATATTCGGTAGATTAGTGCCTTCAGTGAAAGGGGAAAGTTGATGTGAGACTTTCCCTTTTTTAATGCTCAATTACTGCATCAAGCCCATGGCTATCGCATTTTTTTCATTTTATTTTTGGTAAATGAATCTTTTTGTTCTAGGCTCTATACATTCCATTTGGAATGAGGTGTAATCAGAAATACTTGATCAAAAGATTAAGTGCTACTTTGATAACAATAAAGAAGGGAACATTATGCGTAAGCCAGAACTTGCTGCGGCAATTGCAGAATCCACTGGGCTATCCAAAACTAAAGCAAACGAAGTTCTTACTGCGTTAACAGATGAAATCACTCGTGCGGTAAGTGATGGTAATGCGGTTCAGTTGATTGGCTTTGGTACATTTGAAACACGTCGTCGTAACGAGCGTACCGGTAAAAATCCACAAACCGGTGAAGCGATCAAAATTCCTGCAAGTAATTATGTTGCATTTAAAGCAGGTAAAGCTTTAAAAGAAGCTGTGAACTAATCGATCTTGCCATAGTATTTGTATCGAGAAGAACCGGGCGATTGCCCGGTTTTTTTATGTTTGCAATCTGCCTCTGTTATTAAACTGGATAAGACAGAACGTGATTCACAAGAATGCCTTCCATAATTATAAGAGGTGATCCTATGGCCAATTCTGCACTCATAGAACTTGCAGGTTGTACTGTATTAACGTTTCGGTGTAATGACCGTTTCTTTGCGCTGCCAATAAACTCTGTGAATTACATCATGTCGGAACAGGGCAACAACGTAAACTTGCGTTCAACCGATCATCAGACCCGCAAAGCTATGGACTTCAATGGTCAGGTCATTCAGATTATTGATTTTAGTCGTTTGATTGGTGCGAGTTCTCAAGTGGAGGAAGTTCGGAGGGTCATTAAGCTCTTGCAGCAACGACGACAAGATCACATCAGTTGGCTTGATTCCTTGGAACACTGCTTACTGACTGATGAACCGTTCAGTAAGGCGACCGATCCCGATCAATGTGCTTTCGGCCTTTGGTACGATGCCTTTGAAACCGATGACGATTTGTTGTCGGATATTCTCAAAAAATTCGATGAGCCTCATAAGCGTATTCATGGCAGCGCTGAGATATTGTTATCTTTGTCTTCTTCTGGAGAAAAGCAGGAAGCGATTCGACGCTTAGGTATTGAGCGAACTACCACCTTAAAGCGGCTTTTGGATTTATTTGATGAGGCTGCACAACGACTGAACGATATGATTCGTCCTGTGCTGGTGGTGTTAGAAGCCAATGACCAGATGTTCGCGATTGAGCTGGATGAAGTCAGTGGCATTCTTGAGTGCTCTACAGATGAAGTGGTGTCATCCACAGAAGACATCAATGGCTATGTACATGTAGATCACATTGTCAGTGCTTATATTTCTCGAGATGGCTTACCCATACACAGCCTTATTGAACCAAAGAAATTGCTGGCAACTGTCACAGGTAGATAATCTGACGCTTTACGAAAGAAGAAATAGAAAGCCATGTCGGCTTTCTATTTCAGAGGCAAAGCGGTTGTTAGGATGCAGGCTTAAGTTCTGCATTTAGACCTTTATACAAGCTGACACACATCACCAGTAGGACAACGGTGAAAGGCAGGCCGGTGGCAATCGCTCCTGCTTGCAATGCGCTCAGGGCTTCTTTTCCGCCGCCGTACAGCAAGGCGATTGCAATCGCCCCTTCCATCGCGGCCCAGAAGACGCGCTGTGGAACTGGTGGATCAAGCTTGCCACCGGCGGTAATGCTGTCGATCACCAGTGATCCTGAATCGGATGAGGTGATGAAGAAAACTAATACCAGGAAGATCGCAATAAAGGATGAAATCGTTGCGAACGGCAGGTTCTCCAACATTTGGAACATGGCTAGGCTGACACTGCCAATGCCGTTAGCCAGTTCACCCACGTTACTCATGGTTTGTTCCAGAGCTGAACCGCCGAATACCGCCATCCATACCACGGTCACGGCAACCGGTACGACTAATACTGCTGAGATAAACTCTCGAACGGTACGACCTTTTGAAATTCTAGCAATGAATAAACCAACGAATGGTGACCAGGAAATCCACCATGCCCAGTAGAACACTGTCCAGCCGTGGAAGAATTTATCGTCCTCACGTCCGATCCAATTACTTAGAGGTATAATGTTTTCTAGGTAGCCGATACTGGTGGATCCTATATAGCTCAAAATAGTTAAGGTCGGTCCGACCAATAACACAAACAGTAACAAGATTAAGGCCAGCATCATGTTGATGTTGCTCAAGACTTTGACCCCACCTTCCAAACCGCGAACCACTGAAATGATGGCAACACTGGTGACGGCGACAATGATCAGGATTTGAGTAGTGATGCTGTCTGGTGTATCAAACAAGAAATGCAGACCACTGGATGCCTGTTGTGCCCCTAAACCTAGTGACGTTGCCAGGCCAAAGATGGTCGCCAGAACCGCCAGTACATCGATAATATCGCCTATTCGACCCCATACTCGTTCACCAAAGATAGGATAAAACGCCGAGCGAATGGTCAGTGGCATGCCTTTATTGAACGCAAAGAAGGCGAGAGATAAGCCGACGATGGCGTATATCGCCCAAGGGTGGAACCCCCAGTGGAACATGGTGGCAGCCATCGCCATCTCTGCCCCTTCGGCGGTTTTAGGGTCTACGTTGAATGGTGTGCCCCACCAGTCGGTGTAGTATGCCACGGGTTCAGCGACACTCCAGAACATCAAGCCAATACCCATGCCTGCGGCGAATAACATGGCAAACCAAGATGGCAATGAGAACTCGGTGGTGGCATCTTCTCCGCCAATTTTAATCTTACCGGTAGGCAGGATCATGATTGCAAAACAGAACAGAATGAAGATGTTACTGGCCGACATGAATAACCAATCAAAGTTATTGATGGAGAAGGATTTAGCGGCATCGAGAATGCTTTTGGCTTCGGCGGGCATCATTAGCGTGCCGGCTACGAAGAGAATGACTAGCAGTGCGCTGACTGCAAAGACGGGGTTGTGAATATCAAACCCCATGATAGTGACGTTGTTCTCACCGATCTCATGATCGGTGGCGAATTGGTCAGACATAATTCCCCCAATGTTTAGATTATATTTATAGTGTACTAAACATTTCAGGACTATGCATTTAGCTGGTGGTTAGCTCTTGGAACTCAGGAAGGTCTTTCAATGGTGTTAATGCTTCGTCAGACAATAAGTTTTCTTTATAGGTGTCAGAACGTTTTAGTGCTTCATTGAGGTATTGCATGGCTTCGTCAGGGCGATCGAGAGAGGCATAAGCACAGGCCAATTGATAAAAGGCATGGCTGTTCTCCGGATCAATGGCTAACGCTTGATGGCATAGATTGGCTGCCCATTGCGGTTCATTAAGCTCAAGAACGGCATCGGCTTTATAGGTGATGGCCTCGCAATCTTCAGGTTTCAACTTAAGAATCTGATCATAGATGGTGATCTTATTGTGGATATTATTATCCTGGCCGGCACGTAACCACAGGGATTGAATTTCCTGAGTTAACTCAATCTCCTCTTTGTTTTCTTTAATATGACGGGTTTTCTGGTTGAGTTGCTTCTCAATCATAAACAGACGTTCTTCGTATTCTTTGACCAGTCGGGCGATTTCCTCGTCGGCTAAGGAGTGAACACGGTCTTTGATATCACGAATGGAGTTCCAGCCCACCAACACCAGCACGGAACTGGCTGCGGCGATCAGATAGAAAAAGTACGTGACAGTGTCGGTTGCATAGGTGACACCACGGTCAATAGAGTTGATTTGCCGGTCGACGATTTGCTGGATCAATTCCGCTTTCTGTGCGGCCAGTTCGACTCGCAGTTGCTTTAATTCATCGAGTACATAGCGTTCAACAAAGGGGTTGTAGAGTGGTTTTTCAAGCTCGTTGATTTTATCTTCGATGATCTCTTCATTGATCGCGGAAGAATCTTTTTCAGTGGAGGGAGCCGTCTCGGCTCTCCCCATGAATGTTAGTGAGACAAAAAACAGTGCAATTAGGAAGCGAGACATATGGCCTGTCCGTGGTCATGAATTTCTACCAGACGACGGTGAAGTGCCTGGATAGCGTTATCATAGTCTGCCTCATTTAAAATAAATTGCATATCCACTTGTCTCATTGATTGGTGCATTGCTAACACGGAAATGTCCTGTTCGGCCAGGGCGTCTACGGCTTGAGCCAGAATCCCTGGTACCTGCATGTCACTACCGATAGCTGAAACTATAGCAATTTTTTGCTGATTGACTTCTGAATCGGTGAATTCTTCTTGCAACGCTTTAACAATGCGCTTCACCGTTTTCAGATTTGTTGAAACGTAATGGGTAATGGTATTGGCGTTGATGTCTTTGGCAATGACGCCTGTTTTGAAGCGTTGCAGGATGGCTAAAACGCGGGTGTCGTAAGGACTGATGTTGCCTGCCATATCTTGGTCAAAGAGCTCGATGCCATAGACGCCTTTGCAGCCTGCAATGATTTCCACTCTTGGAATGTCGCTGACGTAATCACTGGTGATTAGGGTGCCGGTGTGTTCAGGTTCAAAGGTGTTTTTCACTCGTAGTGGAATGGCGTTCTGTCTTAAGCCTTTGGCCGCCTTTGGATGAATGGCTTCCATCCCTAGGTTAGCTAATTGATCGGCAACATCGTAGTTGGTGCGTCCAATCGGAACCGCATTGCCTTCACCAACCAAGCGTGGGTCGGCACTGCTCAGGTGGAACTCTTTGTGGATAATCGCTTCGGCCGCTTCGGTTACAACCGCAATCCGACTGAAGGTCATTTCGCTGTAACCCCGATCAAAGGTCGACATCAGGCCAGTTTCGGAATGGGCATAGCCAGTGACAATCGGAAGTTCTGTGGAAATATCGATGTCTTCGAAAGCCGCTTTGATGCGCTCATCGAGGCAGACTTGTTTGTCGGTATCCCAGCCAGTGAGATCTACAAAGCGGGCATTGAAACCATCTTCCTGAAGTAAATGAGCCATGTTCCAGGCGCTGTGCGCCTCCCCTAAGCTGGCAAGCATTTCACGTACTGTGTCGAGGTGTTCGCTGATAGAGAAATGACCATGCTGGCACAGCGTTTGTAAATTGCTTAGGCAATCCCGTACATCTTTGATCCGGCTTTCGATAAAACGATTGGCTTCTTGTCGGCGCTCCACGTTAATAAATAGGTCACTATTAATCGCCAACAATTGATGTTGTAACGCATCTAACTGGTTGAGCCAGTCATTGTCATTAATGCTGTCAGAAAACAGCGCATAAATGCCTGGTTGGCCGGTTTTTTTATGTTCTAACAGTTTGTCGGTGATGCCGCCGTAAGCAGAAACTACAAAGACTCTGCCATAGGGTGAATCTGAGCCGTGCTTTTTGATGATGTTGTCTCGTACGGCTGGGTAGTCGCTCATGGACGTGCCGCCGATCTTTTCTACGCTATGTTGATTCATGATTTACCTATAGTTTCTAAGCTATTTTGTTCGGTACAGTATGCGCAACAACGATTGGTTGGTGCTGACTTAAGCTTGTCTAACTCAATGGCGTTGCCGCATTGTTCACAAAGTCCGGCGTGTTCTGTATCTAGCCATATAAGAGTTTGAGTCAGCTCTAAAATTTCATGTTGAGCATTTTCAATGACTTTTTGTTCGACGCTTGGTAGAGGGTCTTTGGGAGACAGAGGCCAGCCCTCCGTTGTGGTGTTGCTGGCGGATTGAATATTTTCTTCAACCAATGTCTGTAACAAATGAACTCTGAGTTCAATAAGTTCCCTGATCTCTTTGTGCTCTTCACGTGTCATGAGGCACTCCTATTCAAGCGGTCGCATTGACCTTCTGGCGGCAAGGTATTCCGGTCTGGAAGGTGCCTCATCATATGGCTTAACCAGTTGGTTACTGACTGCGTTATATACAAAGAACAGATTCGATCTTGGTAATGGAGATATATTGCTGTTTGAACCATGTAATGTATTGCAGTCAAATAGGATTATGCTGCCAGGCTGACTTAGGGCCTGAACGATACCATATTGCCGCACTAAGTCGGAAATATGTCTCTCATTTGGTACACCAATGCGTTGTTCTTTGAGCGATGAAATAAAGTTGTTTGCGGGTGTTTGAGCGCTGCAACTTAAAAAGTGTTTATGAGATTTAGGAACAAACATCAATGGACCGTTGCTTGGGGTATTAGCTGTCAGCGGAATAGAAATGCTGACCGCACGCATCCTTGGCATCCCATCTTCTGTGTGCCAGGTTTCAAAGTCTGAATGCCATTGAAACCCTTTTCCTTTAAAGCCAGGTTGGTAGTTAATGCGAGATTGATGGATGTAGATGTCATCGTTCAGAATGAGTTTAGCTAATTGAGTCAGTCTAGGGTCGCTGCATAGTCTTTCAAATACGTTGCTGATAACGTGAATTTCAAAGATTGAACGAACATTCTGACAGTCTTTCTCAAGAATGAATCTTGAATCGGCAGTTTTGGTCGATAGACCAGAAAGACGGGAGAGCTCTTCATTGAAGAGCTCTATTTCTTCTGCAGAGAAGAAATTATGCAGCACCAAAAAACCGTTTTGCTGATAAAAATCCAGGTGCTCTTGGTTTAATACAGACGTGTCTGGACGGTCAGCATAAATAATGGGGTCTTGTCGTGTAATGATCTTTGCCGGTTTGCCCTTACGTGACGGATAAAGATCGGATGTAGAGTTCAGTGGGCTGAGCTCTGAGACAGACATAAAGTAATGTGCTCCTTTTAGATTGATTGAGTGGTTTGTCAGATAACGTTTGCTGTAGCATCAGTCAATAGCTTCCGCTGTCAGTTCATAAGCCCCTTCGGCGTTATGTACTTCTTTGCCATTCAGTGGCGGGTTAAATACGCAGGCCATCTTCATTTCGGAGAAGGCACGTAGAATGTGCTTGTCATGTTTGTCCAGGATGTAAACGGTGCCTGGTTTAATCGGATAAACTTTACCATCGGCCAGAGTTTCAACTTCACCTTCGCCTGACATGCAGTACACAGATTCCAAATGGTTTTGGTAGTGCATCTGGAAATCAGCGCCTTTATAGATAGTAGTAATGTGAAATGAGAAGCCCATGTTGTCGTCCTTGAGTAATAGGCGAGTGCTGTCCCAATTACCCTTAGGATCTTTAATATGACGGTTGTTTTGTTCTGCTTCTTGTAACGTACGTACGATCATAATGTTCTTTTCATTGAGTTATTGTTGTGAATTACTGCCTCATAAAAAGATGAGGCAGTAATGGCATAGAGCTCTACGCAATGCTTAGGAGGTCGATTTAAGCTGCGTTACTGTTGTGGCTCTGATCGAAGTAGTCGTACTCTTCAGGAATGGAATCCTCTTTAGCGCACACTTCTTTAATGGCCTGCTCTACGATGTCGATGCCTGCTTTCAGATCTTCATCGCTGATGATCAAAGGACAAAGGAACTTCACAATGTGGTCATCGGCACCACTGGTTTCGATGATTAAATTGCTTTGGAAGCACTTCTTGGTAATCTTGCTGGCCAATTCCCCGTTGACGCAGTTAATGCCTCGGAACATACCTCGACCTTTTGCCGTGAAGTTACCTTCGCCGTATTGTGATGCGATGGTTTCAAGGCGTTGACCTATGTATTCTCCCTTACGTTTAATTTCTTTTGAGAAGCTATCATCGGCCCAGTAATGATCCAATGCTTCTTTAGCGGTCACAAACGCCAGGTTATTGCCGCGGAAGGTACCGTTGTGTTCACCGGGTTTCCATTGGTCAATTTCCGGTTTCATCAGTACCACGGCAAATGGCAGACCGTAACCGCCTAACGATTTAGATAGGGTAATGATGTCAGGTTCGATACCTGCTTCTTCGAAACTGAAGTAATCCCCGGTGCGTCCACAACCCGCTTGAATATCATCAACAATTAACAGGATGCCATGCTTACGACACACCGTTTGTAGGTTTTGGAGCCATTCGACACTGGCTGCGTTAATGCCGCCCTCGCCTTGCACGGTTTCTACAATCACAGCAGCTGGTGAGTTAATACCACTGCTGGAATCGCTCAAGACTTTATCAAGATAGGCGGTGGTGTCGATGTCTTCGCCAAGATAACCGTCGTATGGCATGCGGTGGACGCCATTCAGACTTACGCCAGCAGCATTACGGTGGTGAGAGTTACCAGTTGCAGCTAATGAGCCCAGACTCACGCCGTGGAAACCGTTCGTGAAGGTTACTATGTTGGATTGGCCGGTAACGTTTCGCGCAATCTTCATGGCTGCTTCTACGGCATTGGTGCCTGTAGGGCCAGTGAACTGAATTACGTATTCCATGCCGCGAGGCTTTAAGATGCGCTCGTTGAACGTTTCCAGGAATTCGCCTTTGGCTTTGGTGTGCATATCCAAGCCGTGAGTAATGCCGTCGTTCTGGATGTAATTAATGAGGGCATCTTTAAATTTAGGGTTGTTGTGTCCGTAGTTGAGCGTGCCTGCTCCGGCCAGGAAGTCTAGATATTTATTGCCTTCTTCATCCCACATGTGAACGCCTTGAGCGCGGTTAAATACTCGTGGAAAAGAGCGTGCATAGCTTTGTACTTCCGATTCAATTTCATCAAAAATTTTCATATTTTACTCCTTGGAGTGTCCTTATTCTGTTCAACAACTTATGAATTAAGTGCAGCGATGTGTTCTTTCTCGAAAGGCCCTATGTGAACCAAGTGTTCCGTATCGTGCTCGTCATTGAGGTGATGGAAGCGATCAAACAAGATCGATTTATCGAGAGGCGCATTCAGATCTCTGGCCAGGCGTTCGAATAACTTCCAGGAGCCGGTATTCGATGCCGTGATAGAGGTTTCAAGGTTGTTGATATGAATGCATTCCGGGCGTTGCAATATGTCGCTCAGCATTCTGGAGGCCAAGCCAATTCCTCGTGCTTTTGGTGATACTGCGACTTGCCAGATAAACAAGGTGTCTGGTCTTTGAGGAATGATGTAGCCAGAAATGAAGCCGATGAGTTGTGATTGGTGGATGGCAGCCACGGAAGTCGCCGCGAAGTGATGTGTTTGCAATAAATTGCAGTACATCGAGTTTGTATCGAGTGGTGGGCACTCAGAAATAAGTTTGTGTACTAAAGAACCCAGTCCTGCGTTTGGAACCTTTAAGGTTATCTTATTAATATCCATCTGTTTATACGTCAAATATTTAGATTTCTAAATATTAATTTGCGCTCTTTTTGATAAGTTCGCAAAATATTGTATGTAATTTAGTCTATTATGTCCAATTTGTTTGATTTTGAGTCTAAAAACCTCCTAAAATCCGAATGTTTGTTTAGTGTTATAAATATTGTGTACTAAATAATATTAGTCAAATTTATCTATTGTTTTAGTGGAAAAATTTATGGGCGAAACGAGTTCAAGTGAACAGTGGCTAAGCTTTATCATTGCGGATGAGTGCTATGTGCACGATGTAACGAGCATCAAAAGCATTGTTCTGTATGAAGAACCGCAAGAAGTGCCTGGTGCCACTGAAGGCATGCTTGGAATTCTGAATGTTCGTGGTGAGCCGGTTTCGATCTTTTCTGGTCGGCGTTTGCTTGGCATACCCGATGTGCAGCCAAGCGAGCAATGGCGCATTATCTTGTTTGATTATCCTGATGGATGCTTTGGTTTGATCGTAGATTCGGTGGATGTCTTAGTGAACTTTGAAGCTGAGGATATTGATCGTAATACCCAGCAAACAGACTCCGATTTGATTCAGGGAACGATGCATTTTGATGAACGCTTAATGATTGTTCTGGATTGTGGGAAAGCCTGTGTCCGTTGGTTGAAAGAATTCTGATGAGAACATCGCATAGCTCATGCCGACAGGCTGTGAATTATGTAATACCACTGATTAGCGGTGGCATTTGGTGTTTTTTACTTACCTGTGTAGATAGCTGAGGTATACTTCTTGGAATTAAAGAAAAGTGCTGTATCAGAGGTTGATGAATTGAAAAACATTGATGAAGTCTTGGTGGCTCTACGCCGTGTCATTCGTGCAACCGATTTGCATTCAAAGTACTTATCAAAGACGACCGGATTAACCGCGCCGCAGATCTTATTATTGCAATCCATCCGCGATAAAGGCCAAGTGACCATTGGTGAACTGGCGGCGGAAGTTAGTCTCAGCCAAGCAACGGTAACCACCATTCTGGATCGTTTGGAAAAGCGTGAATTGATTTATCGTGAACGTTCTTCTACCGATAAACGTAAAGTACACGCGTTTTTAACGGACGCGGGCAGTGAAATGCTGAAAGATGCGCCAACGCCATTGCAAGATCATTTTGCCAAGCAGTTTAATGATTTGCAGGAGTGGGAGCAGACGATGATTATTGCTTCCTTACAGCGTGTTGCTCATATGATGGATGCCCAGCACATTGATGCTTCGCCGGTCTTGGATGTGGGTATTTTGGATCGTCAGATTACCAGTCAGGATAAGCTGGACGCCTACAACGATAAATAACCCTCTAGTCACTAAATCATTATGAACTTAAAGCAATGGATGCTGATTATTGGTTTGGTGCTGATCGCAGCGGTGTCCCGTGCGGATACCGATTGTGATCGAATCTGTAAGTCTGCATCTGCTGTCAATCACTCGCCCAACCCCATGGTGGTTTCTCAATTTGAAGCGCAAATGGAGTCCTGGGCGAACTTGTTGATGGAAATGCAGGACGCTCCCACCTACCTCACCTACATGGATGGCTATCAGCTGATCGCTTCAAAAGATCTCAATCATTATGCTGCGCGCTACGTACGTAGGAAATTACGGGGTAAGGAATTATCCAGCCTCTATGGTCATCTTGAGACGCACTCCGATCAAAGTCTGTCGAAAATCTTGCATCAAACCCTGAGCGTAGACGAGCAAGAAGTTGATGCTTATATTCGTCGTTTAATGTGGGTAAGAATGCGTGAAGCTCGTCGCTATCTGATTCGACGTTTGGATGAAGTGTATGGCTTGTCGAGCCTTAATTATCGCTTGCGTTTAGAGACCCGGAAATTCATCGGTCATTACATGGTTCAGCAAGCGGAACGCTGGAGCTTTCATAATCAGGAAGCGCTTGATGGCGATTTAAAAGATCAGGTGAATCATTGGTTAATGACGGAGATTGATGTTCAGGAAGATAACTTTCAGACGCAAAATTATCATCAGGTGATTAATCGTCTGACCTATGTGCTACGCAATGTCAGTGATCAGCAGATACGACAAGCCATTGCGTACTACGAGCATGAACAATATCAGGCTATGTTAGCGCTTATTCGGAAGGCACTGACGTTTCATTTTCAGCGTTTGCGGGTAAAAAACAGCCTTTCTGACCCAGAGACATCAGCTCAGTAAGCACTTCACAAAAATGTTCCAGCTTCTCTTTACCAAATTTGTCGAGCATGTGTTGATTGAATTGATCCAACATCGGCTGAACCTTGTTCAATGCCGCTCTGCCTTCCTGGGTTAAGTGTAAGGTGAAGGCGCGTTTATCCAGTTCCGATCGTTGTTTCTCAATCAGTCCTTTCTTGGTAAGACGTTCAACCATGCCGGTAATGGCCGAGGTATCAAGCTTTAGACCTTTAGCCATGTCTTTCTGTTGGCAGCCATCGTGTTTTTCTAAATAGAATAACGCGCCGGCTTGTGGGCCGGAAATGCCCGACACTTGCATCAGGGCGCGATCCACCTGAAGACTCATTTTATGTTGAGCCTGGCTGAGTAAAAAATAAATACGTTTGTCGTTTGCCATGTAAGGGAGTACTGGATGTTTACTGCTGTAGGATGAGTGGCGCGTTTGGAATCTTCTCCAGAGTGGTGTCTGGAGAAGTCGGCGTTAACGCAATTATTTCATCAATGCTTGGGCCATATTCTTCAGATCGGTACTGGATTCGATCACTTTTTCGATGATTTCATCGACCTTCTCTGGATCAAGGCCCAGTCTATCATAGAGTGCTGGTGGCACATATCCTGACGCCGCATTTCCGATGCCTTGCTGTTTTAGCTTGGCTTTAGCCAGATATATCAGGTTGGCATAGGTGTGGAATTTACCATCGTAGTTAGGATCAAGCTGGTGCTTCATGCCGTAGCAAATCTCTTCCGGCATCTGCCAATAGTTCATCAGCCAGCTACCAATTTGATAGCGATTTACATTCACAACTTTATCGTCAATGGCGACATCCGGTAAGTGACGATTCACTTCAAGATGACGACACAGCTTTTCAAAGTGCGGTGGGAAGACATACGCCAGCACCAGATAACCCAATTCATGCAGAAGACCGGTTAGATAGCTGAGCCCGAATGAAGGTCGTTTCTCTCGTGGAATCGCGGTCACTAAACCACCAATGCAGGCAGCAACAAACACCGATTCGTACCAGAACGGGGTGTAGCCGTTCGGGCCTTCTTTGGGCATAGGTAAGGTTTTCCCTAAGGACAGACCCAGAGATAAGTTCAATACCATGTCGAAGCCCAATACCCGCATGCAGGCGTCATGGACAGAGCGCACGGTACCTGGGGGATTATAAATCGGAGACGAAGCCCAGCTGACAATCTGAGCCGCTAAGCTTGGGTCGGTTTCGATGATTTCAGTGAGTTTGTCGATGTCGGCGCTAGGGTCGGTACGCAGTTTAATGATCTGTTGTGCCGAGGTTGGCAGCGGCGGAATCTCCATGGTTTCTTCCAAACGCTGTTTCATACGTGTTGGATTGAAGGCTATTACCGCACTCTGAATGGTCTCGCGATCTTGCTCATGGGTGGTATCTTGTATGCCGCAGTTTTTTATTTCGACTGTGGTGGTAATGTGTTCCGGGCGCGCTTTAGGGCACAGCTTCAGGAAGTCACGCGTATCCAGGCGAATCCAGTTATTGTCTTTGCCGGATTCGATATACAGATACGGCAGTTCAAGCAAACTTCTATCAATAATGACATCGAGACGCGTTAGCGCCGGTACCGCAGGTAAGCTCTCGACGTTAATGGTCTTACACATACGAGTGATGGTGTCTTGCTTGGATGGCGTCAGTTGTCGGCCGGTGGCATTGTTCAATAAGGTTAGATCGAGAAAACTGTTGTAGGGCGTAATAACCTGAACTTTCCCTACTTGGTCTCCTAAGATGGTAGAACGAGTGCAGTGGCGTAACACTTGATCTTCCTGAATAAGACCGTCGAGATTTTGTAATTGGTCTTCGACGGTATATTCGATCTGATTCTTGGTAAGTAACAGCTTTAATGAGGCTGCAATTGACATATAAGCTCCGGCAAACAACGTCTTACGATCAACTTCTGATCAAAAAAATAACTTACCTTAGTTTAGACTAATTCTTCAATTAATTTTGGTTGTGGAGGGAGATTATTTGATCCAGTTGATCTTTGATGGAGGCGATTACTAGGCGCATGCGGTCTTGCTGTGGCTCTGGCTGGTCGTTATAGGAACTGATTTCATTTACCAGAATGGTTAACTCTTTGAGCAGGCTGTGAACGCTATGAAACTCAGGGTGAGTGGATGATGAACGCTCCTGGTCTGTGGTTTCTGGTTCCCTGTCCGTGCTGAAATGCGCGTTAAGTTGATTGAGACTGTTGCTTAATGTCTGATTGACTTGATCGGTAGCGGCTCTTAACTGTTTGATGTGGCTTTCCACCGTCAGCGCTGCTTCCTGAGATTTATGAGCCAGTTTACGAACTTCATCGGCAACGACGGCAAAACCTCGGCCTTGATCGCCGGCTCGCGCGGCTTCGATGGCTGCGTTCAGAGCCAGTAAGTTGGTTTGATCGGCTATTTCCTGAATGCTCTTCAGCTCGGTTTCCATGCCCGAGGTTGGCTCCAGAATGCTGTTCCAAGCGTCCGAGAAATCTAACCCTGAGATCTGAGCTTCCAACGTTTGAGACTGCGCCTGTCTAAGAGCTTCTTGTTCGGTGTGTGCTGCAATTAATGCCGCTTGTGAGGACTCTAACGTAGTAATGTCTTCGGCCAATTGCGATAAGGTACGAAGCAAGTCTTGTTGGGATTTTGTAATCAGCTGTTGAGGTGCTTCTGGGGCAGCGCCTAGCTCAGTGTGGATGGTCTCCGCTTCTGCTATTAAATCTGCTAATTGCTCTACTGCGAGTGTGTCGATGGCAGCAGACGCTGGTTCTGGTGTTGGTGACTTAGACGAGTCTGCTTGCGTCGCGTGTGATGATTGATGCTGAAGATTTCGAATCAGACACAGCGCAATACCAAGCGTGATCAACGCCGAAGTGATACTAATTAGCCAAGTCCAAAGGTTGTTGGAGGCGTCCACTTGGATAGCCTGGTGATTGGCGGTCAGATCGAGATGCCAGGTCTTGAATAGACGAACGCTGTTATCGTTGGCTGCCTCGGCGTGTTTCAGTTGATAAGTACTGTCAGGCAAAGGATGAGACGAGATCGTTTGAATCAGGGCCTCCAAAGAAAAACTGAGCGCAAGATAACCTTGGGTTTGACGGTCTTGTTCGAGCTTCACCAACATAAAGGCATGTGGCTGATTTCCTGCCGGTAGATATCGACCAAAAGGAATGTTGTGTACGCTGAGGTTACTGCGCTTTTGCAATTGCGTTTGAACATAGGACGCTAGGTTGTTATCGGTACTTGGGCTTTTATTGAGATGACTGCCTAGGTCGATGCGCTTTTTGGCGGAATAAATAACCCGTAGCTCTCTATCGATCAGTAACAAGTCACTGGCGTTACTGAGTTTCACCACACGCTCAAACGCCGGGTGAAACGTACGATGAACTTTATCATAGTCGTCTTGATTGTCTGGCCCTTCGAAGTTGATGGCTTGTTGCGCTGAGTAGATATTTCCAGCGAGGTATCGAATCTGCAACTGCTGTGCGATGTCATCAAGTGAATGTAACCACTGAGTGTTAGATGTATTGGATTGAGCGAACAGTTGGCTGGTTTCGCGTTGATAGAAGGCAGTAAGAAATTGATCTTCGGTGAGAGCCATGTTGTTCAAAAAGGAAATGCCCATTTCAAAATGGGTGAAGGCATCTCGAGTCCAATCCTGGCTGGCTAATTCGTTGAGCGTTTGTGCATAGCGATCCAGTTGAGCATTGACTTGGCGAGCCACCAATTGATCGAAGTGATTGCGTTCCTGTTGTTTGCTTTGCAGTAGTTGTTCGTCGACAAACTGAGATTGAAGATGATTGATCAGCCCACCGGACAGTACCGACAACATCAGAATAACAACAGTAAGAATAAGGCTGATGCGCCAGCGTTCGGACATAGACTACTCGCAATCGTGATGCTGTTTGAGCTTGTTAATATTAAGCCAATTAATTCAGAGGTTTAGGGGTTATCGGCCAATTCGCCTGGAAAGTTTAATGAATTGCCTGAATGAAAAGTGTAGTTCAAGCGTAACGTTTTGTTGTGCTGGCTTAGAATCGGAATGAGTAGCATCGAGTTGGCAAAACGTCTTGTTGCCGTTTAGAGATAAAAGAGCAGGTACAAAAAAGCACCACGAGAGTGATGCTTTTTGGGTCAGGTATGATGGCAGTACTTATTCTGCATCAAGCGCCTTACGCTGAACGTCTACGATTTCAGTAATGCCTTTCTTGGCAAGATCTAACATCGCGGTTAGCTCTTCAGGACGGAACGGATTGCCTTCTGCCGTACCTTGGATTTCCACAAAACCACCGTCTTCCGCCATGATCACGTTCAGGTCGGTTTCGGCGTTAGAGTCTTCCGGATAATCCAAATCCAATACCGCATGATCATTGTAGATACCCACAGAAACCGCCGCGATCATTTGTTTGATCGGGTTCTTCTTAATCATGCCTTCTTTCAGCATGTGGTTTACTGCGTCAGCCATGGCTACGCAAGCACCTGTGATGGATGCCGTACGAGTACCACCGTCGGCTTGAATGACATCACAGTCGATGGTGATGGAGTTTTCACCCAACACTTCCAAATCAACCGCTGCGCGCAGTGAGCGACCAATCAATCGAGAAATTTCAACTGTGCGACCACTCTGCTTGCCTTTTGCCGCTTCACGAACCATGCGGCTACCTGTTGAGCGTGGCAACATGCCGTATTCTGCCGTTACCCAACCTTGACCCTGACCTTTCAAGAAACCTGGTACACGCGATTCAACACTGGCGTTACAAATCACTTTGGTGTCACCGAATTCAACTAACACCGAACCTTCAGCGTGACGGGTGAAGTTACGAGTGATTTTGATGTCTCTCAATTGGTCGGTAGATCGTCCGCTTGGGCGCATAGAGAATTCCTATTTTGAAGTGTGAAAAGTTTGAACGATGAAATCTATAAAAGAGCGGCATTATAACATTGACCTGAAGTCTTGCCAGAAAACCGCTACAATTCAGCACACGCTTTATCCATAAATCATCATTTATACATACGGGTTCGATAAACGGCATGTTTGTTATGCGGTGTTATTCATAACGACACAGACAACCGAACCAGTAAATGGGAATTACTATGACACGCAGTATGACCGCCTTTGCTCGCGCCGAGGGCACTTTTGAATGGGGTTCGCTTACTTGGGAGCTGAAATCGGTTAACCATCGCTATTTGGAAGTGTATCCAAAGTTGGCCGAGGGGTATCGAGACCTTGAGCAAGTGGTGCGTGAAACCGTTCGTAAGTATCTGAATCGAGGCAAAGTCGAACTTCAGCTGAAAGTTCAGACCAATCTTGACGCCAGTGCTGCCATTGAGGTGGACAGCGAACGCGCTCAGGAAGTCATTACTGCGTTATCGAAAGTGAATGAGTTCTTGCCGAAAGCTGGTTCGATCAGCCCGTCTGTCGTTTTGAATTGGCCGGGCGTGCAGGTGTTGCCGGAGCTGGATCGTAAAGCGATTCTGGCCGATGCAGCGAGAGTACTTAATGACGCCTTGGAGCAGCTTAAAGAAACCCGTGCTCGTGAAGGGGCGGAACTAAAGACCTTCATTAAACAACGTTTGGAAAGTGTTGCTGACATCACAACGCAAGTGCGTGCAAAGATGCCGGATATCCTTCAACGTCAACGTGAAAACCTTCAAGAGAAGCTTAATGAGCTGTCGGGCGAACTGGATAATCAGCGCGTCGAACAAGAGATCGTGTTGTTGACTCAAAAAGCCGATGTGGACGAAGAAGTGGATCGTCTGGATGCGCACGTTACAGAAGTCACTCGTGTGTTGGATCAAAAAGGCCCGGTAGGTCGTCGTTTGGATTTTTTGATGCAGGAAATGAATCGCGAAGCCAATACCTTGTCGTCGAAATCCATCGTTACCGAAACCACGCAATGTGCGGTGGAGTTGAAGGTGTTGATCGAGCAGATGAGAGAGCAAATACAAAACATTGAATAATTGGTTTTGTACGTACACATTTTTAGATACTCATTAATCAGAAAAAATACTGTTTAAATTTTAGAGAAAGTCATGAAACGCGGATCGTTATTTATTATTTCAGCACCGTCCGGTGCGGGGAAAACCAGTTTGGTTGGTAAGCTGGTGGAAAGTCAGCCGGAAATTGAGGTGTCTGTTTCTCATACCACACGCCCAATGCGTAACGGTGAAGAGAACGGTGTTCATTATCATTTTGTGTCTAAAGATGAATTTGAAGATGAAATCAAAGAAGCGAACTTCCTGGAATACGCTGAGGTGTTTGGTAATTACTACGGCACTTCTCACAAAGTGGTGGAGCAGAAGCTGGCGGAAGGCGTGGATGTGATCCTTGAGATTGATTGGCAAGGTGCAGCGCAAGTACGTAAGTTGGTGCCGGAAGCGATCAGCATTTTTATCGTGCCGCCGTCCATTAACGAATTGCGCAGTCGTTTGACCAACCGTGGTCAGGACGCAGACGATGTTATCGCGCGTCGTTTGTCCGAAGCGCAGACTGAAATGAGCCATTATTTGGAGTTTGATTACCTAGTTGTTAACGATGATTTCGATACGGCGTTAAGCCAATTGCAGGCAATATTTACGGCCAGCCGATTGACGATCGAGAAGCAGCAAACGGCGCAAGGTGCGTTAATGGCGGATTTATTGGCCTAAATCACAGGAAAGACGTTGAAACAGCCGCTGAATTGTCTGGTATTTGTTCAGTTGCTTAGCTAAAATGTCAGGTCTTTCCGAATTTAGTCGATTGCTGTTGTTACTGCGGTCGATATTAATATCCAATACAGTGGAGATTACCCAGAAATGGCTCGAGTTACAGTAGAAGATTGCTTGGATCATGTAGATAACCGTTTTGAATTAGTGATGGTAGCGACCAAGCGCGCTCGTCAGATATCCACAGGTGGTAAAGAGCCTACGGTTCCTGAAGATAACGATAAAGTAACGGTTATCGCATTGCGTGAGATTGCTGAAGGCACTATGACTCCTGCAATGATCGAAGCTGCAGAACGCGCTTCCGCTGAGTAATAGTTATTGAACGCCGACTTTTCTGAGTCGGCGTTTTTGTCTCTGCCTGACATCACTTCCTTCTAGACTCAGTACCACAAATAGGTTATTTAATTAGAGTTATACTCCCTCGCTTGAAAGGTTTGCCAGATTGCTAACGATAGATGACTTTGCGACACAATTAACCAGTTATTTACCGCCAGATAAAATTAATCTGGTACGCAGAGCTTACTATTACGCCGAACAAGCGCACGAAGGTCAGAAACGCCGAAGCGGCGAGCCTTACGTTATCCATCCATTGGAAGTTGCCCAGATCCTCTCCGAAATCCGTATGGACCATCAAAGCCTGATGGCGGCCATGTTGCATGATGTGATTGAAGATACGGAAGTGCCGAAAGCGGCCTTGTTGGAGCAATTTGGTGAGGAAGTCACTGAGATCGTCGATGGCGTTTCGAAACTGACACAGATTCATTTCGAGAGTAAGGAACAAGCTCAGGCTGAGAACTTCCAGAAAATGGCCTTGGCGATGTCGCGTGATATTCGCGTGATCTTGGTGAAACTGGCCGACCGTATGCACAACATGCGGACGTTGGGCGCGCTTCGTCCGGATAAGCGTCGCCGCATCGCCCGTGAAACGCTCGATATTTATTCGCCGATTGCGCACCGTTTAGGGATCAACGATTTCCGCGTTGAGCTGGAAGATTTGTGCTTCCAGGCAATGTATCCGATGCGTGCCCGGATGATCCAAAAAGCGGTGAATAAGATTTCTGGCCATCGCAAAGAAATTGTGGCGGACATTAAACACGACATTGAACATCGACTTGAAAGTGAAGGCTTGATTGGTCGAGTCGAAGGGCGTCAGAAGCATCTCTACAGTATCTATCAAAAGATGGATCGTCATGAAAAGTCGTTCCATGAAATCATGGATGTGTTTGCGTTCCGCATTGTCACGGACACCGTCGATAGTTGTTATCGTGTCTTGGGTGTGATTCATAATCTGTTCAAGCCGGTGCCGGATCGTTTCAAAGATTACATCGCAATTCCGAAAGCCAACGGCTACCAGTCGCTGCATACCACGCTGTTTGGTGTTTATCGTATTCCCATTGAAGTTCAGGTTCGTACTGAAGAAATGGATGCGGTTGCCAATATGGGGATCGCCTCCCACTGGCTCTATAAGAATGAAGACGAGCCGGATGAAACGAACGGCCTGCTGCATAACCACCATGCGCGTGCGCGTCAATGGGTTAAAGGCCTGCTCGAAATTCAGAAAAACGCCGGTAATCCTCTTGAGTTTATTGAGAACGTTAAGCTGGATCTGTTCCCAGACGAGGTGTATGTGTTTACGCCGAAAGGCGACATTCTCGAAATGCCTACGGGCGTGACGGCGGTGGACTTTGCTTACAACGTGCATACCGACATCGGCAACAGCTGTGTGGCCTGTCGAATCGATCGCCATTTGGCACCATTGAGTCAACCTTTGCAGTCGGGGCAAACGGTAGAAATCATTACCTCGCCGGGGGCTCAGCCAAACCCTGCATGGTTGGATTTTGTGGTGACGGCAAAAGCGCGCAGTGCCATTCGTCACTTCCTTAAGAATCAGAAACGTTCTGAGTCTATGGAGCTGGGACGTCGCTTGTTGAACAAGTCGCTGAATCATTTTGAACTTAATCTGGATGATATTAGTTCGAAAGTCACGGACAGTTGGTTAGAACAAGCCGGTCTTAAGACGCTTGAGGATTTGCTGGAAGAAATTGGCCTAGGCAATCGCATGGCCTATTTGGTTGCGCGACAGTTGATGGAACTTGCCGAAACGGAATTGAATCAGCCACAAGAGGGGGCGGAGAACACGCCAGCGCCATTGATGATTACCGGTACCGAAGGCATGGTCATCAAGTACGCTAAGTGTTGTCGTCCGATTCCGGGTGATCCGATTGTTGGCCACATGAGTTCAGGCCGTGGTTTGGTAATTCATAATGAAGCTTGTAAGAACCTGAACGAATTCCGGGGTAACAATGAGAAGCTGGTTTCTCTGACCTGGGAGAAGAACCTCGAACAAGAATTCTCGGTGGAATTGAAAGTCGGTGTTGAAAACGTCCGTGGTGTGGTTGCAGGCATTGCAACCTCAGTGACGGAAGCGGATGCCAACATTGAATCGATTACGCTGGAAGATCATGACGCACGAATTCGCGTGGTCGATCTGGTTATTAACGTTCAGGGCCGCGAGCATTTAGCGCGGGTCATGAAACGTTTGAAAGTTAATAAAGCTGTGGTCAGTATTTCGCGTGAGCGTACTGATCCTAGATAATCTGGTATAGATCGCTATGCTGGGTTGGTTGAATTCATACATTTGTGAGAACGGAAATCATGTCAAACAAAGCCATCATCAAAACGGACAAAGCACCAGAAGCCATTGGTACTTATTCACAAGCGGTGAAAGTGGGTACGACTGTGTATCTATCAGGTCAGATTCCTCTGATTCCTGAAACCATGGAGTTGGTTGATACTGGCATTGAAGATCAAATCGAGCAGGTCTTTAAGAACCTAACTGCTGTAGCGGAAGCCGCTGGTGGGTCGCTTCAGGACATGGTGAAACTGAACATTTTCCTAACAGATCTAGGCAACTTCGCTAAGGTCAACGAGATTATGGCGAAGCATTTTGTACAGCCTTACCCTGCACGTGCGGCCATTGAGATTTCGGCTTTGCCAAAAGGTGCTGGTGTGGAAATGGACGGTATCCTGGAAGTGGGCAGCTCGTCGTCAGATCACTTCTCTATGTAATACGTATTGATGCTAGGGAACCTCTGAATAAGTCCGCTCTAGCTCAGAGGTTCCTTGGATCATTAAAGGCTCTTTTGGGACTCGCTCAAAAGAGCCTTTTTTACATCTATACTGTGCTGTAAGTGAATTCATAGCCAAGAGGAATAGTACATGGATGTCTGGGTTCAACAGGCCATTCAGGCCATTAATGCGGATTTCAATCGTTCAGCAGATACTCATTTGATCAAGTTAGATCTGCCTGCGTTCAAAGACATTCATATCTACTTAAAAGACGAGTCGACGCACCCTACCGGCAGCCTCAAACATCGATTGGCGCGTTCACTGTTTCTTTATGGTTTGTGTAATGGCTGGATAAAGCAAGGCACCACTGTTATTGAATCCTCCTCCGGCAGTACCGCTGTATCCGAAGCCTACTTTGCTCGGTTGTTGCAATTGCCCTTTATTGCAGTGATTCCCAAAACCACTTCCAAAGAGAAAATCGATCATATTGAGTTTTATGGCGGGCGTTGCCATCTGGTGGATGCCAAAGATATTTATTCCGAATCGCATCGCTTAGCCAAAGAGCTCAACGGCCATTACATGGATCAGTTCACTTACGCGGAGCGAGCAACGGATTGGCGAGGCAATAACAATATAGCTCAGTCGATTTTTACCCAGATGGCGGCCGAACCCTTTCCGATTCCAAGCTGGGTGGTGATGAGTGCTGGCACAGGCGGTACCACTGCGACCATCGGGCGTTATATCCGTTATGGTTGCTTTCCGACTCAGCTGTGTTTGGCCGACCCGGAAAACTCGGTGTTTTTAGAGCACTATCAAACCGGTGATCCCGATCTTACCTTAACCAGCTCGTCTCGCATCGAGGGCATTGGGCGGCCGCGAGTTGAGCCGTCGTTTATCCCGTCAGTGATCGACCATGGAATGCGAGTTGAGGATGTCGATGCGTTGGCGACCATTCGTGTGCTGGAGACCTTGATCAATCGTAAATGCGGTGGCTCGACCGGTACCAATCTTTATGCAACCTTGAGTTTAGCTGCTGACATGGCAGCACAAGGCGAAGCGGGCAGTATCGTGACTCTCATTTGTGATTCGGGTGAACGTTACCTCGATACCTATTACAACGATGAGTGGTTGGCGGCTCATGGTTTGGATCTGAGTGACAGTATTTCAAAAGTAGAAGATCTCATTCGTCTGGGGCGTTGGCCGTAACTTTTTCATTTATGTTGAACCAAGATTTTGTGACTTCTTCAAAACCCATGACTGATCACAACACGACTGATCTTCCGCAGAGCCACCTGAAAACCTGGTGCTGGGTCAGTGCGTTGTGTCTATGCGTTAGTTCGTTGCTGATGCTGTCCTTTGATCAGGGCTGGTTAGATGTGTCCTGGCAAAAGCGTTTGATATACCAAGGTGACTATTGGCGGGTGTTGTCCGGCCATTGGTTGCATCTCAGTTGGAATCATTGGTTGATGAATCAGCTGGGGTTGGTGCTGATTCTTTGGCTGCTGCCGATGTTGTTGCTCAAAGCGCGATGGCTATTGGGCTTTGTGGGCATAGGCCTGGTGATCGGAATCAGTTTGTTGGCGACCGACCTAGATGGCTATGTCGGTATGTCCGGTGTGCTCTATGGCCTGTTGTTCTACGGAGCGTTGATTGATCACAGTCTACCGAAAAGGATTAAGGCACTGTTCTTAACCTTAGTGGCGATGAAGGTGTTAGTAGAACAAGTGTGGCCGCAGCTTAATGCCGCCACCGAAGCTCAAATCGGTGGCATGGTGGCCATTGATGCGCATCTGTTCGGGAGCTTGGCCGGGGTTGGCATGGCGTTGCTGGAACTGACGTATGGTCGTCTCAGAGCACGCAATTCAAGTACCACTGATTCAAAAGCCCCCAATAACTCCAATAACCAACGAGAAGCCGATTAAGCTTGTTTTTCAGTCTTCAGCGCAGCCAATAACGGTGGCATGCCTTCCTGATAACTGGGGTATGTTAGGCGAAACCCCGTGCTCTTCATTAACGCATTACTGATTCGTTTACTGCCGGTTCTGCCTGCAGGGACTTCTTCCCGTTGTGTTATTTCTAATTGATCGGCCATCCAGGTTTGGACCTGGTGCAACGCCACAGGGGCATCGTCGCAGGCTAAATAGATGGGTGCGAGCTCTAAATTGTGCGTGTGATGCTCGATGATCAGGTGAGCGTAAAAGCCCGCAAGATCATCTACATGAATACGGTTGCTGTAACACTCGGGCTCTGCAGCGGCGATTTTTCCTTCGAGTACTTGGCTCATCATTCGAGTTCGACCCGGCCCGTATAACCCCGTTGCTCGGATGGCTGTGCTCGGCCATGGCGAGTTAAACGCTATAGCTTCGGCTTCTAACATCTTCTTGCCGGTAAAGCGCGTAGGTTCGGCTAGGCTCTGTTCATCCACCCATTCATGGTTATTCTGACCATAGACACTGGAGCTGGAACAAAAGAAGTAGTGTTGTACCGGTACATTCTGTGTTGTCAGTGCGTTAATGAGTTGGGTTTGCGCATCCAGATAGCTGCGTTGATAGCCTTGCTCCGTGAGTTCGTCGGCGGAGACGCAAAAAATGACGTAATCCACTGTAGGTAATGAAATGGCCGGAGACTGCATATCCCAATTAAGTACTTCCACCTGAGGGTGTTGCTCTGGTTGGCGACGAATCGCAGTTAGGGTGATAGGAATGGTGGCGGCCTCAGCTTGGTCGGTTAATGCGTCGGCAATTCGATGACCAATGTCGCCAAATCCGGCAATGAGTACAGAAAGAGAGGCAGCCATGTCTGAGGTTCCTAAAAGAAATTGGTACGGGAAGACGCAGGGTAACTGAGATACAAAATTATCGCTTGTCTCTTTATCTATCAGAAACGATACTTCAATAGATTTTTTTAATATTTTAACTTGTCTTGCAATTAAAAACTGGTTATACATACAGCTTTAGGCGATGCGCCTTCGAGCCTTGCTAATCCATTGAGTAAACGGACGAACGATTATGACTCTGACCGAACTGAAATATTTAGTCACCTTGGCCCAAGAGCTTCACTTTGGTCGAGCGGCCAGTAAGTGTTTTGTCAGTCAGCCAACCCTGAGTGTGGCGATTAAAAAGCTGGAAGATGAACTGGGCGTCGCCTTGTTCGAACGTAGTTCAGGCTCGATTCGATTGACCGAAGTGGGTGAGCAAGTGGTTCAACAGTCTGAAAAAGTGCTGGTGGAAACCAAACGCGTTCAAGAATTAGCGCATGCCGGTAAAGATCAATTGAGCGGGCCATTGAAAGTCGGTGCCATTTATACGGTTGGCCCATACCTCTTTCCTCATTTAGTGCCTGAAGTTCGTCGTTTAGCACCGGGTATGCCGTTGTACATTGAAGAGAATTACACCGCTGTACTGCGTGAAAAGCTACGCCGAGGTGAGTTGGATGCCATCTTCATTGCGCTGCCGTTCCATGAACCGGAAGTGGTGACTCAAGCGCTGTACGACGAGCCGTTTGAAGTTTTGATGCAAGCACAACATCCCTTAGCGAAAAAGAAATCCCTTGCTATAGAAGATTTAACCAGTGAAGACGTGATGCTACTTGGCGAAGGGCATTGTATGCGGGATCAAATTCTTGAGTTTTGTCCAAAGCTGATTGAGCGCAATCGCGACACCAATACCCGCATTGCCGAAGGCAGCTCCATTGAAACTCTGCGTCACATGGTGGCGTCTGGTATCGGAATCACCTTGTTGCCATATACCGCAACGGGCATGACCAGTTATTCCGACGATGTTATTACTACCCGTCCGTTAACTAATCCTCAGCCTTATCGCTCGATTGCCTTGGCTTGGCGCGTCAGCTTTGCACGCCCGAAAGCCATTGATATATTGACACAGGCGACGCGTCAGTGTCGTGTGGTTGGTGCGGATTAACGAAGACGAGTTGAGTTAAAGGATTAACCTGATATGTCCCAGCCGCTCTCGTCGATTTCAGTCAGTCAGCTCAAAGGCGTTGGGCCGCAACTGGCTGAAAAACTGCAAGGTTTTGGCTTAGCGAATTACGAAGATTTGCTGTTTCATCTGCCGTTGAGATATCAGGACCGAACCCGTATTTACCCCATTGGCAGTTTGTCTCCGGGCATGGATGTGGTCATCGAAGCAGAAGTGGTGATGGCTGATGTGGTGATGCGCCGTCGTCGCAGCTTACTGTGTAAGGTTCGTGATGGCTCTGGTTTCATGACTTTACGCTTCTTTCATTTCTCTGCCGCACAAAAGAATCAGATGACGCCGGGTGCTAAGATGCGTTGCTATGGTTCGGTTCGTCCAGGCCCGAACGGCTTGGAGATGGTGCACCCTGAGTATCAAATCATTAAAGAAGAGCAAGGCAAGCCGGTCGAAGATCATCTGACGCCACTCTACCCGCTGACGGAAGGTATTCAACAGCCGAGGATGCGCAGTTTCTGCGAGCAAGCGTTGAAGAAGCTCAGCCCCTACTCGATTCTCGACTTTTTGCCCGATGAGTTATTACAACATTGGCAGTTACCCAGCCTGCATGACAGTATTCGTTTATTGCATGCACCTCCGCCAGATGTGGATCAACACTCGATTCAGGATGGAATGCATCCGGCCCAGCGTCGCTTGGCGTTTGAAGAGTTGTTGGCGCAGCATCTGAGTTTGTTGCGTTTACGTCATAAGACGCGAAAAGATCAGGCTAAAGTGCTTCATATAGTGCCTGATACTCAACACGCTTTTATGAATCAGCTGGGCTTTACCTTCACTAATGCACAGGCGCGTGTTGTTCAGGAAGTTGCTTCAGATTTAGCCTCCGGTCATCCGATGTTGCGCTTAGTACAAGGGGATGTGGGCTCAGGAAAAACAGCGGTGGCGGCGATGTCGATGCTCTATGCCGTCAGTTCCGGGCAACAGGCGGCGATTATGGCGCCGACGGAGATTCTAGCGGAGCAGCATTATCAGCAATTTTGTGAATGGTTCGAACCACTCAACATTAAAGTGGGCTGGTTGGCTGGCAAGGTCAAAGGCAAGAAACGCGAAAAAGCCTTGGCGCAGTTAGCGAACGGCGAGTTCGACATCATGGTAGGAACGCATGCGTTGTTCCAAAAAGACGTGGTGTTTGATCGCTTAGCCTTGGTGGTGATTGATGAGCAACATCGCTTTGGTGTTGATCAGCGTATGGCGCTGCGGGATAAGGGCATTATGAGCGACCAACAACTGGAAGACGATCAAAGTCATCACATCCAACACTTACGGCCACATCAGTTAGTGATGACGGCAACCCCGATTCCCCGCACACTGGCTATGGCCGCCTATGCAGATCTCGACGTTTCTGTGATTGATGAGTTACCGCCAGGCCGAACGCCGGTGGAAACGGTGGCGATTTCAGATCAACGCCGAGATCAGGTCATTGACCGGTTACGAACCAGCTGCCAGCAAGGTCGCCAAGCCTATTGGGTGTGTACGCTGATCGAAGAAAATGAAGAAATGGAAGCGCAAGCCGCAGAAGACGCCTGTGCTTTGTTGCAGCAAGCGTTACCGGATGTGTCGGTGGCCTTGGTGCACGGTCGTATGAAGCCGAAAGAGAAAGCCGATGTGATGGCGGCGTTTAAAGCGGGCACTATTCAAGTGTTGGTGGCGACGACCGTGATTGAAGTGGGGGTGAACGTGCCTAATGCCAGTGTGATGGTCATTGAAAACCCGGAACGTCTCGGCTTGGCGCAACTCCATCAGCTGCGTGGTCGGGTCGGTCGGGGAGCTACCGAGTCCTTCTGTGTGTTGCTTTATCATGCGCCGTTATCCAATCACGGTAAGGCACGTTTGCAAGTGATGCGGGAAACCAACGATGGTTTTAAAATCGCGGAGAAAGATCTCGAAATTCGCGGCCCTGGTGAAGTCATGGGCACACGCCAAACCGGTTTGGTCAGTATGCGTGTTGCGGATTTATTGCGTGATAAAGACATGCTCAACGATGTTAAAACGGCCGCCGACTGGTTGATCAGACATGCGCCTGATCGAGTCAATCCATTAATCCGTCGTTGGCTTGGCCATGGGGATCGTTACGCAGAAGTCTGATATAGAAGTCTGCCATTGGTGAAATTTTGTGCCATGCTTAAAGCATACGTCTGACTTTATAAAAATGAACGTATGACGTTGGGATTGATTGCTAACGTGAGGTAATTGCCTTCAACACGCCAGAGGCTAAAACTCATGGATGAGAAAGAGTATTTAGAAGTGACCGCAGCTCACACCTTCTGCAAAGCCTATTCGGGGATGTATCGGGTGCCGGCGTCGTTCGAGCATTTAAATATGCCCCGTAAGCCGGATGTCACGGTCAGCATTGATGGCGAGGAGCAAGATCTTGAGATCGCGCATCTTTACAGTAACGAAGAAGAAGCCAAGCAATTGAAAAGTTTGGTTGATCCCTCCCTTCCCGATAATACACTGTTGTCGATCAGAAGCATGGTGCCGTTGACGCCTTTACAGTCCAATCTTCTTGATGCCTTATCTGATTTGCTGAATAAAAAATCCACCAAGTATTATCGCAGTCAGAATCCGTGGTTAGTGATTCGTAATGCCTCGCCTAAATGGCAGCGGCGAGACTTTGAGGTAGCGATATCAAAGCTGAAAGTGCCAAAGATTCATCCCTTTCATGAGATCTGGCTGATCCCGGATTTGGTGGGCAAACAGGGATTGATTCGTTTGTATCCAAAATCTGGATGAACTTGGGTTTTAATCCGATTTGGGGTTAAAACGGCTTGGGTTTGAAGCTCGTTTGCCGCAGAGGAATGCGGCAAACCAGCTTTAAAGTGAGGTGTTTAATTAAAATAAAACACCTGCAGAAGCGCGATCCAGCAACGCTATCCAGTCAACAATGGCTAGTGCAACTTCAGGCGAGGACGAATCACTCGGTTAATGCGACCGGAAAGTCCAATCAGCAAGGTCTTGAAGTAGCCATGTAACGCAATCTGATGCAATCGATACAATGAAATGTAAACGATGCGTGCGATGCGCCCTTCCACCATCATCGAGCCTTTAGTTAGGTTGCCCATCAAACTGCCCACCGTCGAATAACGACTCAGTGATACCAGAGAACCATGATCATGGTAGCTGTAGTCTGTCTGAGGCTTATGATTATAGCGATTCATGATGTTCTTATAGACGTGGCTGGCCTGCTGATGAGCCGCTTGTGCTCTCGGCGGTACTGGCTTGCCATTGTCCTGTAATAGGAATGAGCAATCGCCAATCGAGTAAATGTCATCATCGCGAGTGGTTTGCAGCGTCGGTTTAACGTGCAATTGATTGACGCGATTGGTTTCCAGCCCACCAATGTCTTTTAAGAACTCAGGCGCTTTGACACCTGCGGCCCAGACTCGCAGATCCGATTCAATCAAGCTACCGTCTTTGGTCTCAAACCCTTGCTCGGTCACTTGAGTGATCATGGTGTTGGTGGCAACTTTTACACCCAGGCTTTCGAGCTCACGGTGCGCTGATGCGGAAATCCGTGGCGGCAGCGCGGGTAAAATGCGCTCTCCGGCTTCAATCACGGTCACTTTTAACTGATCTTGTTTTAAGTTATCGAGGCCGTAAGCCGCGAGTTGTTCTGCGGTATTGTGTAACTCCGCCGCCAGCTCAACCCCGGTAGCGCCTGCTCCGACGATACCAATATTAAGGGCAAAGTCATCGCGACCTTTGGCTTCAGCATTGGCTTTGAGGTAGGTATTGAGGAGCTTTTTGTGGAAGCGCTCGGCTTGGAGTCGACTGTCGAGGAAGTAACAGTTATCCGATGCGCCTAGAGTGCCAAAGTCGTTGGTAACGCTGCCAATGGCCATGACCAGTATGTCGTAGTTGAGTCGACGTTCGGGAAGGACTTCTTTGTCGCCTTCCATGATGGGGGAAAGGATGATTTCTTTGGTGTCCCGATCTAAACCAGCCATGCGGCCTAGATGGAATGTGAACCCGTGGTTATAAGCGTGCGCTCGATAACTGAGTTCGTCGATGCCTGAGTCCATGGACCCGGTGGCGACTTCGTGGAGAAGAGGTTTCCAAAGGTGCGTATCGCTGGCATCCACCAGTTTTACGTTTGCTTTGCCTTTTTTGCCTAGCTTGTTACCTAGTTTGGTTGCTAGTTCAAGGCCTCCTGCTCCACCACCGACAATCACTATCTTTTGTTTTATCATGGCGATATCCCAGTAGAAAATTTGGGGTCATTATATCTGAGATCCAAACAAACCAGAATTAAAATGCACTCTTATAGTGCTTGTGGTTCTTTAAGAGGCTGACTCAGAGGTTTCTTCGTTTGGATAAGCCTATTTACATTTTAAAGGTTTTTGCCCGTGCCTAAGTTGTCCTTCAAAAATGATACGTTCGAGATGAATTCGTCTCAGAGTGTGCTGGAAAATCTGTTGAATCGCGGTCATCAAGTTCCAAACTCTTGCCGTGCCGGGATTTGTCAGGCGTGTAAGGTTCAGTTGGTGGATGGTGTGATTAATCCGCAGGCGCAACAAGGTTTGCCTGCAGCACAAAGCGATGCCGGAATCTTTCTGGCATGTTGTTGTTTCCCGTCGTCGAATATTTCCGTTCAGTTGGTGGATACGGCTCGAATCAGTCATGAAGCGCAGGTGCTGGATCATTTTATGTTGAATGCCGATGTGTTGTGTCTGCGCTTAGATACGGACTTCAAATGGCAAGCAGGGCAAGTGATTAATTGTGTGAAAGACGATACCGTGATTCGTAGCTACTCCATCGCCAGTCGGCCTATGGATGGTGTAGTGGAGTTGCACATACGAATATACCCGGATGGGCGCTTTGGGCAGTGGGCGAAACATCAACTGAAAGTGGGAGATCGACTCCGTATCGAAGCTCCATTTGGTGAGTGTGTCTACGACCCGGCCTGTTATCAGCAGAATATGTTGATGGTCGCCACAGGTACTGGATTGGCACCCATTTATGGGGTGTTGAAAGAGGCATTAGCAAATCATCATCAAGGTCAAATTGAACTCTATGTGGCTTCAGGAGACTATCAGGGCTTTTATTATCTGGATAAATTGGAGGCCTTGGCACAGGCTTACCCCCAGCTACGTCTGCACAAAGTGGTGCGACGTAGAGATTCAGTACTCGAAGAGGCAGCACTTGAAGAAGTAAAAGAGGGGCATGTTGAGGATGTGGTGTTAGCAGAACACTCCTCTCTCAAAGATTATCGAGTGTATCTCTGTGGTGCGCCGACAATGGTGGAGCAATTGAAAAAGGCGTGTTTTATGCGGGGCGTTAAGATGCAGGATATTCAGTGTGATCCATTTGAAGCTGCGCAACCGTAACGCTTCTGCAATAGTTTTTATTTGTTGGAAACAGTGTTTTACATTTGTTCACTAAAACCAAATGGAGTGTGAACTCCATCACAACGTATATTCGAAGCTTAGAAGTAGTAGTGTGGCTTGGAGTGTATTGAGTGTTATCGAGTCTCGAGAATAAGGTAGCCATCGAGGATTATGAAAAACGCAATGATCGATTTTGCATTGCGATCTGCGTGTTGGGAGCCTTTTTTCTGTGTTTATTTGCAGTAAAGTCCTATCTTGCTGGGCTATACAGTTATGGCCTGACCTTGGGTATTTTTGCCGTGGGTGCCAGTGCTCTGGTGCTGTATTTCGGCTACACCGGTAATCGAAAGATTTTACATTTCACCATCACCGTTGGTTTTACGGTGATCAATCTCTTCTTACTGCATACTGGTGGCGAAGGCGATACCGGTTTTTTGTGGTTCTACACTTACCCTTTAATTGTGTTTACCTTACTTGGGGCTAGGCTGGGCTTGATACTTTCTGTAAGTGTGTACTTACTTTCGGTGATTATCTTAATGTATCCGGAATTTAGCTTGCTACAGGCGAATTATTCTTTGGATATTAAACTGCGTTTTATCGGTTCTATGTTGTTTGTGATTGCCTTGGGATATCTGATGGAGACCTCTCGCGTGAAGGCGCAGCGTTCGAGTAATCGCGCGAATGCGCTATTGAAGACTATGGCGACGCGCGATGAATTGACTGGTTTATACAACCGTCGAGCCATTCGCAACATCTTCGAAAAGCGTATCGAAAAGCAAACCACACTGGCTATTTGCGATGTTGATCACTTTAAGAAAATTAACGATCAATACGGTCATGAAATTGGTGATAAGGTGTTAAAGCAGGTGGCAATTTCGCTACAACACTCGTTGCGTGACAGCGATGTGGTAGTGCGTTGGGGCGGTGAAGAGTTCTTGGTGTTATTGCCAAATACTGACATTAAAGAAGGCATCAATATCATCGAACGAATGCGCTATGAGTTGGCGGCGACTGCATTTGAAATCAACGGTCATGCGCTGCAATTGTCGGTGAGCGCCGGGGTTGTGTCTTCGACGGAACATTGTGGATGGGATGACATGATTTCAGTGGCTGATAAGTATTTGTATCAGGCCAAGGAAAGCGGCCGGAATTGTTCGTTTGCTAAGGTCAATGAAGATCTACTGGAAATGGTTTAGAGGGCTGTTGGAAAAGGGTTAAAAACCGAGTAACGAAAAAAGGCAGCCGAGTGAGCTGCCTTTTTTATGAACTGCTCGTCGAAACGAATGTTGCCAGATCAGAAGAAATCGAAGTCTTCTTCACCGTTCAGTTCATAATCGTAATCAATGATAACTGGGCCGTGATCACTGAAACGCTTGTTCTTATAGACTTTAGCTTGCGCGGCACGACGTTTTAGCCCAGGCGTGCCGAGCTGATAATCGATGCGCCAGCCTTCGTTGCGTTCCCATGCGCCTTCTTCCTGTGGCCACCAGGAGAACTCATCCTGGTCGTAATTGGCTTCACGGAAACAGTCGACATAGCCCATCGGGCCAAAGATGTGATCCATCCAGGCGCGTTCTTCGTCCATAAAGCCGGATTTACCTTGTTGGTTTTTCCAGTCATGCACGTCGTGGGTTTTGTGAGCGACATAGAAGGTGCCACAGAATAAGAAGTCACGGCGTTTACGCAATGTCTTCTTCAAGTGGCCCATAAAGGCTTTCATAAATTGAAACTTGTGGTCTTGCAGTGGTGTGCCTGCCACTCCCGATGGGAAAAGCACCGATGCAATGCTCACTTTTTCAAAGTCTGCCTGAATGAAGCGTCCTTCCATATCAAATTCCGGGTTGCCTAACCCAAACATAATGGCTTTTGGTGGTTCTTTGCAGTAAACCGCAACCCCAGAAAAGCCATCTTCATCAGCGTCGAAAAAGTACCCTGAGTAATTGCCAGGGTTAATCATCTCTTCGCTGAGCTGATATTCTTTAGCCTGTAGATCCTGTACGCAAACTACATCCGCATCTTGTTTGATCATCCATTCGAAAAAGCCTTTTTCGGCTGCTTGTTTGATGCCGTTTACGTTAAGACTGATTATCCTCATTGAAAGCTCCCAATTTCGAGAGTGCGTATAATACCTGACTCGTTGCTTGAGATTAATAATCCGAGTCAAAAAAGCTTATTTTTATTGTTAATTAATTGTATCCCAGCTCTTCTCTACTTGCTTGTGGGGCTGGAATCACCATAATACGCTCACAGCAAAAAAGAGGCCTACTTCTCATGCAAGACTATCAGCAGGAATTTATCAAGTTTGCGATCGACCAGGAAGTCCTTAAATTCGGTGAGTTTACTCTAAAATCCGGTCGGATCAGTCCCTATTTCTTCAATGCCGGGTTGTTCAATTCCGGTGCAGCGTTAGCCGCCTTGGGCAAATTCTATGCACAAGCGATAGTTGATTCAGGAATCGAATTTGATGTGATCTTCGGGCCGGCCTATAAAGGCATTCCTCTTGCTGCCGTGACGGCGTTTGCCTTGGCAGAGTTCCATGGGCGCGACATTCCTTACGTATTCAATCGCAAAGAAGCCAAGGCGCATGGCGAAGGTGGTACCTTGGTGGGTGCTGAGCTGAAAGGTAAAGTATTGATCATTGATGACGTGATTACCGCGGGCACCGCCATTCGAGAAGTGATGTCGATCATCAAAGATAATGGTGCAGAACCGGCCGGCGTGGTGATTGCCTTAAATCGTCAGGAACGCGGTAAAGGTGAGTTGTCTGCGATTCAGGAAGTGGAGCGCGATTATCAAATGCCGGTAGCGAGCATTGTTAATCTTGAGCAAGTGCTGGCGTTCGTCGAAGGTGAGCCAGCCTTAGCTGCGCATGTGGATGCCGTACGCGCTTATCGCGATACTTATGGCGTGTAGAGCAAAGCAAATTCCATTAAAAGGCTGATCTGGTGATCGGCCTTTTTTGTAGTCGCGGTATTGTAGATTTAAACCCAAAGCGCTTTCACTATTAAGCTCAGGCCGGTGGCTATCGTCATCCACTCAAAAGCCCGCTTAATCATACTATTGCCTTTGGCAATGGATAAATGTGCTCCAACATAGCCGCCCAGCAATGAACCGAGTAACAAACTCGGTAACCATAACCATTCCACCGGGGCTTGCAACGCTAAGGTCAGTGCCCCGGTACCGTTCCAGAAGAGACCGACTAAGATTAGGGTGTAGGTGACGGCGCGTAGGTAATCCAAGCCAAACCAGCGAACTAACCATAGAGTGACGAATAGCCCTGTGCCTGACGTTAAAGAGCCGTTCAGAAAGCCAATGAAGAAGATGACTGCGCCGCCAAACGCGTAACGGGCGGTATTGTAGGGAATAAGCTTCGCTTCTTTGCCTAGCTCGGGTTTTACTGCGGAGTAAATGCCCAGGCCGACAGTCAGCAGCCCTAGTGCTAATTGTGCATAGGTATCCGGAATGTGAATGATAACGCTGGCGCCGAGAATTACCCCAGGCAGTCCACAGCCTAAAATAAAGGCCGAGAAACGCCAGTTGATCGAACCCTCTTTGATATGTCGTATAGTGGCGCCAATACCGAGAGCGACGCTGGCGATTTTATGGGTGGCCAAAGCCGGTGTGAAGGTTAATCCCAGAAAGAGTAATGCCGGCAGTTGCAGTAACCCTGCTCCTCCTCCGGCCATAGCCGAAAAGGCATTGGCGATAAAAGAAATGACAAACAAGGCAATAATTAAGGTTAGGTCAATAGTCATAAGGTATTGGTATTGCTATAGTAATTAGATGCGCTAGGAGGCTGGCAAATATCTGCATCTAAACAAGGTTTTAGGTCGATGGTTGGCAAGTCTAACATGCAACCCCATGAACACGTTTGAATTCTTATTTGCGGTTTTATGAATAAATATTTGTCTTCAACTCGATACCTTTTGATTTCACTGCTTGCGTGGGGACTGACGTTTGTGAGTACGTCGCTCAAAGCAGAAGAATATTATCGATATAAAGACAAGAATGGTGTTCAGGTCATTAATACCTATATCCCGCCGGAATTCGTAAAGTATGGCTACGACGTGATCACGCCAAGAGGACAGATAATTAAAACCGTACCCCCTGCTCCAACCGAAGAAGAACTGGCAGCCAGGGATGAAGCCAAGCGGTTAGCAGCTGAAGAGAGAAAGCGTGAAGTGGTGCAGCAACAAGTCGATGAGCGCTTAAAGAAGCTGTATAGCCATCCGGACGACGCCAAGCGTGCGATGGAACGTAAGTTGGCAGAAATTGATTATCAGATCAGTCGAAAACGTGGTCAGTTGGTCACCTATAAAAGCAAAAAAGCCAGGCTTGAAGAAATCGCGGCAGAGCGTGAACGTTCTGGTCGCTCGGTGTCAGAACAAACGATTCAGGAAATCGAACGTTTTAACCGACAAATTGAAGAAGCTAACCGCTACATTGCTACCATTGAAGCCAGTAAGGATACGGTGAGAGCTCAATTCCAAAAAGACATCGACCGAATGATTGAAATCTTCAATGAAGAGCATCAGAAGAGGCTGCAGCGTCGGTTAAGTGAAGTGGAATAGTGCGGTGATTGGAAGTATGAGGCTGAGCCGTTTGCTCAGCCTTTTTTATGTCCGGCGCATTATTTAGTGATCAACAGGCCTTGTTGTAGCACATCCCACTGGGCGGAAAAATTACTGGTCGGTTTCTTTTGAAAGTTACTGCGAGCGTATTGGTTGATTTGACCATCTGCGAAGGAGAGTAACAGCTGAGCCGTTTCCTGAACGCCCGCGCGTGTGGTTTTTTGATCCCGAATTTCTGCTTCCCTGAGGATTTGCTTAAACTGTGTTTCCAAGCGCTCATAGAGCTGCTCTAAGCGTTCTCTGAGGCGAGGTTTCTCGCCAGCCAACACTTCGCCATTAAGAATTCGGCACATGCCCGGATTACGCTCAGCAAACATTAAAATTAGGCTAAGCGCCTTTTCACAACGCGTGAGAGTGCTGGTCTCGTTTTGCATAATGCGATTGATGTTTGAAAACAGCGTTTCTTCAATAAACTCGATCAGGCCTTCAAACATGCGAGCTTTACTGGGAAAGTGGCGGTAAAGCGCTGCTTCTGAAACCCCGACTTCTTTCGCAAGTGCGGCAGTGGTAATTCTTTGGCCTGGGCTGCTTTCTAACATGGCTGCCAGAGCTTCCAGAATTTGCAACTTACGCGAGGGTTTCTTGGCGGTGTCTGTCATAGATTAAGTGTCCTTGATCGGAATAGTGAACGTTACAGCTTGGAACTTATCTTTTTTGAATGCCTAGCCATAAGGCGTCAGCGAGTCTTTTTCATGTGTTCGGTTCTAAAGCGTTTCGAGAAAGGCAGCATTCGATGGCATGTCTCCGAATGCTGCACGGCCTGCAATTAGCTCAGGTTCTCGTTGGTGATCAGGGTGCCAACACCTTGATCGGTAAAAATTTCCAATAGTATTGAATGGGAGAGGCGTCCATCAATGATATGCGCGCGCTTCACGCCAGCTCTCACGGCATCAAGAGCACATTGAATCTTAGGAAGCATGCCGCCATAAATGGTGCCGTCGGCGATCAGGTCATCAACCTGTTTGGCATTCAGGCCGGTTAACACATCGCCTTGCTTGTTCAGCAAACCTGGTGTGTTGGTCAGTAGCATCAGTTTCTCTGCTTTTAGAATTTCAGCAACTTTACCGGCGACCAAATCCGCATTGATGTTATAGGACTGGCCCTTTTCATCGACCCCAATGGGGGCAATCACGGGAATAAAGTCACTGTTTACCAACATGTTAATCAGGTCGGTATTGACGGAACGAACTTGTCCAACATGGCCTATATCGATGATCTCAGGCTGTTGCATCTCGGGTGATTTGCGAGACACTTTCAGCTTATCAGCGGTGATTAATTTACCGTCTTTACCTGTCAGACCGATAGCACTGCCGCCTTCATTGTTAATCAGGTTCACAATGTCTTTATTCACCTGACCGCCTAACACCATCTCAACCACATCCATGGTGGCGCTGTCGGTTACGCGCATACCGTCGATGAACTTGGATTCAATATTCAGCTTTTCCAGGAGGTCGCCAATTTGTGGGCCACCGCCGTGTACAACCACAGGGTTAATACCCACGGTTTTTAATAACACGATGTCACGGGCAAATTGGGTTTTTAATTCTTCATCGACCATGGCGTTGCCGCCGTATTTGATTACCAGTGTCTTACCAGTAAATTTCTGGATATAAGGAAGGGCGGTACTAAGTACTTGGGCTGTGTTAAGTGCTTGTGCTCTGTCGAGGGTCATGATGACTCCTGAAACTCAGGTTGGCTACGATAATAGTTTGATTCGGTTGGGAGGGGGATTAAACCCCCTTAGAATGGAATTTGCAACGCTGGATCCACTTGAGTAATGGCATCCTTGAATTGATCCATGATCATCGAGAGGGTGTCTTGATCGTCACCCTCGAAGCGCAGTGTCAGTGACGGCGTGGTGTTGGAGGCTCGGACAATACCCCAGCCATTGTCATAATCCACTCGTACGCCATCAATTTCAGTCAACGTCGCGGCAGGAGAGCTAAGCAAGTCTTTAAGCCGGGCGACGATTTCAAACTTGGCGTGTTCACTGGTTTCGATGTGATATTCCGGTGTGATCAAGCCTAAAGGATAGTCTTTAAAGACTTCGTTAACAGGACGATTGTCGGTACTGAGCAGTTCCAATAACCGTGCAGCCGCATAAAGACCGTCATCAAAGCCATACCAGCGTTCGTTGAAGACCAGGTGGCCGCTCATTTCACCACCAAAGGTCGCACCAAGCTCCAGCATTTTGGTTTTAATTAAGGAGTGACCGGATTTCCAGGCCACAGGGCGACCGCCATGTTGGCTAATATACGCCCCTAATTTATTTGAACACTTCACATCATAAACAATGTCGGTGCCTGGACAACGGCTTAATACATCTTTAGCAAACAGCATCATCAACTGATCAGGCTGAATGATGTGTCCTTCGTTATCGACAACGACGATGCGATCACCGTCGCCGTCAAATGCAATGCCGAGATCGGCATGTTTGCCCTGCACCGTAGCAATTAAATCGCTCAGGTTGCTTTCAATGGTTGGATCAGGGTGATGGTTCGGGAAGTTACCATCAACATCACAATACAGGGGAATGACATCACAGCCGATGGCTTCAAACAATTTGGGTGCATATTGGCCTGCAACCCCGTTGCCTGCATCAATCACGACAGTCAGTGGCTGAGCGACGGCAATATCAGAGATCACGCGATCCATATATTCCTGGTCGAGGTTGATCTTATGATAAGTTCCTTCACCGGACAGCAGGTCGTTTTCGACAATGCGGTTATACAAGCGATGAATCCCGTCTTCATGCAATGGCTCGCCATCAATCACGACTTTGATGCCATTGTATTCCGGTGGGTTATGAGAGCCGGTAATCATGATGCCGGAGTTTGAGTCTTGGGTGTACGCGGCAAAGTACACTACAGGTGTCGCTACCTGGCCGATATCGATGACATCTCGACCCGTGGACTTCAGTCCATGGATTAGGGCATTAGCGAGATCGGGACTGGATAACCGTCCATCGTGACCAACATAAATGGTTTGTTGTCCACGCTCATAAGCCTCACTGCCTATGGCTTGGCCTATTAACTCAACTGCTTCCGGCGTTAACTGGTCGGAAACGCGGCCACGAATGTCATAGGCTCGGAAAATTTGCTGCGAAATTGCACCTTCTTCGGCTTCTTCAAGTTCCATGGACTCTTCATCGAGATCCAGGTCGAGGTGCAGGTCGTTGGACTCTTCGTAATGTTCTGGTGTTGAGTTAGAGAAAGCATCGGGAATAATGCTTTCCTCAAGACTGGAATTACTGCGACGGGTTTGTTGGAACAGAGCCTGAGCAAAGGTCGTAAATTGGCCCAATGTGAAGTCTGGTATTTTAGGTTTTCGGCCACTTCCAATTGAGAGTGTGAACTCTGACAACAAGTGCATGTTCTTATTTAGACGGCTGTTCATCACATAATGGAACATAGCCATACCCACCAGTACTAGCAAAATCGCAATCAAGCCCGCAATGAAGGTTTGATTTTGATTAATCAGTGGCTGATTGATTTGAGTGCTGGAGATTTTATAGGTCAGTGTCAGATGGGGAACGTTAGAGGCTTTGCTGAATGCTAGCTTATCCTTGTTGCCTTCCCCTTGTGCAAACAACATGGTCGGTGCGTTGTTGGAAAAGGTCTGTTCAATCAGTAACTCACCAAGTGACGTGTCCATTTCAAAGAAAGCCCCAAAAATGGCAACGGTTTCATAGGTCACCAATAACGAAGCAACCATTCGCCCTTGATCGTTTTTAATCGGCGCAATGCTTTGCAGGTAATAGGTGTTGTTCAGGCGATGGAACTCTAAAGGAACGGACTGTCCTTTTTCTAATCGCTTGACCATATCTAGTCCGGCAAAGGTCAATGGCATTTCAGATTGAGTATCGAGCTGTGCTTGTCCTACCGGAATAATGCGTGTTTTCTTAGCAAATGGCAGGGTCGCCGTAATTTGTTGTTCCGTCCGTTGTTTCAAGGCTTTGTCTTGAACTCTTAAGAGCAAGAACAGACTTTCCTGAGCCGCAGTTTGCTCGGTTGATTGCTGGATATTAGTCAGGTTGGCATTCAGTTGATTCAGATAAGTTTGACCCAGTGCGTTTTGAGTCTCTATCAGATGTCGTTGATTGGCCTGGCTGGCATTAAAAAACTGTACGCCGGTACTGATAACAATGGCAACGAGAATGAAGCCTGTTAACAAGGTAACAAGGCCGATGAGCCCACTCTTTTGCTTATTCTTAGTGGCTGCAGGCTTGGGTGTTTTCTCTGGTTGCTGAATGTCTGTATCTGCGTCTTTTTTCTTAAACAGGCCCACGTTACCGTCCTTAATTGCGTAGTTACTGAGTCCGTGTAAGGGATAAGCATAGCTTATTATTTACTGTCTAAATTACTTATCCCTAATCGCTGGGTAAATATACAAACCACTTCAATGTGAATGGTGTGTATTGGGTGTTAATGATTAGTGTTTACCTGTACTGCCAAAGCCGCCTTCGCCACGGTCGGATTCATCGAAATCAGACACTATCTTAAATTCTGGCTGGACTACCGGAACGATGACCATCTGTGCAATACGTTCACCCACTTCGATGGTGAAGGCAGTGTTGCCCCGGTTCCATACAGATACCATCAGTTGTCCTTGGTAGTCTGAATCGATTAAACCCACTAAATTGCCCAATACGATACCGTGTTTATGGCCAAGCCCTGATCTCGGTAGCAACATCGCTGCCAACCCAGGATCGTCGAGATGAATGGCCATGCCGGTTGGAATTAGATGTGTGTCGCCAGGATTAAGCGTCAACGCTTCTTCTAGACAGGCGCGTAAGTCCAATCCTGCAGAGCCATCCGTAGCGTACGTTGGCATTGGAATGGAGTGGCCCAAACGGTCGTCTAAAATTTTCAGGTCAACGGTGACTGACATAAATGTACCCTTAAATGTTCAAAGTGTGAGTAGTATTTCATTTTGGATCGAAAAATGAATGCCCAAAATTGTATGATTTTGTAGCCGAATCAGTTAGTTAAACATGTGATTTGCTTGGCGTTGTAATGATAGTGAGCCCTTACGACAGTTGCGCTTTTATGCAGGCCAGGATTTCATTGGCCATGTTGCTCTTGGACATGAAGTCTAAGTCGTGACTGCCTTGAGCCCAGAAGATAGTGGCGGCGTTATTATCACTGTTAAAACCAATGTTGGTATTAGAGACGTCATTCGCCACAATCATATCGAGTTTTTTGCGCGCCAGCTTCGCTTGTGCGTATTGCGCAACCTCTTGGGTTTCTGCCGCAAAACCAACGGTGAATGGGCGTTCCGGATGTTGTGCGATGGTCGCGACGATGTCCGGATTTTTGACAAGTTTGATGATCATCTGTTCTTCACCATCAACCTTTTTGATCTTGTGTTCGGCGATTTCGGACGGACGATAGTCGGCGACAGCTGCAGATGCAATGAAAATATCCATTTCGCCGATCTGCTGCAAACTGGCTTCGAGCATCTGCTCTGCGCTCTTCACTTGAATGCGCTCGACGCGTTCAGGGCAAGGTAAATTGGTTGGGCCTGAAATCAGAGTCACACGAGCGCCTTGATTTGCCGCTGCTTGCGCCAGGGCATACCCCATCTTCCCGGAACTGTGATTAGAAATGTAGCGAACAGGATCAATGGCTTCTTGGGTTGGGCCGGCAGTGATAACGATATGTTTTCCTGTGAAGGCTCCTTCTTCGAAGTAGGCTGCACTGAGTTCAAGAATTTGTTCCGGCTCTAACATACGCCCAGGCCCAACATCACCACACGCTTGCTCGCCTTCGGCTGGTCCCATCCAGATTAAGCGCTCGGGATCAAACATGGTTTTGAGCTGAGATAGGTTGTTTTGTGTCGCCGGACTGAACCACATCTGTTGATTCATGGCGGGGGCGAGTGCGATCGGGGCATTGGTTGCGAGGCAAATGGTGCTGAGTAAATCATCCCCCTTGCCTTGCACTAAGGTTGCCAAGAAATTTGCTGTAGCAGGTGCGATGACCATTAAATCGGCCCATCGTGCCAGTTCGATGTGGCCCATGCCTGCTTCGGCTTCGGGATCTAACAGACTGGTATGAACCGGATTCCCCGACAACGCTTGCAGCGTTAGAGGCGTCACAAATTCTTGAGCTGAACGAGTCATTACCACATGTACTTCGGCGCCGGCTTTTTTGTAGTGACGGACAAGTTCGGCGCATTTGTAGGCGGCAATCCCGCCAGTGATGCCTAATAGAATGCGTTTGTTTTGCAAACGAGACAGAAGATTTCCTGAGTTCATTCGAGTAGTCCGTCCTATCTATGATCTAAAAGAGCAAAATATATCACGGCTGAGGATAAATTCAGACAATAAGCGGATGTTCTCTGTTAACCCAAGCTGATACTGACTAACAGGGTATGACAAGGATCGAGCTAAATAAGGAAAATATAAATTATGGCAATTACTCATTGGCCGTTGGCCGAGCGCCCCCGAGAGAAACTGTTGGAACGCGGTGCCGATGCTTTATCGGATGCTGAATTATTGGCGATCTTTTTAAGAACCGGAGTGAAAGGAAAAACAGCTCTGGATCTTTCCCGGGAATTATTGGGCGAATACGGCGACTTGCGCGTGTTGCTGAAAGCGTCTCAGGAGCGCTTTTGCCAGTCCCATGGTTTAGGGCAAGCCAAATATGTACAGCTGCAGGCTGTAATGGAAATGAGTAAACGGGTGTTGGCGACAGGATTAAACCGAGGGGAGTCACTTACCTCACCCAGTCAATCGCGAGAGCTCATCGCTAGCGAATTACGAGATGAGGTGCGGGAAGTCTTTGCCTGTCTGTTTCTGGATAATCAGCATCGAGTGATTGCATTTGAGCGGATGTTTTGGGGAACGGTGAATGCTGCCAGTGTGTATCCCAGAGAGGTGGTGCGCCGTGCCTTGGAACTATCTGCCAGTGCCGTGATTTTTGCGCACAATCACCCCAGTGGCGTTGCCGAACCCAGCGAAGCGGATCGTCAAATCACGCAGCAATTAATTCAGGCGTTGTCGTTAATTGAGGTTCGAGTGTTGGACCATTTTGTGGTGGGAGATCTTGAGTTGGTGAGTTTTGCGGAACGGGGTCTTCTGTGAGGATGTTCTTTTAATAAATAACGTTTTAATCGATCAAATTGACCAGAGAACCATCAGAGAACAATGAAGCGACCCTCTGTCTTGAATTCCATGGTAATCTACCCATTTGTACAGGAAATACGCAATAAAACTTGCTATTGGGTAGTCGCTCTGGTATAAATGCCCGCTCGATTTATGTCGGCGCCCAAAATATTAGTCGGATTGACTGAAATTCGACGGTTTAATATACAGAGGCATCATTAGTTAACAGAATTTATGACGACGAATTTAATTCGTTGGAGGCGAAACAATGTCTAAGGTTTGTCAAGTAACTGGTAAGCGTCCAGTCACTGGTAACAACGTTTCACACGCAAACAACAAAACCAAGCGTCGTTTCTTGCCAAACCTGCAAACGCACCGTTTCTGGGTTGAAGGTGAGAAGCGTTTCGTTAAGCTACGTGTATCTACTAAAGGTATGCGCATCATTGATAAGAAGGGCATCGAGGCTGTACTTGTTGACCTTCGTGCTCGTGGCGAAAAAATTTAAGGAGCCTGAACCATGCGTGATAAAATCAAGCTAGTTTCATCTGCTGGTACTGGTCACTTCTACACTACGGACAAGAACAAGCGTAACACTCCAGACAAGTTGGAGTTTAAAAAGTACGATCCTGTTGTTCGTAAGCACGTGATCTACAAAGAAGCTAAAATCAAGTAAGATTTAAGCTTCCAGCGAGAACCCGGCTTTATGCCGGGTTTTTTCGTTTCTGCGATTTATAATACGCGTTAATCTCTCTCTGTTACCCAGAGTTTGTCTACACTGTTCCTGAGAATGAATTGATTGAGGTGAATATGGAATTTCTCAATGCGTTTCTGATGCTGTTTTTGATTATGGATCCGTTGGGGAATTTGCCTGTTTTCATGTCGATCCTGAAGTCGGTGCCGGAAGAGCGTCGTTCAGCAGTATTACGTCGGGAGCTATTGATTGCTTTGGCAATCATGATGCTGTTCTTGTTTGCGGGTCAGGCGATTCTCAATGCATTAAGTCTTAAACAAGAATCCGTCAGCATTGCCGGCGGTATTATTCTGTTTATCATTGCCATTCGAATGATCTTTCCTGGGCGTGGTGGTGTCATGGGCGCGCAACCGGAAGGCGAGCCCTTCATTGTACCACTGGCAACCCCGATGATTGCCGGTCCTTCGATATTGGCGATGCTGATCTTGTTTGTGAATAACGAACCGGAGCGCCAATTGGAGTGGGCGTTGGCGTTATTCTGTGCCTGGTTATTAACATCGATTATTCTGCTGGCCTCCAAGCCGTTGTTTAAATTGCTGAAACAACGTGGTCTGGCGGCCATTGAGCGTTTGATGGGGATGATCTTGGTGATGGTTTCTGTACAAATGTTCCTGGACGGTGTGGTGCACTACGTCCAGTCACAAAGCATGTAAGTTGGGTTTGTATTAACCTTTCGTGCTGAAAGTTGGCAGACTCAAATGCTTGCGAATAGCGACAGTGCGCAACGCGAAAGTAATGCAGAACGTCATTAACAGTCGCCATTCTTCATCAAGGATGGCTTCGGTTAAGAAATAACACAGGCTGCCAGCAATCGCAGTTAACGCGTAAATCTCTTCTCGTAGAACCAGTGGAATTTCATTGGTCAGCACATCCCGAATCATTCCTCCGACCGTGCCTGTCATGACTCCCATGATGATGCAAATGGTTGGGCTGACATCCAGAGATTGAGCGACTTGAATACCGATAAGATTAAAGGTCGCTAGACCGATGGCGTCCATGTAAAGCAACCATTGGCGCTTACGGTGGATGTGGTTGGCGAATAACACCGTCAGCATCACAGATGACAGCACTACGAATACATAGATGTTGTTCTTCACCCAAAATACAGGGGTGTTCCCTAGCACAAGATCGCGGAATGTGCCGCCGCCGACAGAGGTCACCAAAGCCAATACGATCAGACCGAAAAAGTCGATGCCCTTGCCGCGTGCAGCTAAGGTGGCGGATGCCGATAACACCGCAACCCCGAATAAATCCAAACCGTAGATGATTAACTCTGTCATTGCCTTAGCTACTAATGCTGCTCCAATAAAAGGTGTCCATGCTTGCTGACCGTGGCTGTCCAGCCAGGTTTTATCAGTGTAGTAGAGACCTGTTCGCTGATCAGCGCGGGCCCGCTAATGATACAGCCGGCTGCCAGTGTATCTCGTTGATAGCGAGGCACTTTATCTGAGAGTTGATAGAGATCTACCAGCCCATCTGGAGCTGGTGTTTTGGGGGTGCTCTTTGTACCCTCTTCAGCACTCGTTAATAGTGGCATGCTGATGCTGTGGGTGAAGGCAAAGACGCGTACCCTTAGCGTCACTAATTCAACATTCATTTCCATGCTGTGCCCAAAACGAGCTTGGTGTGCTTGATGGAAACGTTCAATGATGGACTCTTTAGGACCTATCGGAAGGTTAATCGTAAACGATTGCCCTTGATAACGAAGATCTGCCGAGATGTGTTGCTCTAACTGATTTTGCTGAACACCCTCAGAGAGCAGTTGGGATTTGCCCTGCTCGGCCAAGATATCGATGGTTTCGGTGAGCTTGTCCCAGTTTAGAGACGATGAATCTTGATTGACGGTCTTGGATAATTGCCGTTCGTGGGGTGCAACCAACATGCCGTAGGCAGACAATACCCCGCCGAGTCGAGGAACAAGCGCTGATTTAATGTTGAGTGATTCAGCAATGTCACAGACATGTAAGCCCCCTGCACCACCAAAGCAGGTTAGACGAAATGCCCTGGGATCTTCACCGCGCTTTACGGCAATGTTTCGCAGTGCGCGTGTCATGTGTTCATTGGCAATGGTTAATATGCCTAACGCAGCTTGTTCTACGGTGAGCCCTAGTGGTTCTGCAAGGGTGCTGACCGCCTGACGAGCTTTTTCGAGGTCCAGGGTCATTTGTTTGCCAAGAAAAGCTTCCGGGCGAAGTCGTCCTAGCACGGTATTCGCATCGGTCACCGTTGGCTGTTCTCCGCCTCGGTCATAACACGCCGGACCGGGAAAGGCGCCAGCGGATTCGGGCCCAACCTGCAAGAGACCGCCTTGATCGATATAGGCAATTGAGCCACCGCCAGCGCCAATGGTGTGCATGTCGACCATGGGAACAGCGACCGGATAGTCTCCAATGTGTCCGTCATTGGTCAAACGAATATCACCGTCGATGACTGCGACGTCGGTGGAGGTTCCGCCCATATCAAAGGTCAGTAAGCGCTCTTCATTGATGTCTTTGGCCAAGGCGCGGACGGCGGCTAATCCTCCTGCAGGTCCAGACAATAACAGGTTGACGGCGCGATTAGCTGCCTGGGAAGCATCAATGGTGCCGCCAGAGGATTGCATAATCGAAAGCGGTGTCGGAGCGACATTGTCACTGAGTTGTGTAAGGTAGTTTGATACTAAAGGCCCTAACCAAGCGTTCAGCCAAGTGGCCATACCGCGTTCGTATTCACGATATTCCGGCAGAACATAGGATGAACGACTGACGTAGTAATCGTCTTTGATGGCCTCTTCCAGCGCTTTTTCATGGCGATCATCCAAGAAGGAGAATAAGAAATTAATGGCCACGGCCTCGGGATTAAGTGTCTTAAGTTGGGCTTTGATTTCTTCTACATCAGCCTCGGTTAACGGATCGAACACCTCTCCATTTGCGTCAAGGCGACCTCCGGTTTCTAGGCATAACGCTTTTGAGACTGGCGGGGCCTGTTCACTGGGAGTCAAGTTATAGAGTTCTTTACGAGTTTGGCGACCAATGCTCAGGGTATCTTTGAAACCATGATTGGTAATGTAGGCGGTTCGTACGCCCTTCCCTTCAAGCGCCGCATTGGTCGCCACGGTACTGCCATGAACTAAAATGATCTTGCCTTCTTTTATGAGAGACGTAAGGCCGAGTTCCTGAATACCTTGTAATATTGCGCGGTCGGGCGAATCTGGCGTTGAGAGGACTTTATGAACTTGGATGCTCTGCCCATCAAATAAAACGAAATCAGTGAATGTGCCGCCAGTGTCAACGCCAAGAAACATGGGGTGTCCTTATAAGAGTATTCTGATGAAGGAATCTATTGATACGATGTAATGAGTGAAATTCTAAGGGGGGGTTAGACTTGGAACAAGTGAAAATCCCTAGCTTCATAGGATATTCATAACAAACGCCGAATTTGGCGTTCGACCCTTGCGCGAGACATCGACGGTGTTATCAGGCGCAGTATCGGCGAGCGGCACTGATCGGTGTAACTTTTCCTGACGACTGCGAGTCGGATGTTGATGATTGGCTGGTAAGTCCATAGCGGTCGGCCGCAGACGTGACAGGGGGTTGTTCCATTGCATTGCCTTTACCGGATAAGGTATTAAGTAATAAGTTGGCTTTGGCATCGACTAACGTAACGAAGTGATCTAATGATTCTCCCAAAATGCCGTGTAATGCGGCTTTCTTAACAGGCACAGTTTTTTCCAATTGAGGCAGACTAAGATCGTTCTTGTCTCTAATACGATGAATTAAGGTGGCGAACTGGAACACATCCACCAGATTGAATGGTCCGGACGTCAGCTCTTCAAATTGATCTCGATGGCGGATGCAATTCACGACCTGCTCATCCATCTGCCAATGTTTGGCGAGGACGACCCCAATGTTGGATGATATCTGAGACGGAATGTCGTCTATTTCCTCTGGGGACGGAACCGCCATCTTGTTGTTCTGCAAATAGGACAGCAACATCAAGGTGCCCACGTGGTACATGGAACCGGCTAACAGTGCTAAGTCAGCATCCACTCGTACGCCGTAGTCCGCAATGCGACTGGCAATGGCTGAACTCAAACTGCCGATACGTAAGTTTTCTTGCCACAATGCACGAATGACATGACGGGAAGGTAAACTGCGTTTAACGAAGGTCGTTTCCATTGAGTGCGTCAGTACAATGGAGGTCACCGAGGTTGTGCCTAGACGAATGATGGCGCCGTTAAGATCGGAAGAGGGTCTGGTGCCATAGAAAGCCGTTGAATTGGCTGCCTGCATAATAACCGAGGCGATTTCAGGGTTGGCGTGTAATGGCGGTAGCAGATCCTTAACCCGGAAATTGGGGTTGGCTAAGGTATGTCTTAACTTCATGGTGGTGTCGGGTAAATTCGGAAGCTTTATTTTCCCGGCGAGAATGTCCTGATAAACCTTAAATTGAATGCCTGAGCGCCACATAATTCACTTTCCCAAGTGCGTTTGTTCTTTTTATTTATTGTTATTATTTTTTCTAGTTGTCATGAATAATTATTAGACATGCACTTCATACTAAAACATTCGTTTGAAAACAAAAAGCAGTTTTACCAACAAATCTGTCAGTAGAAGAGCTGCACAAAGTGGTTCTATAGATTGAACTTATCCAAACTGACGGTAGTTGGGTGAGTAGTTAGCTGAAAAGGAGGTAATGGGAAATTTGTTGATCAGAGGCGATAGGCCTCGGAAGATGATTAATGCGTGGCCATCGACCATTTGTGTAAAGTGTTGGGCTTCTTCTCGAATTAGTTTTTCTTTAACCGCTTTAATAAACGGCAGACTGTCTTTTAAGGCTACAACGTTCGGGTTTTGTTTGTTGTAGTTTTGATGATGGGTTATGGCCATGTGAAAAATGTCGATCATGCTGAACGGTTGGCGATTAACTTCCTGGAAGTAATTGCGTTGCAGTGCGCATTCACAGACTGACGAATGCAACCGCCATTGAATGGCTGCTAAAGAAGACATGTTACTGGCCAGTGGTGCGGGAATGTTTTGAGCGTCTTGCAGATTCGGTGTGGCAAGTCCTTTATTGCGAAAGCTGTTGATCAGCAACATAGTACCTAAATGATAAACTAAGCCAGCCAACATGCTGGGTTCTGCAGGCATATGGTTATATTGCCCCAAGCGGGTATAGAGTGCTGTACATATAGAAGCGATTTGTAGGCTTTCTTCCCACAGTTGGCGAATTGTATGTTTTGCAGGTAGGTTGTCTGTTAACACTAGGTTGCGAATACCGAACAGTGTAATGAATTCGGACACCTGGGCTGCGGATAGGTTTTCCAGCGCTTGTTCTATGGTGCTTAGCGCTGGCGCTCCGTAATATCGATCAAAGTTGGCGGCATTTACCAGTAACTGACATAAGTCAGGATCGGCTGATAACTTCTCAAGAATTGCCGGATGAGAATTTAGGGGGGACAGTTTCGATAGATCATCAACCTCTGTTTTCAGCGTAATGAAGTGCTTGCTGAGTGAAGGTAATTTGACTCGGCCGTTAAGTAAGTCTTTATAAACCTTATAATGATTATCGAGACTCCACATCGTTACCTACTTCCTTATAATAAGTGGCCGTCCTAGCCTTGAAATGAGAGGTAGAATGCCTCTGTTATACGTTGATTTCACTATAAGAATCAACCGGAATCTATGATCAAATGAGAAACATTATTGAGTATAGTATCAGCATGATCAAAGGTATGTGGGTGGGCATTACTAAAGAATGTAAGATATTGCCCTGAAAACAATAAACAGCAGGATAGAAAAGAGTGTCTTCAGTAAATCTAGAACAGGGTTGGATGCATCATTTAGGTGGTGAATTTGAACAACCCTATATGCAACAACTACGATCTTTTTTAAAGGAACGGAAACGCGCTGGTGCGGTGGTTTATCCTGAGTCTGATGATTGTTTTAATGCTTTTAACTATACCCCGTTCGATCAGGTTAAGGTGGTGGTGTTAGGGCAAGACCCTTATCATGGTCCAGGCCAAGCTCATGGTTTAAGTTTTTCTGTAAAGCCTGGTGTGGCGGTTCCGCCCTCTTTAAGAAATATTTACAAAGAGCTGGAAGCGGATTTGCATATTCACCCTGTGACTCATGGCTACCTTGAAAGTTGGGCTAAACAAGGTGTCTTGTTACTGAACAGTGTGTTAACGGTTGAGCAAGGGCAAGCGGCAGCTCATCAGGGCAAGGGTTGGGAATACTTTACCGATAAAGCCGTTCAGGCGTTAAGCGATAATCGCGAAGGACTGGTGTTCTTATTGTGGGGCAGCCATGCTCAGAAAAAGGGGAAGCAGGTGGATAGAACGAAACACTTGGTGCTTGAAACGACCCATCCTTCACCATTGTCAGCACATCGTGGCTTTTTGGGATGCCGACATTTCTCAACGTTAAATCAGTATTTAATTCAGCGTGGTCAGTCGCCTATTCAGTGGCAATTACCTGAGTGAGGTGCAACTATTTCAGAAATACAGTGAAACGAAATAGTAACGTCATTGTGCTGAATTCCCAGTTCATACGGCCGTAACTTAGCTTGTTACGCCTATCTATTTGAGAGACGTGTTATGCCTGAATTACCTGAAGTTGAAACATCACGAAGGGGAATTCGTCCTCATATTATTCATAAGACGGTTCACTCTGTTGTTGTTAGAGAGTCCAAATTGCGTTGGCCTGTTCCTGATTCTTTAGAATTTCAGTTGGTTGGGCGTGAACTATTGGCGGTAAATCGCCGTGCGAAGTATCTGCTATTAGAGTTTGAGCATGGCACGTTACTGATTCACCTTGGAATGTCAGGCAGTTTACGCGTGTTGAAAGACGATGTGCCTGCAGTCAAGCACGATCATGTTGATATCGTATTTGAAGGTAAAAAAGGTAAGAAGCGCGTAACTCTGAGATACAATGACCCTCGAAAATTTGGTGCGGTGTTATGGCTTGAGAACGTTGAAGAATCAGATTACCTAAAGCATTTAGGGCCAGAACCGTTATCAAATAAGTTCACGGGCTATTACCTGCACAAACAGAGCAAAAAGCGAACGGTTCCAGTGAAACAGCTGATCATGGATAACAAGGTGGTGGTCGGTGTCGGTAATATCTATGCCAATGAAGCTTTATTCATGGCTGGAATCAGACCGTCATTGAGTGCCAATGCCATAGGTTATACTCGCTATCAACGTTTAGTGTTGTGTATTAAAAAGGTGTTGAGTAAAGCGATTCAAGAGGGCGGTACTACCTTAAAAGATTTTGTTGGTGGTGACGGTAAGCCCGGGTATTTTCAACAGGAGTTACAAGTTTATGGTCGCGCAGGAGAAAGTTGCTATGTTTGTGGTGACGTCTTAGAAGAAATCCGTATGCAGGGCCGATCTAGCGTTTATTGTCCAAAATGCCAAAAAGGTCGCTAAAAAAGCTGACAAAGATTCTTTTTAAGGCCTATTATTAGTTCATAATTATTTAGGGGATGAACTAGTTTTCTAGATGTCACCGAGTACAGATTGAAGGAATATAAGAACTATGTACACATTATTTACCCGAATTGCCAAATTCTTAGCTATGTCTGTGCTGATGATTCAGCTTATGTTGCCAACTCAGGCGATGGCAAATTCTATATCTAAGCAAAAGCAACTGAATGAACCTGGCCCGGCTGAAATGGTGCTTGATGGCATTGTGGTTCGCCCTATTATGCTTGGTTTGACTATCTTGGGTACGGCTGTGTTCATAGTAACGTCTCCGTTTTCATTGTTAGGTGGAAATTTAGAGGATGCAGCGGATGAATTGGTTGTGAAGCCAGCTAAAATGACCTTTATTCGTTGTCTTGGTTGTTCCACGCCAGAGCGAAAGTATGAAGTGGTAAAACAAGAAGCGCCTGCTGAATAATATTCTGTAAGCCAAAAAATTGTGGAAAAGGCCTCGTAAGAGGCCTTTTTTCTGTGTGACAATAGCCAGCGTTCGCACTTAAGGAGAAAAATAATGATAACTACTCGAACGCTGGCCTGCTTATCACTTGTTTCTATTTTGCCTTTCGCATCTGTTGTTCATGCCGAAATGGGCCCATATGTTGGCATTGGTGCTGGTATCACTAAGTTTTATGACGATGGCTTTATTGAAGATAATCAGGGCAATGGTGATTGGGATGATTCTGGCACCGCATACGGCTTTGTTGCTGGTTATAAATTCTCCAACAACTTTTCAATAGAATGGAGTTACCAGGATTATGATTACAATGAATACGGTGTGGATTCATTAAGTGATGTTGATATGCAAGCATGGCATATTTCAGGTTTGATGGCTTTACCCTTCGAAGAAACTTTTTTAGGGAAGTTGGATTTGTATGGTAAGTTGGGATTTGGCGAATCGGACTTTTCGTACAGACAAGCTCAGTTCGGAGTGGGTGAAGACCAGACATCGGAATCTTTTATCTTAGGCGGAGGAAGTCAGTTCTATATCAACCAAAACTTCCGGATTAGAACTGAGCTAGATATAACAACATTTAACTTAGAGGCTTCTACTAGTCAAAACGCGACCAGTTACCTAACCAAAGACTATACTTTTACAGCATTAACTGCCAAAGCTATGCTGGTCTATGCTTTTTAGTAGAGCCCTTCGTTTAATGGTTTAAGGTTAAAGAGTTTCCGATTCGTCTCGGATCGGAAGCTGCAGTGACTTTCTTTTCCTTTAGATTCCAGAGTATGGCCTGCATGTTGCCATATGTTCGGCCAACGGGCTTTAATTTATAGCCATGCCTTTCTAGTTGTTTCTTCTCTGCAGAACTAAAGGTTTCGGGCTCGTGTTGAATTACATCGGGTAAATATTGATGATGGAATCGCGGGCGACTTACCCAGTTTTCCACTGGCGCTTGATTGAGGTGTTCCAAGGCTCCTAGAAAGACCATGGTGATGATGCGGCTTCCACCAGGTGTTCCAAGTATGGCGAGTGAATCTGGGCTTTCAATGAAGGTAGGAGTCATACTGGATAATGGTCGTTTACCTGCTTCTACGGCATTCGCCTCAGTTGCAACTAGGCCATAACTGTTAGGTACGCCTGGTTGGCTAGAGAAGTCATCCATTTCGTTGTTCAAGAGTAATCCAGTATCTGGGTCGGTATAAGCTGAACCGAAAGGTAAGTTGATGCTTAGCGTGGCAGACACTCGGTTTCCTTGGTCGTCCAGAATAGAATAATGCGTAGTATCGGTTCCTTGATTAGGCGGAAGCACAGGTTTTAATTCGCTACTCGGTGTTGCTTTGTTCGGTGTGATCGAATTGCTGAGCTGTTGGAGGTAAGAGCTGCTCGTTAATTTGCTGGGGATGTCAGTAAACGCGGGATCACCCAGGTATTCAGCTCTGTCTCGATAAGCGCGACGCATTACTTCGGCCAGTAACTGAATCTGTTCGACGCTTTGATGTTGAGGCATGGTATGGTGTTGTAGCATGCCGAACATTTGAGCCAGTGCGATACCACCTGCGGAAGGTGGTGGTGCAGAAATGAAATGATAACCTTGATAATCAAACTCAATGGGGGCGCGTTCGATCACTTGATAATTCGCTAAATCCTCTAATGTCCAGATGCCACCATGATCTGTCATGTTTTTTACTAAATACTGAGCTGTTTCTCCTTGATAAAAACCTGTGTGGCCTGCTTTAGCTAGTCGCTTTAAGGTTTGGGCCAAGGCGGGCTGTTTAATGAGGTGGTCAAGCTCAGGTATTTTTCCGTCGACTAAAAAGATTGCGTTTGTTGTTCTTTCTTCCTGCATCGCTTTAAGGCGGTAGGCAGCCAGTTTCCGATAGACTTTATCCACAGGGAAGCCTTGTTCGGCATAGTGAATAGCATCTGATAGTGTTGTAGAAAGTGGGAGGTTGCCGTAATGCTTAGCGAGATGGGCTAATGCTGCCGCTTGTCCTGGGATACCTGCGGCGAGCGGTCCATTGATGGACAATGAGCGGATAACTTCATTCTGATTGTTTTGGTAAAGCTTTGGATGGGCTTTTTGGGGTGCCGTTTCACGACCATCAATAAACACGTTACGCTGCTGTTTTGCATCGTGAATTAGCCAGAAGCCGCCACCGCCAAAGCCAGAACTGTAAGGTTCGACCACGGCTAGGACAGAAGCAACGGTGATGGCTGCATCAAAGGCATTACCACCTTGCTGAAGAATCTTGATGCCAGCCTGTGTGGCCAGAGGATGTGCCGATGCTATGGCACTCTGAGGTGGTGTCTCAGAGTTGGAGGCAATGACCGGATTGCTAAAGACGAAACTGACAAAAATAAGGAAGATGAAGTGCTGCTTAACAGAGGGCGTTAACAAGCGATTCAATAGTGTTAGTTTCCGGTCAGTTTCTTGAACTTGTCCATTAACTGGTCTTGGGTTTCTGGATTTTCCGGATCTATAAGGATGCAATCTACTGGACATACTTCAATACACTGAGGTTCATTGTAGTGGCCTACGCATTCAGTGCACATGGAAGGGTCTATTTCATAGACCACATCTCCAGGATAAATGGCTGCGTTAGGACACTCAGGTTCACAAACGTCACAGTTAATGCATTCGTCAGTAATTAGAAGCGACATACTGAAGTCTCCTGCGACTTGGCTGTTGAAAGCATGTGGCAGTATAAAGTTTAAATTGAAGCGCTAAATTTAAAAGTCTGCAGTGCTTCAATTTGAGTTCTTGCTCACGTGCTCTCGTAAAATTTGTTCAACCTTCGGGTGAACAAATTTTGAAATATCTCCACCAAGTGCGGCAATTTCTCTTACTAGTGTAGATGAAATATAGGAATTTTTTTCATCTGGCGTTAGAAACATACTCTCTACAGTCGGCGCTAATACACGGTTCATATTGGCCAGCTGAAATTCGTATTCGAAATCCGATACAGCTCTTAAGCCTCGCAGAATAACATTTGCGTTCACGTCGGTTACAAAGTCTGCCAATAGGTTTCTAAAACCTACAATCTCAACGTTATCAAGATGCGCGGTAATTTCTTGCGCTAACTGAACACGAGTATCCAAAGACAAAGTAGGACGTTTCTTCGGGCTTTCGGCGACGGCCACAATAATTTTGTCGAACAAGCGAGCTGCACGTTCAATCAAATCGGCATGGCCATTGGTAATAGGATCAAAAGTACCCGGATAAACGACAATATTCATATATGATTCCGCATAAACGCTGTAGATTTGAACGGGCATGTTACCGAAATTTACTGCGCTTGGTAAGAGTTCAGAGGAGTTTCCTCGCTCCAAATCAAAGGATTGGTAACTTTTTTATCGATTTAGTTCGTTAATTAGTTTGCTCTTATCTGGATTGGGATAAAAAAATGCCGACACCCAGTGGATGTCGGCATACACTCCAGGGACAGAGGTTTTCGAAACGGATTAACGAATAAAGAACTTATAAATCATTTTATGAATCATCTTCCCATAAGGGGCATAGGCCAGTTTGCCACTGTTCAGGCGAGGTTTACTTAATACTGACTTAGCGTGGGAAAAGGTTAAGAACCCTTCATGACCATGATAGGCGCCCATGCCGGATGGGCCGATGCCGCCAAATGGTAGATCATCAAGCGCTACATGCATGATGGCATCGTTCAAGCACACACCACCCGCGTGCGTTTTAGCCAACACATGCTCTTGTTCTTCAACGTTGTAGCCAAAGTAATAAAGGGCTAATGGACGTGGACGATCATTAATGAAGTTGATCGCTTCATTCATGCTGTTGTAAGTAATCACTGGCAGGATGGGGCCAAAAATTTCTTCCTGCATCACTGTCATATCTGGGGTTGGATTAAGCACGATATGCAACGGCAGTTTGCGTGTTCCTGAGCTTAGGTCTTCGTTTGCTGGGTTGATCTCGATGATTTGTGCACCCTTGCTGCGTGCATCTTCGATCCAGGTTCTGAGGCGTTGATATTGGCGGTCATCTACAATCGCAGTGTAATCGTGGTTGTCTTTAATCGATGGATAAAGACGAGCAAAGGTCTCTTTGTAGTAATCTACAAATTCATCCAATTTATCAGTTGGACACAGCACATAGTCCGGAGCTACACAGGTTTGACCTGCATTGAATGACTTACCGAAACACACGCGATCAACCGCATCGTGCATTGGTGCATCCGGTGCAATGATCGCAGGAGATTTACCACCTAACTCCAATGTCACAGGGGTCAGATTCTCTGCTGCGGCACGCATTACATGGCTGCCGACTAGCGTTGAGCCCGTAAATAGAATGTGATCGAACGGTTTCTTGGTAAATTCTTGGGCTACATCGGCTTCACCGGTGATAACACTCACTAAACTCTTATCAAAGGTTTCACCAATGATCTTATCCAATAGCGCCGATGTGCGAGGTGTGTACTCTGACATCTTAACCATAGCTCGGTTACCTGCGGCTAAAGCGAAGCACAGTGGGCCAAGCGATAAGAACACAGGGTAGTTCCAAGGAACAACAATTCCGACAACGCCTTTAGGTTGATAAACCACTTTGGCAGACGCTGGTTGGAAGAGCAGATTGACGTGGCGTTTTTCAGGTTTCATCCATTGTTTGAGGTTCTTCATGCAATAGTTGATACCAGAGACAACCGACATGATTTCTGCAATCAGCGTTTCATCTTTTGAACGGCTGCTAAAGTCAGCATTGATGGCATCGCAAATTTCGTTTTCATATTTCAATACCATGGCCTTGAGGCGTTTTAGATTGGCCAAACGTTCGTTCAGACTTGGCATTGGATTTTCTCGAAATGCTTGCTTTTGAGTGCTAAGTACTTGATTTAGGTTCTGAATTTCGCGTTTTGATTCCGATAATGCAACAACGTTGGCAACCATAATATTGCTCCTCTCTAGGCTGTAGATCACGGTTATTCAATAACTCGTGGATGCGACAAACCGTCAAAATTTACCCTGTATGTTGTTTAGAGTAATTGCTCTAAATGAGAAATGCAACTGTTTTGCTTATTTTATATTCAATCGGGGTGAGTGGTATGAAGAGAGTCAGCGTAATCACAAGCATAAGCTTTGACCCTAGCGATAAGATAAGTGAAGATAGAGCTTGGGCTCTAATCTTATCCTAGTGATGTAGGCAATTAAGCGATTACATGAATACTAAAGAACGAATTCTCGAAGCGGCCTTGGTGCTCTTCAACGAACAGGGTGAACGTAATGTCACCACCAATCATATTGCTGCGCATCTTGGGATTTCACCGGGAAATCTTTACTATCACTTTCGGAATAAATCCGAGATTGTTTATGAAATCTACCAAGAATATGAACAGCTGGTGGATCAAACACTTGACGTTCCTGACGATCATGACCTAACCATTCAAGATAAAGCGCACTATCTGGAAGCGGTTTTTGAAGGTATGTGGGTGTTTCGTTTCTTACATCGGGATCTGGCCTATTTCATCGATAACGATGAGCGACTGAGAGAGCGTTACACAGAGTTCAGTCGTCGCTGTCTTGAAAAAGTCGGAGCTATTTATCATGGGCTGCGACGTGCCGGTATCATTGAAATTTCAGATGAAGAGATTAAGGCGTTGGCTATTAATAGCTGGTTAGTGGCGACTTCCTGGGCAACTTATTTACGAACCGCTGATTATGATATCTCTCTGGAAGATCAGATTACACGTGATCGTCTTCGTCGTGGAATCTACCAGGTGTTTGCGTTGGAGCGACCTTATCTTAAACAGCATGTGCGCGATGAAGTAGAACGGGTTCAGCTCAGTTTTCTGTCCGGTACTGCCTAGGTCGGTAAGTGCGTATCTGCATTGAGCAGATGAATATGAGGTGGTGCATAACTTTGGCAACAACCAATAGTACCAACCAATTGCGTCAAGTGATCTTTACCTGTTGTCGGATAAGCTTAGGATCTTGGCGCTTGCTATGTGATTGCAGTCACAAAATGTCGTTATACTCTGTCCTTTCGGTCGGCACATGGGCACAATGTGTTTGAAAATTAATCAAAGCGTCATAAAGCTGGATTAAAGGCTGTAGTTAGATGTCGCATGAAAATAATAACAATAAATGCTAACGAGGTTCCTCTCATGTTCTGGTTTCGAAATGCGATCCTGGTGATTGTGCTTTTGTGTTCATGGTCTCTCCATGCTGCGCTTATTTCTGATGTGGAAGTTGCGGATACCGTTTCTTTAGAAAGTGGACAGACTCAGTTGGTTCTGAATGGCGCCGCGCTCAGGAAAAAATACCTGATTGTTGATGTCTACATTGGCGGTTTGTATCTGGAAGAAGCATCTCAAGACCCCGACACCATCATCAGTGCGGATACTTATAAGCGTATGATGTTTCATGTATTGCTTAAGCGCGTAAGTGCCCGGAAGGTGGCTAATGCTTTGAACGAAGCCTTGGTTATCAATATCAGCAAGGAGGAGCATCAAGTCTTAAAGCCTCAAATTGACCTGTTCTTGTCTTTATTTGATGACATCCGTTTGCATAAAGGGGATGAAGTGACCATTGATTATGTCCCTGGAACAGGAACAATAGTTCATATGCCTGGTCGTGAGGATGCGGTTCTGGAAGGCAAAGATTTCTATGACGCCTTGTTGAAAGTCTGGATTGGCCCTCAGCCTGTCAGCAAAGACTTCAAGCAACAGATGCTTGGTGTAATGGACGATTCTGAGATGGACGAAGACGTCTGAATTGAGTGAAAATCACTCTAAAATCGTACAAACATTTAGTAAATTCGAGAAAATTGTCTATAACTTAATATTGCTTAGTTGGTAACTGAATGCCTACGGAGAAGCGAGGAAGTTTATGGCAAATTATAACGACAAAGATTTTTTCTCGAATGACGAACAACAAAAATCAAGGTCCAATCATGTAGACCTGAGAGCTCAGTTGGAGAGCGATATCGAAAATTTTCTGAAGGCCGGAGGCGCAGTAACGGTGGTTGAACCCAACGTTATGGCGGATCCACCGAAAAAGCCTGAAAGTAAATACGGAAGTCGCCCCATCTAGCTTGCTACATCGCATTGGGCAGTGGAGCAGTAGCCCATGCGAATTACCCTTTCTATTCTCGCTCTTCTTTTTCTGACATTAGGTGGATTAAGTTTCTGGTTTACCCAGTCCGAACCAGACGTTCGTGATCTGTCCGATTTCAATTACATTTCTGATAACCATGTGTCGGCTCCTGCACCTGAGGTTATTGTTGATAACCAATCTGTTGTTCGTGCAGAGATTACCTCAAATGATACGGTGAAATTGCGACGAGAGCAGGAAATCTTGCAGTCGTTACCTCGTTCTTTGAGGGGGACGGATATTAATGGAGGGTTTGAGGTAGGCCCTGATGGTCACCTAATTCTGTCCAAAGCCAATAAAGATTTCTTCGAGTACTTCCTATCCACTCTGGGTGAAGAAAGCTTAGAACAAGTTATTGATCGCATGGTTGCCTTAATTGAATCCCGGCTGGAATCGCCAGCCAAAGAAGAAGCCGTGCAGCTATTGAATAACTACATTGCACTCAAACGGGCGCTGTTGGATCTAGAGCAAGAGGTCGGAGAAGGTTTATCTCAATACGGTGATTCACCACTGGCACAACATAGAGCTCGGCTGGATATGTTGAGTAGTCTTCGTACTCAGTATTTGGGTGATGAGGCGGCGAGTGCGTTCTTTGGTGAGAATGAAGATTTTGATCGTTATATGCTCGACAAAATGGCATTAAATGGCAATACCGAGCTGTCTGATCTTGAGCGATCAGAGGCGTTAGTGAAGCTGATGGAAGACGCACCTGAAAGCATTAAACCGCGCTTAGAAGACGATTATCAGATGCAAAAGTTGAATGTCGAAGTGGCAAGTTTAAAAGCCTCTGGAGCCAGTGATGAAGAGGTGTTTCAAGCTCGTGCGCAGGTTCTAGGTGAAGACGCTGCGACACGCTTACAGCAGGTAGAGACAGCGCAAGCGCAATGGGACTCGAGGTATCAGGACTATCTTGATCAAAAGGCCGAAATCGAAAGTGAAGGTCTTTCGGAAGCGGCGCAGACCGATCAAATAGAAAGCTTGCAAACGCGCCTGTTCGAAGACAATGAAATTCGACGTGTTCAGGCGCTGGATCGCATCAAAGGCAGCTGATCAGTTACGTCGTTTTAAGGTATTGTCTTAAGATACTGGTTGATTAGCTCGGGAATATCTGACAGTGTGGACGCGATCAGATCTGGTTGGCAATCATCCCGTTCCCACATTTCATGGTGTTGATTAAACCACAGCGTATGGATATTCAATCGAGCTGCCCCATAAACATCGTGCTCTTGGTGGTCTCCGATATGCAGTACTTGTTGAGGCTGTAAGCCTGTGCGTTGCAATGCGGCCTCAAAGATAAAGGGCTCAGGTTTAGCGGCATCAAAATTCTCGGCGTTAAGCCCAAATTCAAACATTTCCAAGCCTAATTTGCTGAGATCGGCGTTGCCATTGGTCAGGGCTGCGAGGCGATAACTCTTGGCTAAATCATTAAGCATTTCAAGTGCATCGTGGTAGAGCTCAATGTTTTGGCGCTCTGTTAAAAACGCTGTAAACGCCAATTGACTGCCTTCTTCGGATTGAGCTTGGGTATAGCCTGCTCGCTCCAAGGCTTTTTGCAGGCAAAAACGGCGAATTTCGCTGACGCGATGTGCCAAAGCTGGAATCTCATCGGCCAATTCAAACTTCAGCTTTCGTAAACTTAGCTTGGTGAAGTGATCATTTATCTTCGGGTAATATTGGGATAGAAAATCCCAGCAGGCCTGCTCTGCCGACAAAATAACGGGATCGGAATCCCACAGGGTGTTATCGAGGTCGAAGGTAATGAGTTGTATCACTGGATGGCCTTTGTATCGTTAGTGCTTACTTTTTAGAGCGCTTCGCGCGGGGATGCGCATTATCGTAAACCTGGGCTAAGTGTTGGAAGTCCAGGTGGGTATAGATTTGCGTTGTTGAAATATCTTCATGCCCGAGTAATTCCTGGACTGCTCGGAGATCACTGCTCGATTCCAGCATGTGGCTGGCAAACGAGTGTCTGAGTTTATGGGGATGAAGGTTTCCTGATATGCCTTGTTTCATTGCCCAGTGTTTTAAACGCTCTTGAACGCTACGCTGCTTGAGTCGCTGCCCTTGTTGTGTAGTAAACAGGGCATGTCCTGAGTCCAATGGCCGTTGTTCAATCCAGTCTTGTAACGCTGAAACAGCATGTCGGCCAATGGGCAAGGCGCGTGTCTTTTGTCCTTTACCGGTGACCACCAATTGGCCGCTTCTGAGATCAAGGTCCTGGACATTAAGGCTTACCAGCTCTGAGAGACGCAAACCGGATGAATAAAACAGTTCCATAATGGCTTTATCGCGAAACTCGATCCAGTCTTCTGGGATGAAATCTAACAGGGCATTAATTTGATCTGCGTCGAAGGTGCCGGGTAACTTTCGATCGGCTTTGGGGGCACTGACGGCTTGCGCAGGATTGGTTTTGCAAATGTTCTCTTTATTGAGATAGCTAAAGAGACTACGACAGGCAGATAAGTTTCTTTGAATGCTTTTGCTGGAAAGGTTCTGCCGTTTTAAATATGCGCTGAAGAAACGAATGTGGCCTGCATCGACCCGTTCCCAAGCTTTAAGCTTTTGGCTTTCAAGGAATTGAATGAAACGAGTCAGGTCTCTGCGATAGTTACTGATGGTGTGTTGAGAGACCTGTCGAACATCGGTCAGATAGCGTAAGAACTCGTTGAGTGCGGAGTTGAATACGCTGTCGGCCATTTAATGCTCGTCCAATGCGTGTTGTACAAAGCGTGGTAACACTTGCGCCAATACATCGCTGATGTAATTCAGGAATAACGTACCCATGCCTGCACTGAATCGATCATCGTGTTCGCTGCCGATAGCAAAAATTCCCAGGTCGTGACCTCGGCGGATGGGGGTTACTGCTGCGGATTGAATTTTATCCGATCCTTGTGGGAACAGGAACTTGGTTAAGTCTTCGTCCAACACGCCACAGTAAGGCTGACCAGATGCAACCCAGCGTGCCAAGGTTTCCGGCAGTTCCGATTGCAGCACAATTCTCATATAACTGTTGGTGCTGTGTTCTCTTGGCTGATCGTCACTGATGCCAAACGCAAACAGTGAACAGGCATTGAGTTCGAAATCGTAAAGAATGCTGTTTTCCAACGAGAGGAACAAATCGTCCAATGACTGAACGTCTAGTAAATCGAGTACCAGGCGTCGAGTCTTCTCAAACAAACGATCATTTTCTCTGGCGATGGTCAGCATGTCGCGCATGTGTTGATCGAGTTGTGTGTGTCGCTCACGATACAAATTAAGCTGACGTTCAACCAACGAAACAGCGCCACCAGTAGCATGCGGGATACGCATCTTGGAGAGGAGCTTGTCTCGTCCAACAAAGAAGTTCCGGTGTTTATTTAAGTAGTCTTCCACCTGTTGATCGGTGATGTCTTGTAGCTGTTCCGTCATGCTTACTGCTCTGCGTTATTATTTTGTAATGCCCGCCAGATGAAGTTGTGTACTGTGATTTTCGTACTTAAAGATAAATCTGACCTTCAAAGACTCTCGTTGCCGGGCCTGTCATGTTGACGTGGTGACCTTTGCCGGCCCATTCAATGAACAGGCTACCACCTGGTAGATTAACCTTAACACCAGGATCGAGCAAATCTCGTAATTGCCCGGAAACCACGGCCGCACATGCGCCTGTACCGCAGGCTAAGGTTTCCCCAGCGCCACGCTCGTAAACCCTAAGGTTAATTTCGTTGCGGCTGACAATTTCCATAAAGCCAACATTCACTCGCTGCGGAAACCGTGGATGACTTTCGATGATTGGGCCAAGTGATTCTACAGGTGCTGTTTTAACGGAATCAACGACCAATACGCCATGGGGGTTACCCATGCTCACGGCACCGAGGGTGAGTTGCTGATCATTGGCTTCGAAGTCGTACTCGGACGCAAATTGATCCGCTTCAAAAGGAATGGCCTTGGGTTCCAACACAGGTTCACCCATATCCACAGTCACTTCACGATTGGACTGGAGATGTAAGGTGATTTTACCGCTGCTGGTGCTGACTTTGATCTCATTCTTGGCGGTAAGGCGCTTGTCTTTGACGAAGCGAGCAAAACAGCGAGCGCCATTACCACACTGTTCAACTTCGCTGCCGTCAGCATTGTATATGCGATAAGTAAAGTCGACATCGGGCGACGTCGGGGGTTCGACGATCAACATTTGGTCAAAGCCAATGCCGAAGTTACGGTCTGCTAACTGGCGAACCGTGTCCTCGTCCATTTTGTAATGTTGAGTCACCAGGTCAATCACCATGAAGTCATTGCCTAAACCGTGCATCTTTGTAAACTTTAATCGCATTGAGATCTTTCCATTCAGCGCTTAAGAATGCGCCTTAGTCGTTAATCAGTTGTTCGCCCGTTAATTGGTGTTCGATGGTTTCACGTTGACGAATTAAGTGTACTTTGTCGCCATCGACCATCACTTCGGCTGCGCGATTACGGCTGTTGTAGTTTGAGCTCATAGTAAAACCATAAGCACCGGCGGATTTAACGGCCAACAAGTCGCCTGCTTGTAGATCCAGCTCGCGATCTTTACCTAGGAAGTCGCCAGTTTCACACACAGGCCCGACTAAATCCCAAAGCTTGGTATCTTGTTCTGCGTCCGGACGAATCGATACCGGAACGATGGCTTGCCAGGCGCCGTACAAAGATGGGCGAAGCAGGTCATTCATCGCACCATCGATGATGGCAAAGTTCTTATGTTCGGTAGGTTTCAGGAACTCGACTTGTGTCGTCATGATGCCTGCATTGGCCGCAATCGAACGACCTGGCTCAAAGATTAATTTAAGGTTACGACCTTCAATGCGTTGTTTGATGGCATCAATGAAGTCAGCAACAGCAGGCGGTTGTTCATCGTCATAGACTACGCCTAAGCCGCCGCCTAAATCCAAATGCTCAATAACGATGCCTTGTTCAGCCAGTGAGTCGATGATCTTCAATAAGCGATCCATGGCATCAATGAAGGGTTGGATTTCAGTCAACTGAGAGCCGATGTGGCAGTCCATACCAACAACATTAAGGTGGTCTAGTGCGTGTGCACGTTGGTAGCAGGCGATGGCTTGATCGACACTGATACCAAACTTGTTTTCTTTCAAGCCGGTCGAGATGTACGGGTGCGTTTTGGCATCGACATCAGGGTTCACTCGTAGCGAAATATCAGCCACTTTGCCAAGCTCACCGGCGACTTTGTTGATGCGATCCAATTCTGCATCAGACTCCGCATTGAAGCAGTAGATACCGAGCTCTAAGGCACGCTTGATTTCAGCTTCTGTTTTAGCAACGCCCGAGAACACGACTTTGGAGGTGTCACCACCGGCAGCCACTACACGTTCTAGCTCGCCTACGGAAACAATGTCAAAGCCTGCACCAAGTTTGCTCAATACATTTAATACCGCAATGTTTGAGTTGGCTTTCACTGCGTAGCAAACCAAATGAGGTACATCTTGCAGTGCGTTCTCATAAGCCAGGAAATGGTTCTCGAACGCAGCGCGTGAATAAATATAGCAAGGGCTGCCGTAACTTTGATGGATGTCTTGAACGGCTACGTTTTCTGCAAAAAGCTGGTTGTTTCGGTATTCAAATGCTTGAGTCATGATAGATTTTTCGTGTCCTGGAGGCCGTAGTCTTTAAGTATCAATCGTTTGAAGAGGCGGATTGAGCTTTTTTCTTTGTCTCTTGAGAAGCTGTTTCGGATGTTTGTGTGGTCTGTGCTTCTGGTAAGTCTGTTTTAGGAATATACAGGCCACCTTTTTGACCACAGCCGGATGACAGTGAAAGTACCAGAATGACAAACAGGCCGGAGATGGGCTTTAAGGCGCTAAATGGTGAAGTGGCATGTGTCATAGTCTTATACATCCGAAAGCGAAATGTCGTCGATTATATCAGCAAATCTATATAAATGGATTAGGGAATTTCAATGTCGCTTAGTGAAAAAATCGTTAAATTGAGGTGGTGTTTCGATAAGGCCGAAAGCGTTAAAGCATATAACGGTCTGCGGGTTTTACTTCCCAGCGGTGCTGTTGATAGAGTCGCTGCACCCAATGATAGAAAGGGCGGTCTTTGAGGCGATCCTGGAATTCGGCTAAGTCATGGGGAAGCCGTAAATTCTCTGTGTGGTAAGGGTGTTCTGGCGGTTGGCAGATCGGGCTTAGCAAGGCTGCGGCCGTTAAATCTGCACGTGTGAATCGATCACCGACGAGATACTCTTTGTTTTCGAGTTTTTGATCCAGATGCACCAACAAATTATTAAGAATGAGTCGAGAGCGTTCGGCTTCTAATGCGTTCAGCTTCATGTCTCTGACCAGTCGACTCTTAATGGTTGGCAGCATAAGGGTATAGAAGTTATTGCTGTACCACGGGCCATATAAGGTGATCAGTTTTCTCAGTTGTCGAGAGTCTTGCAGCATATAGGTGTAGAAGAAGCGACGAAGGTGTAAACCGGCGTCTTTGTCTAATCGGCGCTCAAGTTCCAAGGCTTCTTTTCTGAGTTCTGGGTCTTCGGGCGTGAGAAGGCGGGTTGGGAAGGCGTCATCAAGATGGGTGATGATGTTGCCGGATCCCTGAATGTAATTCATTCCATGTCTTAGAATCGGCAGTTGCGTACTGCTGGCCACTTTCAGGGCTTTACGCGCGTGAGTTCCCGGTAATAAATTCTCCGTGGTGAAGATCAATCCTTTATGGTCGAGTGCCCAACGGGCTTTCTCGCAGAACTGAGATATGGTGAATTGATACAGGGTGATCATAAGTGCTGGTATAGGCTATTAGAATCAATAAGTTGGCATTCTAGGGATTATAGCCTTGAAGCGAAAATTCACTAGCACTATTTTTGACAGGCGTAACTGGGTAGGAGAAAGATCCTGCAAAGCTAAGGAATGAGGTTCCTTAGCTTTGCTGAAAGGGCGCGGTATTAGTAACGCATCAGTACTGAGCCCCAGGTGAAGCCGGAACCGAAGGCGGCACAACAGACAAGGTCACCACGTTTGATCTTGCCGGCTTCCAAGGCTTCATTGAAGCACAGAGGAATAGTCGCTGCTGTGGTGTTGCCGTATTTCTGAATGTTGTTGTGAACACGAGTATCATCCAGTTTCAGCTTTTTGGCGACGAACTCATTGATTCGCAGGTTGGCTTGATGAGGAATCAGCATGTCTAAGTCATTAATGCTATAGCCATTGGTTTCCAGTGATTCCAAAATGACCTGTGGTAAACGTGTTACCGCTTGCTTGAAGACTTTCTGTCCTTGCATGGTCGGGAAGTGACGACCAGCATCAATGTCTTCATGGCTGATTCTTGGGAAATACTTACTGCCTGGTTTTTCCAACCATAGGGCTTCAGCATCAGTACCGTCAGCGTAGAGATGCGAGGACAAAATACCCATCTCAGGATCATCGCTGACGCCAACAATAGCAACCCCGGCACCATCACCGAATAAAGACGCGACATCACGACCTTTGGTTGAAATGTCCAAACCGGTGGAATGGATTTCTGAACCTACCACCATGATTTTTTTGTACATGCCGGTTTTGATGAAGTTATCTGCAACCGATAACCCATAAATAAAGCCGGTACATTGCTGACGAATATCCAGAGCAGACAGCGGTTTCAAGCCCAGCTCGCGTTGCAAAAACACGCCAGTGCCCGGGAAGTCGACGTCTGGTGATAAGGTGGCGTAGATGATCATATCGATTTCATCGGCTTCAACTTGAGCTTCGGCTAAGGCTTTTTTCGCGGCCTTGGCGGCCATACCTGCACCGGACTCGCCTTCTTCAACCCAATGGCGTTGTTCGATACCTGTACGTTCGACGATCCATTCGTGGCTGGTTTCCATCCATTGGGTGAGGTCTTGATTGGTTACGATACGAGGCGGAACATAGGTGCCCCAGCCTAGGACTCTACTTCGAATAGTCATGATATTCCTTTTCAATGTATACCGATGGAGATGTTCGCCAGGACGGCGACAGCAATATTCTTTTATGGAGTAAGAATAGACGCATATTCTCCACTTTAGGGATCTTTCCTTCGATAACTTTTGTTAAGAAAGGTTCGATAGCGACTCATTCAGAAGAGTTTAAATATCTCGAACCGTTCTGTGTTATCAGAAAGCTATATTTTAACGGATTGTAAAGCGTGATTCAGGCGCTTTTCTAAGCGACTTTTTTGTCGGAGGTAATGAATGGTTTGCAGGCTACCCGGAGGAAACGGTGTGCTGTCCGACTTAGCCAATTCGAGATCAGTAAGGTAGCAGGGGTAACGCTCTTTATTTTTTCGAATTGAGAGAATGTATTTAGCCACTTCAGTGTAAAGCTGGTCGCCATACTCAAGTTCAGAAAACTCTTCCTGATTACAATACAGCGTAAATTTCAAGCGAGCTTCGGTGGAACCATCACCAATGGCTTGCACGTTAAAGAAGTCGTCCATTCTATTGCTCGGTGCAATGTCCACGGGTCTTAGTTGGAAGCTTTGTTGTTGGGTGCGGATAATTTCCCAGAAATGAATGTTGCGGCTTAATAGCTGACTTTCATTTAAGGTTAATTGTGTTTGCTGCCGGAAGAGTACGGATCGTAGAAATCGCATCAATGGATTCAGTAACGACTCCGGGTTGTTGAAGGGAGTGGTGTAAAACAACAAGGAACCACACTCATCGACAATATAAATTTTGGCGCGGGTAATGGCCGGTTCCAGTTCATAGAAGACTTGAATATGGTCTTTTTGAATAACACGTGAAATGGCATCCAATGGTGTAGATTTCAAGGTGTTGCTGTCGAGAGCAATCGGACTGAAACTCGATTGGGGTGCACCGAGTGCATTAAACAGCTCCGAGATATTGAGGTAGGACTGAATATTTCCCTCATTTTCTTCGGCTTGAAGGACTAAATACTCTTTACCGCACTCGACAATCAGACGGGTATTTTCTGAGTTGTGTATGTTCCCGTAGATCAGGGAAATTTGTTCAGCTAAATGTTTGAGCTTGGTTCGGATCAACGCATTAAATTGCGAACCCAAGCAGCGCACCGAGATCTGAGGGCGCTTTTCTTTCTGCTTCGGGATGCAGTTGATCAGCAGATATAAGCACTGCTTGATGGCGGAATCACCGCTGAAGTGTTTGGTGATGACTTCATTCCAGGAGTTGATCATCACCAGTTCCAACGATTCCACCAGATTCACCTTTTCTTTGCCATAACTGAGCGGATTGGCATTGTCGGCTAAACTCAAGTTGGTTGGCAGGGCTTTCCCGGTGTTGGCTACAATGATGATTTGTTTGTAATACGCGGGTTGCGAAAAAACCTCTTGTTTGAGCTTTTCCTGTGGAAACGGAAGTTGATCCAACACGATATCGACCAGCTGGTGGAGATCGGTTTGACTGATGGCTTGGGTGTTGGTGTCTAAATAGGTGTAGCTGTTCTTACTTAGAATACCGTTCACTCGGCACCAGGACAGCGTTTTAATCAGGGTTTTTGCGCGATAAATGGGCGGTGTAATTAAGCTGACACTGCGACCTGCGTACACTTCCCAGATGTGCTGTTGGCTTTCTTTGTGTTTGTGGTAACTAAAGGTGAGGTCTTGATGCTCAAGAGACTTGGTGATCCCAGGGTTAATAAACTCAATCTTGCCGGGTTTACGTTCAAAGGCGGCGTAGAGCTTCCGGCCGAGAATACTGATGTCACGGGCGCTCATCGTAGACGCAGTACCGTATTGGCGTGCAAAGTCGGTGAGTGAGGTATAGCTTTTGATCAGTTCCGAAACAATGGCTTTACGCTCGGCGGCCACTTGATGTACGTTCCAATGATCTACATTGTCGAGCTGTTCCAGCTTTTCTTGTGACCAGCCCCATTCTTCCAGCAACTGTTGCAGTAAGTTCTCTCGCCAGGTGAGGTGTGGTTGTTCCGAAAACTTACTGGCTTTAATACCGACTTTGAAGTAAAAACAGCGACGAACAATTTCCAGTCTTGGAAGGTCAGGTTTGCGTTTCAAGAAGTTTTCGATGACTCGATACGCCATGATGTAGGGATCGAAATCCACCAATTCGTGCTTGGAATTATGCAACGCTTCTTTAAAACGTTGGCTCAATGGAATGGTGTTGGGGTATTCCGAGGCATAAACATCGGCAATCATCAACTTGATTGCGGACTTATGGGGTGAATCAATGGCTTTATATAGCTGCCACATGCCGGCGCCAAGAAATTCACTGATGGGGAATTCATTGATCGGGCCAAAATCCAAATACTCTTCGGGTTCCACCAATCGACGATCGAAGATGTCTTTCACATAGGCATCGTAAATATGATGCTGTGATAAGGGGACAAACCACCATGCCGGTTTCTTTCCAGCCACCAGAATGGCAGTGCGATAGAACTCATCTAGGAGTAAAAAATGCTGGGTGCTGCCGCAGCTTTCCTCGGTCAATTCGCCTTGTAAACCTGAACGAAACTTTATTGGGTCCATCAGGAAAAAATAGGCCTCGACGCCAAGTTTTTGTGCCCACTCAGTAATCTTTTCACACTTACGACTTAACAGTTCCTGTTCTTCCAGAGGCATTTCTGGGTGAGTACAAATCCAGACGTCAAAGTCACTGCGTCGGGAATGAGCAATGGTGCCGGTGCTGCCCATCAGATAAATGGCCTCAATGGCTCTGTGGCCTCGTTGCTGTTTTTGCCGTTTCAAGGACATGGTGACGTTGCGAGGCAATGACAGTGATTCCCGTCCTGGGCGATAACGACTGATGCCGCAAGGCGTATCTTTATGGCAATAGCCGGGCAGTGACGGATTGTTAAAGTGGAACAACAGTGGCAGTAAGTCGATAAAACCTTGTTGTCTGATGGTCAGTGAGTCACGGGTGCGCTGTAAACGAAGTGCATTAACCTGTAGGAACGTGTCCTCAATGTCCTGAATGGCATTAATATCGGGCAATTCCACAAGTTGTTCCTGCACACGCACTCCGGAGAAGGGTAAAGATTGATTGCTAACCTGAGTATAGCCGTAGATCCTGAAATATGGAGATTCCTACAGCAAACCAGGGTGATTATTCACTTGAAAATGATTCGATTCTTACAGATATATCGACCAAGTGTAAGGGCTTTTAAAGGCACAAAATTAAAAAGAAGAGGAATGGCGAGTTTTGATGGATAAAAGGAGGAGGCATGTAAAGAGGAATAACATAATGGAACAGGACATGGCGATGTCGCAGAATACGACACCGCCAAAAATTGGCTTTAAACCCTGAGGATTATCGGGCTTGCAGCTTCTGTTTGGCTCGGCCTGCCGCCGCCAGTACTTGTGCTGGTGCGGTCCCGCCAATGTGATCGCGGGCGTTGACAGAGCCTTCCAGTGTCAGAATATCAAACACATCTTCGGTGATGGTGTCTGAGAACTGTTGAAGCTCTTCCAACGACATTTCGCTCAAGTCTTTGCCTTGTTCTATGCCGTAACCAACTGACTTACCAACCACTTCATGAGCGTCGCGGAATGGCATGCCTTTACGCACCAGGTAATCGGCAAGATCAGTGGCGGTCGAGAAACCTCGACGTGCGGCTTCACGCATGGCCTCTTCGTTTACCTGGATGGCAGGCACCATGTCGGCGTACGCGCGTAAACAGCCTTTCACGGTATCAATTACATCAAACAGCGGTTCTTTGTCTTCCTGATTATCTTTGTTGTACGCCAGTGGTTGCGCTTTCATCAGTGTCAGCAAACTGACCAGGTGACCATTAACTCGGCCTGTCTTACCGCGCACTAATTCTGGTACGTCCGGGTTTTTCTTCTGAGGCATGATGGAAGAACCTGTACAGAAGCGGTCTGGTAGATCGATGAAGTTAAATTGAGCTGAAGTCCAAAGAATTAACTCTTCAGATGCACGGGATAGGTGAGTCATCAGAAGTGATGACGCCGAACAGAATTCGATGGCAAAGTCACGGTCACTGACCGAATCCAGTGAGTTTTCAGTAGGCGCGTCAAAGCCAAGCAAGTTTGCTGTCATGTGGCGGTCAATTGGATAGGTTGTACCGGCCAACGCCGCTGCACCTAGTGGTGAGCGATTAACACGCTTACGGCAATCCTGGAAACGCTCGAAATCACGTTCCAACATTTCATTCCACGCCATCATATGGTGACCGAAGGTAACCGGCTGTGCCGTTTGAAGGTGAGTGAAGCCAGGCATAATGCTGGTGGCTTCACGCTCTGCCAGCATGATTAAACCTTCTTGAAGGCGTGTGATTTCCTGACAGATGAAATCGATTTCGTCACGAACATAAAGACGAATATCGGTGGCAACCTGATCGTTTCTTGAGCGGCCGGTGTGCAGCTTTTTACCTGTGATACCGATCTTATCGGTCAAGCGTGCTTCAATGTTCATGTGCACATCTTCTAGTGGAATGGACCACTCAAGATTGCCGCTTTCAATGTTTTGCTGAACTTCGTTTAAGCCCTGAACAATTTGGTTAAGTTCATCGGAAGTGAGAATGCCTACTTTCTCTAGCATGGTGGCGTGGGCGATTGAGCCGGCAATGTCCTGACGATACATACGCTGGTCGAATTCGATTGACGCGGTGAACTTTTCAACGAATGCATCAACGCCCTCAGAAAAACGTCCGCCCCATTGGGTATTTGTTGTTTTTGGTGTGTTGGATGAATCAGACATAACTCAGTTTCTCGTCCCATATGCTCAAAATTGCGGCGGATTATAGCACGGCATTAGAGACCACGCTAAAGACCTTAATGTTAACTAAAGATCAAAAACGGGCAGATCAACTAATAAAAGCTCATGCTCATGAGTTGGATAAGAGCTAAGGGGAGGGATAAACCAGCAGGCGAGAATGGTTTTAACTAACGCATTTACGCCAGTTGAATATGCCATGGCTCGTAACGCACACCCAGCATATTGTCTGCGGTGTATCGAATACGAATAATGCCTAGATTGCTCAACTCTTTATAGACAACTGAGTTTTCAAACTCGGCGGTAAAGTTCAGCTTGCCATAGCCACGCTGGCCAACATCAAAGTCGCCTGATGCATGGAAGGAGTATCCAGGAGGCGCCAAAGAGCGTGAGGCGCGGGATAGGTTGCCTTTGCGGTCGATGACTTTTCGGAAATAGAGCTGATATTGTTTAACAACGCTGCGTACACCTGAGGTGAGAATGAGGTCGTCGCCGACTTTCTTTTGCAGCGTCGCTAAGAAGTGTTCTGAGTCGCCTTTAAATAGGTAATGTCCGGAACCTGGAATTTTAACTACTTGTGACGATTTGATCTGGTTGGTGAGATTCTTAACAACTTTGGTACCCATAAAGCCAAGTTCTTGGGCTTCTCGGTAGAACGAGCCTTCAAGAAGAGCGAGCTCGGTCTTGGTGAATTCACCAATGGACGGTGCAGCTTTGGCGTATTTCAGCATGTCATCGAAAGACAGAATATTGAAATGACCATAACCAACGTGTTTCTTGACGCGTTCGATTCTGGCGTAAGTTGCTTTAAGAATTTTCCATTCTTGTTCTGTCACCCAGATATCGCCTTCCAGATCTTCGTCAAAGCGCTGAACTTTCTCTAGCATGCGTTGACGTTCTGCTTCTTCAATGGCTTGAGAGGCATCAGCAATGATCGGGGTTTCTGGTGGAGTAATAATTTCTGGAACTTCTGGTGTCGCAACAACTTGAGGCGTTACCTGAATTTCAGGTACAGGAGGGTTGCCGTGCTTTAAAATGGTATAGGCACTGCCGAAAGCAACTGCAGACGCAGAAGTAGCGTACTCCAGGAATTTTCTTCGAGAAAGTTGAATCTTTTTTTCTACACCCACTATACAACTCTGACCGGCTAGCTAAGTATTATGTAATTCCCTTTGAAGCATCCCTGCGATAGCTTCGTAGAAATTAGCCCTGATACTGACAATATAGACGACAGTACTCAATTTAACTGGTTTTTCGTACCAATACAAAAAAAGATTGAGGCCTGTTACATATGTATATCGGACGTTCATTCTTTGACATTAATTTATTTTATTTGTGTACGAAAACTTGACGTTCTGGCCGATAAAAACACAGTTTTAACATTCTGCACCACAATCCGGTAGGTAGGTTCGGAAAATTCTATCGAGCGAGCCATCTTTTTTTAAGCGTTGAATTGCGGTGTTGATTTGGTCAATAAGGAAGCTGGCCCGCGGGGTTTTCCGAGAAACAAAGACATGGAAGCTCTGTGACGGCAGTTCATCAAAAATCTCGGCCTTGATGGTGTCATCAATCATCGGGCTATCAGTGAACTGAGAACCAAAAGGCACAGCATAGGCGTTTAGTATTACTTCACAGCGTCCGCTTTTAAGTAAACGAAAGGCCGCATGCAGGTCGCTTGCGACAACAGACAGCTGACTGGGTTTGATTTGATACATTTCATAGTTGAATCCGTGTACACCGCACACGGAGAAGTCTTTTAAGTCTGCCAGGTTATTGATGTGTGGTTTTTCATCGAACATAGTATTTGAGTAGAAGTAGGCATTGCCTGTACTGTAAACCGGTTCTGACACTAAAAACTTTTGGGCTCTTTCTTCGCTGTATGAGCCATTAATAAAGACCTCGAATGCCGGTTCCCCTGAGAAATGTTCCACTTGGGAAAGACAGCGCTTCCATGGTTTGAGGTAAATTTGATAATTAAGCTGGGCGGTTGTAAATATCGCTTCAGTTGCGTCAATCATGGCACCTGTCAATTGCTTGTTTTTGGTAAACGCGTAAGGTGGCCACAGATTTTCATCATCACAAACAGCAATGGGAGCCCCTTGGGTTAGGTGGTCTTTGGCTGCTGTAGCGGTGAATGGCAATGCAAGCATCAAAAGGAAAATACTTAGCTTTGATGCGTTCTTGAACAGGGAACTAAACGTTCTGTAGTTCTTAAGCACAGACATAAAAAGTCCTTTTCAAAAGAATCTGGCAATTTAGTGGTGAATGAATGCGCTACTAACTAAATTTGAATGAGAATCAATTTCTACAGTTTAGTCTACTTGTTTTTTTATGTGTTTCGTTATTTGGGTTTTTCGGGTTTGAAAGTTAAACCTAATTCCGGATTTGTATTACCATTTGCGGTAGGTTGTTGATATTTAGGGAACTTATTTATTGGTTTCTGGCATTTTTAATATTGGATGGGTACAAAATGGACAGTAAGAATCCTACTTATTTCTTACCTGACTTATGTAAGAGTGCCAGCCTGGGCGCACTAGTGATCCTTGCTGAAGCCATTGCGTTTGTGGTGCTGTTGTTAAAACCGTGGGATCAGATTTCACTTGAGTTGTTAGGCTGGCTTTCGTTGTTCCTGCAATGGGTCACACTAACATGTGCGGCGTTGCTTTGTAGCATGCGGAAATACCTGATGCAATTGCCGGATGCGGTTTCGGCGGTCATTAGTTATTTTGTTATTGTTGCCGTGGTTATGATCATGTCCATGTTGTTAGTGTGGTTGCAGGAAGATGCCATCGATTGGACGCATGTGTTTAAGAATGGCTTGGTTGCTGCACTGATCAGTGCCTTATTGATTCGCTATTTGTATGTCAGAGCAGAGTTGACTCAACGGGCCAAAGCAGAACTTGAAGCGAGAGTCGATGCTTTGCAATCGCGAATTCGACCACATTTTTTGTTCAATAGTATGAACACTATTGCCAGCTTAATAATGGTTGATCCAGAAAAAGCAGAGCGCGCAGTAGAAGACCTGTCGAGTTTGTTTCGGGCCACTTTGGGAGAACACAAGTCTCAGGTGGCGTTTTCTGAAGAAGTCAGTCTGTGCAAAAAATATTTGTCGATGGAAAGTTTAAGGCTCGGGGATCGTCTTGACATCGAATGGGACATTGACGGGCTCTCTAAAACTACGCCGATCCCGTTACTTACTCTGCAACCAGTTCTTGAAAACGCCATTTACCACGGTATTCAAACCTCGTCACAGCCGGGTTGGATCAAAGTGAAAGCCAGCTACGATAAGACCGACTCGAACGTTATTATCGTGGTATCGAACTCCATTCCTGATACGGCTCATATTAAGCATAAAGGCCAGAACATGGCGCTCAATAATATTCGCGCTAGACTAAAAGCAATATATGGCGAGAGTGCTAAAGTCGAAGGACGCAATACGGAAGATTGTTATGTGTCGACAATCATCTATTCTTTGAAATAGTGCAAATCCCAATGTTTGATCCCTCAAGAATACGAGCCAAGAATTACGGAATAGGTACGGATTAGTATATGCGAGTTCTAATTGTTGATGATGAGCCATTAGCTCGTGAACGACTCAAACGAATGGTGGATGAATTACCTGACTATCAGGTCGTTGCCACTGCCGAAAATGGTAATGATGCAATTGGACAAGTGGAATCTGCTCGCCCAGAAGTAGTGTTAATGGACATTCGTATGCCGGAAATGGATGGTTTACAGGCGGCTGCTAAATTGGTTGATCAGAAGCACCCCCCGGCAGTGATTTTTTGTACGGCGTATGACGAATATGCAGTCGAAGCCTTTGATGTCCAGGCGTTAGGTTATTTAATGAAGCCTGTGAACAAAGAAGAGTTGGGCCAGGCGCTGGCGCGAGCCACAAAGTTAAATAAAGCACAGCTTTCAGCTCTAGGTAAACCGTCTAAGGATCAAGAGGAAGTACCTGCACGTTCGCATATCAGTGCTCGAACTCATCGAGGATTGGAGCTCATACCGATTGAAGACATTTTCTACTTTCGGGCCGATCAGAAGTATGTGACGGTTCATCATCATCACGGTGAAGTGTTAATTGATGAAACCCTAAAAGATCTCGAAAAAGAGCTTGAGGCGCGCTTTTATCGCATTCACCGGAACTGTCTGGTTTCCGTGAATCACTTGGAAGCCATGGAACGATCAACGCAAGGCCAGCACAAAGTAAAGATTCGTGGGCTGGATGAAAGTTTGGATGTCAGCCGTCGCCACGTTTCTGGTTTGAGAAAATTGATGCAAACTCTTTGATGTCTGTCAGTATTTCAGTTTTTACTGATCTTACCTCTCTGGTAGCATAGGGTCTCTTTAGAAATATTGGTTTGAGAATACTATGACTACCAAAACCCTTCGAATTGCAACGCGCAAAAGTCCTTTGGCTTTATGGCAAGCGGAATACGTGAAAGAACGCTTGTTGGCTGTTCATCCAGAATTAACTGTTGAGTTGGTTGCGATGTCGACACGTGGCGACAAAATCCTGGATGCGCCTTTGGCTAAAGTCGGTGGCAAAGGCTTGTTTGTGAAGGAGTTGGAACGGTGTCTACTAGACGGCGAAGCCGACATTGCCGTGCACTCAATGAAAGATGTGCCGATGGAGTTTCCTGAAGGTTTAGGTTTGTCGGTGATTTGTGAGCGCGAAGACCCAAGAGACGCCTTTGTGTCGAACCACTATAAGAGCCTTGATGAGTTACCACCAAAGTCCGTGGTGGGCACTTCAAGTTTACGTCGTCAGTGTCAGTTGATGCAGAAACGCCCGGATCTGGAAGTTAAGTGGTTACGTGGTAATGTTCAAACCCGGTTATCGAAGCTGGATGACGGTCAGTACGATGCGATCATTTTGGCAACTGCCGGTCTGTTACGCCTGAAGATGGAAGATCGCATTGCGGAACGCATCAGTACCGATACCAGTTTGCCCGCAGGTGGTCAGGGCGCAGTTGGTATTGAATGTCGAGTGGATGATGCCGAGACCATTGAATTGCTGAAGCCCTTGCATGATGACGCGACAGCGACTCGTGTTTATGCAGAACGCGCCATGAATCGTCGTTTGGAAGGCGGTTGTCAGGTACCTATTGCGTGCTATGCCGAGTTGCAAGGTGATCAAATCTGGTTACGAGGTTTAGTTGGCTCGCCGGATGGAACAACGGTGCTTCGTCATGAAATACGTGGTGATGCTGCTGATCCTGAAAAATTAGGCATTGAGGTTGCTGAGGAATTACTCAAGCAAGGTGCGCAAGATATTCTTGATGAAGTCTATAATTCAGATCAGGAGTAAGTCGTTTTTGATCTGACTCCAAACATCCTCAGTTTCATCCTATGAAATTACTGATCACTCGTTCTGAACCCCATGCAACCCAGCTTTCGGATACGCTCCAAAAGCTGGGATCGCAATCCATCCGCGTCGATACATTTCATGTTCCAGTGATGGTCATTGAGCCTCTCGCCTTGTCCGGGGTGTCCAAAAGTCAGCTACTTAATCTCGATACGTTTGATATCGTCATTGTGATCAGTGCTAATGCCGCTGAATTATTGGCCACGCACATTGATCATTACTGGCCACAGTTACCCATTGGTATTGAATGGGTGGCGATCGGCCAAGCGACGGCCAATGCCTTATCCAAACACATTCCAGAACTGGTGGCTTCAGACATTCATGTGCCCAGTGGCACTGACAGTGAAGCTTTGATGCATCTCGATGTGTTTCAGACGTTAAAAGATAAGAAGGCGTTGTTGGTGAAAGGCCAAGGTGGTCGTGACCTGATTCGAAATACTGTTGTCGAACGAGGCGCCAAGGTGACGGAATTACCGCTCTACCAACGACAGCCTGCAATGGCACATGCCGAAACCTTAGCAGAGGCATTCCGCGAACCTTTGGACATCATTCAGGTGGCCAGTGGCGACAGCTTTTTGAATATGGTAGCTATGCTGGAAGGGCGAATAGATCGTCAATGTCTGTATTCTTCCACACTCTGTTGGTTGGTTCCGAGTGTACGCGTTGCTCAAGTTTTGGTATCCAACGGTATTCCCGAATCTGCGATTAGAGTTTGTGATGGTGCCTCCAACGACGCAGTGTTAACGGCTGTTGAAGGTTTGATAGCGAATCATTGAGAGCTTACCTATCAAAAGACGTGGCTTAAAAGTCGCTTAATTCCACACGACAAGGTTATACTTTGCTAATAACGTATCATGTGTTGTGTAACCCGCGAGTATGAGCGGTTCATTCCCGATATGATTGTTTTAGATGAATGTGTTGGCTGAAGGAGAGGCGCTTGGATGCAAGATTCAGATAAACAGAATAAGCCTGATCAGGTGGATGATAATCGTGAGGATAGCTCACAAGCCTCTGATAACCCTTCTACTGACAAATCAGATGATACTAAAACGGATCAACAAAATGAGCCTTCGTTGTCTAAGGCGTCGTCTGACACATCGATAACGTCTCCAGACAAGGCATCTGCCGCGGCCGAGAATACATCGACTAAGCCTATACAACCTACAGCGCCAAAACCTGGTGCATCTCATAATGCTTCCGCGACCTCTCGGTCGGTACCACCGACATCTTCGAATAAGGCTTCTGGCTTGCTGGTGGGGGCTTTACTTGTGCTGCTGATGGCTATGGGTGGCGTGGGTTATTGGTTGTGGATGAATCTACAAAGCTTCCAGGATGAACTGGTTACTCTTAAAAATACTCAAGCCCAGCTTAAGCTTACCGTAAATAACCATGATCAGGGCGTTCAACAGTTGTCGTCTGGCCAAACAGCATCGGTTGCATCTCTGACAGAGCTCATGGTTGATAATGAGCGCCAGAAAAAGCAGATGGTATATTTGTCTGAACAGATGGCCAGTTTGACCGGTGTCCGTCGTCAAGATTGGGAAATTGCCCGCTTAGAATACCTGTTACGCCTAGCGTCCCAGCGGTTGCAGTTAGATGGTGATCTTGAAGGGGCTAAATCTACGTTGTTGGCGGCTGACGTTTATTTGACCACACTTGATGACCCACGGTTATTGCCAGTTCGTAAGCAGGTGGCTAAAGATTTATTACTGTTGAATCAGGTTGAGCGTGGTGATCGTGCCGGTACTTATCTTGCCCTTGATGCCTTGATTGATTACGTCCCGTCCTTACAACCGGATAAGCCACAGTTCGAAGTTAAGCCTGTTGAAATTGCCTCTGCCGATTCAATGGGCTTTGTGGATTGGGTGTCCAAAAAGCTGGAAGGCCTCGTGCGTATTACGGCCAGCGAAGTCAAACCGAAAGCCAGTTGGTTATCACAAGATGCCAAGGCGCAATTTAATGCCATGTTGACCTTGCGTTTGTTGCATGCCCAGCAGGCGCTCATGTCTGAAGATCAAAAAGTCTATGACAGTGCCTTGGCTCAAGCCAAAGAGTTGGTCGACACTCTTTATCTAGGGCGTAAAGACACTCAATCTTTTATTGAACAGCTTTCTGAGTTGCAAACACGCCAGATAACTATGGCGGATGTGGATATCAGTGGCTCTCATAAAGTGCTTAAGGCGTATCTTGAAGAAGCTCAGCGTGCGATTTATGAACAAGTACAACGTTCTATGATTCAAGGAAAGGGTGAGGCTTCGTCATCCGGCAACAAGGAAGAAGGAAACTGATATGCGAGGAATCGTGCTGTTTGCGGTTGCGTTCCTGTTGATTGGTGGCGGTTTCGTTTATTTAGCCAGTGATGACAAAGGCTATGTATTACTGAGTTACTCTGGTTATACGTTCGAGACCAGCTTCTGGTTCGCGCTTTTAATGGCTTTGGTTGGTTTAAGTATTTTTTACTGTGTTATCCGTGTCTTTAATATCTTGGTATTAGCCCCAAAAACCATTCGCTTTTGGAATAAAGAGCGTATTCGGAAGCGTGCCTTATTTACTGCGATGGAAGGACTGGTGGAATACACTCAGGCCAACTGGAGTAAGTCGGAGAAGCTATTAAAAGGCAGTTTAAAAGATTCCAAGCACCGGATTATCCATTACTTAGCGATGGCTCGGGCCGCTCAAGAACAAGGTAAAACTGAGGAATGCGACAGCTTGTTGGCTACAGCGTTGAACGAATGTCCCAAGCATGAGTTGGCTATTTATCTGGCACAGGCGGAAATTCAGCTGGACAGAGGGATGTACGAACAGGCTTTGGCTACGTTAGTCCGAGCGCGTGAATTGGCTCCGAATCATAGGTACCTGTTGAAACTACAAAGCACCGCATATCTGAAACTCAAAGATTGGGTGCACCTTAAAAACTTATTACCAGAGCTGAAGAAGCGTAAGGCGCTGACGGACAGTGAAATCAACACACTGGAACGTCGTATCACTAAGTCCTTCCTGACCGATAAAATGCAGGCCGTGTCTAAATCCTCGGATAAGGAAGAAGCGTATCAGGAGCTTCAAAGGTTTTGGCGGTCGCTGCCTGTTTCTATGCAGACTGACTCCCGCACTGTTATCCATTATGTGAATTTCTTGCGGCAAGTGGATCAGGAAGCTCAGGCAGAGCGCGTGATTCGTCACTTCCTGCGGGATGAGTGGGTGGATAAGTTAGTTTACCTCTACGGTCAAATCAAAGGTGATGATGTGGCGCGTCAGCTTTTAGAAGCAGAACGCTGGTTACAGGAACGTCCTCACAGTGCGGTGCTGATGTTAACACTTGGTCGTTTGTGTTTGGCGAATCAGCTGTGGGGTAAAGCGCGCGAGTACTTCGAAATCAGCTTACGATTGGATCAGAATGCCGAGATTTACGGCGAAATGTGCCGTTTGCTCGGTCACTTAGGCGAGTACGAGAAATCCAACCAATATTTTCGTCAGGCCGTTTCCATGATGACGGACGGTTTACCTGATTTACCTATGCCTAAACCTAGAAGTGGCGTGGGTGAGTTTGAGTTCAATCCTGATCTTGAAGAGTAAGTTGATACGCTCTTTGATTAGGGTTGGGTACATATGAAGATGAAATAAAAAAGCCACCTCTAACGGTGGCTTTTTTGATCATGATGACAACTTAGATTAGCTGGATGCCATACCACGAATGGTGAAGAAGATGATGGCTGCTAAGATACCTGACGCAGGTACGGTAATGATCCATGCCGCAGCAATTTTCATCAAAGCAGAACGTTTCACCAACTCTTCCTTATAAACACGTTTTAGACGCTTTCTTTCTGATTTGCTCAGGAAAACATCTGTCTTGCGCTTTTTCAGTTGGCGAATCATTTGTGCCATTTCTTCAACGGACGCATTCTTGAAGTCTGCCAGGAAATGTTCGATACGTTCCTTTTCTGCGCCTTCGTGGTGATCAACGATAGTGTGAAGCTGGCTCGCGTAGCTGGTTTTCATATACTCACGAAGGAAGCCAACACCGAATACGCCACCTACGGCGATGTGGGTCGAACTTACTGGCAAGCCCAACTGGGATGCAATGATCACGGTAATCGCTGCCGCCATCGCAATACAGAAGGCGCGGGTTTTATCTAGCTCAGTAATTTCTGTGCCGACAGTGCGAATCAGTTTAGGGCCAAACAAGACTAAACCAAGGGCAATACCCAATGCTCCCACCATCATGACCCATAAAGGAATGCTAGCTTTGGTCACTACGCCTTGGCTAAGAACCGCTTCATTAATGGCTGCTAATGGGCCAATCGCGTTAGCTACGTCGTTTGCACCGTGAGCGAAACTTAACAACGCAGCGGCAATGATTAGGGGAACAGTAAAGAGGCTGTTTACACCGTCTTTTTCTTCCAGAACGTTATTAGTCTCGATCTTGTCTGCTTTTCGGCTGATGAGTGGCTTTGAAATTAGCCAGGTTGCGAAAGCAATACCCAACCCTGTCAGTGCTGCGACTTCAATGCCTGGTTTCCAGATCTTCTTAAGACCTTTCATGATCAAGTAGGTAGAGAACGCCCACACCATCAGCATGATCAGGAGAGGAACAACTCGCTTGGCTGAGGCCAGCATGTTGTGTCGAGTGACCACTGTGCGTTTAATAATATAGAGGAAGAGGGCTGCAATCAGACCGCCCAATACCGGTGAAATCACCCAGCTGGCAGCAATTGCGCCCATTTTAGACCAGTTGGCAATGCCGAATCCGCCAGCCGCAATACCAGCTCCTAACACACCACCAACGATTGAGTGAGTCGTCGAAACGGGTGCACCTAAGTACGTTGCTAAGTTTAGCCAAAGCGCTCCAGCCAATAAGGCCGCCATCATTAACCAGATAAAGGTGTCTGGATCTGATATCGACTCAGGGTTAATGATCCCTTTTTTAATGGTTCCGACGACATCTCCGCCAGCGATCAAGGCGCCACCGGCCTCAAATAAAGCTGCGATGATGAGCGCTCCGGTGAGCGTTAACGCTTTTGAACCAACAGCAGGTCCAACATTATTGGCAACATCGTTAGCACCAATGTTGATGGCCATATAGCCACCGATCATGGCTGCAAAAATTAAGAGATAACCGCCTTCAATACCTTCAGTACGGAAAGCTGTGAACAGGAAAATACCTGCAAGGAAGAGTAAACAGAGACCCAGACGGATAAGTTCTGGCTGATAGGAGTTTGTAGCTTTTTCGAGTTGGTTTAGGTTTCTAAATTCCATAAAAGAACTCTCAGTGCATCTTTAGTTGGAGCCGATTGCTCATTTGGCGCGCAGTGTAAAATAAATGAAATTAAAATGTCACAAAAAGTTTGTAAGGAGAGGCGCTGGTTGTCTGAAAAACAGGCAGGATGATCTGGGAAGTGTTCACTGCTTTGCCTCTAAGCTCAGTTCTTAAGTTTAGAATCAAAGCGGTGAAGTTGACGGGTGATTAAGTACGAGGAGCGTAATCAAACACGTCTGAGTAGCAATCTCGTTGGTTCAGGCCATCGTCGGTTAGGGCGTCCAGAATGCCATAGACAAAGTTGGGTGAGCCGCAAAAGAAGGCAGAGCATTGTGATAGATTTTGAAATCGTTCCATGATGAGGTCTTCGATTAGACCACTGTAACCATCCCAGCCTTGATTGGTGTCACGGACAATCGGGTAGTAGTGAATCAACCCCTGTTCTTGCCATTGTTGTGCTAGTTCTGTCGCGTAGAGATCAGCGGGTTGTTTACCAACCCAGAACAGATGAAGGGTTGGTCGATCCGTTTCTTCAGCCAGAGCTTCAATTAAACTTTTCATTTGAGCAAAGCCAGTTCCCGCTGCAATTAATAAAACGTCTTTTTTGAGGGTATGACGTTCAATTGGGAGATAGCAATTCCCCATAGGTAACTTGACCCGAATTGAAGGACGGTTTTGCAGTTGTTCAATGATGTATTGCGCGCTTTGGTTTTCTTGATGGACCTGAATGTGAAGCTCAATGGTGCGGCCTCTTGGTGCGCAGGCAATGGTAAATGGATAGCTGTTACCATCTTCAGGCAGTAGTTCTAAATATTGGCCTGCGTGAAACTCAGGGTATTTCCCAGCTGGTGCAAGCAGGGCAACTTGGAAGACGTCTTCATTTAATTGAGTCACTTGTTCGATCTGGCAGGCTATGGTTTGCAATTTAAATTCTCCAGGGCCTCTAAAGGCCTTAATACCAATGGTTAAATCTGTAAGTGGCGTTGCTATACAGTATAAGAGGTTATGCTGAGTTGGTGGTGCTGAAACAGTTTGTCCACTCTTTAAACGAACTGTTCCCGCTAATAGATCACCGTAACAGACTTCACATACACCATTGGTGCAGGCATTGGGCACAAAACAATGCTGTTGGAGTGCTGCCTCCAGAACGGTCTGATCGTCTTTACAGAAGAACGTGTGTGAACTGGTGGTTGTGATCTTAAAGTTTGTTGTGTTTGTCATCCGTCTTTAAAAGGGCTTGCCGTCAGGTAAGTCGATACCCAAACTATCCCAGATGTCATCGATTCGAGCTACTATCTCAGGATCTTTCTCAATCGGACGTCCCCACTCTCGGTCTGTTTCACCCTGCCACTTGTTGGTGGCGTCGAAGCCAATTTTGGACCCTAATCCAGACACAGGTGAGGCGAAATCGAGATAATCAATTGGGGTATTTTCGATCATCACGGTATCGCGTGCCGGGTCCATGCGTGTGGTCATCGCCCAGATGACATCATTCCAATCACGTGCATTCACATCGTCGTCACAGACAATCACAAACTTGGTGTACATGAATTGACGAAGGAACGACCAAACGCCCATCATCACTCGTTTGGCGTGACCCGGATATTGTTTCTTCATAGTCACAACTGCAAGTCGATAAGAACAGCCTTCGGGTGGTAGGTAGAAATCGACCACTTCTGGGAATTGCTTTTGGAAGATTGGAACAAATACTTCGTTCAGAGCTACACCTAACACTGCTGGCTCGTCGGGAGGACGACCGGTATAGGTGCTGTGATAAATCGGGTTTTTACGATGAGTGATACGCTCGACGGTGAATACTGGGAACTGATCTACTTCGTTGTAGTAACCGGTGTGGTCACCGTAAGGCCCTTCGTCGGCCATTTCACCGGGGTAAATGTACCCTTCCAGCACGATTTCAGCACTGGCCGGGACTTGCAGATCGTTGCTGATGCTTTTTACTAATTCGGTTTTACTGCCTCTGAGTAAACCGGCAAATGCGTATTCCGATAAGGTATCTGGAACCGGAGTCACGGCTCCCAGAATAGTCGCCGGGTCTGCTCCGAGAGCTACGGACACAGGGAAAGGTTCACCAGGGTGTGTTTCTTGCCATTCTCTAAAATCTAAGGCTCCGCCACGGTGAGACAACCAGCGCATGATGAGCTTGTTCTTACCAATCAATTGCTGACGATATATGCCCAAATTTTGGCGTTCTTTGTGTGGCCCTTTGGTAATGACTAAAGGCCAGGTCACAAGCGGTGCGGCGTCACCCGGCCAGCAGGTTTGGATCGGAATCTTAGTCAGGTCAACATCCTCACCTTCAATGACGACCTCCTGACAAGGGGCTTTGGACACCACTTTTGGGCCCATTTTGAGTACTTGTTTGAATAGCGGAAGTTTCGACCAGGCGTCTTTTAGGCCTTTCGGTGGTTCAGGTTCTTTAAGAAATGCGAGTAACTGCCCTATGTCTCTCAATGCGGTGACGTCGGTTTGCCCCATGCCCTGAGCAACGCGTTGTGGTGTACCAAAGAGGTTCGCCAACACTGGCATGTCATAGCCTTTCGGGTTTTCGAAGAGAATGGCTGGTCCGCCTGCTCTTAATGTCCGGTCACAGATTTCAGTCATTTCAAGGTTGGGATCAACTTCTGCTTTTACCCGAACCAGATCGCCGCTTTTTTCGAGAGCGTCGATGAAGTCTCGCAAATCGTTGTATTTCATAAGAATCGTTTCTAACCCGAATGCTACTTTTATTAAGTACGTATTATTAAGCACTGTATCTCAAGCACTGCTGATTAAGTGCTCTTATTAAAGAGTAATGGTCTGCTCGTACATTAATCAGTAGCGCGGAATTATCGCGGATTCCGAAAGTGAAAGAAAGGCTTAGTGATTTGATTGGTTTTTGTATGAGGTAAGGTAAAGAAAAGCCTGCCCATGAAGGGCAGGCGAGAGAGGTTAGAATTGTGCGACGATGGCTGTATTACCGCCACCTCCACCTTGAACCACGGTAGCTGTGTTCAATGCACCTGACTGAGTGACACTGACCAAGTTGCCGGAACCTGAAGCTCCTACCCCGGTTTGTACTACAGTAGCCATTTGTTCTGTGCCAAATTGATCAATGTCTGTAGTGTTGTATGCACCGTCTTGTGTGACATCCAACTCATTAAGTGAATCCGTTTGGAAGGTATCCACCAAACTGGAGTCGCTGGTCTGCGAGACAGTTGCGACGTTCTCTTCACCAAATTGAGTCACCATAACGGTAGAGCCGATCGCAAAGGTTTGATCAACCGTGGCCATTAAGAACATACCGTCTTGGCTGACAGTCGCCGATGTGAAGTCACTGATGGATGTTTGTGTAATTGTTGCTGTATTCTCTTCCCCTAATTGATGTATGCCTGCACTTGAGAACCAGGAGTCATCCTGTAGGATGGTTGCGGTTAGGAAGTCACCGGTTTGTGTAATGGTGGCTGTGTCGCCTTGAGTCGCGCTTTGTGTGATCGTTGCTGTGGAATCATCCGCATCATCTTGAACAATGGTCGCAGTATTTAACGCCCCAAAGTTAGAGAGCTGATAAACAGTAGCGGTTGATGTGTGAGCATGATCTTGTGAAATGTAAGCACTATCCAGCGATGTACCGCCCAACTGATTGATGGATGCAAGAGTGAAGTCCGAAATGTCTACTTGGTCGATTTCAGCGGTATTATCCGAGCCATCTTGGTAGATTTCAGAGGTTGAAAGCCAAGAGTCTCTTTGATGAATATCAGCACTGTTACCGGTACCAGTTGTATCAATAATTGCATACATAGGCAGGACGCTACTCTCTTGCAGTACAGTTGCAGAGTTTAGATCACCGTCTTGTGTGACTGTAGCTTCGGCCGCACTAACTGCCGTTTGCGTGACCGCTGCCGTGTTTGTACCACCGGTTTGAGTGACGGTGGCGGTGCTGCCTGCCGCAAAAGCTTGCGAACTGGCTGCAATGGATAGGGCTAAAAGGGTTATTTTTCTCATGATTCTACCCTCGATTTATCTCTGTTAGTTAGTTTGTAATATATAAGTGTCATGAAATGCACCGTATTGCCTTACTGACACATTTAAGTTACTCCCTCTTTGATGTATTTCGGCTCGATTCCATGCGCCTACTTGAAGAATGTATGCCCGATTGTTCTGACCCTCCTGAATGACATTAACCATGTGATGAATGCCGATTTGAATGTTCGTTAACTGGTTATTGGTACCTCGCTGTTGTATGTCTGCAAAATGTTGAATGCCTGTTTGTAAAAGTCTTATCTGATTCAAGTAACCACTTTGAAATACAGATGCATCATTTGAATGGCCAACCTGATAACTGTGTAGGAAATTTTCTGAGCCGTCTTGGTAGACGTCTATCGAATGATTTCCTCCAAATGCGTTATAAGCTCGGTCAAATTCAATTCCTGAATATCTGGGATCAGGAAGCAAATCTTGAGCATGACAACAAATGGCGTTTGCCAAAAAGATAAGTACACCAACCCTTGGCAATTCCATTGTGACTGCCTCGCATTCTCTGCTCGAATACATAAAGTAATTAGTTATGAGTGATCCGAGTGGTAACTAAAGTATATGAGATTGGGCTGAGAAATTAGCTTGAACGGACAGGTGGTAATTAGAAATACTGTTGCAGATATGAGCTATAGAAGAGGTATGATTTTTGATATTACTGAGTTAGTAATAGGAGGGGGTTAAGGGTACTCTAGTGTCTTTTCTGCCATCAGTTTACCTTCTATATCGGTAACTGTGAGCTCCAACTTATATTGGCTGTCAGCTGAAATGTTGAAACGCAACAAGGACAGTTCTGTTGGTTGGTTTGGTTGAGTATCAAATCGTCCTGATTGGCTACTGGTGCTGGTACCTGAAGAGCCGCTTTTCTTTGATGTGAGTTTATAAATAAAGGTTTGTTGACAATCGCATACGGCGGTGGGTTGAACTGTGAGAAGATTGTCTTCTAGTATTTGATTGAACTCTATTTCCATAGCAGTCACCTTGGCGGCAAATACACTAAGAATGAAAAGAAGAGATAAGGTCAGTGACGGTATTTTAACTGTGTTCATTTCTCTTCCCTTATGGAGTCAGGATACTCCTTAGAGGTAGGAGCATCCTGTTTGGTTCCGCACCTATTACATCGAGCCTTGAGTAATGGTCGCTATATTGCCAGAACCGGTTTGCATCACGAAGGCGTTTTGTTGACCATCGGATTGAGTGATGTGAGCAATGTGATCATGACCGGCTTGATTCACATATATGTAATTGTTCTCACCGGATTGATCAATAATCGCATCACTCAGGCTGCCCGCTTCCTGAAACACTTCTGCAAGCAAATTGTCACCCGTCTGATTGGAGATTACCTCTTGATCAGAACCAATGGATTCACCTACAAGTTCGTTTCCGTTACCAATTTGATTGATGGTAAGTAGGTTATTGTCGCCAGATTGAAAGTATTCAAGACTGTTATCGGAACCGTCTTGAATAATACTTGCCTGGCTATTTGTACCTTCTTGAGCAAAGAGCGCTGTATTTAGAGTGCCTTGCTGTGAAAAGGTTGTAACGTTGGTATCACCAACTTGACTGAGGTTCGCTGACTGGAAGTCACCGGTTTGAATGAAGTTCAGTACTTGACCGTTGCCTGTTTGAGAAATGTATGCGGAAAGATCTTGGCCGTACTGGCCGCCGTCAAAGTCACCGACTTTATTCGAGGCATAGACGGCGTTGTCTTCACCTGACTGAGTCAAGTTAAGGTTCAGAGCATCACCGGTCTGACGTAATGCAGCGTAGTTGTTTAGACCGCTTTGATTAACGGATGCAGAGCTGAAGTGAGTCTGTTGGTTTTGATCGATACGCGCATAGTTTTTAGTACCAAACTGGTTAATGCTGGCATCCAAGCTCTCTGGTTGGCTTGTTTGATAAATAAGTGCGCGGTTACGAGAACCTTCTTGATGGGTTGAAGCAAACACATTGTCGCCAGTTTGTTGGTGAACAGTGGAACGGTTGCGATCACCTACTTGTGTTTGTTGCGCTTCACTGTTGATGGTACGGCGTTGCAGTAGATTAGCTCGGTTACGCTCACCTGCTTGATCAATGAATGCACTGGCATCTTGTGTATTCAGCTGCTTTGCAGACAAGTAGTTATTGTCACCCTGTTGAACAGCGGTTACTTGATTATCTGCAAATGCAGTACTTGCCGTGCAAATCGCAATGGCTAAAGACAGAGGTTTTATTGTCATGACTTTTTTCCTTCTACAATCTTGTAGAGACGACAAAGCCGCTCCTAAGAGCGGCTCATGTACAACTCAAAGTCTTCTTATAGTTGACCTTGAACTACAACAGCAGTGTTGCCATTACCTAGTTGAGTCACATCCGTAGTGTTGAATGACTCATACTGAGTAACGGTAGCAGTGTTGAAGTCACCGTTGCTGTATACGTTAGCAGTTAGGTTGTCGCCTTGTTGAAGAACGTCAAGGTCGTTGCCCTGGCCCCAGAAAGATTCAACCATTGCGTAGTTTTCGTTACCAAGCTGAGTGATATCAACGTCAGATGCGTTGCTTGAAGAATCACCGTAAGCGTAGTTGTCGTTACCGGTTTGAGTGATAGTAAGAGTAGTATCTGTACCCCAAGTACCGCCCCATGCTTCGTTGTTGTTGCCAGTCTGAGTGATTTCAGCAATAGCACCGCTGCCATTGTTAACAATAGCGGCTTCGTTCAACTCACCGTTTTGAGTGATAGTAGCCATGTTGTTGTTGCCACCATTTACTTCCGCTGACGCCAGACCTGATACAGATGCAGTTTGATCGATGGTTGCAATGTTGCCATTACCTGTTTGATTAACAGAAGCCATGTTGTTTTCGTTTGCTTGATCGATCGTCGCGTTGTTAAGAGCACCGTCTTGCGCTACATCAGCAATGTTATCTGTACCAATCTGAGTGACTGTTGCTAGGTTGTCAGAACCTAGTTGCTCAACTGTTGTTTCGTTAGAGAAATCAGCTTGAGAAACGGTTGCACTGTTATTAGTGCCGTTCTGGTAAGTATCAGCTAGGTTTGATTCACCTGATTGGTCAATGCTTGCTAGGTTTGATTCACCATCTTGCTCAACATTCGCGTTTTGGTTGCTACCAGCTTGAGTGGTCGTTGCTGTGTTACCAAAACCAGCTTGAAGAATAATAGAAGTAGAGCTCGAAGATGCTAGTTGATTAACTGTAGCGTTGTTGTTGTCACCAATTTGCATAACTTCAGCCGAGTTAGCTAGGTTACCTTGATCTATTAATGCCAAGTTGCCATTACCTTCTTGATCGATGCTTGCGAAAGTGGCTTCTGGCGCATAGCTGAAGCTGCCAGTGTTTTGGTTGATGGTCGCGCTGTTACCATCACCTAGGCTTTGACGGATTTCAGCCGTTGCACCGTCAGAGTTGTTTTGGCTAATAAGAGCGTTATTACCGTTACCTGCTACCTGGTCAATAGATGCGTTTGCGAAGTCAGACCAGTAGTTGTCGATAGTAGCGGTGTTGCCATTACCTTCTTGGTAAATGGTAGAGATTGCTTGATCGCCATCGTTTTGAGAAATGGTAGCAATGTTAGCGTCACCTACTTGGTCAACAGTTGCAAGCGCATCACCGTTATTAACTTCTTGAGTAATGGTAGCTTCGTTACTGTTACCTTCAGAAGTAACAGATGCCAAAGAGCCGGAAGTTTGAGTTGTTTGGGTGATGGTAGAGGTATTGTTGTTGCCGATTTGGAGAGACGTTGCTTCAGCTTCTGAAGTGCTTGCTTGAGCAATTGAAGAGCTGTTCTCGTTACCTTCTTGTGCAATAGATGCAGAATTGTCTTGGCTGTTTACTGATTGATCAACAGACGCGTAGTTGTCATTGCCATCTTGATTGACAGATGCTTGGTTGTTAGTGCCTGCGAATGCAGAGCCTGAAGCAAGAGCAATAGCTAACGCTAATGGAGTTAAGTTTTTCATTTTTGTTTCCTCGGTTATCTCGAAGTAAATTATTGTTTTAGTACTGCTTTACGACAGCGATTTGGTTGTGGCCGTATTGGGTAATCGCTGCCTGATGGCCGGTTCCGTACTGCTCGATCGTTGCCGAGTTCCCATAGCCAAATTGTTGTACAACTGCCAGGTTGTCATAACCTGACTGAATAATATTTGCGTAGTTCAAGGTTCCAGCTTGCATGGTATAGATGCTGTTTTCATAACCTTGCTGGGAAAGCTCAAGTTCATTTTCCAAGCCAAACTGACTGGCTGTTATCTGATTGCCGTAACCGGATTGTTGAGCCAGTAAATTATTGGCTGTACCTCTCTGTACAATATCTAATCGGTTATCTGTGCCGTATTGTTCTGCTTGGATAAGGTTGTTGTAGCCAAACTGGCTGATTTGAGCTTCGTTCAGGTAACCTTCTTGAACTAGATCAATGTGGTTATAGGAAGAATAAAGAGTTGTATAGCGACTCTCTGGAAGGAGGTCTTCCATGGCTGAGGCAATGGAATGCATGCATAGAAATACGAGCATGCATGCCAACAGCATGACACGATTTTTGAGTGACTTACTAAACATCTTCCAACCTAAAAATATTATATTGTTCCATTATTGGAACTTATTGTTTTTTATATGGGGCTAATTATAGGAGGCGATTTATGGGTTTAGGTATCAGAAATAAGTATTAAAAAAGTGGGTGATTTGGGAGATGGCTATTTAAGTGTGTGAGATATGTCTTAATACTTAGGTAGGAATCGAGATAATGAAAAAGCCGTTATAAGAGAATGCATATTGGTTTTTACACGGTTTCTTAAACGGCTTCTTAGATCATCTTTAGATGTGCGTTATAGATCGAGGATTGGGGAGCTTGAGGATAAATACTGTTGAAGAATGGCGTTATTCACATCTTCCGGGTTAGCTAACTGCCAATTATTGTTCTTCAGGCCGTTGGCTATGAGATGAATCAGCGCTGATTCGATGGCTGACATAACACATACTTGAATTGGCTCATTGGTGGTTGTCCCTGTTTCCAATTCCAGCAGCTTCTTAAACTCAATAAAGCGGAAGACACCAGTTGTAATTTCCTGAGAGAAAATTGTTTTCGTGGTCATGATGCTATCCAGGACTTCACCTGAACGAGTGTTGATCATACGTAAGTTAATGGTGACTTGATCTTGACGATACTGCTCAGCCCCTCCAATACCTAGGTAGCGAGCACCTGCTCCCCCCGTCCTGGTGTTGGAGTCGTAACTGACAATCCCGCCTTCTATTACAACCGTGGCAGGCATTAAAGGCGGTAGCTCAAAGTCTTCATTAATATTCTTTTCTGTAGCTCGAATGATTTTGCGTTCGGTTAATAGGTTTTGAAGACCTTCTCGTTCTACTGGAATAAACCAACCCGAATCACGTAACGCGGTTAATAGAAAAGAGGTTGCACCCTGAGTGACGGCAGTAGAAAAACTACTGGCTGGTGCTGGCTTGTATTGGCCTGTTTGATCCCTAAAGTTATAGACAGCAGCAACAATTTTTCCTTTCGGTTTTGGAAGCGCGACCAACTCTTGGTAAGTATTGGAGCGAGGTGTTAAGCCAGCCGTTTGAATGCCTTGTCCTATTAAAGCATCAGTGGTTGAGCAACCTTGAAGAATTAAAAGGCTTAAAAATAAGGTTGCCCATGTCAGTGATATAAAGCGTTTCATTGGTCGTCCTTGATAGCTATGGGTTGGTTGGGTCCAGCCCATCTACTTGAATTTCTGTTTTCTCGCCGGTAACTCTGTCTTCAATCTGAATGCTTAAACTTCCACTGTCATCGATAATGTCAACAATGAAATCGTCAGTGACTAAAGTCCCGGAGTTTCCTTCTCCGACATCGGTTAGTAATTGATTCAGTAGACGAGACTCCAGAGAGTCGGTAAAACGATCAAGTGCTGATCTCTGAGAAAATGATGAACCTCGGGCATCGGGATCATCGTAATCATTTTGAGATTGGGCATTACTCAGCAGGTAAGAGCCATTCAAAGGGTTACCACCAAAATTGGGATTGACGGGTTGATAAACCAACTCTCCTCCATAGCAGAAGGTGGCTCCAACGAATCCCGAACTTAAGAGTAATGCTCTAATTGATGCTCGTATCAGTGAGCGTGGACTGTCCATGTTATTACCCCTGTCTCTGGTTTTATAGTTGTATTTCATCTTCGGCCAAATCAACGGACTTATTAAACATCCGCTCTACTTTGAGTTTTTGTAAACGCTTATTGATTTGGATGGAAGCGCTTTCTGCTAAGCTTTTAATGTCCGTACCGCCGGCCCCGATACGATTGTAGTAGACCTGATTGCCATACGACTCTACCCAAATGATACTTCCCCAACGCGCAGAAGGTCGTTCTCGAATGATCAAGTTTTCTGTGGCGTCTGAAAAATAAGTTCTTCGATGGTCGGCTAAGTATCGGTAAAAATCATGTCCAAAACGACTAACTGTATGGTCAATGGTCAACCCAGTTGATAAATCTTTATCTGGGTTGTCTGCTTGTACCTGTCCCCATACGAAAAGAAAGCTAATGAACAAAATTAGAGGCAGTGGATGTTTCATGTTCAGGCCATTTTTTTCGAGACATACTTACCGTTTTGAATCATATAAGGAACAATAAGTTGTTATTAATGGTACAAAAAGCGATTTCTGGACACGCTTTTTGATGATAGTAGTACTTTAGTTCTACTTTTTGCTTTTTTCTTGGCGTTCAGATGAAAGGTTTAAAGTAAATTCGACGCAAAAAAAAGCCGCTGTAAGGCGGCTTTTTAGGACAGTCATTTAAAGGTCTGTTTATTAACGGCCTTTCATCGACATAAAGAATTCTTCATTGGTCTTGAAGCCTTTAAGCTTATCCAATAAGAACTCACTGGCTGCGATGTCTTCCATCTCATGCAGAAGCTTACGAAGAATCCACATGCGCTGCAGTTCGTCTTCTGTGGTCAGGATGTCTTCACGACGAGTACCTGATTTACGAACATTAATAGCAGGGAAAACGCGCTTTTCAGCAATCTTACGATCAAGGTGGGTTTCCATGTTACCCGTACCTTTAAATTCTTCGAAGATTACTTCGTCCATCTTAGAACCAGTGTCGATCAATGCGGTTGCAAGAATGGTTAAGCTGCCGCCTTCTTCAACGTTACGTGCCGCACCGAAGAAACGCTTAGGACGTTCTAATGCATGAGCATCAACACCACCCGTCAATACCTTACCGGATGAAGGAACGATGGTGTTATAAGCACGAGCTAAACGTGTGATGGAATCAAGCAGAATAACAACGTCTTGTTTGTGTTCAACCAAGCGCTTTGCTTTTTCCAAGACCATCTCAGCTACTTGAACGTGACGTGCCGGTGGTTCATCGAAGGTACTTGCAACCACTTCACCGCGTACGGTGCGTTGCATTTCAGTTACTTCTTCAGGACGCTCATCAATCAGAAGAACAATCAAATGACATTCTGGATTGTTACGAGTGATGGATTGCGCAATGTTCTGAAGCATGACTGTTTTACCCGCTTTTGGCGGAGAAACAATCAAACCACGCTGACCTTTACCGATAGGTGATGTCAGATCAATGATACGAGCAGATAGGTCTTCGGTCGAACCGTTACCAGCTTCTAGTTTTAATCGTTCATCAGGGAATAAAGGTGTGAGGTTTTCGAAGAGAATTTTGTTCTTGGCGCTTTCTGGCTTGTCGTAGTTGATCTTGTCAACCTTAAGCATTGCGAAGTAACGTTCGCCGTCTTTCGGTGGTCGGATCTTGCCAGAAATGGTGTCGCCTTTACGCAAATTAAACCGGCGGATCTGGCTTGGAGAAACGTAAATATCATCCGGGCCAGCTAAGTAAGAACTACCAGAAGATCGAAGGAAGCCGAAGCCATCTTGAAGGATTTCTAATACACCATCGCCATAGATGTCTTCACCGCTCTTAGCATGTCTTTTCAGGATAGTGAAGATAACGTCTTGCTTGCGGGATCTTGCTAGATTGTCGAGACCCATTTCTGCAGCAATTTCTAAGAGCTCAGGCATGCTCTTTTGCTTGAGATCTGTAAGATTCATGAATTTCCTGTGAGTAGTTTACTTAAATATAAAGAGGTTTAATTTGGTAGGTTTCAGATGTTTTTATAGTGAATATGAGACTATTGGACGAGTCTCGGGCCATCCGAAACCCAATATAGAAGGATAATCGGCGCCAGTCCAGAAAAATTTACCAAATTTTGTACAAATTGTAGGTCTTTTAGAGGTAGATGCAAATAAAAGAGAGGTTGTGGGGCTGTATTGAACGATTTATGGGCTTAGTTAACTAAAGCCTAACTCCCTAAAGGAGCTAAGCTTCTTAAACGTATCTCTTAGACTGTGCTGTCGATAAACGCAGTCAGCTGAGACTTAGAAAGCGCGCCTACTTTTGTCGCTTCTACGTTACCGCCTTTGAAAATCATCAGCGTTGGGATACCGCGGATGTTGAACTTAGGTGGCGTTGCTTCGTTTTCATCGATGTTCAATTTGCAGATCTTGATCTGGCCTTCGTAATCGTTCGCGATCTCTTCCAGGATCGGAGCAATCATCTTACAAGGGCCGCACCATGGTGCCCAGTAGTCTACGATTACAGGAAGATCACTCTTAAGAACTTCTTCTTCAAAAGTGTCATCGGTTACGTTCACAATAGTGTCGCTCATGATGTGTATCCTAACTAGTTAATGTAATGATTTAAGAAATTCGTTGCTTAAGTTTCTGCTTGTCTCGATGCCAATTAACCTATTGGAGAAAGCTAAAACTATTAAGTTCCCTGCGTTATCTCAAGGGAATACTCGAACGGGCGGCTGCGAAATAAAACAAAAAGTGGCATGATTAAGCCCGTCAATTAAATTGCTAGATTCTCTGTACTATATGGGCGCAGAGATGAATTACAAGTCTTTTAGTCACGAAAGAGAAGTTATGTCTGTCGATACAAATGCCATTGCGGCCATTGATTTAGGGTCCAACAGCTTTCACCTGGTGGTGGCTCGTGAAGAGCAAGGAGAGATTCGGGTTCAAGAGAAACTCGGTGAAAAAGTTCAGCTGGCAGCAGGAATAGGAAAAGATAAACGACTCAGTGACGAAGCCATAGAACGAGGCTTGGCATGTCTGGCGCGTTTTTCTGAGCGATTGAAAAATGTTCCGAAAGACAGAGTTCGCATTGTTGGCACCAATGCATTACGGGTTGCCAAGAACAGCAGTGATTTTATTCAGCAAGCTCGTGAGATGTTAGGTTCTCCAATCGAGGTGATTGCAGGGCGTGAAGAAGCACGACTGATCTATCTCGGTGTTTCCCATACCTTGTCTGATGATGCCGGAGCTAAATTGGTGGTCGACATCGGCGGCGGCAGTACCGAGTTTATTATTGGTGAGCGGTTTGAACCCATAGAAATGGAAAGCCTGCATATGGGCTGTGTTTCTTATCGCACCCGTTACTTCTCAGATGGCAAGATCAAACGCAAAAACTTTGATCAGGCGGTGTTGGCGGCACGTATGGAGCTGCAAAGTATTCGTGATCACTATTTGGCGACGGGGTGGCAGGATTCGATTGGTTCGTCGGGCACGATTCGCAACATTGAGCGTGTTGTCGTGGCCAGAGGCTGGACTGAAAGCGGCATCACACGTGAGTCGCTGGATAAACTGCGCAGTTTAATTCTTTCCTATCGTCATGTGGATGAATTGGATATTGAAGGTTTGAAGCCTGAGCGTAAAAGCGTCTTTCCTTCCGGTGTGGCGATTTTATTGGGCGTGTTCGATGCTTTGGGAATTGAGCGTATGGAATATTCCGACGGCGCACTTCGCGAAGGTGTTCTTTACGATGTGCTTGGCCGTTTAAGTCATGAAGATGTGCGTGAACGTACTGTCTTGGCGTTAATGAAGCGCTTTCATGTAACTCAAGATCATGCTGCGGTCTGTGAACAAACGGCGGTGAGTTTGTTTGATCAATTGCAAGCCGATTGGGATTTAAACGCTCAGGATCGCGAGTTGTTGAGCTGGGCTGCGTGTCTTCACGAAGTGGGTCGAGTGATTGCTCACAGTCAGTTTCATAAACACGGGGCCTATTTAATTGAGCAATCCGATTTAGCTGGCTTCACGCGAGGCGAGCAAATGGAACTGGCGATTTTAGTACGTTTGCATCGGCGTAAGATTTCTCTGGTGGTGCTCGATAATATTGAACCCGCCAGAGCGATGGAATTAAAGCGTCTGGCCATTATCCTGCGAACGGCCATTACGTTATGTGCGCCTCGATTTATGACTGAAGCGCCAAAAGTAAAAGCGGTGTTGGATAAAGGCGTGATTCGTCTTTCATTCAACGACAGTTGGCCGGAGAATTATCCGTTGGCGCTGGAAATGCTTCGAGAAGAAATGACCTTGTGGCCAAAAGTAGGTTTAGAAGGAAGCTTACTGCTCGAAGAATAAACGACGTTGCTAGTGGGTAAAAAGTTATTAGTGGATTAAAAAAGGTAGCACATTTTAGGCTACCTTTTTTATTGACTATGAATTGCTCAGAATGAGCTTCCGTTGGTTAAGCTCTCAGTGCCAACTTATCCAGCAGGCTCGTTTGTGCTGAGATTTCGTCTTCGTCTTCGGCTGGTTGGTTCTGAAGATAATCTCCATCCGCGGATAACTCCCAACTTTGGCAATTGTCTTTCAGATAAAGATTCAATTCATCGATGACGCGTTTCTTCAGTTTTGACGGTTCGATCGGGAAGCAGGTTTCCACTCGATTGATCAGGTTTCGTTCCATCCAGTCGGCACTGGCACCATACACCTTGGGTGAGCCATCGTTCTCGAAATAGAACACTCGGGTATGTTCAAGGAAACGGCCGATGATCGAACGAACTCGAATATTGTCAGAGACGTCGGGAATACCTGGGCGAAGCGAACACATGCTGCGAATAATAAGGTCAATAGACACGCCTGCCTGAGACGCCTTATACAGGGTACGAATGATCTTAGGTTCTGTTAGCCCATTACACTTGATAATGATTCTGGCGGGTTTTCCAGCTCTAGCGTTGTCAGCTTCCGTGTTGATCATGTCGATCAGGCCTTTATGTAGCGTAAACGGCGCATGCATCAATTTCTTGGTTTTCTGGATTTTGCCCATACCCGTCAACTGTTGAAAGATTCGATGGGCATCGTAGGTGATTTCATCATCCGCAGTTAAATAACCGTAGTCGGTATACAATTTCGCGGTGCCGGAATGGTAGTTGCCTGTGCCTAAATGTGCGTAGCGTTTCAGATGTTGATTTTCACGGCGCAGAACCAACATCATTTTAGCGTGCGTTTTATGGCCAACCACACCATAGGTGACCAAGGCGCCGGCTTCTTGTAATCGACTCGCTAGGTTGATGTTGTCTTCTTCATCGAAGCGCGCTCGTAGTTCAATCACGGCGGTGACTTCTTTGCCGTTTCGGGCGGCTTCACACAGTGCCTTGACTATGTCTGAATCTTCACCGGTGCGGTAGAGTGTTTGTTTGATGGCAATAACGTTGGGATCTTTCGCGGCGGTCATGATGAAATTAATTACAGGCGTGAAAGATTCAAACGGGTGATGTAACAGACGATCGGCTTTTTTGATTTCATCGAAGATGTTGTTTTTGCCGGACTGCTTTAAGGATTTGGAAAGCCCTGGTGTCAGCGGGTCGTACTGTAAGTCCGGACGTTTTACTAAACTCAAGGTTTGCATCAGGCGAGCAAGGTTGACCGGGCCATCAACACGATACAAATCGTCTTCGCTAAGATTGAAGCGTTTTAACAGTTCTTCGACCAGATCGTTTGGACAATTGTTGGCCACCTCCAAACGTACGGCATCGCCATAACGACGCGACAACAATTCACTGCGCAGGGCATTAGCGAGGTCTTCTTCGTTCTCGTCGATCTCAAGGTCGGCATTCCGGGTAAGACGGAATTGGTAGCAGCCATCGATGGTCATGCCTGGGAACAAGTCTCCCGCATGGGCGTGAATGATGGAAGACAAGAACACCAAGTTATCGCCATCGCCTTTGCATATTTCGTCGGGTAAACGAACGACGCGAGGTAATGAACGTGGTGCCGGTAGAATCGCTAGGCCGGTTTCACGACCAAAGGCGTCTTTACCGTCCAGTTCAACGATGAAGTTCAGAGTCTTGTTTACCAAACGAGGGAAAGGATGCGATGGATCGAGCCCAATCGGGCTCATCACCGGCATCACGCTTTCGTTGAAGAAGTCGTTAATCCAGGCTTCTTGTTCCTCAGTCCATTCTTCTCGACGTAGAAAACGTATGCCTTCCTGACGCATTTCTGGAAGAATAATATCGTTGAGAATTTGATATTGTCGTTCTACCAGCGGGTGGTATTGATCGCTGATTTCTTCCAGAGTTTGTTCTGGCGACAGACCATCGGCAAGGATTTTCGCTTGGCCAAATTCAATTTGGCGTTTCAATTCAGCGACACGAATTTCAAAGAATTCGTCCGTATTAGAACTGAAAATGCACAAAAACAGCAGTCGTTGCAGCAAGGGATGACGCTCATCCATCGCTTGTGCTAAGACGCGCTCATTGAATTTGATCAGGCTTAGCTCCCGGTTGATGTAAAGTTCGGGATGATCCAAGTTGGTGGCCATACTTTCTTCTGTCGCCTGGGTTGTCATAACGTTTTTGTCCTTCAATCGATGACAGTGTTGCCGGTAGTCATGAGAACACTGATCACTACCGTGTTACTGATTTAGCTTTTTGGCGGCTTCTACGGCGAAGTACGTCAAAATGCCATCGGCACCTGCGCGTTTGAATGAGATCAGAGATTCCATCATCACATCGTCGAGATTCAGCCAGCCATTCTGAGCGGCGGCTACGTGCATGGCGTATTCGCCGCTGACTTGATACACAAAGGTCGGCGCCTGGAATTCGTCTTTCACGCGACGAACAATATCCAGATACGGCATGCCTGGCTTCACCATCACCATATCCGCACCTTCTTCCAAATCGGTGGCGATTTCATGAAGTGCTTCGTCGCTGTTGGCCGGATCCATCTGATAGCTGTACTTGTTAGCGCCCGCCAGATTGCTGGCTGAACCGACGGCGTCCCGGAATGGACCGTAATAAGCCGATGCGTATTTGGCGGAATAGGCCATAATACGCGTGTTAATCAAACTTTCACTTTCCAGGGCGAGGCGGATTTCACCAATACGACCGTCCATCATGTCGGATGGCGCAACAATATCCGCGCCTGCTTCGGCATGAGAAAGCGCTTGTTTGGTGAGAATGTCGACGGTGATGTCGTTTAACACATAGCCGTTTTGATCGATGATGCCGTCTTGGCCGTGAGTGGTGAACGGGTCGAGCGCGACATCGGTCATCACGCCCAGTTCCGGGCAGGCGTTTTTCAGTGCTTTTACGGCGCGTTGCGCCAAGCCATCAGGGTTGTAGGCTTCTTCGGCCATTTCTGATTTTGCGTCTTGTGGTGTTACCGGAAAGATCGCAACGGCCGGAATACCGAGAGAAGACCAGACTTTGGCTTCTTTCACTAAGAGGTCAATGGAAAGGCGTTCAACGCCGGGCATCGATTGAACTTCTTCTCGTTGATTGGTGCCTTCCAGAACAAATACTGGGTAAATTAAATCGTTGGTGCTCAGAACGGATTCACGCATTAAACGACGTGAGAAATCGTCTTTTCTCATGCGACGCATTCTGATTAACGGGAAACGGCGGGTATCAAATGTAGGCATGTCTCACTCCATGTAATGTGACGTTAGCGCCACCTTGTGCACAGCTGTTTTTTCCAGTCAGATCATAACGATGGATACATAGTTGGTCGTATCTGGATAAAAAACAAGCACGAAGGGTTAGGATAATAAGATTCTGTTTAACTATTATGAAACTTTATCATGAATGTGCCTTGCGTTACCTCAACAGAACTTAAAAGTCATTGTTCGGTCAGAAAAAACATAAAAATCAAAGTAGGAACGTCTTATGAGTAAACGTCTTCCGATATTAGGGCTCTTAGTATTAGCGGGATTAGGGTTTTGGTATTTCGATCTGGGTCAATATTTGACACTGGAGTACTTTTCGGAGCAGCGGCTTCAGTGGTCGCAAGCGATTGAACAGAACCCTTGGTCGAGCACGGCTATCTTCTTTGCCATCTATGTGGCGGTAACTGGCTTATCGCTTCCAGGCGCGGCAGTAATGACGCTGGTGGCCGGTGCCTTGTTTGGCTTGGTGTGGGGGACGATTCTGGTGTCCTTTGCCAGTACTTTGGGGGCGACGTTAGCGTTTGCGGTATCACGTTTTATTTTACGGGATTCAGTTCAGGCAAAGTTTGGTGAGCAGTTAAAAAGCATCAACGAAGGCATTAATAAAGACGGAGCCTTCTATCTCTTTACCTTACGACTGATACCTGTATTCCCTTTCTTCTTAATCAATCTGTTAATGGGGCTGACGCCCATTCGAACGCTGACGTTTTTCCTAGTCAGTCAATTAGGGATGTTGCCAGGTACCATAGTGTATGTATTGGCTGGGACTCAGATTTCGCAGGTCAGCGAGTTCAGCCCTTCGGCCATTCTGACCCCAGGGTTGATTGGTTCCTTTGTGTTGCTAGGTATTTTCCCATGGTTGGCTAAAGGTTTGGTTGGATTTATCAAGCGTCAGCAAGTGTATCGTGGTTGGGCTAAGCCTAAGAGCTTCGATTACAACTTGTTGGTGATCGGAGCTGGCGCTGCCGGCCTAGTAACGTCTTACATCGGAGCGGCGGTAAAAGCCCGAGTCGGCTTGATTGAGCGTCATAAGATGGGCGGCGATTGTTTAAATACCGGCTGTGTCCCCAGTAAAGCGTTGTTGCGCAGTGCCAAGATTAATCATTACATTCAGCAAGCAGGTCAATATGGGTTAAAGCATGGCTCTGTTGAAGTGGACTTTCCCGCCGTGATGGCGAGAGTGCACGAGATCATTCGAACCATTGAGCCGCACGATTCCGTCGAACGCTACACGGATCTGGGCGTGGAATGTCTGCAAGGTCAAGCCAAGCTGACGTCGCCTTATGAAGTGGAGCTTAACGGAAAACCCCTGACGGCGAAGAACATTGTGATTGCTTCCGGGGCTCGGCCGTTTGTGCCGCCCATTCCTGGCTTGGATGAGGTGAACTGGTATTCGTCGGATACTATTTGGATGCTGGAAGAAAAACCATCGCGTTTACTGGTGTTGGGTGGCGGTCCGATTGGCTGTGAATTGACTCAGGCATTTCGTCGGCTTGGTTGTCAGGTTGCACAGGTGGATATGTCGGAGCGGCTGATGCCAAGAGAAGATCCGGATGTGTCTGAGGTGATTCATCAACGCTGGCAGGAAGAAGGCATTGAGCTGTTCCTGGGCCACAAAGCGGTGCGCTTTGAAAAGCAGGGTGATCGACAAGCCTTAGTGGTTGAAAAGCAAGGTGAACAGCAAAGGATTGAGTTTGATGCGGTTCTGTTAGCGGTGGGGCGTAAAGCCAATACCGATGGCCTTGGGCTGGAAACCTTGGGGATAGACACGACTGACCGAGGTACGGTTGAAGTCAATGAATTCCTTCAGACTAAGTACCCGAATATTTTGGCGTGTGGTGATGTCGCCGGCCCGTATCAGTTTACCCACACGGCAGCGCATCAAGCTTGGTATGCTTCGGTGAACGCGTTGTTTGGGCGTCTTAAAAAGTTCAAAGTAGATTATCGAGTGATTCCTTGGGCCACCTTTACCGACCCTGAAGTCGCTAGGGTGGGACTCAGCGAACAAGAAGCGGACAAGCAAGGCATTGCTTATGAAGTGACGAAATACGGCATTGATGATCTCGATCGTGCCATTGCCGACTCCGAAGCGCATGGCTTTGTGAAAGTACTGACGGTTCCGGGCAAAGATAAAATCCTAGGTGTGACAATCGTCGGTTATCATGCCGGTGAGCTGATTGCCGAGTACGTGACGGCGATGAAGTATGGGCTGGGCTTAAATAAAATCCTCGGCACCATTCATATTTATCCAACCTTAAGCGAAGCCAATAAATACGCAGCCGGCGAATGGAAGCGAGCCCATGTCTCGGAAAGCGTGCTGACTTGGCTCGAACGTTTCCATCGTTGGATGCGAAGCTAAAGATGCAAATAGCAACAGGGCTGTTAAGCTAAAGGTGTTTGGGACGTATAACGTCTAAGTCGAATCATTGAAGGGAAAGTAAAATGGCAAAGAAAATCGCCGTGTTGTTGTCGGGTTGTGGTGTCTACGATGGCTCTGAAATTTATGAAACCGTATTAACGCTGTTGCGTTTGGATCAATCGGGGGCGGAATATCAGTGCATCGCGCCGAACGATGCGATGATGCATGTGATCAATCACATGACTGGCGAAGAAATGTCAGAGTCGCGCAATATCCTGGTCGAAGCAGCTCGTTTGGCACGTGGTAACATCATTGATTTGGCCGAGGCCAAGCAAGAAGATTTCGATGGTTTAATCTTACCGGGCGGCTTTGGCGCTGCGAAGAACCTGTGTGATTTTGCAGTAAAAGGTGCGGATATGTCGATCCGTCAGGACGTCATCGAGTTTGTCCGCAGTTTCCATGAAGCGCTGAAGCCCGTTGGGTTGATGTGCATCGCGCCAGTAATGGTGCCTCAGCTCTTTGGTGAAAAGTCGGTATGTACCATTGGTACTGATCCGAGCGTGGCGGAAGCGATTACGGCCATGGGGGGCGAACATCAGGACCGAGCGGTAGATGATATCTGTGTTGATCCAGTCAATAAGTTAGTGACAACACCGGCCTATATGTTGGCGGGTGGTATTTTTGAAGCGTCCAAAGGTATCTTTGCGCTGGTGGATGAAGTCTTATCTATGATTAAGAAATATAACTAAGGGTATAGCGTTTAATCAGTTCAGAGCTATATTCAATGAAGGTGATGGTTATTTAACTGTCACCTTTTTTGTATCCGCTGTTTGGGGGCTTAAGAAGAGAATTAATCCAATGGCACTTCAATGACCAGAGCTTTTCTGTCCAGCGGGTCTCCGGTAAACGGACGCAATGATTTCTGACGCTCATCGTCCATAAGTGCCGAATCTTTTGAGTCATCTAATTGTTGAATGGAAATAGAGATGCTTGGATCGGAGTTGTTTTTTGGGCCAAAGAAGTTGGGTAAGGTGGTTTCGTAAAGTGTCGTGACGGCATTGGGGAGCATAGAGGAAGATCTATAAGGTGCGTTGATGTGATCATCATCAATCATGTACTGCTGGCTTTCTGCGGCGGCGGGAAGACTGATCAGGCATTGCACGGCTATCAGGGCACACAGTAATGCAGTATTTATGATCCACAGTACTGGCTGTGAAGGAAAGTTTGCTAACGTTTCCTGATCCCCTGAAGGGGTATTACCAAATTTGCGTAAAGCGTTCATTTCTGCACTCTTCCTATCGTTTGATCAAAGTCTATAAGGCATAAGCTTCACTTCCATGAAGATAGTGTTAACAAGCTTTATGCCAGAATCGTCAAACGCTTCTTGTTATTATTGTGAGGTGTGCGAGTTATCGGGTCGTGTGTAATCTCGTGGTATGTGACCTATAACTCTCCTGTCTCAGATCCGCGCAAGTCCAACTCTTGCTGTTCCAGCGTTTCCTGAAGCTCCAGCCAATTCATTTCTAACTCTTCGGCCTGTTGTTTCAATGACGCTTGTGTCTGAAGAACCTCTGTAAGCTTAGTCTTACATGATTCATTGTAAAGTTCTGTGTTATTCAGTTGATCATTTATTGAACTGAGACGCAGGTCAACTTTTTCCATTTCTTGCTCTAGTTTGGCAATTTTTTTCTTGATTGGTTGCAAGATCGTTCGAATTTCTGCCTCGCGTTTACGTTGAGCCTTTCTATCCACCGCCGGTTTAGCGTCGGCAGTTGCAGAAGAGACGTCATTGGACGATGCGCTGTTTTCGGATTTCTTGAGATTCTTTAGCCACACATGGTAATCATCGAGATCGCCGCTAAAGGGCTCGACCTGGTGGTCATGAACCAACCAGAACTCATCGACGGTATTTTTAAGCAAGTGACGATCGTGCGAAACAATAATAATGGCGCCTTCAAACTCTTGCAGAGCAACGGTCAGGGCAAACCGGGATTCCATATCCAGATGGTTGGTCGGTTCGTCCATGATTAATAAATTTGGTTTTTGCCAGGCGATTAACGCAAGCGCTAAACGGGCTTTTTCACCGCCCGAAAATAGCTTTACTTGCTCCGCTGCTCGATCGCCGTTAAACCCGAAGCGTCCGAGGAAATCGCGAATGCTCTGCTCGCTGGCAGTTGGAGACATACGTTGCACATGCACTTGCGGCGTGCTCGATAGATCAAGTGCTTCCAATTGATGTTGTGCAAAATAGCCGATGTGCAAATGCATGCCTTGATTCGCTTTGCCGGACAATAATGGGAGGTCGCCAACTAGGGTTTTAATGAAGGTGGATTTACCTGCACCGTTGGCCCCGAGTAAGCCGATTCTCATGTCCGGTAACAGGGTGCAGGAGGTTTCCAGCAGCGGTTGTTCGTAACCAATGGCTGCCTCTTCCAACGACAACAGTGGTGAAGAGGTTTTGTCTGATTTAGGAAATTGGAAGCTGAACTGGGTATCCACATGCGCGGGCGCAATCAGTGACATTCGTTCCAATGCTTTCACCCGGCTTTGTGCTTGTTTGGCTTTGGTGGCTTTGGCTTTAAAACGTCGGATGAAGGATTCCATGTGCGCAATTTCGCGCTGTTGTTTCTCAAACGACGCTTGCTGTTGCGCCAGTTTTTCGGCTCGCGCTTGTTCGAAATTACTGTAGTTGCCTTTGTAGCTCTGAATTTGTTGCTGTTCCACATGAGCAATGTGAGTAACTAAGCTGTCGAGAAAATCACGGTCATGCGAAATCAGAATGAGTGTGCCCGGATAATTCTTTAGCCACTGCTCTAGCCAAAATACCGCGTCGAGATCCAAGTGGTTGGTCGGTTCATCGAGAAGTAATAAGTCGGATGGGCACATCAAGGCTTGTGCAAGATTGAGACGTAAACGCCATCCCCCCGAAAAACTACTTACTGGGTTGTTCATTTCTTCCTGTTTAAAGCCGAGACCCGCCAGCAGTTGTTCTGCACGGCTTTTCGCGGTATAGCCGTCGGCTTGATCATACTGTTCATGCGCGTGAGCCAGTTGCTCTGGCTGATGATGCGTTTCGGCGTCTTGAATCGCTTGTTCAGCCTGGCGAAACGTTTGATCGCCATCCAACACATAATCCACGGCAGGGCGATCAGAGTTGGACACTTCCTGTGCCATATGAGCAATGCGCCATTGAGATGGGATGCTGAAATTGCCCTGATCGGGATGTAATTCACCAAGAATCAGTTTGAATAAGCTCGACTTACCTGCACCGTTGGCGCCTACCAATCCGACTTTTTGGCCAGGATTAATGATGAGGTTGGTGTCTTCAAAGAGAACTTTAATGCCGCGTTGCAGCGCAATATTGGATAGCTGAATCATGATGCAATAACGTTGTTGACTGTGGAGGAAGAAAGATCGTGCACAGTAACAGGAGTTTTCATGTTTAGAAAGACGTAAGACGCGTTATGAAGTGTTGAGATAGTTTAGAAAAGAAGGTGGAGGGCCCGAAGGCCCGCAATAGTGTTTTTTGCTCGCTTTTTATTTTTATTGTTGAGCGTCAATTAGAGCTTCTGTTTTTATTTTTATTGGTGAAGCTTAATTGTGTCGTTTTTTGTTGTTCTTGCTATTATGTATGCGGGTTTCTATGCCAAGTTATAAAATATCAATAAAAACAGTGCCTTATGTTGTTTATGCTGACTTGTAGCACAGATTGGGTAACAGTCATTGTTACCTGTGTTCCATAAATTGGAAAGATTGTTGTGTTATGCGGTAACGCTTTAGGTAACAGAACAAAAATAACAGCATGCTCGGTAACGGGTAACGGGTAACGGGTAACGGGTAACGGGTAACGGGTAACGGGTAACGGGTAACGGGTAACGGGTAACGGGTAACGGGTAACGGGTAACGGGTAACGGGTAACGGGTAACGGGTCGAAGGAATGCATATATGAAGAGAGGGAAAACTTTCTCTCCTGTGAGTCAGAACCCTGACTCACAGGAGCAAACCGCTTTTGCTTGCTTGGTCGTTATTATTGTTATTGGTGACCAAACTGATCGGGTTAGCCTTATTGTTTTTATTCTTGTTCTTATTATTAGAGCGGCGTCCGATGATGAGATACCTAATTAGAAAGCTGATCTTGAGCCAGTTTTTATAAAATTATTTAGATACAGAGAGTTATCTGAAATACTTCATCTTGGTTTTAAATAATGTGGGTGGGCGATGTTACCTTTGTTCTATATATGAAACGCTCTATGTCTATTTAGGTAACAGTTGGGCGGTGTGGTGCGATAACCTGATAAGATTCGTCGCTTTATTGGTGGGCGAAACGTGAAGGTAAACGTAGATTTCGTGATCGGAGGACTTTCAATGTCATGGCCTTTGCTAGACTATGTTTATTCAGAGATTTTCTGTTCGCGTATAAAATAAGAATTTTAAATTGTGCTCACTTTAAGAAGTGGCGGTTGAGCAGCGTTGTACAGGTGTATGCATCCATATTTAAAGAAACTGGTTCAGAGCTTTAATATTAGCCCGTCCGATCAGCCGAAATTGGAGCCTTTGTTAGAGCAAGTGTCGGCCTATTTAGCACAGATTGAATTTATATCTCGTAACTCGCGAGACGGTGCTACTCGTTCCGAGCGTTCTGATACACCACCGCTTTATTTAGATGGTTTGGCAACAGATGATCACTCTCCTGAAGAATTAGTACGTCTATTACAGGAACAAAGCCAGCAGTATGAACGCCAAATTACTCAACTGGCGGCGGTGAAGCTGGGGCTGGAAGATTCCTTGTCGTTGTTAAATACCACCTTAGATGCCACCAATGATGGTCTGGTAGTATTCGATAAACACCACAAAGTGGTGGCTCATAACAAGTTGCTCACGGATTTTTTTGGTATCACTTCGGAAGAAGTTGAGCACTCGTTCGTCGGACGAAAGCTCAAAGAAATGCTCAAAGCTACGGTCTATAACGACGATACCTTGTTGGAATTAATTCGGTTTACCAATCAGAATCCGGCGGAAAAAGCTCAAGGGTTACTGCATTTCAAAAACGGTACTTATGTGGAGTGTGTGTCCAAACCCAGGTTTTTAGATCATCGGATCGTCGGTCGGGTGTGGAGTTTGAGAGATATTACCGATCTTAAACAATCGGAAGAGCAAGCCCGCCATCAGGCCTACCATGATAATTTAACCGGCTTACCCAACCGTGCCTTGCTGCAAGAACAAATGCAGCGAGCGCTCAAGAGTGCGCATCATCACGAACATCGTCTTGCCATCCTGTTTATGGATTTGGACGGCTTCAAATACGTTAACGATTCTCTCGGACACGATTTTGGCGATTTGATGTTGTGCCATGCGGCCATGCGCTTGAAGGATTGCATTCGCGAGATTGATCTTTTGGCGCGCTACGGTGGTGATGAATTCATTGTGGTGATGGATGAAGTGACGTCGGTGAAACAAGTCACCGAGTTGGCGGATCGTATTATTAAGGAGCTGGAACGTCCCTTCTTCATTCGTGGCGAAAGCCTCTATATGACCACCAGCATCGGTATTTCTTTGTATCCGAACGATGGCGATTCGGCGGAAGGCTTGATTCGTGATGCCGATATGGCGATGTACCATGCCAAAGCCAAAGGCCGCAATAATTATCAGTTTTTTGCTCAAGAACTGGCGGTGTTGTCTTCCTACCGGCTATCACTCAGAAACAAACTCAAAACGGCCATTGAGGAAGAGCAGTTTTCACTGGTTTATCAACCGAAAGTCACCACCAAAGAAAACCGTATTGTTGGTGTCGAAGCCCTGATTCGTTGGAAATTGCCGGATGGTCAGGTGATACCCCCGGATGAATTTATTTCCGCCGCGGAAGACAATGGTTTGATCTTACCGATCAGCGATTGGGTCTTTGAAGAAGCGATTAAACAAGCCAAAGCTTGGTCAGATGTGGCTCCGTCCTACTTCACAGTGGCCGTCAATATGTCGGCCCGTCAGTTCCAACAGCCGGATTTGGTCGAAAATCTGATGGCCTTGCTGCACAAGTACGAGCTGCCGACCCGTTTCATAGAGCTTGAAATTACTGAGAGCATGGTGATGGAAGACGTTGAATCGGCGATCCGGATCTTAGCGCGGTTGCGTAAACTGGGCATTCGCATCGCTATTGATGACTTTGGTACCGGCTATTCGTCACTGGGCTATTTGAAATCCTTGCCGATCGATTGTCTTAAAATTGATAAACGCTTTGTGGATGAATTGTTTAAAAGCAAAGCAGATCGCGCCTTGGTCAGTACCATTATTTACCTGTCGCATGTGATGGGCGTACAAGTAGTCGCGGAAGGGGTGGAAACCGAAGAGGCGCTGAAGTTATTGGATGATATGACCTGTGATTTGATTCAGGGCTATTATTTCAGTAAGCCGGTGGCACCCGACGACATCACTGTGATGCTTGCAAATAACGATACTTCCGAAGATAGTTAACGTTCATAACGAATCAGTTACCAGGTTTATCAGCTGCTATTAACTTAGGAAAGTTCGCATGGACGTGATTTTTAGTTTCAAGAAGTTGGTCATTGCTTTGATTTCTCCGTTGTCCGTTGCCTTAATCATTGGGCTGGTGGGTTGGCTCTATCTTTTAGCGGGTAAAAGGACACGAGCGACGGTACTGATTCTCTGTTCTTTAGTGATTACCTGGGCGGCCTCGTTTAATCCCATCGGTGATGCTTTAATGCGAAGTCACGAAGCTCAGTATCAGGCCTTTCAATATCGCGATGATTTAGACGTGGCTGTGATTCATGTATTGGGCGGAGGTCATGCGGAAAGTCGTCGGTTTGTGAATGGTGTTCAGATGTCTTCCTCGTCGATAGCGCGAGTGACTGAAGGCATTCGTTTAGCGAACTTATACCCGGATGCGCGTTTGGTGTTGTCTGGCTATGGCGGTTATTCGGGCGTAAATAAACTGACCAACGCAGAAGCGGCTAAGATTTTTGCCACATCGTTGGGGATGGATGAAGATCGTATTGATCTGCTGACCGAATCGAAAGACACCCGCGAAGAAGCCATTGATGTTGAAGACATGGTGCAGGACGGTCGTCTGATTCTCGTGACCTCTGCTTCTCACATGCCAAGAGCGATGGCGATTTTTAAGCAGGAAGGGCTCCATCCGATTGCTGCACCCACCTACTTTCTTGGCAGTGATGTCTCTGAACGTTATTACCCGTCTTATGAAGCGGTACAAAAATCCCAGCGTTACTTTTATGAAAAGGTCGGATTACTGTGGATTGAATTGCGTGCCTGGATGAATGCGGAGTGATTGAGATTCTGTCTCTTTGTCCTTCAGTGGTTCTGTAAGACGGGCCATTGCGCTTCTATTTTGTCGCCACGAATGGCTAGAATGCGGCCGAACTGTAAGAACACCGCTTCGCTTTCCTGGGGACGCCAGAAGATATGATCGTCCGGTTGTAGTCGGACCGAATGACTTCCGTTCACTATCGCCTGATTGGCACTGGCACCGTAAAGTGCATTTTCTTTTAGCTGATCGTCGACTAGATCGGCTTTCCAGCCTCCGCCATAAATAAAGAAGGTCTGCTGCATTCCTGGCTGAAACTGTTGAATCAGCCGACTCAACCACTCCGGGCCGGGTAACTTCATACCTGGCCATTGTTTTAAGACAGGGCTGCAGATGTAGCTGGCGGCGTGATACTTCTTGAGTAGCGGCAGATCAAAATGGCTGGGTTTCACCAGCGCACTGCCGATGGACAGGTCGTTACACAGCGATGCCTGCTTATGGAGTTCAATGGTTGGGCTGCCAGCTCCGTTTAATAGTAACGTCTCTGGAGTCAACTCCGAAAAATAGGTGCGTGTGTAGTCGATAAAGGCTTGGTATTTGTCCTGGCTTTTTTGGTAGCTGGTTTGTTGGGTTTCTATGAATTTCGGCAGTTTACCCACATGCGCGTCGTAGCCCATAAAGCCGGTCAGTCTGAGAAACTTGGGATGATTGCGGATCTGAGTCAGTAACACATCCAGTTCCGTGGTTGAACTGACGCCTCCGCGATGTAAGCCAATGTCGAGTTCGATGGCGATGCCCATCTGTTGTTGATGTTTTTGGGCAACAGCAAGGTACTGACTGAGTCGTTGCGGGGTGTCGATCAGCCAGGACAATTGCTGTTTGCTGTCAAAGTCGGAGTCTAAGCTTTCTAGGTGTTGATAAAACTGATTGACGGCACGTACGGGCAAGGGCTTGCCTAATAACAGGTCACTGTCAGGAAAGGCTTGAACCATGGCTAACAGAAAAGGCAAATGAAAGGTCATAAAGTGCTGACAGCGCAAGCTTGAGGACAGATAGTGCAACAGATCAATGCTCGGTAAAGATTTCACCACCAATCGAAGGTTTGTATTACTTGGCCAGCTGTCCTGTAACGCTAGGATGTTCTGATCAAGCTGCTCAAGATCAATTACCAGGTGCGGAACTCCTTGGCCTTGCGCTTTTAACAAGGCATTGAGTGCATCAAAATACGGCGTCGATTGAGTGCCCGCAGGGGAATTCATCAGGCTTCTCCCAAGATGCGTTCCATCGCTTCATTCATCAGACGACGATCCGGGTCGAGTTGTTGCTGAACTTCTTTCCAGTCACGCCATTGAGGATATAACCGAGCCAGCTGTTTATGGGTTTTGGTGTGGCTTTTCCCCCAATGCGGGCGGCTATCAAATTCATCGAAGATCGGCTCAAGTTGTTGAAACAACTCGGTATAGGATTGTTTGAAATATTGATGAATCGAAATAGAGGCCGAATCACGCTTATAGAAAGGGCTTAACCAGATGTCATCGGCGGCTACATAGCGATATTCGATGGGGAAGAAGGCAGCGACTTGATTGGTCTTTAAGTGCTTAAGAATCTTTCGTAAGCACTGTGGGCCATCTTCGGCGGGCACTTGGTATTCCATCTCGTTGAAACGAACGGTGCGCGGCGTAGCGAATACTTTATGCGATACGTCTACACGCAGGCTGGGTTTAATGAAACGCGCCAGTTGTCGGTGAATCATCGGAATCAACTTGGGCATGCGTTGCGTTACTTCGCAGAAGAAGCGTAACAACGCGTCGTCAGAAATAAAGGGCGCTTTGGGTGAGAACGGCGTTTCCTGAGTTGGGTTCAGTGTTTTCAGAATGACTTGATCCGAATAGGCTAAGGCAAAAAATTCCACATGCCGGTTTTGAGCTTTTAGGGTATCGATGTTATCAAGTACGTCATCTAACGGTTGGATATCAATCTGTTCTTTTAGGAAGTAGCTGGGACGATTTTGTAATTCAATCTCGGTAACTACCCCTAACGCCCCCAAATTCACTCGGGCGGCATCAAACAAATCCTTATTATGTGTTTTTGAACATTCCAGTACTTTCCCTTTGGGGGTAATCAAGGTCAAGGAATTGACCAAGCCTGAGATGCAGGGCAGTTTGGCGCCTGTGCCATGGGTGCCGGTGGCGACGGCGCCAGCCAGGGATTGATGATTGATGTCTCCCATGTTCAGCATCCCTTGATCAATACCATCAAGGAGTTCACTTAACTGATGCAGCGGAGTGCCTGCCATGATACGAGCGGTGTTGGCTTCTTCATTATGTCCGAGCAATCCGGTCATGTGGTTCAGGCTGATCAAGGTGTCATCTGTTTTAGCGAGCGGCGTGAACGAATGACCAGAACCCACCAGTCTCAGTGCGCCTGACGAGTCCTGAATTTCAGCCATCAGTTCGCTGGTGGATCTGGGTTGGAAAACCTTACCGGGATGGGATTTCTGATTTTGCGACCAGTTTTGCCATTGGCCTTTAGGGTTGTCTGGCGTGTTCTGATAAATTTCGTCGATACTGTCAAAGTAAGTCATAAAGCGCCTAATTCTTATAGTTATTGGAAGTATAGTATTGAGGCTTGCTTTTGTTGTGAATATCAATCCACTGGCATTCTGCTGTAATGCCTGAAAATGGCCATTTTTCACACGCTGTTGATGGATAATTGTACAAAATGTAGTTGTGCACAGAAGTTGTGGATAAAAGTGTGTGTAAGGTATTCGGAACCTATCCAAACGCCCGTTTTATCTGGGGTTGCGAGAATCGGACTAAAAATAAGCAATTAATTTAAGTTTAATAAAATCAATGGCTTAGTTTTTCTGTGAATAACTGATAAACATCTTGAATTTAGTCTCTACATATTAGTGTCATCTTTCTACGAGTGTTAATAATCCGAAAATTGCATTCGTATCTGATTATAAAAACAGTAGTTTTGAGCAAATTATTGCTTGACCCGGTAAATCCAGGCACAAGGCTGTGATTAGCCTGTGAATAACTTGGTGATTAACTCTGAATTTATTGTTTCTAGATGAACGGTGCTCTTTTTTCTTGTGCTGTATTGTATTAATAGACGACCGGTCGTAAACTCCGCAGCATGGCCAGACCAAGAAAAAATGAACACATTAAAGACGAGTTGTTAAGTGCGGGCTTAGAGACCTTGTTGACCAAGGGTTATCACGGAACGGGTATCAAAGAAGTTCTGGACAAGCTGGGCGTGCCTAAAGGCTCCTTCTATCACTACTTTAAAAGCAAAGAGATGTTTGCTGCCGAAGTGGTGCATTTTTATGCGCGGGATCTAAACGAGCGCATTCTTGGTGTGATGGCGGGGTCGAAAAAAACCGGATTAATTGCCATTAAACATGCCTTTATGCTGATGGTTGAAGAGTACCGTTCAGGAACTTGCGGTTGCATTTTAGGTGCCTTGGCCAGTGAGATTTCCGAAACCAGTGAAATTTGTCGTCTGGCCATATTGAAAGAAGTGGAGAACTGGAACAGCATGTTGGCTGTGTTAGTTACCCAAGGTCAAAAGGACGGCACTATTCGCACCGATTTGGAAGCTGAGTTCCTAGCGAAGATGCTATGGAATTGTTGGGAAGGCGGTGTGCTTCGCATGAAAGTGGAAGCGTCCTCAACAGCCGTAGAAGATGTAGTGAATAAGATGTTTGATGCCATCCTGTTGAAAAAATAACGGTTTAGATACAAAAAGCGCTCACCTTGAGCGTTTTTATTTACTTAATTAATAGACGACCGGTCTAATACTTTTGTCGGTCATATACCAAGAAAGAGGTGAAGAATGAGTGAATTTGCAGTGTTGGGCCAGGCATTAGACTTGCCATGCGGTCATCAAGTAAAAAACCGATTCTTTAAATCGGCAATGAGTGAGATTTTGGGTACCGTCGATCATCAGGTCAGTAACGGCTTGGTGAAACTCTATCAACGGTGGGCCGACGGTGGTTGTGGTGTATTGGTGACCGGTAACGTCATGGTTGATCGCAACTCTTTGGGTGAACCACGAAATGTGGTGTTCGATGCTCAGACTGATACTTCTATGGTCGCCAAGTGGGCGGCCGCCGCGACGGCCAATAATACCGATTGTTGGGTGCAATTGAATCATCCTGGTAAGCAATCACCAAAAGCGATTAACCCGGATCCGGTATCGCCTTCTGCTGTACCGCTAGGCAAAGGCTTGGACAAGTTTTTTAATCCGCCGCGTGAACTGACTGAAGCAGAAATACTCGCGATCATCGGGAAATACGCCTTTGCCGCCAAAATGGCCAAAAACGCAGGTTTCTCAGGCGTTCAAATTCACGGTGCCCACGGCTATTTAGTGAGTCAGTTCCTTTCGCCACACCACAATCGCCGTCAGGATCAATGGGGCGGCAGAATTGAGAACCGCATGCGCTTTGTCAAAGAAATCTATCAGGCCATTCGTAATGAAGTAGGTGCTGACTTCCCTGTGGGTATTAAGTTGAACTCGGCGGATTTTCAACGAGGTGGTTTTACCGAAGATGAGTCGACGCAAGTGATTCAAGCGCTGGATGCCATGGGCATGGACCTGTTCGAAATCTCGGGTGGTAACTATGAAGCGCCAGCGATGACAGGTGCCAAGCAAAGCACTCGTGAACGTGAAGCCTACTTCATCGAATTTGCAGCCAAAGTGAAAGGCTTAATTAAGGCGCCGGTGGTGGTGACTGGTGGATTCCGTTCGGCACAAGGCATGGCCGATGCGGTGGCTTCGGGTGAAATTGATATGGTCGGAATTGCGCGTCCGTTGACTTTACATCCGGACATGCCAAAACAAATCATCAAGGGTGTCGATGTGAAGAGCTTGGTAAAACCCTTAACGACCGGCGTGAAAGCACTGGATCAGGCGGGTATGTTGGAAATTACCTGGTACGAGCAGCAAATGGCGCGAATTGCTGAGGGCAAGCAACCTAAGCCGAATATGAATGTGTATTGGTCGATCGTTCGTACTATGACCAGTAATGGTATTCAGGCCTTTCAGAAGCGCAGAGCTTAAGCCTCAGTTCTTACATTGAACGCCCCAACGACCAGCTTCGGCTGGTCGTTTGCGTTTTAAGACATCCAGGGTTCCGGTGGACTTAAATTAACAGCCAAGCCAAAGCGATAAGTCCGGCCAGTTGGCAGAGATAAGTCAGTGCCGCGCCGCCTATTCTAAGGATGGGGATAACCTGAAACATACCAATCATGTGAACCACGCGTGACGCGGTAAAGGTAATGACTAAACTGGCGAGTAGAGTGTCACTGGCGGATTGTGCCAATGCCAGCAATACCAAACCAAAGGCAATGACTTGTTCAACGCCATTCATGTGCGTACGAATGGACTTCTTGAGTCGAATACTTTTGCCGTCGCCATTGGGGATTTTTTCTGAGATGCGAACCAGCGATACATTCAACGCCAATAAGGTGATGATGAGTACGTTAAGCAAGACATACCATTGAAACCAAACCATCGTTCTTCTCCTTGAAAAAGGCATATGAGGATGATGCAGTGTAAAGGCTTGTGAGTGGGGGATAAAGCGTCGAAATATCAAGGGAGCTTTTGAGCAAGATAAGGTCTGATAGACCTTATCCCTTGAATTAATCTCTGAGGATTCGACTCAGTGGCTGTGCGTAGAAGACGAATGACCAGGTACGAAGCCTTGATGGATCAGCTTGGCCACGCGCGTGTCATTTTCGTGATCACCAATGTCGGCGAAGTCCATACGATCGAATGATTTGAGGTTGTTAAGCCATTGTTCCACTTGCTCTGTATCGTAGAGGCGTGACAACACCATGGTTGGACGACCCTGAACGATGACTTGGGTCGGTACTTGGTAGCGATCCAGCAATTCCACTTCCTGAGCGTGTTCTTTACTGGCTAACAGTGTGGTGTCGTAACGGTTCCATTCGGAGTCTTTAACGAAGTGCATTTGATTGAGCAGCTCTGACGCCAATAAGCCGCGTACTTGTTTCCATTCGACCTTTTGGTGGCCCAGTGACGACAAATCCGACGGTTCATATTCGATCACCAACTGCTCGGTTTCCATCCAGCGCCTGAAGTATAAGTTCTTGCCTTGAGGTTGCCAGGAGACCAGCACGCCATTGGCTTTACGATAAAAGGTGCCCTGCTCGGTATACCAGACTTGCAGCGGTGATATGCTTCCTGTGGCCTGATCGGTCACAAAGTAATCCAAAGCAAAAGGATCGCAGCCTTGCTCTATCTTGATTGGTTTGCAGTATTCGGCGTTGGCTTGGGTGGAAAAAAGAACACTGCCGATGGCAAGCGTTGCAGCCAGTTTACGCAGTAGAGACGGTAATTGGAGGTGTTGCATAATCGCTCCAGAATCTATCGTGTGAGGTTAATAAAGTGATCGAAGTGTGACGGTGATTAATGATCAAACGCATGGCAGGGATATGACACTGCCATGCGATCAAGCCCTTCAAAGAGCAGGTTTACTCTTTGCTCTTCTAAGGCGTATTGGCATCCGCCAACTCCACCAGACCCGTGGCTTGGTTGATGATGTGGAAAATCACGTTTTGCTCCAAGGTTCCTTGAACCAGATGCGCCCAAGGCCCGGTCGCATAGATGCCAACATCTTCACCCGCGTGAGTTTCACCGCCGGCGCGAGGTATCAAGGTTTCCTGATGATAGCCTTGGTTGGTGGTGTCAACGTTGGTCAGATCTTGGCGGCCTGCCACCGGTGCCAAACCGTAACGATCATCGCCACCGGTTTCCAGCTCGGCAAAGCCCAGTCCGTTCATGTACCCCACGGTGGTGTACGGCAATCCGTTGGCATCGGTGGCTTCGCTATCGTCGATCTTAACCACTTTGCCCAGAATCGGGTTACCACGTTTAGGATAACCGGCGATGGTAAACACGTGGCTGTGGTCTGCCGTGACAATGATCAGGGTCTCTTCAAGGTTTACTTTTGCTACCGCCGCTTTGACCGCGTTTGAGAATTCAACCGCATCGGTCAGAGCACGGTAAGCGTTACCGGCGTGGTGACCGTGGTCGATACGACCGGACTCAACCACCAGCATGTAACCGTCTTCGTCTTTCGACAGCATGTCGATGGCGGTTTCAGTCATGTCGGTCAGTGATGGTTCAACCGTGTCATCACGATCGGCTTCGTAGCTCATGTGCGACGATGTGAACAAGCCCAACAGTTTGTCGGTGGCAGTGGTGTCGACCGCGTCTAGGCCTGCTTTATCGGTTACGTATTGACGTACGCCGCTGCCTGCTAACCACTCATTTGGCAGGTTACGAGCATCGCCACGACGACCGCCATCCGCTACCGGGATAAAGTGGCGACGGCCACCACCCAAGGTAACGTCGATGCCGTCGCCTTCGTCGAAGCTGATTAGCTGAGATGCGATGTCTTCACAACCGCCCTGTGCTTTGGTGTCGTCTTCCCAATCACGATCAGGCGTTACCGCATAGGTGGCGGCTGGGGTTGCGTGGGTAATGCGTGCAGTTGAAACCACACCGGTGGCTTTACCGGCAATTTCAGCCAGAGATACCGCGGATACCAACTCATTACCATTCACAGTGGTGCAGTCGGCTCGTTCAACGTCTTCGTCGACACCAAGCACCCCTGCATCTGTCTTAACACCGGTCATCATGGCGGTCATAGTACCGGCGGAATCCGGTGTTTGTTGGTCGGTGTTGTAGGTTTTGGCAAGCGCAGCGTATGGGAAGGTATCCCAGGCCAGGTTGTTTTCTTCACCGGTTTCGCCGCGCGTTTGACCTTCGAAGATACGTGCTGCAGTGGTGGTACTGATGCCCATGCCATCGCCGATGAAGAGAATGACGTTCTTGGCGCGCGTTTGATTTGGTGCGGTATTCGCCGCTGCTGCGACTGCATCGGATGCTTGTTCAAACCAGAAGTTTTTGGATTCGCCTTGTGCGGCGGTTTGAGCGGTTGGTTCAGTGGTTGAGCCAGAAGAACTGCTGTCGCTGTCACTACAACCGGTTAGCACTGCAGAGCCGCTTATAATCGCAGCAAGTAAGGTTTTCTTAAAGTTCATGATGTTTCTCCTGCTGGATTAGTAAGACCCGCCGTCAAGATCGGCGGCTTCGTTGATTACGTGGAAGATTTCGTTCTGCTCGATTACACCACCAAAGAGGTGCGAACCTGGGCCAATGGCGTGAACTGAAATGTCTTCACCTGCGTGAGTTTCTGAACTAAGAGGAACCAATGCTTCTTGGTGGAAACCTTGACCTTCGGTGTCGATCGCTGTCAAATCTTGACGACCACTTACCGCTGGCGTGTCATAACGGTCATCGCCTCCGGTTTCCAGATCGGCAAAACCACGGCCGTTCATGTAACCCACGGTGGTGTAAGGTAGGCCATCGGCGTCGGTCGCTTCAGTGTCGTCAATCTGAACCACTTTACCCAGGATCGGGTTACCGCGTTTTGGATAGCCTGCAATGGTGAATACGTGGCTATGGTCAGCGGTGACAATGATCAGGGTGTCGTCGCGAGAGGTGTTGTCCAATGCCGTTTGAACCGCATCAGCAAAGGCGTGTGCGTCTGTCAGCGCCCGATATGCGTTACCGGCGTGGTGACCGTGGTCAATACGGCCGCCTTCTACCATGAGGAAGAAACCGTCTTCGTCTTTCTTAAGTACGTCCAGTGCGGTTTCTGTCATTTCTGCCAACGATGGCTCTTCTGCATCGTCACGATCGGCTTCGTAGCTCATGTGCGATGAAGTGAACAAGCCAAGCAGTTTGTCGGTATTGGCAAGGTCTGCATTGTCGAGTTCTGTTTTGTTGGTTACGTAGGTACGGGTTTCGTCACCGGCGTCATCCAACCATTGTTCTGTGAGATCGGTATCTTCACGACGACCACCGTTTGCTTCGCTTTGGAAATGACGACGGCCACCGCCTAGTGCGACCTCGATGCCGTTGCCCTCAGAATAATTGATCAACTGAGACGCGATGTCAGTACAGTTGCCTTCTTCGGGCAGTTTAGTGTCGTCTTCCCAGTCACGATCCGGGGATACGGAATAGGTTGCCGCCGGAGTTGCGTGCGTGATACGTGCAGTAGAGACGACTCCGGTTGCTTTGCCTTTACGCTCAGCCAGTGTCAATGCAGAGGTGAGCTTGTTGCCTTCAACATCCTCGTCACATTCGCCACGAACCGCCATTGGCCCAAGACCAATAACGCCTGCACGGTTTTTAACGCCGGTCATCATCGCGGTCATGGTACCGGCAGAATCCGGGGTTTGTTGGTCGGTGTTGTAGGTTTTCACCAAGGCGGTGTGTGGGAATTTCTCGAAGCTAAGGAAGCCTTCTTCACCGGTATCCCCCTTTAGCTGACCTTGCAGGATACGCGCCGCAGTCAGGGTTGAAATACCCATACCATCACCCACGAAAAGAATCACGTTCTTCGCGGTATTGGTATTGCGAGATTGCAGCGTTTTCTGTTCGATCAATTGCTCGCCCAGTTGATACCAGTCGTTGTCTAGTTGAGAGTCTGGTAACGCGCCAGCAAAAGCACTGGTAGATGCGCACGCGAGCGAGCATGCCGCAACCAGGCTGCGTAGTTTAAGGTTCATAATGTTTCCTCAGGCTTTGTGCTTTTGAAACTTAGCTTTTGCAATTTGGCCAGCAGAGACCAACGTGGTTTGCCAGGCAGGAATGCAGCTAATGATTAATTAGTCATTTAGGTGTATTGAGCGCTGATACGTTAGGTAGGGAAGGTTTCGTTCCGATGACTCTTTTATTAAATGATTATTGAATAAAGATTACGGGGGTTAATTTGGGACAGGGTTTGGGGTGTCTTGGCTATCTTTTGTGTCGTTGCTCGGTGAAAGTAGTTTTTTCAAACCACGATTAAAGTCGTTTCTGAGGGTCGCATTGTGGAAACCCAGACTGCGGGGCGAGGAGGGAAAGATGTAGTGGTACTGTACTGGAGCCGGATATTTTCCAGCGGCATTATAGAGTTGATTAAAGTATTCAAAGATACGGACATCGAGAATGATGACATCCACTTGTTCGTTATAAAGGCGTTCTAATTGCGCTAATTGATTCACTGCTTCGTCGTAAATGGGGCTTTTCGATACAGCGGTAGCGTAGCGGTTACCTAAGAATTTTTTGGCATTTTGAAAGGCCATCACTCGGTAATAGGCCAGTTCTTCAATGCTCTTGAGGTTGAGTTCTAGTCGGGAGAGACTGATGGCAGAGTTTTGATAGTGAATCACCGGGTCGGAGTAATATAGGTTTTTTTGATCCATGGCTACATTAATAATGGCATCCACTTTCTTCTGTTTGAGCAGCAATTCCGCGCGCTTGTTCGATGTGAAGATGATTTTTTTGATGGAATGCCCAGCGAGATCGAATGCCGCGCGAACACGCTCAATCTGTATACCGTTTTCGGTTTCTTCAAAAATATAAGGCGGGATGGACTTACTGGTGGCGAGAGTAAGCTCTTTTGCTTGGCTCGTATTGAACCAACTGATGCACCACAGGGTCACACACAGGGTGAACCATCGAGTTGTTACCTGTGAGAACCGTAATTGTCGGTCGTGTAAGTGCATAGGCGTCGACGTCAGTGCCCTAATTCATTTAATCTGTTATACAGGATACATTCTTTTTTCTTATAGACCAGATTTCTTATAGACAAGAGTATAGAGACTCTTAGTCAAAGGTTCTCTAGGGAACCTCTGAATAAGTCTCTCTCTGCTCAGGCCTATAAGAGAAATGTCTCTTTGAGGCGCGGTTTTGAAGGCATAACGGGTTACGTCAAAAAGCCGCAACAAAAAAGAGGCATTTCTCTTAAGGCCCCGAAGGGCGGGGCTTTAAAAACGTTATAACGTCGTTGAACTTCTTGAAAAGGTCTAGACATTCTCTACGAAGCTCGCCTTGTTCTAACATTTTTCTAGCGCCCGCTGAGCTAGAGCGGACTTGTTCAGATGTTCCCTAGTTCAGATTGATACGTTTTATAATAGACTTGTTCAGAGATTCCCTTCCTTTATTTAGGGGATGTTTCAAAGGAAAGACAGAGGTCAGTGATGATTAAAACAATGAAAGTTGTCGGACTGTTGATAAGCTTAAGTGGTTTAGCCGGGTGTCAGATTCAACAACAAGAAAACCAACCTGCAGAACAATATTCAGGGTTTCTCTCCGATTATTCAATTCTGGGAGCAACTCAGGCACAGGATTCGTTTGCGGTAAAACGCTGGGTCAGCCCTAAGCTGTTATCGGGTGAGTATAAAGAGGTGAAATATATTTCCACGCAGTTTTATCCGGAAGTTCGTGCTTCTGAGCATGTGTCGGACCAGATGCTGACTGACGTGTTGATCTATGTGGATGCACAGTTACGACGAGCGTCGATTTTCTTAACTCAGGATATGAAGAACAGCGGTACCCGAAGAGCGGAAGTACGTACCGCGATCACTGCAGTGGAAACTGCCAGCAAAGACTATCAGGATCATGACACCGTTTCCCAGGCATTGCTTTCTGCCGCCGAGGAAACGTCGCTGAATCCGAATAATGATGATGCGGTGATTGCCTTTGAACTTGAAGTGCGTGACATGGAAACTAACGAACTATTGGCGCAGTCGGTGGTCACCGGCGTGGCTCCAACCTATCAGGTCAACGGCACCGAGAAGTTGTCCTTGGCGTTATTGAAGCCAACCATAGACCAGTGGATTAAATATGCGACGCATAATGGTCGGGAAGGGTTTACACCTTAGCGGATCAAGCGTGTTCGGGAGCGTCTAATTGGCTGTCTCGATACACCGATGGTGATACGCCGGTGCTGCGTTTAAAGGCTCTGCCAAAATTGCTGGGGTCGGAGTAATTGAGTTTTTCAGCGATGACTTCGACCGAATCGCCGGTAACCAATAATTCTTTTGCTTGTTGGATCTTGGCTTGATCGGTTAAGGTTCGATAGCTATGACCGGATGCCGACAGCTTGCGCCTGAGAGTTCGACTACTCATATGCAGCATCGCAGCCAATTCTTCAAGGCTGGCTTGCTCGCCGTCTGGTGAAAAAATCAAAGCTTTTACTTGTTCCACCAACGACGTTTGCTGCGGTAAACGCGCCATCAGCTCATTGCAGGCTTGCTCTGCGTGTTTCAATGCACTGGGGTTAGGCATGGCCATAGGCAGATCGAGCAATGAACGTTGAAAGCACAAGGCGTTGCGCGGCGCATTAAAGGTGACGCCGTCGAAAAAGGTATTTTGATAGTGCTTGAGATAGTCAGGTTCAGGGTAGCTAAGCTGCACCTGCCCTTGATGCATTAACTTCATGCCAAAGAAAAACATCCCCGTTTTCACCAAACACACAAACACGGTTTCAATCTGGAAACGGTAGGCTTCAGAATATTCTTCGTCGAAATCAAAACTCAGTACCGCCAAATCGCCTTCGTAGAGCAATTCCAGGCGGGCGTGAATCATGCGCGTGCGGTAGTACTTGAGCAGTAAGTCGAGGGCTTGTTTTAAGGTGTTGCAACTCAGCACGGCTTGACCTAGCGCACCGTGGGTCATCAGATTCAGTCGTTCACCAAAGGTCAGCCCCAGCCAAGGCGAGCCACTGATTTCGATGACCCGTTGAATCAGTTGATGGCTTTGTTGTTTCGAGAGAAAGGCATCTTGGCTGGATAACAACGCTGGTCGAATGTTGCATTCTTGGAGCAACTGATGCTGTTCGTGCGTATTTAACGACAAGGTATCCAGCAACATGGCCGCATACTGACCGTGTAAGGCCGGTCGACTATCTCGATGACGGTTAGAATCCGTCTCTTGATGTGCTGGTCGCTGGTCCGCCATAGGGTGGTTGTCCTCGGTGGTCGTCTTATACGTCGAATAGTTGAGTTTGTTCGACCAGTGATCATGCCTAATAAATAAACGATTGGAAAGCTTTTTGTCCGAAAGTGACCGATGGGTCGTCTGTAAATGACCTTCTGATCTCCACTCAATCTGAGACTATAGCGACTGTGAGTTTGCTCTGAAACCTGTCTCCGGCAGCGACTCACAAACCGCGAGAACGGTTCGCTACTTATATGTTAGGGCAGTCGCGATTAATCGACAGTGAGCACTTGCTTCCATCAGAGGTGCTGGTTCGACGGTTAATTCACTGCCTATTTTTTTGTCCGCTCGTTAGTTCAAAACCGTGTCCGCGTATCGACAAGAATCATCAGGAGTGAAAGTCATGCCAGAATTTAAAGCCCCGCTACGGGATATGCGATTTGTCTTTGAAGAGTTATTGAATTCCTACGAACACTATAAGAACTTTGAAAAAGGTGCAGAAGCAACGCCCGATACAGTGAATGCAATTCTGGAAGAGTGTGCCAAGTTCAGCGAACAGGAATTAGCACCGTTATACCAATCAGGCGACGAAGAAGGGTGCCGCTTGGAAGATGGTGTGGTACACACCCCGAAAGGCTACAAAGAAGCCTATCAGACTTATGTGGAAAGTGGTTGGCAAGGCATTAACCATGACCCGGAATACGGCGGTTTAGGGCTACCTATTTCGCTGGGCGTGTTGAAATCGGAACTAATTTCTATCGCCAACTGGTCGTGGGGGATGTACCCAGGGCTCAGTATTGGTGCCATGAATACTATTTTCTTACACGGTGATGAAGCACAGAAACAAACCTATCTTACCAAGCTGATTGAAGGTACTTGGACAGGCACTATGTGCTTGACGGAACCTCAATGTGGTACCGATTTAGGTCAGGTAAAAACCCGTGCCGAATTGAATGCCGACGGTTCTTACAATCTCACCGGCACAAAGATCTTTATTTCTGCCGGTGAACACGACATGGCCGAGAACATTGTTCATATTGTGCTGGCGCGTTTGCCGGATGCTCCGAAAGGGACGCGCGGTATTTCTCTGTTTATTGTGCCGAAGTTCCTACCCGCAGCGGATGGCTCGGTTGGTGAGCGTAACGGTGTGGTGTGCTCGGGGCTTGAGAAAAAGATGGGCATCAAGGCGTCATCAACCTGTGTTATGAACTTTGAAGACGCCAAAGGCTATTTGATCGGACCTCCGAATAAAGGGTTGCAGTGCATGTTCACCTTTATGAACACCGCGCGCATCGGCACCGGCTTACAAGGTTCCAGCGCTGCGGAACGCTCCTTCCAGGGGGCGTTGGCCTATGCCAAAGAGCGGTGTTCAATGCGTTCTTTGAGTGGGAAAAAAGCACCGGATAAAGTGGCCGACCCCATTATTTTCCATCCGGATGTGCGCCGTATGTTGTTGACCCAAAAAGCCTTTGCCGAAGGCGGTCGTGCCATGATCTATTACGCAGCCAACATTGCTGATTATTATGTGGATGGCGCCACCGAAGAAATTCGTGAACGTGCCGATGATGATTTGGGGTTCCTAACGCCTATTCTCAAAGCCTTCCTTACGGAAAGTGGTTGTGAAGCTGCCAACCTTGGCATGCAGGTGTTTGGTGGTCATGGCTACATCAAAGAATGGGGCATGGAGCAGATCGTTCGTGATACCCGCATCTCGACCTTGTATGAAGGTACTACAGGTATTCAGGCGTTGGATTTATTAGGGCGTAAAATCTTATTGGATCGCGGTGGTGCCTTCCGACGTTTCACTAAGGAAGTGAAAAACTACTGCAATGGCCGCTCTGATTACGTCCCCGGTAAACACCGTTCTGAAATCAAACCTTTGATTAAGAAACTGAAACAATTAAACGGCGAATGGACGCGTCTAACTCTGCGAGTGGTCTATCGTTCGATCAAGAATCGCGATGAAATCGGTGCCAGCTCGGTGGATTATTTGATGTACTCAGGCTACATCGTGATGGCGTATTTCTGGGCCATGATGGCAGAGAAAGCCGCTGAACAGTTAGCGAATGGCAGTGATGATGTGGACTTCTATCGCGGTAAAATAGAAACTGCCAAGTTCTATTTTGATAAGATTTTGCCGAGAACGTGTGGTCATCGTGATGCTATCTTGACGGGATCTGATAGTTTAATGGGGATTTCTGAAGAGGCCTTTGCCGTGTCCTAAGTGATTTTGCTTAAGTGATTTCGTTTGAGTGAGCTGATGATCTTCAGAGAGGATCATTGGGAGTTAATACAAAGCCCAAATCTGGACACAGGTTTGGGCTTTTCTGTCGCTGTTTATAGTCCATACCGTATCTCCATACTGTCGTTTTTTCACAAAAAAGCTTGTGTGACATCTTGTAACTGAATACTCTTTAAACAACTCTGAATGACGCCTTAGGGCTATCAAGTGCTCTAAAAATAATAATAAAAGGATAAAGAGACATGTCTTCGAATCTATCTGTTGGCTCATCCCTTAAACTTGCTTTGGCTGGATGCGCCTTGGTTTGGCTTTCCGGGTGTGCTTTGTTTGCACCAAAAGCACCAGGCGTTGATCGCCCTTATACCGGATTTATCAAAGATTACCGTTCGTTTAATCAAGTGGAAGAACAAGAACGGGAGTTTGTTACGTCCAAAGCCTGGATTGCGCCAGGGGTGGATTTGAGAAGCTATCACACAGCTATAGTTGCACCGATTCGTATTGAGCGAGGTATTGCCCGTGATCGTCAGGTGACGAACAAAGCCATTAACTCGATCCGCAAATACATGCAGCGAGCGATGTCGAAAAAACTCCAAGAATATTACCGCGTCTCCGATCAGCCGTATGGCAAAACCCTGACAGCACGCGTGGCGATCACTGGGATAGAAACCAAAGACGAAGCGTTACGTTTCTATGAATTTTTACCGGCGGCGCTGGCGGTAACAGGCGTTTCAAAAGCAATCGGAGTTCGTGATGAAGAGATTTATGTGTTCGTAGAAGCCGAGTTTGTAGATGCACAGAGCGAAGAAGTGGTGGCTAAAACTTTGGTCGGCATGGTGGGGCAGGAACGTCTGGAAAATAAGTGGGAAGAAATCACCTTAGCCAAGGTGAAAACGTCCATCGACCAGTGGATTACTCAGCAAGTGGTGGCGCTGAAGGAAGCAAAATCTCAGGAATTGATCGTCAGTCACGAGCCAAGAGAGCCCGAGTTGGCGCTTGATTAAAGAATGGCCTAAATGTGTTACCCAGAGTCAAGTTTGTGAGCTCTTGGGTCAAGAAAAGTATTGCGGAATTCCATACAGTAGATCTCATGGCGAAAGGCGATCACAAGTCGTTGATTAGCCATTTTATATAACTCAACCCGGAGGTTATCTGTTATGGAATTTTCTACTCAGTATGAAGTGTTTGTACCGCATAATAGCGTAGAGCAAGCAAATCACGATGCACTGTGTGATTATTTTTCTAATATCTGCTATTGGTAAGCGTTTGTTTTCGAACGCTTATTTTAAAGCGTTTACAAGTTAGCTGCTTCAAGCTAACGATTCCCTGTTTCCTGAGCATCGGTCGAGTCTTCGGCCGGTGCTTTTCCATGTAACCAGTGGTCTAATTTTTCTTTCAGGGTCACAGGGTCGATGGGTTTGCTCATATAATCATTCATCCCGACTTCAATGCAGTATTCCATATCGCCTTTCATCGCATTGGCCGTTAACGCAATGATGGTGATGTCCTTGTATTCTTCCCGGCACTCGCCTGAACGAATCGTTTCTGTGGCTTGATAGCCATCCATCACCGGCATTTGGCAATCCATCAAAATAATGCTGTAGGGCGCATCAGGCGGTGATGTTTTCAGATAATGCAGGGCTTCCTGACCATTAGTGGCAGTATCGACCTGATAACCTAAACGTTCGATAAGGCCTAAGGCGACTTGCTGATTAATCAGATTGTCTTCGACTAAGAGTATTTTGGCATCGTCTTTATGAACCGAACGCTTGAGACTTTTGATGTGGTGATGAGTGACCAACGGCTTCGCTGTTTCCAAGGCTTTACCGCCTTCTAGCACCACAGACAGTGCATCGTAAATGTCCTGAATTGAGGCCGGTTTGGGGAAGTAGCCGGAAAAACCGAGTTCAGCAAAGTAGCTGGCATCACCACGCTCCCCCATGGATGTCATCATAATTAAATGAATGTGTTCAAAACGAGGGTCTTCTTTGATTTTCTGGCCGAGATCTGCGCCGTTCATGCTGGGCATATGCATGTCGAGAATGGCGACTTTAAAGTGTTCCAGAGGATGCTGTGCCAGACAATTCAACGCTTCTTCGGCGTTGTTGGCTTCCACTATCTCCGCGCCCCAGCTTTCTAATTGGCCTTTGAGTACCAGCCGGTTAGTGGCATTGTCATCCACCAACAAAATCGGTGTGTCAGTGAGGTTCACGGATGGCAGCGAGGGGAGGTCATGCACACTGGATTGCAAATTGATGGAGAAGTTAAATTGGCTGCCTTGATTCAGTTCACTGATTAATGAGATGCCGCCGCCCATCAATTCACAGAGCTGTTTGCTGATCGCTAACCCAAGACCAGTACCGCCGTATTTTCGGGTGTTCGAGGCGTCTAATTGTGAAAAGGATTTAAACAGCTGATCTTGTTTTTCTCTGGGAATACCGATGCCGGTATCGCTGACCGAGCCGTACATGATCATGCCCAACTTACCGGCATTTTCTAATTTCACTTTAATGCTGACTTCCCCGGCATTGGTGAATTTAATGGCGTTCGATACCAGATTACTGAGTACTTGCCGAATGCGGCCGGGATCACCTTTGACCATACGATGAGAGATGTGGTTAATGTCGAGAATGAGTTCCAGCCCTTTGCGTTGGGCCAGAGGGGCGATGCTGCCCGCGAAATCATTCAACAAACTGCGAAGATCAAAGTCGATGGTTTCGATATCGAGTTTACCGGCTTCAATTTTTGAGAAGTCGAGAATGTCGTTGATGATGGTCAGTAACGATTCGGCACTGGATCGAGCCATGCTGGTGTAATGGCTTTGTTGTTTGTTGAGTTGAGTATGATCCATCAGCGTCAGCATGCCGAGAACACCATTGATCGGGGTGCGGATTTCATGGCTCATATTGGCCAGAAATTGTGATTTAGCATCGGCGGCTTGCTTAGCCAGATCAATTTGATGCGCCAGCGCCGAATTGGCGTGCACCAGTTGTTTGGTGTGGGCATTGAATTGGGTGGCTAATTCACCCAGCTCGCCTTGATCTATGTTTTTTATGGCCGGTTCTTTAGTGATGGCCAACTTTTCCAGATCGAGGTGTTTAATCTGAGTGGTCATGCTGAGTAACGGCTGAACCAAGCTTCGTTGCATGATGATAAAACCGACCAATAAGCTGATCGCCAGCACAATAAAAGAAGCAAATAACACTGAATCAATGATTTTCTTACTGGCCGCGAATGCGCGTTGTTGCGGAGTGACGGTGATGACTTTCCAGTAGGTATCGGGCACATGAAAGATATTAACCAACACGGGTTCATCGAGAATCGGGTCGGTGGTGATATTTAATTGTGAAAGGTAGGTGTCGCCGTGTATATGGCTTTTCAGCGGGTCGGTTAAGGTTTGAATAATCCGATGGGCTTCTTCCTGATTGATCTGATAGCTGTCATTGGCCAGTTGTTCGGCCTGTTTTTCGGCGTTCGCTGACAGTGGTTGCAATTCATCCCATTTTTTGAGTCCTGCAACCAGACTGTTGAAGTGAGGTGAAGAGTCTATAAGCGTATCAATGTCTAAATAGGCTTCGGTACGGTTGCCTTCTTCATCGACGCCAAACTCTTTGGTAAGTTCTTCGTTTGGATGGGATAAAAATGTGCCATTTCGATCCAGCGCGAAGGCGTAACCACCGAACTTCTCGGATTCTTTAGCGAGGAATTCGGAGAGCCCTTCCAGTTTCAGATCAATGGTAGTGACGCCATAAAAACGCCCGTCACGAAACATGGGCGCGGTGGCTGTGACCATCGATTGATAGGAGTAGGGGTCCATGTAGGAGCGAGACCAGTAGATTTCACTGGGCTTGAGTAATTTAGCGGGCACATACCATTCTTCATGATGATAACCACTGCCCGCCGGATGATTGTAATCGTCGTAATAGATCAATTGATTGGATTGATCACGCCCCCAAAAAAAGCTGCGCCGCTCGATGTCCGGGTCATATAGGTTTGGTTCTGGCCAGATGCCCCCGCCGGCAATAAAGTTTTCGGTACCTTCGTGATCAATAATGTTTTTGATGACGTTGCGATGTAAGGCGTCATCTTGGGGCAGCGTTTCCCCGGCTTTGGCCATGGCCAGAACCAGAGACTCGGTTTGTTTAATACGGCGACCTAACTGGGCCACCATAGACTCGCCGGTTTGTTGTACCTGTTGATTAGACAGATTAATGAGTAACGGCTTTCCTCGCAGCTCCATGACCAATAGAAAGGCGGCAACGAACAGCAGCATGATCACAATAAAGGTCAATGGGATTCTGACGGCCAGAGAACTAGCCAGAGAATTAGATAGTGGCGTGGAACGTGTTTGCTCGTCACTCATACCGAATGAAATCCCTGGTTGAAGCCGTCGTAGTATTTAGTGAGGATGGGAGTTGTGCGTATTTAAAATGTAGATCAGGGTGGCAGTTTTTCAATAAGTTACCCAAAAGAAAGGGCCTTATTGCTATGCAATAAGGCCCTTTCTGCAGTGCTTGCTCTGAGACAATATCTGAAATGTGTTGTCTCTCTGCGAGGGGATACGTGTGCCGTTACAGACAGGTATCCGCCAGCCAGTGCAATTGCGCTCTGTGCTGCTCTTTCGACAATGGCGGTAACATAAAGCCGTGGCAGTCGCAGAAACAAATAAACTGATACGCAAACCTCTCCGCTGTAGTTGCATCGGTACCAGAGTTCTGTAGCTTCTCTTTAATAAAGTCTGCTCGGTTAATGTCTACCGCTTCCACGCGCTTTTGTACCTGGCTTTCCTGAACCGCCCAAGAGCGAACAGGCATTTCATAGGCCAACAAGTCGTTGTCGTGCAGATAATTGATTAAAGCTTTGATTAGATCTTTTCCAGAGGCGTGGGTTTGTTCGTTTAAGTAGTCGATAACCACTTGGGTGCATTTCTCTTCCCAGTAGTCGAGTACTTGTTCGACAAAATCATTACGGCTTTCAAAATGCCAGTAAAAGCTGCCTTTGGTGACTCCCAATTTGGCAGCCAGTTTCTCAATGTGTATTTTGGCGCCGCCCGTTTGGGAGAGCACTTCGAGAGCTTTTTTGATCCAGTGCTCTTTCGAAAAGCGTGAATCTTTTTGTTTTTGTTTTACCATGTGTTTCTCACTGTGACTTTCTTATACCCGAGAGATGTTATATACGTTTCTCTAGACCTATTTCAAGCCATTAGCCCTATGTTCCGCTGAATGGAGAGCAAAAGTCGATCCAGAGTATACCTGAGTCGAAGTGAAGACGAATCTGTACCTTATAGCATAGATTCTTATGAGGATTTTCGGTAGGTGGTGGCCAAGATAGACGTCATATTGACCAGAAAAGACATTTTAACCCTTCAAGGAGGACGGATATGAGCTGTATTTTTTGCCAAATCAATCAAGGGGCATTACCTGCCCACACGGTTTATGAGGACGAACACTGTCGAGCTATTGTGGATAAATTTCCGCTAAGTCCCGGTCATGTGATCATCTTGAGTAAGAGCCACCAAGGCAGTGTTGATCAACTGGAGGATTCGGAACTTCAAGGCATCTGGCAGGCAGGACGAAAGATCAGTCAAGCGATGAAGCGTGTTGATAGCTCGATCAAAGACGTTCACTTCTTGATAAACGACGGGCCGTCGGCGAACCAGCATGTACCGCATGTGCATCTGCATGTGATTCCTCGTTATGGTTGGGATTTAGGGTTTTTGCCGTTGCGATTCATGACCCGTTTCCTGAACCCGTTAAACCATTGGGGGAAGGATGCGTCCTCGCGAGACTGGGCGGCGGCTTTATCCAATCAGATTGCGGTGTAGCAGAGTTGCAATGAACGAAAGCGTGCGAAAATAGAAACCTAAGCACAAAAATTATAAGGGCAGAGTCACGCACTCCGATAAACCAGCTAGTCTATAGAGAATCATAGTAATGTCCGGGTTAATGCGTGATAGGCTCTGCTTTTCGAACCGTCTATGTTCGGGTTCTAGTGACTTTTACAACCTTGCTGCTGATTGGGCTGGTAGGCGCTTACGTTCAAGTCACCAGTACTGAACGGCGCATCGTTGATCAGGTGGTATCGGAACAAACGTCGTTAACTCAACAGTTAATTAAGGTGTTTGCCCGACAAGTGTCCACGCGCATGCAACATTTGGAACAAACCACTTTCTTGCTGTCAGATTTGTCCATTGTTCAGTTCTTTCTGTTAGAAGAGGATTCCGAGGATGTGGAAAGCCTGGGGAATCTGGTGTTGGATGTGTTCCAGAACGTACTGATTTCTAACTCTTACGTCATGTCATTACGTTTGGTGTCTTTGGATGGCTATACCCGAATCAAGATTACACCGCTTGAAACAGAGAAATACGATGTATCCACCAAGAGAGACAACATTCGTATTTACAACTATTTCCCCTACATCAAACAAATTTCCATGAATGAGGTGGGCGTCTTCATTGGTGATAGCTATGAACATGAAGAGCCTCACATTGAAGTGGTCGCCCCGGTTTACGATGGTTTCTTACCGTTAGGGTATGTGGTGCAGACGGTGTCGGTGGGGGCGTTAGTAGCAGAAATGTTGGAATTTACCGGCAAAAGCGACGCTTTTTTGTTGTTGCTCTCTGAAGACGGTCATTACCTGTTTGGTGAACATGGTGAGTTAACGTTTGATCAACAGCCGTTCACCACTTTGTATCCCAATGCCTGGAAGCATATCTCTCAGCGAACAACGAAAGCGGCCGTTTCAACGCCCCAGATAATTCATGATCAGGGGGTGCGCTTTGTGGTGCGGCCGCTGGATGTGGAGTTTGACAACTTAGGCGTCTACCGCAGCTGGTTGGTCGCTTATTTCACCGATGACAAAGTGGCCGCGTTATCGGCATCAGAACAAGCGCATCTGACCACTCGAATGACCATGTTTATGTTGGTCGTGGTTGTGATTGCATTATTAATTGCCTGGTGGACGTACCGACGTTCTTTGATGTTGGATCTTTCGTTTATGGCGCAAGCAGCGATGCGGTCGATGTCGCCGATTGTATTAATGGATCGTCAGCAACATATGCTGAATGCCAATGCGGCGTTTCTGCGGTTGATGGGTATGACTTCGGAATCTTCAAAAGGGCAGCGGTTATCGAGTTTATTAAACGAGCGCGACAGAGTGGCGTTGGAAAAAATTTGGCAAGGATTAACAAAAGAACCATCGTGGAAGGGCGAGCTTAAGTTTACTAATTGTCAGGGCACGCCTGTCGAAGGGCTATTTCAGATTTTTCCGCTGGAGTCCCGACGTAAGAAAATCATTGGCTATGTGGGTTCCTGGGTAGACATAAGTGAGCAAAAAGAACTGGAACGTCGATTGCGTAATTTAACCATAACTGATGCGTTAACGGGTTGTAAGAACCGGCGTTATTTCGATAAAGAGCTGCAAATGCTGTTCAGTAATTTGAAGCGTCATTCCGATCAACAGTTTTGCTTGGCCATTGCCGATATTGATCATTTCAAACAAGTAAATGATGCCCATGGGCACGATGTCGGTGATGAAGTGCTGCAAATCTTCTCAAGTGTATTGGTGCGCGAGACGCGCGATCTGGATATAGTCTGCCGCGTTGGTGGGGAAGAGTTTGCCATTTTGTTGCCTAATACCAGCTTAAACGACGCCGCACTGGTGATGGAGCGGGTTCGTAAGACGGTAGCTACCGTATCTCATGCCGGTCATTCCATTACTTGCAGTATTGGGTTGGCCGATAGTAATGACGCTGCCGACGAAGAGTCGCTCTACAAACAAGCGGATCAAGCCTTGTATCTGGCGAAGGAAAACGGCCGTAATCAAGTGATTCTCCATCATTGAGAGGGGTTTCTGTCATCTAATTGTCATCAAACCGCTGCACCATACGCCCAGTTATTAATCATTCTTTTGTCGTATGAATTGTGCTGTCTATCAGGGCGTTTTCTAGGGGCTCCTTAGGAAATAGCTTCTGTTTTGAATGGCAGGATTCAATCATCTATAAGTTGTGGCTGGTGATATGAATTGGTGCGCACTGGAAGAGTCGCTTAGGGAAATCATCTGTCAGGGATCGATACAATCTGTGTTTCAACCCATTGTAGATATCCGTAAGCAATTGGTGTTGGGCTATGAAGCGTTGAGTCGAGGGCCTTCTGACTCACCCTTGTATTCCGCTGGCGTGTTGTTTGAAACTGCCGAGCGTGCGGGCTTGCAACAGGAACTGGAACGACTTTGCCGGAATCGAGCAGCACAGCGCTTTAAAGCCTTGAGTGTGGATGGCTACTTGTTCGTCAATATCAGTCCTCAAGTATTAGAACCCCCGGTGTTTGATTTAGATAAACTCGATCGCTTGATGTCAGAGTTGGATGTCGAAGCCACTAAGGTCGTACTTGAGTTGTCTGAACGTTACCCTGCTACCGATATGGGACAGACACTAAAAGCCTTAGCAATGCTCAAAGAACGAGGCTTTAAAGTAGCCATCGATGATTTGGGTGCAGGTTATTCTGGATTAAAGCTGTGGTCGGAAGTCAAACCTGATTACGTCAAAATTGATCGACACTTCATTCGCGACATCGATACCGACTTGGTGAAGCGTGAATTCGTTGCTTCCGTGGTGAATCTTGCCAATGGCATGGGCTGTCAGCTGGTGGCGGAAGGGGTGGAAACCGAATCCGAATACAAAACCATCCATGAATTGGGTATTCCGTTTTGTCAGGGCTTTTACTTCGGCAAGCCCAAAGTGCATCCGGTGGCGACTAATCTCAATCGTTCACGTCCATCAATGGAGAATAAGATCTCTTTGGGCAAGGTCGGTGCACTGGCCACTTATATTCCCCCAGTTTCTCCTCTGACGCCCTTAGGGGATGTCGCAAAACGTTTCTCGGATGCGGTGCATGTTTCTTCGATTCCTGTCGTCGATGATGAAAAACCGGTGGGCATGATTTCTAAGTGGAGTCTGATGGAGTTGTTCTCCTTACCCTTCGGTCGGGCGCTGCATGAAAAGAAAGCGGTGAAGCACTACATGACGCAGACGCCGATTGTAGTACCTTGGGGTGAAGACCTTTCCATCGTCAGTCGCATGTTGACCGATGAGGAAGACCTCTACATTCGTCAGCACTTCATTATTACCAAGGAAAGCAAATACCACGGCATTGGCAGTACTCGTGATGTGTTGAAGCGGATCACTGATATGAAGATTCGTTCGGCGCGTTATGCGAACCCATTGACTTTATTACCGGGCAATGTGCCGATCAATGAAAAGCTGCGGGAAATGGAAGAGTCCAGAGAACGCTATTCATTGGCCTATTTCGATATCGACAACTTTAAGCCGCTGAACGATGTCTTGGGCTATTCCATTGGGGATCAGGTGATTCAGTTACTGGCTAACATCTTAAGAGCCCATTTGCATGATCAGAATTCTTTTATCGGACATGTAGGCGGTGATGACTTCCTAGTGGTGTTCCACGGGGTGAATGACTTGACGGAAACCTGTCACAAAATTCAACAGTCGTTCTCCCAGAAGGTGAAGAGTTTTTATCCCAGTGCCATGGCGAATGCTGGCTATATGGACGCCTTCGACCGTAATGGTGAACCACAGAAGTTCCCGTTAAGTACTCTCTCGGTGGGCGTCGTGCAACAAGATATACCTGAGGGCGAATCGTCATTGGACATCTCGACCCTGGCGGCACGGGCTAAGAAACGAGCCAAATTGCTGCAAGCAAAATTTTGTGTAATGAAAGTCTCCGACAATGCCAAAGATGCCCATTTGTCTCGCGATGGTTTGATGCGGGGACTAGAGCGGGCGCTGTAAGCGGTTCTTTTTCTCTAACTTTCGACTCGCTTACTTAGATTTTCGGGCATAAAAAAGCCGAGGGATAACCTCGGCAAAAGACTCGATTAGGAGGGAATCGAAAATCGCATTACAGTCGTTCAGCCACTAAGGCCTACTGACAAGGTGACACTACTACCCTAGTGTCTAAAAAAGGACGCCGCCGGACCCTGAGGCCACGCCCTTAAATTGTTACCGTGTGAAGTAATGGAATAAACCCGCCGCGATAGGAACCATATTTAATACCGCTAACACCGCAATCGGTACGATGTAGGTAAGAATTGAGTTATCGGCTTTTTCCATTGGTTCATCTTCGTATACTGCAGTTTCTTGAAAATCGTAAATGCTGCTCATGTTATATCTCCTGGCCCTTTTCTTAAGGGGCTTGTCATCTCTAACTTGTGTCCAGATTAGATCATGCAGCGGAAGAAATATTGATCCGTATCAATAACCCAAGGCCCAATAAAAGGAATGGCGTCGGATTATTGATGTAGATCAATTTTTGAGCGATGTGTGCGTTCAGATGGGTAAGAAAAGCCTTACATATAACGTGGCTTTAGCGTTGTGCGCAGATCAGATAACAACGCAGAAGGTCGTGTTTTCGTAGCCAGCTAAGAATCTTGGCGGTTGCCTGATACTTTTGCCAGATAGGCAAGCTGCCGACGCCTTCAAATTGTTGACGATACGTGGGTAGCCAATGGGCAAAACCGTCCATCACTGCGTCTGAGATGTCTGCTTCGGAGACAGTGGCAAAGCCCGCTTCAGTGAGTTGTTGTTTATAGGCGTCCAGGGTGATGACATTGTCTTTAGGAATGCCGCATAACCATAACAGGCTGCGCATGATGAACTCTTGCAGCAGGTCGCTGGGGGGATGCGGAATCACCAGATCGGTCACGACCAGCTTGCCTTCGGGTTTAAGGACTCGATGGACTTGCTTAAACCACTGATCCCGTTCATCAAAGAAATAGGCTGCATCGACTGATAACACGTGGGAGAAATTGCGATCGGCTTGATTATTAATGGCTCGATGATCGTAGTGATGAAGAAAGGCGTTAATACCCTCAAAGCGTAATTTTTTTTGAGCCAAACCGACTTGTGCTTGAGAGGTGTTTACGCCGGAGATGGTTTTCACCCGATAGTGCTGATGCCAGAGTATCAACTGATCGCCGCAGCCAAAGCCAACGTCGAGAATATCCGACGTTTGATCCAGTGCCGCCTGATCTCCCACCTTCATGGCCAGTTGCCGACAGGCTTCGCCATAGTCTTGGGTATTTTCCCAGTAACCGAGATTTCCCCAGTGGTGGTCATCCGGTTTTAAATTCAACAGTTCGTCGGAAAGATCGAAGCGTTTGAGCTGAAATGCGCGCCACACAAAGATCGACGCTAAGGCAGATAAGAAGCCGAAAAGGAACATAGTTGTATTCATAAGCGGGCTCACGAGCGGGTTGAAATTCAAAAATAATGCTGACGTATTAAGGGATTATGACGCATTGCAGCAGAACTAGCGAAGTAAAAAAATCGGCGGTACCCAGTAGGGCGACAGATCATATTCAGGGCTCAGCAGAGGTGTCTATGAAATGAAACAGAGAGTCTGACATAGCCGTCCAATTCACTCAAAAGAATGTCATAAACTCTTTATAGAGTACTGGTTTTAGCAATTAACCTGAGGGTAGGAACGCTATTATGCAACATGTTCAAACTATGACTCCAAGCGTTAGATCTGTGATGAATGTGCTGTTGGCATTGGGTTGGGGAGCAACCTTGTACGTTGCGGGTCTGATCGTTTTGACCGTGATTACCTGATAATCGACGGTTTGTGTCTTACGACTGGTGGCAATCTGGACGCAACCAGTCGAGATACACAGTGTGTACTTCTGCTTGTTCCTTTCTGTTTAATCTTCATCCATCTTTTTCAACGTCGACATAATCAGCTGTCGGGTAATTTGTGGCGCTTCAAACGGCATTAAGTGGCCATAGTCACGCTCAGTTATATAGTGCAGCTTAGGTTTGGCTCTCATTAAACGATGCCAGCTCTTATCGTGAACAAATAACGACGGCTTGCCGCGAATAAAGGCGGTCGGGACTTTGAGTTTTTTAACGTCGCTAAGGATGTTACGACCAGCTAAGTAGTTGGCAATTTCCCAATTCAGCGGATAAACCAGCTTGGTGTGTTGGCCTTCTTGTTCAACCATGCTGTTGAGTATCGTGGTCAGTTGCTCTTGTGGAATGCGTTTATAGGCCGTGTTTTGCTTAAAGTACGCCAAGGCTTGCTCTTTGCTCTTCCATTGAGACGGCTTTTTAAGCGTTGATTTCACGGGTTCGATCCCTGACAACCAGCTCTGCGGGGAATACTGACACAAGAAGCTTTGTAATGGGCTTATGATCACAGGTTCGATAAGCACCAATTTCGAAAACAGTTTTGGTGCTTTGGCTGCAGCAATGAGAGTAATTGACGCGCCCATCGAATGCCCGACACCCACCACCGGGCGGTTGTGCTTGGTTTTGAGGTGTTGAATCAGGTCGTCGGCATAATCATCCCAAGTTAACGCGTCATTAGGGTCTCCGATACCGGGCCAAAGCGCTTTATGCCAAACACTGGTGATTGAAAAGCGTTGGCTCAGACCATTGAGTAAGGCATCGTAACATCCCACGGGAAAGCCATTGGCACCGGAAAAATGCATGGGTGTTCTGTCTTGAGTCGAATAGATGGAGAATTTAGGCGTTGCCTTGGTGGCCATGGTTTGCTTTCCTTAGCGCAAAGAGGAATCTGAACTGGCATAGATACTATCGGTAATTGCCAGCGATGCAAAGCAGTGGTCATGGTCGGGTGGCCGATGAGGTTGAGCAAGTAAGGAAGAACGCATGTCGGAGCAGGAAGGCGTTATAAAGTTTTCGCTAACGCACCAAACATTGGATCGACCGGTCAATGCTTCGGTGTTGAGTGAATTGATGGTCTGGCGTGATTTAAGTCGTCGCCTGCAATGGCTTGGGCAAGATCCTCAACGCTATGGCGGATTAGGCTATGGCAACATCAGCGCCCGTGAGTCGTCTCAGCAATTTATTATCAGCGCCAGTCAAACCAGCGGTGTGATCACCGCAGAACCTCAGCATTTTGCGCGCGTACTGGTCAGTGATCTTGAACAAAACCACATTGATTCCGAGGGGATGCTACCACCATCGTCGGAATCCATGACTCATGCGGCGTTGTATCAATGCAGCGATCAGGTGTCGTGGATTTTACACAGTCATTGCCCTGAGATATGGCAACACAGTGAGGCGCTAGGGCTAGCCGCTACCGCCGCCGAGGTACCCTATGGCACGCCCGAAATGGCGGAGGCAGTACAGCAGTTGTATCGGGATCAAGCCAATCCGTCTCAAGGGATCTTTGTGATGAAAGGGCATCAGGACGGAGTGGTCAGTTACGGCTCGACCGCCAAACAAGCCATTAGTACGATGCTGGATTGTTATGGGCGAGCCTTATTGATTAGTGCTTAATCTGTCGTTGAAGTTACTGCCAAGGTGCAGTCACGCCGAGATGGTTAGCAACGGCCAGTGAAGACCGTACCCCGGCTTCCAATAACGGAATGCCTCCCCCCAAATAGGAGCCGCAGTACCACAAGGTATTATTCGGCTGAGCCATTGAATCTTTGATGTTGGAAAGCGTCTTCAGAGTATCGAAGGTGACCAGTGGACGTTCAAAGGTCGCACGTGCCAGCACTTGCTTAGGATTCAACTCCACGGTTGGATGCCAGGTTTGAAAGACCGGACGACAGTCTTTGACACTTGGCATCGACTTGTTAAGGCAGACGGTTGCCATAGGGCGCTGGGCTTTCGGGTCGACCGAATAATAGACGGGTGAGAGTTTCTTCCAATGCTGTGGGTAGATGCTCTGATCCCGGTGAACCACCATTTCACTTTGCTCAAATGGAATTGAGGCCAATTGCTTAGACGTAATTGGATCAATGCCAGAAATCATCTGCGCGGCATGCTGTGGCTGGGTCGCAATCACCACCTGGTCAAAGGTCATCTGCTCGCCGTTATCCAAGGTTAAGTTAAGTGGCTTGTGATCACTCGCAACCGATGATGTTTGGGACTCCGTAATGTTGTCGATGGCATGGCCGGTATGTACTTGGTAGCCTTGTGTTAGGCGAGCAACGATGTCTGTGACACCGTAAGTGGCTTTCCACACTCCTTCTTTAGTTACACCGCAGGTCAGGTAATCGACGATGATATGGGCAGGATACTGATAAATGCTGTCGTAATCGCAGGTGCAAATGGTGGACAGCATCGGCATCAGTACTAGCTTCACAAAAGAAGAATGTTGATAGCCAGCGCGTCGAATGAAATCCCCAAAGGTCAGTTGTTCAATATCAGCAATCACAAAACGACTTAAGCGCCACAGAAACTCGGTGGCTTCGTAACCGTGACTGATGTTGGTACGGGTAAAGCGGTTGGGGCTGTTCAGAAAGGAGTAACTTTTGTTGCCAAAATGGTAGTTCTTGTAGTGAAAGACCTGCTCGCCTGAATCTTTAAAGAAAGCCCCGGCGTGATCGGTACGTTCGATGGCCACACCCACGGTGTTGTATAACTGATAGAGTTCACGGTAGTAGCCTGAGGTGATGATTCGTAGTGGAATATCGATGTTCACTGATGCGTGCTCATCACCGACATCTACTGCATAAGCCCCCATTCCTGGTTGGTCGTGTTTCTCAAATAGGGTGACTTGATACTTATCCTTGAGTAACCACGCGGCGGATAAACCGGCGATGCCACTTCCTATCACTGCCAAAGTAGGCTTATTCATGAAAAATTGTCTCGTCTTATGTTTTGGCTGGTGGTTCTGTTCTAACGCTCTATAACTGTCGTGCACTGAGTGTCTTGGTCATTACTGGATATCTTGGTCATTGGATTATACAGGAGCGCACTATTGACCTGATTGTTGATAAAAGACCTATCAAAACAAATGCAGTAAAATGTGTCTAATAGAGTCTGATTCTGTGATGCTTAATGACGTGTGCTGTTGTCTTATATCAATGGCATTCATAGTAATGCAGAGTTTGAGTCAGCAGTAATAACAAATGTTAATGGCAGGAGGGTGAATCTAATGGATAACTTTGATGACTTTTTAAAAGAAGTTGGTGACGTTCAGCCTCTCAAACAAAAAAACAAAGCGGATATTAAAAAGGAAGCGGAAGTTACTCCTGGCTTGTTGGCACGCAAACAAGCGGCTGTGTCAGAGTTACCGACCGATACTAACTTCTTAACCACGGAAGCGGATTACATCGAGTTTGTATTGCCGCAAGACCCGCTGGAATATAAAAAGGACGGTGTTCAGGAAGGGGTGTATAAGAAACTTCGTCAAGGCAAATACACCATGGATGCCCGTTTGGATTTGCATCACCACACGGTAGAGCAGGCACGAAAAGCGGTGTTTGAGTTCATCAGTGATTGTCTGAAATACGACATCCGTACTGGCATCATCGTTCACGGTAAAGGTGAGCGTGAAGAACCAAGAGCCTTGCTGAAGAGCTACACCAATAAGTGGCTGCGCGAAATTCCGGACGTCTTGGCGTTTCATAGCGCGTTAAAACAGAACGGTGGGGTCGGCGCTGTCTATGTGTTGCTTAAGAAAAGCGAGAGTGAAAAACAAAAGAATCGACTGAACAACAGACCGAAGTAGTGCTTAACTTATCCCGAATCAATGAAACGGCCCGATGGAGACATCGGGCCGTGTTCGTTTTTATCCAGGGTTAGTTTGAGTCTTGTTTATTAATTGTTAATTGTTAGTTGTTAGAGGTATTGCTCCGCGTATTCAGCCAATTGCGATCGTGGAACGCCTTGCAGTTGTAGGGTGCCACCCAACGGGAATTGACGGAATCGTGCGGTTAGATAAGTTAAACCTGAGCTGATCGGATTCATGTACGCGGTATCAATTTGCGCCAAGTTCCCCAAGCACACCACTTTACTGCCTGCACCAGCACGGGTGATGATGGTTTTGATCTGGTGTGGCGTCAGGTTTTGGCACTCATCAATTAAAATAAAACTCTGCTGGAAGCTGCGGCCGCGCATGTAGTTCAGTGATTTGAACTGAAGTGGCACTTTCTGCAGCAGATAGTCGAGACTGCCATCGCGGCATTCATCGTCATCGTGGAGCGCTTCCAGGTTATCGGTGATGGCACCGAGCCAAGGTTCCATTTTTTCTTCTTCCGTACCAGGAAGAAAGCCGATGTCTTCATCCAAGCCTTGAATGGTTCGTGTCACAATAATGCGCTTATAACGCTTAATCGATATGGTTTGTTCAATGGCGGCGGCCAGCGCCAGAATGGTTTTACCGGAACCGGCACTGCCGGTGAGCGTTACTAAGTGAATGTCTGGATCGAGCAGGATATTCAGCGCCATCGCTTGGTGAATATCTCTTGGGTGCAATCCCCAAGCTTCCTGAGACATCATCAGATCATGACACATGTCTTTCAGCGCAATGTGATCTGATCCGATTTCCACCACCTTACCAATAAAGCCTTGTTCATCGACGATGAACTGGTTGTAGTAGACATCGAAGTCCAAGGACGATTTCGAAATGATGTGCTTAGCGCGTTTCCCTTCCAGTACTGATTCGACATGATCTATGTTGTCCCAGAAGGACCCTTCGAGCTGAATGAAGCCGGCGGGTAATAAATCAATATCCGAGACCAGTTGGTCGTTTTGGTAATCTTCGGAGCGGATGCCGCAGCCTCGGGCTTTGAGGCGCATATTGATGTCTTTAGTGACAAGTACGTATTCGATGTGAGGAGAGGAGGATTGCAGCTTGACGATTTGATTGATGATTTTGTTGTCGTTGAGATCGTTGGGGAGTGCGGGGTTGAGCGGGGTGACTTTGGAATCGGGGTCTGACATTAAAATGGAGATACTGCCTTTGGCCTGTATGGTATCCGGTCGAATGATGGGGACGCCTCGTTCGACCTTATCCGGTGGCGCGTCGCCGATCAGCTCGTCGATTCGTCGGATGGCCTGTCGACAGTCCGCCGCGACGGTATGTTTGCTCGATTTGAGCTTGTCGAGTTCTTCCAGCACCGTGATGGGGATAGCCACCTGATGCTCGTCGAAGTTGATCACAGAATTGGGGTCATGGATGAGGACATTGGTGTCGAGGACATAGACCTTCGATTTTAATTCGGGGATAGGCGTGCGTTGGATACTGTTAAGGCGGGTGGTATTCGTCCGTTTTGTTGATTTTGTCATAATACGGCCCTGTGCGCTTAATTTTCCTAATTGAGTGCACCGCTAATATGTTGCGTTTAATGACGATTTAATAGATCCCGATGACCATCATTGGCCTGATTCAAGACCTAACAACATATAAATGACACTAAACCAATGAGATCAGCGACATTGAGTTATCAAAATTATCATTTGCTCGAATCATAATGAGATAACTTAACTATACTTTAAAACAGTTGAAGTATTGGTCAAGTGTCTGACTGATAAATGGACAAGGAGTATTAGGTTCTAAACTCGTAAGGGCACTGGTAATGTTAAGTTTTTATTGAGTTTATCGATAAATTAAAGGAAGGTACGATTAATTATGTCTGTTTCAGGAATGGTCATGGAAGAAGATATATTAAAGAAAGTTGCTAGTCGGGTACTTAAAGAAGCTGGTCGTATTGATTCTTTGGTCGGTGAATTTACCGAAGTCAAAGAGACCAGTGAAAAAACCGTCGACTCCATAGAGAATCGGTTGCAAAGTGTATTAGGTGAATTTGAACAATTAAAAGACCGTCTGCAAACGGTGGAAACGCAACTGGAAGAAGCCCAGCAAAGTACTGGTGTTGATAATTTAGCCGATCGCGCCGAGTTAGAAGCATTGCGTCGTGAGCTGGAAGAAGCTCGTGCTCAAAATGAAGAATACGTCCATCGTAACTCAGTGTTGCAAGCCACCGTTGAGCAGTTAAAGAAAGAAAAAGCGGAGTTGTCCGAGGCCGGTGGCGAAATAACTCGTTACAATGCAGAGACCAATGTTGGCTCGTCTGCCGTTGTACCTCGAGAAAATCATAAAGGTGATTGGTGTATGTATAAGGAAGTGGTACCTATCATCATTACCTACAAGCGTGATGTGAAACAGTTGGAAATTGAGGTGGCGAGATTGAAAGGTCGTTCGTCAAACAGTTCTGAGTAGTCCGTATTCATATACGCCAGTATTCAAATGATCGGTTAATCCATGTATATCAGGATATTCATGACAGACGATGAATAGAGGTTCCTAGCCTTGAATAAAAAAATAATAAAAGGCGCGTTCATATACTTAATTCAATGCTGGGTTCTCATGTTGAGCTCCGTTGCATTCGTTGTATCCGCTGAAACTCTTGATATTGAGGGTGCTGATTTAGAACAAAATGGCTCTGTGGTCATTCAACAGGGCGAAGTGTATTTGTTGGATGCAACGTCTCAATACATCGAAGACAAACACGGTGAATACACCATTGACTCGGTGCGTGATCACCCGGAATTGTGGCAAGAGGTTGGCAACGACACCTTAAACTTTGGTTATAGTCGATCAAAATTTTGGATTCATAGTCGGTTTAAGAGTGCTCTCAATGAGCCTTTGGTGATTCGTGGTGAGTATGCCCTGATTGACTTTGTCGATGTTTGGATTTACCGCAATGGTCAGATGGTCAAAGCCCATCAAACCGGCGATGCTCGTCCGTATTACAGCCGTCCGGTGCAGCATCCACAGTTTGTTTTTGATGTGGATAGCAGCAAAGACGATGTCATTGATGTCTATTTCCGGTTACAGACTGACGGTTCAGTGACCTGGCCGATTCAAGTGATGAGTGAATCCACCTATGACGCCCAGCAAGACAATGTGCTGGTGGTACGGGGTGGCTATTTCGGCATCATGATCGTGATGGTGCTGTATAACCTCTTTATTTATGCGGTGATCCGGCAGCGGGCTTATGCCTACTATGTGTTGTTTGTTAGTACCTTTTTATTCTTTCAGCTGGTCTATGAAGGCGTTGCCTTCCAATACTTCTGGCCAAACCTTCCTTGGCTGAATGCCTACTCTTTACCGCTGTCTTATGCCCTCAATGAAGTGGCGATGATAGCCTTTATTCGGATCTTCATGGAGTTACCCGGTAAAAACCCAAGGCTGGATCTCTATTTCCGGCTGCTGATGATTATGGCCGTAGGGCTTGTAGTCGGAGTGACGGTCATTCCATACAAGTATTTAGTGCCTATGGTGGTGTTCTTAGGTCTGGTGGTGACCATCAGCGGCTTCAGTACCGGTGCCTATCTGTGGTCGAAGGGTAACAAGTTTGCTCATTATTTCACTGTCGCTTGGGCTTTGTTATTAATTGGTTTGGTGCTGGGCAATCTGCGAGCGCTCGGGCTTATTCCTTCTAACTTTGTGACGGCTCATGCTTACCAGTTCGGCGCAGTGTTTGAGGTCTTGTTGTTGTCGTTGGCGTTGGCGCGACGGATTGATATTGCTCAGAAAGAAAAGGCACTTGCTGAGAAGGAAATGATTCGGGCGCAACGGGAATCCATTCTCAATCTAAAACGTTATCAGGACTTATACGATAACGCGGTGGCCGGAATGTTCCAAAGCAATCTGCAAGATCGTTTTATTCGCGTCAATGCGGCATTAGCTTCGATGTTTGGGTATGAATCACCACAGGAAATGGTATCCCAAATAGCGAGTATATCTCGCAATTTAGCGGTCGAGAAACCGGACATGGATCGACTGTTCCAAAAGCTCCTACGTGAAAAATCGGTGATGGATCGGGAGTTGAAACTGCGTTGTAAGGACGGCTCTTACATCTGGGTATCAATGACTGTACGAACGGTGATGGATGTGGCGGGTAATGTCGATCACCTGGAAGGCTCGGTGGTGGACATTACCGAGCGTAAGTTTGCTGAGAGCTATCGTCAGGAAGAAGAGCGTCGCAGAATGGCGGCACTGGAAGAAGTGGTGGTCGGTGTTGCTCATGAAGTCAGTACGCCGCTGGGAATTAATCTGACCAGTTTGAGTCTGATCGAAGATCGCCAAGCGGAGCTAAAGAGCCAATTTGAAAGTGGTAAGATGACTCGCCATAGTTTTGAAAGCTTCATTGATGTGTTGGGCGACGGCATTGACTTGATGTCCCGAAATCTTAAACGTATCGAGAATTTGGTCACCAATTTCCGACAAGTGTCGGTACATCATTTAGGGTTTGCCCAGAAAGAATTTGATCTGTCGGATCTGATTCGAGGCATCGCGCTAGGCGATGGCCCCGACTTAACAGGCATTACTCTGGATCTCAACATTCCTAATCAGGTGGATGTGTGCAGTTATCCACAGGCGTTTCTGCTCATTCTTGAAAAGTTAATGGAAAACTCGATTCAGCACGGGTTTGTGAAAGACCAGTTGAATCGAGCGATTTCTGTGGAGTTGGATGTTCAGCCGTCGAAAGTTGTCTTAACCTATCGAGATAATGGCAAAGGTCTGGGTGACACCGATCACGAGAAGATCTTTATGCCGTTCTACACGACTCAGCGAGGAGCGTTGGGTAGAACCGGTTTGGGTATGTACATCGTGTTTAATGTCGCCACACAGTTGTTGCAGGGGCGAGTTCAGGTGCTGACCCATCGCGGTTTTGCTTTGTCCATAGAAGTGCCTAGGTATCTTCAGGTCGAAACGGTACTGGATGAGGGTGATATTAAGACTGCCGTTGAAGTAGAATCTGCGGCGCCTGAAAATGTTGTCCCACTACCGAAGAAAAAAGCCTAATTTGAATCAACATTCCCCTTCATTCTGGAACTATGCCTGCCAGGTCTACCAACGGCCTGGTGTGGAATCCTGTCTGCTGTCATTACAGAATCAATATGGTTTAGTCATAAATCACTTATTAGTGATTGCCTGGTTGGATGGTCAGGGGCGGACGTTGTCATGGGGTAGCTTGGTTCTGGCAGAGCAACAAAGTGGCGTTTTGTCTCGTTTGATTTCACCTCTGAGAGGCTATCGCATGCAATCAAAGGCTCAGGTTGAAGATTGTATCTACCAACAGTTAAAAGCGTTGGAACTCGATGCTGAGCGTCTCCATATCGATTGGCTGGAAGGCTATTGTCAGCAACATGCAGTGCCTAACTGCCGTCCTGACTCTGGACGGGCGGGGGTGGAACAAGGGGTTCGAGATTATTTGAGTGCTATCGACTTAACCAGAGTTGATGCAGCATCCGACAAGGATGAAGTTTTATGTTCGCTCATAAAAGACTTTTCTTGTTCTGTCACGGGTTGATTGGTGCTTGGATATTCTGAAGGCTGACCGTTCAGATGTTGATCAATCCAATCAATGATCAAATGCATGGAACGGGTATCACTGGCGTTAATTCGTTCCAATTCCATTACTCCCATCCCTTGTTCGAACGCTTTGATGTATTGCTGGGTGTCTCGAATTACCGAAATCACCGGCAGCTGTAAGCTTTTTAAAAACTGTGACAATGTACCAAATATCTTCGTATTGCGACGCACCCGGTTGGCCACAATGCCGACAGGAATCGGATTCTGTCGGTAGGCTCGTGTTTGTAGCAGATGATAAATAAATTGCTCTACGGCTTTGATATCAATCATCGATGGTAATACTGGGATCAGGATGATGTCTGAACAACACACCACTTCTTCCAATGCAAAGTCAGGCATGGCGGCGGGCGTATCCAGAATGATCAAATCACTTTCGATGGATGATCGTAGTTGCCAGCTTCGGGTTTGATTCATGTGGTTCGGCTTGAAGCCCGAATGAATTCCTATGGTGTTGAGATTATTGGGACGTAATGTCAGCCAGGAAGTACTCGATTGTTGAGAGTCAAAATCCATAATGGTGACGTCACGGCTGTGCGCATAGTGTGCTGCCAGATTGGTGGTGAGCGTGGTCTTACCGCTGCCGCCTTTGGCATTGGTGACTAAAATCCTGGGCGTTGTTTTTCTGTGGTACTGGCGAGCCATGGGATGTGCCTGTCATACTATGCTATTAGAAATTCCTATGAATGCCCGTTGGACAAGGAACCCATATAGGTCAAAACTTAGGTTAACTGTAGATCGTTAGAGCGCATAAACTGGCTCACAACAGTTATCGGCCGTCTTCATTGTTACTGTAAGGGACTATAACTGTAGACCATAACTTATTGATCGTTATCTGAGAATATATCTTTAGGCAGGTTGTCCGTTTTATGAAAATAATGATTAAGCTTTTGATCCTGGCTTTAATCGGCGTGTTCGTGGCGCCCATGGTCATGAAGGGGCCGGATGGCCAACCCTTGATTTCCTGGAAAGACTTTTTCTCGTCTCCGGCTCCAGATGACCCTTCGCCATCGGTGAGTCCAAATGCACCGGCTTCCCCTTCGGGGTTAACCACCGTCTATAAATGGAAAGATAAAGACGGACAGTGGCATTTCTCGGATAAACCACAAGATCATGTTCAAAATGAGACGTTAAAATACAATCCCAACGCGAATATCATTCAATCGCTGGCCAAGAAAGAAGAGGAACCTGAGGTCGTGGTGGAACCAGTTAAAGAGCCAAAAACTTCGACGGAACCATCTTTAACAACAGTACCTCTAACAGAGGTTCCTGAATTAATGGATCAGGCCAAGCAATATCAGCAAATGGTCGATCAGCGTAATGAAATGTTGCAACAGTACAACACCACAAAAAAATAGGTGATCAGTGAAAAAAGTAACGTCTTTTGTTCCTGCTCTGGTTTTGAGCGTATTTGGTATGAACAGTGTGTTAGCAGATAACTCCGACCATTCTCCAGTTCCTCCTCAAGCACTAACCGATCAACAAAAGCTCAGCTATGCCATTGGCGTAGTCTTTGGTGCACGTCTTAAGCAAGAGGCCAATAACCTCGATATGGAGGTGTTTGAACAAGGCTTGCGAGACAGTTATCAAGGCGCGCCGCTTAAACTGTCTGATCAACAAATTAAAGAAGCGTTTGAGCGTTACCGACAAGTCCAGGATCAAGCCCGTCATCAACAGCAGCAAGCGTTTGAGGACATGGCGAAGGCGAATCTTGAGCGAGGTCAGAAGTTCCTAGCTGAGAACGTGAAATCGTCAAATGTCGAAGAGCTGGAACCGGGTTTGCAGTTTGAGGTGCTAAACGAAGGCAGTGGTGCTGAGCCCAAGTTAGGCGATACCGTGGCGGTTCATTACGAAGGGCAGTTGTTGAATGGTCAGGTATTCGACACCTCGTATTCGTTGGAGAAGCCGGTAACCTTCCAAGTAGATCAAGGGCCAAGCAGTTGGGTTAAAGTGCTTCCAAAGATGAAACCCGGTGCCGTGTGGCGTGTTTGGGTGGCACCTGAGTTGGGCTTTGGCTCCGGCGGTGCAGGACCTGTTGGGCCGAATGAGGTGCTGGAATACAAGCTGGAATTGATTTCGGTAAACCCGTAATTCGTTCAGTGTCGACGAGCCGCAGATTTGTTACTGCGGCAAGTTAAAATGGTTCAACAGGCCGTTAGAACCCAAGGCAACCAACTGGTTGCCTGATGAGGTGAAAGCAAGGTCGGTTACGTGGCTGCTTTCGCGATAGACATTGGGACGAATATGCATACGCCACTTGTGTAACATCTCTCCTGTTGTGGCATCGTGTAGCTGCACATGTCCGTCAAACAATCCCAACGCCAGATAGTTGTCGTCTGGTGAAAAGCGCGCCGATGAGATTCGCTGCCGTTGTGTACCTGTGGTTGTGAGTGGGCCACCGGTTTTTAAGTCGTACAGGAACCCGTCGTCCATATACGCCGCCACAAACACCTTGTCTTTGGCGTTATTACTGATGACAACATCGACTGGGAAAGTGTGTTTCCAGCTTTGAACTTTCTGCCCTGTCTTCCAGTTCCAGAGATTGGCTGTAGTGTCTTCTGAACCGGTCAGTAACAGATCCGTTTGCGGAATGAAGTAGACCGAACGAATGGTGTGGCCGTGCGCAAGAGAGCGAACGATGCGTCCGGCATTGATATCAAAAATGGTGGCAAGATTGTCTTCGCGTCCTAAGGCCGCCACTTTACCGTTGGGGTGTAAGGCTAGCGAGTGCAGGCGACTGGGCGTGTTCCAGTAACCCAGTGATTTTCCGGTATTGGTATTCCAGGCAACAAAGGCTTTGGTATCGGCGGTAAGTGCGATAGAACCTTTCGGGTTAACGGCTGTGAGGGTGAGATCGGAATAGCCCCCAGATTGGTGGTTCCAATTGAATAAACGCTCGTGATCTTCTGTGTTCCAGAATGATCCACCATGATTGATGGAGGCGATGACCACACGGGCGCCTCGTTGATCGAGATTACCATCTCGGATGCCCTGCATTGCGTATTCTTCAAAGTTGGAGGGTGGTTCGCCGGAACATGCGCTTAGCATTAAAGCGGCGATTACAACAGAACACAGTCGGTGAGCAGCTTTAACTAAAGTCGTGGTTTTGTTCAAAGCGGGCATGCAGGCGAATCTCATGAAATGATAGCGTTACGAATTACTCTCAGTGTAGATCGGTTGCAAAGACAAGGGGTGGTTGTCTTGCTTACAGGCAGTCATTGCCCAAAAATATCATGTTACTTTGAGTGTGTCGGCCAAAGTACGTAAGGCTTTAATATTCAGAGGTAGTTGGGTGGCAGCCAAAGCTGGTTGGCCGTTAGGCAACCAGCTCTTTGTGACTGTTGTGTAAGCAGTCGATCAGTTGATCTTCCAATACAAAGCGTTCTTCCAACGCTTCTCCCAGTAAAGACAGCTTCTCTGGTAGTACTTCGAGAAGATCCAATGCGTGGGCGTTATTATCGTATTCGTCATTAAAGTCCAAGGCGGTTTCTGTGGTTTCCTGAATTTTTGGAAATAAGCGCTCGGCTAATTCAATGCCGCCATCGTTAAACTCATTGGCTTCTTTGATGAGTTGTTCATAGACTTCGAAATGACCGGCTGACACATAATCAACCAATACCTGACACAATTTCTGAATCGTAGATGAGTAAGATGTCTCTTCGCTTTCTCGACTGATATTGCTTAATTCACAATACAAAACAATCAGTTCCTGGCGTTCAGCCAGCCAGCGATCGATAATTTCACTCACACCGCCCCAACGTTCTTTTGCGGATTTGCAGTTCTCTAGCATAGGTGTCTTCCCTTGTTCGCCAGCTCTGACCGGCGCTAATTATAAGTTATGGGGCTATCTAGTCGCTTTGTTAGTTCTTTGTTCTTGTTGGCTATCGGTATTGTCTGATAGCCATGATAACGGTGGTATCCTTCTTCGGGATACCTTGTTTTGTTATCGCGTTAATTCTTTCCCTTCGGGTTAGAATCTACTGACTTTTCAAGAGGCTTGTCAACCTGAGAAAGTCATTCAAACGTTTGTTTGTTTCGCGGTTTTCCAAAGTAATAGTCCGTATACCATGTAGCCAAGGAAGATCACGATCATCCAGTTCGGCATAGTTAATCCAAGAAAATTCCAGCTAACTTCGGTGCAAGAGGCAGAGCCTGTCAGCATGTAGGTCAGGATTTCTTGGAAGGGCAGGATGTCCAGCATGTACTCTAACGGCGCACCGCAATCTGGGATATCTTCTGGCGGGAAGGCCTGAATCCAGCTGTGGCGAATGGCAATGGCTACGCCCGCTAAGCCGACCAGTCCGGCGGTCGAAGCATAGGCTTTTCTACCGAGTGGTTTTTCAGGGTTGTGAATGGCTGCAATTAGCGCAACCCAGCCGAGTACAAACACAATGATGCGTTGCATCATGCACATGGGGCAAGGCTCAAGCCCGACCACAAGTTCAAAGTAATAAGCCGCAGCCAGTAAGGCAATTGAGACTAGGACGGTGATGGAGGATAGGGCTCGAAAGTTCGTAAGAAAAAACATGCTTGGTATTTTCCGGTTCGCTGGATTACGTTATAAATACTACATTAAAGGATGTAGAAACAACTACTTAGTGCATTGGAAATCAGTTTACTGATTTAGTTCAATAACTTAAATGAAAGTCTTTTTGGGTAAACATACGAGGAGAAAAGGTCAATGTTGAAGCGTTGTATGATGTTTTTAGCTATGGCGCTGATGTTAGGCGTGGGGCAGGCGAATGCAGTGTCATTTGTGAATTTTGATGAACACTTTACGGTAAATTTCGGTGATCCTGAAAAGCCTAAATTAAGTTATCTTCGTGTGAATGTTTCTTTGAAAGTGGACAACGATACCGTTGCTACCCAGGTTCGAAATCATACGCCTTATCTTCGTGATGTTATTATTCGTCATCTGGTTCGGCAGCAGGTCGATACGGTACGAACTGCGGAGGCTAAACGTCAGCTATTACAAGATATTTTGTCTGATATACAGGCGTTTTTGACCGAAGAAGAGGGTGAAGAATTGGTACAGGATGCACTGTTTACGGAGTTTATTGTTCAGGAGTAACCAAAAGGTGGTTTTTTAGTTCGGAGGGGTGCTGAGTAAGTACGTCCGAAGTTAGGCAAGAAGCGAAGACATACAGCCGAGAACGTTTGAAGAGTGAGCAATTAAGCCGTCAGACGTTCTTGATGTTCTTCAAAGAATTCATGGCCATCATCACGGCCCGCTTCCCACGCAGCAATCAACACATCGGTTGTGTACGGGCATGGCTCATGGCTGCCTGTTACGCCGATCAAATAGCCGCGACGATAGGCTTTGTCCATAGATTCAAGCGAATAATTTTTATCGTTCAGCAAAGTGAAACACTCCGTTTTGCGTTCATAAACAATAAGTTACAAACAGGTTACAGTCTGTAACTCTAGCAAAAAAAAATAGAGTGTGAAGCCAAATCCTAAAGAAATGTGAAGTTTTGCAGCTATTTTTCAGGTTGTTTATTAGAATATTCGTCTAAGTATTTGATAAACTTGGTTTTATCTTGTTTTTCAATGTTTTCCTGCTCCCCTATCGAAAGTTGGCTCTTTTTAACCATCTCGTCAGAAAAAGACTGAGAAAGGGAATGTTCGGACAATTCCTGAGCGTGTCTTAGGCTCATTTCTAAACCAAAGTCTTGGAAACTGGCGTTATTTTCTGTCATCCATTGGATTTGTTGATGGGAGGGTAAACTTTCAGGTGCTGAAAGTAATGCGTGGTAATGGTTGACAGCTTCGCTGTACAGGCGAGTGTTTTGACTACGATCGAGCATACAGGCGACTTGATCCAGCTGTTCGAACAGTAAACCGCCTTCCCCTTTAATCGAGAAGGACTGGCCTTCCAGTAAGATACGGTGATTTGGATCTGCGCCTTCATAAGCCATACCGACCATGTTTTGTGCCAGACGATTGCATTCTGCCGGTTCAACTTCCGGGCTGTCAGCCAGTAAACAGAACGTTAAAAAGGTATCCATAAAGGCGATTTGTTGAGTATCGATACCTGTGGTCAGGAAGGGATTGATGTCCAAACAACGAACTTCGATGTATTCGACGCCACGTGCTGACAAGGCTTCAAGCGGCTTTTCACTGGACTGCGTAGTGCGTTTCGGGCGGATGTCGCTGTAAAACTCATTTTCGATCTGTAATAGATTGGTATTGAGTTGATTAAAACCGCCTTGCTCATTCTGAACTCCGAGTTCTTCGTACGGCTTGTGAGGTGTATTGACCGCATGGGATAGCGTGTAAATGTAATTACTTAGGCTGTTGTAGCAAATAGTAAGGTCAGATTGAGCGCTGTTTTGATAGCCGAGATCGCTCATTCTTAATGAGGTGCCTTTCGGTGCAAACAAGGTGTCCTTGAGGCCTTCAGTAAGCTTATGGTGTTTATGTTCTACAAAGCTGGCGCTGACTGATGGTGAGGCGCCGAATAAGTAAATCAGTAGCCAGGAGTAACGCTTGAAGTTTCGAATCAGACCGAAATACTGTTCGGAACGAAAATCTTGTTCGCTTTGCTTATTACCCACCACGTCTTGGTATTTGGCCCAGAAGCTGTCTGGCATCGAATAGTTGTAATGGATGCCTGCAATGCTTTGCATCAGACGGCCGTATCTGTGCCACAGCCCATGTCGATAGACGTGTTTCAGTTGCCCGATATTAGAACTGCCGTACTCCGCAATACGAATATCCAACTCATTGGCAATATGACACGGCATACTGCACCCCCAGATGATTTCTTCATCCAGGTTCTGTTGAGTAAATGCATGCAAGTTATATAAAAACTCAGAGGTTTCAACCGGGCTACTCATCGCCGGTGTGATAAATTCCAGCAGTGCTTCTGAATAGTCGGTGGTGATGTGCGGGTGTGTCAGCGCCGACCCTAAAACCTTAGGATGATCCTTTTGAGAGATCTTTCCCTGCCTGTCTACCCGGAGTCCTTCTTTCTCAAGCCCTCGGCGAATATTTGCAAATTCTGATTGAAAGTCAGATGCCATCAAGTGTTCGAGATGTGAAGGATTAATATGTGGCAAGGGAAGTTCCTTATTGTTAGCAGACTGCGGATGTAACAAACCGGCAATAATACTGTAACTGAGGTTAGACTTGTAATATTGATTCGGCCAGAGCCGCTGAAAAATCGTTATCTTGGCTAAAGCTCATTGGGGGTTGGTCTAACAGGTGATCAAAAAGTTGCATCTTAATTGACTTGGGGATGCCGAGGCATCCCCAAAGGTGTCAAAAGAGACTAACTCAAAGTACTCAGACTTAGATATTAAAGGCGTTTCTTTTTGCCATTCTTGTTCTGAGCTTGAGCAAATAACGCCGCCATCGTACCTTCACCAGACGACTGAGCTTTCTGGTTCGTCGTTCGATTATGTTTCGCTGCCGTACGTTGAGGTTTTCCTGGTGTGCTTTGCTTCTCACCTTGCTCGTTGGCATCGTCACTCATACGCATAGACAGACCGATGCGCTTACGGGCTACATCCACTTCCATGACCTTCACTTTCACAATGTCACCGGCTTTAACCACTTGGCGTGGGTCGCTGATGAAGGTGTCAGACATTGCAGAAATATGAACCAGACCGTCTTGGTGAACGCCGATGTCAATAAAGGCTCCAAAGTTGGTTACGTTGGTAACAACCCCTTCTAGAACCATATTGCCTTTCAGGTCAGAAATGGTTTCAACGCCTTCCAAGAAGGTGGCCGCTTTGAATTCAGGGCGCGGATCACGTCCTGGCTTCTCCAGTTCTTTCAGAATGTCGACCACCGTTGGCAAACCAAATTGGTCGCTCACAAAGGATTCGGCATTCACGGCACGCAAAGACGAGGTATCACCGATTAAAGATTTAACGTCTGCCTTCTGTGTCTTGGCGATTTCAGTCACCAATGAATAAGATTCCGGGTGAACACTGGATGCGTCCAACGGGTTGCTGCCATTCATGATTCTTAAGAAGCCTGCCGCTTGTTCGAAGGCTTTTGGCCCCAGACGCGGAACAGACTTTAAGTCATTACGGCTTGAGAATTGCCCGTTCTGATCTCGGAAAGAGACAATGTTATTGGCAATGGTGGAGTTTAGGCCGGAGACTCGGCTCAGCAGCGGGGCTGACGCGGTATTAAGGTCAACACCGACGCCGTTCACACAGTCTTCAATGACGGTGTCTAGGCTGCGAGCCAACTCGGTCTGACTAACGTCATGTTGATACTGACCTACACCGATAGACTTCGGCTCGATTTTTACTAATTCCGCCAATGGGTCTTGTAAGCGTCGGGCAATAGAAACAGCGCCTCGAATGGTTACGTCGAGATCCGGGAATTCTTTTGCTGCAAACTCGGATGCCGAGTACACCGATGCTCCGGCTTCATTGACTACGATTTTGGTCAGTTTCAGTTCCGGGTGTTTCTTGATGAGTTCACCGGCCAGTTTATCGGTTTCACGAGAGGCAGTGCCGTTACCAATACTGATCAGCTCTACGGCGTGCTTTTTACATAAAGCAGCAAGGATTTGTAAGGATTGATCCCACTTACGCTGCGGCTCGTGTGGGTAAATCGCTCCGTGATCCACTACTTTACCGGTTGCGTCGATGACGGCGACTTTTACACCGGTACGGAAACCAGGGTCGAGACCTAAGGTCGCGCGAGGGCCCGCAGGCGCAGCCAGTAGCAGGTCTTTAAGGTTTTGAGAGAATACCTTAATGGCTTCGCCTTCCGCTGATTCACGCACGCGGCCCATGAGTTCGGTTTCCAGATGGGTCAACAACTTCACGCGCCATGTCCAACGCACGACTTCGCGTAGCCAGGTGTCTGCTGGACGGCCTTTGTCTTCGATCAGCCAGAAGTCCGCGATCATTTGCTCACATGGCGAGCTTTTCTGATCGAGGTCACCCGCGATGATGTTGAAGTTAAGAATGCCTTCGTTACGACCACGTAAGATCGCCAGCGCACGGTGACTTGGTACGGCTTTGAGTGGCTCATCGTGCTCAAAGTAATCACGGAATTTCGCACCTTCCTCTTCTTTGCCGTCGTTTACACGAACAGACAAGGTGCCTTCTTGCCATAAGAAGGTACGCAGTTTTTCAAGTAGGTTGGCGTTTTCACTGAAGCGTTCCATCAGAATGTACTTGGCGCCATCCAAGGCCGCTTTCACATCGGCGATGCCTTGATCGGCATCAACATAGGCTTCGGCTTCTTTCTCTGGATTAGACGTTGGGATTTCGTACAGCAGATCTGCTAATGGCTCCAGGCCTGCTTCTTTAGCGATTTGGGCTTTGGTGCGACGCTTTTTCTTGTAAGGAAGGTACAAGTCTTCCAAACGGTTTTTAGTGTCAGCGGCTTCAATGTCTTTGGTCAGTTCAGCGGTTAACTTACCTTGTTCTTCAATGCTCTTAAGAATTGCAGAACGGCGATCTTCCAACTCACGGAGATAACGTAAACGATCTTCCAGTTGACGTAACTGACTGTCGTCGAGGGCGCCGGTAACTTCTTTTCGATAACGTGCGATGAACGGCACGGTTGCGCCTTCGTCCAGCAAAGCCACAGAGGCTTCGACTTGTTGTTGACGAACATTTAATTCGGTAGCGATGGTTTGAAAAATGCGATCCATATCAGGTCCAAAATGGGTAAATCAAATTTGGTAAATAACACTTCACTGTCCTAAGTCATCAATGGAATCAGCGTGGCGTGTTAATAATTCCAGCGTATCCGGCAAAAAAGTAATCCGGCGGAGGCCATTCGTGAATAGGCGTTAGTGTATACCAGCCGGGGGCAGAAACAGAAGGTATCCGGTCACTTAATCTGGTGATGGCGATCGCATTGCGTGATGCAGAAATCGGATAATTAATGTGGAGGGTACTGAATAGAATGGTTGTTAAGGCCGATGGAACGGATCTCTCGGTGTGGCGTAGAAAAAACCTGTTAGCAGAGTTGGCGGTGATGTATGGCATTATTCGACTTAGATTGGATGATCAAAGGCATAGAATCGGGGGACTTAGGATGCATTCCTATGGCTCAGCACGGTTTGTTGGTGGGTCATCAACTGAAGCATGTGGAGTGCTGGTTGAGTCGCTATCTGCGTCCGGTGAGCTGCTTACCTTTACGCTTTGGCAATGGTCAGTACAGTCGTTATTTCGCGATGACCCAGATTGATGAACTGAGCTTGTTGAGTATGTCATACGGTGTCGATACCCATGTCTTCTCACCGGTGGATGAAGCGCTGTATCTCGTGATGTTTCTCAGCGGTGTATGCATGAAGTGTCCAACCGGAGAGGTTTATTCTGCGGATGCGGGGGATGTTTTGGTGTTAACGCCGGGTGAGGAATTGAATGCTGTCTTTGTTCAAAATGCCCAACATCTGGTGATTCGTATTGCGCCGTCCGATTACTTAAGTGAGCATAAAGAGACCTTGGAGCGACGTTTGTTGTTACCAAATTGTTTGGCTGATCTTAAGCAGCTGACTTTAAATCTGTTGGGGCAATTGATGGTGTCGCCTGATCACCAGACTTCCCGATGGTATCTGTCAGAATGGTCGAAACGGTTTAAAGCCGCTTTATTGGCGGATTTGGAGGTGGTCAGAAATATTCAGGATTATTCATCCTTACCGGAACATCTGCAAAGTTTCCTGGATCGCTTGTTGGTGTTGGAATCTAATGGTTCGCTGAATGATTTAATTGCCTCCATGTCGGTCAGCAGCCGTAAGCTGTATCAGGACTTTCAGCTGTTTATGAGTTGTTCTCCGTATCAATTCTTGAAGCTGCATCGGTTACGACGCGTGCGTATGTCATTGTTGGCCGATGAAAACTGGAATCTATCGGATTTAGCCTCCATTAACGGATTTGCGCACTTAGGTCGTTTTTCGTCTTACTATCAGAGTGTTTTTGGGGAATTACCCAGTGCCACACGTAAAGCGTTTCGTGCGGAATTAACTTCCTATGCGAGGGCTATGAATGCTCGAGGCGTGACCGAATGTTGGATGGCTCCACAATGGGGGCAAGAGCCAGTGCGAGCGATGGATATGCGTTGTCAGCACTGTATAAAGCAATTAATCGCTTGAACTTCTAATGACTTAAAACTTCGATGACGTAAGCAGAAGATGGAAGATGCCTTTTATTGCTTCATTTGAGTTGCTTCGTATCATTGAGTTGCGCTGTGTTTGGTCTGTTTCTCTGAACGGATTTCGTGATGCCAGCGGCTCAGTTGATCGGTGAGTTGGCGAATATTCACCGGTTTATTGAGTATTAAATCCACTTTGTCTTTGGATAGGCGGAGCTGATCATGCTCAATAAACGCCGATAACACCACAATTCGAGGTACTGAGGTTGCGACATCGAGTAGTGCCAAGCCGTCGCCGTCGGGTAGGTTGAGATCTAAAATTAATACATCCGGGGACAGTTGTTCCAATAGGTGCTTACCGGCGCTGTAGGTTTCTGCTTGGTAATATTGATAGTCGGCCATTCGGGCAGTGATCTTCTTCATTAGCTTCAAGTTGCTGGGGTTGTCTTCAACGACCAGTAATCTCAATGTTGAGTTTGATTCGATAGCCTGTCGTGCTTTTGGCTCGTGTTCTTCAATCAGCTGGCTTGGCGATGCGGATTGGGTAGACGTTAGCTTTTGGCGAGCAAGACTTGCTAAAGGTAATTTAAACCAAAATTGGCTGCCATTATTTTCGCTACTCTGAAAATGAATCGACCCTCTCATTTGTTCAACCAATTGTTTACAAAGGTGCAAGCCTAAGCCGTTTCCATGGCTTTGCAGACCGTTGCTGGCGCGGCTGAAGATATTAAAGATGGCCTTCTGGTCTTCAGGGGGAATACCAATTCCATTGTCCTTAACCGCAATGCTCAGTTGTTCGTGCTTGCTGAGGTAACTGTGTACCGAGACCACACCACCAGGTCGGTTGTACTTGATAGCGTTACTGATCAGATTGGTCAACACCTGTTTAGTGCGTTGTTGATCGGCAATGATGATGGGAAACTCGGAATTCACTTGGATTTGTAAATGAATGTCAGAGGCCCGAGCGATGGGTTTCATCATTTCTACCGTGCTCCCGATCAATGATTGAGTATCAAGCGATGATAGCTTGATTGGTAAGGCATCCAGCTCGGCAGATGAAATATCGAGAAGATCATTAATAAGATTGAGAATGTGTGAACCACTTTGAATGATGGTTTGAGTGGCCTCTTTGAGTTCATCAACCTGTGGACTGCCGCCGTTGGATTGAATGGAATCTTCGATGATGTGAGCAAAGCCGAGGATCGAATGCAGCGGATTCTTCAGTTCATGACTGACCTTGGTAATAAACAACGTCTTGCTCTTACTGGCGTCTTCCGCCATTTTCTTTGCGCTCTTCAACGAGGCTTCGTATTTTAGCCGCTCAGTAATATCGAGCGCGTGAATGGCAACTTCTGATACCTGATCGTTGTCATCGATAATTGGAGTGTAGGTGTTTTCAAAAGTGCGTTGATCACGTACATCCTGAGTGTTGAAGGATTCACGACACTCGGTCGCCAGTTTGATGCAACGCAGTCGTTCCTGGGCCGTATCGGAATTCAGAAAGTCACTGATGTGATGGCCGATGATGTCTGTTTCCGAACGTTGAATGCTCTCTATCGCGGCCTTGTTGGCGAGACGACAGATACCCTGAGGCGTGAATAACAGCATGATGCCTTCAGCACTGTTGGTGAGAATCTCTCGGAGTTGTTCAGACTTTCGATGTTTGGACTCCACCGCTTTGCGTTCTGAAATATCGGTAATGATGCCGATGAACACGTAGTGATTGTTTTCCTTGGATGCGCCCAGGGAAAGCTCCGCAGGAAATACCTGTCCATCTTTTTTGCAACATTGAATCTCCCGGCGGCGGCCAATGGTGCCGGTTTGGCCTGTGAGATGAAAATCGATCAGGTATTGATGGTGGTATTGAGCGATATGTTCCGGCATTAACATTGACACATTATTGCCTAAGAGTTCGTCGGTGCTGAATCCAAAAATCAGTTCGCTGCTGGGATTGGCATAGGTGATGATGCCTTGTTCGTTGGTAATGAAAATGGCATCGGGGCAGGCGCTGAGGGTTGTTTGCAGATGTTTGGCTTTGAATTGATAGAAGGTCTGCTTGGCGTGTTCGCTGGTCTGTGTCCTAGGCAAGGCGCCGTGATTGAGGTTTCGGAACCATAAGGTATACCAAGCAATGGCAATACCACAGGCCGCGGCCCAACCACTGATGGCAATCCCCACTTCCGGTGCTAGCATGTTTCGCTCATCCTTAGAATGGCTTGTTCAATGGTGAGGGTGTTCTGTTCGATGGCCTCAGTAATATCGAAAACATCCCCGAGCTGCTCTTTGGTTCGACTTAATGGATTCAGTAAGCGGTTCTCTTGTTCGTCGGTTAGGCCAAGTGACAGCAACTCTTCTTCGTAGAACATCAGTAAATCGTCCATAAGGTGCCGCAATTTCGCTTCTACTTGCAGGACATTGGTATCTAAGGCAGACATTTCTGACTTGACCAGATCTACGGCATGAGAGGCACCTTGCTGACGTTTCTGCTGTGCTTGATATTCAAGTTCCAGGGTATTCAGGCGTGCATTGACGATTTTACAGATCAGAGCCACATGATCTTTAAGGCGGCCGTACAAGGCTTCGTCTTCGATGGGCATGTTTTTGATCAGTAGTGTGGCGCGACCTTCATTAAATAAGCTGCGATTGCCTTTAGAAATGATACGACGGCTTTCTGAAGCATTTTCTAATAATTGCTGTTCCAATGGCGAAATTATGTTTCCAGAGGAAAAAAATTGGGTGTCCGGAAGCAATTCACAGCGCAATGAGGCCTGCAAGCCAAACCCCGAAAGCAGTATAAAGCTGGTTTTGGCCAACTGTTCGGGGGTTTGGCAGTGAAAGGTATCGAGAGTGTAGGTCAATAAACTGCCTTGTTCACCACTGTTGACCATGGCCGTGAAGGCCGTTTCAGACGCCGTTTTAACTTGTTCCGTGAGGCTTGTTACTTTGGATTGTTGTTCCAGAATGACGGCAACTTTGGCTTTTAATTCTTTGGGATCGATAGGTTTGGTTAAATAGTCCGTAGCCCCGAAACGGTAGGCTTCCAAACGATCCTCCAGAGAGGTTAAGGCGGAAACATAAAGGATGGGGGGCGTATTGGGGCTGAGTTCTCTGATCGTTTGGCTGGCTTCATAGCCACTGCCATCGGGTAAGTTAATGTCCATGAGCACAAGATCAGGCCACGTTTGTTGGATCTGTGCGGCGACTTCTTTGAGAGAGCTGGCGGTCGCTAGGCGATAATCATCTGCTAGACAGAGTTGAATTAATTTCTGACACTCGATTCTGTCATCTACACTGAGGATGAGAGGCTTGTTGATGTTCATGGTTTTTGGGTCTCGCTTCTCCCTGGCCTGTTGGTGATTGGAGGGGCAAATGGTTATTACATATTTAGGGTTAGTCCTTTGTTATATCGTTAGTCAGAACAGGCTGTTATCCACTTTTCGCATTTTGTGAGGAAATAGGAGAAATGCGGTGTGGTAAACAGAGTGAGTTGCTTTATCTGAATCGTATTGAGTTCGTCATGATGTTTATGTTTAGGACAATGCTTGTTGTCATTTCATTACTTTTGAGCGTAGCAACGACCTCTGCCGAGGTGATTCGCGTTGGTGTCGTCAACCCCGGTTATCAGGATACTGGGTTTTGGGGGCAGGTATCGGATGTGATGGCGGCTGCCGCTAAGCAACTGAATATCGAACTGGTTGAGGTGTATGGTCAGCGACACTGGAAAATTATGCTGAATGAAGGTCGAGTGTTAATTGAACAACAGCCGCTCGATTATTTGATCTTGGTAAATGAGCATCAAAGAGCAAAAGACTTGATACGTCTTGCCGAGCACAAGCAGTTACCTACCTTTATGCTGTTGAATGATTTCGATGAGCCTGAGCAGACCTATTCATTTTGGAAAGGAAGCTTGATTCCTGATAACCATGCCGCTGGACTGGAAATGGCAAACCGGCTTTTTGCTTTGCAGCAAGGAAGCCCTCGCCTGTTTACCATTATTGGTGATCATCTTACGCCTGCGTCTCTAGCCCGAACGTCCGGACTGGATAGTGCGTTGCAAGCGAATACTAGCGTAAAGGAGTTATTACGAGTCTCGGGTGAGTGGTCGGAAGAGGTGGCATACCAGAAAACCTTGTTGATGTTGCGGCGTGACACACCCAATATGATTTGGGCTGCCAACGATAATATTGCGCTTGGGGCGATTCGGGCCTTAAAGCAACATAATTTAGTGCCAGGTAAGGATGTTGCGTTGGCTGGTTTGAATTGGTCTCAAGCAGGGCTTAATGCAGTAGAGCAGGGAGAGCTTCTGTTAACTCATGGCGGGCACTTTATGGCAGGGGCTTGGATGTTGGTGATGATTCATGATTATCATCAAGCCAATGGGGCAATTCCTACCCTACAACAAACATTTGAAATGTCAGCCATTGATGCAACCAATATCAAGAAATATCTTGAATGCTTTGGTGACAAACAATGGTCTCGGATTGATTTCCGGCGCTATGTCTTATCCAAAGAAGATTTATCTAAAGGCCGTCAATATCCCTTTCATTTAAAGAGCATGTTTCGTTTTGCCTCTAGTTGCCGCCAATAAGGTCTTACTCGGAGGTTCCCTTGATATTACTTCACCTGTGAGGAGTCTAGACTCGCGTCATGATGTAGTGCCAATGGTCTGCGTCTATGGGCATCACACTTAACCGTGAGCCTTTACTGATCAGTGAAATGTCTTTGAGAGCATCTTGCTGTTTTATCCACGACAGTGTGATTGGCATCGGGAACCTTTGTTTGAATTTCAGGTCAACCACATACCATTTGGGCTTCTCTTCGCTGTGTTTGGGATCGAAACCTGAGTGCTCCGGGTCTGACGCGGTTGGATCGAGATAGTGTTCGGTGATCACTTCGGCGATACCTACAATGGCAGGGACTTTACAGCTGGAATGGTAGAAGAACACCTGATCCCCTTGTTTCATGCTTTTAAGGTTGTTTCGGGCTTGATAATTGCGCACGCCATCCCACATTTCAGTTTGATTTGGGCGAGCTTGTAAATCCTCGATGCTGAAACTGTCAGGTTCCGATTTAACGAGCCAATAGTTCACTGTGGTTCTCCCGTGGTTCATTCTAAATAGGATAAAAAGTAGGGGTATTTGGGCTGTGTCTGTTTGTTTGAAGCTGTTACGAAATGTGAGCTAGTGATCTGGATCACAATAATTTGACGCTAATACATTATTCTTATATAACTTCATGAAAAATCAAACTTTACCCTAAAATGCGTAAGAAACCCGATTTAATCATTACTCTTATTACCCTGTTTGTTGTTGGTCTGCTGGTGAGTGGTCTGGCAAAAACTGCGTCTATTGAACACGAAACGCCAGGATTGATGGCGACCTCTCCTGATGTAAGTCTTGAATTTCCCGACGACTATTAGTGTCGAAAGGTTCTATCAAGCAGATATTAAACGCTGAATCTCAACACATATGTTGGTGTGACTACGGCATCCAGCGGTACATCCCAAGGTTCTTTTGGTAATGCATCCACTTGCTGACACGGGTGTGCCAACCCAGCGCACAATGGCGATGGTCGCCAGCCTTGATTGATCACCTTATCTAAGGTGGTATCGTAAAAACCACCGCCCATACCCAAACGGTTTCCTTGCAGATCAAAGCCCACTAATGGCATTAAAATTAAATCCAGTGCTTCTGGCGGAAGAAGACGACTGCGTTTGAGCTGGGGTTCTTTAATACCAAAGCGGTTATAACGCATGGGTGTGTGCTGATCGTATCGGACAAACATTAACTGTCGATGATTAATGGGGTGTAACACCGGTAGGTAAACTTGCTTTCCTGTAGTGTGCAATGCGTCGATTACCGCTGAACAACTGAGTTCGCCATCGTTTGCTAGATACACGGCGATGTGCCGACTGCTGCGATACCAATATTGGTTATTCAGGTGTTTGAGCAGTTGGTTGGCGGCTTTGACTTGATGAAACGTCGACAGTTGTTTTCTTTGCTTACGAATGCGTTGCCGCAATGCTTTCTTAGCTTGCAATAACTGATCGGAAGATAAATGTTCAGTGGGGGTTAAGTGGTTAGAAAGAGATGAAGAAGAAATTGAAATCGTCTGAGCTGGGTGCATATCAGTAATTACTGCTTGAGTGGCTCATATAAGGCCCCAAAGTATCGCTGCCGACTTGGCCCCTGAACCCGATGGTTCAGAGTGGTGGTTGTCGGTATGCCGTAGGCTTTCCGTCATGCGGACATGCACAATAGCTTACGCGGCCAACCTCCTAAAATAGGATTATCGGCTCGAGGAACGCATCAGCTGGCGAGTACTTCAGAGCTTAAGGCCATTATAACGGCTGAAAATAATTTGTCAGCGTTATGATGTAAACAAGTGTTTAAGTGGGGCTTTTTATTCAGAATTTACACGGAATTGTGTAAATATTAGGCAGTGCTAGAGACTGCCTTGGTCTTCGCTGTCGTCTTCGAACGGCAATGAATGATTTTTGGTCAGTGCAGCGTCTAAGCGATCGGCCAATTGTTGAAGCTGATCTTGGCTGACGCCTTTGCTTTGTTCTCTTGATAAGGCTTCGTGTGAGATATTTAAAGCAGCCATCACAGCAATACGCTCCAGGCCAATCACTTTACCGGTAGAACGAATCTCACGCATTTTGTGATCTAGGTGACGAGCGGATTGCTCAAGGGAGGCGCGTGCTTCACTGGGGCAGTTGACTAGATATTCCTTATCTAGAATGCTGACCTTAACTGTTTCCACTTCTGACATTTATTCTTGCTCCAAAGCCTTGAGGCGAGAAATCATAGCTTCGACTTTCGTGCGAGCCAAATCATTTTTACGCAAAAGGAGATTCCGTTCCGCCTTCCAGGCTTCCTGGTGTTCTTTTAGTTTGCGATTATCTTCGAGCAGAGTTTCATACTGTTCGATCAGCTCGATTATTTTTTTTTCCAGATCGGGGAAACTCAAATTGTCCATTTTGCATCTTCTTACTTCAAGGCTAAACCTACTATAGAACCGTGACAGATTAGGGTCAATTGCTTACCACGGCTTTCGTTGATTTTTTAGCCATACTTCACTGATACGCTGTGGATTAGCGCGATGCTGGCAAGGCGGCTGGCGTCAGGGCTGTTTCTGGTGTGTCTACGCCACAAATGCTAGGATAGCGCGATCAATAATTAGGGGTAATTTATGGCCATTCAAGAGCAACCAACACACACGCTGGAACAACTGTTTGAAGATTTAGCGGATTCTTTTCTGGAATTGAAAATTCAGCAAGAGCCGTCAGAGGTGCATGGTGTGTTGGTCGGCATGTTGGTTCAGGCTGAAACTAAAGGTGTTGAGGAGTGGTTAAAGCTGCTTGATATGATCGACATGGATATTTCCCTTATCGATGATCGTGCCAAATCCATCATGCAGGACATCTACCAGGTAACACGAGATGGACTATCTTCTGATCAATATGATTTCCAACTGTTGATGCCGGCAGATGATTATGATTTAGGTGAACGCGCTAATGCGTTGGCGGTTTGGGCCAGTGGTTTTATTACCGGGTATGGTTTGGCGGCAGAGCATAAGCGAAACCTGTCTACCGAGCTGGTGGAGTTATTGAATCATTTACACGCCATCTCAGAATTGGACGATCAGCTGTCCGAGTCGGAAGAAAATGAAAAAGACTTATATGAGCTCTATGAGTATGTGCGTCTTGGTGTTCTGATGTTGCGTCAGGCGATGCAGCAAGGTGACGAAGTTGAGCCGTCTTCAGAAGGAAAAACCTTACATTAATCGTAAACTCGTGAACGTTTACGCTGCAGATCAGACTCTTAAAAAGAATAAAGACACTTTCGAAGGTGTACAGTAAGCAGAGGATTTATGACTGAACTTGCCATTTCTCCCAAGGAATATCTTGAACGTCGTCAGGCTTTAATGGAAATGATGGCGCCTAACAGTATTGCTATTTTACCTGCGTCGGCGATAAAGATTCGTAATCGCGATGCTGAGTTTTCGTTTCGTCAGGACAGTGATTTTCAATACCTGACAGGTTTTAATGAGCCGGAAGCGGTAGCAGTGTTGATCCCAGGGCGTGAGCATGGCGAGTTTATTCTGTTCTGTCGTGAGCGCAAGCGCGAAGAGGAAATCTGGACAGGCTATCGCTCTGGCCCGGAAGGGGCTATCGAGAAGCACGGAGCACACGATGCCTTCCCTATTACGGACATTGATGAAATCTTGCCTGGAATGATTGAAGGGCGAGATCGTGTCTATTACTCGATGGGCTGTGATCCGCAATTCGATAAGCAGGTTATGGAATGGGTTAACTCGATTAAAGCCAAAGCACGCAGTGGTGCGCATCCACCGGGTGAATTTGCGGCGTTAGACCATTTGCTGCATGACATGCGTTTGTATAAGTCGAAAGCGGAACTGAAGATCATGCGTCGCTCGGCGGAAATTGCAGCGCAAGCTCATGTCCGGGCGATGAAAGCTTGTAAACCTGGATTGATGGAATACCAGCTGGAAGCCGAATTCTTGCACGAGTTTATGCTTAATGGGGCTCGTTCACCGGCGTATACCACCATTGTTGGCGGTGGCGCGAACGGCTGTATTCTGCATTATGTTGATAACGATCAGCCTCTGAACGAGGGCGATTTGGTATTAATAGACGCCGGATGTGAGTTGGATTTTTATGCCTCGGATATTACCCGTACCTTTCCGATTTCAGGCAAGTTCAGTGAACCGCAGCGTCAACTGTATCAATTAGTCCTCGATTCCCAGTATGCGGCTATTGAACAAGTGAAGCCGGGCAATCATTGGAACGATCCTCATGTTGCCGCGGTTCGTGTTCTGACCGAAGGCCTACTGAAATTAGGTCTGCTGGAAGGCGACCTTGAGACCTTGATTGCCGAGGAAGGTTACAAAAAGTTCTACATGCACCGTACCGGTCATTGGCTGGGAATGGACGTTCATGACGTGGGTGAATATAAGGTCGCGGATGAATGGCGAGTGCTGGAACCGGGCATGGTGATGACGGTTGAACCAGGACTCTACATCGCACCAGATTGTGAAGAGGTTGAAGCCAAATGGCGTGGTATTGGCATCCGTATTGAAGATGACGTTGCCGTGACCAGCAACGGCTGCGAAGTAATGACTCACGGTGTACCCAAAGACGTAGATGAAATTGAAGCACTGATGGCGGGTGTTCTTTAGAGCCTGTTTCAGATTAGGCAATAGATTAATAATAAGCTGGATAACGAGACCCTTTGATGTCGCTGACTGAGACTCCTTCTGAAAAAATGCATTATGACTTTGTCATTGTGGGTGGCGGTATGGCTGGCCTGACCATGGGGCTGTTGCTGGTGCCGGTGTTGGAACGACATCAGAAGCGTTTGGCGATCATCGAAGCCTTTGATGTTAAGGCCGGAGCGTATCAACCGAGTTTTGACGCCCGCTCGACGGCATTGTCGGAAGGCACGCGTCAGATCTTAGATCGTTTGGGCTTATGGGATGAGTTATCTCAGCGACTTTCGGCGATTGATCAAATTCATGTCTCACATAAAGGCGGGTTTGGTACCACTCGCATGAATGCCCGAGAATGTCAGGTGCCGCATTTGGGCTATGTCATCGAGAATGCCTGGTTTGGCCAATGCTTGATGCAGGCCGTACAAACGTGCGGCAACATCGATTGGATTGCTCCGGCGAAAGTGGATGAGCTGACTCAGCATGAGACAGGGCAAACCCTGACGTTATCGAACGGTTCTGAAATTTCGACGGGATTTTTGATGGTTGCCGACGGTGCACAATCCAGCTTGCGTAATAAGCTGGGGATTCAGGCCAATCGAACGCAATACCATCAGCACGCGTTGGTGTGCAATGTGAGCACTCGCTTACAACACAATAACGTTGCTTTTGAACGTTTTACGCCTAACGGGCCTCTGGCTTTGTTGCCTTTAACCGAAGGTCGTAGCGCTCTGATTTGGAGCGTGCCGGATGATCAGATTGAAGCGCGTTTAGCTTTGTCGGATCGGGCGTTTATTCAACTTCTGGAACAAGAATTCGGAACACGGCTTGGGCCCATTACCAAAGTCGGACAACGCGCATCTTATCCCTTGAGCTTGATGCGAGTGACCGATCAAGTCCGCCCGGGCGTGGTGTTGTTGGGGAATTCGGCGCATGCATTGCACCCGGTGGCAGGGCAGGGATTCAATTTGATCATTCGTGATTTGCTGTGTTTGAGTGATGCTATTGCTGAACGATTGAATCAGAATGAATCTTTACTGGCGCTTGAGTGGTTGTCGCACTATCAAAACCACAGACAACTGGATCAGTGGCTGACGACCTCGTTTTCTCACTGGTTGATCGAGATTTTTACCAATGACTCGCGTTGGTTGAATCGTTTAAGAGAAGTAGGACTGATGGCATTGGATCGGATCGGCCCTGCAAAAGCGGCCTTTGCACGGCAGGCGATGGGGTTAGGATTGGGTTCTCATTAGTTTTCTCGAACGTTCTTTTTAAAGGAAAATCATGGATACGGTTTCTCAGCGATTTGACGTTGTTATTGTGGGTGGCGGTTTGGTTGGCGCTACCTTGGCGTTGTTATTGAGTTCACTGAGTAAAGACACAGAGAGTCGTCGATCCCTATCTATCGGTCTGATTGAGGCTGGCCCCTTCAATACTGAGTTGATGTCGCTGGAGATCGGCGATACACAGTTTGATCCGCGTGTGGTGGCATTAACTCACGCTTCTGAAAACTTATTTCAACGCATTGGTGTTTGGCCGTTGGTCGAAGAGCTGCGTTCTTGCGCTTACCGAACCATGTCGGTGTGGGATGCCGAAGGCACTGGTGGCATTGAATTTTCATCGGACGAAGCCAATGTTGACCATCTAGGGACGGTTGTCGAAAACCGAATCTTGACGTCTGCTTTACGCCATTGCATCGCTCAATGTCCAAATATTAAGGTTTTAGATCGAACGGCGGTCAGTCAGCTCGGCCCTATGGTGGAAGACGATGCTGAAACGACGGCTGGTTTAAAGCCGCACGGTGTTCGTTTGTTGGGTTTGGACAATGGCCAAGTGATTTCTGCCCGTGTCGTGGTTGCAGCGGATGGTGCAATGTCGGCGATACGTCATTTGGCGGCGTTTAATGTCCGCGAATGGAGTTATAATCACAACGCTATAGTGACTACTGTAGAAACGGAACTGAGTCACGGTGCGACGGCGCGTCAGGCCTTTGCGAAAGAAGGGCCATTGGCGTTCTTGCCGCTGAGCAGTGTGGGTGGGCGTCACTTTTGTTCCATCGTGTGGTCGCAAGAGCCGGAACGAGCGCAGCAACTGATGGCGTTGTCGGATGGGGCGTTTTGCCATGAAATCAGTAATGCTCTAGAGCATCGTCTTGGCACCGTTCTTTGGGTGGATAGGCGCTATTCAATTCCTTTGAAACAGCGTCATGCGGTGCACTATGTCAAAGATCGTATCGCGTTAGTGGGCGATGCCGCGCACACCATTCATCCGCTGGCGGGACAGGGCGTCAATCTTGGGTTGTTGGACGTGGCGGTTCTGGCGGAAGAGTTGGTCAGTGCTTTTGAAAAGAACCTTGATCTTGGCTCCGATCCTATTTTAAGACGATATCAGCGCCGTCGTATGGGCCATAATTTATCTATGATGTCGGTCATGGAAGGCTTTAAACAACTGTTTGCTGAATCTGCCCCACCGGTTCGTTTTATACGTAACGTTGGAATGAGCTTGTTAAATCAGCACCCTTTGATAAAACGTCCTATTATTATGCGAGCAATGGGATTGGATGGTGATTTACCGGACAGTGTACGGCCTTTGTTTTAGCCTGCCTTAACAACCTGACCAGAAGGTGGTGAATTTTTTGGTCTGTCTTGCTTTCTTTTCTTAATTTTTCTGTTTTTCTGAAATTCTTACTAGTCTTCTAATGATCTTCATCAAAAACTTAGTATAATTGCGCTGCATAATGGTAATCATTGCTATTTGCATTCTTAAGACGGAGGAAATAATGCGTAAATTAATTTCGGCGGTTGCTTTGGCAACCTTGGCAGTAGGTTGTAGTAAGCAAGAAGCACCTGAGAATGCAGCTTCAACAGAAGTAACTAAACCGGCAGAGCCTGTAACTCTGACTGTGTATTCTGCACGTAAAGAACATTTGATTAAGCCGTTGTTTGATATGTACACAGAAAAAACGGGTGTACAGATTCAATACATTACTGATAAGGCGTCTCCATTATTAAGCCGTCTGAAGAGCGAAGGTGAGAATACTCCTGCGGATATGCTGATCACAGTAGATGCAGGCAACCTTTGGAAAGCGGCGGAAGACGGTGTTCTTCGTTCAGTAACGTCTGATGCGTTAGAAAGCAACGTTCCAGCAAACCTTCAAGATGAAAACAACCAATGGTTTGGTTTGTCGATTCGTGCGCGTACCATTGTTTACGCTAAAGACCGTGTGAAAGACGGCGAGCTCAGCACTTATGAAGGCCTTGCGGATGATCACTGGAAAGGTCGTCTTTGTCTTCGTACGTCTAAGAAAGTGTATAACCAATCGTTGGTTGCTAGCATGATCAGCAACTTAGGTGAAGAGAAGACCGAGCAAGTGGTATCTGGTTGGGTGAACAACCTGGCAACGGATGTGTTCTCTAATGACACCAAAGCGATGAACGCAGTTCAGGCAGGTCAGTGTGATGCAACAGTAGTAAACACCTACTACTTTGGTCGTCTACAGAAGAAAGAAGCTGATGCTAACTTGGCGATTTTCTGGCCAAACCAGCAAGACCGTGGTGTACACGTAAATATTTCAGGTGCAGGCGTAACCAAACACGCGAAACATCCTGAAGCTGCAACGGCATTGCTAGAGTGGTTGTCTACTGAAGAAGCACAACAGCAATTTGCGCAGTTAAATCAGGAATACCCTGTGAATGCTAAGGTATCCGCGTCCGAAGAAGTCTTAGCTTGGGGTGACTTCAAACGTGATGCACTGAATGTTTCTGAAGCCGGTCGTTTACAACCTGCTGCAGTAAAATTGATGGATCGTGTGAATTACAGATAAAATAGTCGTCTTTCTCAGTAAGGCGATACATCTGTGGATCACTTATCCCCAAAAACGCCCGAACAGTTAACAACTGGTCGGGCGTTTGCGTTTAAGAAACTATTAGATAACCCTGTTAGTCAATGGGTATCGAAGAAGCGTTGGTGGCTTCTGGTCATAGCCATTGCCCTGACGGTGTTTATGCCAGTCGCAGTGATCTTCTTATCTTGGTTGAGCCCTCAACCGGAAGACTGGACTCACCTCCTTGATACAGTTCTTTCTGAATTACTTGTAAATACCTTGTTGTTGGCCTTGGGGGTAGCATTAGGTGTTTTGATTTTAGGCGTCGCCTTGGCTTGGTTAACGGCAATGTGTCAGTTTCCTGGTCGAAAGTTTTTTGATTGGGCGTTGATGTTGCCTTTCTCTGTACCTGCTTATGTGATGGCCTTCTGCTTTTTGGGATTATTGGATTACAGTGGTCCTATTCAAACCTGGTTACGCACTTATATTTCTCCTGACTTCGACTTACCGGTTCGTAATCTTGCCGGTGTGATTTGTGTCTTTGTGCTCGCGTTTTACCCTTATGTCTACATGTTGGCTCGCACTGCCTTTATGAACCAAGGGCGTGGTCAGATGGATGCGGCCCGCAGTTTAGGGTGCAATAGTTATCAAGCCTTTTGGCGCGTGATGCTACCCATGGCAAGGCCTGCCATTGCTGCTGGAATGGCGTTGGCTATTATGGAAACCTTGGCTGATTTTGGTGCGGTTTCCGTGTTTAACTTCGATACGTTTACTACCGCCATTTATAAGTCTTGGTATGGGTTGTTCAACATTTATGTGGCCGCACAACTTGCGTCTGTGTTGTTGGTGTTTGTGATTGCGTGTTTGTGGATGGAGCAAAAGGCGCGAGGAAAAGCGCGTTTCGAACAGCACGAACGTCAGCAAAAACAAAGTCTTTATCTGTTGTCGGGCGCTCAGGCTGCGATGGCCTCTGCGTTCTGTACGCTCATTTTGAGTTTGGCATTTGTTCTGCCAGTGAGTCAGTTGGTGTGGTGGGTTATTGAAACTCAGTTAGCTGACTTTGATGCGCGGTTTGTGCAGTTAATGGTAAATACCGTCAGTCTCGGTGGTATAGCGGCCTTGATGACGGTGTTTGCGGCCTTGATCATGGCGTTTGCACAACGTGTTGAGAAGAATCCGGTGATGGATCAGATGGCCCGCTTCTCGACATTGGGCTATGCCTTACCAGGAACGGTGTTGGCCGTGGGCTTAATGGTGTGGTTCAGCTGGCTGGATAACAGTTTGATTCAAGTGATCAATCAAGTGTTTGGTATAAATACTGGTCAATTGTTTTTAGGCAGTGTCTTCGCTTTGCTGGTATCATACGTCGTCCGATTTTTGGCTGTGGCCTATGGGCCGGTGAATTCTCACTTACAAGCGGTGCGAATTACCATCCATGAGGCGGCTCAGTCGTTAGGTGCAACGCAGCGGCAAGTCTTATGGCGCGTTTATGTACCAATGCTGCGTCCAGGGTTGCTGGTCGCAGGGTTGCTGGTGTTAGTGGATGTGATGAAAGAAATGCCTGCTACACTGTTGATGCGTCCGTTTGGCTGGGATACTTTAGCCGTTCGAATATATGAAATGACTTCCGAAGGTGAGTGGGAAAGAGCCGCTTTGCCCGCCCTGACCTTGGTGATTGTTGGTCTGGCGCCAGTAATTGTACTGATGTCGAGAAGTCGTCGACATTAATATATGTCGTTAGTTTATGATTGAATGCCTATCGTTTCTTTATCGAGTGTGTTCGGTGGAGAAGGATAAGAATGACCGTTAACTCTTTTCCGGGGGAACCATGGGGAATAAAACCGCTTTACATCAGTCTCATGTAGATATGAACGCCAAAATGGTGGATTTTGGTGGATGGGATATGCCGATCCATTATGGTTCACAAATTGAAGAGCATAATGTTGTTCGCCAAGATGCCGGAATGTTTGATGTATCTCACATGACGGTTGTTGATGTGACGGGGGCTGATGCCCAGGCGTTCCTACAAAAGTTGTTAGCCAATGACGTGGCTCGCCTAAAAGAAAAAGGCAAAGCGTTGTACAGCGGTATGTTGAATCAAGATGGCAATGTCATTGATGATTTAATCGTCTATAACATGGAAGACTGGTATCGAGTCGTTGTAAACTGCGCCACCCGTGAAAAAGATTTAGCCTGGATGGCACAGCAAGCGGAAACATTTGATGTCACTTTGACAGAGCAACCGCAGTTAGCCATGGTTGCTGTTCAAGGCCCGAATGCCATCGAGAAAGCAAAGACCGTCATGTCAGCAGAGCAGCAAGCACTGACGGCCTCTTTGAAAGTGTTTCAGGGGGCAGAAGCGGGTGATTTGTTTATTGCCAGAACTGGTTATACCGGAGAAGATGGTCTAGAAATTATGGTGCCGGAAGCACACGTTGCTGATTTCTGGCAGAAACTGGCCGATGCAGGCGTGAGCCCTTGTGGATTGGGGGCTCGTGACACGCTACGCCTGGAAGCGGGTATGAACTTATATGGTTCAGACATGGATGAAACCACCTCTCCATTGGTTTCTAACATGGGCTGGACGATTGCTTGGGAGCCGGCAGATCGTGATTTTATCGGTCGTGCGGCGTTAGAAGCAGAAAAAGCACAAGGCCCGGCTCAAAAGTTAGTGGGCTTGGTACTGGAAGATAAAGGCGTATTGCGTGGTCATCAGAAGGTGATTGTGGACGGCGTTGGTGAAGGTGAAACCACCAGTGGTACCTTCTCTCCGACCTTAGGCCATGCCATTGCGTTAGCCAGGGTTCCAGCCGGCACGGGTGACACCGCCGTCGTTGAAGTGCGTAAAAAACAACTGAAAGTGCGAGTGGTTAGACCGCCGTTCGTACGAAACGGAAAGAAAGTTTTTGAATAAAAATTGACCTGAGGACGCTTAAGATGAGTCAAATCCCAGCTGATTTAAAATACGTAGATACCCACGAGTGGATTCGTGTTGAAGGTGACGGCACCGTTACCATTGGTATTACCGATCATGCTCAATCTCTATTAGGGGATGTGGTTTACGTAGAGCATCCAGACGTAGATGCCGAAATGGAAATCGGTGAGGAAGCCGGTGTAGTTGAGTCTGTTAAAGCAGCTTCTGATATCTACATGCCAGTGTCGGGCACAATCGTCGAAGTGAATGAGTTGCTTGAAGATGCGCCTGAAACAGTTAATGCCGATCCTTATCACGACGGCTGGTTCTTCAAAATCAAGCTTTCCAACGCAGAAGAGCTTGAGCAGCTGTTAGATGCGGACGCTTATCGCGAGAAATGCGAAGCGGAAGACTAAGTTAGTAGTATCAACAAGACGGGGCATTTGCCCCGTTTTGTGTTTTTGGGATTGCTATTTTCTGACCTGTTGGTTAGCTTTTAGTGATTGCCTATCTGTTGTCATATATTTGAGGTTTCTCATGCCATTCATTCCTCACACTGAACAAGACGTTCAGGAAATGTTGGAGACCATTGGGGTTTCGTCCATCGAAGATCTGTTTGATGAAATTCCACCTCAGCTGCGTGCTGGTGAACTGACCCAAGTGCCAGATGCGTTAAATGAGATGGACATGATGCGCAGGATGCGAGAAAAATCCGCTCAGGACGAAGGTGCGTTGTGCTTCATCGGAGCGGGTGCTTATGAACACCATATTCCTGCGGCGGTATGGGACGTTGCCACTCGTGGTGAGTTCATGACCGCGTATACGCCGTATCAGGCGGAAGCGAGTCAGGGAACGCTTCAGTTAATTTATGAATATCAGTCGATGATGGCGACCTTGATGGCGATGGATGTATCCAATGCCTCTCTTTATGATGGCGCCTCCGGCTTGGCTGAAGCGGTATTGATGGCGGTTCGTGCTAACCGTAAATCCAAGAGCCGTAAGATCTTAGTGCCAGGTGCTGTTCATCCTACCTATCGTTCTGCCTTAGCTGCGATTGTTGAGTCTCAGAACATTGACCTGGTGGAAGTGCCTTGGAATGCTGAGCAAGGCACTACCGCGTTGGATGCTTTAAAGGCGTATGAAGGCGAAGACATTACTGCCGTGATTATCGCGCAGCCGAATTTCTTTGGGCAGTTGGAAGACGTTCATGCGTTGACTGACTGGATTCATCAGCAGAATTCGTTGGCGATTGCGTTAGTGAATCCGATGGCTATGGCAGTGCTTGAAGCACCGGGTAACTGGGGTGAAAAAGGTGCGGATATTGCGGTCGGTGACGGTCAACCGTTAGGCGTGCCTATGGCGTCCGGTGGCCCATATTATGGCTTCATGTGCTGTACTCAGGCGATCGTTCGCCAAATGCCAGGGCGTTTGATCGGTCGTACCGTGGATCTCGATGGTAAGCCTGGTTATGCCTTGACCCTACAAGCGCGCGAACAGCATATTCGTCGTTCGAAAGCGACATCAAATATTTGTACCAACCAAGGCTTGGCGGTTACTGCGTCGACTATTTACATGAGCATGGTTGGTCCGGATGGTTTGGCCAATGTTGCCGGTCAAAGCTATAAAAATACTCAATCGTTGGTTGAACTGCTTTGTTCGATTGAGGGGGTTGGACGTCAGTTCAGCGGTCATACCTTCCACGAGTGTGCTGTTAAGTTACCAGTGAATGCTGCGCTTGTGCTGGAGAAGCTGGCAGAGCGTGAAATTCTGGGTGGCTTCGATTTAGGCCGCGTAGATGCCTCTCTTGAGAATGCCATGTTGATCTGTGTAACTGAGACTAAGTCTCAAGCGGATCTCGAACTGTACAAGTCGGCGTTGGTCGATGTGTTAAACGAAATTCAAGGTTAACCTGCGGAGTCTATTGTTATGTTGATTTTTGAACAAAGTCGTTCAGGACGTAAAGCGACTGCTCAGGTTCCGGCTGAAGCGGCAGATGTTTCAGGCTTACCTGCGGATTTAGTTCGTAAACAAAAGCCTGGTTTGCCAGAAGTCTCTGAACTGCAGGCGATTCGTCACTATACCAACTTGTCGCGTAAGAACTTTTCCATCGATACCCAGTTCTACCCGCTGGGTTCTTGTACGATGAAGTACAACCCGCGTGGTGCCTTAGCCGCGGCGTCATTACCTGGTATCTTGAATCGTCACCCGTTGGCACCAGAAAGCCATTCTCAAGGCTTCCTAAGCTGTATGTATGAGCTTCAGGAAATCTTAAAAGATGTGACTGGTATGAAAGGCGTTTCTCTGACGCCTATGGCCGGTGCTCAGGGTGAGTTTGCTGGTGTTGCTATGATTCGTGCTTATCACCAGTCTCGTAACGACGATGCTCGTACCGAGATTCTTGTGCCTTCAGCGGCGCACGGCACTAACCCGGCGACTGCGGTGATGTGTGGCTATAAAGTCCGTGAAGTACCGGTGAACAGCGAAGGTGATGTGGATGTTGACGCGCTGAAGACCTTGGTCGGTCCTCAGACGGCAGGCATTATGATGACTAACCCATCAACCTGTGGTGTGTTTGAGCGTCAGATTGAAGAGATCGCGAAAGTTATTCACGAAGCGGGTGGTCTGTTGTATTACGATGGGGCCAACCTGAACGCTATTTTAGGTAAGGTTAAGCCGGGTGACATGGGCTTTGATGTTATGCACATGAACCTGCATAAGACGTTCGCAACACCCCACGGTGGTGGTGGCCCGGGTGCGGGCCCTGTGGCGGTAAATGATCGTTTGTTGCCTTTCCTGCCTACACCGATTGTGGGTAAAGAGGGTTCGGATGAGGCGGCAACCTATCGCTGGTTAACTCAAGAAGATATTCCTCAGACGATTGGTAATTTGTCTGCCTTTATGGGGAACGCCGGGATTTTGGTTCGTGCTTATGTTTATGCCATCTTACTTGGTAAAGAAGGTATGCACCGTGTGGGTGAATACGCGACCTTAAATGCCAACTACATGGCGAAGCGTCTTGAAAAAGAAGGTTTCCAGTTGGCTTATCCAGATCGTCGTGCGACTCACGAATTCATCATCACTTTGAGCAAGCAAACCAAAGATCTGGGTGTGAATGCCATGGATGTAGCGAAGCGTCTGTTGGATTATAACCAGCACGCTCCGACCACGTATTTCCCATTGTTGGTGCCTGAGTGTCATCTGATTGAACCGACAGAAACCGAATCCAAAGAAGCGATGGATGAATACATCGCGGCTATGGCCAGCATTCTCAAAGAGTCGGAAGCGAACCCTGAAATGGTTCGTGGTGCACCTTATACTCAGCCAGTGAAACGTCTGGATGATGTAAAAGCGGCACGTGAATTGGACTTGGCTTGGAAAGCGTCTTAAATGCTTCTGCCTTGATTCCAGTTAAAAGAAAGCCGGGCTATTGCAGTCCGGTTTTTTTTTGACTTATAGTCTGGGTTCAAACCTCTTCACAATGACAGCTGTTAAAGGATTTTCTATGTGGTTAAAGCATGCACACATGCTCTTTGCATTACTCTCGATTGTTGGTTTTAGTATTCGAGGTGTTCTAACGTTATTTCTGAAAAAACCTCTGAATCATAAGCTCTGGAAAATTCTGCCGCACATTAACGATACCTTGTTGTTGGCTGCAGCAATTGGGTTATTGGTGGTGTATCAATGGAACCCGTTTGTGATTCCTTGGCTGTCCGCGAAACTGATTGCTTTGCTGGTCTATATTGGATTAGGAATGTTTGCGCTGAAGTTTGGTAAAACTCTCGCACAACGACGTATCTGTTTTGTGGCTGCTATTGCGGTATTTGGGTATATCGTGATGACTGCTATTTCTAAACAAGCACTATGGTTTATGGCGTAAGGAACTAACATGTCTGTGAGACAAGCGCAGTGCTATTGCGGTGCCATTAAGATGGAGGTGTTTTTGGACGACGATCCGGAGGTTCGGGTGGTGTGTCGGGACGACGCCTGTATCCGCTATGGCCAGCAACTCTACTTTGTGGATAAGAAACGATTTTCCCTGGTGGACGGCGCTCAAGACCTAAGTGTCTTTCAGATTGAGAGCCATAACCTCAAGATCTTGTTCTGTCGTCACTGTGGTCAACAGACACACATGCGTTGGCTGACGGATGGTAAGATAGGTGTGAATCGACGTCTTATCCAGGAAGAGCCGGTTGAAATTATCGAGCAACCTTGCGACTTATGCGCTGACTCTTACGAAGCGTTTGAATAAGAGTTCATAACATTAATCAATAAAGGAGTCGCCCACTGAGATGCCCATCTCTCGGAAGCGGGCGGCCATGTCTTCAATGTCGTAGATGCCAAGTCCGACATATTCCAAGATGTTGTCTTTATAGCGTTGCCATTCATAATCTACCGATTGTCCACCTAGTGCTTGGTGGCTGGCGCAGATATGATCGGCTATCTTCAAGATTGCTATCAGGTTTTTCTTCTCGCTGTCGGCACTGTACTTGTCGTCAAATAACTGATTCAGATTGTGGTGTTCCGCAATCGCGGTGCATAAATGCAGCGGCATGTTCCAGGCTTTCGCGGTGTAATAACCGACCACTGCGTGATTGGTATTGTAGCGGTCATTTTCTAAATCAATGATGCGTTCAGCGTCTGTGCCATAGGCTTCCGACATCGTTTTTGAATATTCTTCCACACCAAAGCGCTTCATCATGAGTGGGATGCCACAATTGTGGAAGAGTCCAAGCAGGTAAGCTTCGTCGTGGTTCTTTAAGCCGATTTCTTTGGCAATGGTGGCCGCGACCATCGAAATATCATTGGCTGAATCCCAGAAGCGATTGAGCGCTACTATGTCTTCGTCGGTCATTTCGCTGCGAATGGTGAGACCATTTACGATGTTAATGACTGAGGTGTAACTTAACAGGTTAACAGCCTGCTCAACGGATGTGATTTTATTGCTCAGGCCAAAGAACGGAGAATTGACTATCTTAAGGATGGTGCCGGAAAGTCCAACGTCTTTGCTGATTAATTGCGCAATACGGCTGATGTCCGGATCAGGCATGGCCTGTTCCATCTGAAGATCTACCATGATTTGTGGCTGCGGTGGAATACGAATTCCTTGCAACACATTCTGGATTTGGCTCTCAGAAAGCTCTTTGCTCGACATGCTGACCCCGTTGCAATAAATCCCTGAAATTATAGTAAATGTTTTTGTACCTGACTGTTGTTCATATGTAAAAGATTTCTGCATCTTCTTTTGATTTAACGCATAATAGCCGCCCAAGTTAGGAGAGCCGTAACATGTCATTAGCCAGTCTGAAACTCAACCCGCGAGCAGATGCTCGAATTCGCGCCGGTCATATGTGGATTTACAGCAATGAAGTAGATACAAAAGTGACGCCTTTAAAAGCGTTTGAGTCCGGACAGCAGGTGCAGGTACATGCCGCCGACGGACGTAGCATGGGCGTTGCGATAGTGAGCCCCGGATCTCTCATTTGTGCCCGAATTATCTCACGTTCAGACAAACAACTGCTCAATCGCAAGTTATTGAAGCAGCGATTGCAAAGTGCATTGGCTTTACGTGAACAACACTATGATGATGCCAGTTATCGGTTATGTTTTGGTGACAGTGATGGTTTACCTGGCTTGGTGGTGGATCGTTTTAGTGAAACGGTTGTTATCCAAATTTCTAATCCGGCGATGGAAGCGTTGCGACAAGACATTATCGAGGTCTTGGATGCGATGTTAATGCCGAGCACCATTGTTTTGAAAAACGATGGCAAAATGCGCCCGGTCGAAGGCTTAGACGTTTATGTCGAAGTGGTCAAAGGTGAGTTGAACGACGGCTTTGCCTCTTTTATCGAGAATGGTGTGAAGTTTGAGGCACCAGTGTTGGAAGGTCAAAAAACTGGTTGGTTTTATGATCACCGAGACAGCCGTGCTCGCTTGGCTAACTATGTTGAAGGCAAGCGCGTGTTGGATGTGTTCAGTTACATTGGCGGCTGGGGAATTCAGGCAGCGGCTTTTGGCGCATCGGAAGTAGTGTGTCTCGACAGTTCGGAGTTTGCATTGGAGTGTGTGGCGCGCAATGCGGTGTTGAATGGTTTGGATGAGCGCGTTTTCACTATTCAGGCGGATGCGTTTACGGGTCTCAAGGCGTTAGCTGATCAGAAAGAAAAGTTTGATGTGGTGGTGTTAGACCCACCGGCGCTAATTGCGCGTCGTAAGGACATCAAAGTTGGCGAGAAAGCCTATCAGAAGCTGAATCAATTAGCGTTGAGATTGGTAGAAGTGGGCGGTACCTTGGTAACGGCCTCGTGTTCGATGCACCTAGACCGTGATCGTCTGGTTAATATCGTTCAAAGCGGTGCTCGACAAGTAGATCGTACCGTTCAGGTGATAGAGCAAGGGCATCAAGCCATTGATCATCCGATTCACCCGGCCATTGCTGAAACAGAATACATCAAGTGTCTGTTTACTCGTGTATTAAAGAGTTGGTGATTCGATAGCCTATCTTTTCCGAACGTAAGCGCCTGAGTTGTTATTCAGGCGCTTCTTCAAAACTTAAATCGTCAGAAATTTCAAGCAGCTGGTTGCAGCGATTACTGGCGAGTTCCAGCAATAAGCTGTTACTTGGGTCTTCTGTGTACTGTTCATGCAGTTCCAGCAGTGATTCCAAGACCCCATCAAATTCATCTTTTTCCGTTTGAGGGTAGGCTTGCCAAATCGCTTGAATGGATTCATGAAACGCTTTCAGGCTCGATACTCCGGTATTTAACAGCGCCTTTTCTTCTCTGGAAAAGTGTGCACGACCAAGCATTAACGGTTTTTCCTGCACGCTGTTTAACGCGTCCAGAATGAGCTGTGTGTTTTTCTTAAGGCTGCTGGAAAGTGCTAGTTTCAGGTTTTTATCGGTTAAAGAAATCAGCCGTTTCGAATCATCGCCGCCTTCACTGAGCCAACGTTTGTGTAATTCCGAGAGATCTTCGACTAATTGGTTTGCTTGAGACAAGAGTAATGCTCGGCGGCGATTGTTGGGTAGTTGCTCTAGCTGGATTTGTTCTTGCTGCTCTTCTTGTGACAACGAGGTCATAGGTAGAAACTTTTTATAGTGATCCGCCTGGTAATGATCAAAGAGTAAGAACTCTATTGCAGAGAGGCCAAAAATTACCTGCTCGTCATTATCTAACGTGTGCAAGCGCATCAGGTTATCCGACTCTATGGGCAGCATAATGTCGTGAACCAATCCGCTAAAAGGGTAGTCGGGGATTTGATCAAGATAGCCCGGTAGCATAGGGAGTTTTTCCAGGCGATTCATCAAGGGGGCACCGCTGGTGGTCAGCGCTGTCATGTTGATATAAGGAAGGGATTGAACCCATTGCTGCAGTAACGATGAGTAGGCTTGTTTGGCTACGGTTAGAGACTGTTCGGACGGGGTTTTCAGAAAATCCCGAATAGAGATATGCAGTTGGTGGCCAAGGTGCAGTAGTTCGGTGGTCTGGCGAAAACTGTGTTCCGCCAAAACCGTTAAATCTGCTTGCAGAGGCGACGCTTTCTGTTCTTGCTTTTGGACGGCTTGAGTGCTTGATGAGGGGGGTGGTGCGTCCTCACTACAGCCGCTTAACATCCATCCGGTTAGTGCAAAAAGTAAAACAAAAAGCGCTTTCATTGTTATTTTTTAGTCTCTTAGGCTGATGCTTTGCCAGCCACGTTGTTCTGCTGCTTTTAATAAGTGATGGTCGCCATCTACCACAATAGGGTTGTCCACTAACTCTAGCAAAGGCAAGTCATTATGTGAGTCACTGTAGAAAAAGCTATTTTCCAATGAGTGGTTATTGTCTTCTAACCATTCATTCAGTCGAATGACTTTACCATGTTGGAAACTTGGAGTGCCAGTGACTTTTCCTGTGTATTGATTATCTACAAACTCCGGGGTGGGGGCGATGATGTCGTCGACTTCCAAGAGGGTTTTGGCTGGCTCAGTCACAAACAAGTTAGTGGCTGTGATGATGAGCAGATAATCGCCATTATCACGATGGCGCTTCAGTAGTTCTGCGGCTTTAGGTTGCATCATCTTACTGAAAATTTGCTCGTAGAACCGTTTGCGCCACTGGGTGATTTCGTCGTAACTGTATTGAGTTAAAACAGAAAGACTGAATTCAAGGTACTCGTGAATGTCCAGTGTACCATCCACATATTGGCGATAGAATTCATCGTTTTTAGAACGATATAAATCGCCATCTACTAAATTGTTCTGAACTAGGAATTCTCCCCAAGCGTGATCGCTGTCTCCATGGATGAGGGTGTTATCTAAATCGAAAATTGCTAAAGCCACAGTGACTCCCAAACGGTTAACAGGTTTACAGTAATGGTATTTAACTTTTACCAGTCTTGAGAATTACATTGTTTAATGCTCAATCTGAAAAGCTCGGAAAGAATTACTCAATAACTCGGTATTTTGCATTAAACAGGTTACTTGCTGCAAATTAGTGACATTCAAGTATTTTGGGCGACGCTGATGAGTAATCTCTCTTGAGTCACTATTTCGGTGTTTATTTTGCTTATAAGGAACTTACTTGCGCGTGATTTGCATCTGAATCCGATAGCTTTCAGGTTGTGGCTAGTTTGTAGATACGGTATTTTAGATGAATTATGGGTTCATCTTGTCTGTCCGTTAGGTCCTAATCCGGCGAGCCAGCAGGTGAATATATTGAGCTAGACTTTTAATGGGTTATTTTTGTGATTGATTCGGACGGTTTCCGGCCAAATGTAGGCATCATTCTATCGAATGATCATGGCCAGGTACTCTGGGCTAGGAGAATCGGTCAAGATGCCTGGCAGTTCCCTCAAGGAGGGATCAAGCACGACGAATCTATCGAAGATGCACTGTATCGAGAGCTTCAGGAAGAAGTCGGGCTGAAAGAACATGATGTGGAAGTACTGGCGTGTACACGCGGCTGGCTTCGATATCGGTTACCAAAACGCATGGTGCGCTATAACAGTCAGCCCGTGTGTATTGGTCAGAAACAGAAATGGTTTCTGTTAAGAATGGTGAGTGATGATACATCAGTCAATCTTGGCTATTCGGGGAATCCTGAATTCGATGGTTGGCGATGGGTAAGCTACTGGTATCCTTTGGATCAGGTAGTGACGTTCAAGCGAGAGGTATATCGAAAAGCATTGAAAGAGTTGGCGCCTAAAGTGCGTTTAATTCAGCCTTAATTGGCAGTAGCGAAACTCTTTCGATCAGCTTTACTTAATTAGCCTGGCGTTTTTAATGAACACGGTTTGAGAATAAGGTCGAATGCTTAAAACTCTCAGGGGCATAGTACAGGAAGTTAATACCGCAGGGGATTTGCAATCTGCTCTGGATATTATTGTGCGCCGTGTTCGAGAGGCTATGAATACCCAAGTGTGTTCTGTCTATTTGTGGGAACCGGATACCCATGAATATGTACTGATGGCCACTGAAGGGCTTAAGCGCTCTGCAATTGGTCATGTAAAACTCAGTTCTGCACAAGGTTTGGCCGGTTTAGTTGGCGTTCGGGAAGAACCGATTAACCTCGAAGATGCGCCAGAGCATCCGAACTATCAATATTTTCCTGAAACGGGGGAAGAGCAATTTCACTCGTTTCTAGGCGTTCCTATTATTCATCATCGTCGCGTGCTAGGCGTACTAGTGGTTCAGCAACGGGATCGGCGACGCTTTGATGAAGGCGAAGAAGCGTTTCTTGTCACTATGTCTGCTCAGTTAGCAGGTGTAATTGTTCATGCCGAAGCCACCGGTAAGATCAATGAATTTAATAAGCACGACAAGAAAACCAAGATCAAAAAAGATCAGCAGTTTAAAGGGGTATCAGGCTCACCCGGTATTGCGATTGGTCATGCTGTAGTGATGATTCGCTCTGCGGATTTAGATTCTGTACCCAGCAAGCCTGCAGCGGATATTAACGCCGAACAAAAAATCTTTCGAGAAGCGTTAGAAGCGGTACGACGAGACATTCGTATGGCCGGTGATAAACTTGCCGACCAGCTTCGCCCTGAAGAGCAAGCATTGTTCGATGTGTACCTTAATATGCTCGATGACGAGGCCTTGGGTTCTGAGGTATTGTCAAAGATTGAATCCGGTGAGTGGGCGCAAGGTGCATTATCTCAGGTGATTCGTCAGTACGAGCAGCACTTCAGTGTGATGGACGACCCATATTTGCGAGAGCGAGCCACGGACATTCGTGACATGGGAATTCGTTTGCTGGAATACATGCAGTCGGCGAAAGTCGCTCCGATTGATTACCCTGATGATGCGATTTTGGTGGGTGAGGAAATTACTCCCACAATGTTGGCCGAAGTTCCCAAAGGAAAGCTGCAGGGCATCGTGTCGGTTGAAGGCTCCAGTAACTCTCATGTCGCGATTTTGGCACGGGCTATGGGTATCCCAACCATTATGGGGGTTCAGGGATTACCGTATTCCCGGTTGGATGGTAAGAAAATCATCATTGATGGCTACCGCGGTAAAGTGTTCACCTTATTCTCTGATCAGCTGTTAGAGAACTTCCAAAGCATTGTAGAAGAAGAGAAAGAGCTAGTTCGCGAACTGGACACGCTAAAGAACCTGCCATGTGAAACAAAAGACGGTCGTCGTTTGAAGCTTTGGGTGAATACCGGCTTGATGGCCGATGTTTTTCGTTCTTTGGATCGCGGTGCTGAAGGGGTTGGTCTGTATCGCACCGAAGTGCCGTTCATGATCAAAGACCGCTTTCCGACCGAAAAAGAGCAAATGCACACTTACCGTGAGCAGTTGAAAGCGTTTGCCCCGAGCCCGGTGACCATGCGTACTTTAGATATCGGTGGTGACAAAGAGCTCAGTTATTTTCCGATTAAGGAAGATAATCCCTTCTTAGGCTGGCGTGGTATTCGTATTACGCTTGATCATCCGGAGATTTTCTTAGTTCAGGTTCGAGCCATGATGAAAGCGTCGGAAGGCTTGAACAACCTTAGAATCATGCTTCCCATGATCACAGGTACCGGGGAGGTGGAAGAGGCAATGCGTCTGATCCATCGTGCGTATCATGAGGTCTGTGAAGAAGGCTTCCATGTGGTCATGCCAGAAGTGGGTGTGATGATTGAAGTACCTGCTGCGGTTTATCAAACCCGTGAGTTGGCTCAGTTGGTCGATTTTATTTCGGTCGGCAGTAACGACCTGACCCAATACATACTAGCGGTAGATCGCAACAACGCCCGAGTCGCCGATCTTTATCATTCTTATCACCCTGCCGTATTGCAGGCATTGAAAAAGATTTCTGAAGACGCGCACATGGAAAGCGTGCCTGTCAGCATCTGTGGTGAATTGGCCGGTGATCCCATTGCGGCGCCGATCCTTCTGGCGATGGGGTATGACATTTTGAGTATGAACTCGGCCAGCTTGCCAAAAGTGAAGTATGTGGTACGCAACATCACCCATAGCTGGTCGCAAGAGTTATTGGCTCGGGTGATGATTGCTGACAGCCCGGAAGTTATTCACAGTATTATTGAACTGGCGTTAGAAGACGCTGGTGTCCTTTCCTTTATTCGCCCCAAAGGTGGTAGAAAAGCTTCTTAAACGATGTCTTTTCGACGGCGGCGGTTCTTTTCCCGTGGGTATTTTTGTCGTGACTATTTGCTCGTGAATGTTTTGTCGTGATTAGTTTCCAGTGAGTAGACCTACATACTTATAGTCGAGGCGTAAGTGTCGTAATCGGTGTGATGATCGCGATTGTAGATGTCCTCTCTGAACTGAATCATGCCTTGATCATCCACCCAGGCCGTCCAATACATAAGGTAAACGGGTGTTTCCTGTTTCAGCCCTAGATACATGGTGCGTTTGCTGCGATGGGCTCTAGCAATTCGTTTTTTATCCCAGCCAGGGTTATCTTCAAGCAATGCTGCCGTAAGTTCGCGTGGTTTCGATACTCTGACACAACCTGAGCTAAGCGCTTTCATTGATCGATCAAACAACTTAGGCTGCGATGTGTCGTGCAGGTAAATGGCAAAGTCGTTATTCAGTGGAAATTTAACTTCGCCCAACGAATTTCGGCGACCGGGTTTCTGCTCCAGTCGATATGGGAATTTGTAGATGTTGATGGTTTCCCAATCAAGGGTCTCTGGATCTATGACGGTACGTTGTGGGCCTGTGCCTCGAACCAGTTCGATGTTGTGTTTTTTAAGGTAGGATGGATCTCGCTTCGCATGGGGCAGAATGCTGGTGCGTGCAATTCTTGGTGGTATCGCCCAACTTGGATTTAACACCAAGGTTCTTATGCTCTGTACCAGAATCGGTGTTCTGCGACTGGCTTTGCCGACAATAATATCCATCTCCAAGGTGGTTTTGTCGTCGTTGATCACTTTTAGTGAATAGTCGGCAATGTTCGCCATCACATAGCGATTTCCCAGCTCACTGGGCAGGTAACGCCAGCGCTTCATGTTAATGGCAATCTGGCGAATTCTTTGATCGGGCGTGATATTGAGTTGTTCTCTGGTGGCGTTGTCCAACACGCCGTTAGGGTGAAGCCCGTGGCGTTGCTGAAATTGTTTTAGGGCTTCGGAAAGGTCTGCATCAAAGTAGTCTTGGTGTGCCTGCCATTGATTGCCAGGAAAGTTCATTGGCGTGTTGAAATCCCGAGCGGCTTCATTGAGAAAGTCTCTGGCAGGAATCATCTGGAAGTTATGGTTAAAGAAGTCACCCAATAACGCGAGCCGCTCTTTTAACCGGGTTACCTGAATGTGATGATCGCCCATTTTAATGTTATCTGTGTTTTCAAAGGCCTCCCAGGAGCCGGTTTGGGCCAATTTGAGGTAGTGATCCAGTGCCTTTCTGAGTTTGATATAACCTTGATGTTGCGGGGTTAATGTGTGCTTGATCAACGGCAGTAGCTGATCTCGGTTTAAGGTATTTTCCAGAAGAGCATTTGTTTCGGTATGAGTGTCTGCATTGCTAGAACGAAAAGGCACTAGCATGTCATCATTGTTCGATGAGGCCGTTTTCAGAATGGCTGGGTGATCGGGTTCATTCTGGTTTGGAATCAAATCGCCGGATAAAACGTCGTTGGCGTAAGACAAAAAGGCATCGGTCATTAACACATCGAGATGTGTTACTTCTCTGGGATGGGTCTGCAGGCTTTGTAGCCGATAAAGAATATGCTCTGCGTGGTAGGGGTAGTCGCCTGGTTGATCGACGGCATTTTCCTTAATGGCTTGAATGAGAGCCTCCCCGGCAGAGGTTAACTGATAATGATCAAACCAGATGGTTTGGTGATTCATTCGATGATAGAACTGCTCAACGCGTCGAGGTTGTTGCAGTGCGCTGTACTGAAACTTTTCCTGATAATCTGTGAGTAATGTCGACAGGTATTTCTCTGCAACATTTGAAGGCAGCACTGGCTTTATTTGGGTGGCCGCCGACAAAGCAAAGGCAAAGGCGCTGGTACACAGTACCAACACACAAGAAATCAAAGCGCCTGGATGCATTTCAAATCTTTTTCGCTCAGTCATGTATTTATTATGGACAGGTAAAAGCCGTTTGTGCCGGAGTTTTCAGTAACAGTTTGAATCAATTCGCATCTGTTTTGTGAATGACTTGGAGACAGTAATGGGAGCTAGGTCACACGCGGTTACAGCGGATAAGGTTTTCGAAGCGGCTGTTGCGGCTCTGTGTGCTGGAACTCTTTGGCTTTCCACGAGAACTCGTGTTGCGCCGCCAGTTCACCAGTTGCAAACCAATTACTTTCCCGAAAGTAGCATTTTCCTTTTTGATCCTGCCAAAACACGCTGGTGCAACGGGTGCCGTAGGTGGGACTGACAATGAAGGCCGAAGACAATAAGTGCTCCAGTTCTTTGGGGATACCCGTATCCGGCAGTAATTCATGAGCATAAGGCGTGCGGTCGGCCAAGGTGTTGGTAAGATGGTCAGGGCTGATGTCATCGTCAATGATTGCGTGCTGGAGATGTGCTTTGGTGGCCTGTACTTTTGGCCACGGGGTGTCGAGATAGGCATTGCTCAATCCATACAGCCCTGGCGGCAAACTCATATGCCCCCGATTTAAACTGTTGCAGTAATAGAGCTTGTCGTTTTCAAAAACCAATAAATTGAACGGGTTAAACAGGTGGCTGCGATCGCTCAGTTGCGTGAGGTATTTATTGGCGGGAATGTTCTGGACGATGTAATCGCTGACAATCTTACCGCGAGATAGAGCTTGTTCTGCTTGGGGTGCACGACCGATGCGAACGTTGGTCAAACAGATGAGTCGGCCATAATGATCTGAAGCCATCCAGCTGCCGCCTGCGCTAAGGTCTTTTCCTGCCACAACACTTGGAGCATCCGGCCACCAATGAGCAGGATGGGCTTGGCGATGATGATATTCGTCGCGGTTGGCCACCAGAATTAACGGGTAGTCTGGGTGAACTTTGTAGGCAAGGGCGACCAAACACATAACGCGTATCCCGTTTTCGGTGAATTATTCTCTTGATTGTTCGTTCTATCTTAGAAAAATCAGTGTAATAATGACCAGCTTTTTATTGTAACCGAAAGGACTTCTTTATGGTTTTGTTGGTCTATTTGTTGGTCGGTGCCATAGCTGGACTGTTGGCCGGCTTGTTTGGTATCGGCGGCGGTATGATCATCGTACCGGCCTTGGTTTTGGCTTTTGAGGCGCAGCAAGTAAGCCCAGAGGTATTAACTCATCTCGCGGTCGGGACATCGTTGGCAACTATTGTGTTCACGTCGATGAGTTCGATTCGTACCCATCATCAAAAAGGCGGGGTGGATTGGCCCGCCTTTAAGAAAATCTCCGTGGGTATCGTAATTGGTTCTGCTCTGGGTGTGGCGACGGCGGATCAATTAAGCGGTGAACATCTTCAGAAAATTATCGGAACTTTTGCCTTGTGTGCTGCGGCGCAGATGGCGTTTCAATTAAGCCCTAAACCGTCTCGACAATTACCGGGCTCATTCGGCTTAGGCGTGGTCGGTAGTTTCATTGGTTGGGCGTCGGCGATTTTTGGCATCGGTGGCGGTACGCTTTCTGTGCCTTTCCTGACTTGGTGTAATTTAAAAGTGCAGCGGGCTGTGGGAACTGCGGCGGCGATTGGTTTTCCGATTGCGTTCATTGCCGCGATAACCAATGTCGTTGTCGGTTGGGATAAGGCCGGATTGCCTGAGTGGACCTCCGGTTACGTGTATTGGCCTGCGTTCTTCGGTATTGTGGTGACCAGTGTGTTTTTTGCTCGTCAGGGCGCTAAACTGGCTCATCGCTTACCACCACTGATTTTGAAGCGAACTTTTGCTTGTTTATTAGTCGTGGTGGGTACACGTTTCTTACTCAGTTAACGAACTTTAAACAAGGTCGTAGTCTAATCAACTTTCTATCTACTAACTTCTATCTAACTAACAACGCAGGGACGTTATGATTGCTTACCCTTCTATTGATCCAGTGGCCATTGAACTAGGGCCGTTAAAAGTTCATTGGTACGGTTTGATGTATTTGCTGGGCTTTGCTGCCGCCTACTTCCTCTTGAATTACCGAGCTCAGAGAAACGGCCAGTACACCAAAGATCAAATCTCGGATTTGGTGTTCTGGGGTGCGTTGGGTGTGATACTGGGTGGTCGAATCGGCTATGTGCTTTTTTACAACTTTAGCCACTTTCTGCAAGACCCCTTGTCGTTATTCGCCATTTGGGAGGGGGGGATGTCCTTCCACGGTGGTTTGCTGGGAGTGATGATTTCGCTGACCTTGTACGGTCGCAAAATTAATAAGACTTTCTTTGAGCTGATGGATTTTATTGTGCCTGTGGTCCCGATTGGTTTAGGTGCCGGCCGTATTGGTAACTTCATTGGTGGTGAACTTTGGGGGCGTGTAACGGATGTGCCTTGGGCGATGGTGTTTCCAAGAGCGGGGGATTTGCCGCGCCACCCATCACAGCTGTATCAGTTTGCGCTAGAAGGGGTGGCTTTATTCCTGATTGTTTGGTTCTTCTCATCGAAAGAACGTCCGCGCATGGTGGTGTCCGGGCTTTTCTTGGCTTGTTACGGGGTATTTCGTTTTATTGTCGAGTTCGTTCGTCAGCCGGATGAGCAACTGGGCTACTTATACGGTGACTGGCTCACCATGGGGCAAGTACTATCGACGCCTATGATTTTGATCGGTGTAGCCTTTATGGTGATTGGTTACAAAAAACAGGCTCAGCAAACGAGTGCCGCCTAGTCGTTATACTCGATTCAGAGGTGGGGTGAATCCCCCGCCTCATGCTACAATTCGCAGCTCATTTTCAGGCCGTTAAATAGAATTAGGATAATTTCAGATGAAGCAATATCTCGACTTATGTTCCCGAATTGTTGAGGAAGGGGTTTGGGTTGATAACGTCCGAACCGGTAAGCGTTGTCTGACGGTGATTAATGCCGACCTGACTTACGATGTGGGCGCCAATGAGTTTCCTTTGGTGACGACACGTAAGAGCTTTTGGAAGTCGGCCATTGCTGAAATTATTGGTTATTTACGCGGTTACGATAACGCAGCAGATTTTCGTAAGTTGGGTACCAAGACTTGGGATGCCAACGCCAATGAAAACCAAGCTTGGCTAGCCAGCGAGTATCGTAAAGGCGAGGATGATATGGGCTTAGTGTATGGCGCCATTGGTCGTAACTTCCCAAAACCTGACGGGGGTAGCGTTGATCTGTTGCGTAAGATCATTGATGACCTGAAAGCCGGTCAGGACGATCGTGGTGAAATTCTCACTTTCTATCATCCAGGTGCCTTCCACATGGGCTGTTTGCGTCCGTGTATGTACAGTCATCATTTTTCGCTGTTGGGCGACACCTTATATCTTAACAGTACCCAGCGCTCGTGTGATGTACCTCTGGGGCTGAATTTCAATATGGTGCAAGTCTATGTGCTGTTGGCGCTGGTGGCTCAGATTACGGGTCATAAACCGGGCATGGCGTATCACAAAATTGTTAATGCACACATTTATGAAGATCAGCTGGAATTAATGCGTGATGTGCAGTTAAAGCGTGATCCCTTCCCTGCACCGCAATTAAACATTAACCCGGATATTAAAACGCTGGAAGACATTGAAACCTGGGTGACGTTGGATGACTTTGAAGTCATCGGTTATCAGTGTCATGAGCCGATTCAATACCCATTCAGTGTGTAATGTTCTGTAAAGGATTCCAAATGAAACTGTCGATGATTGTGGCCATGGCTGAAAACAGAGTCATTGGTCGAGACAATAAATTACCTTGGTACTTACCGGAAGATTTAAAGTACTTCAAAAAAGTCACCATGGGTAAACCCATCATTATGGGACGAAAAACCTATGAATCGATTGGTCGTCCGTTACCGGGTCGTCCAAATATCGTGTTGAGTCGCAGTGGCTTTGAGGCACCGGAAGGTGTTCACGTGGTATCGACCATCGAGCAAGCCAAAGAGTTAGCTGAGAGTTTGGCTGTGATTAATGGCTATGAAGAAGCGATGATCATTGGTGGAGCCCAAATCTATGGAATGGCCTTTGATCAATGCGATCGTTTCTATCTTACCCAGGTTCACGCGGACGTTGAGGGCGATGCCTATTTCCCAGAGTTTGATCGTTCGACTTGGCAAGAAATAGGTCGTGAAGAGTTTAAGGCCGACGGCCCAAATCCTTACGATTACAGCTTTATCGTACTGGAACGAGTCGTCTAAATTTATCTCTGGTTGAGGGAGAGAACACCGCTCTCCCTTTGTCGGTATTTACACCCTGTAGCATTTCTTTTTGAGGTAGAGCCATCGGCTCTGGTCTATCCTGAAAATTGATCGAAAGTGTTTATTCTCATAAGAATCAGCCCTTTTCGTCTCCGGCAATAATTACCCTATGGATGCTCATCCGATGGTCATGGAAGACGTATCAGATCATAACCAGGAGCTGCCCAATGACTCAGTATCAGCCTTTGAAACTCGTTTCGCTCAATAACAAAGTGCCTTCCAAGTCCACAAAAGTTGCCTTACCCAATATTAAGTTATCTTTATCCAGCCCGGCATCGGTATTGGTCGATGCTTTTACTGATCGAAAACCGGTAACGGTTCACACCGATGATGGTATTCAGCAAACACTCCATGTGATGCATGCGATGAAAACGTCTGTGTGTTTGGTTGAAAACAGTCGGCATGAAATCATCGGCATTGTCACCAAACGTGATTTGATGGGACAAAAAGCGGTGGCTTATGCGACAAAGACATCGACACCAATAGCTGAGTTGTCGGTGCGAGATATCATGATTTCAAGGGCTAACCTCTATAGCATCAGCAGAGATACGGCAAGAGCCGCCGATATTGGTGATGTGGTTGAAACGTTGAAGCGTATTGGCGACACCTACATCTTGATCACAGAAAATCATGTGAACAGCTCTGAAATTCAAAGTGTGGTATCGACGTCAGAGATTAATCAATTGCTGGATACGCATCTGTATCTGGGGCATCGAGCGTTGAGTATGATGGATATGCACTTCGCCTTGTCGGGTTCACCGAGTGATTTTTAACGGACAGACCTCGGTTTTTTTGATCATTAAAATCAGGGGCGAATCAACGCCCCTTTACTAACACCTCTTTGAGTTCTCATTTCACATACACAGCATGCGTTTAATCGCCCGGATTTTCTCTCGTGCAGAGTCGATCCATTGCATGCTCATTTCGGCGGTGAAATCCAGTTCTTCAAGATGTCGGAAGGCGGCAATTTCACTGGTTGGGGGGCAATCTTCTAAGCGCTGTTTGTCTTTCATATAATGATAGCGCGCAATGGTGATGAGATCGGTTGTATCCAGCTCTGGTGTACTTTCGTACATCCAGTCGTGGCGAGCCTTAATGACATCTTCAAAGGATTTTCCTAAGCCCCAGAGTTTGACCAAAGCTAAGCCTGCTTTGGTGGCGTTTTCTTCCACCAGAGTTTCCACTTCTTCTTGCTCTAGGCCAGGGAAATGCTGTAAATGATTGATCAAAGGTAAAGCGCCGATGTTTTGAAGCATGGCAGCGACCATCATATGGTCACTATTAAAGTTAGGCAGATAGTCCGCCAAAACGGCAACGATGGCTGCCAGCTCGGTGGCTTCGTTCCATTGATGGATCAGCACCTTTTTCCAGGGCCCCTCGGTGTTCACGAACATAGTACGCATAGTATAGGTCAGAGCCATGTTCAGAACAGAATTTATACCAATTAGACCGATGGCTTCAGGCAGGCCTTGCACGCTGTTTTGGGTGCGATACAAAGGGCTGTTCGCCACTTTAAGAAAGTGTGCTGTTAAACCGGGATCGAGCATGATGACTTTGGCGATGGAGTGGGCGGTGGAAGATTTTTTCTTCACCTCTTCCTGAATTTTCATCGCAACTTCAGGAAGACTGGGCAGGATCAGTTCGCCTGCTTCCAGATCTTTACGAAGTGATGCTGAGATTTGTTTTTTTAATTCAGTCATATAAGTCACATAATTAAGGCTACTTCTGAATATAACTTATTATCATAGTCAGAATGTTTCAAAAGTCAGCGATTCTGATCATATTTACGACCAATGACCAAAAGCTGGGAGTGTGCGGAGCGGTCTGCTATGCTATGCGCAACTATTCAGATGCGTCCTGATGTGCTTGAGTATTCTAATGTCGGTCAAGAGATATAAACCGGTTTAGATCAAGATCGGGCCTATAAATAATTGATGAGGAAGATCCATGCCTGAGTATCGCTCCAAAACATCCACTCATGGTAGAAACATGGCGGGTGCCCGTGCTTTGTGGCGCGCCACGGGTATGAAAGATGAAGACTTTCATAAACCTATTATTGCCGTTGCCAACTCATTTACTCAGTTCGTACCGGGCCATGTGCACCTAAAAGATATGGGGCAGCTGGTTGCCCGTGAAATTGAAAAGGCGGGTGGCGTAGCCAAAGAGTTTAATACCATCGCAGTTGATGATGGTATTGCCATGGGCCATGACGGCATGTTGTACAGCTTGCCATCGCGTGAGGTCATTGCTGATTCGGTAGAGTACATGGTCAATGCGCACTGTGCAGATGCATTGGTGTGTATTTCTAATTGTGACAAGATCACACCGGGAATGTTGATGGCGGCGCTTCGTTTGAACATTCCAGTGGTGTTTGTTTCTGGTGGCCCGATGGAAGCCGGTAAAACTAAGCTGTCTGAGCACAAGCTGGATTTGGTTGATGCCATGGTAATCGCTGCGGACGATACAGCGTCTGACGAAAAAGTGGCTGAGTACGAGCGCAGCGCGTGTCCGACCTGTGGATCTTGCTCTGGTATGTTCACCGCGAACTCAATGAACTGTCTGACCGAAGCCATCGGCTTGTCACTGCCGGGTAATGGTACAACGTTAGCAACTCATGCGGATCGTGAGAACTTGTTCTTGGAAGCAGCGCGTTTGGTGGTTGAGAATGCTAAGCGCTATTACGATCATGACGATGAATCGGTATTACCGCGATCAATTGCCAGCTTTAAAGCGTTTGAGAATGCGATGACGCTTGATATTGTGATGGGAGGCTCAACCAACACCATTCTGCACTTGTTGGCAGCCGCTCAAGAAGCCGAAGTCGACTTCACCATGAAAGACATTGATCGCCTTTCTCGTGTTGTGCCGCAGCTATGTAAGGTGGCACCTAATACTCCAAAGTATCACATTGAAGACGTTCACCGTGCCGGTGGCATCATGGGGATTTTGGGTGAAATTGATCGTGCAGGTTTGTTGCATAATGAGTTGCCGACGGTTCACAGTAAAACAATGAAAGATGCGTTGGATACGTGGGACATCATGCGTAACCCGTCTGAAGAAGTAATCAAGTTCTTCAAAGCTGGCCCTGCCGGTATTCCGACGCAAACTGCATTCAGTCAAAGCACCCGTTGGCCGACGCTAGACGGTGATCGTGCTGAAGGCTGTATCCGTAGCATGGAACATGCGTTCTCTAAAGAAGGCGGATTGGCGGTGCTTTATGGCAACATTGCTCAAGATGGCTGTGTGGTGAAAACCGCAGGCGTTGATGAGTCGATTTTAGTGTTCCACGGCCAGGCTAAGATCTTTGAATCTCAGGATACCGCAGTCAGTGGCATTCTAAATGACGAAGTGAAAGAAGGCGATGTTGTGATCATCCGCTACGAAGGCCCGAAAGGTGGCCCAGGCATGCAAGAGATGTTGTACCCAACGTCGTATCTTAAGTCGAAAGGTTTGGGTAAGGCCTGTGCACTGCTAACCGATGGTCGTTTCTCCGGTGGTACATCCGGTCTTTCCATTGGTCACTGTTCGCCGGAAGCGGCTGCGGGTGGCGCTATTGGTTTGCTGAAAGATGGGGATCCCATCGTGATTGATATTCCAAACCGTACGATCAATGTGGAGTTAAGCGATGACGAGCTAGCATCACGTCGTGCTGAGCAAGATCAGAAGGGCTGGAAGCCTGTGGAAGATCGTCCTCGCCGTGTAACCACTGCGTTGAAGGCGTACGCTAAATTCGCAACCAGTGCAGATAAAGGTGCGGTTCGTGACAAGGCGATGCTAGACGATTAAGCACTACAAAGAGATTGTTTCTCTGGTAGGAAAAAGCCCTGGCTATTGTCAGGGCTTTTTTGTTTGCTTTCTTGCTTGTTTGTTTAGTTGCTCTGCGATGAGCTTATTGAGGTTTATTCATTTAAAAGCTGCTCAAAGGCGTTTACTACGGTTTTCATAGCATCTTCCACTTCGATAGCGGTTTCTTTTACGGTGTCCATTTTATCCATTGCGGAATCAAAAATACCCATCAAGTAGCTTTCTTGCTCTTCACTCAGACCTAGACTAAAAAGTGCTTCTTCAAATGAAAGTCGGATTTCCTGAACCACATCGACGGTGTTGGTTTCTAGCAAACGAACTAACCCCATTACATGTTGCGTTCGTTCATAGGTGGAGTCGAAGGTGGTTCTAATCAGCTGTTTGCGCTGCTCTAGCATCGCTTTTTCAACACCTATGGTTTTTGCAATGCCATTGGCCGCGGAGAGAAGCAGCGCAAGATTGTCTTTGTAGCGACCACATTTTTCTTCGTCTTCCACCGGCATATTTTTGACCAGCATGGACACGTACCTCTGGTTAAAGAACATACGTTTACCGTGGCCGATGATTCCGCCTGCTTTTCGGGCCTCGGTCAGCATTTTTGCTTCGAGACTGCCCTCTTCACAGCCGTTCCCAATATTCAGAACTTTATCTTCGTAGGCGAACTGAAAGCAGCAAATCAGACCAAAGTTTTTGGTTACTTCATTGAGATTATTCGCCAACATATCGAAATCTTCCGATTCACTGGACGATTCCATAAACTTAATGATCATGCCCAATTCACTGGAATTGGTCATAGCAATAAGTGCCGCTTGTTGAGCGGCCTGAGCCAGATCTTTGGCTTCTTGAATACTTGCTTGGCTTGAAACGACTTTGGAGATTTTTGCGATCAATTCTTCATGATTGAATGGCTTGTTGATGAAGTCATCTGCGCCCAACTCATAGGCTTTTAGTTTCTCATCATCGTCTGTCGACGAGGTAATAAAAATAACGGGGATATCTTGCGTTTGATAATCCGATTTAAGCTTTTGACAGACTTCAAAGCCGTCCATTTCCGGCATGATCAGATCTAGCAGGATTAGACCCGGCTTGTTTTCTGCAATTTTTTCAAAACACTCAGGACCTGATGCCGCCAACTGTATGCGATAGGTATCGCATAGCAAGGCATCTAAGAGTAGACGGTTATCCGTCATATCATCAACGATTAAGATGGAACCTGGCATAACTTCTAACTACCTAAGTTGTGGTGTCTGTAGTGCCTTATTGACTGTATGTATCTTCAACGATAGCGATGACCTTGATTAAAGATAGGTTTCAAGTTCAGTCAACAGACCCTGTACTAATCCGTCGAGTTCTTCAATTTCACTGGCCGCATTACCAAGATCTTGAGCCTTGTATTTGTGTTCTAGCTCTTCTGCTTTTTTGGAGACAGGGTCAGCACCGTAATTTCCAACCGAAGACTTAATGCTGTGTGCGGCACGGCGCATGGTTTCATGATCAGAGTCGGTATAAGCTGATTTCAGTTCAGAGATGATGCCTTCCAAAGAGGCGCGTGAGCTGGAAAGAATGACAGAGAATTTTTCTTCGCCAATCAGTTTTTGTAAGTTTTCTACAACGCTGGGGGTATGAAGTTGTGACATATCGAGATTGCCTTGTCCAATTTAAATCCATTGCCCTCAGTGTAGACGAGTCTACTTTGATTGCGTAATGGAATTGATGTTCATAAGTCGCAAATTCAAGAAAAATAAGTATGGATAAAGTGTCGGCTTAGGTTATTGATCCTGGATGGGTTTTCTATGAGTGTGTGCTGTTGTTTCGGGCACTTGGTGTCAACAGAAGAAGAAGGCTCTTAGTTCAGAGCCTTAAGGGAGACATTCTAGCTATTGAAATGCGGGCTTAAGAGGTGGCCGCAGCTTTGATTGTCTTAGCGAGAATAAGAGAATTTCGTTGCCAGTTGTAGAGCTCTTTTCTTGCTGGTGGCAATTGTTCTGGAGCCATCGCTTGAAAGCCATGTTCGATAAACCAATGGCCGGTGCGCGTGGTCAGAACAAAGAGCTTGTTGTATTGGCGTTTCTGGCATTCTTGTTCGACATAATGCAGTAGTTTTTCACCACGATCATTACCACGATAGTCGGGATGTACTACCACGCATGCCAGTTCTGCCCAAGTAGTTTTGGTGTCGCTATCTTGATAAGGAAAGATGGCGGAACAGCCGACGATCATGCCTTCCCAGTCCATCACGATGAATTGTTCGATCTCTTGTTCCAGGCGTTCGCGTGAACGTTTTACCAGAATGCCTTGCTCTTCCAAAGGTTGGATGAGGTCGAGAATACCTGCCACGTCACTGATGGAGGCTCGTCTTAATACTTCCGATGGCTCACGGGTTAACAAGGTGCCTTGACCATCAAGGGTATAAAGCTCTTGAAGCAGTGCACCATCAGACTGATAGCTGACCAAATGCACTCGAGACAGATAATTCAATGCTACCAGGCTCGACTTTAAGTTGGCTTCAATCACAGGTTCGAGGGCACTGTTGGCGAGCAAGGTTTTGATTTTAAGAGGAGTGAGTTCACGAATCAGTTTTTCGTCCTGTATTACGCCGGCTTCTTTTTGGAACAAGATTAACTTATCCGCATTAATCGCTTTTGCGACATCGGTGGCCAGTGCTTCTGAAGGCAGGTTGAATACTTCTCCGGTCGGTGAAAAGCCTAACGGCGGAATTAGGACAATACGGCCTTGGCTAAGATCGTCCAAAATGGCTTGATGATCTACGCGTCTTACTTCGCCGGTGTGACCAAAATCAACACCTTCTCTTACGCCAATAGGTTGAGCCGTGATGTAATTACCGCTGCTGATGCGAATGTCAGCACCGTGCATGGGTGAGTTGGGCAGACCCATAGAAAGTAGCGCTTCGAGCTGAATACGAATGCTGCCGACGGCATCTTTGATGTGGGGGAGAGCGGTATCCGACGTCACCCGATGGCATTGCTGAATGATGGATTCAATTTGATGCTCACTGAGTTTCTGCTCGATTTGTGGACGGGCCCCAAAGACGATGCAAAGTTTGGCGCCGAGGCTGCTCAGAGTGGCAATATCATGAATGATATTGGGAAGGTTTGGGTCAGCAATACTTTCACCATTCAACAGCAACACGATCGTTGTACCACGGTGTGCGTTGATGTACGGGGAGGTATTTCTAAACCATTGTACGTATTGTTTCTGTTCCACTCTGTTTGTCCTGGCGCCTGTCGCTTTTAATGTTCATCCAAGATGAAAAAGCGTAATTATAGAATCTCTTGTTTTAATTGATCGTGGCTTTCTGCTGGTAGACGAGCACCAAAGTGTGTCACCAGTTCAGACGCTGAACGACTGGCAAGACGACCGGCTTCTTGCGGTGAATGGCCATGGGTAATAGCGTATAAGTAAGCGCCTGCAAACATGTCGCCAGCACCGTTAGTATCAATGGCTTTTACCGGGAAAGCAGGAATCTGGTAACGCTCACCGTCTTTGACGATCAGTGCACCGTCTTTGCCTAGCGTGACCACCAAATGCGGAGCCAGTTTGGCCAACTCTTCGATGGCTTCCTGTGCGGTTTCTTTACCGGTGAAAAGCTGTGCTTCATGTTCGTTACAGAACAGCAAGTCCACACCTTCACCCAACATTTCTACCAGACCGTCTTTAAAGAACTGGGTCATGGCTGGGTCAGAGAAGGTCATGGCGATTTGAGTGCCGGCTTTTTTCGCAGCGTCACGAGCTTGAATCGCGGCGTGACGACCGGACTCTGACGTTACTAGGTAGCCTTCAATGTAAAGGTAGGTGGAATCCGCAATAGCACCTTCGACAATGTTGCTGTGATCAAAGTGTTCCGAAACGCCCAAGTAGGTATTCATGGTACGTTCTGCATCAGGCGTAACCATTACCAGGCATTTACCGGTAACGCCGGTTTCACGATTGCCGTTCATGTTGGTATCAACGCCAGCGGCCATCAGATCTTTAACGTAGAAGTCGCCGGTTTCGTCACTGGATACTCGGCAAGAATAGAAGTTGTTCGCTCCGAAATAGCTGGCGGCAATGATGGTATTTGCTGCAGAACCACCACTGGCTTGTTTGATCACTCCAAAAGTGTCTTTTAGATCGTCAAACAGGGTATGGTGTTGGTTTTCGTCGATTAAGGTCATCATGCCTTTCTCAATTCCTTTATCGGAAAGGAACTGATCGCTAACTTCGAACTCCATATCTACTAATGCATTGCCCAAACCGTAGACATGATACTTTTTATTATTTTGAGACATTCTTTATACCTTTTATTTGATCGAGTTCTGATTAAGAGCATGGCTGACGCTCTGTTCCATTGTGTCCGAAATCGTGCTCCGACTGCAGTAGTCGTGTAAAGACCTTGGGTTATATAATATGCGACTTTCAAGAGAGGTAACAGCCTCACCACCTCTTGGTTCTTGGTATTTATTCACAACATTGTGAGAGCAAACGCGTAAATTTTTCATGGCAGAACGCAAAAAAACAACGTCGAACAGTAAAAACACGTCGGGTCGAGCCAGTAATTCGAAAAACACCGGGACATCAAGCCGTCGTTCTCAAAGAACTCAGCAGCGTAAGAAAGCGCAAGCTTCTCATGAAAAAGTCTATTGGTTGCCAGGCTGGTTTCGATTCTTAGTGAAATTAAGTCTGGTGGGAATGGTGTGCTTGCTGGCGTTTCTTGTGTATCTCGATGCGACGTTGCGCCAGGATTTGGATGCGGTGCAATGGGAGCTCCCTGCACAAGTGTATGCACGGCCGTTGGAGTTATATCCAGGTAAACAGCTCAGTCAGGATCAGTTAGTTCGGGAGTTAAAAGCACTGGGCTATCGTTTTCAGAATCACCGACGTACGGGCTATGCCTTACAGCGCAGCAACAGTGTTCGTATTCATGCTCGTGGATTCCAATTTGAGGACGAGCTTCAGGAGGCCACCGAATGTTTGGTTATCTTCCGAGGCGGACGCATTGAACAAGTCCGGGTTAATGGTCGTGAACAGGATCTCTTCCGTCTTGAACCCTTGTTGCTGGGGAGTCTGTTTCCAAACCATCATGAAGACCGTCAGTTAGTTAAAGTCGATGACGTACCTAAGGCGTTAAAGAGTGCATTGATTGCGACGGAAGATCGGGAGTTTTACGACCATCATGGGGTTTCCCCTAAATCGATTGTTCGTGCCATGTTGGCAAATTTCCAGGCGGGAGGAGTAGTTCAAGGTGGCAGTACCTTAACTCAGCAGTTGATTAAGAACCTCTACTTAACTCGAGAGCGGACTTATACCCGTAAACTCCAGGAAGCGGCCATGGCCTTGCTGGTGGATCTCAGGTTTTCTAAAGATAAAATTCTTGAAACGTATTTGAATGAAGTTTATCTCGGGCAAGATGGTGGGCGTGCCGTACATGGTGTGATGGCGGCCAGTTATTACTACTTTGGCGTGCCTGTTCGGGAATTAAAACTTCATCAGATCGCTTTGATGGTGGCGGTGATTAAAGGCCCGGCCTATTACAATCCCAAACGCCATCCAGAACGGGCGCTTGAACGCCGAAATTTGGTGCTCGATTTGTTGGCTAAGCAAGGGGTTATTGAGGCCAAAGTCACTAACTGGTCGAAGCGTCAGCCCTTAGATGTGGTTTCTCATCCTACGCGTTCAGCTAATCGCTTTCCTGCGTATCTTGGCTTGGTACATCGACATCTAAAACGTGATTATTCGGAAGACGAGCTTTCTAAATCAGGATTACGCGTATTCACTTCACTGGACCCACAGGTGCAATGGTCGTTAGAGCAGAATGCAGTGGCCGAGCTGGAGCGCCTTGCACGTAAACATCCACAAGAGGGTGAACATTATCAGTTGGCAACCGTCATCACGTCTGTGGATAACGGAGAGGTGGTTGCTGCGATTGGGGATAAAAACGTCGGCTATGCCGGGTTCAATCGGGCGTTGGATGCTAAGCGTCCGATTGGTTCGCTGGCAAAGCCAGCGGTGTTTTTAACCGCGTTGCAACAACCTGAGAAATACACTTTGACCTCTGTGATTCAGGATCAGGCGTTTAAGATCTTGATGGACAATGGTGATGAATGGCAGCCCCGTAACTTTGATAACAAAAGTCACGGCGATGTGTTGTTGTATCAAGCGTTAGCTAAATCCTATAACCAGGCGACTGCCCGCTTGGGTTTGGAAATCGGTTTGGAGCAGGTGATCGATACGTTCCGTCAGTTTGGTTTTTCAGATCGAGTGCCTATGCTTCCGGCTACTATGTTGGGATCGCTGTCACTTAGTCCGTATGAAATGACTAAAATGTATCAGACCTTGGCGGCTGATGGTTTTAAGGCGCCTTTGAAAGTGATTCGTTCAGTGACGGATGCTGAAGGCGAAGTGCTGGATAGATACCCGCTTAAAGTCGAGCAAGTGTTTGATCAGAAACCCGTATATTTGGTCAATTATGCGATGCAGGTGGCGGCCAGAGAAGGCACGGGGCGTTGGCTGAATAATGTGATCCCTACGGATGAAGTGGTATTCGGTAAGACAGGCACTTCGAATCAACAGCGAGACAGCTGGTTTGCCGGGGTGAAAGGCAATTATCTAGCGGTGACTTGGATGGGGCGGGATGACAATGCGCCGACCGAGTTGACCGGAAGTTCGGGCGCGCTTCGTGTGTGGGGGCAAGTGATGCGGGATATGCCAAAAGGCGATGCTCCGCGTGTTGTTCCGGAAGGTCTAGGCTTTTCTTGGATCGATCAAGCCTCTGGGCTGAGAGTTGATAAGGATTGCGTCAGTGCGCGGCTACTGCCCTTTATTGGCGACAGTGCTCCAGATCAGCAGGTTCCTTGTAGCAACCCAACGGTCACTCGTAGTAAAGGACTATTAGAGCGCTTATTAGATTGGTAAACTGCGGACACGAATCATCACAACAAATTATTGAGGAATGACCATGCGCTTTTTATGGATGAGTTTGTTGCTTGTAACCATGGCAGGCTGTGCCACTCATCAAAATGTGCCTGTGGTATCGGGCGGTCAGAAAGAACCGGTGTATCAATCAGGAAATTCCATCAATAACGGCAATGGCGTCATCATTAAGCCGCAAGAAGACCGTGAAGCCTTGCAGGCGAAAACCATTCATTCTTCAAAACCGATTCACGATACCAAATTGGGTGTGGTTAAGTTACTGGCGAGTGCCGAATCCTATAGCCTGAAAAGAAAGTACGCTAAGGCGCAGTCGGTATTAGAACGTGCCCAACGTATCGACCCGAAAGAACCGAAAGTGTATTACGAGTTAGCGGTCATTCATTTGAAGAAAAACCAACCGCGTCAGGCGGAACAACTGTGTAAGAAGGGCTTGTCTTTGTCCCACGGTAACCCGATTCTTCAAAAAGAACTGTGGATTGCGATGGCGAAAGCACTGGACGCGCAAGGTAAGAAACAGAAAGCACAACGAGCACTTCAGCGCGCTTATCAGATTAAAGTCTAAAGTCGTTTCGTAAGACTATAAAAAAGAGGCTTCATTGAGCCTCTTTTTTTATGCCTGTAAGAAAGAAATTCTTACAACTTTGCAAATGCTCTTTCAGCTGCATCCAACGTTTTCAGAATCGCTTCGTCGTCATGGGCTGCTGATACAAACCCGGCTTCATAAGCAGACGGTGCCAGATACACGCCTTCTTCCAGCATCAAGTGGAAGAATTTTTGGAAGCGATCAAGATCACAAGCGGTTGCTTGGGCAAAGCTCGTTACTTTTTCCTGATCCGTGAAAAACAAACCAAACATGGCGCCTATCTGAGAGGTAGTGAATGGGATGCCTGCTTTGTCTGCTCGCTCTTGTAAGCCATTAACCAGTTGCGTGGTTTTCTCGGTTAGGGCTTTGAAGAAACCGGGTTGAGATATTTCATTCAGCACCGCTAAGCCTGCTGTCATGGCCACCGGGTTGCCTGACAGCGTTCCTGCTTGATAGACAGGGCCGGTTGGTGCGATGTAGTCCATGATTTCCGCTTTACCACCAAACGCGCCAACTGGCATGCCACCACCGATGACTTTACCTAAGGTCGTTAGGTCTGGCGTGATGTTGTAAACCGATTGGGCGCAACCCAAAGCAGTACGGAAGCCGGTCATTACTTCATCAAAAATCAGAACTACGCCGTGTTGATCACACAGAGCCCGTAAACCTTCAAGGAAGCCTTCAACCGGTGGAATGCAGTTCATATTCCCGGCGACCGGTTCGATGATGATGCAGGCAACCTGATCACCAATGTCTTTAAGTGTTTCTTCGACTTGAGATAGGTTGTTGTACTCAAGCGTGACGGTGTGTTTTGCAAGATCTTCAGGAATGCCTGGTGAACTTGGTACACCAAGCGTGAGTGCGCCAGATCCTGCTTTTACCAACAAGGAATCGGCATGGCCATGATAACAGCCTTCGAATTTAATCAGCTTGTCACGACCTGTGTACCCGCGAGCTAAGCGAATGGCACTCATGGTTGCTTCTGTGCCTGAACTGACCATACGCACTTTTTCGATGGAGGGAATCAGGCTGCACACTTTTTCTGCGGCTTCGATTTCAACTGCGGTCGGTGCGCCAAAGCTTAACCCTTTATCGACTTGCGCATGAATTGCTTCTAGAACTTTCGGGTGGCCATGGCCAAGAATCATAGGTCCCCAAGAACCGATGTAATCCACATAGGCGCGACCATCTTCATCAATCAGATAAGCGCCTTTGCCTTCTTTGAAGAATACAGGCGTGCCACCGACACCTTTAAAGGCACGAACCGGTGAATTGACACCGCCAGGGATCACTTTGGATGCAGTTTCAAATAGTTCTTGAGAACGAGTCATGAGTTAACCTTTTTCGAGCGTTTAATTAAATCCAGCCGTCAGTCTATTAAAGGTTGAGACTAACGTATTCGCTGCTTTCTGGGTGTCGTTTTGTCCGAAGATCGCGTTGATAACAGCAATGCAATCGGCACCCGCGTCTAGTAATGGGGACATATTATGCGCGTTTATACCGCCAATCGCGACCACTGGAATGGATAATTCTTGCTTTGCCTCAATAAGCGTTTCGATTTTTGCCGGCTTTGCATGAGGTTTGGTGTTGGACGGGTAGAAGCGTCCAAATGCCGCATAGGAGGCACCGTGCTGTTGGGCGCGGATTGCAAGTTCAATATCGTCGTGACAGGTCACACCAATAATTTTTTGTTTGGGAATATCGAGTTCGGTCAGGGCCGTAGCACCGTCGGTTTGCCCCAGATGAACACCGTCTGCGTCGGCCGCGATCATTAATTCCAACGAATCATTAATGATGGAAACGGCCTGATAGCGTTTACATAGTCGATGAATCGCTTTGGCTCGCTCTAGCTTTTGGTCGCTGGACGCAAGTTTGTCACGGTATTGAATGACTCTGACACCTTGGGCCAGAGCTGCATCCACGGCGTCAAGTAAAGCCGTTTGAGATGTCAGTAAGTTTGGATCAGTAATGGCATAGATGCCCGAAATGATGTCGGAGATAGAGTCACTGTTCATGATTGATAGAAGGCCGAGTGTTGATCCGGATTAGGACTTATAAAGGTCATTGGCAAGACGGTTGGGAATGCGTTGGCCGTGACCAATAGCATAGCTGTCTTCCAATGCTTTAATGGTTAACGTTTGAGCCTGTTCGACTGCTTCAATTAATGGCATACCGTGCCCTAATAAACCTGTCACCAGCGAGGCAACGGTGCATCCTGAACCATGGTATTCATCAGGCAATCGCTCCCAGTGCCATTCCGTTTCTGAGGCTTGAGTATATAACCGGTTGTGAACACGGTCTTTGTCACTCTCATCATGAGTGCCTGTTAGTAACACCGATAGATTATCAGTAACCAAGGATTTTGCTGCTTGATCAGCATTCGTGAGTTCCGCCAAACGACAGGCTTCATAGGTGTTGGGAGTGATCAACGAGCAAACCGGCAGTAGGTGCTCTCGAATGGCTTCTAGCAACTGGTCACTGCTTAAGTTTGTGCCGCCTCCTGCCGCGAGAACCGGATCAAACACGACAGGCAGTTGTGGACAGTCGATTCGAATTTCCCGTATCAATTCAGCGACGGTAAGGACAATATCAGTGGAACCCAATAAGCCGATTTTAATGGCTTGTGGGCCTACGTCCCGTACTAAACAACGTGTACTCTGTTCGATGATGTCACTGCTGAGTGGGTAGACCGAATAGACATTGTGGGTGTCTTGTGAAGTGTAACTGGTAATGATCGGGCAGCAGTGGCTATTGACCAAGGCGTGACTGGTGATGTCGGCTTGGATGCCGGCACCACCTGTTGGGTCTAATCCAGAAAAGGTCAATATAACCGGAGGGCGATACTGCATGTCGAACCAGTCCTTACAAAATTAAAACGGTTTTACCACTACCATAATAATTATACCGATCAATAACAGTACCGGCATTTCATTAAACCATCGAAAATAGACGTGGCTTTTGGTGTTTTTGTCATCACGAAACTGCTTGAGGTGGTATCCGCAGAGGGCGTGGTAAATCACTAATAACAACACCATAGTCACCTTGGCGTGGAACCAGCCACCCGCCATGTAGAGGCTGGGCATTAGCGAAACAAGCCAAATTCCCAGTAATACAGAGATAATGGCCGATGGTGTCATGATTCCGCGATAGAGCTTGCGCTCCATGATTTTGAAACGCTCTTTCGATGTCTCATCGTCTGACATGGCGTGATAGACAAACAGGCGAGGCAAATAAAACAGGGCGGCGAACCAGCACACGATAGCAATGATATGAAAGGCTTTCACCCACAAATAGGTCACGCAAATCTCCTTAGTTACATCAATAGACGGTCGGAATTATCTAACTTTTGTTTTTAGACTCTTGATCCGGCGCTTCAAAAAAATCATCAAATTTTCGGTTGGAATAAAAGTGAGCTAAGTCGTTTTGAGTAATGATACCAAGGAGTTTGGGTGCTTGTCCTTCGGGTGGTGTGCTCTGGATCAATAGCGCATCGGTTTTATGACTGTCGATTAAGGATAACGCCTCAGCAATGTCAGCTTTGATGTTTATCGCCGTTAAATCTAATCGTGAAGCGGGAATGGCTAGTAGATCGATTTCTCTGCTTTCATCGTTTTTCAATTGCTCAATTTGTTCTGACGAGTTCATTTGGTAGAGCAGCCAATTGGCTAAATCTGAGGCTTGCATCAGATAAAAACGAGTGCCGGAATCGATGACGATCCATCGTGGTTGGTCATACAGCAATTGGATGACACTTTGAACTTTCAGCATCTGTTGGGCGACTACAAAGCGACGATCCATGATAGGCATGATACCAAAGTGTTCCAGGGTACTCGATTGCGCGTTCATACGATCACGGTCGTGTCGGATTCTTTGTAGCTCATCGAAAATGGCTTGTTGTCCACAGAGTCCTTTATTGATCAGGTAGGCCATCACAATACTGATCATGCCGGGAAGAATGATCTGAGAGGAATTGGTCATTTCCAATAGAGTAATCAGCGCTGCAATGGGAGCGTGTAAGGTCGCGCCCATCATTGACGCCATGCCAATCAAACAGAATAGCCCCGGATTGATGTCGGAATGCAAGGTTTGCAATCCTAGCCCTACAATAAAACCGGCACAGGCCCCGATGAGTAGATTTGGTCCGATCAGTCCACCCGGTACTCCGTAGGCCAGGACGAAACTGGTCAGTAACAGTTTGGCGCAAAGAATAATCACTACCCATTGCCAGTCAGACACATTCCCCAAAAGAAGATTGATGGTGTCGTAACCCACCCCCATGACTTCCGGCACATAATAGGCAACGGCTCCGGTAATCAGACCCGCAATGGGTAAGGAATACCATTTAGGGAAGTTGTTGGTTTTTTGCCAGGCAATCAGCAGACGACTAAAAATTACCGATAAACCACCGATAAAGCATCCTAATAGTACTAAGCCGGGGAAATCCCAGGCACTGAGCAGAATCTCAAAGCTTGGGAAAATGGCTAACTCACCAAGCGCAATTTGTGTCACCAGTGAGCCTGTTACCGCAGCAATCACTAACGGCGTCATGCTGATCAGACTGAATTGTCTGAGAACCACTTCTTGCGCAAAGATGACGCCTGCGAGTGGGGTGTTGAAGGATGCAGAGATTGCAGCAGCTACGCCACTGGCAATGAGCATGCGTCGGTAGGCATAAGGCAATTGACTGTAACGCGCGATGACACTACTGACACCTCCCCCGAGATGTATCGCGGGCCCTTCACGACCGGCGCTTTGACCTGAAATAAGAGCAATGGTAGCACCAATAAATTGCATTAAGGTGTTTCGAAAGGGGAGATGCCCTTGATGGTAATCCAGTCGTTGCAAAAGGTAGGGAACACCGACATCGTGAAAAGACGTTGGAATCAGTCGGTAAATGACGGCCAGAAGTATGGCGCCAAATACTGGAAGGAAAAAACGCGCTTCTTCGGACAGTTGCTCAAAACCTTCGTGATTTTGTCCAGGCATTAAGTTGCTGGTGGCGTGTTCAGTGAGAATGCGAAATAGCAGGATGACTAAGCCTGAAGCAATGCCAATGGCTACCGCAATGGCAGATAACTTAGGGAGTGCTTTCCTTTGTGACCAACTTCTCATAGTGATGTGATTCGAATACGCTTATGACCGTGGGGTAGGCTAAGGTTTGCTTTAATCGCATTTATTCGTAGATTACTTTAGCTTTTTAGCTTAGCCCATTATCATATCAAGGGTTTCCAATTTGAGCGACTGCAGAGGAAAGATTGTGATTAAAGTCGGAGTAGTAGGTGGTACAGGTTATACAGGCGTAGAGTTATTGAGACTTTTGGTGTTGCATCCCGAAGTTGAATTGAGCGTGGTCACGTCGCGTTCGGAATCTGGCCGGAAAATTTCTGATCTTTACCCAAACCTTCGTGGTCACTTGGATATTGAGTTTACTGAGCCTGATGTTGATCGTCTTGCTGAGTGTGATTTGGTGTTTTTCGCAACGCCAAATGGCATTGCCATGAAGTCAGTGCCTACCTTGCTTGAGAAAGGCGTTAAGGTAATTGATTTGGCGGCCGACTTTCGTATTAAAGATCCTGAGCTTTGGTCTCAGTGGTATGGGATGGAGCATGCGTGTCCCGAACTGCTTGAAGAAGCGGTGTACGGCTTACCGGAAACGTCTCGTGAACAAATTGCCAAAGCGCGACTTGTTGCTAACCCTGGTTGTTATCCAACTGCGGTGCAGCTTGGTTTCTTACCTTTGGTCAAAGCTGGTTTAGTAGATGCGTCGTGTCTGATCGCCGATACCAAGTCGGGTGTCAGTGGTGCAGGTCGTGGTGCCAGTGTGGGAACTTTGTTGTGTGAAGCGACGGAATCTATGAAAGCTTATAAAGCTGACGGTCATCGTCATTTACCGGAGATTTCTCAAGGCTTGCAATGGCACAGCAATGATAAAGTAGGGCTGACCTTTGTACCGCATTTAACGCCGATGATTCGTGGAATTCACGCAACCCTCTATGCGAACTTGACTCAGGATGTTGAAGATCTTCAAGCATTGTTCGAGCAGGCTTATAAGGACGAGCCGTTTGTGGATGTGATGCCGGTGGGTTCTCACCCTGAAACCCGTAGTGTAAAAGGTGCCAATACGTGTCGTATTGCAGTGCATAAGCCGCAAAATGGTAATACGGTGATTATTTTGTCCGTCATTGATAATCTGGTCAAAGGTGCAGCAGGTCAGGCAGTCCAAAATATGAACATTATGATGGGCTTAGATGAAGAGACGGGTTTGCGCCAAGTCGCTTTATTACCTTAAATTGATAAGAACTTAAGTGAGTAACACCTTAATTTAGCTTTGATTTAATCACGTAGTATCTCAAACGGATAATGTTTGAGATGTGTCGCCAATAACAGTGCCCTGGATTTCAGAAACATACGACAAGTGTGTCGTTAATAGACCAGGGCCATTCTAATAAAGTGCGTAAAACAAGAAGGGAAATTTTATGGCTGTGGTGAAAGGTTCTCCACATCAACGTCTTAAAGTGGTGGCATACAATCCTGGCACTGACTTTATTCGTCGTGCGTTTTTGATTTTATTGTTGTTAGGTGCTCTTGTGAGTACTTATTTAGCTGGAAGCTGGCATGTCTCTACACGGCTAAATGTAGTGCTTGATCAGAAAGAAGTCATCGAAAAAGATCTTGAAGATAAAACCGTTAAGGTTGATAGCCTAACGCAACGTGTTGCCGTCTTGGAAGAAGGGAGCAAGCTGGACAAACAAGCCAGTGATGCGGTGCGTCAATCGGTTAAAGAGTACCGAGATCGCATTGCTGAGCTTGAGAAAGAAGTCACTTTCTATAAAAACATTATGGCGCCGGGCAGTAAGAATACGGGTCTGCATATTCAAAAATTGGAGCTGACACCAACCTCTGATGCACAGCGTTTCAAATTTAAAATTGTGCTTACACAGCTTGAAAAGAATCAGTCCTACCTTAATGGGCAAGCCGCGGTTAGTATTATTGGACAACTTAATGGACAGAAGACCATTTATTCTTTGAGAGAACTTTCTGAAGATTATAAAGATTTAGGGATTAAGTTTAGGTTCCGTTATTTCCAAAACATCGTAGGTGAGTTAAAGCTGCCAGAAGGCTTTAAGCCAGAAGAAGTTCAAGTAATTCTACAAACACAAGGCAGAAAGCCAGTACGCGTTGATAGTGCGTTTGGCTGGGCAATGGGAGAGAGTATCAATAATGTGGGGCAGTAAAGGTAGTCATCATCACTGGGATACCGTGATCTCAGGTAAAACAAAAATCTCTGGTGATTTGCATTTCTCCGGTGGGTTGCACATCGATGGTCATGTTAAAGGTAATATTATCGCGGATGATGAGTCTAATGGCGTTGTTCGTATCAGTGATCGTGGGCAAGTCGAGGGTGAAATCCGAGCACCAAATGTTATTGTGAACGGTCGTGTATTGGGTAATGTGTATTCTACCAAGCACTTGGAACTGGCTAAAAAAGCGTCGGTGCAAGGCGATGTTTACTATACTGTAATGGAAATGGTGATGGGTGCTGAAGTGAATGGTCAGCTGAAGCACACCACTGAAGTAAAGGATATGAAGAAGAGCAGTGTATCTAAAGCCCAGACACCTATGGTTGAGCCAAAACCAGTAAGCGATAACGGTTAATCTTGACTGAATTGGTTGGATAAATGGATAATATCGACCCATTTAATCTAATTCGGAGAGTTGTATGAGTGGCGTGGTTGAAGTTCAAAGCCCTTATGTGATCGATTTTACAGATGCCGCCGCTGATAAGGTTAGATCTCTGGTTGAGGAAGAAGAGAACGAACAGTTAAAGCTGCGTGTCTATGTGACCGGCGGTGGCTGCTCTGGTTTTCAATACGGTTTCACCTTTGATGAAGCTTTAAACGACGATGATACGACGGTAGAAAAGCAAGGGGTTACCTTGGTGGTGGATAGTCTCAGCTATCAGTACCTAGTAGGCTCGACCGTTGATTATCTTGAAGGTCTTGAAGGTTCGCGTTTTGTGGTAAGTAACCCCAACGCAACAACAACCTGTGGTTGTGGTTCATCCTTCTCCATATAACGGGATCACACTATGAAGCTTGGCAATGGTTTTTTCATTTTAGGACTAACCTTGTCAGGCTTTTCTTTTGCTTATCTTTCTTGGGCGCAAGATAATTCGTCCCCAATATCGAATGCCAGTCAGGTCTCTTATGTTCCGAATGCCCAAGGGCTCTATGTAGCTAAGGTTGAGTTGCATACTCCGGAAGAGCTAAAAGACTTATTTGACCGTGCCGAAGACTTTCTTTCTTCTCATCAAGAGTATTCTTCCAGCGGAAGTCCTATCGAAGTGGTTCTCCATGGGCCTGAAGTTCGCTTGTTTCAGCGAAAGAACTATCAGCAATATAAAATGCTGGTGGATCAGGCTGCACGCTTGGATGCGTATAAGATTATTGATGTTCGTATTTGTGAAGTGTGGATGGCTCAGGACGGTGTTCAACATTCTGATTTGCCTCCATTTGTTGATACCGTTCCAAATGGCCCGCTCTATAAGCGCCAGCTAATTAAACAAGGCTATCAGCACTTTTGAGTCAGGCGTAATAAATACCACCAAGAATTGCATCTCGGCTAGCTCCTGTGGTTGAGCTTTGATGGCTGTCTCTTCGATTAAGGGTGTTAGATGCTAGCCAAGCAAAGGCGCAAGCTTCAACCCAATCCGGATGAATACCAAGGGTTTCTGTTGAACTTACTTGGTAGCTGCTTCCTAATAACGTTTCTATTCGTTCAATTAAATACGAATTTTTCCAGCCTCCACCACAGATAAAGACTTCGCCTGCAGTGAGTTGCTGCTTGATTTCATTGGTTGTAGTGATCGCGGTTAATTCAGTGAGCGTAGCTTGCAGATCAACTGGTGCTATTTCGAAGCTTGAATCTGAAGAGTTAGCTGACAGTTTTTGGGTTAACCATTCTGGATTAAATAGCTCTCTACCCGTGCTTTTAGGCGCCGCTTGTTTAAAGTAGGGCTCATTTAGCAGCTTGTTAAGAATCTCTGGGATGATACGACCTTGTCGGGCCCATTGTCCTTGATTGTCATAATGACCGGACTGATGTTTTGAGTACCAAAAGTCTAGAAGGGCATTACCTGGCCCTGTGTCATAGCCTAATGGTTGTTGCTCTGGAGTAAGAGCGGTGATGTTGCTGATGCCACCAATATTCATAACAATACGAGCATTTTCCGGGTGTTGGAAAATGGCTTGATGGAACGGAGGTACCAAAGGTGCTCCTTCTCCGCCCAGTGCTAAATCTTTACGACGAAAATCACCAATGGTGGTTATATCGGTTAGCGCTGCAACCTTGCTCCAATCTCCAATCTGAACGGTAAACCGATTTGGTATTTTAGGTTCATGCCGGATGGTTTGTCCGTGTAGGCCAAGGGCTTTAATGCTTAGTTTTTGAATGGCATGTTGTTCAATGAACTGATTAACTACAGATGCACAAAACTCGGAATACCTTTGTTCAGTTTCATAAAGGTGATTGATTGCTACGGTTTCGTCGTGACTTAAATCGTAGAGCGTGCTTTTGAGTTCTTTGGGAAAGGGAGAGAAGTGCGAGGCTAATAGGATATTGTCTTTCGAATTAAAGTCGCATAAGACAATATCCAAGCCGTCTAAGCTGGTTCCAGACATGGCGCCTAAATAGAGTTCAGACGCCATGTGCTTAGTCTACTCTAGCTACTAAAACAGAACGTTGGTTGTTTTCTAGAATAGCTAACCATTTATCAGCATCAGCCAAAAAATCTTTGCGATACTTTTTCTCGATTGGACGTGCTTCTGGCAGTTTCACTTTAACTGGGTTTTTATGAACACCATTAACACGGAATTCATAGTGAAGGTGCGGGCCGGACGCTAGACCGCTGCTGCCAACGTAACCGATAACCTGGCCTTGGCTAACACGTGTGCCTTTCTTGGTTTTTTTGTTGAACTTGCTCATGTGAGCGTACAAAGTTTGGATGCCTTGGCCATGTTGAATGATCACACAACGACCAAAACCGCCTTTCCAACCTGCAAAAACAACTTTACCATCGCCTGCTGTGCGAATCGGGGTGCCTCTGCCTGCTGCGTAATCCGTTCCTTTATGTGCTCTGATTTTATTTAGAACAGGATGCTTTCTTCGCAAGTTAAAGTGCGAGCTGATACGTGCAAAATCGATAGGTGAGCGTAGGAAGGCCTTCCGCATGCTTTTGCCTTCAGGCGTATAATAGTTTGCTCGTCCATGTTCATCGACATGGCGAATTGCCTGGAATTTTTGGCCTTGGTTTACAAATTCCGCAGCCACAATATTGCCTGTCCCTATGGACTCACCATCAAGAAATAGCTCTTCATACATTAATGAAAAGGTATCGCCAGGGCGTAAGTCCTGAACAAAGTCGATGTCCCAGCCAAAAATATTGGCAAAATTCATAATGGACGTTTGATCAAGACCTGCTTCTTTAGCGTCAAGGAATAGAGACGAATTAATTGTGCCTTGTGCAAATCTGAACTCAACAGTTGGTTCGCGAACGATTTCTTTGATCTGATACTCGTCGTTCTGCTTTTCGATAACATTTGAGATCAACTGTGTTTTCTGATGCTTGAACGCTTTGAAGGTGTTGTCGGAGTTATAGGCAAAACTTACGGTTTCACCAGGATGAAGTCGAGTGGCGTCTTCATACACTTTGGCTACGTGATAAACATCTCGTGAGCTAAAGCCCGCTTTTTTAAATATAACCGCCAGAGTATCGCCATTTTTAACTGTGTACTCTTTGGAAAATTGGATTCCTTGTGGCGCAGGAGTACTTTCTAATGGATAGTTTACAGAGTTAACGTTTACGGATTTTTCAGATGGTGTATTTGATGCCTGAATAGAAGGTTCTTGAGGTGCAGCGATGCCTTCGTCAAAAGGTAATGCTAGATCAAGCTGAGTCCGACTCGCGGAAACCTTTTCTGATGTAGGTAGAATTGCAATTGCGATTAAAAAACTAGCCACCGCTGAAGCAGCGACAAAATGCTTCTTCGGGTATTGTTTTGCAATACTTGAGAGGTTTTTCTTAGAGCTCATATTAAAAGTGTCGCCTAACTTACTATTTTTGGTAGAAAATTGTACATATCTTAGCCATTTTTCTGGTTTTTAACAAGAAATGTTCGGTCGCTTTCTTGTAAGTGAGTGTTATAATTCGCGACCGTTTGACCCCTAAGTGATGTATTTCGTTCAAGAAAAGTTGGATAAAAAATGGCAAGTGTTGAAGAGTCTTTGAAGATTATTAGACGTGGTGTGGAAGAAATTCTGCCAGAAGAAGGTTTAATTAAAAAGCTGGAGTCAGGCAGCAAGCTACGAATTAAAGCTGGTTTTGATCCAACCGCACCCGATTTACATCTAGGTCATACCGTACTTATTAATAAGCTAAAGCAGTTTCAGGATCTGGGGCATGATGTTCTGTTCTTGATTGGTGACTTTACCGGGATGATTGGTGACCCAACCGGAAAAAGCGCAACGCGCCCTCCTTTGACCGAAGAAGACGTTCAGCGTAATGCTCAAACCTATAAAGAGCAGGTGTTCAAGATTCTTGATGAATCAAAGACTACTGTTATGTTCAACTCTGAATGGATGGGTAAAAAATCAGCGGCCGATATGATTCAATTGGCTGGGCAGTTTAATGTGGCACGTATGTTGGAGCGTGATGACTTTAAGAAACGCTTTAAGGGCGGTCAAAGTATTGCGATACATGAGTTCTTGTATCCATTGATTCAAGGTTATGACTCTGTAGCAATGAAAGCCGATATTGAATTAGGTGGTACCGATCAGCGTTTCAATCTTCTGGCTGGCCGTCAACTGCAAGAGCATTTCGGGCAAGAGCCTCAAGCAGTGATCATGATGCCGATTCTTGAAGGCTTGGATGGCGTTAAGAAAATGTCTAAGTCATTAGGTAATTATGTGGGTATTAATGATGCGCCTGGTGATATGTTCCAGAAAATCGTATCTATGCCGGATGATTTGATTTGGCGCTACTTTGAATTGCTGAGCTTTAAGTCGATTGAAGAGATTGATGTGCTAAAGGTTTCTGTTGAGGATGGTGCTAATCCTCGAGATATCAAAATGGAGCTGGCTCGTGAGTTGATTGAACGCTTCCATGGTCAAGAGGCGGCAGAAAATGCACACAAGGCAGCGGGGAATCGCTTGGCAGATGGTGAGTTGCCTGATGATATTCCAGAAGTTGAAGTAGCATTTGATGGTCAGGATGAAATGCCAATCTCTGCCATTCTTAATAAAGCCGGATTAACTAAGAACTCGAATGCAGCAAGAGATATGCTAAAGAGTGGTTCAGTTAAGGTGGATCAGGAAGCTGTAGAGTCTACATTTAAGATGCAAGCTGGTGCCGAGCATGTGATTCAGGCGGGTAAGAAAAAGTTTGCGCGAGTAAGAGCTATATAGCAGTTTCTTTATTAGGTTTATAAAAAAGACGGGCATTGCTCGTCTTTTTGCGTTTTAGGGGCGTGCCTTTTGTTGGGATTGTGTTTTTCGTTGTGTGATTTCTTTTTCTGAATGCTTGTTGGGGGGTGTGTTAGAAACCTTTGAGGCTGGATTTTAGTCT